>NC_005085.1:1200000-2400000 GCF_000007705.1 Chromobacterium violaceum ATCC 12472
GGCGTGGCCGGGATCTGGTACAGCATGTCGGCGACGAAGCCGCGGTGGTAGTTCTTGTGATTGACGATGTGCAGCAGCATGTCGCCGCGCCGCATGCGGCCGCGTCCGCCGTCGACGAAGGCGAAGTCCACCTCCTGCTCGTATTCGGCCACATCCAGGCGGTCGGCGTAATCGATGTACCAGCCGTCCAGCTCCGCCTGCGCCCGAGCCAGTTGCGCGAGGCGGGGCGTGTCCGGCGTGTTGCGGCCGCTGTAGCCGTGCGGGCGGGCCAGCAGATGGCCCTGCCAGATGCGGTCCACCACCAGATTGTGGTTCAGCGTCGACAGCACGTTGCCGAACACGGTGGCGCGCGCCTTGAGCAATTCCTCTTCCGGCAGCGCGGCCAGCGCGTCGAACAGGCGGCGGTTGGCCCAGGCGCTGTAGCGGGCCAGCATGCGGATATCGCGCAATGACATCTCAGAATTGTCCATGTTTTGACGATGTCATTTTATCGGCGCGCCGCCTTGCCGGCAATGCCCATCCCGCTAACCGCGGGGTTCGGCTGCGCCGCCCTTCTTGCCCGGCTTGCGCGCCGTCACCGCCGGCGCGCCTTTCTGGATGTTGTTCAGCCGGCGCCGGATGCCGTCGCTGTCCAGCCAGATGTCCTCGCCTTTCAGGATGCGGTCCAGTTCCTCGTCGGTGAGGAAGGGGCGGCAGACGTGGCGCATCACCTTCTCGAACCACTTGCCGCTGGCCGCCACCTGCGCCTGCTGCTCGTTGCCCTTGCCGATCAGCGCCGACGAATAGTTGTGGAACATCAGTTGGCAGGTGTCGTGCACCACGAGCTCGTCGCCGGCGAGGAAGATCAGCGCGCCCATCGAATACGCCCGCGCCTCCAGGATGGTGACCACGTGGGCTTGGCTGGCGGTGATGTTGTTGATGATCTGCAGGCCGGCGTCGAAATTGCCGCCGGGGGTGTTCAGGTGCAGGTAGACGATGTCGGTGCTGCTGGCGGTGCGCAGCGTGTACAGGAGATCGGTGTAGTGGATGGCGGCACCGATCTCCTCGGACAGATAAAACGATATCTGCCGCACCGTGCCCTGGGTTTCGTATTGGCGGTACAGCGGGACGGGCTTGTCGTCGTCGTCGGTTTCGGCGTTGCGGCGGGGCATGGCGGCTCCTCGTTGTACTGGTCTTTCCAATCTAGCCCCGCAGCGGGGGGCTTGCCTTGCAATGGGGCAAGTTGGGGGGAGGGAAGGAATCCGCGTAGCGGATTCATCAGAAGAGATTGCGCGGATAGGAGAATGGCCAGCTCAATCGAGCCGGCCGTTCATTAGCGGCACGGATGGAAATCAAGCCAGCCTAGGCGCTCAACTCCTTCAACACCTCCTTCACCTTCACGATCCGCTGTGCCACCTCCGGCAGCGCCTGCTCGACGCGCAGCTTGTCTTGCCCGGCCAGGCGGTAATGCTTTTTGCTCTGGATCAGCATGATGATTTTCACCGGGTCGATCGGCGGGTTCTTGATGAAGGTGATCTGCACCGCCACCTCGCTGGCGTCCAGCTTCTGCACGCCCAGCTCCTTGGCGACGAGGCGCAGGCGGTGGCTTTCGATCAGCGTCTTCACGCTCTGCGGCGGCAGGCCGAAGCGGTCGATCAGCTCTTCGTGGATATCGTCGATCTCGGCCTCGGTCTCGCAACTGGCCAGGCGCTTGTAGATCAGCAGCCGCTCGTGAACGTCCGGGCAATAGCCATCCGGCAGCAGCGCCGGGCTGTGCAGATTGATCTCGGTGGTGACGCCCAAGGGCGCGTCCAGGTCCGGCGCGCGGCCCTTTTTCAGATCGCGCACCGCCTGCTTCAGCATCTCGGTGAACAGGCTGAAGCCCACTTCCTGCATTTCGCCGGATTGGCCTTCGCCCAGCACCTCGCCGGCGCCGCGGATTTCCAGATCGTGCATCGCCAGGTAGAAGCCCGCGCCCAGCTCGCCGGACAGCTGGATGGCTTCCAGACGCTTCTGCGCGTCGCGGGTCATGCCGTCCGGGGTCAGCAGATAAGCATAGGCCTGGTGGTGCGAGCGGCCGACGCGGCCGCGCAGCTGGTGCAGCTGCGCCAGGCCGAACTTGTCGGCGCGGTTGATCAGGATGGTGTTGGCGTTGGGGATGTCGATGCCGGTTTCGATGATGGTGGAGCACAGCAGCAGATTGAAGCGCTGCTGCAGGAAGTCGCGCATCACCTGTTCCAGCTCGCGTTCGCGCAGCTGGCCGTGGGCGACGCCGATGCGCGCCTCCGGGATCAGCTCTGCCAGCTTTTCGCGCATGTTTTCGATGGTGTCGACCTCGTTGTGCAGGAAGAACACCTGGCCGCCGCGTTTCAGCTCGCGCAGCACCGCCTCGCGCACCACGCCGTTGCTCAAGGGGCTGACGAAGGTCTTCACCGCCAGCCGGCGCGACGGCGCGGTGGCGATGGCGGAGAAGTCGCGCAGGCCTTCCAGCGCCATCGACAGCGTGCGCGGGATCGGCGTCGCGGTCAGCGTCAGCACATCGACATTGGCGCGCAGGCGCTTCAGCTGCTCTTTCTGCCGCACGCCGAAGCGGTGCTCCTCGTCGATGATCACCAGGCCCAGGTTCTTGAACGCCACGTCCGGCTGCACCAGCTTGTGGGTGCCGATGACGATGTCGACGCCGCCGTCGGCCAGGCCGGCGAGCGCAGCCTTGGTTTCCTTGCCGCTACGGAAGCGCGACAGCTCGGCGATGCGCACCGGCCAGTCGGCGAAGCGGTCGGAGAAGTTCTGGAAGTGCTGCTCGGCCAGCAGCGTGGTGGGCACCAGCACCGCCACCTGCTTGCCGCCCATCACGGCGACGAAGGCGGCGCGCAGCGCCACTTCGGTCTTGCCGAAGCCGACATCGCCGCAGACCAGCCGGTCCATCGGCTTGCCGGAGCACATGTCCTGGATCACCGCCTCGATCGCGGTGGCCTGGTCCGGCGTCTCCTCGAAGCCGAAGCCGGCGGCGAAGGCGGCGTAGTCGGCGTGGGACAGGGTAAAGCTGTGGCCTTCGCGCGCCGCGCGCTGCGCGTACAGGTTCAGCAGCTCGGCCGCGGTGTCGCGCGCCTTCTCGGCGGCCCGCTTTTTCGCCTTTTCCCAGGCCGGGTTGCCCAGCTTGTGCAGCTGGATGTCGTCGGTGGCGCCGCCGGCGTAGCGGGAGATCAGCTGCAGCTGCGACACCGGCACGTACAGCGTGGCGCCGTCGGCGTACTCCAGCTGCATCAGTTCGGTTTCGCCCTCGCCCAGGTCCATGGTCACCAGGCCGACGTAGCGGCCGATGCCGTGGGCCTCGTGCACCACCGGGTCGCCGGCCTTGACCTCGGCCAGGTCGCGCAGCATCGCGTCCGAGCCGGCGCGGCCGGCCTTGCGGCGGGTGTGGCTGCGGGCGACGTGCTGGTAGAGCTCGCTTTCGGTGACGACGGCGATGGCCGGATCGGCCAGCATGAAGCCGGAGTAGAGCGGGGCGACGGCCAGCGCCAGCGCTGCCTTGCCGCCGGCGAAATCGGCCCAGCTGTCAACCGGCGTCGGCTTGATGCCGTTTTCGGCCAGGAAGGCCAGCATGGTTTCGCGCCTGCCCAGGCTTTCCGCCGCCAGCAGCACGCGTTTGCCGCCGCTGGCGATGAAGCGCTGCAGCTTGTGCAGCGGCGCCTCGGCGCGGCGGTCCACCGCCAGCTCCGGCAGCGCGGCGCCGGTTTCGCCGTCGCCGGCGAATTCGATGCGGGCATAGGGCTTGAGCCGGGCCATCAGTTCGTCCGGGCGCAGGAAGATGTCGGCCGGCGCCAGCACCGGGCGGTCGACGTCGCCGCGCGCCATGTCGTAGCGGCTTTGCGCGTCGCGCCAGAAGGTTTCCGCCGCCGCCTGCACGTCGTGGTGCTGCACCACCAGCGCGTCGTCGCCGACGTAGTCGAACAGCGTCGCGGTTTCGTCGAAGAACAGCGGCAGGTAGTACTCGATGCCGGCTGGCCACAGGCCCTGCGACACGTCTTTGTAGACGCGGCTCTTGCTCGGATCGCCTTCCATCTTCTCGCGGTAGCGCTGGCGGAAGGCGGTGACGCCGCTCTCGTCGGCCGGATACTCGCGCGCCGGCAGCATGCGCACTTCGGGCACCGGGTACAGCGTGCGCTGGGTGTCGGGGTCGAAGGTCTTCAGGCTGTCGATCTCGGCATCGAACAGGTCGATCCGGTACGGCAGCGGCGAACCCATCGGGTACAGGTCGATCAGGCTGCCGCGCACCGAGAATTCGCCCGGCGCCATCACCTGGGTGACGTGCTGGTAGCCGGCGGTGACCATGTCGCCGCGCAGCTTTTCCACGTCCAGCTGCTGGCCGGTTTTCAGGAAGAAGGTGCGGCCCAGCAGGTAGCTCACCGGCGCCAGCCGGCCCAGCGCGGTGCTGACCGGCGCGATCACCACCTGGCATTCGCGCTGGCGGATCTGCCATAAGGTGGCCAGCCGCTCGCTGACCAGGTCGCCGTGCGGAGAGAAGTGGTCGTAGGGCAGCGTTTCCCAGTCGGGAAACAGCGCGATGGAGAGATCGGGCGCGAAGAACGGCAGTTCGGCCTTCAGCCGCTGCGCGGCCTGGGCGTCGGCGGCCAGGATCAGCAGCGGGCGGCGCTGCTTGGCCAGCGCGGCGATGGCGTGGCTGTCCAGGCCGTCCGGCAGACGGCCGCATCGGGTTTTCTGGCCGGCGGGTGGCAGGTGTGTGAGCGTATCCAACTTGGTCGGGCTTCTGTGCGGAGTTGTGCTTGTCGCGATTATAACAGTGCGCCGCGCGGCCTTAAGGCTTTGGCGGCGAACGGCGCTAGCCGGCGCGGGGATTCCCGGCTATCGTATGCGTTTGCTTCAAGCCTATTTTACTTTTGCATGAAGAAAATAGGCTATTGATGCGAATCAGATATCAAAAAAAATAATAGACAAGTCTCCGCTGCCGCCCAGGGCGCCGGAGTCGAGATGGAGCAAGATCCGGCCAACCGGACGACAGGAAGAGGATGGGAGCGTGAGAGCCACACCTAGGGTGGAGGAGTTGTTGGTTTTCCTGGGCTTTGTCGCCAGCGTGGCCTTGTGGCCGCGCGGTCCGCACGCGGCATTGTCTCTGGCGAGTTTCGCGCCGCACGGCCTGCTGTGCTGGCAATTGCTGGCGCGCGAGCCGCGCCGCTGCTGGTGGTGGCCGCTGGCGGCGGGCAGCGCGGCGGCGGCGTGGATGCCGCCGCTGTGGGCGTTGCTGATGGCGGCGTCCTTGTATCTGATCCGGCCGGGCCTGCGCCTGGGCGGGCTGCTGGCCGGCCTGGAGCGGCCCGGCACGCCGCAGCAGCTGCGCCACCTGCTGCTGGCGCTGATCTTCTATCCTGCGCTGGCCGCGGCGCTGTTGCCGGGCGGCTACGCCTGGGCGGCAGGCGGGCTTTCCGGCAACCCCTGGCCCTGGACCTGGCAATGCTGGGCGGCGCTGGCTTCGGCCCTGTTCCTGTGCGCGCCGCTGGCCTTGCCGGCCGGGCGCCCGCTGCCGCTGCCGCTGCGCCTGGAGCTGGCGTTGATCCTGCTGCTGTCGGCCGGCGGCGTCGGCCTGCTGCTGGCGGTCGGCGAGCCGCCCGGCGTGCCCAGCCAGCTGCTGTTTTTCCCCCTGATCTTGTGGGCGGCCTGCCGCACCGGCCTTGGCGGCGCGGCGCTGACGTCCGGCATGGTGTCGCTGCTGTTGTCGCTGGCGGCGCTGCCGCCGGCCGGCCTGGTGCGCGCGGGCATGGGCAGCGCCGCCACCGACCTCCTGCTGGCGCTGGCGCTGAACGTGTCGGGCATGCTGGTGGCCATCCTGATGGACGGCCATCGCGCCGACGGCGAGGCGCTGAGGGTGTTCCGCGCCCGCATCGCCTCCCTGGTCAACCACAGCCCCACCATGATGTCGCTGAAGGACATGGACGGCCGCTACCTGCTGGTCAACGCCGCTTACGCGCGCCGGGTCGGCGTGTCGGCGGAGTCGCTGCTGGGCCGCAGGCCGGAGGACGTGTTCGACGCCGAGGACGCGCGGCAGATACGCGAGCAGGACCAGCAGGTGCTGAACCTGCTGTCGCCGCGCCAGTTCGACGAGCATTTCGTGCTCAACGGCGTGGAAACCTATTTGCTGGCGTCCAAGTTTCCCTTGTTCGACGCCGACGGCCGGCCGGCCGGCGTCGGCAGCGTCGACACCGACATCACCCAGGCCCGGCAGGAGCAGAAGGCCAAGCGCGAGGCGGAGGACCGCTACCTGGCGCTGGTCGAGCAGTCGCTGGTCGGCATCTACATCATGCAGGACGAGAAGCTGGCCTACGTCAATCCCAAGCTGGCCGAGATCATGGGCTACCAGCCGGAGGAGATGGAGGGCATGACCATGCCGCAGCTGCTGGTGCCGGGCGAAGCCGAGCGGCTGCGGCAGCAACTGCTGCGCCGCTTCCGCGACAATATCTCGGTGATGCATTACGCCACCCGCGGCCTGCGCAAGGACGGCGTGCTGGTGGACATGGAGGTGCACAGCCGCCTGTTCGAGCTGAACGGCCGCAAGGCGGTGATAGGCGTGGTGATGGACATCTCCGAGCGCCTGCTGGCCGACACCAACCTCAGGCTGGCGGCCAAGGTGTTCGAGAACTCGGCCGAAGGCATCCTGATTCTGGACGCCGGCGCGCGCATCATCGCCGTCAACGACGCCTTCACCCGCATCACCGGTTACGCCGAGGAGGAGGCGCTGGGCAAGGCGTCGCGCATCTTCAGCGCGGAGCAACAGGCGCGGGCGGCGATGCAGCAGGCGCTGGCCGATTGCGGCCACTGGCAAGGCGAGATGCTGGACCGGCGCAAGGGCGGCCAGTGGTATCCGGCCGAGCTGTCGATCTCGGCGCTGCGCGACGAGGACGGGCTGCTGTCCAATTACGTCGCGGTGTTCTCCGACATCACCCAGCGCAAGGAAGCCGAGGAGCGGCTGCAGTTCCTCGCCAACCACGATCCGCTGACCCGGCTGCCCAACCGCAGCCGCCTGACCGCCAGCCTGGACGAGGCGCTGACGCGGATGGACGGCGAGGACGGCCGGCTGGCGGTGATGTTCATCGACCTGGACCGCTTCAAGCTGATCAACGATTCCTTCGGCCACCAGGTGGGCGACCAGCTGCTGTGCGAGATCGCCATCCGCCTGTCGCGGGTGGTGGGCGAGCGCGGCATGCTGGCGCGCCTGGGCGGCGACGAGTTCACGCTGCTGATGAGCGGCTTCGACAGCCACCACCAGCTGGCCGACATGGCGTCCGACATCCTGGCGGCGCTGGGCAAGCCGCTGTGCCTGGAGGCGCACGAGGTGTTCATCACCGGCAGCATAGGCATCAGCGTGTTTCCGCACGACGGCCGCGACGCGCGCACGCTGCTGAAGAACGCCGACGTGGCGATGTACCGCGCCAAGGAGGCGGGCAAGAACACCTACCAGTTCTTCGACATCGGCATGAACACCCAGACCTTCGAGCGGCTGCTGCTGGAAAACGGCCTGCGGATGGCGCTGGAGCGGCACGAGTTCGAGCTGCATTACCAGCCGCAGCTGAGCGCGGGCGAGCGGGCGCTGGCCGGCGCCGAGGCGCTGCTGCGCTGGCGCCATCCGCAGCTGGGCCTGGTGCCGCCGGCGCGCTTCATCGCGCTGGCCGAGGAAACCGGCCTGATCAAGCCGATAGGCGACTGGGTGCTGCGCGAGGCCTGCCGCCAGCTGGCGGCCTGGGACGCCCAGGGGCTGCGGGTGCCCAGGCTGGCGGTGAACCTGTCGCCGCGCCAGTTCGGCCAGCCTTCGCTGCCGGCCAAGGTGGCTGGCGCGCTGCAGGCCGCCGGCCTCGCCGCCGGGCGGCTGGAGCTGGAAATCACCGAGAGCATGATCATGCAGAGCCCGACCGAGGCGGTGAGCCTGCTGTCGGAGCTGAAGTCGCTGGGCGTATGGCTGTCCATCGACGATTTCGGCACCGGCTACTCGTCGCTGTCCCACCTGAAGCGCTTCCCGCTGGACACGCTGAAGATAGACCAGTCCTTCGTCGAGGGGCTGCCGGACGACGACGACAACGCCGCCATCGCCGAAGCCATCCTGGCCATGGCCAAGAAGCTGAAATTCCAGGTGGTGGCCGAAGGGGTGGAAAGCGAGGAGCAGGCGGCCTTCCTGGAGGGCAAGGGCTGCCATGTGCTGCAGGGCTATCATTTCGGCCGGCCGCTGCCGGCCGGCGAGTTCGCCGCGCTGGCGGCAGGCTGGCGGCGCGAGGCCGAGCCGGCCTAGTTGACGCCGAGGCTGGGCCGGTGGGCGGCTTGCGGCTACAATGGCGGGAATTGAGCATTCGAGACTTTCCCGCCATGAGCAACAAACGCCTGATCCACGGCTTCCACGCCATCAATGCCCGCCTGTGGCAGAACCCGAAGAGCCTGATCGAGATCTGGCTGGCCGGCGGCCGCCACGACGCCCGCGCCAAGGCGGTGCTGGACAAGGCCGGCGCGGAGAACGTCAAGCTGCACATCGTCGACAAGGAGCGCCTGGACAGCATGAGCGGCAACGCCAGGCACCAGGGCGTGGTGGCGATGATAGACGCCAGCATGAACTACGTGGACCTGGACGACGTGCTGGAAAACCTGTCCGAGCCGCCCTTGCTGCTGATCCTGGACGGCGTCACCGACCCGCACAATCTGGGCGCCTGCCTGCGCGTCGCCGACGCGATGGGTGCGCACGCGGTGATCGCGCCCAAGGACCGCTCCGCCACGCTGAACGCCACCGTGTCCAAGGTGGCCTGCGGCGCGGCCGAGGTGGTGCCCTATATCACCGTCACCAATCTGGCGCGCACGCTGCGCGACCTGAAGGACGCCGGTGTGTGGATCGCCGGCACCACGATGGAGGCCGACACCGACCTCTACCACTTCGACGCCTCCGGCCCGCTGGCCTGGGTGATGGGCGCCGAAGGCGAGGGCATGCGCCGGCTGACGCGCGAGCACTGCGACGTGCTGGTGTCCATCCCGATGTTCGGCACCGTGGAAAGCCTGAACGTGTCGGTGTCGTCCGGCATGGTGTTGTCGGAAAGCCGCCGCCAGCGCGTGCTGAAGGCGGGCTGAGCGGATTGTCCGCCGCGAGAAAAAGGCCGCGTCAGCGGCTTTTTTCAATCCTGCCCGCCCAGCGTCTCCCGCGTCAGCGCCAGCCAGGCGCGGGCGGCGTGGGACAGATAGCCGCCGCGCTGCCAGATCAACGCCAGATGCCAGTACAGCTTGTGGTCGTATAGCGGCACCACGTCGAACAGCTGGCGGTCCAGCCGCTCGACGATGCTGCGCGGCAGCAGGGTGACGCCCAGGTTGGCGGCCACCAGTTCGACGATGAAGTCCCAGTGCGCGCTGCGTCCGACGATGTTGGGCGTCTTGCCCAGTTCGCGGAAGGCGTCGCCGACGCGGCGGCTGAGCGTGAAGTCGTCCGGGTACAGCACCAGCGGCTGGTCGGCGATGTCCGCCAGCTGCACCAGCGATTTGTCGCGCCAGCGCGAGCCGGCGGGCGCCACCAGGCACAGCGGATCGCGCACCACCGAGTAGTGCTCGAACAGCTGGCTGTCCACCGGCAGCACCGCCACGCCTATCTCCAATTCGCCGCTCTTGATGCGGTTCTCTATCGCCAGCGCGCCGTCCTCCACCATCTTCAGCTCGATCTGCGGATAGCGGCGGCGGTAGCGGCTGACCACCGGCGCGAAGAAGGCGACCCCCACCATCGGCGGCAGGCCCACCACCAGCTCGCCGTGGCTGAGCGAGGCCAGGTCGGCCAGTTCGTGCTTGAGCTGGTTCATCGCCGACAGCACGTCCAGGCCGCGCTCGTAGGTGACGCGGCCGGCGTCGGTCAGGCGGAAGCTGCGGCCCTCGCGCAGGATCAGCGGCATGTCCAGCTCTTCCTCCAGCTGCTTCACCATCTTGCTGATCGTCGGCTGGGTGACGAACAGCGCGTCGGCGGCGCGGGTGAAACTCTGGCATTTCACCAGTTCGACGAAATAGCGTAAGGCGCGGATGTCCATTTTCATTCCTGTATGGAATCGTCTTGATAATTTTAATTCATTTTTAGAATGAATGCCGGCTGGCTATACTTTGCTCAACTCCTAAGTTGATGGAAGCCAAGCATGGCCCGCCTGTTTCACCGCCTGTCGCAACCGCTGCAGACCTTTTTCCAGGTACTGCTGCTGAGCCTGGTGTGGCTGGCGGCCAGCCAGCTGAGCCACCGCTTCCTGCCGGCGATGCCGGCCGGGGTGCTGGGCATGCTGCTGGTGCTGGCCGGACTGTGGTCGGGCCTGCTGCCGGTGGATTGGTTCCGCCACGGCGCGCGCTGGCTGCTGGCCGAGATGCTGTTGTTCTTCATCCCGGCCGTGGTGGCGGTGGTGCAGTACCCGGACGTGATCCTGTCCGCCGGGGCGCGCCTGCTGCTGGTGATCGTCGCCTCCACCGCGCTGGTGATGGCGGTGACCGCGCTGGTTGTCGACCGCTGCTACCGGCTGGAAATTCGGCTGCGGCGCCGCGACAGCAACCGCAGGGCGCAGATGAGGGCTGAAGTCCATGGAGCATGAAATTGCGTTGATCTCCTTCGTACTCACCGTGGTGCTGTACTGGGTGGTCAAGAAGTATTACCTGAAGACGCGCAGCTGGTGGAGCACGCCGATATTGGCGGTGCCGCTGCTGATCATCGGCTTGGTGGTGTTGGCGCGGGTGCCGTACCAGACCTACTTCGCCGACACGCGCTGGCTGACCTGGCTGCTGGGGCCGGCGACGGTGGCGTTCGCGGTGCCGATCTACGAATACCGCGCGCTGATCCGCAGGCATTGGCTGTCGCTGGGTTGCGGCGTATTGGCCGCCATCCCGGTGGCGGTGGCCAGCTCGGTGATGCTGGCGCGCTGGCTGGATCTGCCGGACCTGATGCAGAAGAGCCTGGCGCCGCGATCGATCAGCACGCCGTTCGCGCTGGCGGCGGCGCAGACGCTGGGCGGCTCGGCCGACCTGACCGCGCTGTTCGTGGTGGTGACCGGGGTGTGCGGCATGATGCTGGGGCAGTTGATGCTGGCCTTGCTGCCGATCCGCTCTAAGCTGGCGCGCGGCGCGCTGTTCGGCGCGGCGGCCCATGCGGCCGGCACCGCCAAGGCGAGCGAGATAGGCGCCGAGGAAGGCGTGGTGGCCAGCCTGACCATGATGCTGGCCGGGGTGGCGACGGTATTCGCCGCGCCGCTGATCAGCCACTGGCTGTAACGATTGTGTTGTGAGCTGACTGCCGTGGGGTGGTGGTCGGTGGGTTTCTCCTCTTCCCCAAACGAGCGTTGATTTAAGGCCGGCCCTTTGGGGTCCGGCCATTTTTTTTGGCCGCGTGGTCGTAGTCCTGGCTGTGGCCGTGGTTGTCCTGGCCGAACGGGGTGTGGCAGACGCAGGGCGCGCCCTCGGCTGCCTCCACCAGCGTCTGCAGGATGCCGCAATCGGCCGCCGCGTGGCTGTCGTGGCACTTGTCGCGCAGCGCCAGCAGCTGCTGCTCCAGCAGCCGCAGAGCTTCCACCTGCTGATGCACCTTGGCGATCTGCTGGTCGATCAGCAGATTGATGTCCTCGCAGTCGTGTTCGTGGTCGGCCTTGAACGCGGCCAGGTTGCGGATGTCGGCCAGCGACATGCCCAGCGAGCGGCAGTGCAGGATGAAGTTCAGCTCGCCCAGCTGCTCCGCGGTGTAGCGGCGGTAGCCGGAGGCCGAGCGCTGCGGCGCGGACAGCAGGCCCTCGCGCTCGTAGTAGCGTATGGTTTCCACCTCGCAGCCGGTCTGGCGCGCCAGTTCTCCGATCAACATGACGTTCTCCCGAGAAAAACGCTTGACCCTGTAGTGACTACAGGGTGTGCAATGTGCCCAGACTACCAATGGAGGCGCATATGTCAAGCATCACGCGTTATCGCAAGGCCGCATCGCCGCACCAGGGACACCAAGCTGCCCGCGGCGGCGATTGCTGCTCATCCAAGGCGGGGGCCGCGCTGGCCCAGGGCGGCGGAGAGCGGCAGACGCGCGAGCATGCCCATGGACGCCAGGGCGGCTGCGGCCACGAACACCAACCGGGCGACCGGCATGGGCACGACCACAAGCATGATCAAGGCCACCAGCATGGCGCGGGTTGCGGCCATTCGCATGGCCATGCGGCGCCGGCCCGGGTGCAACTGGGCGAGGGCAAGGGCGCGAATCTGTCTCGGCTGCAGATCCAGGCGATGGACTGCCCGACCGAGGCCAGGTTGATCGAGAAGGCGCTTGCCGGCATGGACGGCGTGGTGGCGCTGGAATTCAATTTCATCGAACGGGTGTTGCTGCTGCGCCACGACCTGCCGCACCTGGACGGCGTCAGGAGCGCCATCGCCAAGGTGGGCATGAAGGCGGTGGAGCTGGACGCGGGCGCGCAGGCGCGGGCGCCGCAAGGCCATGGAGGGCGCGCCAACCTGCTGCTGGCGGCGTCAGGCCTGGCCGCCGCCGCGTCGGAGGCCATCGCCTGGAGCCTGGGCGACGGCCGGCTGGAAGTGGCGGCGCTGGCGCTGGCCTCCATCCTGCTGGGCGGCATCCCGACGCTGAAGAAGGGTTGGATCGCGCTGTCCTCCCGCACGCTGAACATCCATTTCCTGATGTCGGTCGCCGTGATCGGCGCGATGCTGATCGGCCAGTGGCCGGAGGCGGCGATGGTGCTGTTCCTGTTCGCCATCGCCGAGCGGCTGGAGGCGATGTCGCTGGCCAAGGCCGGCGAGGCGGTGCGCGCGCTGATGGCGCTGGCGCCGGAAACCGCTTGGGTGGCCGACGGCGCCGGCTGGCGCGAGGCGCAGGCGGCCGAGGTGGCGGTGGGCAGCCGGGTGCGGGTGCGCCCGGGCGAGCGCGTGCCGTTGGATGGCCGCATCGCCGACGGCCACAGCAGCTTCAACGAGGCCAGCATCACCGGCGAGAGCCTGCCGGTGGACAAGGGGCCCAAGGACGCGGTGTTCGCCGGCAGCATCAACGGCAGCGGCGTGGTGGAGATCGAGACCACGGCGCCGGCGTCCGGCTCGGTGCTGGCGCGCATCATCGCCACCGTGCGCGACGCGCAGGCGTCCAAGGCGCCGACGCAGCGCTTCATCGATCGCTTCGCCTCGGTCTATACCCCGGTGGTGCTGGCCCTGGCGGCCTTGTTCGCCGTGGCCGCGCCGCTGCTGGGCCTGATGGCCTGGCACCAGGCGATCTACAGCGCGTTGGTGATGCTGGTGATCGCCTGCCCGTGCGCGTTGGTGATCGCCACGCCGGTGACCGTGGTCAGCGCGCTGGCCTCGGCCGCGCGCCACGGCCTGCTGGTCAAGGGCGGCGCGCCGCTGGAAATGGCGGCCCGCATCGACACCGTCTGCTTGGACAAGACCGGCACGCTGACCCTGGGCGAGCCGCGCGTCACCCGCGTGGCGGCGCTGGACGGCGGCGATGAGACCGCGGTGCTGGCGATGGCCGCCGCGTTGGACAGCCATTCCACCCATCCGCTGGCCAAGGCGGTGCTGGACGAGGCCGCGCGGCGCGGCATCGCCGTTCCGGCGGCAGAGCAGGTCAGCGAGCTGGTGGGCCGCGGCGTCCGCGGCCGGGTGGATGGCCGCGCGCTGCAGTTGGGCAGCCGCCGGCTGGCGGAGGAGCAGGGCGCGCTGACGCCGGCGCTGGCGGCTGAGCTGACGCGGATGGACGCCGCGGGCGAGGGGGCGCTGGTGCTGCTGGACGGCGAGCGGGCGCTGGGCGTGCTGGCCGTCGCCGACCAGGTGCGGCCGGAGGCCGCGGCCACCATCGCCCGTCTGGGCGAAATGGGCGTGCGCGCGGTGATGCTCAGCGGCGACAGTCCGCAGGTGGCGGCCGCGGTGGCGGCGCAGACCGGCGTCTCCGCCGCGCACGGCGGCCTGCTGCCGCAGGACAAGCTGCGCTTCATCGAGCAGCTGCAGGCCTGCGGCAAGGTGGCGATGGTCGGCGACGGCGTCAACGACGCGCCGGCGCTGGCGCGGGCCGACCTGGGCGTCGCGATGGGCGCGGCAGGATCGGACAGCGCGCTGGAGACGGCCGGCGTGGCGCTGATGGACGACAAGCTGTCGCGGCTGGCCGACCTGATCGTTCACGCCCGCCGCACCGCGTCGGTGCTCAAAGTGAACATCGCGATCGCGTTGGGCATCAAGCTGGTGTTCTTCGGCCTGGCGCTGGCCGGCGTGGCCAGCCTGTGGATGGCGGTGTTCGCCGACGTCGGCACCAGCCTGATCGTGATCGCCAACGGCCTGCGGCTGGCGCGGCGGGTTTAACGCGGGCACACGCTTTCGCGCACGGGCGCGAGGCAGGGCGAAGCGGCCGAGGAGGCGGAATGCGCATGCAGTCCATGCGCATCCCCGAGACGCTTTCAGCGCGGCATCGCCAAAACGACGGGGATCGCGGGCAGGCGCTTGGCGCCGCGAACAAAACCTCGTAGCGCACCAGAGCCCAGGCGCGCCGACGCAGACAGCGCACGCAGCACGGCAAGGAGGCGCGACGCAGGATCAGCGGTTTGTCAGCGGCCATCAGGCGTAGGTGTCGATATTGCCGCCCTTGGCCTGCGCGCTGCCGGCCGGGGCGGTCGCTTGCTGCAGTTTCTGCAGCGGGCTGAGATTCTGATTGCCGCTCTGCTGTTGCAGCAATTGCATCCGCGCCTGCTGTTCCATCTGGGTGGCTTCTGCCGCCACCGCGCGGTCCTGGCCGGACGGGTCGGACGGCGCCAGCGCGGCGGCGCGCACCGTTTGCGCGTTGCGTATGGTTTCCTGCGGCGTGCCGCCCTGGCTGATCTGGATCGGCACTTCGCCGCCTATCGCGTATTGCTTGCCATCCGGTCCCTGTTGATAGGTGAAGCTGGCCGCGCCGGCCAGCGCGCCGCCGGCGGCCTGGTGGGCGGCTTCGTGGCGGCGCACGTCGGTGTCGCGCGCCCTCAGGTCTTCCACTTCCTTCTGCTGCGCGTCGTTCAGGGGCTTGCCGTCTGGCGTTTTGGGCGCGGCGGGCCCGGCTTGCCGCGCGGTTTTCGCGTTGTCGGCCTGGCCCTGGCCTGGGGCGTCGTTGCCGGTTTTGTCTCCCGCTGAAGCGCTGGGGATGGCGTTGGCGGTTTGCGGCGGGGAAGAGGAGGCGTCGGAAACGGGCGCGGCCTGCGAGCGCAAGGCTTGGCAGGCGGGACACTGGCAATTGGCGCCATGCATGCTGAAACCGTAGCTGGAATAGCCGCCGGCTACACTTGAAATGGACATGAAACGCGTTCCTCTGTCCATACAGTATAGAAGCGCCTGCCCGCTATTCCAATGACCGTGGCAGAATGTCCGCCTGTATATATGCGGGAGCAAACGATGAGCGAAGAAGCCCAGAGGCAAAGAGAGCTGGTGATGTCGGTGCTGATGACGCCGGACATGGCCAATTTTTCCGGCAATGTGCACGGCGGCGTGCTGCTGAAGCTGCTGGACCAGGTGGCCTATGCCTGCGCCAGCCGCTACGCCGGCTGCTATGTGGTGACGCTGTCGGTGGACCAGGTGCTATTCAAGCAACCGATTCATGTCGGCGAGCTGGTGACCTTCCTGGCCAGCGTCAATCATGTCGGCCGCACTTCGATGGAGGTGGGCATCAAGGTGGTGGCGGAAAACATCCAGCAGCGCAGCCAGCGCCACACCAACAGCTGCTATTTCACCATGGTGGCCTATCAGGACGGCAAGCCGATGACGGTGCCGACCCTGGTGCTGGAGACCGAGGAGCAGCGGCAGCGCTTCCGCGCCGCCGAGATGCGCAAGCAGTTGCGGATGGAGATGCAGCAGCGCAAGGACGCCGGACAGTGACGCCGCCGCTGTTCCCCCTGCGGCGGGTGGCCTACAATGCGGGGCTTTTCCCTCCTCTTCGGCTGCCATGTTCACCCTGATCCACCAAGATCCCCGTTTCTATCTCGTCGACAAGCACCCCGGCGCGAGCTTCCACCGCGAGGGCGATGCGCCCGGCTTGATGGATGCCCTGCGCGCGGGGCTGGACGACGAGGCCCTGTGGCCGGTGCACAGGCTGGACCGCATCACGTCCGGGCTGATCCTGGTGGCGCGCTCGGCCGAGGCGGCGCGCGCGCTGGGCGACGCGCTGGCCGGGCGCGAGGTCGAGAAATACTACCTGGCCTTGTCGGACCGCAAGCCGTTGAAGAAGCAGGGCAGGGTGGCCGGCGACATGGCCAAGGGCAGGGGCGGCGCCTGGCGTTTGACGGAAGGCCGGGAGAATCCGGCCGTCACCCAGTTTTTCAGCTATGCGCTGGAGCCGGGATTGAGGCTGTTCCTGCTGCGGCCGCGTACCGGCAAGACCCACCAGCTGCGGGTGGCGATGAAGTCGCAGGGCGCGCCGATACTGGGCGACGCGCTGTACGGCGGCAGCGAGGCCGACCGCGGCTACCTGCACGCCTACGCCTTGCGTTTCGAACTGGACGGGGAGAGATTCGCCTTCGTCTGCCCGCCGTTGGCGGGAGAGCGCTTTATCGGCGAGGCCTGCCGCGACAGGCTGGCGGACCTGGGCGAGCCCTGGTGCCAGCCGTGGCCGGGCGCCTGAGCGCCCCAGGCCTTTAGGCGGCGATGGCGGGCTCGGGCTGGAAGCGGGCGATGCCGACCTTGTGCTTGAGGCAAAGCTCGGCGAAGGCGCTGCCGGAGAGAAAATCGAATTCGCGGCCGCGGCTGGCGGCGATGGGGTCGGAGGCGTCGTTGGTGGGCAGGCCGGGATGGCACATGATCAGCGCGCGGTCCGGCGCGCGGGCCAGCCAGGCCTGCATCAGACCGGCGAAATCCGCCTGCGGGCTCAGCGAATACATGCCGCCGAACCACGGCGAGGTGGAAAAGCCGCGCTCGCGCGCCTGCTCGTCGAAATTGGTGCACACGCTGCGCAGCACCAGCGCCTTCAGCCGGTTGTCGCCGGGATGGCCCAGTTTGTCGGGCGAGCGCAGGTAGGGCGGCGCATCCTGTTGCCAGCGCCGCCGGATGGCGTCGAACAGCGCGTCGCGTATCACCGGCAGCGCGTGCACGTGCTGATGGCCGTCGACGAAGTCCGGCAAGCGGCCGTAGTGCTCTGCGAACCTGTCGATCTGCGCCAGCGCCTCGTCGCGCAGCGCAGCCTGCGACAGCTGGCGCAACTGGCTCTTCATCAGCCAGTGAGACAGCGGCTTGACCGGCGCGTCGAACGGGTGGGTGAGATTGAAATGCAAGCCGACATCGACGCGATCGGCCCGCGCCTTGATCTCGCCGGCCAGCTCTGGCCAGAGCGGCGACTGGCAGAGCACGCTGGTGGCGGACAGGCGGCCGGCATCGACCAGTTGCAGGATGCCGGCGCTGATGCTGCCGGACTGGGCGAAGTCGTCGGCGCAGAGTGTCAATCGTTTCGTCATGGGCGGTATGACCGGTGGCTGGCGGGAAAGTTTACCGAGCGAGCCGGCCGGGCGTTAATTTGTTTGTGGCGCGGAGGCGAAGGCCCACAGCTTGCCGAGCAGGAAGGTGAGCGCCGCCACCGCGAACAGCACGATGGCCAGCGAAACCCGGTAATCCAGCGGCGCGTAGCGCAGCAGCGCGAAATACATCGCCTCGTTGACGCAGAAACTCAGGCAGGACACGCCGAAGAAGCGCGGCAGCGCCTGGCGGTGCGGCACGTGGCCGGCTTCGAAAGTGAAGCGGCGGTGGCCCCAGTAGCTGAGCTGGAAGGCGCCGAGGAAGCCCAGCACGTTGGCGGCGAGCGGCGGCGCGCCCAGCGGCACCAGAACCAGCGTCACCAGCGCGAAGTGCAGCAGCATCGCCGATACGCCGACGACGCCGAACCAGAACAACTGCTTTTTCATTCGTCCCGCTCGTCCCTGGGTTTGGCGATGCGGCTGATCAAATAGGTAGGCCGGCCCTTGACTTCGTTGAAGATGCGGCCGACGTATTCGCCGAGTATGCCGATGGACAGCAGCTGCACGCCGCCGAGGAAGGTGACGGCGACCGCCAGCGTCGGCCAGCCGCTGACCGGGTTGCCGAACAGCAGCGTGTGCACCAGCTCCCAGATCGCGTAGCCGATGGACAGCAGCGAGATCACGCAGCCGACCAGGGTCCAGATCCGCAGCGGCATGTTGGAGAAGGCGGTGAGTCCGGTCAGGCCCAGATTGAACAGGCTGCGGAAATTGAAGCTGCTTTTGCCGGCGCGGCGTTCCCGCGTCTGCGTCTCCATCGCCAGCTGGGTGAAGCCCACCCAGTTGTACAGGCCCTTCATGAAGCGGTTGCGCTCCGGCATGCGCCTGAGCGCCTCCAGGATGCTCTTGTCCAGCACCCGGAAATCCTGGGTGTTTTCCGGGATTTTCAGCGGCGCGCCGCTGTTCAGCAGCGCATAGAACACGCGGGTGAACGCGCGCTTGGCCAGGGTTTCGCCGTCGCGGTTGGCGCGCACGCTGTAGACCATGTCATAGCCCTCGCGCCATTTGGCGAGGAAGACCGGCACCATTTCCGGCGGATGCTGGAAGTCGCCGTCTATCAGCACCGCGACATCGCCGCCGATATTGTCGATGCCGGCGGTCAGCGCGATTTCCTTGCCGAAATTGCGCGACAGCTGGATCAGCGTCACCGGCAGCCGCTTGGCGGCTTCCAGCGCCTTGGGCACGGTGTCGTCGCGGCTGCCGTCGTCCACCACCACCAGTTCGTGGCGATAGCCGTGCGCCGACAGCAGCCGGTGCAGCGTCTCCAGCATCGGCACGATGTTTTCCGACTCGTTGTAGGCCGGGATCAGGCAGCTGACCAGCGGGTCGGCCGGCCGTTCGGCGGCGTGCAGTTCCAGCAGGTAGGGCGGTACGAAGTTGCGTGCGTCGGTCATGGTGGTCTTCGCAGTCAATGGGCTGTCGCCGGCTTGAGCAGCAACATCCTGTCTTTCATCACCGGAAACTCTCCGGCCTTCAGATAGCCCGCGGCGATGGCCGGCGGCAGGCTGGCGAAGTCGCGCTGCTCGGTGACGATCCAGCTGCCCGGATGGGCTGCCAGCTGCGGGGCCAGCGCGTGCGCGTCGGCGGTGGTGCGCACCCGGCCCTGGCTGTAGAACTCCGCGGAGAACTCGCGGCGGCTGTCCCAGTAGAACAGCGTCGCCTGCGGCGCGGGCTGCTGCTGGCGCCAGGCGGCTATCACCGGCTTCTGGGTGCGGAAATATCTGGCGCCGTCATGCCATTGCAGGCCGATCGCCGCCAGCACCAGCAGGCCGGAGGACAGCGCCAGCCACGGCAGCGCGCGGCCGGCGCGCTCGTCGCGGCCGCGATGCCACAGCTCCGCCATCAGCAGCGCCGCGCCGGGCAGCATCGGCAGCGAGTACGGGAAGATGATGTTGCCGGACATCGTGAAGAACAGCAGCGTCATCACGGTCCACAAGGAGACATACAGCAGCCAGCCGTCGTTTTCGCCGGCGCGGACGATGGCCGGCAGTCGGCGCGCCCGGCTGGCCAGCCAGGCCAGCATGGCGATGGACCATGGAAACAGCGCGCCCAGCGCATAAGGCCAGATCATGCCGCGCGGCGTGGCGTGGGCGAAGCCGTACTTGTCGCCCTTCCAGCCAGCGTCCAGGAAGCGGCTGACGTGTTCGCCCATGATGAAGTAGTTGAGAAAGCCCGGCGTGCGGATTTCCGCCCATGTGTACCAGGGCAGGGCGATGGCCGCGGCGAGCAGGGTGCCGGATATCCAGGGCAGCTCGCGCCACAGCGCTTTCCATTGATTGCGGACCAATACCCAGACGAAGATGGGCATGCCCACCAGCACCACGGCCAGCGGCCCCTTGGCCAACAGGCCCAGGCCCAGGCCGGCGAAGAAGGCGTAACGCCACGGCCGGCCGCCGCCGCTCATCGCATGCCAGAACGCCACCTGGCTCAGCGTGACGCAGAACATCAGCGAGGGATCGGTCATCACGGTGCCGGCCGCGCCGTAGAACAGCAGGCCGCCGCCCAAGATCAGCGCGGCGGCCATCGCGGCGTCGTTGCCGGCGCGGCGGCGCATCAGATCTGCCGTCAGCCACAGCGCGCCGATGGCCAGCAGCAGCGCGGGCAGGCGGGCGGCGAACTCGTTGACGCCGAACAGGCCCATGCTGGCTGCGGACAGCCAGGTGGACAGCGGCGGCTTGGCCCAGAACGGCACGCCGTAGTCGTGCAGCGGCGTCACCCAATTGCCGGTTTCCAGCATCTTGCGGGCGATCTCGGCGTAGCGGGCCTCGGTGGTGTCGGTGAGCGGGATCGCCCACAGCGCCAGCAGGCGGATGGCCAGCAGCGCCAGCAAGGCGTAGCCGGCCGCCTTCCGCCAGGAGGAAGTGGCAGCGGTATTCATCCGTAAACTTGTTTTCAAAACGGGGTAGAGGATCGGCGCAAGGCTATCACAGACCGGGACCGGCGTCTTCCGTCCCGCCAGCGAAAACGCCGCCCGGAGGCGGCGTTGGCTTGGATCGGGTAAGCGGCGGCTCAGCGGCCGTGCATCATCTTCTTCAGCACCGAAGACAGCGCGAACAGCACCAGGGAGCTGGCGCCGGCCATCATCACGAACAGCATGAAGAAGTCGTGCAGATTGGTGACCGCGTAGCCGAGGAAGTGCGGCACCGGCTTGGCCGGGTCCGGGTACAGCTCGGACAGCGTGCCCGCGAACTTGTTGGCGGCGGACGACGACAGGAACCAGATGCCCATCATCAGGCCGGTGAAGCGGGCCGGGGACAGCTTCACCACCAGCGACAGGCCGATAGGAGACAGGCTCAGTTCGCCGAAGGTGTGCAGCACGTACAGGCTGACCAGCCACAGCATGCTGACCTTGACGCCCGGGGCCAGGCCGTCGACGCCGAAGGCGATCACTAGATAGCCCAGCGCCAGGAAGAACAGGCCCAGCGCCATCTTGGCCGGAGAGGAGGGCTCCATGCCCTTGCTGCCCAGCTTGGTCCAGATCCAGGCGAAGATCGGCGCGAAAATCACCACCGAAATCGGGTTCAGCGACTGGAAGAAGGAGGCCGGGATCACGTAGCCCATCAGGTTGCGGTTGGTCTGCTCTTCGGCGAAGAAGGTCAGCGAGGCGCCGGCCTGCTCGAAGGCGGACCAGAAGAAGATCACGAAGGCGGACACGATCAGGATCACCGCCAGGCGCTGCTTCTCGATGCTGGTCAGCGGCGCGTGCACCACTTTTTCGCCGCTGTCGTGGTGACGCTTGGGCGCCATGCCGATCGGCTTGCCTTCCGGGGTCACCAGGTACTGGTTCTTGAACAGGGTGAACACCACCAGCGACAGCAGCATGCCGAAGCCGGCGGCCATGAAGCCCCATTTGAAGTCGGCGGGATTGCCGGTGTCGCCCAGGGTGCCGCAAACCAGCGGCGCGATCAGCGAGCCGGTGTTGATGCCCATGTAGAAGATGGTGAAGGCGGAGTCCACGCGCTTGTCGCCCGGGGCGTACAGCTGGCCGACCATGGACGAGATGTTCGGTTTGAACAGGCCGTTGCCGGCGATCAGCATGCCCAGGCCGCCGTACAGCAGCCAGGAGGCGGCGGCGACATTGGTTTCATGCAGCGAGCCGGAGAAGAACAGCATGAACTGGCCGATGGCCATCAGCACGCCGCCGGCCAGGATGGAGCGGCGGTTGCCCCAGTAGCGGTCGGCGATGTAGCCGCCGATCAGCGGGGTGAAATAGACCAGGCCGGTATAGGTGCCGTAGATGTCCGAAGCATGGGCCTTGTCGAACAGCAGCGCCTTGATCATGTACAGGGTGAAGATGGCGCGCATGCCGTAGTAGCTGAAGCGCTCCCACATCTCCGTCACAAAGAGCAGATAAAGCCCCTTGGGATGCGATTGTGTAGACATAAGGGTTCCTTCGAGTGACTTGAGATATCACCAGCAACGAGCGGTGTTTTTTGTTTTTTATGCATGCCTTGGATTTTGTAGGCAGCGCAAGATCATATCGATTAAATGTTGAGATGTGAAAATTTTTTTTAAACAAGATCAATTACATTGTAATAAATAGAGCAAATGCTTTTCTTTATGGATGATTTTTTGCTAGTCAATACTCTAAGTTTTATGAGTTTATTGCATGTCGGCTATTGTTGAATGTATACAAATCAATGCCCTGATTGTTTCTGTTAGTTGATGATTGTTGCGCAGTCTGACAATTCTGGCCTATCTTGAGGTTGCGCCCGCGTCCGGGCGACCGTGCAACTGCCTCAAGGTGTGGCGATGAACATCGAACCCCATGCTGGCCAGGCGCTGACTCACCTCAATGGCCTGCGTCCCAACTGGTATACCGTCGACATCATCCTGACGTTCGACTTTCCGCACGCCTGATCTCCTCCGGCAAACGTTCCCTATTTGTTTCGATCGCATGACGGCTGGCCGCCGCCCTGTCCGCCTTCGAGCGGACGGCGCGACCGCGCCGAGGAGAAGACCATGGCACGACGCATTCCCGAACCGTTCCGCATCAAGATGGTGGAGCCGATCCGCCAAACCACCGCCGAATACCGCCGCCAGGCGCTGCAGGAGGCCGGGTGGAATCCCTTCCTGTTGAAGGCCGAGGATGTCTATATCGATCTGTTGACCGACAGCGGCACCGGCGCGATGTCCGACCGCCAGTGGGCCGGCCTGATGATGGGCGACGAGGCCTACGCCGGCAGCCGCAACTTCCTGCGGCTGGCCGACACCGTGCGCGAGCTGTTCGGCTACGCGCACACCATTCCCACCCACCAGGGGCGCGGCGCCGAGCAGATCCTGTTTCCGGAGCTGGTGAAGCGCTGCCGCGGCGAGCGGCCGGTGTTTCTGTCCAACTACCATTTCGACACCACCAAGGCCCATGTCGAGCTGGCCGGCGCGCGCGCGGTCAACGCGCTGACGCCGCGAGCGCTGGACACTGGCGCGGCCTACGACTGGAAGGGCGACTTCGATCTGGCGCGGCTGGGCGAGATCGTCGAGGCCGAGGGGGAAAACGTCGCGGCCATCATCGTCACCGTCACCTGCAACAGCGCCGGCGGCCAGCCGGTGTCGATGGCCAATATCCGCGCGGCCAGCGCACTGGCCCGTTCGAAGGGCATTCCGGTGGTGATCGACGCGGCGCGCTTCGCCGAGAACGCCTGGTTCATCCGCGAACGGGATCCGGCCTATGCCGGCGTTGCCATCTCGTCCATCGTGCGCGAGATGTTCGATTACGGCGACATGTTCACCATGTCGGCCAAGAAGGACGGGCTGGTCAATATCGGCGGCCTGTGCTGCTTCAAGAACGATGAGGCGCTGTTCCGCGCGGTGCAGGTGCGCTGCGTGCCGATGGAGGGCTTCATCACTTACGGCGGCCTGGCCGGCCGCGACATGGAGGCGTTGGCCATCGGCCTGAAGGAGGGCTTGGATGACGCTTACCTGAGCTATCGCATCGGCCAGGTGGCCTACCTGGGCGAGCGGCTGCGCGAGGGCGGCGTGCCGATCCAGACCCCGACCGGCGGCCACGCGGTCTTCGTCGACGCCGCGCGGCTGCTGCCGCATATCCCGGCCGGGCAGTTCCCCGCGCACGCGCTGGCCTGCGAGCTGTATCTGGAAGGCGGCGTTAGGGCGGTGGAGATCGGTTCGCTGCTGCTGGGGCGCCATCCGCAGACCGGCCGGCAGGAGCCGTCGCCGTTCGAGCTGATGCGGCTGACGATACCGCGGCGGGTCTACACCAACGACCATATGGACTACATCGCCGACTGCCTGATAGACGTGAAGCGGCGCGCGGCGGGGGTGAGAGGGCTGGTTTTCGACTACGAGCCGCCGATATTGCGCCACTTCACCGCGCGGCTGCGGCCGGCGTAGCGGGGCCTGGCGCGGGGGGCGGAAGGCCCCCCGCTGCCGGCGTCGCCAGGGAGCTTAAGCCTTGCCGGCCTGCCACCGGGCCGCCTGCTCGGCGGCGCGCAGCAGGGCCGGCCGGTCTTTCAGGCCGTCCCAGTAGGCAACCAGTTCCGGCCAGTCGCGCATATTGCCGAAATCGATGCCGTAGCCTATCGTGCGGCCGACATAGACGTCGGCCGCGCTGAAGCGGTTTCCGGCGATATAGCGGCGGCCGGCCACCGCCTTGGCCAGCGCATTCATCGTCGCCTCGTAGGAACCGTAGCCGAACATGCGCTGCTGCTCCTGGGTGGGCGTGAAGCCGGCGGCCTGGTTGGTCCAAGCGTGTTCCACGCAGCTGGCGGCGAAAAACAGCCAGCGATAATAATCGCCGCGCTCGGCGGGCGCCGGCGCGAGGCCGGCTTCGGGAAAAGCGTCGGCCAGATAGGCGCAGATGGCCGCGCCTTCTGTGACCACCTGGTCGCCGTGCCGGATGGCCGGCACCTTGCCCATCGGATTGATGGCCAGATACTCCGGCGCCTTCATCGACGCGCCGTATTCCAGCAGCACCGGGCGGTAGGGCGCGCCCACTTCTTCTAGCATCCAGTGCACGATATTGCCCCGCGACTGCGGGTTGGTATAGAAGACGAGCTCTTTCGACATGATCTCCAACCTTTCTATGTGGTGGCTGCGGCGCAGGCGCGCGGCGGGACGGTCTCCCGGCTACTGCCTGGTCATGCATCATGCATGGACGGCGCGCGCCGGGCAAGCGGAACGGCCGGATGGGACGCTGGGCAAGGCAGGCCCAGGCGCGGGGGCAAGGGACTCAGTCTGGCGGAGAAGCTGCGCGCGCATCGCCAACGCCCGCCTTGCCGCGCGGCCTCGTCCAGTCCGTCGTGGCCAGAGCCGCAAGCATGGCCGGGGCTTGCCGATTCGCTTTCCGGCCTCATGTTGTTTGGAAATATCTGGTATGCGCGTGAGGAGTGTGCCGTGTTTGAACGTTTGCGGAAAATGCTGGAAGCGGGCGACGCCCGCTTCCGGGTGATAGAACATCCGGCCGAGGGCAATTCGCACAAGGTGGCGGAGATACGCGGCACCGAGGTGGGGCAGGGCGCCAAGGCGATGCTGTGCCGGGTGGCGGACGCGCCTGGCCAGTTCGTGCTGGCGGTGCTGCCCGGCGACGAGCGGGTGGATTTCGCCAAGGTGGCCGCCGCCGTCGGCGCGCGCAAGGTGAAGCTGGCGGATGCGGCCGACGCCGAGGCGGCGACCGGCTGCGTGATCGGCGCCATCCCGCCGTTCAGTTTCGATCCTTCCATCCGCCTGGTGGCGGATCCGCAGTTGCTGGCGCGCTATCGGGAGATCGCCTTCAACGCCGGGCGGCTGGACGCGTCCATCGTGCTGGACGGCGACGATTACCGCCGCCTGGCCCGGCCGCTCTTGACCGACATTCGCAAGGAGAGCGCGTGATGGACGGCGCGAGCGAACCCTTGGCCGGCTACGCGCGGGCGATCATGGGCGGCGCCGGCGCGGAACGCATCGTCGGCCGCGAGGAGCGGCGCGACAGCTGGCGCGAGGCCGATTGCGAAGTGAGCTTGCAGGAGCGGGTGTACCGCTTCGACAACGGCGTGGCGATCCGCCGCCGCATCGAGGTGGATGATTACCCTAGCGAGCAGGCCTGCGCCGAGAGCTGGATCACCTATGAAGTGCTGGAGCTGGGCAGCTCGCCGGGCATCGAGCCGATGAGCAAAAGCTTCGACAACGGCTGCCGCGAGGCTTTCTGGCTGCGTTATCACTCGGACGCCGCCATCTGAGCCAGGGCTTGCTCAGAGCGGGGGAGCCAGCCACGCTTTGCCGAAATCCATCCAGCCGCACTGCGCCAGCGTGACGCCCCGCAGCTGCGGCGCGAATTCCATCGTCTGGACATGATGCCGCAGCGGAATCAGGCTGGCTTCCTCCACCAGCGTTCGCGCCAGCGCTTCGTAGCCTTGCCAGCGCCGCTCCGCGTCCGGTTCCATCGCCAGTCTTCTTTCCGTTAGCCGGATTTTTTGTCGAGTCCCTTCTTCCAGCCAATGGCGATAGCCGGCATCCTGGCACAGCCATTGGTAGACGCCGAAATCCACATCGTCGGCCATCACTTCGCCGGTCAGCAGCAGGTCCGCGTCATCTAGCCAGTCGTAGCGGGCGAAATCGGGATAGGACATGACGGTCAGCGCGATCCGGCTGCCAATGTCGCGCAAGCGGCGCGCCACGGCCTCGGCCAGCTCGATATGGGCCGGCAGTTGGTAGGTGACCAGCCGCAGCGTCGGCGGCAGGCGCGGGGGCTGCGGCTGGACGGGCGCCGGGCGGTGCCGCCATTGCGGCAGCATGCCCAGCGCCGGCTCGCCGGCAAGCGCGGCTTGCCAGACGGTTGGGTGCAGCCAGTCGGCCAGCGTCCGCCGTTGAGCGGCGTCCAGCCGGGCCGGGTTCGCGGCCAGATAGCTGCAGCCGGCCTCCAGTTGCTGCAGTGATGGCCGGACTGCGGGCTTATCCGGGTGGCAGAAGCGGGCATCCAGCCGGGCCCGCACATCCGGATCGTCCACCACCCAGATATCCACGGCGTCCA
Source organism: Chromobacterium violaceum ATCC 12472 (assembly GCF_000007705.1). NCBI lineage: Bacteria > Pseudomonadati > Pseudomonadota > Betaproteobacteria > Neisseriales > Chromobacteriaceae > Chromobacterium > Chromobacterium violaceum. Next base: position 1,226,422 of record NC_005085.1, read on the forward strand.
AGAGCGGCCTTTCTTTCCAGTGGCGGTCGAAGGCGCGCAGCGTGGCGCGGTAGTCGTTGTTGGCTTCCAGCTTGAACGCGCCGGTGCCGATGGGGAAGCGGCCGAAGTCGGCTTGCGGCCAGCGGTCGCGCGGCAGGATGGTGGCGGCGCTGTCGGCCAGCCGCCGCGGCAGCAAGGCGTCGGGGCGGGCCAGGCGGATGTCGACGGTCAGCGGCGCGGGCAGGCTCACATTTTCCATATGGAGCAGCAGGCCCTGGTGCGGACCGGCCTCGTCGCGCAAGCGCAGCAGGCTCTGGCGGACGTCTTCGCCATCCAGCGCGCGGCCATGGTGGAAGGCGACGCCGGGGCGCAGATGGAAGCGCCAGTTCCGCCATGCGCCGTCATGGCTCCAGTGGTGGGCCAGCGCCGGGACGATTTCCCCCTGGGCGCGGTTGTAGCGGGTCAGGCCGTCGAAGATCTGGCGGATCAGGTGGCATTCGGTGCGGCGATTGATCCGGACCGGGTCCAGGCTGTGCAGCGGCCGGTAGAAGGGCAGGCGCAGCGTTTGCGGTTCGGCCGGCGACACGCCGAGATAAGCGGGCAGCAGCTCGGCCACTTGGCTGCGGGCGGCTGCGGGCAGCAAGCGCATCGCCTTTTCGATGTCGCCAGCGGCCAGGTGGGCGCGCACCGCTTCCGTTTCCAACTGGCCTGTCGGCGCGAGCAGGCGCAGCCGCGACGGATGGCCGCGCCCCAGGCCGGGTAGCCATCGCAGCCAGCCGTTTGCCGCCATGCTCTGCAGCAGTTCGCGGGCATGGCGCGGGCTGCAATGCAGGGCGGCGGCGATGTCTGCCAGCCGCGCCGGGCCGTCGTGCGCGGGGAAGGCCAGGCTCAGGCGCTGGTAGTGTTGGAGCAGGCGCATAAAAGGGGAGGAATGGCTTTGATCTGTTCCGTTTTTGTTCCCGCTTTTGTGCCGGATACTGCCGCTTCTGTCAAATGTCATGGAGCGCGCATGTCCGCGGTTTCTTCTTCTTTATGGCGGCAGCCGGTGTTCGCCGGCTTGTTCGCATCCACCGCATTGCTAGCGCTGGGCGGCCAGATCTACCAGTTGGCGCTGCCCTTGATCCTGTACGAGCTGACCCATTCGCTGGCGGCGATGAGCAATCTGCGCGCGGTGGAGTTTCTGCCCAATCTGCTGCTGGCGGTGTTCATCGGCGTGTGGGTGGACCGGGTGTGCCGCCGCAGCTGGGCGCAGCGTGCCTTGCTGGTGATGGCTGCGCTGCTGGGCGTTTGCGCGCTGGCGTTGGCCGGCGGCCGGATGGCTGCATGGCTGTTTTATCCGCTGACCTTCTGCGTGATGCTGTGCAACTACGTGACCGCCATCTGCCGGATGGCGCTGGTGAAAGAGAGCGTGCCGCCGGCGCAGTTGGTGCAGGCCAATGGCTATCTGGGCAGCTTGTTCGACGTGTTCGCCGTCAGCGGCCCGATGCTGTCCGGCCTGCTGATCGCCTGGGCCAGCCCGCACTGGAGCCTGGGCGCGCCGGCGCTGATGTTCTTGTTGTCGGCGGCGCTGATGGCCAGGGTGCCGGCGCAAGGGCCGGGACAGGCCGGCGAGCGGCGCTTTCTGGCGGAGCTGGCCGCCGGCTGGCGGACACTGCGCGGCAACGCGGCGCTGTGGCAGTTGAGCTGGGTGGTGGTGCTGGCCAATGGCGCGGCCGGCGTGGCCGAGGTCTTGTTCTTGTTTCGCGCCCGCGACCAGCTCGGCTTCTCGCCCAGCCAACTGGGACTGCTGTTCGGCTGCGCCGGCGCGGGCGGCATCGCGGCCGGCTTGTGCGTGGCGAGGGTGAGAGCGGCGCTGGGCCTGGGACGGATGATCTGTCTGGCGCTGCTGCTGGAAGCCGGCGGCATGGCGGCCCAGGCGGTGTTGAGCGAGATGCCGTGGCTGGCGGGCGCGATGGCGCTGCAGAGCTTTGTCGTGGTGTGCGGCAATGTCGGGGTGTGGAGCTACCGGCAGGAGGCGACGCCCGCGGCGCTGATCGGCCGCGTGTCCGGGCTGACCGGCTCCTTGTTCAAGCTGCTGATGCCGCTGGCGCTGGTTTTGGGCGGCGTGTTGTCGGCCGGCATGCCGCTGCGGGACTTGATGCTGGCGACGGCGGCGTGGCAGGCGGGCGCGGGCGCGCTTGCCTGGCTCAGCCGGGTGAGGGCGGTGGCGTAGTCCAGCCGTCGGCCAGGCAAAGAAAACGGCCCGCTTGCGGGCCGTTTCGATAGGGATGCGAGTTTGGCGCTCAGTGCTCGGCCGGCTCCAGATGGGGCTGGCCCAGCATCACCATCTGTCCCGAGCCGGGCTTCCACTCGCCCTGGATCCGCCATTTCTTGTCATGGTCTTCCAGCTGCACGTACCAGTGATTGGCGTTGACCGGGATCTTGGGCAGGATGCCCTGGTACAGATTGGGGCCGGCCATGGTCATCACGGCGGACAGGTCGTAATCGTCCTGGGCCGGGTGGATCATGCGCAGCGACAGGGTGTCCGGCAGCTTGACCTTGCTGGCGGTGACCAGGCGCAGGCTGCGGCCGTCGCTGCCGAACATCAGCTGGGCGGACAGGCCCATCTGGGCGGCGGCCTTGTCGCGGCGCAGCTCCATATTGATCGCTTTGCCCTTCTTGTAATAGTCGTCGGTGACCAGGCCGTCGTCGGACTTGATCGCCGCCATCAGGAAGAAGATGCCGACGACCACGGACACCGCCGGCAGGCCGAACAGTATCCAGGGCCAGGGCTCCTTGTACCAGGGGCGGGCGGGGTGGTGGGCGGTGTGTTGCATGTCATTCTCCGATGAAGCTGGATTTTTCTTCTACCCGCAGCGAGGGATCGCCGGCGGATTCTACGATGAAGCGGATCGGGTGGCTGCCCTTGGTCGCGTACTGCGGGTCGGCCTCCACGTGCACGGTGGCGCTGTCGGTGGCGGCGGCGGGAATGGCCACCAGCGGCGTTTCGGTCTTGACCTTGATGTCGGGCAGGCCTTCCGCTGTGATGCGGAATTGCTGCGGATGTTCCGTGGTGTTGATGATCTTGATGATGTAGGTGTTTTCCAGCCAGCCCTCATCGGTCTCGCGCACCAGCGACGCGCGGTCGCGCAGGATGTCCACCTTGAACGGCTTGCGCATCGCCAGCGAGGCGACGGCGGCGATGATCACCGCGCTCAGCACCAGCATGTACAGCACCACGCGGGGCCGTTTCAGCCGCGACGCGATTTCCTTTTCCGGGTACTTGCCTTCCAGCGCGTTCTCGGTGGTGTAGCGGATCAGGCCGCGCGGGTAGCCCATCTTGTCCATCACTTCGTCGCAGGCGTCGATGCAGGCGGCGCAGCCTATGCACTCGTATTGCAGGCCGTTGCGGATGTCGATGCCCACCGGGCACACCTGCACGCAGATGCTGCAGTTGATGCAGGAGCCCAGGCCCTGCTCCTTCGGATCCGTGCCCTTCTTGCGCGCGCCGCGCGGCTCGCCGCGGGCCTCGTCGTAGGAGATGATCAGCGTGTCGGCGTCGAACATCACGCTCTGGAAGCGGGCGTAGGGGCACATGTACTTGCACACCTGCTCGCGCATGAAGCCGGCGAACAGATAGGTGAAGCCGCCGTAGAAGAACATCCAGAACGTTTCCCACGGGCCGTAGCCGAAGGTGGGCAGCGCCGCGACCAGGCTGCGGATCGGCGTGAAATAGCCGACCAGGGTGAAGCCGGTCCACAGCGAGAACGCGATCATGATGAAGTGCTTGGTCGACTTCAGCCTGAGCTTGCGCAAGCCCATCGGCGAGGCGTCAAGCTTGATGCGTTTGTTGCGGTCGCCCTCCACCCATTGTTCTATCCACAGCATGATCTCGGTGTACACCGTCTGCGGACAGGAGTAGCCGCACCATAGCCGGCCGGCGATGGTGGTCCAGGTGAACAGGCCGAAGGCGCAGCACATCAACAGCGCGGCCAGGTAGACGAAGTCCTGCGGCCAGACGGTGAGGCCGAACAGGTAGAACTTGCGGTCCGCCAGGTCGAACAGCACCGCCTGGCGGCCGTTCCATTGCAGCCAGGGCAGGCCCAGGTAGACCAGCTGGGTGCCGAGCACGAACAGGATGCGCAGATTGTTGAACATGCCCTTGGCGGCGCGGACGTAGATTTTCTTTTGGGATTCGTACAGCGAGACGGTTTCTTTGTCCTGGCCGGCGGCTTCAACCTTGATCGGAATTTTCTTCAGCGATTCGGACATGTCGTTTTCCTGAAGAGGGTTTGGTGAAACTCACCGGGCGATGCGCTCTACCAAAGCCTCTGGGTGGGTGGGAGGCGAAGCGCGCCGCCCGCTCGGGGCGGGCGGCGCGCGATGGCGAAGCGTGTTACTGCTGGGCCTTCGGGTTGTTGGACAGGCTCCAGACGTAGGCGGCCAGCAAGTGGACCTTGCCTTCGCCGAGGAAGTCCTTCCAGGCCGGCATCTGGCCGTTGCGGCCGTTGGTGATGGTTTCGATGATGGCCTTCTCGGTGCCGCCGTACAGCCAGCTGCCGGACGGGTGGGTCAGGTTGGGCGCGCCCAGCTGCTGGTTGCCCTTGCCGTCCGGACCGTGGCAGGTCGCGCATACCGCGGCGAAGGTTTCCTTGCCTCGGGCGGCGCGCTCCGCGTCGTACTTCTTCTTGTGAGCGGACAGCGACATCACGTAGTTGGCCACATCCTTGACCTTTTCCTCGCCGAAAGCGGCGCCCCAGGCCGGCATCTGGCCGTGGCGTCCATTCAGGATAGTGGTCTTGATGGTGTCCGGCTCGCCGCCGTACATCCAGTCATGGCTGACCAGGTTGGGGAAGCCCTTGGCGCCGCGGGCGTCCGCGCCGTGGCACTGCACGCAGTAGGTCTGGAACAGGCGGCGGCCCATTTCCTGCGCCTTGGGATCGGCGGCGACCGATTTCAGGTCCTGCTTCAGATACTTGTCGTACAAGGGCTGGTATTTCAGCTCGGCAGCCTTGCTTTCCGCCTTGTACTGGTCGACCTGGGTCCAGCCGAACAGGCCCTTGTAGTCGCCGAGGCCGGGATACAGCGCCAGGTAGACGATGCCGAAGATCAGCGTGATGTAGAACATCAGCATCCACCAGCGCGGCAGCGGGTTGTTGTACTCGGCCAGGTCGCCGTCCCAGATGTGGCCGGTGATGTCGACTTCCTCGCCCTTCTTGACCGTGGTCTTGGATTGGGTGAACACCAGCAGCGTCAGGCCGATGATGCCGCCCAGCACGATCACGATGATCCAGATGTTCCAGAAACCGCTTGTGAATTGACTCATTTTCTTGCTCCGTGGGAAGCCTCGTCATGCGTGGCTTCCTCTACCTTGTCGTCGTCCAGGAAGGGCAGGTTGGCCGCTTCCTCGTACCGGTTCTTGGAGCGTTTGCTGTAGGCCATGATCAACACCATGATGAAGAAGGCGAAGCAGACCACGGTGAACAGCGAACGCCCGAAAGTGACCCAGTCCATGGCTTAGCGCCTGTTCTTCACGGCAAGGCCCAGGCCTTGCAGGTAGGCGACGACGGCGTCCAGTTCGGATTTGCCCTCCACCTGGGACTTCGCCTCGGCGATGTCCTTGTCGGTGTACGGCACGCCGACTAGGCGCAGGGCTTCCATCTTCTTGGGCACCACGTCGGCGTCCGCCAGGTTCTTGGACAGCCACGGGAAGGCCGGCATATTGGACTCCGGCACCACGTCGCGCGGGTTGTTCAGGTGCACGCGGTGCCATTCGTCGGAATAGCGGCCGCCGACGCGGGCGAGGTCGGGGCCGGTGCGCTTGGAGCCCCACAGGAACGGATGGTCGTACACGGATTCGCCGGCCACCGAGTAGTGGCCGTAGCGTTCGGTTTCGGCGCGGAACGGGCGGATCATCTGGGTGTGGCAGGTGGTGCAGCCCTCGCGGATGTAGATGTCGCGGCCCGCCAGCTGCAGGGCGGTGAACGGCTTGACGCCGGCCACCGGTTCGGTCACGGATTTCTGGAACGCGAGCGGCAGGATTTCCACCAGGCCGGCCACGCTGACCACCAGCAGGGTCAGCACGATCAGCCAGCCCACATGCTCTTCAATCAGTTTCTGGATTCTGTCCATGATTATTCTCGCCTGTTAATGTGCTTCTGCGGTGATGGCCGGAATCTTGGCATCGACGGCGCGGCCTGCGACGACGGTGCGGTAGGTGTTGTAAGCCATCAGCAGCATGCCGGAGAGGTAGAGGAAGCCGCCCAGCAGGCGCACCGTGTGGTACGGGTAGGTGGCTTTCACCGCTTCGACGAAGGCGTAGGTCAGGGTGCCGTCCGGATTCAGCGCGCGCCACATCAGGCCCTGCATCACGCCGGAGATCCACAGCGCGGCGATGTAGAGCACCACGCCGACGGTGGCCAGCCAGAAGTGGGCCTCGATCAGCTTGACGCTGTGCATGGTTTCGCGGCCGAACAGGCGCGGAATCAGGTAGTACATCGAGCCGATGGTGATGAAGCCCACCCAGCCCAGCGCGCCGGAGTGCACGTGGCCGATGGTCCAGTCGGTGTAGTGGGAGAGGGCGTTGACGGTCTTGATCGACATCATCGGGCCTTCGAAGGTGGACATGCCGTAGAACGACAGCGATACCACCAGGAACTTCAGCACCGGATCGGTGCGCAGCTTATGCCAGGCGCCGGACAGGGTCATGATGCCGTTGATCATGCCGCCCCAGGACGGCGCAAGCAGGATCAGCGAGAACACCATGCCGACGGACTGGGTCCAGTCGGGCAGCGCGGTGTAGTGCAGGTGGTGCGGACCGGCCCACATATAGGTGAAGATCAGCGCCCAGAAGTGCACCACGGACAGGCGGTAGGAGTAGACCGGGCGGCCGGCCTGCTTGGGCACGAAGTAGTACATCATGCCGAGGAAGGCGGCGGTCAGGAAGAAGCCCACCGCGTTGTGGCCGTACCACCACTGCACCATCGCGTCGACGGCGCCGGAGTAGACCGAATAGGACTTCCACATGGTCACCGGCACGAAGGCGGAGTTGACGATGTGCAGCAGGGCCACGGCCAGGATGAAGGCGCCGTAGAACCAGTTGGCCACGTAGATGTGCTTGACCTTGCGGATGGCGATGGTGCCGAAGAACACGATCGCGTAGATCACCCAGATCACGGCGATCAGCAGCTTGATCGGCCATTCCAGTTCAGCGTATTCCTTGGAGGTGGTGAAGCCCAGCGGCAGCGTGATGGCCGCCAGCACGATCACCAGCTGCCAGCCCCAGAAGGTGACGGCGGCCAGCTTGTCGGAAATCAGCCTGACGTTACAGGTGCGCTGCACCACGTAGTAGGAGGTGGCGAACAGACCGCAGCCGCCGAAGGCGAAGATGACGGCGTTGGTGTGCAAGGGGCGCAGGCGGCCGAAGTGGAACCAGGGCCCGAAATTGAGCTCCGGCCACACCAACTGGGCCGCAATGATGACGCCCACCAACATGCCGACTATGCCCCAAACTACGGTCATGATGGCAAATTGGCGCACCACCTTATAGTTATAAGTGGATTGCGTTTCCATTTAAGGTTTTCTCCAAGGTTGCTAACTCAGAACATGACAAACCAAGGCGACTTGAACTTTCCGGCTTCATCCCTATCTGGAGAATTGGAAAAGCAAGCCGCGGGGAACCGTTTTGCGAAAAGTCGAATCAGGTGCTTGACCTGTACCGATAAGCTTTGATGTCTGTATTAGCAGTTCGGAAGCCTTTTCGATAGCACCAAATTTCCATGCATCCAATGCCGTTATTCTAAATCAAATGCCTTATGCGAGCCAGTTGCATAGCCGGCTTGGATCGATTCCTGTCTGTCCTAATTCTCGCGGTATGACGAGGGTAGCAATACGAATAGTACATGTTGCCACGCATGCAATTGTATTGGCCTGTCGGTATGACTTCTTGACATGGATCAATACGCCACGAGGGCCACCGCCGAAATCGCGGAAATGCTAGAATCATCAAGTTTTGCAACGCTCGCAGGCCGATCATGACTCAACCCGTCCCAGTACACTACACGCTGCGCCCGGTTTCGCCGGAGGCGCATCTGTTCGAGGCAACTGTCACCATCTCGCATCCAGCCAAGGATGGCCAGGTGTTTTTTCTGCCGGCGTGGATTCCCGGCAGTTATATGATCCGTGAATTTTCCAAGCACATCGTCGGGATGGCGGCCAGCGCCGGCGGCAAACCGGTGGCGCTGCGGCAGCTGGAAAAGAACCGCTGGCAGGCTGCGCCGGCCAAGGGCGCGCTGACGCTGCGCTATCAGGTTTACGCCTTCGACCTGTCGGTGCGCGGCGCCTACCTCGACGGCGAGCGCGGCTTCTTCAACGGCACCAGCGTGTTCCTGGCGGCGGAAGGCTACGAGGGCGAAGCCTGCACCGTCGACATCCATGCGCCCGAGGGCAAGGCTTACGCCGAGTGGAAAGTCGCCACCAGCCTGCCGGCCGAGGACGTCAAGAAGAAGACCGGCTTTGGCCGCTATCGCGCCGCCGACTACGACGAGCTGATCGACCACCCGGTGGAAATGGGCGATTTCAAGAAGGTCAGCTTCAAGGCCTGCGGCGTGCCGCACGAGTTCGTCGTCTCCGGCCGCTTCCAGGGCGAGCTGAAACGATTGGCCGAAGACACCCGCAAGATCTGCGAATGCCAGATCAAGCTGTTCGGCGAGCCGGCGCCGTTCGACCGCTACGTGTTCATGCTCTTCGTCGGCAAGGACATCTACGGCGGCCTGGAGCACCGCGCGTCCACCGCGCTGGTGGCCAACCGCGACGACCTGCCCGCGCCGGGCGCGGCCGAGATCGGCGACGGCTACTTGAAGCTCTTGGGCCTGATCAGCCACGAATACTTCCACAGCTGGAACGTCAAGCGGATGAAGCCGGCGGCGTTCACCCCGTACGACCTGAACCGCGAAGGCATGACCCGCCTGCTGTGGGCGTTCGAGGGCATCACCTCCTATTACGACGACCTGACCCTGGTCCGCTGCGGCCTGATCGACGAGAAGCGCTACCTGGGCCTGTTGGCCGAAACCATCACCGGCGTGCAGCGCGGCGCCGGCCGCCTGAAGCAGACGCTCGAGCAGTCCAGCTTCGAGGCCTGGACCAAGTACTACCGCCAGGACGAGAACAGCCCCAACAGCATCGTCAGCTACTACACCAAGGGCTCGCTGGCCGCGCTGGCGCTGGACCTGCTGATTCGCCGCGACAGCAAGGGCAAGCAGTCGCTGGACGACGTGATGCGCGCGCTGTGGGCCAAATGGCTGGCCGACGGCAAGGGGCTGGAAGAAGGCGAATGGGAAAAGATCGCGATCGAAACCACCGGCCTCAAGCTGAAACCGTTCTTCGACCTGGCGCTGCGCAGCACCGGTGAGCTGCCGCTGGCCGAACTGCTGAAGAGCCAGGGCGTGGAGCTGAAGTTCGAAGCCGCGCAGGGCGCGTCCGACCGCGGCGGCGTGGTGGACGCCTTCGCCGGCAAGCCGGCGCCGCTGACGCTGGGCGTCAAGACCGCGGCCGACGCCGCCGGCGTCAAGCTGCTCCAGGTGCTGGATGGCGGCGCCGCGCAGGCGGCCGGCCTGTCCGGCGGCGACGTGGTGGTGGCGGTGGACAAGCTGCGCGCCTACGATCTGGACAAGCAGATTGCCCGTTTCGCGGCGGGCGACAAGATCAAGCTGCACGCTTTCCGCCGCGACGAACTGATGACTTTCGAGGTCGCGCCGCAAGCCGCGCCCGAGGATACCTGCCGCCTCAAGCTGGACGCGGGCGGCGGCAAATGGATTGCAGGCCGCTGACAGAACGGCCTATTTCGACCAAGAGCGGCGCCGACCCGGCGCCGCGCCGTCTATGAAAGAGACCGGCCACGAGCCGGACCGCAAGGAGACACGAATGGCTCAACAGCCGGAAGTGAAGTACCGCAAGGATTACCAGGCCCCGGCCTTCCTGATCGACCGCGTCGACCTGGTGTTCGACGTCGAGGACGAGTCCACCCGCGTGCAGTCGCGGCTGGTGGTGACCCGCAACGGCGAATCCGCCGAGCGCGACCTGAAGCTGGACGGCAGCGCCAAGCTGCTGGCGGTGCTGCTGGACGGCGAGAAGCTGGACGAGAGCCGCTACGCGCTGGCAGAGGACGTGCTGACCGTGCGCCAGGTGCCGGACAGCTTCATCCTGGAAGTGGAAACCGAGCTGGATCCGGCGGCCAACACCAGCCTGATGGGCCTGTACGCGTCCAGCGGCAATCTGTTCACCCAGTGCGAGCCGGAAGGCTTCCGCAAGATCACCTACTACCTGGACCGTCCGGACGTGATGGCCAAGTTCACCACCACCATCAAGGCCGACAAGCAGAAGTACCCGGTGCTGCTGTCCAACGGCAACAAGGTGGGCGAGGGCATGGTGGACAAGAAGCGCCACTGGGTGAAATGGGTGGATCCCTACCGCAAGCCGTCCTATCTGTTCGCGCTGGTGGCGGGCAAGCTCACGGCGCTGCGCGACAAATTCGTCACCATGCGTGGCCGCGAAGTGGCGTTGGAGATCTGGACCGAGCCGGCCGACCAGGATAAGACCGCGCATGCGATGGAGTCGGTCAAGCACTCGATGAAGTGGGACGAGGAGCGCTTCGGCCTGGAGTACGACCTGGACATCTACATGATCGTCGCGGTCGGGGACTTCAACATGGGGGCGATGGAGAACAAGGGCCTCAACATCTTCAACACCAAGTACGTGCTGGCCCGCCAGGATACCGCCACCGATTCCGACTTCGAGGACATCGAGGCGGTGATCGGCCACGAATACTTCCACAACTGGACCGGCAACCGCGTGACTTGCCGCGACTGGTTCCAGCTGAGCCTGAAGGAAGGCCTGACCGTTTACCGCGACCAGGAATTCAGCGCTGACATCTACAGCCGCGCGGTGAAGCGCATCGAGGACGTCAAGGGCCTGCGCATGGCGCAGTTCCCGGAAGACGCCGGCCCGACCGCGCATCCGATCCGCCCGGACAGCTACATCGAGATGAACAACTTCTACACCATGACCGTGTACGAGAAGGGCGCGGAAGTGGTGCGGATGTATGAAACCCTGCTGGGCCGCGACGGCTTCCGCAAGGGCATGGACCTGTATTTCAAGCGCCATGACGGCCAGGCCGTCACCTGCGATGACTTCCGCGCCGCGATGGCCGACGCCAACGACGTCGACCTGTCGCAGTTCGCGCTGTGGTACAGCCAGGCCGGCACGCCGCGCCTGGCCGTCTCCTCGCGCTACAACCCGGCCGAGCAAAGCTACACGCTGACCGTCAAGCAGAGCTGCCCGGCCACGCCGGGGCAGCAGAACAAGCTGCCCTTCCACATCCCGCTGGCCCTGGGCCTGGTGGGCGCGGACGGCCAGGACCTGCCGCTGCGCCTGGCCGGCGAAACCGAGGCTGTCGGCACCTCGCGGGTGCTGGACGTCAAGGCCGCCGAGCAGAGCTTCACCTTCGTCGGCATCCCGGCCGAGCCGGTGCCCTCGCTGCTGCGCGGCTTCTCCGCGCCGGTGAAGCTGGAGTACGACTGGCGCGACGACCAGCTGGTGTTCCTGATGGCCAACGACAGCGACAGCTTCTGCCGCTGGGAAGCCGGCCAGATCTTCGCCGAGCGCCTGTTCCGGCAGTTGATCGCCGACGTGGCCGCCGGCCGCGAACTCAAGCTGTCCGACACCTTCATTGGGGCCTTCCGCGCGGTGCTGAAGGATCTGGGCCTGGATCCGGCGTTCAAGGCGCTGATGTTGAACCTGCCGACCGAGGGCGAAATCCTGGAAATGGTGGAGGTCGCCGATCCGGCGGTCATCCACCGGGTGCGCGAATTCGTGCTGGACCAGCTGGCGCAGGCGCTGCGCGGCGAATGGCGCGAGGCTTACGAGCTCAACCTCACCCGCGAGTACAAGACCCAGGATTCCGGCAAGCGCAGCCTGAAGAACCGCGCCTTGTGGATGCTGAACCGGCTGGACGACGCCTGGCCGGCTGAAATGGCGGCCAAGCAGTTCCGCGACGCCGACAATATGACCGACCAGATGGGCGCGCTGCTGGCGCTGCGCGACCGCGACGGCCAGGAGCGCGACGATTGCCTGACCGATTTCGCCTCGCGTTGGCAGAACGAGGCGCTGGTGATGGACAAGTTCTTCATGCTGATCGGCGGCAGCCAGCTGGAAGGCACGCTGCAGCGCGTGGAGGCGGCGCTGCAGCATCCGGCGTTCAGCATCAAGAACCCGAACAAGGTGCGTTCGCTGCTGGGGGCCTTCGGCGCCAACCTGTACCACTTCCACGCCGCCGACGGCAGCGGCTACCGCTTCCTGGCGGACCGCATCCTGGAGCTGGATACTATCAATCCGCAGGCCGCCAGCGGCCTGACCCGCGCCTTCCGGCGGCTACAGAAGCTGGAGCCGGCGCGCCGGGCGCTGATGCGCGCCGAGCTGGAACGCATGGCCCAGGCCGAGCTGTCCAAGGACGTGTACGAGATCGTGTCCAAGATCCTGGCCTGATCGCTGCGCCAGGCAATGCAAAACGCGCCGGTTTATCCGGCGCGTTTTGCATTTCCGCCATGGGCGAGGCGCTTATTCTATCCTCAGCCGCTGGCCGACGCCGCTGTTGCGGCGCTTGGGCAGGGTCAGGCTCAGCACGCCGTTCTCATATTTGGCGCCGGCGGCGTCGCGGTCGATCTCCTGCGGCAGCTGGAAGCTGCGCGACACCAGGCCGTAATAGCGTTCGCTGCGCAGCGAACGCTCATCCTTGCCTTGCTGGTCGAACTGCTTGATCTCGGCCTTGATCGTCACCAGCGCGCCGTCGATCTCGACATGGATGTCCTCCTTGCCGACGCCGGGCAGTTCGGCCTCCACCTGGTAAGCCTCGCCGGTTTCCTTGACGTCCATCTTGATCTGCGACGGCAGCGCGTCGCCGTGCAGCGGCTTGACGAGGAAACCCGGGGTGAAATCGCGGAAAAACTCGTCAAACAGGCTATGGCGGGCAGGCAGCATGCTCATCTGGTTCTCCTTTCAGTTCATGGGCTTACGGCGGATGCCGTCCTGTTGTCGAAGATAGGGACGGTGCCCCCGGGATTCAAGTGCCGCCGAACCGGGATTTGACCGGCGTCAAGCGCGCAGCCACAGCCCGGCGAAATCGGTCCAGCCGTTGCCGCCCAGCTGCAGGCCGGCCAGCTGCGGGCTGGCGTCATGGCCCAGCGTCTCGTGCGACAGCGGCAGCATCCAGCCCTCGGCCACCAGCCAGTCGCCGGCGCGGCGGTAGCCGTCCTGGCGCGCGGCGCGTTCCGCTTCCGCCTTCAAGCCGCGCATATCGCGTTCCAGCCGTGCGGAGGCGTCGGGCGACAGGCCCAGCTGCAGCGTGCTGCAGCCGCTCAGCCACTCGAACATGCCGTAGTCGCGGTCGTCGTGCAGCAGCTCGCTGCTGAGGATCAGGTCGGCCTGGCCGCGCCAGGCGGCGCTGTCGAAGAACTCGCGCCGCGTCAGGCACCGGATGTCCAGCCCGATGCCCAGCCGCGACAGGCGCTCGGCCAGCGCCGCCGCCAGCGGCGGAAAGCAGGGCAGGTCGTAGTGGAACAGCGTCAGCCGCTGCGCGTCCAGCCTCGGCGGCGGGGACGGCGCCGGGCGAGGATGGCGCCAGCCCGGCTGCAGGCCCAGCGCCGGCGCGCGCTCGTCGCAGGCGGCCACAGGATGGGGTTCGGCCAGGAAGCGCATCAGCGGCAGCCGCTGCCCGGCCGGAATGCGGCGGCTGGTCGGCGACAGCATCAGGTAGGTGCAGGCGGACTGCAGCATGGTGGCGCCGCGCTGGCTGCCGTATTCCAGCCGCAGATGGAAATCCTGCTCCGCCGGGGAGGGAATGATCCACAGCTCGATGCTGTCCAGCAGCGCCCGCTCGCGGTAATGCTGCTCGAACGCGGCCAGTTTCAGCCGCTGCGGGCTGTGCAGTTCGACGCGGAACGGTCCGCTGCCCACCGGCATGCGTTCGAAATCCTGGCTGCGGCGCATGGGCACGATGGAGGCGTTGGCGGTGGCCAGCCGCTGCGGCCACAGGTGATCGGCTTCGGTGAGCCGGCAGCTGAACGATAGCGCGTCGTGGACATCCACCCGCCGCAGATGGGCGTACAGCGCGTGATAGGGATTGTCCGGCTGCTTGAGCCTGAGCAGGCTGGCGGCGGCGGTTTCGGCATCCAGCGGTCCCCCGTCGTGAAAGCGCAGGCCGGGCCGCAGCCAGAAGCGCCAGTTTCTGCCTTCCGGATCCGCCTCCCAATGATGGGCCAGCGCTGGCCGCAACACCTGGCCCAGCCTGTCGTGGCGGCACAGCCGGTCGAAGATCTGCCGCACCAGGTGGGACTCCAGCCGGGCGTTGACCCGCTGCGGGTCCAGCGTCAGCGGCGCGTGCGGAATGGGAATGCGCAGGCTGCGGCCGCTGTCGCCGGCGCCCAGGTGCTGCGGCAGGCTGGCCAGCAGCCGTTGCTGCCGCGCCGGCTCCAGCCGGGAGAACGCCTGCTCCAGCTGGCCGCGCGCCAGCATGCGCTGCAATTGCTGCCATTCCAGCTCGTCCGGACGCCGCAGCAGGCTGAGGGTGGAGCGATGGCCGCGGCCGCGGCCGGCCCGCCATTCCAGCCAACCCTGCTCGCGCATTCTGGCCAGTTGCAGCCGCGCGTTGCGCTCGCTGCACCGCCACAGCTCGGCCAATTGGGACAGGCCGGGCTGGGACGGCGCGTCGCCGTAAGCCAGATAGAGTTGCTCGTATTGCTGTTGCAGGCGCATTTGGGCTTCCGGGTGAATGACGGCATAAAAGCGGAAGTATTTATTTGGACTTTCATCCATTTTTACATTCCGCTTTATCGGCAATACTGCAGCGGTTCCCTTCGCTTTACAAGGTGTTGTCGTGGATCTGCGTTCTCCCGTGGTGCGGCGCGTGCTGCTGTCTTCTTTCCTGTTGTCCCTGTCGCGGGCGGTGATCTCGCCCTTGCTGGTCTTGGCGCTGGGCAAGCAATTGCAATTGTCGGTGCAGGCCACCGGCACCTTGCTGGCCCTGGTGCTGCTCGGCTCCGCGCTGTTCGGCCTGTATGGCGGCTACTGGCTGGACCGGCTGCCGCGCGGTCCGGCCCTGCGCGGCGCGGCGCTGCTGATGGCGGCGGGCAGCGTGCTGCTGCCTTACGGCCATGGCTACGCGACGGTGGTGACGGCGCTGGCGGCGGGCGAGCTGGCGATGGTGGTCTACAGCATCGCGGTGAAGGCGATACTCAGCGACGTGGTGGCCGAGAGGTGGCGCAGCAAGGCGTTCTCGATGCGATACACGCTGGCCAATGTGGCTTGGGCGCTGGGGCCGATGCTGTGCGCCGGCATGCTGTTCTGGCACGAGACGGCGCCTTATTGGCTGGGCGGCCTGCTGGCGCTGGCCGGCCTCGCGGCGCAGCCCAGGCTGCCGCAGCGGCGGCATGACCCGGCGGCGCTGCCCGACGGCTTCGCCGCCACGCTGCGCACGCTGGCTGGCGACCGGGTTCTGGTGTGGTTCACTGTCAGCAGCCTGCTGGCCTACGTGGTGTACGGCCGTTTTTCCGGCTACCTGCCGCTGTTCCTGCTGACGCGCATGGACGAGGCGGAGGCGATGCGCTGGATGTCGGCGCTGATCAGCTGCAACGCCGTGGTGGTGGTGCTGTTGCAATACCCGCTGGGCCGGCTGCTGAAGCCTAACCGGCTGATGCGGGCCATCGTCGGCGGTTTCCTGCTGATCGGTGCCGGCATGCTGTGGCTGGGCAATGTCGACAGCCTGCCGCTGATGTGCGCGGCGATCGCCTTGTTCACCCTGGGCGAGATCGTGCTGGTGCCGGCCGAGTACCTGTACATCGACGCCATCGCGCCGGACGCGTTGAAGGGCAGCTATTACGGCGCGCAGAACCTGGCCTCGCTGGGCGGCGCGCTGGGGCCGGCGATGGTCGGCGCGCTGTTGTCCCGCGGCCCGTCCTGGGTGGTCTTCGCCGCGCTGGCGCTGCTGTGCGTGGCCGGCGCGGGACTGGCGCTGTACAGCGAGCGCCTGCGCCTGAGGGGATTGCGGCTGGCCAACCGCATCGATGCTTCCGCTTTGCCGGGTTCTTTGTCATGATCAAGCGTTTGCTTGAATTGCCGCGCAGACGGCGAGGGCACGACCCAGCGAGGAGAGCATGGAGAAACTGCAGCAGGATTTATGGGTGCCGGTGGGCGACGGCGAGCGGCTGTATCTGAAGCGGATCGGCCGCGCGGGCGGCGAGCCGGTGCTGATGGTCCACGGCGTGATGGCCAATGGCCGCACCTTTTATACTGAGTCCGGCAAGGGCCTGGCCCACTACTTGGCCGACGCCGGCTACGACGTCTATGTCGCCGACCTGCGCGGCCGCGGCAGGAGCACGCCCAAGATAGGCCCGCACAGCCGTCACGGCCAGACCGAGACCATCTGCGAGGACCTGCCGGCCCTGCACGGCTTCGTCCGCAGGAAGAGCGGCGGCCAGCGCGTGCACTGGATCGCCCACTCCTGGGGCGGCGTGCACATGACCAGCTGCCTGGTCCGCTTCCCCGACATCGCCGCCCAGGTGGCGAGCGCGGTGTACTTCGGCTCCAAGCGCAGCGTGCGGGTGCGCAACCTGAACAAGCTGATCGAAGTGGACTTCATGTGGGGCGCCGCCGCGCGCTGGCTGATCAAGGCCTGCGGTTATCTGCCGGCGCGGCGGATCCGCCTGGGCGCCGACGACGAGAGCGACAAGAGCCACCTGCAGAGCAAGCTGTGGGCCCAGCCCAAACCCTGGGTGGACAGCGACGACGGCTTTGACTACTCGGCCGCGGCGCAAGCCGGCCATTTGCCGCCGATCTTGTATTTCGCCGCCGCCAACGATCCCTGCCGCGGCCACCCGGAGGATGTGCGCCGTTTCCGCGACGAATCCGGCCCGCACCTGTCGCGCCTGCACCTGCTGGGGCGGCGAACCGGCCATCTGCACGACTATAACCACGTGTCGCTGCTGACCCACCCCGACGCCCCGCGCGACCACTTCCCGCTGGCGCTGGATTGGCTGGCGGGGCGTTATGACGCGGTGGCGGAGAATTATTGAGCCTGTCCGGCTTCGCGGGACGGGCGATGGGCATCTGGACCCCATGGCCCGTTCCGGCTCGCTTCCCGCATGCCAGAGATCCATGGGCGCTATGTGTCCGCAGGGGCGGCCTTATCCGCTTCCGCCAAAGCGCGGAATTCCTCATTAGGCGTCGTTCCGCCAAGCTGGTCAGTCATTGGCCGCGCTGCAGGGCTGATATTCTTTGCTCGTTTTAAAGCGCAATAAACGAAAAATTATCTTGGGCCGCGCCTTGCTAATATTGACCGTGATCAATCCCTGCTTTGATGGAGTATGTTTGGGCTTGCGGTTTTAAAGAGGTGGTGTGTGAAAATGCAGCAATATTGGCGGGTGTTGAATATTAATGTTAAAGAGCAGGTTTATTCAAATATGTGACATGATGAATGGCTATGCTCAGTGATGGCGGCCTTTTACCCGATTCGAATTATTTTTTCCGGCCTGGTTTTATTGGCCAACCGTGTTGACAGCCCTGGACCGTGAGCCGATAGAATCCGGAATCTTGATTGCATTGCTTCCACTCGCTGCTTGAGCGGCCTTGATTGAATTTTCGGTTTCAGTCTAGGCTTTATCCGGCGCTTCGGTGGATTGAATACTGGTAATGCCATTGGCGCGGCGGCTGTTTATGGCGAAGTAATGTATGTGCGGCCATGCTGCGGATGAATTCGAACGGAACAGGTAATTACCATCATGACTAGCTTCAACGCGGTACTGGCAAGAAATTCGGAAAATGCGCCGTCTGGAATGGGACGATATTCCCAGACCGTAGCCTTTTCGCACTACAACAATCTGTCGGCTCAATTGCCGGTGGATCCCGCGACCGGGCGCCTGGTGGCCGGCGGCGTGAAAGAGCAGGCCGAGCGTTGCTTCCAAAATATACAGGCAATTGTAAAAAGCATCGGCCATGAGTTGAGCGATGTGGTGAGAATCACCATCTTCTTGCAGAATATCGCGGACATGCATGTGGTAAACGAGGTATACGCCACCTTCTTCACTGATTATATGCCAACCTTGACCACGGTCGCGGTCGCCGCTTTGCCGATGGGCGCCTTGCTGCAGGTCGAGGCCCTGCTTTCCAACGGCGAGGGCACCATTCCCAATGCGCCGCAAGCCGGCGATCTGGTCAAAATCGCCAGCAATACCATGAATGCGCCGACCAGCCATTTATCCACGCAGTCGGTCGCTTTTTCCCACTACAACAATCTCTCGGCCCAGCTGCCGATTGATCCCAAATCAGGGAAATTGGTGGCGGGCGGCGCGCGAGAACAGGCCGCCCAATGCTTGCAGAACATCAAGGCTATTTTGGAAAGCATCGCCGTGCCGTTTGACGATATCGTCAAGATCAATGTTTTCCTGAAGAATTTGTCCGATATCGATTCCGTCGATGCCGCTTACCGCGCTTTCTTTCCCGATTCGGCCATCGCCCGCGCGGTAGCTTATGTTCCGGCCCGCACCGTGGTGGAAGTGGCCGCGTTGCCCATGGATGCTCTGGTCCAAATCGAGGCGGTGGTATCCCACGGCGACGGCACGCCGCCGCAGGCGGTCGAAGACCGGCATGGCATCGTTATCTGGGCGAATAACACCGACCGCGCTCCCCGCTGCGCGCTGGCGACGCAAACGGTGGCCTTCTCCCATTACAACCATCTTTCCGCCCAGCTGCCTTTGCATCCCGAGACCCAGGCCGTGGTGCCCGGCGGCGTGAAGGCGCAGGCCGAGCAGTGCCTGAAAAACATCAAGGCCATCGTGGAGAGCATAGGCCACACGCTGGACGATGTGGTCAAGGTCAATATCTTCGTGAAAAATATCGAGGATATGGGCGCGGTGGACGAGGTTTACCTGGCCTTCTTCCCGGGCGGCATCCCGGCGCGCAGGACGGTGGGCGTGTCCGCCTTGCCTCATGGCGCCATGATTCAAATCGATGCAGTCGTGGCCAATGCCGAAGGCACGCCGCCAAAAGCGTAAATGGCTTGGAGCGGCTCACAAAACCCCTGATGCTGCGTTGCGCCGACTTGCCGTACTTGCTTGCGGCGGCGCGCCTGGCCTCAGTCGTAAAACTGAGTTTTGTTAGCCACGCTTAGCGTTTGGAAAAGAGAGCTGAATTGTCTTCGGCTCTCTTTTTTCATGGCTTCGCGCCGACACCGCATCGTCCCCAAGCGGCTGGTTTGGGCGCGGGGGGAGCTGGTTTCCTGCGGCGCAAGCGGCCATGGCCGGCGCTGGCCGAGATGGCGCTTGGGCTGCCGGCACGCGCATCCATGGCGCGAGGCAAGCGCGCCATGGTGGGGGGAACGCAAGCCCGAGAAGTTTGACCGCGCGCATTCGCCTTGCCGGCTGGCTTATGGTAGAAAGCGTCAGTCCGTTCATTCCGCGATGAAATTCATGACCCAGCTGCAATTCGATCTCGATACCGTTCTCGACACCCTGGCCGACACAGGCTGGATTGTGCTTCCCCGAGCGCTGCCGGCGGAGCTGACCGCGAATCTGCGCGAGGCCTGCCTGCAGGTATGGGACGAGGGGCGCTTCCATGAGGCCGCCACCGGCCGCGCCGGGGGGCAGGCGCGCCGCGCCGAGATCCGCTCCGATTCGGTGCTGTGGCTGGACCAGGTGGCGGAGCTGCCGGCGGTGCGGGCCTATAACGCCGCGATGGACGAGATCATGCAGGCTGTGAACCGCGGCCTGTACCTGGGCCTGGTCGAGCTGGAGTCCCACTTCGCCGTCTACCCGGAAGGCGCTTTCTACAAGAAGCACCTGGACCGTTTCCAGGACGATGACGCGCGAACCTTGACCACGGTGTTCTACCTCAACGAAAACTGGCCGGCCGAGGCCGGCGGCCAGATCCGCCTGTATTTGGACGACGCGTGCGAGCGGTTCGTCGACGTGGAGCCCGAAGCCGGCACGCTGGTGTTGTTCCTGGCCGACCGCTTCTGGCACGAGGTATTGCCGGCCAAGCGGCAGCGCTTGTCCGTCACGGGCTGGTATCGCCGCCAGGGCGGCAGTTTGCCGTGGTGAGTGTGTTCACGGTTCTTATCATTTGAATCCGCTGCGCGGATGATGGGTTTTCATAGCCGGGGCTGCCCGGCGAGCAGGGAGGGGATATTTGCGTGGCCAAATATCCCCTCCACCCCTAAAGGCCACCCTACAAGCCTGGCCTTCGGCTCCCCGCCGGATCCCGCCAGGCCCGAGGCGCGGCTGAACTCTCTGCGTGCGAATCTTCCAGATTCGCTCAGCGATGCGCGCTAACGTCGCGGGGCTCAAACAAGCAGCCGCTTAAAACCTCGGGCCTGCCACCCGGCGGCAGGCTTGAAGGGAGTTGGGGCGCGCTGGATACGTGGTTGACTTCTTTTGCTAGTTTCTGACCAAGCTGGCCTGCCTCGCGGCCAGCGCCGCCCAGCGCGGATCGGCGGCGCTGCCATCCTTTAGCGCCACCCCGGTGGGCTGGCGCAAGGCGGCGTCTATCAGCCAGGCCAGCTTGAACGCGGCCAGCGGGTAGGGCAGGCCGTCCGGCCGCACATTGGAAATGCAGTTGCGCTCGGCGTCGCTGCGGCCGGCGCGCGGCGCGGCGGTCAGGTACAGGCCCAGGCTGTCCGGCGAGCTCAAACCCGGCCGCTCGCCTATCAGCATCGCCGTCATTCTCGCCCCCATGATTTCCCCGGCCTCGTCGCCCAGCGCCACCCGCGCCTCGCGCGCGATCAGCAGCGGGCCGACGCGCAAGCCCATCTCCCGCACCCGCGGCAGCAGCTCGCGCAGCAGCGGGACCGCGTGCTGGGCGGGCGCGCGCGAAGACAGGCCGTCGGCGATGAGGATCAGCAGATCGCAGCCCTTGTCCGTTTCGGCTAAGAGCCGCGCGCGGCTGGCGTCGTCCAGCCTGCGGCCGAGGTCCGGCCGTTGCAGGTATTCGGCGCGGCTGCTTGCCGCGCTGCGGATGTCGATGACGCGATGGCCGTTGGCCGCCAGTTCTCCAGCCAGCGCGGCGGCGTCCAGCGGCGTGTGCACCGCGTCGCGCGCCTGGGCGTGGGCCAGCGCGAAGCGCAGCGTCTCGCGGCAGGGCAGGCTGCTGCCGGCGCGGCCCAGCGCGATGCGAGCCGCGGTGAGGCGGGACAGCTCGCCCCAGCCGTCTTCGGTGACGGGATTTTGCTTTTCTTTCACGCCACGCCCTCCATCATCGCCAGCAGCCGTTGCCGCCTGTCCTGCGGCAGCAGCCTGCCGCCGCGGGTGATCTCCATCGTTTCCAGCCAGTCTTCGAACTCCGGCGCGCGCTTGAGTCCCAGCACATTGCGCAGGTAGAGCGCGTCGTGGAAGGAGGTGCTCTGATAGCCCAGCATGATGTCGTCGGCGCCGGGCACGCCGATGATGAAATGCACGCCGGCCGCGCCCAGCAGCGTCAACAGCGCGTCCATATCGTCCTGGTCGGCTTCGGCGTGGTTGGTGTAGCAGATGTCGCAGCCCATCGGCAGGCCCAGCAGCTTGCCGCAGAAATGGTCTTCCAGTCCGGCGCGGATGATCTGCTTGCCGTTGTACAGGTATTCCGGGCCGATGAAGCCGACCACGGTGTTGACCAGCAAGGGCGAGTAGCGCCGCGCCACCGCGTAGGCGCGCGCCTCGCAGGTCTGTTGGTCCACGCCCCAGTGGGCGTTGGCCGACAGCGCGCTGCCCTGGCCGGTTTCGAAATACATCACATTGTCGCCCACCGTGCCGCGCTTCAGCTCCCGCGCCGCCTGATGCGCCTCGTCCAGCACGGCGAGGCTGACGCCGAAGCCGGCGTTGGCCTTCTGAGTGCCGGCGATGGACTGGAACACCAGATCCACCGGCGCGCCCCGGCGCATCAGGTCCAGCGTGCTGGTGACGTGGGTGAGCACGCAGCTCTGGGTAGGGATGGCGTAGCGCTGGCGCACCTCGTCCAGCAGCGTCAGCAAGCTCCGGATGTCGTCCGGGCTGTCGCCGGCCGGGTTGATGCCGATCACCGCGTCGCCGGCGCCGTACAGCAGGCCGTCCAGCGTCGCGGCGGCGATGGCGCGCGCGTCGTCGGCCGGATGATTGGGCTGCAGCCGCACGCCCATGCGGCCGGGCAGTCCCTGGGTGTTGCGGAAGGCGGTGACGACGCGGCATTTCCTCGCCGCCAGCACCAGGTCCTGGTTGCGCATCAGCTTGGACACCGCCGCCGCCATTTCCGGCGTGAGGCCGGGCGCCAGCGCCGCCAGCGTTTCCGCGGTGGCGGCGTCGGACAGCAGCCAGTCGCGCAGGCCGCCGACGGTCAGGTGCGATACGGCGGCGAAGGCGGCCTGGTCATGGCTGTCCAGGATCAGCCGGGTGACCTCGTCCTCCTCGTACGGAATCACCGCCTGGTTGAGAAAGACCTTCAGCGGCAAGTCGGCCAGGCACATCTGCGCCGCCACCCGCTCTTCGGCGCTGGCGGCGGCGACGCCGGCCAGCTGGTCGCCGGAGCGCAGGGGACTGGCGCGCGCCAGCAGCGTTTTCAAGTCGGCGAAGCGGTAGGTTCGCGGGCCTATGGCGATGGCGTGGCTCATGTCGGACTCCGGACGGAGGGGGCTGGCTCGGCTGGCGGCTCGGCCAAACCTTGCAGCTGCGCGTCGTCGGCGGCGGCGGCGCGCTGGCGGGCGGTGGCGAGGAAATACAGGTAGCCGGCGGCCAGCATCGCGGCGAAGATGCCGGCCAGCAGCAGGTTGTAATACACCATGGCGACCAGGCAGATGACGGAACAGCCCAGCGCCAGCGCCGGCAGCCACGGATAACAGGGCGCGGAGAACGGCCGGGGCAGCGCCGGCTCGCGGCCGCGCAGCCGGAACAGCGCCAGCATCGACACGATGTACATGACGATGGCGCCGAACACCGACAGCGTGACGATGTTGGCGGTCAGCGGCTGGCCGGCGATCTGCACCAAGTCGTCGCTGAAGATGGCGGCGATGCCGACCGCGCCGCCGGCCAGGATGGCGCGGTGCGGCGTCTTGAAGCGCGGATGGACGGCGGCCAGCGCGCGCGGCAGGTAGCCGGCCCGCGCCAGGGCGAAGATCTGCCGCGAATAGCCCATGATGATGCCGTGGAACGACGCCACCAGGCCGAACAGGCCCAGCCACACCAGCATGTGCAGCCAGCCGCTGTGCGCGCCGACGATCTGCTTCATCGCCTGCGGCAGCGGGTCGTTGATATTGGCCAGCCGGCTCCAGTCGCCGGCGCCGCCGGCCATCACCATCACGCCGAAGGCCAGCGCCACCAGGGTGAGGATGCCGGCGATGTAGGCGCGCGGGATGGTGCGCGCCGGGTCTTTGGCCTCTTCGGCCGCCATCGCCGCGCCCTCTATCGCCAGGAAGAACCAGATCGCGAACGGCAGGGCGGCGAACATGCCGCCGACCGCGCCCCAGTGGAAGGCGTTCTGCCCGGCCCAGCCTTGGTGCATGAAGTGCGCCCAACTGAAGCCCGGCGCCACCACGCCCATGAACACCAAGAGTTCGAAGATGGCCAGCAGCGTCACCGCCAGCTCGAACATCGCGGCGATGCCGACCCCGGCGATGTTCAGCGCCATGAAGACCAGGTAGGCGCCGCAGGCGCTCCACTTGGGCGCCAGCGACGGGAACTGCACATTGAGATACGCGCCTATCGCCAGCGCGATGGCCGGCGGGGCGAACACGAATTCGCACAAGGTGGCGAAGCCGGCGACGAAGCCGCCCAGCGGGCCGAAGGCGCGGCGGGCGTAGGCGAACGGCCCGCCGGCGTGCGGGATGGCGGTGGTCAGCTCGGTGAAGCTGAAGATGAAGGCGGTGTACATCAGCGCGACGAACAGCGTCGCGCACAGAAAGCCCAGGGGGCCGGCCTGCGCCCAGCCGTAGCTCCAGCCGAAGTATTCGCCGGATATCACCAGGCCGACGGCGATGCCCCATAATTGCCAGCCGCCGAGCTTGCGCGCGAGGCCGGGTGTCGATGCGTTCATGGCAGACTCCTGTCCGATTGGATGGCCTTCCGCGGGGGAAGGGCGGGCATGCCCGCATCGCCCGTTTATGCAAAAAGAATGCCAGTGTCCGCCGCCGATTTCAATGCGCGCCGCAGCATGGCTGCTTGCGGCGCGCGCCATGCTAGAATCGATGACGATACGCAATCAGCAGCAGGGGAACGCAGATGTCAGGCAGCAGCATGGGACGATTGTTTACGGTGACCTCCTTCGGCGAGAGCCACGGGCCGGGCATAGGCTGCGTGGTGGACGGCTGCCCGCCGGGCCTGGCGCTGAGCGAGGCGGACATCCAGCTTGAGCTGGACCGCCGCAAGCCCGGCACCAGCCGCCACGTGACCCAGCGCCGCGAGCCGGATACCGTGGAAATCCTGTCCGGCGTCTACGAGGGCAAGACCACCGGCACGCCGATCGCGCTGCTGATCCGCAACACCGACCAGCGCAGCAAGGACTACGGCAACATCGCCGACACCTTCCGCCCCGGCCACGCCGACTATTGCTACTGGCACAAGTACGGCACCCGCGACCCGCGCGGCGGCGGCCGCTCCTCCGCGCGCGAGACCGCGGTGCGCGTCGCCGCCGGCGCCATCGCCAAGAAGTGGCTGAACGAGAAGTACGGCATCGTGATCCGCGGCCATATGACCCAGATCGGCGAAGTGGCCATTCCGTTCAAAAGCTGGGAGCACGTGGGCGGCAATCCCTTCTTCAGCGCCGATCCGGACATCGTGCCGCGGCTGGAGGAATACATGGACTCCATCCGCAAGAGCTTGGATTCCATCGGCGCGCGGCTGCGCGTGGTGGCCGACAACGTGCCGGTGGGCTGGGGCGAGCCGGTGTTCGACCGCCTTGACGCCGACATCGCCTACGCCATGATGAGCATCAACGCGGTGAAGGGCGTGGAGATCGGCGCCGGCTTCGGCTGCGTGACGCAAAAAGGCAGCGAGCACGGCGACGAGCTGACGCCGCGGGGCTTCGCCAGCAACCACGCCGGAGGCGTGCTGGGCGGCATCTCCACCGGCCAGCAGATCGACGTTTCCATCGCGATCAAGCCGACCTCGTCGATCGCCCAGCCGCGCCGCTCGATCAACAAGCAGGGCGAGGCGGTGACGATGGAAACCCATGGCCGCCACGACCCCTGCGTCGGCATCCGCGCCACGCCGATCGCCGAGGCGATGCTGGCGCTGGTGTTGATCGACCATGCGTTGCGGCACCGCGCCCAGTGCGGCGACGTGAGGGTGGAAACGCCGAGAATTGCAGGTCATATCGGCTAGAATGCAGATATACCGGCCGGGCAGGGCTGCGGCCAGTTCAACCTTGGGATGACACCATGCTGAAAAATCTGATAGATGGATTGGCCGGACGTCTGAAGAAGAATGCGCATGATGAGGAGGCTCCGCCGCTGGAGGAAACCGCGGAAACGCCCGCCGCAGTCATCCCGCCGCCTCCGCCGGAGGATGAGCCGGCCGAGCTGCCCGCCACCTTGGGCTTCGTCTCCCACCAGCCGGTGATGGACCGCCAGCAGCGCGTGGTCGCCTACGATTTCTTCGTCCGCCAGGGCAAGCGCAACATCGAGGCCGGCAAGCAGCAGGAGTTCGACCGGCTGCTGCTGGCCACGCTGCACAATATGGACATCTTCCGGCTGCTGGCCTACCGCCGCGCCTTTGTCCACATCGCGATGACCTCGCTCGACGACCCGCAGCTGCGCGGCATGCCCGCCGGTAGCGTGATTTTCGTGCTGGAGCCGCTGCCGGGCATGGTGGTGGCTGAGCATATGCTGCGCCAGCTGGACGAGCTGCAGAAGCTCGGGCTGCGCTTCGCGTTGGAGCCCGCCGCCTACGACCAGAACATGCTGAGCCCGGCGCTGCAGGCCGATCTGTTCAGCCGCGTCGATTTCATGGTGCTGGATTTCGCCGGACCCTCCACCCGGGTGCTGGCGCCGATACTGGACCAACTGCCCAAGCGCTATCCGGGCGCGCGATGGCTGGCGCGCAACGTCGGCACGGCAGAGGACATGGACGTCTGCCTGCGCGCGCCGGGCCACAACCGCTTCGCGCTGTTCCACGGCCCCTTCGTCACCACCGCCCACGCGCTGGAGGGCGGCAAGGTGGACACCAACCAGACGCGCGTGCTGCAGATCATGCGCCTGCTGCGCACCAACGCCGATCCCAAGGAAGTGGAAGCCCAGTTCAAGCTGGATTCGGTGCTGCTGTTCAAGCTGCTGCGTTTCATCAACTCTCCGATACACGGCTTGTCGCGCAAGGTGCAGACCATAGAGGAAACCTTGTTGCTGCTGGGGCGGGAGACGCTGTTCAAATGGCTGTCGATGCTGCTGTTCACCTCGCGCAAGGAGGACGGCACCGCGCTCTCGCTGCTGGAAAAGTCGCTGATCCGCGCCCGTTTCATGGAGAAGCTGGGCGGCTACCGCGGCAACAAGCTGGAAGCGGAGCACCTGTTCCTGACCGGCATGTTCTCGCTGCTCGACGTGCTGCTCAACCAGCCCTTCCCCGACGTGCTCGACCCGCTGGAGCTGCCCTTGACGGTGCGGGAGGCGGTGGTCGAGCGCAAGGGCATCTTCGCGCCGCACCTGGCGCTGGCCATGGCCTGCGAACAGGGCGACAACGTCCAGATCGAGGCGTTGGCCAAGGTGCTGGATTTCGACCTGGATCTGGCGAACCAGTATTACCTGGATTCCGTGGTGTGGGCGCAGGTGGTGCTGCGCGACAGCGAGGTGCACAACAACGTCGAGGCGGTTTGATCCGCTCTGCCTCCGCGCGCCGGGCCGCAGCCGGCTGTTTCAGAACAGCATCAGCACGTCATGCTCGGCCTGCTGCGACAGGTCGCCCCATATTTCCTTGATCTGCAGCAGCTTGGGCAGCGCGGCGTCGAACACCTCCACCAGCCTGGGCTCGAAATGGACGCCGCTGCCCTGGCGCAGCGTGGCCAGCGCCTTCTCCATCGGCCAGGCATCCTTGTATGGCCGCCGCATTGTCAGCGCGTCGAACACGTCGGCCAATGAAACGATGCGGGCGGATTCCGGAATCGCCTCGCCGGCCAGCCCGTCCGGATAACCGCTGCCGTCCCATTTTTCATGGTGGCGCAGCGCGATTTCCGCCGCCAGCTTGAAGACGGGCGCTTCGCTGCGGATCAGGATGTCGTGACCGATCCGGGTATGGGTCTTCATCACCTCCCATTCGTCCGGGGTCAACGCGCCGGGCTTGCGCAGGATGGCGTCCGGTATGCCCAGTTTGCCGGTGTCGTGCATCGGCGCGGCCAGTTCCAGCAGGTGGCAGGCGGCCGCGTCCCAGCCGCTGGTCGAGGCCAGCATCGCGGAGTAGGCGGCCATCCGCCAGATGTGGACCCCGGTGTCGGTGTCATTGAAGTGACCGGCCTGGCCCAGCATGTAGATCGCGTCGCGGTGGCTCTTTTCCAGTTGGGTGGCCTGCACCAGTGACAAATGGGTGCGCACCCTGGCCTTCACGATGGACGGCGAAACCGGTTTGATCAGGTAGTCGACCGCGCCGGCTTCGAAGCCGGCTTCCTCGTTGCCGATTTCCCCCAGCGAGGTGACGAAGATCACCGGCGTCGACGAGGACTGCGGATCCTTCTTGATGCGGCGGCACACTTCGTAACCGTCCATATCCGGCATCTCGATGTCCAGCAGCACCAGCGAGGGATTATGCTTGGCGGTGGCGGCCAGCGCCTCGGCGCCGTTGCGCGCGAACACCAACGGATATTGCGGGGCCAGCACCTGGCGCATCGCCGCGAGGTTTTGCGGTTCGTCGTCGACGACGAGCAAGGGAGGGGAGAGCTGCATGTTTCACCTTTCCTCGGAAACCCCCAGCGTTTCGGCCAGGGCTTGCGCGGCGGCTTCCCCGCCGCGGAAATCGAAGCTTTCCACCGCGTCGCGCAGCGGCGCCATCTGCGCGGCGCTGAGCAAGGCGTCCAGTTGCGCCAGCACCGGCTCCACTGCGGCCGGATCGTCCTGGTTGAAGGCCCGCACCGCCTGGTGCAGCAAGGCGCCCAGCTGGCCGGCGTCCATCGGCGGCGCGTCCTCGGCGCCGCCGGCCGCGGAGACGGGCGCGTAACGGGAGATGGAGTCCAGCGCCCGGGCCAGCGCGATGCGCAGCGCATCCAGCGCCGGCCCGGCATCGTTGCCGGCCTGCAGCCGGCTCTCCACGTCGGCGGCGCGCGAGGACACCTCGTCCAGCGCCAGGTTGCCGGCTGCGCCCCTCAGCTTGTGGGCCAGCGCCTGCGCGACCACCTTGCCGGCCAGCCGCATGGTGGACGCGCAATCGCCGTAGTCGCGCGCGAACTTGCGCAGGTATTGCCGATAGACCTCGGGGTCGCGCCAGATCTGCAGGCCGCGCGAGATCGCCAGTCCAGGCAGGTCGGCCGGCGCGGCCGCCTGGATGGGACCCGAGCCTGCCGGGGCGGCGCTTTGCCGGCCGGCCAGGCGGCGGAGCTGGCCGATGGCGATTTCCACGTCGAAAGGCTTGGCGATGTAGTCGCTCATGCCGGCTTCGCGCGCGGCGTCCTGCTGGGCCAGGAAGGCGCCGGCGGTCAGCGCGACCACCGGCAGGTGGGCCAGCGCCGGCGTGGCCCGGATCGCCCGCGTCGCCTCGTAGCCGTCCATCACCGGCATCTGCACGTCCATCAGCACGATGTCCACCTCGCCGCCGTGCAAACCCAGCCAGTCCAGCGCCTCCTTGCCATCGTTGGCCAGCGCGACGGAGGCGCCCTCGTCCTCGAAAATGCGCTGCGCCACTTCGCGGTTGATGTCGCTGTCGTCGACAACCAGCAACCGCAGGCCTTGCAGCCGGTTGCCGTGCTGAATCTGCGGCGGCGGCGCGGTCTGCGGCCGCAAGGCGCGGGCCACGGCGTTGTACAGTCCGGACGGCGTGACCGGCTTGTTCAGCACCTCGGTCACCAGCTCGGCGGCGGGCTCGGCCTGCAGGACTTCCCGCGAGTAGGCGGTGGCCATCAGGATGATGGGCATGCGTTTGCCGCGGCAGGCCTGGCGTATGGCCTGGGCCGCGGCCAGTCCGTCCATGTCCGGCATTTTCCAGTCCAGCACCACCACGTCGACCGCCTGATCGCCGTCCAGCATGGCCATCACCTTTTCCACCGCCAGGCGGCCGGACTCGACCGAGCGCACTTTCCAGCCGAGTTCGCTGGCGGTGACGCCCAGGGTCTCGCGCGCGATGGGGTTGTCGTCGGCGATCAGCACGTTGAGATCGGCCATTTCCGGCGAGGATAGCCTGATGCCCTGCTCGCGGGGGAAGCGCAGCGTGAACCAGAAGGCGCTGCCCTGGCCGGGCTCGCTGTACAGGCCGATTTCTCCGCCCATCAGCGCCACCAGCCGCTGGCTGATGGCGAGTCCCAGGCCGGTGCCGCCGAAGCGGCGGGTGGTGGAGGCGTCGGCCTGGGTGAAGGGCCGGAACAGTTCGCGCTGCTTCGGTTTGGGAATGCCGATGCCGGTGTCTTCCACGGCGAAGCGCAGCCGCACCTGACTGGGGCTGGCCTCCAGCGGCTGGATGCTGACCTTGACGTGGCCGTGCTCGGTGAACTTGATCGCGTTGCTGGTCAGGTTGATCAGCACCTGTTCCAGCCGGAGCGCGTCGCCGCGCAGGTAGTCGATGTCCTGCGGCGGCGGCGCGATGATCAGCTCGATGTCGCGGTTGCCGACGCTGGCGCTCATGATGGTGGACAGGTTGTCCAGCACGTCGGCCAGGCGGAACGATGCCTGTTCGATCTCCAGGTTGCCGGCCTCTATCTTGGAGAAGTCTAGGATGTCGTTGATGATGGCCTGCAGCGAGCGGCCGGCGACGCGGATCTTGTGCACCAGGTCCAGCGCCTCGGCGGGGAGTCCGTGTTTTTCCAGCAAGTAGGCCAGGCCCAGCACGGCGTTCATCGGCGTGCGGATCTCATGGCTCATATTGGACAGGAAGTTGGCCTTGGCCCGGCTGGCGGCCTCGGCGTTCTCCTTGGATTCGCGCAGCGCGGTTTCGATGTCGTGCTGGATGGTGATGTCGCGATTGATGCCGGTGACGCGATACGGCCGATTGTCGTCGTCGAACTCGACCAGGGCGGCGGCCTGGATGTGGCGTATCCGCCCATCCGGCAGCACGATGCGGAATGTCGGTGCATAGACGCCGCGGCCGGCGACCGCATCGTTCAGCAGGCGCTCCACCTCGTCCGCATCGTCGGGATGCACGCGGTCGCGCCAATGGCGGTAGTTCAGGCCCTCCTTGCCCAGCGCCTCGGGCAGCTGATAGATGTCGAACATCCGCGCGTTCCACTCCAGCGCGTTGTCGGCCAGCTGCCAGATCCAGATGCCGAGCTCGGCCACGTCGGCAGCCGTGGCCAGCTGGTCCCGGGCGCTCATCAGTTCGCGCTGGTATTGCTGCTGGGCCGAAATGTCCGCGGCCATGGCGAGGAAGCCCTGCAGCTCGCCGTCGTCGCCGCGCAGCGCGGTCATCGCGATCGATACCGGGATGCGGCGGCCGTCGCTGGCGGTGAGCGTCCATTCTTGCTGGCTGGCCTGGCCGTCGCGGGTGCGGGAGACCAGCGTCTCGAAGGCCTCCTTCGGCGGCAGGTGGCTGTCTTCGGCCCGCTGGAGCGAGCGCCGTTCCAGCTCGGACGCGTCCAGCCAGTCGGTGAGGCGGCGGCGGCCCACCACTTCGTCGGCGCGTTCCGCCAGCAGCGTTTCCGCGGCCGGGTTGAACAAGGTCACCAAACCGGTCTGATCGGTGGCGACGATGGCGTAGCTGGCGTCGTTGAGAATGGCGCGCTGCAGCGCGGCGTAGCGGCGGACTTCCTGGGTGCCTTGTCGCACCTGGCTTTCCAGCGAGGCGTTCATCTGCCGTATCCGCTCGTGCAGGCGGTTGCGCTGGCGCTGGTGTATCCAGGCCAGCGCCGCCACCAGCAGCCCGCCCACGCACATCGCCAACAGCGTGTCGCGGCGCGCGGTGTCCACCGCGTTGGCGACGACGGATTCGGGCAGCGCCTCGGTGATCACCAGGCTGCGTCCATCGTGTTTCTGCGGCGCCAGCGCCAGGCGGCGGGTCACCGCGTAGACGTTCCCGGACGGGGAGCGCAGCAGCTGCAGGCCGTCGTGGCCCTCGGGAGCAGGCAAGGGCTGGAACTCGTCCTGCCAGCGCCAGCGCTTGCCCCGGTCCTGCCCGAAGGTTTTGTTTGGATCTGGATGGTCGAGAAAGTCGCCATCCTGGTTGCTGATGTAGACGCGGACGTTTCTTTCGCCGCTGCCCACCCGCAGATAGGACATCAGGTGGCGGGCGTCGAGATTGATGGACAGCACGGCGAACAGCTTGCCGCGGGGATCATGGATGGGCGTGGCCAGCCGCAGGACGGGCAAGGGCGGCTCTTTCTCGTCGCGGCTGCGGTCGCGGCTGAGCCGGATGTCGGACAGGTAGACCTCGCCGGGAGAGAGCCGGATCGCCTGCTTGTAGTAGTCGGAAGCGCTTTTGCGCTGCATCGCGGATGGCGGCAGGCTGACCGCACCGTTGGGCCTGTTGAGCACGTGGACCAGTTCGCGGCCGTCGTCGGCGGCGCCGATCAGCCGCAATTGCAGCGTTTCCGGCGCGGTGGCGGCGAAGGCCTGGAAAATCGCCGTCATGCGCCGACGCCACAATTCGCCCGAGCTTTGTTCCTCAGCGTCGAAATCCTGGCCAAGGCTGGCGCGCGCCAAGCCGGCGACCGGGGGCGTGTCGGCCAGGAAGCGCACGCTCTGGCTGTAGCGCTCCAGGCTCTGGCTCAGCATTTCCAGCCTCAGCTGCGCCAGCGAGGCAAGCCGGTTGTGCATGGACGTCAGCGCGCGTTCGCGTTCGTGCTCGCCGGCGACCCAGGTGACGGCCATGGCCAGCAGGCCCCACGCCAGCAGGCCAAGCAATGCGATCCGTCTGTCGAAACCGAACAGTCTTTTTGACTGTGATTCTGTCATCACGGGCTCCATTCCGGGCTCCGCCATCTGGGTGCGGGGCGCCTCACCCATTCAAATTAGTTCATCGCCATGCCTTTTGGCATGGGGGGGAGGTCGAATGGGATGGTATTTTGGCCGGAATCAAGACGTATGAATGAATCGGTGGGAAATGTGGATGGAATTTTAAAGGTTTGAGAGCATGGGCTTGGACCAGAGCCAGGACCAGGACGGCGCGCCCCGGGACGATGATTTTGGCGCGCCGGGCGGCGCCGTTGTACGATTCATGTCCCATACCGGCGGCCAAGCCGGATTTCTGGATTGAACAATGAGGCAAACAAGATGAAAACACGCACCTGGCTATCCTTCCCCCTGCTGGCGTTGCTGCCGGGCCTGGCCGTGGCCCACATCGGCAGCGACGCCGGCATCCACCATGGCTCGGCATTCTTCATGGGCTTCGTCCACCCGTTCACCGGGCTGGACCACTTCGCCGCCATGCTGGCGGTGGGCGTGTGGAGCGTGCTGGCCACCCGCCAGGTGTGGGCGATGCCGTTCGCCTTCGCCGCCTTGCTGCTGGTCGGGGGACTGGTGGGCTTCACCGGCGCGGCGGTGCCAGCGGTGGAGCCGATGATCGCCGCTTCGTTGCTGGTGCTGGGCCTGCTGGTGTGCGCCAGGGTGAAGATGGCCTTGCCTTGGGGCATGGCGGTGGTGGGCTTGTTCGCCGTGTTCCACGGCATCGCCCACGGCGGCGAGCTGCCGGCCGGCCAGGCCGTAGCCGCCTTGTCCGGCATGGTGCTGGGCACCATGATGCTGCACGTCGCCGGCATGGGCATCGGCGCCTTCTTCAAGCGTCGCAGCGCCTGGTACGCGCGCGCGCTGGGCGGCGGCATCGCCTTGTTGGGCGCGGGCTACCTGGCCGGCGTGCTTTGACGCGTGGAGGAAGATCCCGTTCCCGGCCGGCGCCGGGGCAGCATCGAGGCAATGAATCGGAAGCTCGGCTTCCGATTTTTTATGCCTTTGGGAAACGTCGAGGCGGGCATGGGAAGCCTGAGCGATGGATCGGCCCAGCACGGAAAAATCGAGAGTAGATGATTGTTTTTAAATGAATTTTTGCGCGTCTGCGGATGCGGCCGCCCGGCTGCATGGGCGTCAGCGCGAAGCCTGCCGGCTGGGAAGCCTGTTTAGTACATTAGTATCAAAAAAATGAATTTATTTGGATTTTTATCTTGCAATATCAAGATTGTTATGGTGTTTTTGAATATTAGATTGTTTGCATGTTGATTTGGGCGATGTTATAGTCTTTTCGTTCTTCGGCGCCTGGTGCGCCGCTCAATCTCGGGTTTGCGCCCGTTCCCGCGCTTTACGCGCCCCGTATCCGGCTTGGCCGGATGTCTTGAAAATCTACTGGCAGCTCTCTGGTTGTCGCGATCATTACAGCGGATCGCCGACGGTTTCATCGTCGCCATCCGCCAAGGAGGACGCAGATGCACAAAAGAGCGTTTGGCAAGCGCAATACTATCTGGCTGATCCTGGCCGCCCTGGCGGCGGCGGGACTGTATTACGGCCTTGGCCCGGCCGTGTGGGCGGAATACCGCGAAGACCTGATCTATCTGGGCGGGCGGCATCTCTACCTGGTCGGCGTCTCGATGGCGCTGGCGCTGGCGGTGGGCCTGCCCAGCGGCATCCTGCTCAGCCGGCCGCGGCTGCGGCGCAGCGCCGAGTCCTGGATGCAGATCTTCAATATCGGCAACACCCTGCCGCCGATGGCGGTGCTGGCCCTGGCCATGGCGGTGGTGGGCATCGGCGACGCGCCGGCCATCGCCGCCCTGTTCCTGGCGTCCCTGCTGCCCATCGTGCGCAATGCCTACGCCGGCCTGGCCGGCTTGCCGCCCGCCATGCTGGAGGCGGCCGATGCGATCGGCATGACGTCGCTGCAGCGGTTGTGGCGGGTGGAGCTGCCCAACGCCTTGCCGGTGATCTTGTCCGGCGTGCGCGTCGCGCTGGCGCTGAATGTCGGCACCGCGCCGCTGGCCTTTCTGATCGGCGCCAGCAGCTACGGCGAATTGATCTTCCCCGGCATCTATCTCAACAACCACACCGCCTTGCTGCTGGGCGCCGGCGGCACCGCGCTGATCGCGCTGGCGCTGGACCAGTCGGTGGCGCTGGTCGGCCGACTGGCCGCCGCGCGCGGCATCGCCTGAGGAGCCGGGCATGAATGAGAGGTTTCCAATGCAAATGATCGCGTCTTTTCGCAACTGGCTGGCAGTCGTCTGCCTGGCGGCCGCGGCGCTGGCGCCGCTGTCCGCGCCGGCGGCGGCCGCCGGCCTGACGCTGGGCAGCAAGAACTTCACCGAGCAGCACCTGCTGTCCGAGCTGACCGCGCAGTATCTGCGCGGCAAGGGCTATCAAGTGGCGCAGAAGCCAGACCTCGCCACCGTCATCCTGCGCAACGCGATGGAGCACGGGCAGATCGACCTGGCCTGGGATTACACCGGCACCGGCCTGATCATCCATCACGGCATCCAGCAGAAGATGAGCAATGAGGAGGCTTACGCCACCGTCAAGCGGCTGGACGAGCCCAAGGGGCTGATCTGGCTGAATCCGGCGGCGCTCAACAACACCTACGCGCTGGCGATGAAGCGCGAGCGCGCCGAAGCCGAAGGCGTGCGCACGCTGTCGGACCTGGCGCGGGCGGTGAACCGCAGCAACGGCGGCGACAAGCGCTGGCAGCTGGGTTTCGACATGGAGTTCGCCGGCCGTCCGGACGGCCTCAAGCCGCTGCAGCAGCTGTACGGCATGGAGCTGTCGCGGCCGCAGATCCGGCAGATGGATTCCGGCCTGGTCTACAACGCGGTCCGCGACGGCTTTGTCGACGCCGGCCTGGTCTACACCACCGATGGCCGGATCAAGGGCTTCGAGCTGCTGGTGCTGCAGGATGACCTGAACTTCTTCCCGGCCTACGCGGCGACGCCGGTCGCGAGCAAGGCCGCGCTGGACCGCAATCCCGGCCTCGCCGACGACTTGAACCGGCTGGCGTCCTTGCTGGACAACGACACCATGTCGGCGATGAACGCCGAGGTGGATATCCGGCATCGCCCGGTCAAGGAGGTGGCGGCCGAGTTTCTGCGCAGCCATGGCCTGGCGAAGGAGGGCGCGTGATGGAAACCCTGCTGGAAACCGGCCGCTACATGCTGGCCAATCTGTCTTATATCGGCGCGCTGGCCGGCCAGCATCTGACCCTGGTCGGCGTCGCCGTCAGCCTCGCGGTCGTATTGGGCGTGCCGCTGGGCATCGCCATCGTGCGCTTTCCCGCCGCCGCCGATGCGGTGCTGAGCCTGGCCACCGTGCTGCTGACCATTCCGGCCATCGCGCTGTTCGGCCTGATGATTCCGCTGTTTTCGCTGATCGGCCACGGCATCGGCGCGGTGCCGGCCGTCACTGCCGCCTTCCTCTATTCGCTGCTGCCCATCGTGCGCAACGCCCACGCGGCGCTGACCCAGCTGGAGCCCGGCGTGCGCGAGGCAGGCCGCGGCATCGGCCTCACCTTCTGGCAGCGCCTGCGCTGGGTGGAGTTGCCGCTGGCGGTGCCGGTGATCTTCGGCGGCATCCGCACCGCGGTGGTGCTGAACATCGGCGTGATGGCGATCGCCGCCATCGTCGGAGCCGGCGGCCTGGGCACGCTGATCCTGCATGGCATCAGCCAGAGCGACATCCGCAAGCTGATCGCCGGCGCCCTCGCCGTAAGCCTGCTCGCCGTGGCCATGGACTGGCTGCTGCTGCGCGCCCAGCGCGCGCTGACACCGAAAGGAATCCGCTGATGATAGAACTGCAAAATCTCTGCAAGCAATTCACCCAAAAGAACGGCCAGGTGTTCAAGGCCGTGGACAACGTCAGCCTGAAGGTGGCCGAAGGCGAGATCTGCGTGCTGCTCGGCCCGTCCGGCTGCGGCAAGACCACCACCATGAAGATGATCAACCGTCTGATCGAACCCACCTCCGGCAAGGTGCTGATCGGCGGCGAGGACACCGCCGGCATCGACACCGTGACGCTGCGCCGGCACATCGGCTACGTGATCCAGCAGATCGGCCTGTTCCCCAATATGACCATCGAGGAAAACATCATGGTGGTGCCGCGGATGCTGGGTTGGGACAAGAAGCGCTGCCGCGAGCGCGCCCGCGAGCTGATGCATATGGTGGCGCTGGATCCGGACCGCTTCCTGCAGCGCTATCCGCGCGAGATGTCGGGCGGCCAGCAGCAGCGCATCGGCGTGATCCGCGCGCTGGCGGCCGACGCGCCGGTATTGCTGATGGACGAGCCGTTCGGCGCGGTGGACCCGATCAACCGCGAACAGATCCAGAACGAATTCCTGCAGATGCAGCGCCAGCTGGGCAAGACGGTGATGCTGGTCAGCCACGACATCGACGAGGCGATCAAGCTGGGCGACCGCATCGCGGTGTTCCGCCAGGGGCGGATGGTGCAGTGCGCCGGATCGGACGAAGTGCTGGCGCGGCCGGCCGACGATTTCGTCGCCAGCTTCGTCGGGCACGACCGCACGCTGAAGCGGCTGCTGCTGGTGAAGGCGGGCGAGGTGGCCGAACAGCGGGAGACGCTGACCGCCCGGCTGGACACGCCGCTGTCCGCCGCCTACGGCATGATGGACGACGCCGATCTGCTGCACCTGACCGTGGTGGGCGAGGCCGGCGAGCCGCTGGGCTTCGTCAAGCGCCGCGACGCCAAATCCGGCGACGGCCGCTGCCGCGACAAGCTCAATCGGATCGAAGTCACGGCCGGCGTCGGCGAGAACCTGCGCATCGTGCTGTCCCGGTTGTACGAGCACAACCTCACCTGGATGCCGGTGGTGGACGAGGCCGAACGTTACTGCGGGGAAGTGTCGCAAGACTATATCGCCGATTACCTGCATTCGGGCCGCACGCGCAGAAAGGAAGCCGCGTTGGCTTGATGCGGTTGCGGGCGGGTGAGGAGGGCGCGATATTTGCGCCTTTTTTGCGTCCGCGGACGGCGCTCTAGGGGAGGCGCTGGACTGGATTGGGCGCGTTTCGCTGCCGAACGCGGAGAGCATCCCGCGCGGGAATGCGAGCAAAGCAGGCAACAAAAAAGCCCTGATTGCTCAGGGCTTGATTGCGTTCTACTGGCGGAGAGGGAGGGATTCGAACCCTCGGTACGCTCGCACGTACGCCTGATTTCGAGTCAGGTACATTCGACCACTCTGCCACCTCTCCGGTGTCAGTCGAGGAGCGCATTATGTCGGTGCGAGCCCGTACTGTCAATAGTTTCTTGCAGTTTTCCGCCCATGAAAAACGCCACCGCGAAGGGTGGCGTTGGCGCGGGGCGAAGCGGGCTCAGTGGCGCTTCAACTCGCCTTCCCACTTGGCCACCACGGCGGTGGCGATGGAGTTGCCCACCACGTTGGTGGCGGAGCGGCCCATGTCCAGGAAGTGGTCGATGCCCAGCAGCAGCAGCAGGCCGGCTTCCGGGATGTTGAACTGCGCCAGGGTGGCGGCGATCACCACCAGCGACGCGCGCGGCACGCCGGCCATGCCCTTGGAGGTCAGCATCAGGATCAGCAGCATGGAGATTTCCTGCGCCAGCGTCAGGTCGATGCCGTAGGCCTGGGCGATGAAGATCACCGCGAAGGTGCAGTACATCATCGAGCCGTCCAGG
The DNA here is from genome assembly GCF_000007705.1 of Chromobacterium violaceum ATCC 12472. Classification (NCBI taxonomy): domain Bacteria; kingdom Pseudomonadati; phylum Pseudomonadota; class Betaproteobacteria; order Neisseriales; family Chromobacteriaceae; genus Chromobacterium; species Chromobacterium violaceum. The sequence goes on from NC_005085.1 coordinate 1,264,088, forward strand.
TTGAACGAGTAGCCCATCGGCAGCACGAAGCTGGCGATCTTGTTGGACACGCCGAAGCGCTCCAGCTGTTCCAGGGTTTTCGGATAGGCGGCTTCGGAGCTGGCGGTGGTGAACGACAGCAGCAGCGGTTCCTTGATCATGCCCATCAGGTGCAACAGGCGCGGGCCGACGATCAGCACGCCGACGGCGATCAGCAGCGCCCACAGGATGCCGATGGAGAAATAGAACTGCGCCATGAACTTGCCATAGGTGCCGAGGATGGACAGGCCTTCCTTGGCCACGGTGGCGGCGATGGCGCCGAACACCGCCAGCGGCGCGAAGTTCATCACATAGCTGGTGACCTTCAGCATCACGTGGGCGACGACGTCGATCACGTCGATCAGCGCCTTGGCGCGTTCGCCCAGCGCGGCCATCGCGCTGCCGAAGAACACCGAGAAGATCACGATCTGCAGGATCTCGTTGTTGGCCATCGCCTCGAACACGCTCTTGGGGATGGCGTGGGTGACGAAGTCCTTCAGCGAAATGGCGCTGGCCTTGATGCCGGATTCGGCGTGCATGTCCGGCAGCGGCAGGTTCAGCGCCACGCCCGGCTTCAGGATGTTCACCATGATCAGGCCCAGGGTCAGCGACACCAGCGAGGCGGATGAACCAGCCCATGGTTTTGCCGCCGATGCGGCCCACGGACTTGGCGTCGCCCATCTTGGCGATGCCGACCACCAGCGTGGAGATCACCAGCGGGGCGATGATCATCTTGATCAGCCGCAGGAAAATGTCGGTGAGGATGGACATGCCATCGACGAAGGATTTGATCGCGGCGGCGTCATCGCCTGCGTGCTGACGGAAGAGATAGCCTACCAGGATGCCCAGCAGCATTCCGACCAGAATCAAGGCCGTGAGTTTTTTCGACTTCATTCAGTTGTTCCTGCCTGTTCTTGAGACGTTTTCAAACGAGCGTCGCATTTTCATGACATGACATGCGGTCAGTGGATGGGGTCATGTGTGCGTGCCGTGTGTCCGGCATGTTTCGCCATGTAGTGGCCGGGCTACTTTGTTGTTTTAAGCCCGTTTTCAGGGCCTTGTACCTGTTGTTGTCCGACAGGAGCAGCCGGCTGAAGGTAAGCGATTATAGAGTGTTAGTACGAGGTTGTCTTGACGGGATTTCGACAATTGCAGTTCGAATTCGAATATTTTGTAGTGAAGTTAAAGACTTAAGCATTTCATGATGCGCTGAAGAGGCGGCAGGCATGAAAAAGCCCGCGGCGCTCATGCCGCGCGTGTAGCGCGGCGACAACGCGGCGGGCCGGGCTTAGTGGTGGATGTCGAGCGTGACGTCGCCGCGCTCTTCGGCGACGGTTTCCAGAATTTCCAGCACGGTGGCGTAAACGTCGGCGCCCATGCCGCGGCGGGCTTCCTCGGTGTCGCGCCAAAGCAACTCGAACGGGCCTTGGACATCGTTGGCCAGGCTGTCGTACAGCGCGTCCAGATTGCGGCCGAAATGGCCGGGCAGCGGCAGCTGGCGCTGCAGCTCGTCGTACAGTTGATCCAGGCTGCGGATATGGCGCAGCTCGCACACTTTTACTGGCATGGCGGGACCTCGATGAAGCTGTTGTAGTGATCCACGGTGACGAAGCGCTGGCCCTGGCGGCTGAACAGCAGGCGCTTGGCGCCGCGCTTGCCGCCTTTATAGCTCAAATCCGCCTCCTGCCATTGGCCGGGCGGCAGACGTTTTTCGTAGTTGCCGAAGCGGTCTCCGCCCATGGACTTGCCTTGCAGGCCGGCCACGCTCCACAGGTTGCGGCCCGGCTTCCAGCCGGCGGCCTGGGCCTGGCGCTTGGTGACGAACTTGCCTGGCAGCCGGCCGTCGCGGCCCAGGCTTTGCAGCACGTCGCCGAGTTCGGCCGCGTCCAGCTGGCGCGAGGCTTGCTGATTGACCTTGGCGGCGACGTCGCGACAGGACGGCGCGGCCAGCGCGGGGAGGCTCAGCGCCGACAGCAGCAGTAACAGCAATCTTGTTTTCATGATGAAACCTGGAGGCAAAGGGTGCCGCTCCATTCTAGCCGGGCGGCGGAGGCGGGAGAAGCGTTCAGTCCAGCGGCTGCGACTCCACCGGATAGGGATGGCCGATCAGCTGCGGCAGCCGCAGCGCCATCTCGCCGGCGTCGTCCGAGGTGGTGATGAAACGATAGTAGCGGTCCCCCTGGCTGTCGCAGCCGTGCCGGCGCAGCAGGTCGCAGACGCGGCGGGCGATGGCCTCGGCCGGATCGTACAGCTGGATGCCGTCGCCGGTGACCTCGCGGATCAGCGGCGCGAGGAAGGGGTAGTGGGTGCAGCCCAGCGCGATGTGGTCGATGTTCTCGTCTATCAGCGGCTCCACCACCTTGCGCACCAGCGCGCGGGTGCGTTCGCTGGACAGCTCGCCGGCCTCCACCTGCTCCACCCAGCCGTGGCCGGCGCGGCGCAGCACGTCGACGTCGCCGGCATGGTCGTCCAGCAGCGTCTTCACCCGCTCGCTGGCCAAGGTGTACTCGGTGGCCAGCACCGCGATGCGGCCGGTGCGGCTCATCGCCGCCGCCGGCTTGATCGCTGGCTCGATGCCGACGATGGGCAGCGACAGCTCGGCGCGCAGCGCGGCGATGGCGGCGGTGGTGGCGGTGTTGCAGGCCACCACCAGCAGGGTGGCGCCCTGGCTGACCAGGTAATGCCCGACCTTCAACGCCCGCGCGATGATTTCCTCGCGGCTGCGCGGGCCGTACGGGCAGTAGGCTTGGTCGGCCAGGTAGGTGATCGGCCAGTCGGGCAGGGCGGCGCGCACCGCGCGCCACACCGACAGCCCGCCCAGGCCGGAATCGTACATCGCTATCATGTTGCCGCTCAGTTGTTCTGGATGACGATCTTGGGGAACTTGCCGGAGAAGTCCTGGGCCTTTTCGCCCACCTTCACCGCCACGCGGCGGGCGATGGCGCGGTACAGTTCGGCCGGCTTGCCGGACGGATCAGCCGCCACGCTGGGCCTGCCTTCGTCCACCGCCTGGCGGATCGCCAGGTCCAGCGGCAGCGAGCCCAGCAGCTCCACGCCGAAGTCCTGCGCCATTTTGACCGCGCCGCCTTCGCCGAAGATGTGCTCGGCGTGGCCGCAGTTGGAGCAGACGTGGATGGCCATGTTTTCCACCAGGCCCAGGATTGGCACGCCCACCTTCTGGAACATGGTGACGCCCTTGCGCGCGTCCAGCAGGGCGATGTCCTGAGGCGTGGTGACGATCAGCGCGCCGGTGACCGGCACTTTCTGCGACAGCGTCAGTTGCACGTCGCCGGTGCCCGGCGGCATGTCGATCACCAGGTAGTCCAGATCGTCCCAGCGGGTGTCGTTCAGCAGTTGCTGCAGCGCCTGGCTGACCATCGGGCCGCGCCACACCATCGCCTGGTCGGCGTCCACCAGGTAGCCGATGGACATGGTCTGGATGCCGTGGTTGGACAGCGGCGTCAGCTTGCCGTCTGCGGTTTCCGGGCGCTGGCCCTGTAGGCCCATCATCAGCGGTTGCGACGGGCCGTAGATGTCGGCGTCCAACAGGCCGACGCGCGCGCCCTCGTCCGCAAGCGCCAGCGCCAGGTTGGCCGCAGTGGTGGACTTGCCGACGCCGCCCTTGCCGGAGGCGACGGCGATCACGTTCTTCACGCCGGGCAGCAGCGGCACGCCGCGCTGGGCGGAGTGGCTGACGATCTGGGCGCTCACCGCGATCTTGATCGCGCGGCCTTCGGCCAGCGGCGCCAGCGCCGCCTCGAACTGCTGGCGCACGGCATCGAACTGGCTCTTGGCAGGGTAGGCCAGCACCACGTCCAGGCTGATCTCGGCGTCGCCGCACTTGAGGTTCTTGACGTTTTTGGCCGCGACGTAGCTTTTGCCGGTGTTGGCGTCGATCAACGGCTTCAGGGTTTCGAGGATCTGGTTTTCGAGCTGTGCCATGGTTTCGTTCTGGGTGGCCCGGTCGGCTTGGCCGCCGAACAGGCGGGTGAGTTTGGAGAGCATGCGGAAGTCCGGATGGGGATATCCGACGATTTTAATCGGATTCTTTCCCGGGCGCATCGCGCCCCGCGATCTTCGTATCTTACTCCTGCGCGTCGTGGCCGGGCAGGGAATTTATTGCGTATCAGCGTTTGGTTTATAAGTTTTTTTTGATAAAAGTCTTTGAAAAGCGTAGAATTTCCGGTTCGCCGCCGCAAACGCGCGGCGCTCGTTCCAAGGCTCGGCCCCGTCAGGCCGCGGGCCCTGCTCTTTGATCGAAAGGCTTTCTCCGCTTTATGCAGTCCAAACACGCCAAGCTTACCTGGGCCAATCTGCTGTTCCCGCTGGCCCTGGTCCTGTTCGAATTCGCCGTCTACATCTGCAACGACATGGTCCAGCCCGCGATGCTGGCCGTCACCCGCGAGTTTCTGGTCGACGCCTCCTGGGCACCGACCTCGATGACCGCCTTCCTGGTCGGCGGCGCGCTGCTGCCCTGGCTGACCGGCCCGCTGTCCGACCGCATCGGCCGCCGCCCGGTGCTGCTGTTCGGCGTCGCTTACTTCACCATCGCCTGCCTGGCCACCTACCTGGTCAGCTCGATCGAGGCCTTCATCGCGCTGCGCCTGCTGCAGGGCGTGGGCCTGTGCTTCATCAACGCCGTCGGCTATGCCTCGCTGCAGGAGTCGTTCGAGGAAACCGCCGCCGTGCGCGTCACCGCGCTGATGGCCAATGTGGCGCTGATCGCGCCGCTGGTCGGCCCGCTGGCCGGCGCGGCGCTGCTGGAGCTGGCGCCGTGGCGCACCGGCTTCCTGTTCATCGCCGGCCTGTCCTTCCTGGCGCTGATCGGCCTGTTCCTGCGCATGCCGGAAACGGTCGAGCCCAGCCATGAGAAGCTGCCGCTGTCCAGCATGGGCCGCGATTACCTGCAGGTGTTCGGCCATGGCCGCTTCGTGCTGGCCGCGCTGTGCATTCCGCTGCTGGCGCTGCCGCTGATGGGCTGGATCGCGCTGTCGCCGGTGCTGCTGGTGCGCGATCTGCACATGAGCGCCGTCGAGTACGGCCTGATGCAGATCCCGGTGTTCGGCGGCCTGATCGCCGGCAACCTGGCGCTGGCCGTGATCGCCGACCGCTGGCCGCTGGGCCGCTCCGCCCTGGTGGGCATGTGGCCCATCGTCGGCGGCCTGGCCGTGATGGTGGGCGGCGTGCTGACCTCGTCGCTTCCCCAATACTGGATGGTGGCCGGCATGAGCCTGATGGCTTTCGGCGAAGGCATGGCCTTCGGCGTGCTGTACCGCTTCGCGCTGATGTCCTGCGACAAGGCCGGCCGCGGCACCATCTCGGCCAGCATGAGCATGATCTCGATGGCCGGCTACGCGGTGGGCATCGAGCTGTTCCGCCAGGTTTACCAGGCGACCGGCCTCGCCGGCTTCGCTGTGCTGGCGCTGTGCTTCTCGCTGGCTTACGTGCTGCTGGGCCGCAAGATGGTGGGCATCGCGATGGCCGAGCGCGCCGCGCCGGCGGAACAACAGGGCGAGTTGGCCGGCCAGGGCGCCTGAGCTGTCCGCTCCAACCGTTAGAAGCCCGGGCGCCGCGCGTCCGGGCTTGTGTTTTTTGTGCGCGGCAATATCGGCGGCGCGGCGAGATGGCCGCCCGTCTGTTCTGTCTCTATAATCGACCGCTTGAGATTGCCTTACTGGGGAATGATCCGAATGACCAAACGCAAGATTCTGGTGACCAGCGCGCTGCCTTACGCCAACGCGGGGCTGCACCTGGGCCACATGCTGGAGCAGATTCAGACCGACATCTGGGTGCGCTTCCAGAAGATGCGCGGACACGAATGCTACTATGTGTGCGCCGACGATACCCACGGCGCGCCCATCATGCTGGCCGCCGAGAAGCGCGGCATCACTCCCGAACAGCTGGTGAACGAGGTGCGCGAGCTGCACGTCGCCGATTCGCAGGGCTTCCTGATCGGCCATGACAACTACTACAGCACCAACAGTCCGGAAAACAAGGCGCTGGCCGAGCAGGTGTACCTGGCGCTGAAGGCCGACGACAAGATCGCCTGCCGCACCATCGAGCAGCTGTTCGATCCGGAAAAGCAGATGTTCCTGCCAGACCGCTTCGTCAAGGGCGAATGTCCGAAGTGTTCCGCCAAGGACCAGTACGGCGACAACTGTGAAGTCTGCGGCGCCACCTACGCCCCGACCGAGCTGAAGAACCCTTACTCGGCGGTGTCCGGCGCCAAGCCGGTGCTGAAAACCTCCGAGCACTTCTTCTTCCGTCTGGGCGAATGCGCCGACTTCCTCAAGGCCTGGACCAGCGGCGCCAGCCGCCGCGCCGACGGCGCGGTGCAGCCGCACCTGCAGCCAGAGTCGCTGAACAAGATGAACGAGTGGATAGGCGGCGGCCTGCAGGACTGGGACATCAGCCGCGACGCGCCTTACTTCGGCTTCGAGATCCCCGGCGCGCCGGGCAAGTACTTCTATGTGTGGCTGGACGCGCCGATCGGCTACATGGCCAGCTTCAAGAACCTGTGCGAGCGGCTGAACCTGAACTTCGACGAGTGGTTCGCCAAGGATAGCCAGACCGAGATGTACCACTTCATCGGCAAGGACATCCTGTACTTCCACGCGCTGTTCTGGCCGGCGATGCTGAACTACTCCGGCCTGCGCGCGCCGACCGGCGTGTTCGCCCACGGCTTCCTGACCGTGGACGGCCAGAAGATGTCCAAGTCGCGCGGAACCTTCATCCAGGCCAAGAGCTACCTGGACTGCGGCCTGAATCCGGAGTGGATGCGCTACTACATCGCCGCCAAGCTGAACGGCCGCATCGAGGACATCGACCTCAACCTGAACGACTTCGTCGCGCGGGTGAACTCCGACCTGGTCGGCAAGTTCGTCAACATCGCCAGCCGCTCCGCCGGCTTCATCGCCAAGCGCTTCGACGGCATGCTGGCCGCCCAGGTGTCCGACGGCGAGATCCTGGCCAAGCTGCAGGCCGCGGCCGAGGAGCTGGCCGCCGCCTACGAAGCGCGCGAGTACGCGAAGGCGCTGCGCGACGTGATGGCGCTGGCCGACATCGTCAACGGCTACGTGGACGCCAACAAGCCTTGGGAGCTGGCCAAGCAGGAAGGCCAGGACGCGCGCCTGCAGGACGTCTGCACCGTGCTGGTCAACGCCTTCCGCCTGCTGGCCATCTACCTGAAGCCGGTGCTGCCCAAGCTGGCCGAAGGCGTGGAAGCCTTCCTGGACGTGGCGCCGTTGTCCTGGCACGACGCGGAAACCCTGCTGCTGGGCAAGAAGATCAATGCCTACCAGCACCTGATGCAGCGCATCGACCCGGCGCTGATCGACAAACTGATAGAAGCGAACAAACAGAATATGCAAGCTATCCAAGACGCGCCGGCAGCCGCCGCGCACGAGCCGCTGGCCGAAACCATCAAGATCGACGACTTCGCCAAGGTCGACCTGCGCGTCGGCAAGGTGCTGGAATGCAATTTCGTCGAAGGCTCGGACAAACTGCTGCAGTTCAAGGTGGATCTGGGCTTCGAGACCCGCAACATCTTCTCCGGCATCCGCAAGGCGTATCAGGAGCCGGAAAAGCTGGTCGGCCGCCATGTGATCGTGGTCGCCAACCTGGCCGAGCGCAAAATGCGCTTCGGCGTGTCGCAGGGCATGATCGTCTGCGCGTCCGGCGTGGACGACAGCGAAGGCCTGTTCCTGCTGGATGTGGACGCCGGCGTGAAGCCTGGCATGCGCGTAGGCTGATTTGCGCCGTCCGCCATTGACCTAGGTCATGGCAGATAAGTAGTATCACCAGGTATTTTGATGATGCTTGGTTATCCTGGCCCCGGTTGCCATATTGGTAACTGGGGTCTTGTTTTACCCGGCAGCAAGGCGGCCTGCCTGCGCATTTCCCAGTCGCCACGGGCTCTTGTCACCGCCGCGCGGCGAAAACTGACAAAAGTCCGGGGGCGGTGGATGGCGGGCATGCCGTAGCATGGACGGATGGCGCGGATGCGGAGGCGTACCGCGCGGATTCGTCTTAAATGGAGGGTGGCTGATGGCGGATTTCGTCACGGGGCTGTCATCCTTGCCTGCTAGATTGCAGGCAGGCGGTTGCTTCGTCATGGCGCTGACTGGAACTTTTTCCTGCGGCCGCTGACAAACACCGAATATCTATCTGTTTTTTATCGAGAAAAAGAATAAGGATTGAATCATGAAAATCTCGCAACTGAAGCCAGGCTACAAAGTTTTCGAACACAAGGACTGCGGCGGCGTGGTCCACTACGAAGTGGTCAGCGTACGCCAGGTCGGCAAGATGTTTGAAGTGACTTTCAAGTCTGCGCTGGGATTGGCCAGCGCGATGTATCCCGCCAACGGGTTCATCCAGGCCGCCGCCTAAGCTGGCCTTCCCGATTCCGCCATCGCCGGCGCGACGTGCCGGCGCACGCAAGCCCCGCCTTGAGCGGGGCTTGGTTTTTGCGGCGCGGTACGCCGCTCATTGACAATTGCATGGCCGGTCTGCACTGTAGCGGTTTCAATCTGGAGTCCGCGCCATGTCGCGACGCGTTCTGCTGTTGCTCGAGCTGCTTGTCAATTTCCTGCTGCCCTGGCTTTGTTACCGCTGGGCCAAGCCGCATTGGGGCGAGGTGGGCGGGCTGCTGTTTTCCGCCATTCCCCCTATCGTCTGGAGCCTGTGGGAGCTCTGGCGGACGCGGCGCGTGGATGCGCTGAGCATGATGGTGCTGCTGGGCATCGCCCTGTCCTTGCTGGCCATGTTGCTGGGTGGCGGGGAGAAGATGCTGTTGCTGCGCGAGTCGCTGCTGACGGGCTTGTTCGGCATCGCCTTCCTGTTGTCCTTGCTGTTGCCGAGGCCTCTGGTGTTTTACCTCGCCCGGGCCACGATCGAGAGGCGGGAGGAGGGCGGTCGCGAACGCTGCGAGCGCCTGTGGCTGCAAGCGGGTTTCCGCCGCGGGATCAGGGCGATGACGGCGATGTGGGGCGTCGGCCTGGTGGCCGAAATGGCGTTGCGCAGCTGGCTGGCCTGGCATTGGCCGGTGGAGCGTTCAGTCTTGTTGCTGCCATGGGTCAGTTACGGCGTGATGGGCGTGTTGACTGCCGCGACTTGGGTGATGCGCAAGCGCATGGCCCACACCCTGCCGCATGCGGCGGCTAGCGGCTGAAGAGCTGGTATCTTATTGGCATTTTGTATTTATTTGGTATACAATTCGGCCGGTTGGACAAAAAAAGAGGGCCGCGCAAGGCGGCCCGAAGTTCCGTGATGAACACTTAGGAGAACAGGCATCGCCTGGGCTGTATGCGCTGGCAGTCGCACGCAGCTTGCAATACCTGTCAAAATGCACAAGGCCGGTTGGCTACCCATCAGGTTGGCAGACCCGGATGGGAAGCTGGCCGCCTTTGCTTACGCATCGGCGCCGACCACGATGTCAATGTAGCGGTTTTTTGTTGACCGCTTATGTTTTTGCCGCCGGCATCTGTTAAGGATTATGAAGCCGGTGCGCGAGAGGTTTTAAAGAAAAATTCGCAGAGGTGTTGACGGATTGGGTATGATTAGGTATAGTTCGGATCTCTGCACGAAACGCAGCACAGAATTCAGACGCGGGGTGGAGCAGTCTGGTAGCTCGTCGGGCTCATAACCCGAAGGTCGTAGGTTCGAATCCTGCCCCCGCAACCAAATAAAGCAAGCACTTAGGCCAACTTTTCGAAGTTGGCCTTTTTGCTTTTCCGGACCGTGTAACCGCTGTGTAAGCGGATTCGATCCGTCTCGGTCGCTGTGAATCTACGCGGTCAGCAGGCGGTTCCTGCAGGATGCGATGCCTAGCATCCCCTTCCTCAAGCTACCTGTTGTTCTCTACTACCAACTGAACAGTTTGTTGAACCAGCTTTCTACGCGATGCGAGATCGTGGTCCAGGTTTCGCGCAAGATCGTCTTGGCGGCCTCCTTGATCGTGTCCCAGAGCCCACCTATGGATTCCCGCTGCATGGAAGGCGTCACGTACTCGGCGCGGGTCTCCCGCGTGACGCTCCACTTTTTTTCTTTGGGCAGCCTATGGATGATTTGCTCGATCAGGATCTGCAGGCCGTAGCCTTCCACGGCGGAAGTGACGAAGATCTGGGTCAATGGCACGTTGAACAATTGGCTGACCTGCATCTGCTTGCGGCTGATGTTGGTCCGCTGCTGCGGGCCGGGCATGCTGTGGATGAAGTCCCACTCCCGGCAAGGCTCGATCTTGTCTACCTGATTCACCACGAATAGCAACGGAATATCGTGCTCGATCAGATAGGGCAGGATCAGGCGCTGATAGCACTGCTCGTCCACGCTCAGCGCGCGATCATCCGCTTTGATCAGCCACAGCACCAGATCCAGCTCCGGCAGCATCTCTTGATACTGCTTGGCGTAAGCGGCTTCCTTATCCTGGCGTTCGCCGACGCCGGGTAGATCAATCAGCGAGATGCCTTTGCCGTTCTGGTAGGCCAGGGTGTATTCGGAAGCGCCGACGGTGCAGGGGGCCACGTCATCGACTTCGGCCACGTCCTGCCCGAACAGGGCATTGCATAGGCTGGACTTGCCGGCGCCGCTTTTGCCCATCAAGCCAACGGCGGCTTCGTAATTCACCAGCTCTTCGATGCGCTCGCGCAGTTTGTTCAGCTGTTCGTCGCTGAATGCGCCGGCATGGGACTGGAAGGGCTGTTGCAGCCACTGCGCCAGTTCTTGCCGTGAGGCAGGCGGTATCATGATTTTCTCCATGGAATAAAAATAGCACGCCCATCCTCGGTGAGCTGAGGATGGGTGTTATGCCGTCAAAGGGGATCAAAAAGAATGCTGCTCAGCTTGGGGCAGGCCATCGGACCAGGTACCAACTAAGCGGCTGAATAGGCTTTAGCCGGTTAGCTGGGCTTTATTGCAGGTCTTCTTGGCGAATGGCGAGATCACGCCGCGATCTCCCTTCTTGTAAAACCATTTCTGCGCCACGCTCCAGGGGATCTCCATATTGCGACTGTCGTAAAACTTCATATCGCGCATGAAAACCAAATTGGCGGCCGCCTTCAGATTGGTGATCTGCTGCAGGCCTTCCTCGAATCCATCGGCATGGGTGCCATTGGCGATCCAGGTGGCGTGGTGGAAGGCGCAGCCGCCTTGCGCCGCAGCGGTGCCGCCATTCTTCATCCGCTTAAAGTCGCGCTCGGCATCGGCGTAAGCTTTTTCTTCCAGCTTGGATGGGTCTCTGGCATTGCCCACGCAGAATGCTGCGCCGCCCGCGCTGCCTTCTTTTAAACCGTTTAAAGCGCATTGGTAGGCTTCGCGATACTCGGCGGAGTTCTTGCCGCCGGCCGAGAAGGCGGAACTGCAGCTCAGCAAGCTGGCCAGGGCCAATAGGGTCAATTTACGCATCATGTTCTCCACGGTAAGCGCACGATTCTCAGATCGTGCTGTTTGTAAAAGGGTTTAGGTATTGGCAGGGGATTTGCCTTGTTTGCATTGCTGTTCCCATTCAGCCAGCTGATCCTGGCGGATCAAGGCGAAGTCGCCATTCGGGGACGCTTTGCGGAATGCCGCGACCCAGGCCTCCTGGCAGGCGCTGAGGGCGTCGGGTGACTGGGAAGTCTCTTGCGCGCGTTCCCGGTCATAGGCGGAGCTAAGCTGGATTTCGGTGCCGTGTTCGTATTTCCCATCTTGATCCAGAACGCCATCTTTCCAGGTCTGATACGTGCCGTTCAGGGCGCCGTTTGCCCATTCGGCACGCAAGGTCGGTTTGCCGGAGTCGGGGTCGTATGCCTCCTCGATGCCTTCCTTGAGGCCATTGACGTACTTGACCCGGTAAATGACGCGCTTGCCATCAGGCGCATAGCGGATCTGTTCGCCCTGGAGCTTGCCGTTTGCTATCTGGGCGCGCGCGGTCAGGTTGCCGGTATTCGCATCGAAGCCTTCCTCGGTGCCGACCAGGCTGCCGTTTTCCCAGTTCACGTGGTAGATCAGCTTGTGGGTTTGCGGGCTGAAGATTTCCAACTTTCCATTGGCTCGGCCCTTGCTGAAGGTGGCGCTGATGACCGGCTGATCGGAATCTGCGGGCGTGAAGGTCTTGAAGTTTCCATCCAGCAAGCCCTGGCTGAAATTCAACTGCATGACGAGATGGCTGGAATTGGGTGGCTGGCAATCAGCCTTGCCGTCCAGCATCCCATCCTGAATTTCGACCGTGCAGAGGGAGGAGACATCCAGCGGAGAGCCAAGAACGTTCTTAGTCGTGCTGAGAAATGCGCTGATGCCATCCAGACCACGGAAGATCTGCGCGGCAGGCACATTGCTTACCTTGCCGCTGAAGGGCTCATTGGCGCCGCTTTTGTAGATCTTGCCGTTGACGACTTCCGCGTTGCGGAACTCCAGGACATGTCCGGAGCAGCCGGCTAGCGCGACAGCCATCGCGCAGCTGAGCAGCAGGATGCGCGGGAGGGGGTTCATCACAGATTTCCTTATTCGATAGAGGAGAGAACGGGCGATTCGGGATGACGAGGGATATCGCCCCTTTGCATTGAAATTCTACTTAAAAGGTTGAATTTCAACTCTTTGGGCACTTCATGTCAATGGGTTGGTTCACGACCATTAAGGTTGAAATGGAGCGTGTAATGTCAAACCTTGATGTGGAACAGTTGAACCAGCGGATCGGGCAGGCCGTGGCCCGCCATCGCAAGGCGCTGGGGATGAACCAGGAAGACCTGGCGGAGAAGCTGGGCGTTGGCTTGGAAGCGATATCGCGCCTGGAGCGCGGACGCATCAAGCCAACCTTGGTCCGGCTGTTGGAACTGGCTGAAGTCTTGGGTTGCAGCGTGAATGACCTGCTGTCGGAAACCAGCGTCAATCCAGGCGATCAGGCACGCTACCTAGAACAACTGCTGGCTCGTTTGAAGCAGGCGGATCGCCAGTTGGTGGTGGACATGGTGGAGCAACTGAGCGACCGCCTGGCGCAGTGCTGACCCCGGCGCTAGCGCACGCAGTGAAGCTGATCGCGGTAGGCAGCAAACGCGGTTTGATCCGCGAAGCCGCTCAGCGGGAAATACTCTGCATCATCGTCGGCGTCATCCAAATCCACGATCTTCACCTCGCAATCCCCCTGCGAGGCATACACGCCTTCGACTTCCCCACCTGAAATGACGACCAGAATCGCTAGCGACTCGGACGGCACTGTGCTGCCGGTTGCTGCCTGGCTATCCCTATCGCCCTCTTCCCAGTCGTAACTGGGCAAGGCGTCGATCACATCGCCATCCGCATCCAGCCGCATCCAGGTCGCGGCGGGGCAGTTCGACTTAACCCAGCTGGCAATGTGCTGCAGATCGGGATGATCTGGAAACCACTCGGCGGGATCGCTATCGCTTTCACCCAGGGCGATGAAGAAGCCATGGCTGTACTCGGCGTACTCCAGTGCGATCCAGCCGCCGACATTGATCTGCAACCAAGCGTGGGTTTGCTGGCGAATGTGCGAGGTGGAGAGCACGGGGATGGCCATGACCCAGTGTGCGTCTGCTTGTGGATGAAGTGTCGGCATCAGTATTCCTCCGCCAGCATGAGGGTCAGCACTCGGCGCGTTTGCTGGGCATCCCAGGGGGCTTCGCTGCCGAATTCGCTATCCAGCGCGTAGTAGTCGATCTTCCAGAACACGGTATCGCCGTCGATCTGCACCTGGCCAAAGTCGTGCTCCAGATAAGGATCGTTGCTGGCATGGAACACGTGGGCCGCCCGGATCGCGGCGAGGAAGCGCTCAGGTTCGGCCAGTGCGGCAAAGCCTGGCGTGCAGCACACTTGGCCCAAGCTGTGCGTGGAGAACGGCAATCCCGCGCGCAGCTGATCATTGAGTTCGGCGGTGCGCAGTTGATTCAGCAACCAGGCGCCGGTTTGCGGCAGCTTGTTGATGCTCAATAGCAGCGTGGCCGGAGCCGCTTGGTGCGAGCCAGATAGCAGATCGGCAAGCCATTGGCGGATGCCGGTGGCGTCTTGAGCGGGACAAACGCGGCCGTCCAGCGTTTCGATGTGGTGATGCATAAAGAGATCTCCAAATGACGGGCATAAAAAATCCCCTGTCTGGCCAGGCCAGAGCAGGGGAGCGAGGGAAGAGAATGGGTCAGTCCAGCAGCAGTAAAGCGTGTTTGAGGGCGTTTTCTTTCAGCTGCGCGCCCAGGCCGAACCAGGCGGAATCCAGCCGGTGATCCTGGCTGCGGGAGCGGCGGCGGTGATCCACGTATTCAGTTACTGAGTTCAGCAGGCCCCAGGCGGTGCCGCGACTACCGGGCAGCAGCGCGCCGCGTCCTTCGCCGGCATACAGCGAGGTGACTTGCTGCATGGCGCGTGAAACCGGGTCATCCGGCGACGCCATCGCCGGCTCGCGCAGCACAGCGCTGAAATACTGTTTGGCCTCATCGGGCGAGATGGGACGGTTGGCCAATTGCTTGATATCGACAATGAAGCGATCCCAGGCGGACAAACCGATGCCCAGCGACTCCTTGACCAACTTCGGATCAAAACGGGTGGAATGCGGCACTTTGACGCCGCCGCCTTCGCGGCCGACGACAAACTGCAGCGTGTTGTTGCAGACCACGCGCACCGAGGTGAACTGCGCGGTGGTGCAAAGCGTGCCATCGCAGCTGGTGGCCAGCAGCAAGTAAGCATTGACCTGATCCAGGCCTTTGACCTGCGTACCCTGTCCAGTACGCGCCAGCGCCCACAACTTGCGGCCGCCCTTGAGCATGCCGGCCGTTTCCAGCTCAAAGCCGCCTGCATGAACCAGGTCGTTATAGAAATGCAGCACCTCCTGTGGCTGCACCACTTGGTAGCGGCTGGAAACGACCGACAGCGGCGCCAGCGTATCCGAGCGATACAGCACTTTGGCATCGCTGTGAGAGCGGATGTGGATGGCATCGGCAGCGGTGTTGAACAGTACTTCCGCTTCCTGGATCGACCAATCCAGTCCCGCCTCGCGCTGCCAGACCTCGACAGGCTGCCCAGCCGGCAGGCAGTTGCCCAAGCCATGCCAAGGGGTTTGGCCGACATAGGCCATAGTTTCCACTAAATGCGACATATCGAACTCCATGAGGGGGCTTCATCCATTCAAATGGATGAAGGGGAAAGATGAGAACGTTTGGGACAAATCAAGCCCAGTTCAAGTCGATGATATGTAGTTGAAAAAATCTAGATTCGATTAGGAGCGCAGCATGAAAGCCATATTTGAGAAGGCCATCAGCCGAGTAGAGAGGATTTTAAAAGGGAGAAGTGATGAAGTGAAAAGGGTAGAAAGGAGAAAGTACCTGGCTTCGGTTTGTAGCGATGGTGTAACTGTCTCGTCGGAGGTGGGGGAACTGCTAGAGCAGTTATTTGAGCAGATAAGCCGAGCGAAAAAAAGCCCCATGTGCAGCAATGGGGCAAGGGTAGAAATCAAAATGTGATTGAAATGGGTATAAGGTCAGCCACCTTAATGCGCGCTCGCCATCTTGGTGAATGGTCTAACCCTGGTTTTTATTTCCGTAATAATTTCCATGCCTTCCTGCAAATCCACCATATAGTTTCCTGCTTTTATATTTCCGGAAATTTCTACATTGGCAAGCGGCACTGCATAGCGCTCAATGTAGCGTTGGTAGTCCTTTAGCAATAAATCGCAAACCCGCAACATGGTTTGGGGATTGTTAGCCAGGATGGCATGGCCCAGCAGGTCAAAGTTGTGTAGCGTATCCGCGAGCTGCCAAATATCTTTACCATTTTT
Source organism: Chromobacterium violaceum ATCC 12472 (assembly GCF_000007705.1). Taxonomy (NCBI): domain Bacteria; kingdom Pseudomonadati; phylum Pseudomonadota; class Betaproteobacteria; order Neisseriales; family Chromobacteriaceae; genus Chromobacterium; species Chromobacterium violaceum. Next base: position 1,279,857 of record NC_005085.1, read on the forward strand.
TAAGCGGTGAGTGCGGCCGGTGGCTTGCCTACTACGCTGTCGGATGGTGGTCGCAATGTGAGCCGTATAGTACAAAAGCCGTGCCAGTTCGCTTGTTAAATTCAGCTCCTGTGTGTTCATTATCCGCACCTCGTTTTATTAGTTTTTAATCCATCTGTCTGTCCGGTTACCGCCAGTCCAGCTGACTGCGCTTGCTAAGCCATCAATAAGTCGAGTAAGTGACTTAGTGCGAAATATTATTGTCTAGCCAATATACAGTCGTGATGAAAACTGATAAGGTGTTGAGTAATATTCAAACGGCATCGGATGGGTTTGCGCATCATGCAAATGATAAGACGATGGCTCAAGGAAAATAATTTTCCTTGACAGTGTTTTGTGGTCATGAGTCACTTTCAACTCAAGATAAAGATCAATATTAATCGAATTTGTTTCGAATGGAACCATCCTAATATTGATACGCCTACTTAATTCAATCAGAGGCTTGCAATGAAAAGCGTACCAGCGATTGCTGCAAAGAAGATCACAGTTAGAATTGTGCCTTGGCTGATCATTTGCCTAACCATGGCCTACATCGACAGAACCAACCTGGCTTTTGCACAGTTTTCCTTGGCGAAATCCTTCGGAATTGATCCATTAGTTTTTGGAACGGCTGCAGGGGTATTTTTTGCTGGATATATTGCCGCAGAGATTCCTAGTAATTTACTGTTGCTTAGATTCGGTGCTCGGAGATGGCTGGCAAGAATTATGATCAGCTGGGGTGTGGTCACGATGTCAACTTACTTTGTCCACACAGATACTCAGCTGTATATTGTCAGATTTCTGCTTGGAGTGTGTGAGGCAGGGTTTTATCCTGGAGTATTGTTTTATTTGACGCGCTTCATTCCAATAGAGAATCGTGCCAGAACCAATTTCCTTTTTATCTCCGCGATTCCGCTATCCGCAGTGATCGGCAGTATATTTTCGGGCTGGTTATTGGAAACGATATCTAAATCGCATTACTTAGGCATGGCTGCATGGCAGTGGTTGTTCTTGACAGAAGGTCTTATGACCATCTTTATTGGTATTGCACTGCTCTTTGTGCTGCCGGAGAGCATCAAGTCTGTAAAGTATTTATCCGATGCTGAAAAACTGCAACTAAGCGCGCACATACAAGCACAGGAAGAAACCAAAGCTGTGATTGGATCACCGCTGAAAGCGCTGTTGGACTTGAAAGTCTGGATATATGCAATCGTGACTTCTGCCTCAGCGTTTTCCATGTATTGCATTTCATTCTGGCTCCCGCAGATCATCAAATCCTTTAATGTTGCCAATACATTGCATATCGGCTTTATCAATGCCATCCCATGGGGCTTGGCACTGGTCGCGCTAGCGTCGTCGTTTTTGATGATCGGCACTATAAAACGGCCAATTTTTGTCTTGTCCCTGTTGTACGGAATTGGGTGCTTATCGTTATCGGCTATCTTGATTAATGGCATAAGCGTGACAACAAAGCTTGGGCTAATTTCGGTTGCAACCACAGCAATTATGCTGACCTATCCTGTATTTTGGTCGTTAGTCAATTTCCTTAAAGGCAAGGCTGCAGCAGTCATCTTTGCTGTGATCAATTCAATTGGCAGCTTGGCTGGGTTTATGTCGCCTATCATGATGGGATACGTCATCAAGGTAACGGGAAGCCCGCAGCTTGGTATCGTAATCATGTCCGGCTTTATGGGATTGGCTGTGATTTTACTTTTTGTGATTCACATTGCTTTTACAGAAAACCAGCGCGCTGCAGCTTTCTGATATGAATGATATCAATGGAGATACATTGCAATGTCAGATTTGCCAGATCTCATAAAAACGCAAATAGACTCCTCAAGACATAGTTGTGGCGTCAAGAATAAAACGCACCAGTTTCTTTATGCGCATAGTCAATACCTTTCTGTTGTGGGAGCTTCATGCCTGGAGGAGATTTTAGGCAGGCACACGTATGACCTTCCTATCAATTCAGTTTCGGAAGGGCACGATTATGATGCTGAAGATGGGATTGTGCTGAGAGAGGAGCGGCCCGTTATTTCATTGCACTGCTTCCGGAATGGATCGATATACAATGAAATTACCTACATCAAAGAGCCGTTATATTCCTCTTCAAATAAATTGGAGTGGGTTTATTTTAGGACATTGAACTATTTGAAGGTGGATACATCAAATAAAATTGATGAGGAAAAGCAAGATAGTGAGAGTGGTCGCGAAAAGGTGTTTAAGTGCCTGTCTAGCCTATCTGACAAAGAATTCAAGATTCTAGAGCTTTTTTGCGCAGGAAAACAACCAAAGGAAATTGCTTTTACTACCAATGCTTCAGTTTCCACCATTTCTAAGGTGCTAGCAAGAATAAAGTCTTCGCTCAATATTAGCAATAACTTCGATATTATCAGAACAATGAATGCCAACAATATGCAGCCATTTCTGCATAGTCGCGCCTCGGATAACTTTGGTGTAGTTTACATGGACATAATGAGGTTGCCATGATGATATCTGATAGTCATGCCCTGTTTGAAGCTGCTGGCTGTGCGATGACCCTCAACAACACAGGCGTCATCACCGACAGTAAGGATTTTGTTTCTACTGCTTTTTGCAATCAGCCGGTATCTGCCTTTCCTCTACTTGAGATCGGAGCGGGATTTGGTTCGAATTCCATTTCAGCTTTGAAAAATGGGCACACGGTCATATGCAATGACTTAAGCAAAGAGCATTTGGAGATTGCTAGCAGAAATGTGCCTGCTGAAATATTGAAACGGATTACATTTATGGATGGTAGCTTTCCTGATGAAATTGATCTGACAGAAAACTCCATTTCATCCATTCTGTGTTGCCGGGTTTTGCATTTTTTCAATGGCCAAGGCATTGATAAAATGCTGAATGCCATGTCTAAATTGTTAATACCCAATGGACGGATTTATGCAACTGTCGAGACGCCATTCATTGCTAATTGGAAGTCTTTTAGGCCGGAATATGAAGCAAGGCTTGCCGCTGGTCATCCTTATCCTGGTTTGATCGAAAATCATCGCATGCACGACAGTATAGCGTTTTCGAATCAAATCCCTGATGTTTTGCATCTGTTTGATCTTGATAGTTTTAAAAAACTATTCACAGATCATGGCTTTGTGATCGAGCAAGCCTCATACATCAATCGACAAGGTGTTTTCCCCGTTGAGTGTTTGTCTGATGATGGTCGAGATAGTGTCGGGGTGATTGCGGTAAAACAGCCCTGATAAATAATACATCGTTTAGATTTGTGATTTTTTGCACGTAAACCAGAGATAGTACAAAAAAGGAAAGCATACATGTCTACCGGTACGATCAATTGGCAGAAAAAAGCAGAGCAATTGCATTTTGAAGGTCGCGCTTACATCGATGGCGCTTATCGGAAAGCGCTGAGCGGCAAAGAGTTCACAACGATCAATCCCGCAACCGGCAAGGTGTTGGCATCTATTGAGTGGTGCGGTAAAGAGGATGTCGAGCTGGCGGTGTGCGCAGCGAGGCGGGCATTTGATGGGGGCGCATGGTCCGAGTTGGCTACGCGTTCGAGGATGGAAATCCTGAAGCGATTTGCTTCGCTCATCCAGGACAATATTGAAGAATTAGCGCTTTTGGAGTCGTTGGATGTTGGCAAACCCATCGCCAACTCCCTAAGCGTTGACATTTCCAATACAGCTTACTGCATCAGTTGGTTTGCCGAGTTGATTGATAAGGCTCCGGGTGAGGTCGTGCCTGTCGATCCGGCGCTGCTTGGCATGGTGACGCGCGAGCCTGTCGGCGTGGTGGCTGCGATTGTGCCGTGGAACTTCCCCTTGATGATGGCAAGCTGGAAGTTTGCTCCGGCCCTGGCCGCAGGCAATGCGGTCATTCTGAAGCCCTCTGAGAAGTCTCCCCTTACCGCAATCCGTGTCGCGGCTCTCGCTGAAGCAGCCGGTATTCCACCAGGTATTTTTCAGGTCTTGCCGGGTGCGGGGGACGTTGGCCAGGCCTTGGCGTCACATCTGGATGTGGATTGCGTCGCCTTTACCGGCTCTACGGCGGTTGGCAAGCAGATCGCTAACTATGCAGCGCAAAGCAACCTCAAGCGCGTGTGGTTGGAGTTGGGCGGGAAAAGCCCGAATATTATCTTGGCAGACTGCAAAGATCTTAAAGAAGCAGCGAAAGCAGCAGCTGGTGCAATTTGTTATAACGCTGGTCAAATGTGTACGGCAGGGTCTCGTGTCTTGGTGGCTAGAGAAATACGCGAAGCCTTCTTGTCTGAACTGAAAGTGGCGATGGCTGATTATCGTCCTGGAGATCCATTGTCACCTGAAACGAACTTGGGTGCGGTCGTCGATCAAAGGCAATTTGATAAGATCTTGTCCTATATAACCCAAGGGCAAAATGAAGGCGCTAAGCTGCTCCAAGGTGGTGCTGCTGTCCAAACTGTTCATCCCAATGGCTTGTTTATTGAACCTGCTATTTTTGACTGCCCGCAGCCCAACTTGACGATCTGCCGTGAAGAAATATTTGGTCCCGTCTTGTCAGTGATTACCTTTGACGATGTGGATGAGGCTGTGCGGATTGCCAACGATAGCCAATATGGTCTCGGGGCGGCAGTGTGGACCCAGAATGTTTCGACCGCGCATAAAGTGGCGCGTCGACTGCGAGCCGGTACGGTTTGGGTCAACTGCTATGAGGAGGGTGGGGATATGAACTTGCCGTTTGGTGGCTATAAACAGTCTGGGAATGGTCGCGACAAGTCATTGCATGCGCTTGAAAAATACACAGAACTGAAGAGTACTCTGATCAAGTTGTAAGCTGGGTAAAAGAGAGGCTTGGCCTCTCTTTTTTATGTTGTCGAGCTTTAAATAGATGCCCTGGGGCTAGTTTTCCTATTTTTTGATGCATATTTTCAAATGTCGGTTTCCGATTGCTGTTCGGTATGTGTGATCTTTTCAGGTCTGCTGAGGGATAAAAGATGCGAGCCCGATAGCACTTGCTTCGTTGAAAATGTCTGAGGTCGGCGGGGAATAATGTAGGGAACCATCTGGTGTAACTTATGCTGTGGCTGATATCTTCACACACTCTCTTGAGTCGCTTTGATATATTTTCTAAAAGCAGTAGTGCTAGTAATAGCATTGCTAATTTTAAAAGTAATTTTTTCGGTGAGAAATTGAAAGCGCCACCAGGCAGGTGCCTGTTGCCAGTTTTGGGATTGCGCACTCGATCACAGCTTCGAGCTGAACCCGCGGCATGTCCTGGTCCAGATTGGCCAGTTCAGCCGGCGAGAGCTCGTAGGGATCTGTTTCTTCTTGCCGGTCTGCTCTAGATCAGAGCAGGTAGCTCGGATGCGATTGGTGAAGCCATTTTTAGGACGAAATGAGTCTTATTCATTCCATCGCTAAGTTGTCTTGAAAATGCCTTTGGTATGGAATAACTTATATCCTTTATTCATTTTCTGGTTGATCCGGGATGACTACGTTTTTTGCGCATTCTGGCAGTGCTGCCGATAAATCCGACTGGCAAACTCTGGTTAACCATCTGGAAAGTGTAGGTAGGCTGGCAGGCGAGTTCGCGCAGGTATTCGGCGCGGAAGAGATGGGACAGGTAGGAGGCTTGCTGCACGACCTGGGAAAATACACTGAAGAGTTTCAACAGCGGCTGTGTGGTGGGCCGCCGGTGGACCATGCCAGTTGGGGCGCAGTGGTGGCGTGCAGCAAGTATCAATCGCTGGGTCACTTGCTCGCGTATGGCATTGCCGGCCATCACGCCGGCTTGGCCAACGGCGAGGAACGTGGCGAGCGATCGTCATTGCGGGAACGGATGGTGAGTGAGCGGCCGGCGTTGGACTCGCGATGGCAGCAGGAGATCGCCTTGCCAGAAGCGTTGCCTCCGCCACAGGGCTTCAAGATGGATAAGGCGCGCAGTGGCTTTCAGCAGTCTTTCTTGGCGCGCATGTTGTTTTCCTGCGTGGTGGATGGCGATTTCCTTGATACTGAGGCCTATTATCGCGGCTTCGATCTCAATCCCAGGCCCTTGCGTGGAGCCTCACTCAGCCTGTCTCGGCTCAAGGTGCAATTGGACTCTCATTTGGCCAGTCTACCGGTTGACGGTGAGGTCAACCGCTTGCGCGGCGAAATCCTGCACGCAGCGCGCGGTAAGGCGGGCCGCCCTCAGGGTTTGTTTTCGCTGACTGTGCCCACCGGCGGCGGAAAGACTCTAGCCTCTCTGGCCTTCGCGCTGGATCACGCGCTGATGCATGGCCTGAGGCGCGTGATTTTCGTCATCCCTTTCACCAGCGTCGTCGAGCAGACCGCCGCTGTATTCCGCCAAGCCTTTGGCGATTTGGGCGAGCAAGCGGTGCTGGAACACCACAGCGCCTTTGTCGATGATCCCGGTAAAGCGCCGGAAGCGCGCGACAAGCTGACTCAGGCGATGGAAAACTGGGATTGGCCAGTGGTGGTGACTACTTCGGTGCAGTTTTTCGAAAGTCTGTTCGCCTCGCGGCCTTCACGTTGTCGCAAGTTGCACAATATCGCGGGTAGTGTCGTGATTTTGGACGAGGCGCAGGCCTTGCCACTGGCTCAGTTACGGCCCTGTGTGGCTGCATTGGATGAGTTGGCGCGTAATTATCGAACCAGCATCGTATTGTGCACCGCCACCCAGCCGGCCTTGAGCGAAAGGGATTTTGTCGGCGGCTTCGCTCAGGTCGAGGAGCTGGCGCAGGACCCTGCGCGTCTGTTCCGCGCATTGGAGCGCGTCACGGTGCGTCATATTGGAGAGGCGGACGACGCTGCGCTTGTCGCGCGTTTTGCCGCTTCGCCGCAGGCGCTGTGCATCGTCAACAGTCGCCGCCATGCGCGTGAGCTGTATCAGGCAATCCGGCATCTGCCCGGTGTGCGCCACCTGACCACGCTGATGTGCGCGCGGCATCGCACCCAGGCTTTGGCTGAAATCAAGATGGATCTGCGAGAGGGCCGCCCGGTGAGATTGGTGGCTACGAGTTTGATCGAGGCTGGAGTCGATATCGATTTCCCCACAGTCTGGCGCGCAGAGGCGGGGCTGGATGCCGTGGCTCAAGCAGCTGGCCGCTGCAATCGGGAGGGACGGCGAGCGGCCAAGGAAAGCGAAGTGCTGATCTTCCGCAACCCTGCCTGGCCACCTCCGCCCGAGCTGCGGCAGGCTGCCCAGGCCGCCGCCGAAACGCTGCGCCATCATCAGGGCTCACCGCTAGACCAGGACGCGATACGTGGCTATTTCACCCAGCTTTACTGGGACAAGGGCGAGCGGGCGCTGGACAAGAACGGCCTGCTGGCCCTGCTGTCTGCCTGCCGGGTGTACAACTTGCCTATGGAGCGGCTGGACCGCGACTTTCGCATGATCGAATCGGCGCTGCAGCCTGTCATCGTGCCTTTCGACGACGCCTCGCGCGAGGCGCTGGCCAAGTTGGCTTACACCGAGGGCTGCGGCCAGTTGGCCCGCGCGCTGCAACCGTATCTGGTGCAGATACCGTGCAGGGCCTTCGACGCGCTGCGCGCGGCGGGCGCTATCCAGCCGGTGAATCCCAGCCGCTTCGGCGACCAATTCATGCAGCTGCTCAATCCGGCGCTCTACGACGCCGAGCATGGCTTGAGCTGGGATGATCCGACCTTTGTCGAGGCGGAGAAGAATATTTGGTGAACCCACAGCTTAATTGAAATTTTTAAGAAAGGGGCTATCGTGTATTTATGCTTGCATGGGGAGTGCCTCCCGGTATGGACGATCAAAGAAAACAAGTGAAGTTGACATTTCGATGTCAGATTCGTAATGGGCTATTGGACTTCCTGCTGAGAGGGCTGGTTTTCGCGTTGCCGGCATTGTCGCGTTAGTTTCCTTAGTCCTTTCGGGAGTCTCATGGTGGAGAAATTAACGTGCGGATTGAAACAATTAGGCTGTTCGTACTAGGAGCAGGCCCATGGAATGATCCATGGGCCTGCTTTTTGAGGAGGGCATGATGAGCTACGGAATCAGAATCCATGTCTGGGGCGCGCGCGCCTGCTTCACTCGGCCGGAGATGAAGGTGGAGCGCGTGTCTTACGATGTGATCACGCCATCCGCGGCGCGCGGCATTTTGGAGGCGGTGCACTGGAAGCCTGCCATCCGCTGGGTGGTGGACCGCATCGGCGTATTGAAGCCGATACGCTTCGAATCGATACGCCGCAACGAAGTGGGCAGCAAGTTGTCCGCCGCCGGCGTGGCCAAGGCGATGAAGGCCGGCCGGGTGGATGGCTTGGCCATGCTGGTGGACGATGATCGCCAACAGCGCGCCGCCACCGTGCTGCGCGATGTCGGCTATGTGATCGAAGCCCATTTCGAACTGACCGGCAAGGCCGGGGCGGACGACAGCGTGGGCAAGCACCTGGACACCTTCAAGCGGCGCGCGCGCAAAGGCCAGCACTTTCACGCGCCCTGCCTGGGCACGCGGGAGTTCGCTGCCAGCCTGGAGTTGGTGGACGATGGCGAAGCGGGGCCGCAGCCCGACACCAGCCTGGCCGGCGCGCGAGACCTGGGCTGGATGCTGCACGACATCGATTTCGCTGACGGCATGGCGCCGCGTTTCTTCCGCGCGGAGATGCGCGACGGCTGGATCGCGGTGCCGCCGTGGCGGGAGGCGCGCGCATGATACTGACCGAGCTGCTTGATTACTACCAGCGCCAGGCCGTGCTGGACACGGTGCCGCGCTTCGGCTTCAGCAGCGAAAAGATCAGCTACGCGCTGTTGCTGAATGAAGCAGGGCAGTTGGCCGACCTGCCGCGCGACATCCGCGTGGCCAAGGGTAAGCGTTACGAAGGGCGTGTATTGAACGTGCCGCAGCCGGAGAAGCGGACGGCGGGCATCCGGGCCAACTTTCTATGGGACAAGACCGGCTATGTCTTGGGCGTTGGCGCCAAGTCCGGCGGCCGAGTGGCCGACGAGCACGCGGCTTTCAAGGCGCTGCATGCGAAGTGGCTGGCGGACAGCGAGGATGAAGGGCTGCGCGCCTTGCGCCGTTTTTTGCAGGACTGGCGGCCGGAGCAGTTCGACGCCTTTCCGCCCGAGCTGCAAGAAAGCCTGCGCGACGCCAATGTGGTGTTCCGGTTGGATGGCCGGCGCGAATATGTGCACGAAAGCCCCACCGCGCAGCAGCTGCGCGCGCGCATGCTGGCCGAAGGCGGAGGCGATACGGGCATGTGCCTGGTGAGTGGCGAAACCGCGCCGCTGGCCCGGTTGCATCCGGCGATCAAGGGAGTCAATGGGGCGCAAAGTTCGGGCGCCTCCATCGTGTCGTTCAACCTGGAGTCGTTTGCCTCGTACGGGAAAAGCCAAGGCGCCAACGCTCCCATCTCCGAATTCGCCGCCTTCGCCTACACCGCGGCGCTCAACCACCTGCTGCGGCGCGAAGAGGATAACCGCCAGCGGCTACAGATTGGAGACGCCACCGTGGTGTTCTGGGCGCGGGCCGCTAGCGCCGAGGGCGCTGTGGCGGCCGAGGCTGCCTTTGCGGACTGGCTGGACCCGCCGGCCGACGACGCCTCCGAAGCCCAGCGCGTGCTGGCGGCCTTGCAGGACATCGCCGACGGCCGCCCGGCCGCCGAGCTGGGCCTGCGGCTGGAGCCGGACACCCGGTTGTTCGTGTTGGGTCTGGCGCCTAACGCCTCCCGCCTGTCCATCCGGTTTTGGGAATGCGGCCGCTTGGAAAGTTTCGCCACCCGCTTGGCCGCGCACTATCGCGATCTGGAGCTGGCGCCGTTGCCGTGGAAGCGGCCGCCCGGCGTCTGGCGGCTGCTGTACGCCGTCGCAGCCCAGGGCAAGGCCGAGAACGTGCCGCCGCAACTGGCCGGCGAGCTGGCCCGTTCCATTTTGGGTGGCGGCCGCTATCCCCGAAGTTTACTTGTCAACGCAATCATGCGCATGCGCGCCGACGGCGAATTGTCCGGCACGCGTGTCGCATTGTGCAAAGCCGTGCTCGGGCGCGATCAGCGTCTGGGCGTCGCCGGCATCAACCTGGAGCTACCCGTGAGTCTGGACATTGCCAACCGAGATCCCGGCTATCTGCTGGGCCGCCTGTTCGCCGAGCTGGAAAGCATCCAGCGTGGCGCGCTGGGCGAGAAAATCAACGCCACCATCCGTGACCGCTACTACGGCGCGGCTTCCGCCACGCCGGCCAATGTGTTTCCGTTGTTGCTGCGCAACGCCCAGCACCATCTGAGCCGGCTGCGCAAGGACAAGCCGGGTCTATGGAAGACGCTGGAGCGGGATCTGGCTGACATCATCCACGGACTGGATGCGCCCTTGCCGCGCAATCTGGGGATCGCCGCCCAAGGCCAGTTTGCCATCGGCTACTACCACCAGGCCCACGCCTATTACCACAACAAGGGCGGCGATGCGGCCGCTAGCGAAGAAACCGAAGAATAAGGAGCCCGACATGAGCCTCGCCAACCGTTATGAGTTCGTCTATCTGTTCGACGTCAGCAACGGCAATCCCAACGGCGATCCGGACGCCGGCAACCTGCCGCGGCTGGACCCGGAAACCAATCAGGGCTTGGTCACCGATGTTTGCCTCAAGCGCAAGCTGCGCAACTATGTGGCGCTGGAGAAGGAGAACGAGCCCGGCTTCGCCATCTATATGCAGGAAAAATCGGTGTTGAACCACCAGCACAAGCGCGCTTACGAGGCGCTGAGCCTGGAGCCGGAGCCGAAGAAACTGCCCAAGGACCAAGCCAAGGCCCGCGAGCTGACCGCCTGGATGTGCAAGAACTTTTTCGATGTCCGCGCCTTTGGCGCGGTGATGACCACCGAAGTCAACGCCGGCCAGGTGCGCGGCCCCATCCAGCTCACTTTCGCCACCTCCATCGATCCGGTGGTGCCGTTGGAAGTGTCGATCACGCGGATGGCGGTGACCAATGACAAAGACCTGGAAAAAGAGCGCACCATGGGCCGCAAACACATCGTCCCTTACGGCCTTTACCGCGCGCACGGCTTTGTTTCCGCCAAGCTGGCCGAGCGCGCCGGCTTCGGCGAGGAAGATTTGCAGCTGCTGTGGCGCGGCCTGATCAATATGTTCGAACACGACCGCTCGGCCGCGCGCGGCGAAATGACGGCGCGCAAGCTGATCGCGTTCAAGCACGAGTGCGCGCTGGGCAACGCGCCGGCGCATCGCCTGTTCGATTCGGTCCGCGTGAGCCGGGCGGACGGCGCTGGGGACAGTCCGGCGCGTGGTTTCACCGATTACCGGGTGGAACTGGACCGCGCCGTCCTTCCCGCAGGCGTGGAGGTGCTGGAGCTGCTGTAGGAGGACGCTCGATGGAAGACGACGACCTGCTCCCGCTGTCCGCCTTGCAGCACTATCTGTATTGTCCTCGGCAATGCGCGCTGATCCACTTGGAGCAGCAGTGGGAAGACAATGCGCAAACGGCCGAAGGGCGCTTGCTGCACGAGCGGGCGGATAAGCCGGCCATGGAAACGCGGCGCGGGGTGCGCACCGCCAGCGCCATGGCGCTGGCCTCGCCCAGGCTGGGCATCGCCGGCGTCGCCGACATCGTCGAATTCCACGACTGGTCCGATGGCGAGCGGGCTTATCCGGTGGAGTACAAGCGCGGACGGCCCAAGGCGCACCGCGCAGACGAAGTGCAGCTTTGCGCCCAGGCGTTGTGCCTGGAAGACATGCTGGGCGCGGCCATACCGGAAGGCGCGCTGTATTACGGCAAAACGCGCAGACGGCGGCCGGTTGCGTTCGACAACGCCTTGCGGCGGCTGACGCTGGAAACGATAGCCGCCGCGCGCGCGATGTTCGATAGCCGGCAGACGCCGCGCATGGGCTACGAGGCGCGCCGCTGCGACGCCTGCTCGCTGTTGGAGCGCTGCCAGCCGCGCCTGCTGGACCGCGCCCAGAGCGTGGACCAATGGCTAAAACAGCAATGGGACGCCTGAGATGAGACGACAGCTCAACACAGTTTACGTCACCACGGAAGGCGCGTGGCTGCGCAAGGACGGCGAGAATCTGGTGATGGAAGTGGAAGGCAGCGAGCGCGCCCGCCTGCCAGTGCATATGCTGGAAGGCCTGGTTTGCTTCGGCCGCGTGCTGGTATCGCCGCCGCTGATGGGATTTTGCGCCGAGCGCGGCATCGTCATCAGCTATTTGAGCCCAAATGGCCGTTTCCTGGCGCGGGTGGAAGGGCCGGTTTCCGGCAATGTGCTGCTGCGCCGCGCGCAATACCGCGCCAGCGACGATGGGCCGGCCAGCGCGTCGCTGGCGCGGCACCTGCTGCTAGGCAAGCTGCACAACCAGCGTGCGGTGCTGTCGCGCGCGCTGCGAGACCATGGCGAAGGGCTAAAAAATGAAGCCCGCAGCGAACTGGAGCAAGCGCGCAAACGGTTGAGTCGGCTGGCCGACAAACTATGGCATGTCGACGATCTGGACGCCTTGCGCGGGGTGGAAGGCGAGGCGGCGCAGAACTATTTCGCCGTGTTTCCGCATTTGTTGCGGATGGACGACCCCGCCTTGCGTTTTGCCGGCCGCAGCCGCCGGCCGCCGCGGGATCCGGTCAACGCCGTATTGTCCTTCCTGTATACCCTGCTTACGCATGATTGCCGTTCCGCGTTGGAGAGCGTGGGGCTGGACCCTACGGTGGGCTTTCTGCATCGGGACCGCCCAGGCCGTCCCAGCCTGGCACTGGATCTGGTGGAGGAGTTCCGGCCGGTTCTGGCCGACCGCCTGGCCTTGTCCTTGTTCAACCGCAGGCAATTGGCGGCCAAGGATTTCCGCGGCCAGGACAACGGCGGCGTGCTGCTGAGCGACGAGGCGCGCAAAACAGTGCTGGTGGCTTACCAGGAGCGGAAGCGGGACAGCCTGCTGCATGCCTATCTGGATGAAAAGGTCGAACTGGGCCTGTTTCCAGCCATACAGGCCCAATTGCTGGCCAGGCATTTGCGCGGCGATCTGGACGCTTATCCGCCATTCTTGTGGAAATAGGAGGACCGGAAAATGATGGTGCTGGTCAGTTACGACGTCCGCACCCAGGATAAGGAGGGTGCCGTTCGCTTGCGCAAGGTGGCGAGGGCATGCCGCAATTTTGGCCAGCGCGCCCAGTACTCGGTGTTCGAAATCGAAGTGGAGCCGGCGCAATGGGTATTGCTGCGTGACAAGCTGTGCGCGTTGATCGACCCCAAGCAGGACAGCCTGCGCTTCTACTATCTAGGCGGCAACTGGAAGCAGAAAGTCGAGCACGTCGGCGCCAAGCCCGTGTTGGACCTGCAAGGTCCGCTGGTTTTTTAAGCGCGGATGCCTGGCGCGAACCGGAAGTGGCAGCCGAATCCCTAGCAGGTTCGCGTGGGCGGGGGAGGCCCCGCGCCGCCTGCATCATTCTCCTTGAGCCCGGTGGGTAGGGCTTGGAAATCTGCCTCGCTGATCAGGTTCGCGTTTTTCGGTTGAAAATACCATTGGAAACAAATGGTTTGTAGTACCCAGTCGCGCCCAACGCGGGCGCGTGGATTGAAACCTTCTGGTCGCGCAAGCCAAAGCCGTCCACGCGCGTCGCGCCCAACGCGGGCGCGTCGCGCCCAACGCGGGCGCGTGGATTGAAACTGCTCGTATGCTGACATGTGCGGTCGTAATATTGAGTCGCGCCCAACGCGGGCGCGTGGATTGAAACGGCTGCTTCCTGGGCGCGCTTGCCGGCGAAGATGTCGCGCCCAACGCGGGCGCGTGGATTGAAACTTGTCAACGACGCTAATCGTCATCCCCGGCGAGAGGTCGCGCCCAACGCGGGCGCGTGGATTGAAACTTATGCTCCGGTGCCGCTGCAAGCTGGCGACCTGGTCGCGCCCAACGCGGGCGCGTGGATTGAAACTTCAACACCGACCTGGCCGAGGTCTACATCCCGGGTCGCGCCCAACGCGGGCGCGTGGATTGAAACATAAGTTGAGGCCGACTATACCAGCGAACTGGCATAGTCGCGCCCAACGCGGGCGCGTGGATTGAAACGTACCCGTGTTGTCCGAACCACTGCTGCCACCGCGTCGCGCCCAACGCGGGCGCGTGGATTGAAACTCCCGCCTCTCCGTTGGTGAGCGGAGCCTGCCGGGGTCGCGCCCAACGCGGGCGCGTGGATTGAAACACCACCGGCGGCGCTGCGCCGTCGCTGCCGCCGGGTCGCGCCCAACGCGGGCGCGTGGATTGAAACCCTTCAACGCCGCCGCTTCTGTGTTGCGCCTCTGTCGCGCCCAACGCGGGCGCGTGGATTGAAACCGATGCATGCGCTATCACGGCGAGCTATATATCCCGTCGCGCCCAACGCGGGCGCGTGGATTGAAACAATGATTTCGCCAGCGATGAAGAGCGCGGCGAGATCGTCGCGCCCAACGCGGGCGCGTGGATTGAAACAATGATTTCGCCAGCGATGAAGAGCGCGGCGAGATCGTCGCGCCCAACGCGGGCGCGTGGATTGAAACATCGTCTCACTCCTTGATGCTGCTCGGCACCGTACGTCGCGCCCAACGCGGGCGCGTGGATTGAAACTCGACACGCCGGCGTCGGGCTTGGATGCCATGGCGTCGCGCCCAACGCGGGCGCGTGGATTGAAACTGACGCCCCCAGCTCATCACCGATGCGCAGCAAGTCGCGCCCAACGCGGGCGCGTGGATTGAAACGGACAGCTTGGTGATGCCCTGGACGCGGTTGCGCGTCGCGCCCAACACGGGCGCGTGGATTGAAACATGAACGCTACGGCCTGGGCTTCCACCTTGGCCGCGTCGCGCCCAACGCGGGCGCGTGGATTGAAACATCGTCGAATTTGTGCCGCGCGCTAAAACCGGTGGTCGCGCCCAACGCGGGCGCGTGGATTGAAACTGCGTGTACAACATGCAGGACGTAGAAGCGGAGAGTCGCGCCCAACGCGGGCGCGTGGATTGAAACGCCGCGGCGGCACCGATCACCGCCATCTGGTCGAGTCGCGCCCAACGCGGGCGCGTGGATTGAAACAACCAGGCTTCCAGATACTGCGCGCCCAAAATGCCGTCGCGCCCAACGCGGGCGCGTGGATTGAAACCCATCAAGGGCTTTTACTGCTTCAATAGAGGGAGTCGCGCCCCACGCGGGTGCGTGGATTGAAACATCTGCATGCATAGACCGAGCAATAGTTTTGAGGTCGTGCGCCATGCGGGCGAGTGGATTGAAACAGTTGGAGGGAGGGAGCAGTCGCGCCTAGCTGTGGTCGCGCCCATGTGGGCGCGTGGACTGAAACAACATGGCGGCGTTGATTAGCATGCGGATCTGGGCCTATCACGATGTGGATTAGCTGATGACCTGCATCCATGCTGGCCGAGAGCGTGACGGTGTTTTGCTGACTGAAATGGGGACTTATACAAGTGCTGTGATGGTGTTTCCATAGACTATTTTCAGAGCCGCTATTGGGGGCGCATTGTTTTTAACCTGTACTTTGGTGTAGGTTATTCAGCTTTCCGGCTAGGTTGCCTTGTAGGTGGTCTGGTATTTTCATAACATTCTTAATCTTCTTTTTAGTTCAATGACATACCCTCGCTGGAGGGTATTTATATTTGGATTCCTGATGGATCTGAACGCATTGCTAGCCAGTTTTGCCTCCGCTTTTAGTCAAGAACAACGGTTGATCTCGCTGGAGTTTGGCGGTGGTCATATCGCATCTGAACAACTGCTGCCGCTGAGCCTGGATGGTGAAGAAGGCATCTCTCGATCTTACCGTTATACGCTGACTTGCCTGTCACCGGATGGCAATATCGAGCTCAAAACTCTGTTGGGCCAGCCCGCTCGTATCGGTATCCAGGACGCAGATGGAGACGAAACCATCCGTTGCGGCGTAGTCAGTCAGGCCAAGCTGGCGGGATCGGATGGGGGCTTTGCGAAGTATGAGCTGACCATCGAGCCACCTTTTGCACTGCTGCGCCATCGCAGAACTTCCCGCGTATTCCAGGATTTGTCGGTTCCAGACATCGTCAAGCAAATCATCGGAGAGCATCAAGCCGCCAATCCAGCCTTCGCCCGTGTGCAGACGCTGGGGATCCAGGTCAAACCCGCCCAGCCCCGCAGCTACACGCTGCAATATCGCGAGAGCGATTTCGATTTCATCGTCAGGCTGATCCACGAGGAAGGTTACGCCTGGCGCTTCCTCCATTTGGATGATGACGGACCGCAAGTGGAATTGGCCATCTTTGACGATGCCCACAGCCTGCCGGGCTCCAAACTGGAACGGGTGCGCTTCCACCGCAGCGATGCCAGCGAAGAAGAGGATGGTCTTACCGGCTGGGAAGCCGCGCGCCAGATTGTGCCGGGCGGCACTGCGCTGGCCAGCTACGACTACAAATCGGTCTACGCCCTGCAGAGCGGCGACCAAAGCCGTATCGACCAAGGACAAGCCGGCCAGTCTTTGCAAAGCAGCCTGAGGCACTACGACGCGCCAGGCCTGTATTACGCCGGTGATGAGGAGCAACTGGGCCAATACGCCGCGCTACGGCAGCAGGCCAATGACCTTCAAGCGAAGTCTTTCAGCGGCACGGGCTCGGTGCGTGGCCTATTGCCGGGCGAATGGTTCCGTCTGGACGAACATCCTGCTCACGATAGCGATGCACCCGCAAGCCGCGAATTTGTCGTCACCGGACAAAGCTTCCAGGCGCGCAACAACCTGCCGACCGACTTGGCGCAGCATATCGGCGCGGAGCAGGATGCGGCCCCGTTCACGACCTCGATCCAGGCCCAGCGCCGCGGCATCCCGCTGACCCCGGCCTATGCCGGCACCGCGCACGCCAAGCCCACTAGCCAGGGAGCCCAAACCGCCACCGTGGTGGGGCCGGCCGGCGAAGAAGTGCATACCGATGAGCAAGGCCGCGTCAAAGTGCAATTCCATTGGCAGCGCCAAGAGGAGCATCCCACCATCGGCGCAGGCATGGACGACAAGTCCTCCTGCTGGCTGCGCGTGGCCATGCCCTCCGCTGGCGCGGCATGGGGTCACCAGTTCATCCCGCGCATCGGCCAGGAAGTGCTGGTTAACTTCATCGAGGGCGATATCGACCGCCCTTTGATTACTGGCGTGCTGTACAACGGCAGCCATCCGCCACCGGACTTCAGCGGCGCCGGCGCGCTCCCAGCCAACAAGACGCTATCCGGCATCAAGTCCAAGGAGCATCAAGGCGGTGCTTACAACGAACTGTTGTTCGATGACACCCCTGGTGAGGTGCGTGCCAAGCTATCCAGTGAACTAGGCAAGACTCAGCTCAACCAGGGCTTCCTGACCCACCCCAGAAGCAACGGCAAGGCACAGCCGCGCGGCGAAGGCTTCGAACTGCGCACTGACCAGCACGGTGCCATCCGCGCCGCACACGGCCTGTTGCTGTCCACTGAGGCGCAGAATGGCGCATCCGGCAAACAGCTGGCGCGCGAGCATGCGCAAAGCCAGCTGCAGTCGGCCGTCGCGCTGAGCCAGGCGCTGGCCGAGACCGCCACTGGCCAGCTCGCCGATACCATGGAAACCGGGCCGGACGGCATCGGAGAGGACAATGCCAAGGCCGGCAAGAAGGCCAAGGGCCACATGCAGCATCAATTGGATGCCCTGGCGGCGTGGGAGGCCGGCAGCAACACCGACAAGGATGGCAAGACCGCGAAAGGCCAAGCCGGCCAACAGCCGCAATTGGTGCTATCTGGCCCGGCAGGCATCGCCAGCGTGACGGAACAGAGCCAAACGCTGGCGGCGGGTGCCAACTTGAATCTGGTGGTCCAGCGCGACGCCAATCACACCACGGGGCGGCGCTGGGTCCACAATGTCGGCAAGCACATCAGTTTGTTCGTGGCGGGTATCAAGGACAATACGGCGATGAAGCTGATTGCCGCCAAGGGCAAAGTGCAGATTCTGGCGCAAAGCGATGCGATGGAGTGGACGGCGGACAAGGATGTCACCATCACTTCCTGCAAGGACAGCATCACCATCGCGGCCAAGGAGGAAATCCTGCTCAATGTGGGCGGCGGTGCCTACATCCGTCTCGCGGGCGGTAATATCGAGGTGCATTGCCCTGGCACCGTCAGTGTGAAAGGCGCTCAACATAACCTGAGCGGACCCGACAAGATGACCGTGGCGCATCCGGCCTTCCCGAAAAACATCCCAAAGCAGAACATTGGCTTGAAAGTGAATCACAGCTTTGTCGAGGGCGACCATGCCGTCCCCGGCATGCCCTTCAAGCTGTATGCCGACGGTGCGATGATCAAGCAGGGGGTATTGGATGAGACCGGGCACCTCCCGGTCGAGCATAATGTGCTGACCCAGAAATACACGCTGGAGCTGGCCAATGGCATCAAGCGCCATTTCAACATGGTGCCGTCGTATGCCAAGCCGCCGCATGACGAATTGGCCAATGGCGGCATCAACCATGGCGAACAATCCGACAAGCTGGATCAGTATCAAGACTTTTTCGGCGGCAAGGGAGAACAGGCATGAGTCAGCCTTTGGCCAAGCATAAACCGCGTCAGCACAATGTTGATCCATCCCAGCATCAGACCACCCGCACTTCCACGCCCTGGTTCTTGGCCGATGACCATCCTGTCGGCTACAAGCCCGAGTTTCATGAGGTGAATGCCACCTTCGAGCCACTGATTAATGGCGAGCGCGCCTTTGGTGCCATATACGATGCGATTCTGGCCGCCAAGCACAGTGTGGACATCGTCTGCTGGGGCTTTCAGCCCTCGATGTATTTCAAGCGCGGCGCAGGCGCGCCGCCGATCCAGTACTATTTGCAGCAACCCCAGTTGCCGCCGCTGACCGCAGATAACATCGACAAAATCGCCGATGACATGGCGGGGAAGCTGCCATTCACCCGGCGCAAGCTGCATCCCAAAGACAAGATCATGCCCATAGGCGAGCTGCTGGAAATGAAGTCGCTGGAGGGCGTCAAGGTCCGGATCCTGACCTGGAATGACCCGATTTCTCAGATCCCTGAGGTGATGAACCCCGGTTATAACGTGAAGCGCGGCGATAACGAGAACTTCCTGCAGGAGTGCTACGATATCGGCTGGCATCAGGACATTCGCGCGAATAAAAACATCCAGTTCCGCACGCGGCATTTCGACGACATCGACAAGAACGCCTACATCTTGCCGAATCTGGTACGCAATGGCGCATCAACAATGCATGCGGCCGCCACGTCCAAATTCCCCAGTCATCACCAAAAAACCGTGCTGATCGATTATGAGCATCCGGAGAGCGCCTTGGGCTTTGTCATGGGGCACAACATGCTGGATGCCTACTGGGACCGGGACGACCACCACTACGTGCAACAGGAGCCGCATCTGGGCCGCAACGGCGCGACCGCCCGGCATGACATTTCCAGTCGGCTGACCGGCCCGGTGCTGGTGCACGTCAACCATAATTTCGTGGCGGGCTGGGACAAGGCGACCGGCGAGAATCTGACTGGTAAGCGTGCGCACCTGGAGTTGAAGCATTTCACGCCCAGGCCCAACCTGGGCTCACGGGCCATGGCGCAGATTGCCCGCACGCAAAGCCAGACCCGGCCCAAGGGCAAGGTGAAGGACGAGCTCACGGTGCAGGATATCAAGCACCTGTACCTGAATGCCGTCAATCATGCCTGCCAGTACATCTATATCGAAAACCAGTATTTCCGCTGGGTGAACTTTGCCGAAGCCACCAAGCAGGCGGTCAAGAACCAGTTGGCCTTTGGCCGCGATCCCGGCCAGCATGGCCCCGTGTACTTGATGGTCGTGACCAATGACAATGCGGAAGGCATGGGCCTGGGGGTCAAGAACACCTACAAGATGCTGGATGCCCTGGGCAAGCGCAGTCAGATGCCGACGCTGGCGCGCAGCAGCATCAATGAACAGGTCAAGCAGGCGGAGCGGGAAGTGCAGATCGGGGAAAACCAGAACGCCAAGCGTACCAGCAAGCCGTTGAGCGATCTGCCGGAACGGCGCAAGAAACTGGCCGCGTTGAAGCAGGAGCAGGCCGAGGCCAACCAGGGTAAGTTCGTCGACGGCGATATTCCCGGCCTGAAGACCCATGTCTGCTCGCTGGTTTCCATGACTGGCTACCAGCAGGGGCAGCCCTGGCAATATGTCTATATCCACGCCAAGTTGATGATGATAGACGACACCTTCATGACTCTAGGTTCGGCCAACATCAATCTGCGCAGCATGGTGTGCGACAGCGAGATCAATGTCTGCCACTGCCAGCCGGATATCACCCGCGCGGCGCGGCAGCACCTGTGGAATATGCATACCGTGGGCCAGGGCAATACGGCGGATGCCAGCAAGCCACAACCGCTTGCTGATGTTTATGACCGATGGGAGCGAATTATGAAAGCTAATCAAAAGAATCGGCAAAGCAAGCGAGCGCCGATTGCTCCGCTGGTCAAATTCAGCAACGACACCAGTAGCACCAAGGACTTGGACTAAACAATGCGTCTTGCCTGGCTTGTCTTACCTTTGCTGTTGGCTGCTTGCGGCCACAAGGACACCCCGATGGAACACCAACCCGACCTCAAAGCCGTGCAGGCCAAGCTGGCCTTCAGCTGCGTGCATGAAGCCGATCATTTGCCCAAGTTGAACCCGGAAGCGGACAAACTGTTCCAATACGCTCGTTGGCTGCAGCTGCAATACAAGCCGGAGCTGTTGCCCGAGGCCGGACGGCTGTACCGCATCGCTGCCGCCCACGGCCACTACAAGGCCAACAACAACTTGCAACGGATGGTGGGCAAGGGCGAGGTGGCCTCTCCCGATGCCGTCAATGAAGTGCTGGATCTGAACGAACAACTGGTGGCGGACAATATCCCCAATGGCTATTACCTGACCGGCCACTACCTGCAAATCGGCTATGGCTATGATCAGGACAACGAGAAGGCGCTGATGTATTTCCGCAAGGCGGCGGACCTGGGCAGTGCGGATGCCCAAGCCTATGTGGGTGGTCTGCTGAACACACCCGAACTGGCGCCCGAGATCGGGCGGCAGATGCTGCGTTGCGCCGCAGAACAAGGCCACGCCGAAGCGGCTGATAACTTGGGGGTGGATTTGCAAGGTGACAAGCATTACCCAGATGCTCTGTATGCTTACCAACTGGCGGTCAAGGCTGGGCATTCTGCTAGCGCACTGGGACTGCAGGAAGCCTTTGATGCAGAAAAAGGCAAGAGTCAGTTGTATAACTTGGCCCTCAAACCCGACCCCGAACGCGTGAAACGCTACGAAGCAATCTGGACCTTGTTGAAACGCTACGATGGCCGCAACCCTAAGGTGCCCGACATCGACAAGATCGTGCCGCTGCCGCCGGCCAAATTGCCGCCATGGGATGGCACGTTCGAGTGGGAAAAAGAATGGAAGGCCAATGCCGCCCCGGCCAAGCCCGACGAAAAGCTGGTGGTGAAACTGGCCAAGGCCAAGAACCTGGACCCGGCCACCGGACTGCCCAAGGTCGAATTGCCCAAGCCGCAGACGCCGCCCAAGATCAAGCTGGGCTACGTGGCGCAGAGCCATGCGGTCTGCCCGCAGAGCGGATCATGGTGCGCGGAGCTGTCGGCTCACGGCATGGCCAGCAGCGTGAGTCGGAATTTCATCGCGGGGGAGCGCTTCCCCGCCATCCCGGTGTCGCAACGGCTGAGCTGGCTGGATCGCCTACGCGGCAAGCCTGATCAATTGGAGGCTGCGGTAACGTGGACACTGCAAAGCTACGAGAAAGAAGCGCAGGGCTGATCGTCATCGCGCCGATCACAGCCCGTGAAGAATGAATAGCCAAGCAGGGTCAGCCAGACTGGATGTCCCGCTTCCAGAGGATGCATGATCATCACCGTTGCGTGTTCTTCTGACATGCCAGCCTGCCTGCGGGGTAGGCTGGCATTTTATTTCCCGTATGAAACAAGAGAAGCTACCATCCCCGTCTAATGACTGGCCCATAACAGTCAACGATGCAATTGGCGCCTGGTTTCACGCCGCGTCCTCAACCGCCGAAGACAAGCTGGCGGTGGTGCGTAACGTGGCTTTGGCTTGGGGTGGTGAGTGCTTGTCAGACATCTATCGCCATAGTCGCATCCCGCTGCTGTTTCGCTGCGCTGATGGCCATATCTTCACCCGTACCGCCAGCAAGCTGGTCAAAGGCTACTTTTGCTCGGTCTGCAATGGGCGAAGGGCAAAAAAATTACAGCAGTGGCAAGGCTGGGCGAGCCTGCAGGGTTGGACTTGCCTGTCTGAACATTACATCAGTAGTTGTACGCCTCTTCACTGGCGCTGTGAGCATGGCCATGAGTGGATGGCTACGCCCAGTGCGCTTCGGATAACGACTGGTTGTCCTCGTTGCCATGGGCGGCGACGGCGTCACTCCATCGCTTCCATGCAAGCGCTAGCCAAGGCCCGTGGTGGAGCCTGCCTGTCTTCTGAATATATCAATACTCACCACAAGCTGGCTTGGATCTGCCATCGTGGCCATCACTGGATGGCCACCCCTAACAGTGCGATACGAGGACATTGGTGCAAGCAATGCGACATCATTGAGCGGATTGGTAAGCGCTATAAAAAAAGGCTCAAATATGAGCCTGGTTAATCCTGCTTGGTCTCATTCCTTCGCAACAGAATGAGGCTTGCGATATAGGATTTTGCGATGGCAATGCACAATAATAAAAAAACAATAATCCCATTCGAGTGAAATTATTGTTTTTCTGCAGCAGAACTTATGAGTTAATTTGGCTATTTATCATTGCTTTTGGCAATAATGTCAGCATATGCATCAAATGCATGCTTGTAGTTTTTGGCGGCACTCACGTAATCTTTGCTATCAAATTGGTATTTTGCAGTTTCATAGTATTTTTCAGCCTCAATCCAATCCTCAGGGTAGGGGGGCTTGTATGGAATTCTATCTCGAGCAATGGCACGCATGCTTTGTGTAGCCATACGTTCATTGCGGGCCAGATCGACTGGGTCTCCTAGTTGAGGATACGGTTGGTTTACTGTTACATTACCCGAAACAGTTCCAATTTGAGTTGCCCCGCTACCTGTTGCTGTTTGAGCCAACTTGGTAGCAGGGGATGTCGGCCAGAAATATAGAATTAAACCTATAATGGATGCAATTGATCCCCAAATTCCAAGCTTTCTTTCCAGAGATAAGCTATTGTACGATTTAAATATCGACATCTGCATTTCCTCAAAGAAAGTACTGGCATGAGTTACGTGAAGTTAGATCGTGATTTCTTCCAGTGTCTTGCCTTGGTCCAGCAGTTCTTGCACCCATAGAGGCTTACGACCGCGTCCAGTCTGTGAAACATCTCGCTGTCTATCCAACAGTGAGTATTAATTTCATGTTCATGGTAACATTATCACACCTTAGCGGCCATCCGGCAGTGAATCTCTTCAGCATTCTCTACGCTGAGTCCTCATATTTCTGAGCTATCTACCCGGCAGTGAATGACCATTGCCTTCTATTTAATCCTTTGCGTTATTCTGCCAGACCATTTACTTTCGTGAGTAAAGTAGTGACATTGTTCATGTTTAATTGGGCAGCATGAAAATGTTAAAACATATTCGTCAAATCTTACACACTGAAAATATAAATAATATTTTTGAGCTGATTTGTAGGATTTTCATGTAAGTGAAAGGATTTGATGGTGTGGTTTTATACTAACAGTTATGCGGCCAATTTATAGGATGAAGCTGGAGTTATAAAAGGGCAGAGCACTGGCTGTTTTTTGAATGTAGATTTATTATAACCTTTGCTAGTTTAGGAGTAAGACATGAAAGCCATTAGTTTTTTTGTTTTGACTGCTATTGCTGCACCTGCCTTTTCAGGGGAAGGTTCCTATAAGCCACTGACAAGATATTCGTTTGCTCCTCTCATCACAAGTCAATCTTTTACAAATTCTGGTGATGCAGCTGCATGGTGCACTTCACAGAAAGACCAATGGGGAAATAACTACTGGTGGACTCCACCATCAACCTGCAATAGAAATGCAGGCTGGGGGAGTGCAGATCTAGTTGGCTGGCCTTATTGCCCATCACCTTCATATCTTTATATCGACAATTTGTGCCATTATCATTATCCAACCCCTCAGCCTGCCAATAGCGGGAAACCACAGGGCAAGAATAGCTGCGACACCAGTACATTCGCAGCAGACCCCATTAATTACACGACAGGCAATACGTTTCTCGAAGTTTCTGATTGGCAGAATAACCATCTATCCTTTACTCGAAGATATAATTCGTTGGGTGGTACGATATCAGGTTTAGGGCCTAACTGGTTGCATGAGTACGACAAGTCGATCACTGTTAGTGCTGATGGTAAAATCGCTAATGTTTTACGATCAGATGGTGCTTTGTTAACCTTCAATAGTGGAGCGCAAGGCTGGGCTGGATCTTCTAATATTACGGATACGTTGATATCAAAAAAGAATGAACTCGGTCAAATTACTGGGTGGATATATCAACTGTCGTCGGATGGTTCTTCTGAGACATATAGTGCTACTGGTAAGCTCCTTCAGGTACAACACGCTAACGGCCAGGTGATTAATCTTTCTTATGACTCTGTAGGGCTTAATCTGATCAATATTGCTGACTCTTGGGGGAATGCAATTAAGCTGGCGTATGATTCAAACAATCATATTGCAAGCATGACTGATCCTGCAGGCAATGTTATAAAATATGCTTACGATGACAATAATAATCTTGCATTGGTAACCTATGCAGATGGTAAGTCAGTGCAATACCTTTATCAACATGCGCTTTATGCCAATTTGCTTACTGGCATAGTGGATGAGAATGGCACGAATTATGTCAGTTGGGCGTACGACGATGTTGGTCGAGCAACTAGTAATGCATTAGCAGGAGGCGTTGCGAGCTATACGCTGACATATTCCTCTTCTACCAATACCTCAGTCAAAGATCCATTAAATGCTACACGGTCCTATAACTTTGTAACGGTGAATGGTCGAAATCTGCCTACGGGAACGAATCAGCCGAGTGGGTCAGGTTGCGCTTCATCTAACACCTCTGTTTCATATGACAATCAAGCAAATATTATTTCCAAAATTGATTTTAATGGAAATAAAACTATTTACCAGTACGATTTAGCTCGTAATCTAGAGACGCAACGAGTGGAGGCATATGGTACTCCTCAAGCTCGAACGATTTCCACGCAGTGGCATCCATCGTTGGCTCTGCCTCTCAAGATTGCAAGTCCTCAAAAGTTGGAACTTTATACTTACGATAATGGGGGTAATCTACTCACTTATGTGGTGCAGCCTACGAGTGATTCAGATGGCAGTAGTGGATTGAACGTACTAGGAGTGGGGTCTGGGAGAACTTGGGCATATAGTTACAACAATTATGGCCAGATCTTGACGATGACAGACCCAATTGGATCCAAGAGTCAGTACGAGTATGATAATAAAGGTAATTTGTCTCAAATCACAAATGCGATGGGGCAAATCACTACGTTGGATCAATATGATGCCAATGGTAGGGTTGGTCGAGTTATTAGCCCAGCTGGGGTTGCGATTAGTTACAGCTATGATTTACGTGGGCGATTGGTAGAAATGGACTTTTATGCCGCGAGCAATCAAAGCGACACGCAGTCGAAGACGCTGTATCGGTATGATGGCGTGGGGAATCTGACGCAAATAACCCTGGCAGATAGCTCAGTTTTATCTTATCAGTACGATCCAGCTCACCGTTTAACCGGCGTTACTGATACGCAAGGTAATAAAATCAGTTACACCCTTGATAATGCAGGCAATCGTACTCAGGTTAAAGTTACGGATCCATCGGGTAATTTAGCTCGTCAACAAAATAGAGCTTATGATCAACTGGGGCGCTTGCAGCAAATTATTGGGATGTCTGGGCAGAGCTATACCTACCAATACGATGCCAATGGTAATCTGACCCAAATTAGTGATGCGCTTAATCGAGTAACAACGAATCAGTATGACCCCCTTAATCGGTTGATTAAAAAGATTGATCCATTGGGTGGGGTAAGTCAATACGGTTACGACTTGCTAGATCAATTAACCAGTGTCACCGACCCGAGGAAGCTGACTACAAAATACACACTGGATGGCTTGGGAAATCGGACGGAAGTCAATAGTCCAGATAGTGGCAATAGTAGCTATGTTTACGACGCAGCAGGTCGTATGATTCAAATGACGGATGCGCGAAAGGTAACTGCCACTTACCAATATGATGCGCTGAACCGACTGACTACGATCACGTATCCAGATCAGACTATTAGTTATGCTTGGGACAACAAATTACCAGGTTATCTCAGCCAAATTTCGGATGAGAGTGGTACGATCGTTTATGACTACGATGCGAAGGGAAGTGTTAAACAGTTGACGCAAACAATCCCCGCATCTGGAGGGATTACATATCCTGGGTTAAATGTGCAATACAGCTATAACAGTGCTGGCCAAGCATTGCAGCAGTTACTGCCATCAGGGCAAAAATTGAGTTACAAGTATCAAAATGGTGTGGTCACAGAGATTGATCTGGGTGATAAGCCATTAGTAAGCAATATCGCCTATTTCCCGTTAGGAGGTGTGCGCAGTTATCAGTATAACGGTTCACAAGTGTTTGTTCGTACACAGGACAGCGATGGCCGAGTCAGTTCGATCACAAGCCCTGTCATGAATAAGGTACAGAGTTACGATACCGTGGATAGGCTGACTCAGGTGTCGGATGCCCTGAGCCCGTCCAGGACACAAAGCTACAGCTATGACAAGCTGGACCATCTGCAGGTACACACGTTAGGAGCTTCATCTTGGTCGTATCAGTACGATATAAATGGAAATCGGACGCAAACCACAACCAATGGCAACACCGTTGCGTTACAGATGGAGGGGAGTAGTAACCGCTTACAGCAGGTCGGGAGTCAGCAATACAGCTATCTAGCCGATGGCAGCCAAAGCAATGATGGCAGCCGGAGCGATACGTATAACGGCGCAGGACGGTTAAGTAAGACCGTACACGGTGATGCAACAACCTATCTCTACAGTGCCAGTGGACAGCGCATGGTGAAAAACAGCACGCGCTACATATACGACCAGTGGGGGCATCTGCTGGGTGAGTACAGTCTGATGGGACAGCCACAAATGGAGTATGTGTGGTTGGGAGATGAGGTTGTATCGGTGCTGAAATACTGAGGAGATAGCAATGCATAAACTTATCAAGCGGTGGCTGGTTCTGGGGGTGTTATTGAGTGCAGGACTACTGCTTAATGCAAACGTAGTAGCTGCTCCAGCGCCGACAATTTACTATGTCCAGAATGACCAGCTTGGAACGCCGCGAGAAGTGGTGGATAGCAACAATGTAGAAGTCTGGCGATGGGAGGGAGATGCATACGGTAATGAACGGCCAAATCAGGACCCATCGAATACGGGCAACGCATTTGTCTTTAATCTGAGGTATCCTGGACAGTACTATGATACTGAGACTGGGAGGATGTACAACGGCTGGCGGGATTATGATCCTGCTGTGGGACGTTATGTACAGAGTGATCCGTTCGGGTTGTTGGGCGGTCAGTGGTCTACGTACGGATATGTAAATGGCAATCCGACTAACGCTATTGACCCATCAGGTATGGAGACAGTATTACCTGGTCCTATACCATTACCGATTCCTTTTCCTACCTTACCGGGAAGGAGTGGTAATGAAGATGATTATGGTCTTAATCCCCCATCGTTATCTCAGCAAATTAATAGTTGGCTAAATAATAATATTTATAATAAGCCACCTAAAGATGCTACTGATCCTAATGGAGCAAAGGCTCCTGGAAAGCCAGGGCGTACGGAAGGATTTTGCGAACCTAAGAAGGGAGCACCAACTTGGGGGCGTGCACCGAATGGTCGAGGTTCTGGCTGGATAGATGCTGATGGAAATGTCTGGGTTCCTACGGGACCGAGTTCTGGCTCAACTGGTGATGCGCATGGAGGGCCACACTGGGATGTTCAAAAACCTGGAGGCGGGTATGATAATGTATACCCCGGTGGAAGGCGGCGCTAAATATAAGGAGGTTTAGATGAAGATGGAGATTCAGTTAACATCGTTCTATTCGCATGGTGATGAGCGTCGATTCTTCCAAGGCTTGGATGATATTGATTGTATCGAGAATGTAAAAGGTATTGGGCGAGGGTTAGCGTTTGATATCAATTTGAATCGCTTCAGCAAGGAGAAAGTATTTGAATTTATCGCCCTCCTTTGGCGTTACCAAATTGACTTAACCCCAATTAGACTCTTAGCTGAAAGAAGAAAAAAATTTGCTTGGCTACGTGAAAATCAGTACTACTGGCATGAATGTATGTATCCGCCAAATAGTAAGCATGATAGCGAAAATGCAAATATAACAAGCTCGATAGACTAAGTTTAATACTCCTTTATTGCAGTATCTATGCAATGCCCTCAATAATTGAGGGCATTTTATTTACTGCTATGATTTAGAGAAACTTGAGAGGGAAGGTGTATGGAGGGAGACATTTCAGCAATTCTAGATAAAGAGAGCGTCTTGCTCTTGATCATTCCGAGCCGATTTGGCATCGCGGAAATTTGATGAGTAGAGATATTGTGCAGTGGGAAATTTTTCCTAATGGAAATATTACACCGAAGTAAGTTAATAAATTGGCAAGTAATTTTAATTTATCTTTCACCTTTATTTTGAAGAGAAAATTATGGGAAAAGTGATGCCTTTGCTAAGCATATGCTCTAGTGAAACTGGTGATTCAGTCCATATGCATGCAAATTTACAAGGGTTGATTATTTTGCAAGATGCAATTATAAATTTGCAACGCAAGCTACTTGCAGATCAGAGTGATCATGAACATTTTAGATCAGCAGATTGGGCAGGTTATGAATTGACCACCTCGATGTTGGAGTCTGAATACAACTCAAACTGTAAACAAGTTCATCATTTGGAATTGTTTGCATGGACTGATGAATGGAGAGAAAAGCACAAATTGTAATTTATAAAAGTGATAAATAAACTAGGCTACTCAGCGAGTTTATGAGTGTGTTGGAAAAACGTTCTCTTGACTGAGGACGTTTTTCTTAACAAGCATCGAAGTTTTATGAAAAATTTTATTCTAGATTTTCTTTTAGAGTAGTTGTCGGAATTAACCAATCATCATTCTTGTTTTGAATTTTCGAAAAGCCAAATTTTTTAGCGAAACTTACAATTTCCTCTGTAAGTGCTGCTTCAATTCCTATGCTGGCATAGTGATATTTCTCAGAAAGTATAGTTAGCGCCCCTAACAAAGATGTGCCATTGCCAGTTCTAGTTTTGTCAAACTCAATTCTTGCTATTACATGAGTGTTGTTCCAGCGAATGGGCTTAAATCAGAGGTAAAGATCAAATGCTTTTCTTGTGGCTGATATAGTTGGTCCTATTCCTAAATGACTAGGCTTTTTCTTGTAGCCATGGCGGTTCATTAGGTATATGTCTAAATCTTCTTTGAAACTTACCAGTCATGCGGAGTGCATAATTAACCTGGCTGAAGAGTATATAATCAAGAATTTACTATTACAGTAGCATGGCTTCGTATCCAGTGGCTTAATCAGGTGTTGAGTTGGTAAGCCATTGGATACGAAAGACTATCTGCGAGTGAATATTAAATGGCTAGCTCTTCCAAGGTCTTGCCTTGGTCTAGCAGTGCTTGCAGCCACAGCGGTTTACGGCCGCGTCCAGACCACGTTTGTGAAGCATCAGCAGGGTGGCGGTATTTCGCCTCTACTGGCTTCTTAACCTTGCTCTCAGCCTGTGTGAACAGGTCATCCAAAGACAGACCATGAGCTTTAGCCAGCTCAAGGATCTTGCTCTTCGCTTCTGCCTTTTCAGCCTTCTCACGTTGATTGATCTCTGCTTGGATCTGTACGAGCAAATCTTGCAGTTCGGTTAAGCTTAGCGATTGATAATCCATCATTAACTCCTTAGGGTAATGATGCTATTAAATCGAAGCGTGCTGAGCAAGTCAAGTAGTAAGGCGTGTCTTGTTTAGCTGAAATTGTTGCTATATCCACTGGTGCGGAAGTTTCTGGCTGATAATCCGATGGCAGCACCATCTTGATACACTGCATCTCGAATTAAATGATCCTCTTTGATCAAGTAAAAAATTACGGCATCGTTTAGATTAGCTAGCTCTTCATAATCGGTTAGGTGAATCTTGCCAATGCCAAGGTGCATATATTTGGCTTTGTTGCGATTGCAGTTGTGGTAAGTACCTTTCCCTTTGGTGATGCTATTCACCCAGTACTTTCCGATTTTATCAGCGTAGTAAATATCAGATCGAACAGCATCTGCATCGTATAGAAATAAACAGTGGCAGTGATAATTGCACTTATTGGTAAATTCGATCTTCCAGACCCATCCAATACAGTGTTGGAATATTTTATTATGCCGTCTGTTGTTCCATAGTCTATTTTTGTATTCGTTGAACTCCATGGAGCTGCAGCTCAACTGATGCTCTTCTCTCATGCTTAGGTCTACACGGATTGCTAGCACACGTTTATAGCCATGCTGTTTCAGATTTGCTATCAGTGGATGCAGGTTAATGATAGGCTCAGTAGTGGATTGGTGTTGGTTCATCATAGCAATAACTCGGGTGATGTAATTTTGGATAGGGGAATGGTTGGTTGAATAAGCCAATAGTACCTGCGGTACGGTATAGGCTCAGTCCTGCACTGAGATTTGGTTTGATGGGTTGATTTGGCCTGCTGCTACTGCCTAAGCAATGAGTGGCATGGCTGATCGATTAATGGCGAAGATGGATTTTAATCTGGTGATAGAACTAGATTAACCTCATGTGTTAAGTAACTGCTCTGTGACTTCTAATAAATCTAATTCATTACTATTGCTAGTATTGAATGCATTAACTACTACTGGCATTTAAATGCAATAATAAATATATACCGGTTTCTATTGGGGGTGGAAATAGCTCGGAAACTAGGGGTATTCGGGGTAAAATACCTCCATTCCATGTGGATTTGTTAATGTTTTCCTGCTTATTAAATGTGCAGAGATATTTTGGCTAAAAGGTTATGAAATTTACCGTTAAGTGATTAATTTTGCCGATTAAAAGCGGCAGGATGTGAACTCCTCTTCCGAATCTGGTGAAGTTGGAGTTAGTAAATGATTTATTAGGGTAGTGGTCAAGGGCTGTCTGTGCTTGGTCAACACGAATCCCCTTAATGGGCATTCGATCAAATGTGGTTTTTTGGGGAATAGTCTGAATGGATGTGGTGGCAACAAGAACATGGGAAGGAGTTCTGTGATGGGGCTTGGCGAATGTGCCCATGCGCTCTTTGCTGCACTTTGCACTTTTGAGCTGTATTTGATGGTGCAAGACTCGCCTTGTGACTGGAGGTTCTAGCTAGAAATGGACGATGGTCGTGTGAGGTACGGCTAGGAGGGGGGGTATGTTTGTGGAGATTTTAGTTGATTAGATCTATTTTTTTATAAGACACAGAACGTTTTTTGCTGATGTTGTTTTGGATATGAAATTAGCACCCTTTAACTATATGTTTTCGCATATGTAATTAGTGAAATAAAATAAATGGCCAGCTTCAGCTGGCCATGTTGTGGTTGTTCGTTTTGATAGTCAGACTATCGTGGGTAAATACTGTTTCTAGAGTGGATTGAATTTAGCGTCCATAAGGATCTGAAATATCGGCTTCAAGTTGAAAGGAATTAAATTCTTGATAAGGTAGTACATCTACGACCCATGTTTTTTGTATATCGAAATATTGAAATTGCCCCATCGTAAGCAAGTTTGTCCAATGCTTTGTTTATCCTTTCCTTATCTCGAATTGGGCTATATTTTCTGATGTCATTCTTTTTAATGTATCGATACCTTTTGCGTTGAATCCAATTCAATATAGTATCGGAATCGCTTTTCATACGATGAAAAGTGTCTTCTTGAAAAAGGCGGATATACTCATTGGCATACCAGCTGCAAACTTGTGAGGCACAATTTGCTGTGCTTAAACTAATTTGAGTTGAGCCTGTTTCGAAATATTCAAACACGCCAGCAAGTCTGGCGAAGTGCCGATTCATTTTTGCTGCATAATCTTTAATGCCGGCTAGTTTTCCTCCCGCTTGACTGTGAAGCTTTATTAGGGCAAGGTATTCGTTGGCATGGTGTTGAGCTTCATGGTTAAATGTGATTGTTATGCTTCCATTATTTCTCGTGCCTTGATTTGATACTGATTGATCCAATAATTCATTGATTCGGTAATGGAAGTTATTTAATCCATCTGGGTTGTGATTGTAGCCGTCAATAGTATAATTCTCTTCATTATTGTCAGGGCGGCAGACTAATAGCCTAGCGAAGAATCCAAGATCCCGTGCCTCATTTCCACTGCGTGTCCAGTATCTATCGAAGGGGGAGGGCTGTATGGCTAAATTTAACATCACTCTCGGGTCTTGCACGTATATCTGTTTTGTATTGCTACGGCGGTCAATGGATAACGGGCCAGCTTCCCATCTCTGATTTAGCTGTGCCAAGCTTTGAGACATTGCTCCATTGAAGAAGATGGAGGCCTCATCACTGGTTAAGGTGGCGCATGGCCAGTTTTCGAATAGTCCACTGAAGAAAGCCTGTGGTGTTGCATCTGAATAGGTGAGCTTGACCAAGCGTGGTGGTCGTGGCTCATTGAGAATATGCACATCGAGTCGCTTTTGACTTGCTGTCTTGTCCACTTCGTTGCGTACATCCCTTTGAAGCTGGGAGACAAGGGCATCTTTTATTGCTTTCCAGCTTCCGTACTCAGCTTTGTATTGCCTGAGTTGCATCTCATGCTGATGCTGTTTCTCCGCTTCGAACTGAATGATTGGTAGCCGGAGCTTTTCCATCGTTGGTGTCTTCCCTGTACCGCTCTCGGCGATGACCAATGTCCAGTTGGATAACAGGCTGCGTTGGCCATCCGGCAACTGCAGTACGGCATTGCCGTGTACCGCTTCTGATGCGACGGAAATGGCAAACGTAGCCACCATGGAAAGTGGGGACTGAATCTGCTGATGCACGTCTAATACCGCACGTTGCAGGGTACGTGGCAAAGCGTGAACGGGGAATGGGCTCTGTTGGCGGAAAGGCTTCATTGCTGTGCTCCCGGAATCAGTTGTTCGATATGGTCCAATGGCCAGCGCAGCTTGCCGTTGGGTAACTTGATTGGTCGGATTCCGAGAGCGTGTCCCTTGCGTGAGTATGACTTGCGGATGCTCTGGGGTTTCAAGCCAACAGCTTCGGCGAACTCGTCGGTAGAAAGGGTAGGACGGACTGTGTATTTGCTTTTAGTTGGGTAAGTCATGATTATCCCCTTGTTGATGGTATATGCTGCATCCAGCTCGTGAAGGGCATGGAGGCTGGGAGAGCTTGAGCTCGGTGCGACACCTGGGTTTCGCACATGCACCGGGAGCTGTGATGCTCTGTAGTGCATGGCGACGAATGATGGTGGTGCGAGGGGATTTGAGCAGCCCCAGCATTTATTTCAAAACAGGTGGGGTTGACAGTTGTGTCTGATTGTGCTGAGAAAGTTGTTCCCTCGGGCGAGGATTTTTGGGTTAAGAATGAAATTAAAACATTCTTGGAATATGAGATTTGTATCAGGAACGAAAGAAAATTAAACTCAGAATACGTTGATAGGCTATTGGGAATAATAAGTGAAATTGACCAGCTGGAAGAGCAGTGGGGCTACGAGAAAGATATATGCAATACTTCAGAAGTGATAATTTCCAAAATCCAATTTGGAATGAAATGGAGCGAGGCATTTGAAAGCATAGCGCCAGATGCGAAATTTCGTGTTGAGGCGACGTCCCCCCACTTTCAGTAGCAGAGAGCTTTAGAGTCCGGGCTTAATTGACCTGATTTCTCTGCAAGTGATTCGGCATAGGCAGCTGGCGTCAAACCACCCAGTGCTTTCTTGGGCCTTTCGTTGTTGTATTCCCTACGCCAGGCTTCGATGACGACCTGGGCATGGCGCAGGCTGGTGAACCAGTGTTCGTTCAGGCACTCATCCCGGAAGCGCCCGTTAAATGATTCGATGTAAGCGTTCTGATTCGGCTTGCCTGGCTCGATCAGAAAGAGCTGCACCCCACGAGCGTGTGCCCAGGTCAACATCGCTCGGCTGCAGAATTCCTTGCCGTTATCGGTCCGGATGGCTTTGGGCAAGCCACGTGTCTGCGCCAGCTGGTCGAGGACGCGGGTCAGATGCAGACCTCCCATCGCACGTTCCGGAACAATGGCGACTGCCTCATGCGTGGCATCATCGACTACCGTCAGATTTTTGATGACCCGCCCCTCTGCCGTTCGGTCGAACACAAAGTCCATCGACCAGACCTGATTGGCGGCCAAAGGACGGGCCAGTGGGTGACGGTCGGCCACAGGGATTTTCTTGCGCTTGCGCCGGCGAATTTGCAGACCGGCCTCAGCATAGAGCCGATCCACCCGCTTGTGATTGACCACCATGCCGCTCTGCCGCAGTTTCAAATAGATCATGCCGGCGCCGTAGCGTCGGTGCCGTTGCGCAAGCGCGATGATCTTCGCTTTCAAGACGGCATTGCGATCGGTGGCGGGCTGATAGCGGAATGAACTGGGACTCATGCCGGCCAGGCGCAGCGATTTGCGCTCGCTGAGCCCTTTGCCCACCAGATGGCGCACCAGCTCCCGCCGTGACGGTGCGCTCACCACTTTTTTCTCAGGGCTTCTTTGGCAATCTCGTTCTCGAGCATGGTCTCGGCCAAGAGTTTTTTCAGGCGCGCATTCTCTGTCTCCAGCTCCTTGAGACGCTTGGCCTCCGAGACATTCATTCCGCCGAATTTGTTGCGCCAGAGGTAATAGCTGGCTTCCGAGAAGGCGTGCTTGCGGCACAGTTCGGCAATGGGCATTCCCGCGTCGGCTTCGCGCAGGAAGCCGATGATCTGTTCTTCGGTGAATCGTTTCTTCATATCCAATCTCCGTGTGTGGTTGATTGGACTCTAAAGTCACGTGCTACTCAATACCGGGGGGACGTCGCCTGGAAAGGCATCCATGCAGGTTCCTGCCTGTCAACGAGATGATTTCAACTTTTCTTTTTTTAAAACAATATGTTGCCTTCTCTGTCAATCTCTAACCCTGCCGATTCATCCTATGGTTTCCCGGACTCATAACCCGAAGGTCGTAGGTTCGAATCCTGCCCCCGCAACCAACAGTCAAAAAACCGAGGCCTAGCCTCGGTTTTTTGCTTTCCACGTCTCATCGCCCTGCAAAGTCCTTCAAGGCCTCGCCGCTGAAACGGTAATAGATCTTGTCTTCCACGATGCCGGCGCCGATTCGGCGATAGAACGCCACCGCATCCGCATTGCCCCGTTCCGCAGTCCAATCCAGCCGCTGGCAGCCGTGCTTCAACGCATGGCACGCGAGCGCTTTCATCAAGGCCTTGCCGGCGCCGCTGCCGCGCGCTTCCGGATGGGTGAACAAGTCTTTCATGAACAGTTGGCCGCCGTAGTCCGGCGCCGGATACAGCAGCGAGAACGTGGCGAGTCCGATGGTGACGCCTTCGCGTTCCGCCAGCATGATTTGCACGCCGCAGTGAGGCTGGAACAGCTTGTCCGCCGCGTAGCGAGCGGAGGCCTGGCGGCAGGCCCGCCCGGGGCCGAAGTAGTGCAGGTCAATCTGATAGAGCAGTTCGGCCAGCGCGGCGGTGTCGGCCGGCGTGGCAAGACGGGTGGTGATCATGCCTTTGTCCTGTCGGGAAAAGGCACGATCTTAAAGGCGGGGGACCGTTCCGGCCAGCCTATTCCCGGTCGCGGCGGAACACCCAGGTCAATTCGTCCGAGGCCGAGGCATCGAAGGCGTAGCCTTCGCTGTCGAAACCTCGCAGCTGGTCAGGGTCGGCGACGCCGCGCTCCGCCGCCCAGCGCGCCATCAGTCCGCGCGCGCGCTTGGCGTAGAAGCTGATGATCTTGTACTGGCCGTTCTTCCTGTCCTGGAACACCGGCGTGACGATGGCGGCATTGAGCGCCTTGCGCTTCACGGATTTGAAGTACTCGTCCGATGCCAGGTTCACCAGCGTGCGCTGGCCCAGCGCCTCCAGTTGCTCGTTGAGCTTGGCGGTGACGGTTTCGCCCCAGAATTCGTAGAGGTTCTTGCCGCGGCCATTCGCCAGCCGGGTGCCCATTTCCAGCCGGTAGGCCTGCATCAGGTCCAACGGGCGCAGCACGCCGTAGAGTCCGGACAGGATGCGCAGCCGCTCTTGCAGATAGCCGATGGCCGGGCGGCCCAGCGTGGAGGCGTCCAGGCCTTCGTAGACATCGCCCATGAAGGCATATACCGCCTGCTTGGCATTGTTCTGGGTGAACGGCCGCTGCCAGTCGGCGTAGCGGCCGACGTTGAGATTGGCCAGCGCGTCGCTGATGTCCATCAGCTTGGCGATGTCCAGCGGGCTTTTCTGGCGCAGAACGTCTATCAGTTCGGCGCTGTGGTCCAGCAGGTCGGGCTGGCTGTATTGATCGACGGCGGGAGGCGTTTGGTAATCCAGCGTCTTGGCCGGCGAGATGACCATCAACATGCGGCGATTCCTTTTCTTGAACTGGCGCTATTGTACCCGCGCGCGGCGGCTCGCGTCCGTCGCGAAGGAATGGGTAGAATGAAACCAGTATCGCGAAGAGGAATGCAGGCATGCGGGTGTTGGTGCAGAGAGTGAGCCAGGCGGCGGTGACGGTGGATGGACAAACCAGCGGAGAGATCGGCGCGGGCGCGCTGCTGCTGGTGGGGATCGAGGAGTCGGACGGCCCGGACGACATCGGCTGGCTGGTGCGCAAGATCAGCCAGCTGCGCATCTTCAACGACGAGGCCGGGGTGATGAACCGCAGCCTGATCGATTGCGGCGGCGAGGCGCTGGCGGTCAGCCAGTTCACGCTGCACGCCAGCGTGAAGAAGGGCAACCGCCCATCGTATTCGCGCGCCGCGCGCGGCGAAATCTCGAGGCCTTTGTTCGACCGCTTCGTCGCGGAGCTGTCCGCCGCGCTGGGCAAGACCGTCCCAACCGGGGTGTTCGGCGCGGACATGCGGGTCAGCCTGGTCAATGACGGGCCGGTCACCATCTGGCTGGACAGCCGGAATCCGGAGTAGGGCGATGGGCGGGAGGTGGCAGCATCCGTGGCGGGTTCTGGTGGTGCCCTATTATTTGAACCGCTACGCGCGCCAGGTGCACGTGCTGAGAGTGGCGTTGGCTTTCCTGTTCGGGTTGGCGCTGGTGCTGGCCAGCGGCATTCCCCATGGCGGCTGGATGCTGGTGACGATATTGATCGTGCTGGGCGGCGTGCCGCACTGGGGCGGGGTGAGGCGCAAGGCGCTGGAACGGATGGGCGGCTCGCTGCTGGGCGCGCTGGCGGGGCTGGCGGCCATCCTGCTGCATGGCGTATCGCCCTATCTTTGCTACGCCTGGATGCTGCTGGTGGTGGCGCTAAGCAGTTGGCACGCCCAAGGGCGCGGCGGTTATCTGGCCTTGCTTACCGGCATCACGCTGGTGATCGTGGGCGGCCTGGGAGACGAGCCGATCAACGAGGCTTTGTGGCGCAGCTGCAATGTATTGATCGGCTCGCTGATCGGCATGGTCGCCGCCGCCACCCTGCCGCTGCGGGCGTTGGACAGCTGGCGCTTCCTGCTGGCGGACAATCTGCGCGAGGCGGCGCTGCTGTATAGCCGCATCGCGCGGCGCTTGCCGGTGGAGGGCGATGCGGCGCTGGACCAGTTCAACAGCCGCCTGGTCCGGCTGCGAGGACTGTTGCCCGCGGTGA
The DNA here is from genome assembly GCF_000007705.1 of Chromobacterium violaceum ATCC 12472. NCBI lineage: Bacteria > Pseudomonadati > Pseudomonadota > Betaproteobacteria > Neisseriales > Chromobacteriaceae > Chromobacterium > Chromobacterium violaceum. The sequence goes on from NC_005085.1 coordinate 1,317,632, forward strand.
CGCAGGAGTCGGCGCTGACGCATCGCCAGCTGGATCAGGTGCAGCGCTGCCAGCGCAGCATCTGGACCCTGCTCGACCGGATGGACGAGGTGTCCGCGTCCACGCCTGCATTGGCGGAGGATCGCTCGCCGCGGCGCGCCATCGTCCGCACGCTGCTGCGCGCGGCCCATGCGCTGCGTTTCAACCAGCCGCAGCTGCTGGCCGATTCCTTGCCGGCCGCCGACAATCCGGCGCGGATGCGCGAGCCCACGCATTGCCACTGGCTGGTGGCGGAGTTGTCGTTGACGGTGGAGGAGCTGCGCGGCCAGTTGCAGGACATCCTGCCGCAACTGATCGCCGCGCCGCCGCCGGCGCGCAGCCTGGTGCGGCGGATGCGCGGCGCGCCGAGGAAAACCTGATCATCCAATCAGAAACGGCCCGGAGTTCCGGGCCGTTTTCATGCGGGAGTCTGCGCTTACAGGCCGACGATCTTGACCTTTTGGCCTGGTTGCAGGTGGCTGGGGTGCCGGCTGCCGTTGATGCGCTGGATATCGTTGTGGGTGACGCCGAAACGGCGGGCGATGCTGAACAGGGTGTCGCCGCGCTGGACCACGTATTCTTTGCTGCGGCGGGCGTGGCTGGCTGCCGGGCGGGTCTCGGATACCTTGACCAGCGCGGGATCGGCGCCATCGCCGCCGTTGCTGGCGACGAGGTTGTCGGCCGCGCCGTCGGCCTTCAGCTTCAGCTTCTGGCCCACCTGGACCAGATTGCCGTCCAGCTGGTTCAGCGTTCTCAGGTCGTCGATGCTGAGGTTGCTGCGGCGGGCGATGCTGTACAGCGTGTCGCCGCTGGCGACGGTGTAGCTGCCGAGATCGCGGGTGGCAAGGGATCTGGCGGCCGCATTGTCTTCGGCGCTGCTTGCCGAACTGGCCAGCAGCACGGCTTGCCTGGCGGCGAGGCCTGCGTCTGCGGCGGGCTGCGGCGCGACCTGGGGCTGCGCGGAGGCGACTATGGCGGCCGGAGAGGCGGTCGCGGCATTGTTTTGCGCCGGAGCGGTCGTCTGCGCGGTTGCGGCCAGCGCCAGCTGCGTCATGGCCGGCTGGGCCGCGGGCGCGGATATCGGCGCGGGTTCGGCTTGCGCGATCATCGTCGCGCCGGCGTTGGCCGGGGCGTCGCCTATCGGGGTGTCGACCGATTCGAAAGATTGTCCGTCGTTCAGCGGCTTGTTCATCGCCACCAGCACCGGCTGGCCGGCCTTCAGCGTGCCGCCGCTGATGCGGTTGGCCGCGAGCAGCTGGCCCGCGCTCATGCCGTGGTCGCCGGCGACGGCTCCGACGCTCTCGTCGCTCTTGGGCATGTAAACTTCCCAAGTCAGCAGCGGTTTGCTCCACTTGTCCAGATTGGCCTGAAACTTGTCGACCTTGGACGCCGGCAGCAGCATCTGGCGGCCGGCCTTGTAGGCGAATACCGGCAGATTGAACGCCGGATTCAATTCCTTGAATTCCGCCACCGAGATGCCAGCCAGCTTGGCGGCGATGTCGATGTTCATGTGCTTGCCGGTGGAGACGGCGACGAAGTAGGGCTTGTTGGGGAATTTGTCGAGGTGGACGCCGAACTTTTCCGGATTCAGCAGGATGTTGCGCACCGCCAGCAGCTTGGGCACGTAGTTGCGGGTCTCGTTCGGCAGGCGGATGTTTTCATAAGTGGGTTCGATGCCGCTGGCCTGGGCCTTGGCGATCGCGCGGGCCAGGTTGCCCTCGCCCCAGTTGTACGCGGCCAGCGCCAGGTTCCAGTCGCCGAACTGGGCGTACAGGTTCTGCAGATAATCCAGCGCGGCGCGGGTGGCGTCCGTGACGTCGCGGCGGCCGTCGTACCACCAGGTTTGCTCCAGCCCGTAATGGCGGCCGGTGGCCGGCATGAACTGCCACAGGCCGGCGGCGCCGACGCGGGAGTTGGCGGTGGGGACGAAGGCGCTTTCCACCATCGGCAACAGCGCGATCTCGGTCGGCATGCCGCGCCGCTCCACTTCGTTCATGATGTGGAACAGGTATTTGCGGCTGCGGTCCAGCGTGCGTTTGAAATATTCGGGCCGGCTGGCGTAAAAGCGCTCCTGGCGACGGACCGTGTCGGCGTTGACCTCGTCCAGCTGAAAGCCTTCGCGGGCGCGCTTCCAGACGTCGTCGCCGTTGCGCAGCAGGCTGGAGTTCAGCAGCATCATGTCGAGGCCGGCGGCCATCGCCTCGTCCACGCCGGAAGACGGCGCGGCGCCGGCCAGGACCGACGATGCGAACGGCAATGCGAGCGACACGGCAAGTGCCAATGGAGTGAAGCGTTTCATTCAGACGGGCCCGTAATTCTGATTCCGGCTGATGCTAAACATGCGCCAGGGGGGTGTCAATCGAAAAAGCCAAATCATTTCATGCGCTTTCATTGCTTATAGCTCATTTCACGAGCAAGTGAAGGGCCTGGCGGGCGGACTGCGAAAACTTACGTATCCGGCATGCCTTTCAACGGAAATCGTTCTTCCATTCCCTCAGCAGCGCGAAGCAGGTTTCCTCGCTGTCGCCGGGCTGCCCGCCGCGCCGCCGCAGCGCTTCGCGCAGCGCCGGCTCGCCGCTGCGCAAGAAGGGGTTGCTGGCGGTTTCCAGCGCGATGGTGCTGGGCAGCGTCGGCAGTCCGCGATCCCGCAGCGCGCTGTCGCGGCTGTGGCGCATCGCGAGTATCGGATTATGCTGATCGGCAGCCAGCGCGAAGCGCAGATTCGACAGCGTGTATTCGTGGGCCGGGTAAACCTTGGTGTTGGGCGGCAATCCGGCCAGCTTTTTCAGCGAGGCCAGCATCTGTCCCGGCGTCCCCTCGAATAGCCTGCCGCAGCCGGCCGCGAACAGGGTGTCCCCGCAAAACAGCGCGTCTTCCAGCAGGTATGCAAGATGGTCCAGCGTATGGCCGGGCACTTCCAGCACTTCGGCCCGTCCCATGCTCAGAGAGACGGCATCGCCTTCCATCACCGGATGGCTGACGCCGGGAAGGCCGGCCGGGCCGTAGACCGGGATGCCCGGCCAGGCGCGCAGCACATCCGCCAGTCCGCCGCAGTGGTCGGCGTGATGGTGGGTGATCAGAACGGCTTCCAGCCGCAGCTGTTCCTGCTCCAGATGGCGCAGCAGCGGCGCGGCTTCGCCCGGGTCGACGGCGACGGCGCGCGCGCCCTCGCGCAAAACCCAGATATAATTGTCAGTGAATGCCCCAACCGGGGCGATGCTAAACATGGCTGCCATAAGGCTTTCCCCCATGAAAAATTCGTTTGGCGCCTGGCTGACCGGCACCGAGCTCGGACGCTACCTGCTTGAACGCGAGCAGGCGTATTTCGAGCGCGCGGTGGCCGATGCCTTCGGCTACCACGCGGTGCAGGTCGGGTTGCCGGAGATGGATTGCCTGCGCGGCAACCGCATCCCCTGGCAGTGCCGGGTGGCCGAGTCCGGCGAGGTCGACGTGCGCTGCGATCCCGCTTTCCTGCCGTTCGAGACCCGCAGCCTGGATTTGCTGGTGATGCCTCATGTGCTGGATTTTACCACTCAGCCGCACCAGGTATTGCGCGAAGCGGACCGCGTGCTGATGCCGGAAGGGCGCCTGATCCTGACCGGCTTCAATCCCTTGTCGCTGTGGGGCGTGCGCCGGCTGATCCAGGGCAAGGAGTCGGCGCCGTGGAACGGCAGCTTCTTCACCCAGCTGCGGATCAAGGACTGGCTGGCGCTGCTGGAGCTGGAGCTGGACGACAGCGCCTTCATGGCGTACGCGCCGCCGTTTTCCCGCCAGGACTGGCTGGGCCGCTGCGGCTTCATGGAAGACGCCGGCGAGCGCTGGTGGCCGCTGGCGGGCGGGGTGTACGGCATAGAAGCGGTCAAGCGGCAGCGCGGCATGCGGCTGATCACGCCCAACTGGAAGCAGCAGGGCAAGAAAAAGGGCGCGCTGGGCGTGGTGGCGGGCAATGAGCGCCAGCACACGCACAAGCGGCCGGAAACCACCGAGCGGGACGGCGCATCGTCCTGCCAATGAACGAGACAGCATGACGACAGAAGACAGAGTCGAGATCTATACCGACGGCGCCTGCAAGGGCAACCCGGGGCCCGGGGGCTGGGGCGCGCTGATGCGCTACAAGGGCAAGGAGAAGGAGTTGTTCGGCGGCGAGCGGGGCACCACCAACAACCGCATGGAGATCATGGCCGTGATCCGGGCGCTGGCCGCGTTGAACCGGCCGTGCAAGGTGGTGGTCTACACCGACTCCCAGTACGTGCAGAAGGGCATTTCCGAATGGATACACGGCTGGAAGGCGCGCGGCTGGAAAACCGCGGCCAAGGAGCCGGTCAAGAACGCCGATTTGTGGCAGCAGCTGGACGCCGAGCGCAACCGACATCTGGACGTGGAATGGCGCTGGGTCAAGGGCCATGCCGGCCATGAATTCAACGAGAGGGCCGACCAGCTCGCCAACAAGGGCGTGGAGTCGGTCTGAACAGTAGACACGCCGCGGCGCCGTCGATACGGCGCCGCGGGCAGGACGCAGCATGAGACAGATTATTCTCGATACCGAAACCACCGGTCTCGATCCGCAGCAAGGCCACCGCATCATTGAATTCGCCGGCCTGGAGATGGTCGGCCGCAAGCTGACCGGCAAACACCTGCATCTTTATATACATCCGGAACGCGAGATCGACCCGGAGGCCCAGCGCGTGCACGGCATTTCGCTGGAGTTTCTGGCGGGCAAGCCTGTGTTCGCCAAGGTGGCGCACGAGATCGCGGACTTCCTGCGCGACGCCGAGCTGATCATTCACAACGCGCCCTTCGACGTCGGCTTCCTCAACGCCGAGTTCGCCAAGGCCGGCATCGAGCCGGTGGGCAAGCTGTGCGCCAGCGTGATCGACACGCTGGCCGAGGCGCGCGACATGTTCCCCGGCAAGCGCAACAGCCTGGACGCCTTGTGCGACCGCTTCGAGATCGACCGTTCCAACCGGACGCTGCACGGCGCGCTGGTGGACTGCGAGCTGCTGTCCGAAGTGTATCTATGGATGACGCGCGGGCAGGAAAGCCTGGCGATGGACATCGAGGTGGAGCTGCCGGGCGGCGACGCCGGGGCCATCCAGTTCGAGCGCAAGCCGCTGAAGGTGCTGGCCGCCAGCGAGGCCGAAGAGGCCGAGCACCAAGCCTATCTTGACGTGCTGGACAAGGCGGTCAAGGGCATCTGCGTCTGGCGCGGGCTGGCGTCGCCGGCGCAGGCGGAGGGCTGAGGCGATGGCCAGAATGATCGCGCTGGTGCCGGCGGCCGGCTCCGGCAGCCGTTTCGGCGCGCCCAGCCCCAAGCAGTATCTGCAATTGAATGGCAAGCCGCTGATGTGGCACACGCTGGCCACGGTGGCGGCGGTGCCCGATGTGGACGAAGTGGCGGTGGTGATTTCGCCGCAGGACGAGTGGTTCGACGATTTCGCATGGGACTTGCCCAAGCTGTCGGTCCATCGCGTCGGCGGCGCCAGCCGCGCCCAGAGCGTGGCGAGCGGCTTGGCCGCGCTGGCCTGCGCCGACGACGACTGGGTGCTGGTCCACGACGCCGCTCGCTGCTGCCTGTCGGTGGCCGCCGTCGAGCGCCTGATCGCCGCGCTGTCCGGCCACGCGGTCGGCGGCTTGCTGGCGCTGCCGGTGCCGGACACCGTCAAGCGCGCCGACATCGACGGCCACGTCGCGGCCACCGTGCCGCGCAACGGCCTGTGGCTGGCGCAGACGCCGCAGATGTTCCGCGCCGGCCTGCTGGCCAGGGCGTTGTCCAGCGCGGCGGCCGAGGACATCACCGACGAGGCGTCCGCCGTCGAGCGGCTGGGCGTGAAACCGCTGCTGGTGGAGGGCGACGCGCAGAACTTCAAGATCACCTATCCGCGCGATCTGGCGCTGGCCCGGGCCATCCTGGCCGCGCGCGACGAATACTGAATCAGGCAAGGAAGAACATGTTTCGCATCGGACAAGGCTACGACGTGCACCAGCTGGTGGAAGGCCGGCCGCTGATCCTGGGCGGGGTGGACATTCCGCACGACAAGGGCCTGCTCGGCCATTCCGACGCCGACGCGCTGCTGCACGCGATCACCGACGCGCTGTTGGGCGCGGCGGCGCTGGGCGACATCGGCCGCCATTTCCCGGACACCGCCGCCGAGTTCAAGGGGGCGGACAGCCGCGCGCTGCTGCGCGAGGCGGCCGCGCGGGTGCGCGCCGCCGGCTGGCGTCCGGTCAACGTCGACAGCACGCTGATCGCGCAGCGGCCCAAGCTGGCGCCTCACATCGACGCGATGCGCGCCAACATCGCCGCCGACCTGGGGCTGGATGTCGGGGCGGTCAACGTCAAGGGCAAGACCAACGAGAAGCTGGGGTACCTGGGACGCTGCGAGGCGATAGAGGCCCAGGCCGTCTGCCTGCTGGCCCAGGCCTAGAGCATTGCCTGCCGCCGATGCCGCCGCCCGCGCCCGCGGTTCGAGCGGCGGCGTTGAAAGACCTTAGAACAAGCGGCCAGGCATCATGCCGGCCAAGTCCGCTTGTGGGATAATCGCGCATCCTCGCTCATGCCGGGCATGGGCGGCACAACACCAACCAGGAGGCCTCATCATGCTGACCCAGGATCAACTGAAACTCGCCGTCGCCAAGAAGGCGCTGGAATTCGTGCCGGAAGACGCCATCATCGGCGTGGGCACCGGCAGCACCGTCAACCTGTTCATCGAGGAACTGGCCGGCATCAAGGGTCGCATCAAGGGCGCTGTGTCCAGCTCGGAGGCTTCCACCGCCCGCCTGAAGGCCCATCATATCCAGGTGTTCGATCTGAACGAAGTGGAGAAACTGTCGGTCTACATCGACGGCGCCGACGAGATCAACCACCACCTGCACATGATCAAGGGCGGCGGCGCGGCGCTGACGCGCGAGAAGATCGTCGCCGGCGTCGCCGACGAGTTCATCTGCATCGCCGACGAGAAGAAGTACGTGACCATGCTGGGCGCCTTCCCGCTGCCGATCGAGGTGATCCCGATGGCGCGCAGCTACGTCGCGCGCGAGCTGGTGAAGCTGGGCGGCCACCCGGAGCTGCGCCAGGGCGTGACCACCGACAACGGCAACGTGATTCTGGACGTGCACGGCCTGCAGATCATGAAGCCGGTGGAGCTGGAGGAAACCATCAACCACATCGCCGGCGTCGTCACCTGCGGCCTGTTCGCCCGCCGCCGCGCCGACGTGCTGCTGCTGGGCAAGCAGGACGGCGTGGAAGTGCTGCGCTGAGCGGATGAAACCGATCCGGCCGCCGGGTGGCGGCCGGCTGCCGAAGATGGCATGTCACGGAGCTGTCATCTGACTGTCTTACAATTCCCCCTTTCCTGCTTGACCCGAGGCTAATCATGGCAGAACACATTTCCAAGCAGTTCGACCTGGAGCTGGAAACCATCCGTACCCGCGTGCTGCAGATGGGCGGGCTGGTGGAGCAACAGATCCTGTCCGCCATCGACGCCCTGATGGCCGGCGACGTGCCGCGCCTGGACAAGGTGATGGCCGAGGACGCGCTGGTCAACGCGATGGAAGTCGGCATCGACGACGACTGCCTGCACATCATCGCCCGCCGCCAGCCGGCGGCCAGCGACCTGCGCATCGTCTTCACCGTGATCAAGATCATCACCGACCTGGAGCGCATCGGCGACGAGGCGGCCAAGATCGCGCGCATGGGCAAGACCATCCACCAGTCGGAGCGCTTCCAGATGCCGCGTTTCCGCGAGATCGAGAAGATGGCCGACGTGGCGCTGGCGATGCTGCGCCGCGCGCTGGACGCCTTCGCCCGGCTGGACACCAGCGCCGCGCTGGAGCTGGCCGAGGAGGATCAGCGCCTGGACGAGAATTTCGCGTCCGAGCTGCGCCAGCTGATCACCTTCATGATGGAAGACCCGCGCACCATCAGCATGTCCATCGACACGCTGTTCATCTCCAAGGCGATAGAACGCATCGGCGACCACTCGAAGAACATCTCCGAATACGTGGTCTACCTGGTCAAGGGCAAGGACATCCGCCACACCACGCTGGAAGACATCAAGCGGGAAACCATGGGACGCTGAGCGGCGCGGTCCGGACATGACGCTGAGTGCAAAATGGCGGTAACATCTCGCGGTTACCGCCATTTTGCTTGCCGGGCGCGCCGGGCGATGTTCGCCCCGAGGCGGCCCCGCGGGCGCAACCGAACAAGAAAAGGGGTGTCCTTGACACACGCCACGCCCCCGCACACCGTGCTGGCCACTATAGACCTGGGTTCCAACAGCTTCCGGCTGCAAGTGTCCCGCGTGGTGGATGACCAGCTGTACGCCCTGGACGTGATGAAGGAGACCGTGCGCCTGGGCGCCGGCCTCACCGCCGACAAACACCTGGATGACGACACCCAAGCGCGCGCGCTGGCCTGCCTGGCCCGCTTCGGCGAGCGGCTGCGCGGCTTCGTGCCGGCCCAGGTGCGGGTGGTCGGCACCAATACCCTGCGCGTGGCGAAGAACGCGCCGGCCTTCATCGCCGAGGCCGAGGAGAGGCTGGGCTTCCCGATCGAGGTGATCGCCGGCCGCGAAGAGGCGCGGCTGATCTACCTGGGCGCCGCCCACTCGCTGCCGGACACCAAGGAGCGCCGGATGGTGGTGGATATCGGCGGCGGCTCCACCGAATTCATCATCGGCAGCCATTACAAGGCGCTGGTCACCGAGAGCCTGCCGCTCGGCTGCGTCAGCTACACGCTGCGCTTCTTCCCGGAGGGCAAGCTGACCCGCGGCAACTTCCGCGACGCCACCATGGCGGCCCGCAACGAGATCCAGCGCATCCGCCACGAGTACCGTCCCAGCGAGTGGCAGCTCGCCGTCGGCACTTCCGGCACCGCGCGCTCGCTGCGCGACGTGCTGGAGATCAACGACTGGAGCCGGGCGGACATCACGCTGGCGGGCATGGAGCAGCTGCGCGAAGTGCTGATCAAGCAAGGCAATATCGACTCGATCAAGGTCAACGGCCTCAAGGCCGACCGCGCGCCGGTGCTGGCCGGCGGCCTCGCCATCATGATCGCGGTGTTCGAAGAGCTGGAAATCGAGAAGATGATCGTCACCGAGGGCGCGCTGCGCGACGGCGTGCTCTACGACCTGCTGGGCCGCCAGCGCGAGAAGGACATGCGCGACAGCACGGTGGCGCTGTTCAAGCGCCGCTACCACGCCGATACCCAGCAGGCCGAGCGCGTCAACCTGCTGGCCGAACGCCTGTACCGGATGCTGGCCGGCGAAGACGTCGACCAGGACATGCTGAAGCGCCTGTCCTGGGCGGCCAAGCTGCACGAGATCGGCCTGACCATCGCCCACACCGCCTATCACAAGCATTCCGCCTACATCCTGCAGAACGCCGACATGCCCGGCTTCTCCAAGCGCGAGCAAGCCACGCTGTCCGCCATCGTGCTGGGCCACCGCGGCGACATGGGCAAGATGGCGCAGTACATCAGCCAGCCGGCGCTGTGGCAGGCGGTGGTGGCGCTGCGGCTGGCCGTGCTGTTCTACCGCAGCCGGATCAACGTCGTCCTGCCGGACGAACTGGACCTGCGGCAGCACGCCCGCGGCTTCACGCTGTCGCTGAGCGGCGACTGGCTGGAGGCCAATCCGCTGTCCGCCAGCAGCTTCCGCCAGGAAGTGAACCAGTGGAAGAATGTCGGCTTCCAGCTCGACATCGTGCAGAAATAGGCTGCCGATGCGCCATCCGGAATTGAAGGAAAGGCTGCCGACGCTGGGGGAGCAGGCGGGAACGCTGCTGTCGGTGGGCGATGCCAAGCACGCCGGCACCGCGCTGTCGCTGTTCGACTTCGGGCCGGAGGACATGGCGGAGGTGGCCGACTTCCCGATCGCCGACCTGGCCGCCTACCGCCTGCGCGGCGAGGTGATGTGGCTCAATGTCTACGGCCTGAGCGACGCCGCCGCCATCCAGGCGATAGGCGAACGCTTCGGCCTGCACCCGCTGGTGCAGGAGGACATCCTCAACGCCCGCCAGCGGCCCAAGCTGGAAGATTACGACGACTACCTGTTCCTGGCCTGCCGCGTGTTCGATTACCAGCAGGGCGCGCGGCTGCAGTCCGACCAGATGTACCTGGTGCTGGGCGACGGCTTCGTGCTCACCTTCCAGGAAAAGCCCACCGGCGTGTTCGAGCAGGTGCGGGAGCGGCTGCGCAAGGGGCGCGGCGCGTTGCGGCGGCGCGGCGCCGACTACCTGGCCTATTCGCTGCTGGACGCCATCATCGACGACTACTTCGGCGTGCTCGGCCAGTTCAACGACAAGGTGGAGCGCGCAGACGGCCAGTTGCTGGCCGGCCGCGACAACGGCGTGCTGCGGCAAATCCAGCGGCTGAAGCGCGATTGCCTGAAGCTCAGGCGGGCGCTGCTGCCGCTGCGCGAGGCGCTGCTGTCGCTGAACCGTGGAGATGACGAGCGCTTTGGCGACGATACCCGCGTTTACCTGCGCGACGCTTACGACCACGTGGTCCACGTGCTGGAGTCGCTGGAGATGAACCGCGAGATGGTCGGCGACATGATGGACCTCTACCTGTCCACCCAATCGCACCGGCTCAACCTGCAGATGCGGGTGCTGACCGTGATCACGATGATCTTCATGCCGCTGACGCTGATCGCCGGCATCTACGGCATGAATTTCGAGAACATGCCGGAGCTGAAGTGGCACTACGGCTACTACATCGTGCTGCTGGCGATGGGCGGCATTTCCGCCGGCATGGGTTGGTGGTTCTGGAAGCGGCGCTGGATCTGATCCCGCGGCCGGGACGGGAAAACGGGGAGAGCGATTCTCCCCGTTTTTATTTCGGCTTCACACCTCGTCGGATCGCAGCCGCTTGACGCCGGCCTGGCGCATCTTCATCCAGGCGTCTGCCAGCGAGCCGTCGATGTCTATCGCGCGGCAGGCATCCTCCACCACGAAGGTTTCGAAGCCGGCGGCGCAGGCGTCGATGGCGCTCCAGGCGACGCAGAAGTCGGTGGCGAGGCCGGCCAGCCACACCTTTTTCACGCCCAGCTCGCGCAGGTAGCCGGCCAGGCCGGTGCTGGCAGCGCGGTCTGCCTCGACGAAGGCGGAATAGCTGTCCACCTTGGCGTGGATGCCTTTGCGCACGATCAGCCGGGCATGCTGGGTTTCCAGTTCCGGGTGGAAGTCCGCGCCATGGCTGCCGGCGACGCAATGGTCCGGCCACAGCGTCTGCGGGCCGTAGGGCAGATCCACGCTCTGGAAGGGCTGCATGCCGGGATGGCTAGAGGCGAACGATATATGGCCCGCCGGGTGCCAGTCCTGGGTCAGCACCACGTTTTCGAACAGCAGCGACAGGTGGTTGATCAAGGGCGCCACCTCGTCTCCGCCCGGCACGGCCAGTTCGCCGCCGGGACAGAAACTGTTCTGCACATCCACCACCAGCAATGCGCAGTCGGCACCATAACGTTTCAGGGGCATGGGACTACCTAGTTGTTGTCGTCTCCCATCTTGTTAACACGGGCGGGACTGCCGGTAAAGGGGGCGCGGGGCTTTCCATGCTTGCGTTTAATACCCCGTGGGGGTATAAAGAAGGCAGGAGGATGCGATGACACAAGCCCTGTTGACGCTGCCGGTTTCCGGCATGAGCTGCGCCGCCTGCGCGGCCCGCATCGAGAAGCAGTTGAACCGCATGGACGGCGTGGAGGCGGCGGTCAGCTTCGCCAATGAAAGCGCCCAGCTGCGCTACGACCCGGATCAGACCAAGCCGCAGCAACTGGTGGACGCCATCGTCCGCTGCGGTTTCGAGGTGCCGCGCCAGACGCTTGAGCTGGGCATCGGCGGCATGAGCTGCGCCGCCTGCGCGGCGCGGCTGGAGAAGGCGCTGGGCCGCTTGCCCGGCGTGGAGGCCAGCGTCAATTTCGCCGCCGAGTCGGCGCGGGTGGACTTCCTGCCCGGATTGATGGACCGCGACCGGGTGTTGGACGCGGTGCGCAAGGCCGGTTTCGAGCCCTCGCTGCGCGAGGATGGCGGCGGCGAGGCCGAAGCCGCGGCGCGCTATCGCCGCGAGCTGGCGTGGTTCGCCGCGTCGGCGCTGCTGACGCTGCCTTTCCTGATCGAAATGGCGGCGATGTTCGCCGGCGGCCACCATGGCTGGCTGCCCAGGATGTGGCAGCTGGCGCTGGCGACGCCGGTGCAGTTCGTCGTCGGCTGGCGCTTTTACCGCGGCGCCTGGCAGGCGCTGCGGGGCGGCGTCGCCAATATGGACGTGCTGGTGGCGCTGGGCACCAGCATGGCCTGGCTGCTGTCGGCGGCGGTCACCTTGCTGGGTCTGGAAGACCAGCACGTGTATTTCGAGGCCAGCGCGGCGGTGATCACGCTGGTGTTGCTGGGCAAGCTGCTGGAGGCGAGGGCCAAGGGCAAGACCTCGGCGGCGATCGCCGCGCTGGTGAAGCTGGCGCCCAGGACCGCCCGCGTCGAGCGCGATGGCGAGCTGGTCGAGGTGGCGGTGGACAAGCTGCAGCGCGGCGACGTGGTGGTGGTGCGCCACGGCGACAGCCTGCCGGTGGACGGCGAGGTGGTGGACGGCCAGGCTTGGCTGGACGAGAGCATGCTGACCGGCGAGAGCCGGCCGGTGGCCAAGCAGGCCGGCGACAAGGTCTACGCCGCCACCCGCAACCAGGACGGCATGCTCAAGGTGCGCGCCACCGGCGTCGGCGGCGACACCCAGTTGGCTGAGATCGTGCGCATGGTGGCGGCGGCCCAGGGCAGCAAGGCGCCGATCCAGCGCTTGGCGGACCGCATCTCGGCGGTATTTGTGCCGGCGGTCAGCGCGGTGGCGCTGCTGACTTTCCTGCTGACCGGCTGGCTGAACGGCGACTGGGCGCAGGCGCTGATCCACGCGGTGGCGGTGCTGGTGATCGCCTGCCCGTGCGCGCTGGGCCTGGCCACGCCGACCGCGGTGATGGTGGGCGTGGGCAATGGCGCGCGCCGCGGTGTCCTGTTCCGCAACGCCGCCGCGCTGGAGCAGGCCGGCAAGGTGGACGTGCTGCTGGTGGACAAGACCGGCACGCTGACCGAGGGCCGGCCGACGCTGCGCCACGCGCTGGCGCTGGACGGCGACGAAAATCGCTTGATCCGGCTGGCCGCCAGCGCCGAAGCCGGCTCCGAGCATCCGCTGGCCCACGCCTTGCTGCAGCGGGCGAAAGAACGGGAACTGCCCTTGCTGGCCTGCGAGCGCTTCCGCGCCGACGTCGGCAACGGCGTCGAGGCCGCGCTGCCGGGCGCGGGCACGGTCAAGGTGGGCGTGCCGTCCTGGATAGGCCTGGAGCTGCCGGCCGAGGCGGCCGCCTGGCCGCAGGAAGGATGCACGGTGGTGGCGGTCAGCCTGGACGGCCAGCCGCTGGGCCTGCTGGCGCTGGCCGATCCGCTGCGGGACAGTTCAAAGGGCGCGGTGAAAGCGCTGCGGGGGCTGGGCGTCAAGGTGGTGATGCTGACCGGTGACCACGAAAGCACCGCGCGCAGCATCGCCGCCGAGGCCGGCATAGACGAATGGCGCGCCGGCATGAAGCCGCAGGACAAGGCCGATGTGGTCAAATACTGGCAGCGGCAGGGCGGCAAGGTGGCGATGCTGGGCGACGGCGTCAACGACGCGCCGGCGCTGGCCGCGGCCGATGTCAGCCTGGCGATGGGCGCCGGTTCCGATGTGGCCATCGCCGCCGCCGACATCACGCTGATGCACGGCGACCTGGCGCACGCGGTGGATGCCATCCGCCTGTCGCGCGCCAGCCTGGCCAAGATCCGCCAGAATCTGGCCTTCGCCTTTGTTTACAACGTGCTGGGCATCCCGCTGGCGGCCGTCGGCATGCTGAACCCGGTGATCGCCGGCGCGGCGATGGCGGCGAGCTCGGTGTCGGTGGTGTCCAACTCTTTGCTGCTGCGCCGCTGGCGCTGAGGCTTGCAATCAATCCTTACCACGATGGAGATGAACATGGCAGAACTGATTTTGAACATAGACGGCATGACTTGCGGCGGCTGCGTGAAGAGCGTGACCGGATTGCTGAACGGCATGGCCGGCGTCAGCGATGCCCAGGTGAGCCTGGAAGACAAGCAGGCGCGCGTGGCCTACGACGCTGAAACCGTGTCGCCGGAGGAGTTGGCGGCGGCCGTCGCGGATGCCGGCTTCGACGTGACATTCTGACTTTCCGCAGCCAGGTCCGGACCGTCTCGCAGCCCTGCCGGGCGGAGGCGGTCTTTGTCATTGCCGTCGGCTCTCGGCCAGGGACGGCCTCACTTCTCTCCCAGCATGCCGTATTCCACCGGCGTCTTCACGTAGAACACCTTGACGCCCTCGCCGCGCAGCCGGTCCAGCAGCAGCTCGGCCTCTTGCGCGCTGAGCGCCATCGTCACTTCTTCCGGCTGATCGGCCAGCTCGAAGAAGCGGGCGGCGTGGATGCGGCGGTCGCCGCCGAAGCCTTCGCTGGCGGCGAACAGCGTCGCGCCGCCTATGCCCAGCCTGTGGGCTTCCTGCAGGATCCATTCCGCCAGCGGCACGCCGTGATGGCGGTGTCCCTGCTGGGTGAAGAAAGACAGTTGGTAGCCTTGCATCGCTCGTCTCCAGATATCCGGATCACAGTTGGATCAGTGTACCTTCTTTCCGCCGGCAGACGTCCAGCCCGGCAGGCGCCGGCCGAGCAAGCGCGCCGCAAGCCATCAGCGCGTCCCGCCCGCGGCCTGAGCCGGCGCTCAGGCCGCAATGGCCGATGCCGGCGGCTGCGGCCAGCATCCTGATGCGCATGCCGGGCTCCGAGCCTCATACTTGCATTGTAGGCCCGGCCGTCGCCAAGGCGCGGCCGGGACGCCGTCAGCGGATGATGCCCACCGGGTAGAGGTAGCGGTTGCTGTCGGCGAACGGCGTGCGCTCGTAGAACCAGTTGAGCCGGGCGTTGCGGTCCTTGGCGAACTTGGGGTCGGCCTTGAGCTTGTCGGCGAAGGCTTTGCGAAGTTCGGGGCTTTCCGCCAGCATCCGCCGCGCCATCGGCTCCATCACGTAGGCTTCGGGCGCTTCGGCCGAGGTCAGGTTGGCGTTGAAGAAGCCCCAGCTCAGGAAGGAGTCCGGACTCGACGGCTCCAGCAGCACCATGGCCAGCGCGCCCAAAGGCTGATCGGGATCGATCACCGCCGAGCCGGCCGGATAAGTGACCTTGCGCGGCATCGCCACCGGCTTGCCGCTGATCAGCAGCCGGCCTTCGTAACCGGGAATCTTGTCGGCGGATTCGCGGTCGGGCTCGAACGGCGTGCCCAGCTTGACCTCGTCCAGCCGGTAGGCGGTGACGTCCAGCGCGGTCGGCTTGTCCAGCGTGGTCATGGCGATACCGTGCACCTTCAGCCGCTCTATCACTTCCCGCCATTGCGCCGGCACCACGTAGGCCTTGGGCCGCGCGACGACCAGATCGGGCTCGGACTGCGGCGTGATCGGGATCTGGTAGTGCTGCGGCTGGTTGCTCCAGCGCACGATCTTGTCGCCGGTGATCGGCGATTGCGTTTTCTCGAACTTGACGCCCTTGAAGTCCACCATCTGCGGCTGGCCGTCGGCTGCCTTCCAGGTCAGCGTCACGTTCTTGGGCCGCGCCGCGCGGTCTGCGGCGATGGCGGCGCGCAAGCTGTCCTTATTGGCGGCCACGCTTTCCAGGATGGCCTTGTACAGCGCGTAATTGCCCAGCACCTGCTGTCTGTACGGCTTGAGCGCGTGCAGCTCCACCAGGATGGCGGGAATGCCGCGCACGTCGGCGTACTGGTTGGAGAAGCGCGCCAGATCGCTGTAATAGGGGTAGTAGCCCTTGCCGATGTCCTCGTTGTCGTTCATCGAGATGCAGACATTGGGCTCATGGCCGTAGGCGCGCAGCTGGCGGTAGACATAGGGCGTCATCACCTGGTCCATCCAGCGGCTGGAGGCCGGCGACCAGCCCTGGCCGTTGTTGCAGTAGGTGACGTCGTACTGGTAATTGACGCCGTCGGTGCTGTGGGTGTCGATGAAGAAGTCCGGCTGGTATTGGCCCAGCACCCGCGCCACGTTGCGGATTTCCGGGCTGTCCAGCTTGGCGAAGTCGCGGTTCAGGTTGAGGTTGCGGCTGTTGACGCGCCAGCCGGTCTCGTCGGGACCGTTCTGGTTGATGCGGCCGTATTTGCCGTAGCGCACGTCGCCGTCGATGTTGACGGTGGGAACGAACAGGATGTTCACCTTGTCCAGCAAGGCGCGTTGCGCGCCGCCGACGGTGAGGTCGCGCAGCAGCATCAGGCCGGCGTCCTTGCCGTTGGCTTCGCCCGGGTGGATGCCGGCTTCGATGTAGATCGTCGGCTTGCCGGAAGCCTTGAGTCCGGCCGCGGACTTGTCGGCGCTGCTGGACGCCACCGCCATCATGAACGGCCGGCCCTCGCCGGTTTTCTCCTGCAGCTCGGTCAACTGGATCAAGTCAGGCTTCGCTGCCGCCAGCTTTTGCAGATAGGCCAGCGTTTCCGGGTAGGGCGGCGTGTGGGCGAAGCCCGAGGCTTCCAGCGGCGTGGCCCACGGATCGTCTTTGGCGGCGGCGAACTGCTGGCTTTTGCCGTGCCAGGGAATGTCGGGGGGCAGCACGCGCTGGCCGGCGGCCTTGAGGAACTGGCCGGGATCGACATAGTCCGGCGCGGCCGGTGCGGCGGCGGCCGGCAGGCTGGCCAGCGCGGCGGCGAGGAAAGTCAGCGAAGGGAGGAGGCGGCTCATGGAAGGCTCCGGGAGTTGGAATCGCGCCAGCTTACGCCTTGTGCCGCGGGTTTCGGATCGCCTGATCCATCCTGCTTGATGGCTGTCAAACAGGAGGTTTTTCCTGCTTTTTTGTGGTTGTTTTTGCTATGAAAATTTTAATCAGTAAAAATTCCATTCGCATGTTGATGATGGATTGCCCTGGCGGTAACATGATTTTTCCGCGCGCATGCCGCGCTTGGCGCCGGGCCGCAGCGATGGCCGGATTCCACGTCCTCACCAAGAAAGAAACCGCGTTGAAAACGAAAACCCTGACTGTGCTGCTGGCGTCGTTGTTGTCCGGTTCCGCGCTGGCGGCGGACATCCCGCTGCGCGACTTTTTCCGCAATCCCGAGCAAAGCAACTTCACGGTGTCGCCGGACGGCAGGAGCGTGGCCTTCCTGTCGCCGTGGGAGTCGAGGCGCAACATCGTGGTGCGCCGCCCCGGCCAGCCCGACAAGCGCGTCACCGCCATCAAGGACCGCGACCTGTCCGGTTATTTCTGGAAGGGCAACGACCGGCTGGTCTACGTCAAGGACAATGCCGGCGACGAGAACTTCCACCTGTACAGCGTGGATCTGAAAAGCGGCAAGACCCGCGACCTGACGCCATTCCCCGGCGTGCGCGCCGAGATCGTCGACGGCCTGATCGACAACGACAGGCAGCTGTTGATCAGCCTGAACAAGCGCAAGCCGGAGATCTTCGACGTCTACCGCATCGACCTGCAAACCGGCCAACTGACGCTGGAAGCGGAAAACCCGGGCAAGGTGGCCAGCTGGATCACCGATCACAAGGGCAATATCCGCATCGCGATCGAGACCGACGGCGTCAACAACACCGTGTTGTACCGCGACCAGCCCGGCGGCAAGTTCCGCAAGCTGATGACCACCAATTTCCGCGAGAATTTCACGCCGCTGTTCTTCACCTTCGACAACCAGCGTTTCTACGCCGCCAGCAGCCTGGGGCGCGACAAGGCCGCCATCGTCGAATACGACCCCAAGACCGGCAAGGAGGCGAAGGAGATCTACGCGCGCCAGGATGTCGATGTCTCCAGCCTGGACTATTCGCACAAGCGCAAGGTGATCACTTGCGCCGGCTTCGAAACCGACAAGCCGGGGCGCGAGTGCTTCGATCCGCAAGCGCGCGAACTGTACGCCAGGCTGCAGGCGCATTTCCCGGGCTACCAGGTGGACATCACCTCCGGCAGCCGCAACGAGGACCGCTTCGTGGTGGCGGCCTGGAGCGACAAGACCCAGGGCAAGCGCTATCTGTATGACAAGAAGCGCGACAAGCTGACGCTGCTGGCCGAGATCACGCCCTGGCTGCCGGAAGACAAGATGGCCAGCATGAAGCCGATCCAGTACCGCAGCCGCGACGGCCTGACCATCAACGGCTACCTGACGCTGCCGCGCGGCAAGGAGGACGCCAAGGATCTGCCGGTGATCGTCAACCCGCACGGCGGACCGTGGTATCGCGACAGCTGGCGCTTCAATCCGGAAGTGCAGTTCTTCGCCAGCCGCGGCTGGGCGGTGCTGCAGATGAATTTCCGCGGCTCCACCGGCTATGGCCGCCAGTTCTGGGAAGCCTCGTTCAAGGAGTGGGGCGGCAAGATGCAGGACGACGTCACCGACGGCGTGGACTGGCTGGTCAAGCAGGGCGTGGCCGATCCCAAGAAAGTGTGCATCTACGGCGGCAGCTACGGCGGCTACGCGACGCTGTCCGGCATCACCAAGACCCCGGAGCTGTACCGCTGCGCGGTGGATTACGTCGGGGTGTCCAATCTGTTCACCTTCATGAAGACCATTCCGCCGTACTGGAAGCCGTTCCTGGATTCGATGTACGAGATGGTGGGTCATCCTGAAAAGGACAAGGAACTGCTGCGCGAGCGCTCGCCGGTGTTCCATGTCGACCGCATCCAGTCGCCGCTGTTGGTGCTGCAGGGCGCCAAGGATCCGCGCGTCAACATCAACGAGTCCAACCAGATCGTCGAGGCGCTGAAGAAGCGCGGCGTGGATGTCGAGTACATCGTCAAGGATAACGAGGGCCACGGCTTCCACAACGAGGAAAACCGCTTCGCCGCCTACGGCGCGATGGAGCGGTTCTTCAAGAAATACCTGGACTGATCGTCCGCTGCGTCAGCCATCTCAGCCCGCCGCCCGGCGGGCTGTTTCGTTTACCGCGTCAGCCAACCCGCCGCCGCGCACAGGCCCACCACCAGCCAGGGCGGCAGCCTCCATGCGGCCAGCGCCAGCAGGGCAAGCAGCGCGGCGGCGAAATCGGCCGGCGCGCGCACCGTTTCAGTCCAGACTGGGTGGTAGAACGCGGCCAGCAGCAGGCCGACCACCGCGGCGTTGACCCCGGCCAGCGCCGATTGGGCGCCGGGCGCGGCGCGCAAGCGGCGCCAGAACGGCAGCGCGCCGGCCAGCAGCAGGAAGCCGGGCAGGAAGATGGCGGCCAGCGCCAGCGCGCCGTCCAGCCAGCCGCCGCCGGCGGCGCCGAGAAAGGCCGCGAAGGCGAACAGCGGTCCGGGCAGCGCCTGCGCCGCGCCGTAGCCGGCCAGAAAAGCATCCTTCTCCACCCAGCCGCTGGCCACGGCGGCGTTCTCCAGCAGCGGCAGCACCACGTGGCCGCCGCCGAACACCAGCGCGCCGCTGCGGTAGAAGGCGTCGAACATCGCCAGGCCGCGGCCGGGAACGATGGCGGCGAGCAGCGGCAGGCCGGCCAGCAGCGCGAAGAACAGCGCCAGCCACAGCGCGCCGCGGCGGCGGGACGGCGGGAGCGCGGAGTCGGCGGCGATGGGAGGCGCGGCTGCGGCGGGCAAACAGCAACGGCCGGCGACGCCCGCCAGCGCGATCACCGCCAGCGGCAGCCAGGGCGCATGGATCAGCAGGGCCAGGCAGCAGGCCGCCGCCATCAGCGTCAGCCGCGGGCGGTCCGGGCATAGCTGGCGCGCCATGCTCCACACCGCCTGCGCCACCACGGCGACCGCCGCCAGCTTCAGTCCGTGCAGCAGACCGGGCGGAATCGCCTGCGCCTGGCCGGAGAGGCCTGCCGCCAGCGCCAGCATGATCAGCGCAGACGGCAGCGTGAAGCCCAGCCAGGCCGCCAGCGCGCCGGGCAGCCCGCCACGGGCCAGGCCCAAACCCATGCCCACCTGGCTGCTGGCCGGGCCCGGCAGGAATTGGCACAGCGCCACCAGGTCGGCGTAATCGCGCTCCGGCAGCCAGCGTCGGCGCTCGACGAATTCGGCGCGGAAGTAGCCGAGGTGGGCGACCGGGCCGCCGAACGAGGTCAGGCCGAGCTTCAGGAAAACCAGCAGAATGCGCCAGAAGCCGCGGTCGCGTACGGTGTCGTGTGGAATCATGGCGCGCATGGCGGGTGGTGGAGCGCCACACGATAACGGAAAACCCAGGCGGCTTGAAGCGGCCGGCGCGTTTGCGCCGGGATTTGACCGGCGGGCTTTCCCGCCGGCGGCGCGATGCCGCATCATCGCCGAACTTGCCGGCCGCCGCGCCGACCAACAGGGCATAGCCGTTTTCACCGGAGACCAGCATGCATCACCCCAGCCTCAAGCCTTTCCCCGATGATTTCCTGTGGGGCGCCGCCTCCGCCGCCTACCAGGTGGAAGGCGCCTTCGACGCCGACGGCAAGGGGCCGTCGGTGTGGGACGTCTTCGTCCGCGAGCCGGGCCGCACCTTTCAGGGCAGCAACGGCGACGTGGCGGTAGACCACTATCACCGGATGGAGGAGGACGTGGCGCTGATGGCCGAGATGGGCCTGACCGCCTATCGTTTCTCGGTCAGCTGGCCGCGCGTGCTGCCGCGGGGGCGCGGCGAGCCGAACGAGGCCGGCCTCGCCTTTTACGACAGGTTGATCGACGCGCTGCTGGCGCGCGGCATCGAGCCGGTGCTGACGCTGTACCACTGGGACATGCCGCAGGCGCTGCAGGACGAATACGGCGGCTGGGAAGACAGGCGCATCGTCGACGACTTCGGCGACTACTGCGCGCTGCTGTTCCGCCGCTACGGCGACCGGGTGAAGACCTGGGTGTCGCTGAACGAGCAGAACTACAATCTGAGCAATGCCTACCTGCTGGCGACGCATCCGCCGGCGGCGGCCGACCGCAAGCGCTTTTACGCCGCCAACCACATCGCCTTCCTGGCCAACGCGCGGGCGATCCGGCTGTTCCGGCAATGGGTGCCGGATGGCCGCATCGGGCCCAGCTTCGCCTATTCTCCGGCCTATCCGGCCTCCTGCGCCCCGGCGGACATGCTGGCCTTCGACAACGCCGAGGAGTTCACCAACCACTGGTGGCTGGACGTCTACTGCCGCGGCCGCTATCCGCAGATCGCGCTGGCCTGGCTGCGGGAGCGGGGCGAGGCGCCGGACATCCGGCCGGGCGACATCGAGGCGCTGGCGGCGGCGAGGCCCGATTTCATCGGACTCAATTACTATTACACCTTGAGCTACGCCCACAATCCGCCGGACGGCGTCGGCATGCAGCGAATCAACACCACCGGGCAGAAGGGCAGCACGCCGGCCAGCGGCGTGCCCGGCCTGTACCGCACCGCGCCGAATCCGGCGCTGGAAACCTCCAATTGGGACTGGGCGATCGATCCCGCCGGTCTGCGCATCGCCTTGCGCCGCCTGACCAGCCGCTACGGGCTGCCGGTGCTGATCACCGAGAACGGCCTGGGCGAGTTCGACCGGCTGGAGGATGGCGACCGGGTGCGCGACGACTACCGCATCGCCTACCTGCGCAGCCATCTCCATGCCTGCCGCGAGGCGATCAGCGACGGGGTGGCGTTGCTGGGCTTCTGCGCCTGGTCGTTCACCGACATCCTCAGCTGGCTCAACGGCTACCAGAAGCGCTACGGCTTCGTCTACGTCAACCGCGATGAGACCGACGCCCGCGATCTGCGCCGCGTGCGCAAGGACAGCTTCTTCTGGTACCAGCGGGCGATCGCCAGCGGCGGCCGCGAACTGTGATCAGGCTGTCCGCCGCCAGCGGCGTTCCGCCAGATGGCCGGCCAGCTGCAGCAGGCCGCACAGCAGCAGGTAGCCGATGGCGATGGCGCTGAAGATTTCCAGCGGATACACCTGCTCGCGGTTGTTGACCTGGGTGGCGACGAAGGTGAACTCGGCGACGCCGACGATGTAGGCCAGCGAGCTGTCCTTCAGCAGCGACACCCACTGGTTGATGAAGGAGGGCAGCATGATGCGCAGCGCCTGCGGCAGAATCAGCCAGCGCAGCGTCTGCCAGCGCGAGAAGCCTAGCGCCAGCCCGGCGTGCCACTGGCCGCGGCCGACGGCCGTCAGGCCGGCCAGCACCGCCTGGCCCAGATAGGCGGAGTGGATCAGCGCCAGCGCCAGGATCACCGTCAGCAGGCCGGGGATGTCGACGCCGAACAGCAGCGGCAGCAGGAAATAGCACCAGAAGATCAGCATCAGCACCGGGATCGCGCGCAGCACCGCGGTGATGGCCGTCAGCATGCGCCTGAGCGCCGCGCCGCCCATCAGCTGGGCGATGCCCAGCGCCAGCCCCAGAAGGCTAGCCAGCAGCGCCGCGGCCAGGCTCAGCAGCAGCGTCAGCAGCAGGCCGCCGGGCTCGCCGCCGGCCAGATTGCCCCACAGCAGGTAGTCGAGGTTGTCCTGTATCACCGCAGGCATCATCGCATCGTCCTCCAGGCCGGCTCCGGCCGCTGGGCCAGCAATTGGGTGATCAGCACCAGCGCCAGGTAGAGCGCGGTGGCGGCGGCGAAGGACTGGAAGGCCAGCAGCGTTTCGGTCTCCACCTGGCGCGACGCGTAAGAGAGCTCCGCCAGGCCGATGGCCATGGTCAGCGAGGTGTTCTTGACGATGGCGGTGTACTGGCCGACCAGCGGCCGCTTAACCAGCTGCCAGGCCTGCGGCAGCACCACCAGGCGCAAGACCTGCCAGCCGCTCATGCCCAGCGCGCGCGCCGCCAGCCGCTGGCCTTTGGGCACCGCGTTCAGCCCGGCCTGCAGCTCGCCGCTGATGAAGGCGGCGCTGTACAGCGTCAGCGCGGTGAAGGCGGCCAGGAATTCGAACGACGGCCAGGGCAGGGCCAGATCGAAGGGCAGCATCAGCGCGCGTGGGGTGTTCAGCCAGATTTTCGCCTCGTCCGGCAGCAGGCCGGACACGCCGAAATACCACAGCAAGAGCTGCACCATCAGCGGCGTGTTGCGGTGCAGGCCGACGAATAGCCGCGTCGCCAGCCGCAGCGGCCGCGGGCCGCCGTCCAGCAGCGCGGTCAGGGCGATGCCGAGCAGGCTGGCGGCGGCGATGACCAGCAGCGACAGCCAGCCGGTCAGCAGCGCGCCCTTGCCCAGCCAGATGAGATAGTGCGGCTCCAGCCAGTTGTGGCCGAGCCAGGCGGGTGGGGTCATGCGGTTTTCTTTCTGCGACATGAAACGGCAAAACCGCCGGGGGAGCCGGCGGTTGCGGACGGGGACCAGCCTGGGATCAGGCCGCGTCGCCGATCTTGAAGTCGCGCGGCAGCGGCGCCTTGGTCTTGGGGCCGAACCAGCGGTCGTAGATCCTGGCCGCGTCGCCGCTCTTTTCCAGCTCGCGCAGCGTCTCGTTGACCACCTTGGTCAGCCGGGCTTCGCCCTTCGGCAGGCCGATGGCCTGGAATTCTCGGGTCAGCGTGAACGGCGCCAGCTCGTACTTGGCCTTGTCCGGCGCATTGGCCAGCAGCGCGGCCAGCTTGGAGCCGTCCTGGGTGATGGCCTGGACGTTGCCGTTGCGCAGCGCGGTGAAGGCCAGCGGGGTGTCGTCATAGGCGACGACGGTGGTCTTCGGGTACTTCTCGCGCAGATACACTTCCTGGGTGGTGCCCTTGTCGACGCCCACGCGCAGGCCGGCCAGCTGTTCCGGCTTCTGCAGCGCGCCCTTGCGGACGATGAACTGCTGGCCGGAGGCGAAGTAGGGCAGGCTGAAGTCCACCTGCTTCTTGCGCTCGTCGGTGACGGTGAAGTTGGCGGCGACGATGTCGGCCTTGCCGGACACCAAGAGCGGCACGCGGTTGGCCGGGTTGGTCGGGATCAATTGCAGCTTCACGCCCAGCTTCTTGGCGATGTGCTGGGCCACGTCGACGTCCAGGCCGGAAATCTGGCGGGTCTTGGCGTCCAGGAAGCCGAACGGCGGATTGCTGTCGAAGGCGGCGACGCGCAGCACGCCGGCTTTCTTGATGTCGTCCAGGCGGTCGGCCAAGGCGGCGGTGGAAGTCAGGGCAACGGCGAGTGCGAGGGCAATGGTCTTTTTCATGGCGAGCCTTGTAGAGTTGTTTGCCGATGTGAAGCTGATTGCCGCCATCTTACCCGAATCAATTAATATCCAGAAATTATAAAAAATTAGTTATATATTCCGGAATTTGTTTTAAAGCTGGTGTGTTGCATTTTTCGGGCGCAAAAAAGGCCGGGATGCCCCGGCCTTTCGCGTTCAAACCGCTCAGCCCTGTTTGCGCCGGCCGAAGAAGACCAGCAGCGCGACGCCGATCACGATCATCGGCAGGCTCAGCCACTGCCCCATGCTGATCACGTCGGACTTGCCGAAGATGCCGGCGTCCGGATTGCGGAAGTACTCGCTGACGAAGCGGGCCAGGCCGTAGCCGATCAGGAACAGCGCCGACACCTTGCCGGTGGCGCGCGGCTTGGCGCTGTAGATCCACAGCGCGCCGAACAGCACGATGCCTTCCAGCGCGAACTCGTACAGCTGCGACGGATGGCGCAGCAGGCCGCCGTACTGCATCAGCATATTCATCAGGTCGGCCGATTGCTGGGCCTCGGCGATGTCCTCCATCCGCGCCTGCGGGAACAGCATCGCCCACGGCAGCTCCGGGCTGGCCACGCGGCCCCACAGTTCGCCGTTGATGAAGTTGCCGACGCGGCCGGCCGCCAGGCCCAGCGGCACCAGCGGCGCGACGAAGTCGGTCAGCTGCCAGAAGCCGCGGCCCACCTTGCGGCCGTAGATCGCCACCGCGATCAGCACGCCGAGGAAGCCGCCGTGGAAGGACATGCCGCCTTTCCACACCATGAAGATTTCCAGCGGATGGCTGAAATAGTAGCCGGGCTGGTAGAACAGCACCTCGCCCAGGCGGCCGCCGACCACCACGCCGACCGCGCCGTACATCAGCATGTCGTCCAGCTGCGGCACGGTGAGCACGTCGTTGCCGTTTTTCAGGCGGTACTTGCCCATGGTGAGGAACAGGGCGAAGCCCAGCAGGTACATCAGGCCGTACCAGTGAACGGCCAGCGGGCCCAGGTGGATGGCCACCGGATCGAACTGAGGATGAATCAGCATTTGTCAGTGATGTGCGTTTGCGGTAAAAGAAATGTGACGAGATTATACGGAAAGCGTTCCCCGCCGTCGCGCCGCCCACCCGCGGCGACACGGCATCCTGGTTGGTCCACCCGGCACCCGCGGATCAGCCGCCGCCAGCTTACCCTGCCGGCGTGACGGAACGGCGACCGGTTTTGTTTACAGATCAAGGAAGCATCATGCCTCAATACCGCTCCCGCACTTCCACCGCCGGCCGCAACATGGCGGGTGCCCGCGCGCTATGGCGCGCCACCGGGATGACCGACGCCGACTTCGGCAAGCCCATCATCGCCATCGCCAACTCCTTCACCCAGTTCGTGCCCGGCCACGTGCACCTGCAGAACATGGGCCAGCTGGTGGCGCGCGAGATCGAAAAAGCCGGCGGCGTCGCCAAGGAATTCAACACCATCGCCATCGACGACGGCATCGCGATGGGCCACGGCGGCATGCTGTACAGCCTGCCTTCCCGCGACCTGATCGCCGACAGCGTCGAGTACATGGTCAACGCCCACTGCGCCGACGCGCTGGTGTGCATCTCCAACTGCGACAAGATCACCCCCGGCATGCTGATGGCGGCGATGCGGCTCAACATTCCGGTGGTGTTCGTCTCCGGCGGGCCGATGGAGGCCGGCAAGGTGCAGTGGGGCAACGAAGTGCGCAAGCTGGACCTGGTGGACGCGATGGTGGAGGCCGCCAACAGCGCGGTGTCCGACGCCGACGTCGACCGCGTCGAGCGCTCAGCCTGTCCGACCTGCGGCTCCTGCTCCGGCATGTTCACCGCGAACTCGATGAATTGCCTGACCGAGGCGCTGGGCCTCAGCCTGCCCGGCAACGGCAGCCTGGTGGCCACCCACGCGGACCGGAAAGAATTGTTCCTCAAGGCCGGCCGCCTGATCGTCGAATTGGCCAAGCGCCATTACGAGGGCGAGGACTATTCCATCCTGCCGCGCGGCATCGCCACCAAACAGGCCTTCGAGAACGCGATGAGCCTGGACGTGGCGATGGGCGGCTCCACCAATACCGTGCTGCACCTGTTGGCCGCCGCCAGCGAGGCCGGCGTGGACTTCAAGATGGCCGACATCGACCGCATCAGCCGCGGCGTGCCCTGCCTGTCCAAGGTGGCGCCGGCGACGCAAAAATACCATATGGAGGACGTGCACCGCGCCGGCGGCGTGATCGGCATCCTGGCCGAGCTGGACCGCGCCGGCCTGATCCACCGCGACGTCGCCACCGTGCACAGCCCCAGCCTGGGGGCAGCCATCGAGCAGTGGGACGTGATGCGCCACGGCGAAGGCAGCGAGCCGCACCGCCTGTTCCGCGCGGCGCCGGGCGGCGTGGCCACCACCATCGCCTTCAGCCAGAGCATGCGCTACCCGACGCTGGACGACGACCGCGCCGACGGCTGCATCCGCGACCAGGCGCACGCCTATTCGCAGGACGGCGGCCTGGCGGTGCTGTATGGCAATATCGCCGAGCGCGGCTGCATCGTGAAGACAGCCGGCGTTGACGAATCGATACTGAAATTCACCGGCCGCGCCCGCATCTTCGAAAGCCAGGACGCGGCGGTGGAAGGCATCCTCGCCGACCAGATCGTCGCCGGCGACATCGTCATCATCCGCTACGAGGGACCGAAGGGCGGACCAGGCATGCAGGAGATGCTGTACCCGACTTCGTATCTGAAGTCCAAGGGGCTGGGCAAGGCCTGCGCCTTGCTGACCGACGGCCGCTTCTCCGGCGGCACCTCCGGCCTGTCCATCGGCCACGCCTCGCCGGAGGCGGCCGAGGGCGGCGCGATCGGTCTGGCGCAAGAGGGCGACACGGTGGAGATCGACATCCCTAACCGCCGCATCCATCTGGCCGTTTCCGATGAGGAGTTGGCCAAGCGCCGCGCGGCGATGGAGGCGAAAGGCCGCGACGCCTGGAAACCGCTGGGCCGCGAACGGGTGGTCAGCCCGGCGCTGCGCGCCTACGCGGCGATGACCACCAGCGCCGACACCGGCGCGGTGCGCGATGTGTCGCAAGTGGAACGCAAATAATCCGAGGTAGGGTGCCGTCACCCCGTAGGGGCGACGCACCGAATAGGAAGGGGAGGCCGAGCGCCTCCCCTTCTTCATGTTTCCAGTTTCCAGGCGGGCCTGAAAATTTCGCCGCGGTTCCGGCCGGGACGGTGGAATTTTCGGGCCTGACTGATTTACACGGTGGACAAGGTCACCACCGCCGCCGCGACGATGCCGATGCCGGCCCAGCCGATGGGTTTCAGTTTTTGCTTGTACAGCAGGCGGCCGCCGATGGCGGTGCCGAGAATGCCGATGGAACCCCACAAGGCGTAGGCGATGGCCAGGTCCATGCCCTTTACCGCCTGGCCCAGCAGTGCGAAGGCCAGCCACACCAGCAGGATGGCGCCGACGCCCCAGGCGCGGCGGCGGAAGCCGTCGGATTTTTCCAGCATCAGGTTGGCGCCCACTTCTATCAGTGCGGAAGCCAGCACGAACAGCAGGTAAACGGTTTTCATGCCGCGGCCTCCTCATCATGGGTTTCGCCCATCGTCACGCAGACCAGGCCCAGCAAGGCGAGGCCGAGGCCGACGATTTCCTGCGGCACCAGCTTTTCGCCGAACAGCAAGACGCTGACCGCGGTCAGGCCGACCAGGCCCAAACCTTCCCACACCGCGTAGGCGACGCCGACCGAAATCGCGCGCAGGGCGAGAGACAGCAGGTAGTAGGACAGCGCCAGCGCCAGCGACATCCAGACATAGCCCAGATAGCCGCCGCTGCGGGCGGCGACCGCCATGAAGGAGGTGCCGACGATTTCACAGACGATGGCCGCCAGCAGCACCAGCCAGGCGACGATCAATGGAGAGAAGAATTTTTTATACATAGTGTTAAATAAAATAAACAAGACGAGGATAGGACTGACTCCCCGCTGGCGGAGTTCCCCGCATATCCTGATGCGGCATCGTCATATGGCGGGAATTCGGCGAATTTTGTCCCGGGAGCGCACGCAAAAAAGCCGCCTGGCGGCGGCTTGGGGGCTCGGACGCGTCAGTCGTCCTGCAGCACGGTTTCGCCGTCCCGTAGGGAGAGCTGGAAGGTTTTCAGCGGCCGGTGGCGGCGGATCCGTTCCGCCAATTCCGGCGAGTGGCTGGTTACCCACAGCTGGCTGTGGCGGCTGGCCTCGGCGATCAGCCTTGCCAGCGCAGGCAGCAGCGCGGGGTGCAGGCTGTTCTCCGGCTCGTTCAGCGCCATGAAGGCGGGCGGCCGCGGGCTGAGCAGCGCCACCGCCAGGCACAGGAAACGCAGCGTGCCGTCGGACAGCTCGGCGGCCTCCAGCGGCCGCAGCAGGCCGTCGCGCCGCATCAGCATCTGGAATCGTCCCTGCTGGGCGTCCACCAGGAAGCGGCTGTCGGGGAAGGCGTCCGTCAGCACGCTATGCAGCAGTTCGTGGTCGCCGATTTCGACAATGGTCTGGAATGCGGCGGCCAAGTTGGCGCCGTCATGCGCCAGCACCGGCGAGCGTATGCCCACCTGGGGCGCGCGCAGCGGCGAGCCGGGCCAGATGGCGAACTCGTGGTAGAAGCGCCAGTTGCGCAAGGTTTCGCGGACCTGAGACAGTTCCGGGTAGCGGTGCGGCTCGGCCAATTGGCCGAAGAGGGATTCCTCGGCGCGCAGGCTGGCGGGGTAGCTGTTGCGCTCGCCTTCCACGCCGCAGAGAAAGGCGGCCTGGTTGCGGCGCTCCAGCAGCAGCGTCGACGGCCGCCGGCCATGTCCGGCCAGCCACAGGCTTTCCTCTTTCACCAGCGGATCCAGCGCGAACAGGCTGCAGCTGGGTTCGGGATAGCCCAGTTGCAGCTCGTAGTCGTAGTCGTCCAGGCGCGCGGACAGGATCATCCGCTTCGGCACGCGGGCTTTGTCGCCGCGCCGGGTGCCGCCCGCCCACATCGCTTTCTGCGCGCCGCCTTCCGCGGCCAGCGCGGCGGACAGCCCGCCTTCTGCAGCCGCATGCAGCAACTGTATGGATTTGTACAGATTGGACTTGCCGCAGCCATTGGCGCCGACGACGACGTTGAGCGCGTCCAGCTCAAGCGTGAGCTTGCGGATCGAGCGAAAACCGGCGAGGGAAAGACTGTGTATCGGCATGAGGCGCGGTGGGGGAGAGACGGGAACCGGTGAGACCGGATGGCCGACAGACGGTTCCAGTCTTGGGTGAAGGTTGGCTGGGATAGGCTAAAGTGATTGGGTATTGATTATTGTCACAATGCCGCAGCGCGATCCTGTTAGCATATGCCTGCGTTGTCAGACAGTAGGGAACTCGTCAAGCGGCGCAGAGTCAGTTCCTTGATTTCCCGCCATGCCTTTTCTCCAAATTGTTCGGTTCGTTTCGTGAGGAATCGAACAATACTCCCCGTTTAAGGTTCGTTTTGTTTCGAAAGTGAAATATCTGTTAAATGCATATGGCATGCATATATTTTCACATAAAATCCATTGGCATTTTGATAGACTGCTGAGCAGAGCAAGCCTCTCGCTGCGCCATGCTGCATGACGCGCGGTGGATGGGCGCAGATAAGAACGGCGCCAATGTGACGAAATGTCCGTATCGCAATGATTTTTAATATTTTTGCAGAGGCAGGGGACGGGGAGGATAAAAAAAATGCGCGGTGCCTTGCGGCCCGCGCCAAGTCTACAAAGGAGAAATAGAGGAGAAACTATCAAGAAGCAATTGCTGCATCTCAAAGAGAACGGATTATCCGGATTGCGGTACCGAGTGTCAACATGTGCGTTTTCGAAAATGTCGAGAAATGTAAGTTTTTGTCGCTCCTTGATACATTGCCTGCCGGAATGCTTGATTTTCCTGGGCTTCAGCGCGTCGGCATAATAGGTTTTACGGCAGGCAGGAACGTGGCGGCTGTGCCACAATAGGCGTTTTCGATAGTTGCAGGATGTCAGCACCATGGACGCCGTCCGCCATATTCTTCCCGATCCGCGCCAGTATCACCCGCAGGTTTCCCTGACCAATCGCCTGATCCATCATGCCCAGTCGGCGCTGGACGCGCCGAGCGCGGACGACCGCGAGATGTGGCGGCAGGCGCTGGCGGGCGCGATGGACGAGATGCTGCAACGCGGCGAATTGCTGTCCATTTCCGTCGCGCTGGCGATGGTGCCGTCTCAAGCCTGCTATCAGGTGGTGTGGGATGCCTTGCGCCAGACCGTCGAGGGCGGGGATGCCGACGCGGCCTTGTTCGCGCTGCCGCTGGTGCTGGTGGCGGGCAGCCGCGAGCAGGCGACGCTGCCGGCCGAAATCGCCGACGTCGACGGCCTGAACGAGCTGCTGCGCCGGCATGGCGTGTTTTCCGCCGGCGGCGACGCGGCATTGTCCGGCGTGCTGCTGCATCCGGACAGCCTGACCGGCCTGGACGCCGCCAAGTTGTATCGGATGTCGCGGCAGGGCGGCGCGCGCGCCGATCTGCCGAACCAGCCGGCGCCGGTCACGGTGAAGGAGGAGGGCGTGTTCCTGCGCTACCTGCTGGGCGTGGCGACGTTGCGGGACGGCGAAGAGCCGCCGGTGAGGCTGGGCGGCTCGGTCGGCGCCTGGGGCATGCCGCTGATGAAGTTCCTGGGCGAGCAGCTGAAGACCGACGGCGTGACGCTGTTCCCCATCGCCCGCGCGCCGCTGCCGGCGATGCAGGCGCTGGTGGCCGGCAATTTTGCCCGCTTCGAGGTGGCGCTGCAGGTGTTCGCCAGCAGCCAGATCCGCCGCCTGCGCGAGCTGGACAAGGAGCCGGTGGCCATCCTGTCCGCCCACGACAACGGCGAGTTGCACTTCACCCTGTCGGCCAAAGGCGACGATCGCAACTGGGAAGGCTTCGTCTGGCCGCTGGCCTCGCTGGACAACGTCAAGCTGATCGAGGAGAACTTCCGCGAGCTGATGCGCGAGTGCCACGTGCGCGATGTGCACGTGTTGCCCGAATTGCAGCCGGAAAGCCGCGACGGCATTCCGCTGTTCTTCACCGCCGACGATCTGTAAGGCCACCGTCTCGGCATATCCGCCCCGCCTTGAGCGGGGCTTTTTTGCCTGTCAGCCGGTGGGGTCTTCCGCCCGCACCCAGGGCGCGCCGGCCAGTTTTTCCGCCAGATAGGCTATCAGCGCCTGCACCCGCGCCGGCCGGCCGCGTCCGGGCGGCGTCAGGATGTAGAGCGCGATCGGATCGACTTCCCAACCCGCCATCGCCGTTTCCAGCCGACCCGCCCGCAGGTCTTCCCAGACCAGGAATTCCGGCTGCAGCGCCAGTCCCAGGCCGGCCCTCAGCGCCGGGGTCAGCGCCTCGGCGTTGTTGACGCGCAGCGGCGACGGCGCCTCCAGCGCGAACTCCCCCTCTTCCGCATGCCGGAAACGCCAGTGGCGGCCTGGCGCGTTGCTGTACTGCAAGGCGCGGTGGTGGGCCAGCTCGCTCGGGTGCTCCGGTCTGCCATGGCGCTCGAAATACCCGGGCGCGCCGACCAGCAGGATGCGCACCGCGCACAGCCGCCGGGCCAGCAGGCTGGAGTCGGCCGGCGAGGCGATGCGCAGGGCCAGGTCCATCCGCTGCGCCACCAGGTCCACCTGTTCGTCGCTGAAGTGAAAATCGAGCTCCACCTCGGGATGACGCGCCATGAACTCCGGCAGCAGCGGCGCCAGGTGGGAGATGCCGAAGGACATCGGCGCGGCGACGCGCACCCTGCCGCGCAGGCTGCCGGATTGTTCCGCGACGTCTGCCTCCACCGCCTCGCCTTCCGCCAGGATGCGCGCCGCGCGCTCCAGCGCGGCGTCGCCGGCCGCCGTCAGCGCCAGCCGGCGCGAGGTGCGGTGCAGCAGCGTGGTTTTCATCCGCGCTTCCAGCCGGGTCACCGCCTTGGACACGGTGCCCTGGGACAGCGCCAGTTCGGCCGCCGCGCGGGCGAAGGAGCCGCATTCGGCCACTTTGGCGAAGATGGCCCAGGCTTCCAGATCGGGGAGTCGCTTCATGTGCATGCCGGAATAGGGAGAGGAGATACGCGCCGATTCTATCAGTCAACTGCCAGGATGGCGCATTGATCATGATAAAAATAGAAATGATGCTATTCAATCTATTCCATTTTAATCCTACTCCCGGCTGCTTATAGTGTGCGTATCCATTTCAGGAGACCGACATGATCGAACGCCGCCCCTTCGCCAGCTTGGGCGCAGCCCAACACGGATGGCTGGACGCCAAGCACCATTTCTCCTTCGCCGACTACCGCGATCCGGCGCGCATGCACTGGGGCGCGCTGCGGGTGTGGAACGACGACACCATCGCCGCCGGCAGCGGCTTCGCACCGCATCCGCACGCCGACATGGAGATCATCACCTATGTCCGCGAGGGCGCGATCAGCCACCAGGACAACCTGGGCAACCGCGGCCGCACCGAGGCCGGCGACGTGCAGGTGATGAGCGCCGGCAGCGGCATCGTCCATTCCGAATACAACCTGGAGCCTGTCGCCACCCGCATCTTCCAGATCTGGATCTATCCGGACAGCCGCGGCGGCGAGCCGTCTTGGGGCAGCAAGCCTTTTCCCAAGGCCGACCGCTCCGGCGCCTTCGTCGCGCTGGCCAGCGGCATGGATGGTGACGACGGCGCGCTGCCGATACGCGCCGACGCCCGGGTGCTGGGCGCCACGCTGAAGGCAGGCGAAAGCGCCGACTACCGGCTGGGCGCCGGCCGCCGCGGCTATCTGGTGCTGTCGGCCGGATCGGCCCGGGTGAACGGCGTGGCGCTGGAGACCGGCGACGGCGCGGCCATCCGCCATGAAGACCTGGTCCGCGTCGAGGCCGGCGAGGATGCCGAACTGATCCTGGTGGACACCCGGGAATGACACGCCTGGCGCGCAGGGGCGGCGGCCCCTCTGGCGCCGGCTCATCGAATCGGCCGCCGCCATGCACACAATGGAGAAACCGTGATGAAACCCACCGCTAGCGCCGCCCCCAGCCCGTTGCTGCTGACCCCGCGCGATCACACCTTGATCCTGATCGACTACCAGTCGCAGATGGCCTTCGCCACCCATTCCATCGATATCCCGACGCTGCGCAACAACGCCGGCCTGGTCGCCAGCGCCGCCGCCGGATTCGGCGTGTCCGCCATCCTCACCACCGTGGCCGAGAAAAGCTTTTCCGGCCCGATGTTCGACGAGGTGACCGCGCCGTTCCCGGACTTGCGCATGCTGGACCGCACGTCGATGAACACCTGGGAAGACGCCGCGGTGATCGACCGCGTCAACCAGATCGGCAAGGGCCGCATCGTGCTGGCCGGCCTGTGGACCAGCGTCTGCATCGTCGGGCCGGCGCTGTCCGCGCTGGACCAGGGCTTCGAGGTTTACGTGATCGCCGACGCCTGCGGCGACATTTCGGCCGAGGCGCACGAGCGCGCGATGCAGCGCATGGTGCAGGCCGGGGCGCGGCCCATCACTTCGCTGCAGTATCTGCTGGAACTGCAGCGCGACTGGGCGCGCACGGACACCTATGAGCTGACCACCGGCATCGCCGCCAAGCTGGGCGGCGGCTACGGCCTGGGCATCCGCTACGCGAAAACCATGTTCGGCGGCCACGAAGGCTGATTGCCGCGCCGCCGCCGGCCGCGCGTCCGCCGGCGGCGGCCGATATCCAGGGGAGAAGCCACCATGGCTATAGCTGATGTGATTCTGCGCAATGGCCGCATCGCCACGCTGGACCGGCGGCGGCCGCAGGCGAGCGCCGTCGCCGTCAAGGACGGCCGCTTCCTCGCGGTGGGGGAGGAGGCGGAGATCATGGCGCTGGCCGGGCCTACCACCCGCGTCGTCGATCTCAAGGGCCGCCGCGCGCTGCCCGGCCTGATCGACAACCACACCCATCTGGTGCGCGGCGGGCTCAACTTCAATATGGAGCTGCGCTGGGACGGCGTGCGCTCGCTGGCCGACGCGATGGACATGCTGCGGCGGCAGGTGGCCGTCACGCCCGCCCCGCAATGGGTGCGGGTGGTGGGCGGCTTCACCGAGCACCAGTTCGTCGAAAAGCGGCTGCCCACGCTGGACGAGATCAACGCCGTCGCGCCGGACACGCCGGTCTTCCTGCTGCACCTGTATGACCGCGCCCTGCTCAACGGCGCCGCGTTGCGCGCCGTCGGCTACGGCCTCGACACGCCGGCGCCGCCGGGCGGGGAGATCGTCCGCGACGGCGGCGGCAACCCTACCGGTCTGCTGTTGGCCAAGCCCAATGCCGCCATCCTGTATGCGACGCTGGCCAAGGGGCCCAAGCTGCCGTTCGACTACCAGCTCAACTCCACCCGCCACTTCATGCGCGAACTGAACCGCCTGGGCGTGACCGGCGTCATCGACGCCGGCGGCGGCTTCCAGAACTACCCGGACGATTACCAGGTGATCCGGCAACTGGCCGACGCCGGACAGATGACGGTGCGGCTGGCCTACAATCTGTTCACCCAGAAGCCGAAGGCGGAAAAGGAGGATTTCCTGGCCTGGACCGCCGGCGTCCGCTACAAACAGGGCGACGACTATTTCCGCCACAACGGCGCTGGCGAGATGCTGGTGTTTTCCGCCGCCGATTTCGAAGACTTCCGCCAGCCGCGGCCCGAGATGCCGGCGGAAATGGAGGGCGAGCTGGAAGAGGTGGTGCGCGTCCTGGCGCAGAACCGCTGGCCGTGGCGGCTGCACGCCACCTACGACGAAACCATCTCCCGCGCGCTGGACGTGTTCGAGAAGGTGGACCGCGACATCCCCTTGCAAGGGCTGAACTGGTTCTTCGACCACGCCGAGACCATCTCCGAGCGCTCGATGGACCGCATCGCCGCGCTGGGCGGCGGCATCGCGGTGCAGCACCGGATGGCCTACCAGGGCGAGTACTTCGTCGAGCGCTACGGCGCGGCGGCGGCCGAGGCCACGCCGCCGATCGCCCGCATGCTGGAAAAGGGACTGAAAGTGTCGGCCGGCACCGACGCCACCCGCGTCGCCTCCTACAATCCCTGGGTGTCGCTGGCGTGGATGATCACCGGCAAGACCGTAGGCGGCCTGCGGCTCTACCCGCAGCGCAACTGCCTGGACCGCGAAACCGCGCTGCGGATGTGGACCGAGCACGTGGCCTGGTTCACCGACGAGGAGGGCGGGCGCGGCCGCATCGAGGCCGGCCAGCTGGCCGACCTGGTCGTGCCGGACAAAGACTTCTTCTCCTGCCCGGAGGATGACATCTCCTTTCTGGTGTCGGAGCTGACCATGGTGGGCGGCCGCATCGTCTACGCCGCGGGCGGTTTCGCCGCGCTGGACGACAATCCTTTGCCGCCGGCGATGCCGGACTGGTCGCCGGCGCGGACCTTCAAGGGATACGCCGCCTGGGGCGATCCAGACGGCGCCGGCCGCCATTCGCTGCAGCGCCGGGCCGTGGCCGCTTGCGGCTGCGCCAATGCCTGCGGCCTGCACGGCCACCAGCATGCGCGGGCCTGGGGGACGGCGTTGCCGGTATCGGACGCCAAGGGTTTTTTCGGCGCGCTCGGCTGCTCCTGCTGGGCGGTGTGAGAGGCGCGGCAAGGCCTCGGCGAGCTTGCTTCACGTTAAGGTTTCGTTCCGGGCATTTGGTGTAGAATGCCCGGATCGTTAACCCTTTGATGGATGAGTCAAAGATGTTCGCTGCTGACCAGACGATCGCCAAATTCGACCCAGAACTCGCCGCCGCCATCGCGGCTGAATGCCAACGCCAGGAAGATCACATCGAGCTGATCGCCTCGGAAAACTACACCAGCCCGGCCGTCATGGAAGCCCAAGGCTCCCAGCTGACCAACAAGTACGCCGAAGGCTATCCGGGCAAGCGCTTCTACGGCGGTTGCGAGCATGTGGATGTCGTCGAGCAACTGGCCATCGACCGCGTCAAGCAGCTGTTCGGCGCCGAATACGCCAACGTGCAGCCGCACTCCGGCTCCCAGGCCAACCAGGCGGTGTACTTCTCCATCCTGAAGCCGGGCGACACCGTGATGGGCATGAACCTGGGCCACGGCGGCCACCTGACCCACGGCTCCCCGGCTAACCTGTCCGGCAAGATGTTCAACATCGTCGCCTACGGCCTGAACGACAAGGAAGAAATCGACTACGACGACATGGAGCGCGTGGCGATGGAAACCAAGCCGAAGCTGATCATCGGCGGCGCGTCCGCCTACGCGCTGCGCTTCGACTTCGAGCGCATGGGCCAGATCGCCAAGAAAGTCGGCGCCTACTTCATGGTCGACATGGCCCACTACGCCGGCCTGGTGGCCGCGGGCCTGTACCCGAACCCGGTGCCGCACGCCGACTTCGTGACCTCCACCACCCACAAGACCCTGCGCGGTCCGCGCGGCGGCATCATCCTGGCCAAGGCAGAGTTCGAGAAGAGCATCAACAGCAACGTGTTCCCGACGCTGCAGGGCGGTCCGCTGGAGCATGTGATCGCCGCCAAGGCCGTCGCCTTCAAGGAAGCGCTGCAGCCGGCATTCAAGGAATACCAGCAGCAGGTGCTGAAGAACGCCGCCATCATGGCCAAGACCCTGGCCGAGCGCGGTTTGCGCATCGTGTCCGGCCGCACCGAGAGCCACGTGTTCCTGGTGGACCTGCGCGCCAAGGGCCTGACCGGCAAGCAAGCCGACGCGCTGCTGGGCCGCGCCCACATCACCGTCAACAAGAACGCGATCCCGAACGATCCGGAAACCCCGTTCGTCACCTCCGGCATCCGCATCGGCTCCCCGGCCATCACCACCCGCGGCTTCAAGGAAGCCGAGGCCATCGAAGTGGCCAATATGGTCGCCGACGTGCTGGACAACCCGAACGACGACGCGCTGATCGCCCGCATCGCCGAGAAGGCCACCGCGCTGTGCCACCGCTTCCCGGTGTACGCCAAGTAATCGACCGGTTCGCCGGATGCAGAACAGCCGCCCCAGGGGCGGCTTTTTCTTTGCGCCAGGCCAGGCTTCGTCCATGGCCGGCGGTGCGGGCGGGCGGCATTGCTGATAACATCCAACTATTGCAACCCACAGGATTATTGTCATGAAATGCGCGTTTTGTGGCAACCCGGACACCCAGGTGATCGATTCCCGCGTCAGCGAGGACGGCAGCAGCATCCGCCGCCGCCGCCGCTGCCCGGCCTGCGACAAGCGTTTCACGACCTTCGAAACCGCCGATGTGCGCATGCCGCAGGTGGTGAAGACCGCCGGACACCGTTCCGAGTTCGACATCGAGAAAGTGCGCACCAGCTTCCTGCGCGCGCTGCACAAGCGGCCGGTGTCCACCACGCTGGTGGACGAGGCGATAGACCGCATCTGCCACAAGCTGCTGCAGCTGGGCGAGCGCGAGGTCAGCAGCCGCCAGATCGGCGAGATGGTGATGAACGAGCTGGCGCGGCTGGACAAGGTGGCTTATGTGCGTTTCGCGTCGGTTTACCGCAGCTTCCAGGATATTTCCGAGTTCACCGACGCGATCAAGGAAATCCAGAAGTCCTCGCATTGACGGCGGCATGGCCGCTTGATTAGCCTTGGTGATTCAATTGTCATTTTGCGAGACACCATGAGCGCCATCGTCCAGAAACGCATCGTCCTGCTGCCGCCCGACATCATTCACGCCGGGCGGCTGTTCGCATTGATAGATCAGAGCCGCGACACGCTGCGCGCCTGGCTGCCCTGGGTGGATGCCACCCGCAACGAGGAGGACAGCCGGCAGTTCCTGGCCGGCGTCGCCGAAGGCGCGCGCAATGGCTCGGTTTGCGCGAGCTGGCTGATCGAGCGGGATGGCGAACTGGCCGGCTGCATCGACATCCACGGCATCAGCAAGCTGCATCGCTCCGGCTTCCTGGGCTACTGGCTGGCCGATCGCTTCGTCGGCAAGGGCGTGATGAGCGAGGCCGCGGCGCAGGCGCTGGACATCGGTTTCGGCGCGCTGGAGCTGAACCGGATCGTCATCGTGGCCGGCGTGGAGAACGACCGCAGCCGCGCGGTGGCCGAACGCCTGGGCTTCGTCCGCGAGGGCGTGCAGCGCGAGGGGCTGCATCTGGACGGCCGTTATCATGATGCCTGCCAGTACAGCATGCTGGCCGGCGAGTGGCGGGCGCGGCGATGAGCCTGGTGGAGATCCGCCCGCCCGAGCCGGCGCGCGACGCCGCGCGGGTCTACGCGCTGATCGAGCGCCACCGCGCCACCTTGTCGCAATGGATGGCCGGCATCGTCAGGCCGCGATCGGCGGCGGATACCGAAGCCTTTCTTTGGTCGCAAGCGGAAGGCAATGAGGAAGGGCGCTGCGCGCACCGGGTAATACTGGTGGACGGCAAAATCGCAGGCATCTGTTCGCTGCACGGCATCAATGCCGCGCACCGCTACGCGCGCTTGGGCTACTGGCTGGCCGACAGCCATGTCGGCCGGGGGGTGATGTCGCGCGCGCTGGCGCTGCTGATGCGCTACGCTTTCGAGGAGCTGGGACTGCACCGGCTGGAGCTGGGCTGCGCGCCGGAAAACCTGCGCAGCTGCCGCGTCGCCGAGCGCCTGGGCTTCCGGCTGGAGGGCGAGCTGCGCGACGCGCAGTTCCTCAATGGACGTTTCTGGAATATGCGTTGTTACGGCCTGCTGGCCGATGAGTGGAAGAATCGAAGATGACGGACTACAGCGCCGACGACTACCTGTACATGCAGCGCGCGCTGCGCCTGGCCGAGGGCGCGACGCGCCGGGCCGCGCCCAATCCCGGCGTCGGCTGCGTGCTGGTCAATCATGGCCGGGTGGTGGGCGAGGGCGCGACGCTGGCGCTGGGTTCCGACCACGCCGAAGTCCAGGCGATCAAGGACTGCCTGGCGCGCGGCGAAAGCCCGCGCGGCGCCACCGCCTACGTGACGCTGGAACCCTGCAGCCACCACGGGCGCACGCCGCCCTGCGCGGAGAGGCTGGTCAAGGAGGGCGTCGCGCGGGTGGTGGCGGCGATGGTGGACCCCTATCATGAAGTGTCGGGCCGCGGCATCGCCATGCTGCGCGCCGCCGGCGTCGAGGCGTCTGCCGGGCTGATGGAAGCCCAGGCGCGGCGGGCGCACCGCGGCTTCCTGTCGCGCGTCGAGCGCGGCAGGCCCTGGGTCACGTTGAAGGCCGCCGCCACGCTGGACGGCAAGACCGCGCTGCTGAACGGCCGCAGCAAATGGATCACCGGGCCGGAGGCGCGGATGGACGTGCAGCGGCTGCGCGCCGCGCATTGCGCGATCCTCACCGGCAGCGGCACCGTGTTGGCCGACGATCCGCAGCTGACCGTGCGGGAACTGCAGGTGGCCTCGCAGCCCTGGCGGGTGGTGCTGGACGGCGATTTGCGCACTGATCCGGCCGCGCGCGTCTACCAGGGCGGCGGCGCCTGGCTGGCCAGTTGCGCGGCGGACGCGGGCCGCTTGGCGGCGTTCCGCGGGCGAGGGGTGGAGGTTTTGACGCTGGCGCGCCTGGGTGGCAAGGCGGATCTGGCTGATCTGCTGGCGCAGCTGGCCGGGCGTGGCGTCAACGAACTGATGGTGGAAGCCGGCGCCGGCCTCAACGGCGCCATGCTGCGGGCCGGGCTGGTGGACGAGATCGTGCTGTACCTGGCGCCGTCCCTGGCCGGCGACGCCGCGCGCGGGCTGTTCGCCTGGCCGGCGCTGGACGATCTGGCCGACAAGGTCGAACTGGATGTCGCCGACGTCGGCATGGTGGGGCGGGACCTGAGGCTGACGCTGCGCCCGCGCGGCGCTTAGCGCGCTTGTCCTCCCGCCGGCTCCGGCTGCGTTATCGCTATCGGGGCGGATGGTTTTCGCCGCAATGGGAGGACGCGATGGTTGCAAGGGCTTGGGCATGAATCCCCGCGAAGCGTCGCTGGACGCTTATCTGAAATTGATCGCCAGGCTGGGCGCGTCGGACGAAGTGGTGGCCGCGCGGCGGTCCATGCTGCGTCGCCTGCTGGCCAGGCTGGCCGGCGCGAAGCGCACCGCCGACGATTACCACGCGCATGTCGACGGCTTCGTCGCGTCTTGCGAGCCGGCGGAGCGGGTGCTGGCGGTCACCTGCGCCCGCGAGTTCTATTACTTCTGGCTGGACGACATGAAGAAAATGGTGGAGATGACCGCCCGCGCCGGTTTTTCCATCCACAATCCCGCCTTTCCTTGGCATGGGGATTTCGACACGCTGCTGGGCGCGATGCGCGAGTCGGGATTTTCGCGCTTCCCGCCGTCGCTGGGGCTGTATCTGGGCAAGTCGTTCGAGGACGGCGCCGGGGAGGCCGACATCCGCCAGCGCGAGCGCCAGCTGAAGGCGCTGCTGTTCCTGCTCGATCCCCATCCGCCGACA
Organism: Chromobacterium violaceum ATCC 12472; assembly: GCF_000007705.1. Taxonomy (NCBI): domain Bacteria; kingdom Pseudomonadati; phylum Pseudomonadota; class Betaproteobacteria; order Neisseriales; family Chromobacteriaceae; genus Chromobacterium; species Chromobacterium violaceum. The sequence continues at coordinate 1,358,092 of NC_005085.1, forward strand.
TCCAGCCATTACCGCATGGGGGTGGACGCGCTTTTGCAGCACCTGCCCGAGGGCGCGCCCCGCCAGCAGCTGCTGACCCTGGTCCGCGAGTATTTCGGCTACTGGCAATCCTTTCCCTTTTCCCATCATCGCAACAGCGGAGCGCGCTGAAGTATTTGATGAGCAAAACTCATTCATTTTCCTTCATTCGCCAGCCGTCGCGCGGCGCTTCTACGCTTTGTCCATTGGGATGAGTCCCCGCGATTGACCGACCAGGCAGACGATGTGAACATGCATTTTCTACACAAAGGAGAATGCGATGGGAAATCAGACGGCCTATCAGAGCCTGACCCGCACGTTTGAGCGGCTGCACCGCTTCGGCCACCTGGGCGCGATCGCCAGCTGGGATCAGGCGGCGATGATGCCGGCCAAGGGCAACGAGGCGCGCGCCGCCGCCCAGGCCGAGCTGCAGGTGCTGATGCACCAGTTGATCACCTCTCCGGAACTGGAGCGGCAGCTGCAGCAAGCCGAGCAGGAGAATCTGAACGACGCGCAGCGCGCCAGCCTGCGCGAGATGCGCCGCGAATGGCAACAGGCCAATCTGCTGCCCGCCGAGCTGGTGGAAGCCAAGACGCTGGCCGCCTCCCGCTGCGAGCATGCCTGGCGCGAGCAGCGCAAGCACAACGACTGGCAAGGCTTCTTGCCGAATTTCCGCGAGGTGCTGAGGCTGGCGCGCGAGGAGGCCGCGCTGCTGGCAGAGGCGAACGGCGTCAGCCGCTACGACGCCTTGCTGGACAAGTACGAGCCGGACATGAAGAGCGCGGAGATCGCGCGCATTTTCGACGACGTGAAGTCCTGGTTGCCGAGCCTGATCGAGCGGGTCCGCGCCAAACAGGCCGGCGAGGCCGTGATCCGCCCGCAAGGGCCGTTCCCGGTCGAGCGGCAGCGCGAGCTGGGGCTGGAGGCGATGAAACTGCTGGGCTTCGATTTCGACGGCGGCAGGCTGGATGTCAGCACCCATCCGTTCTGCGGCGGGGTGCCGGAGGATGTGCGCATCACCACGCGCTACCGCGACGACGACTTCGCGCAGAGCCTGATGGGCATCATCCACGAGACCGGTCACGCCCGTTACGAGCAGGGCCTGCCGCGCGATCTGTTGGCGCTGCCGGTCGGCCGCGCCCGCTCGATGGGCATACACGAGAGCCAGAGCCTGTCGTTCGAAATGCAACTGGGCCGCAGCCAGGGCTTCCTGCAATTGCTCGCGCCGATGCTGCGCCGCCATTTCGGCGACCAGCCCGCCTTCGAGGCCGGCAATCTGGCCCGGCTGTTCACCCGGGTGGAGCCCGGCTACATCCGCGTCGACGCCGACGAGCTGTGCTACCCGGCGCACGTGATCCTGCGCTTCGAGATCGAGCGCGCGCTGATCGACGGCGAGATCGAGGCCGAGGACGTGCCGGCGCTGTGGGACCAGAAGATGATGGCCTACCTGGGCGTGGACACGCGCGGCAACTACCGCGAAGGCTGCCTGCAGGACATCCACTGGACCGACACCTTCGGTTACTTCCCCAGCTACACGCTGGGCGCGATGTACGCGGCGCAATACTTCGCGACGATGCGCCGGCTGGATCCCGCGCTGGACGGGAAAATCGGCAGCGGCGAACTGGAGCCGGTGTTCGGCTGGCTGCGCGACCACATCTGGAGCCAGGGCAGCCGCTGGAGCACCGACGAACTGGTTCGGCGCGCCACCGGCGAGGCGCTGAACCCGGCCCACTACCGCGCCCACCTTGAGGCGCGCTATCTGGGTTAAGGGCTGTTGGCGCTCAGGCGCATGCCATCTGCGATTGCAGATGGCCGCGCCAATCCGCGAACTGGACCTCTTCCCGCCCCGGGTAGGCCGGCACCACCTGGCGGCGCGCTGTCGTCGCGCAGCGCCCGCAGGCGATCAAGGATGCCGGGACAGGATGGAATGGCCAGGTTTTGCAGCAGTTGCTCGCGCTGAACATGGTCCAGTTCGATGGCCATGGCTGTGGCCTGTCGTGGTGGGCGCCGTGGCAGACTAGCGGCAGGCCATGTCATGGCGCTTTGGATTGTCAATGAAATCAGACGATTATGGTGTTTCATCGTCCAGCAGGAATGATTCCAGCATGGCTGCCATGCTTTCTGGCTGCTCCCATTGCAGCATGTGTCCGGCGCCGGCCACCGTCGCCTCGCTGAGACGGGAGAAGCAGGCGCGGCGCTGGTCCAGCGTGGCCAGCACGTCGTTGACGATGGGGTGGTCGAACGGGTGCTCGCCCAGCAGCCATAGCACCGGCGCGGTGATGCGGCGCCAGCAGGCCATCGCTTCCTCCAGCCGGTACAAGACCGGATTGACCATCTTGTGGCGGGGATCGGCGCGGTAGACGAAGCCGCCATCGACAGGGCGGGTCAGCTCGGCGGCCAGCCAGCGTGCCCGTTCGGGCGTCAGCATCGGGTTGCGCGCGACCAGCTTGTTCGCCGCCTGTTCCAGGCTTGCCATCGGCTCGAAGCCGATGGATTGGCTGGTTTCCCTCAGCCAACGGCCATAGCGGCCGGGGGCCTCGGACGGTCGGGTCGGATTGAGGCCGAAACCTTCCGCCAGCACCAGCTTTTCTATCCTCTGCGGACAGACGCCGGCGTAGATGCCGGCGATCATCGCGCCCATGCTGTGGCCCAGCAGATTCACCGGACGCCCGGGCGACAGCTGGCGCAGCAAGTCGTCCAGATCGGCGAGGTAATCGGGAAAATAGTAACTGCCATCGTTCCACTGGCTGTCGCCGAAACCGCGCCAGTCCGGCGCCACCACCTGCCATTCGCTGGAGAGCGCGTCCACCATGAATTGAAAGGTGGCTGAGCTATCCATCCAGCCATGAAGCAATATCAGAAGCGGCGCGTGCTCGGGGCCCCATCGGCGCAGGTGATGGCGGCGCCGGTTGAGCGTCAGATACTGGCTGGAGGAAGGGGTCATGCCTGGCATTCCCGATGAGGTGGAGCCGCCCAGTGTAAACGCATGCCGGCCTGGCGGGTAGTGAGGCGGATCGGCACGGAGCCAATCTCAAGCCGCTTGAAATGAAGATGTCATCAATGTTTATATTTCAGGTGGAATTTGGTGATATTTTTAAATTATATATTTAAGATCTTGTCAGATTGATGCAAGAATACTACAGCTTGACCTTTCGATTCCGGATCGGCGATTTCCAATAAAAACACTTATATATCAATGATTTGAGTTTAAACTTCGCCTGAGTTTTAGCGTAAGCGTGTGTTGAAAGTTCTGTCCGGTTTGGTTTAACCTAGCGTCTCCATCACACCTACTCCGCGCTGCAGAGGACTTCCTCACCGGCTCGCCAGGCGTGATGAGAGCTGAGCATTGTCCAGTCATGACGTGGGATCAGGATGCCGCTGAAGCGGGCCCGATTTCCTATCTTCTGGTACCGCACCCTCCCTTTTTTTCAATCTGATGACGAATGGTCTTCAGATTATGTTGATAAGATTTGATGTATTTTGTGAAATCTGATCATCTGTTTGCTAACAGATAGGGGCGTGCAACCGGGGTGTCAGATGGACGCGGCGAGGGAGCATCTCAAGCGCGGGCAGGAATCGCAAGATTGTCGAAGATGCCTTGACGTGTCGGACCGCTCTTCAACTTCTGCCCCTGGGGCAGACAATCGGGCAAACGCACTGCCTGCAAATTCAACGGAGACTTTTAAATGAAACAGATCGTAACTGCTGCGCTGATCGGCCTGGGCGTGTACTCTTCCGGCGCCATGGCCGCCGATGGCAAAATCACCGTCACTGGAAACATCGTGGCTCAGACCTGCAACATCGCGGGCACTTCCGGTCAGAACGTAACCGTGACCCTGCCGACCGTCGGCGCTTCCGCTCTGGCCAGCTCCGGCCAGACCGCCGGCGCCACGCCGTTCGCGATCAACCTGAGCAACTGCCCGAGTGGTCTGAAGAACGCGCAAACCCGCTTTGAAGTGGGCCCGACCGTCAACCCGACCTCCGGCAACCTGCTGAACAGCACCGGCGCGGGCTCCGCCACCAACGTTGAAGTTCAACTGCTGAACAACAATTTCAACGCCATCAATCTGAGCACCAACGCCAATTCCCAAGTGGTGCCGATCAGCGGCGGCTCCGCCACCATGGGTTACTACGCCCAGTACATCGCCACTGGCGCCGCCGGCGCGGGTTCGGTGAACACCAGCGTTCAGTACTCGATGACCTACCAATAAAACGGCGTCATGCGGCAGGCGGCTCAGCGTGAGCCGCCTGCCGATCTTTTTTGCATGGAGGCGGGGTTGGAAATGAAACAGGCAGTATGGCGAGGAGCGCTTGCTCTTGCGATTGCGGGATCGGCATGGACCGGCGCGGCTTCGGCCGGCGTGGTGGTGTCCGGCACCCGCGTCGTGTACAAGGCCGAGGACCGCGAGGTGACCGTCAAGGTCAACAATCCCGGCAAGGAGCCTTCCTTGGTGCAGGTGTGGGCCGACAAGGGCAATGAGAAGTCCGTGCCCGATACCGCCGATGCGCCTTTCCTGATCATGCCGCCGATTTTCCGTGTCGATCCTGCCAAGGGCCAGACCCTGAGACTGACCTTCACCGGCGCGGATCTGCCCAAGGAACGCGAGTCGGTGTTCTGGCTGAACGTGCTGGATGTGCCGCCGCTGCCCAAGGCCGCGAGCGAGCAGCGCAATTTCATGCAAGTCGCTTTCCGTTCTCGCATCAAGCTGTTCTATCGCCCCGTCGGCCTGCCGGGCACGCCGGACGAAGCGGCCGACAAGCTTTCCTGGTCTTTGCTGCCGCAGGCCGGCGGCAAGGGCTACATGCTGCGAGCCTCCAATCAGGCCGCGTACCACGTTTCGCTGAACCGGGCGGTTCTGCTGGTGGGCAAACATGAATATGAAACCGACGGCGGCATGGTTCCGCCGGGCGGCAGCCACGATTTCGCGCTGAAGGATCTGAAACTCAAGCCGGAAGGCGCTTTGAAGCTCAACTACGAGAGCATCAATGATTACGGTGCCCCGGTCGCGCACAGCATATCCCTCGCTCACTGATCATCCCGCTCGAGCCAGCCTGGCCCGCGCGCACCCGCAGGACTCAACCAGCCATGACGCACATGACGACACGACAGCCCGCTCGACGGTGGGATCTCAGCCCGCTCAGCCTGCTGATTTTCGGGCTGTTTGGCGGCCAGGCTACCTGGGCGGACGGGCCTGCGGCGGTCGCCGCAGCGCAGGATGAGGTGCAGTTCAACCCGGTGTTCATCAATCAGAACGCCAATGGGAAAAAGGTGGATCTCAGCCGTTTCAACCAGATGGGCGGCGCGTTTCCCGGCAATTACCGGGCCGATGTCTTCGCCAACGCGGCCTGGATCGGCCGCCGCGACGTGCAGATGAAGGAGCAGGACGAGGGCAGGGTGCTGGCCTGCTTCAACCGAGCGATGCTGGACGACCTGGGCGTGGATTTTTCCCGGCTGCCGCAGTCCGCCGCGGTGCCGGGCCGAGATGAGCCGAGCCGCTGCGTGGATATCGCTGCCGTGGTGCCGGGCGCGTTTTCCAGCTTCAACAGCGGCGATCTGCGGTTGGATGTCAGCATTCCCCAGAAATACCTGCGGGCCAAGGCGCGCGGCTACGTCGCGCCGGAATACTGGGACGCGGGCGCCCCGTTCGCCGGCTTCCTCAATTACAACGCCAATAGCTACCGTTACGATAACGGCGGTGCCGGCAAATCTACCCAGTATTATCTCGGCGCCAACGCGGGCCTCAACATGGGCTTGTGGCGTTTCCGCTATAACGGTTCGCTGACCCAGCAGGATAACGGCAAGGGCCAGCGCCAGCGCAGCTATCAAAGCGCTTCGGCCTACACCCAGCGCGATGTGACTGCCTGGAGCTCCGTGCTGACCCTGGGCGATTACTTCACGCCGTCCGACATGTTCAGCAGCGCGCCATTCCGCGGCGTGCAGCTGAGCTCCGATGACCGGATGCTGCCCGAATCGCTGCAGGGTTATGCGCCGGTGGTGCGCGGCGTGGCCGAGACCAATGCCAAAGTGTCCGTTCGGCAGAATGGCAACCTGATTTATGAAAACGTGGTGCCGCCGGGCGAATTCAGCATCGACGACCTCTACAACACCGGCTTTTCGGGCGACCTGGAAGTGACGGTCACCGAGGCGGATGGCCGCGTGCGCAAATTCGTCGTGCCCTATGCCTCCGTGCCCCAGCTGCTGCGCGAAGGGCAGTCCCGTTACGCGGTCACCGCCGGCCAATGGCGAGACAGCACGCTGAACAAGCGGCCGAACTTCGTGCAGGCGACCTATCAGCGCGGCATCAGCAACAGCCTGACCCTGTATGGTGGCCTGATCGCAGCCGACCGCTACCAGTCGGCGCTGTTCGGCTCCGGCGTGAATACCCCGTGGGGCGCGCTGGCGCTGGACGTGACCCAGTCCTGGGCCAGCGATCTGCCGTTCAATGCCAGCAGCAGCACGATGCAGGGCCAGAGTTACCGGGTGACCTATAGCAAGCTGATGGAGGCGACGCGCACCAACTTCACGGTCGCCGCCTATCGCTTTTCCACCGCGGGCTTCCTTGAGCTGCGCGACTATGCCAGCCTGATCAACCAGGTCGGCGTGGTCTACCGCGCCAAGAACAAGTTTCAGCTGAATGCCGACCAGCCCTTGGGCGACGGCCGCGGGCACGTGTTCCTGACAGGATCCACGCAGGATTACTGGAACCAGAAGGGCCGCGACCTGACTTACCAGTTGGGTTACAGCAACAGCTTCAAGTCGGTGAGCCTGAATCTGTCCGCCGGCCGCACCCAGGATTCGACCGGCCGCATCGTCAACCAGTACATGCTGAGCCTGTCCATGCCCTTGGGCCGCGAGCCGTCGTCTCCGCTGCTGAGCAGCAGCGTCAGCGGCAGCAGCGACCGCAGCGGCAGCGCCCAAGTCAACCTGAGCGGCACCACCGGCGAGCTGCGCAACCTCAGCTACAACGTCTACGCCAATGCCAACCGCGACCGCGCGGGCGCCAACAGCAGCGGCGGCGGCGGCAGCGTGCAGTACGCGACCTCGGTGGCCACGCTCACCGCCGGCGCCAGCGCCAGCGGCAGCACCTCGCAGGCCAACGCGGGCATCAGCGGCGCGCTGGTGTTCCACCCGGGCGGCGTGACCGCGGCTCAATCGCTGGGCGAATCCTTCGCCGTAGTCGAGGCGCCGGGCGCGGAAGGCGCCGCGGTGAGCAACACCAACGGCGTTCGCGTCAACAAGAGCGGTTATGCGGTGGTGTCGTCGCTGATGCCGTATCGCCAGAATGAAATCACGCTCGATCCCAAGGGCATGAGCCAGGATGTGGAGCTGCAGGAAACCAGCGTGCAGGACGCGCCGCGCGCCGGCGCCATCGTGATGCTGAAGTTCAATACCCAGCAGGGCAAGCCGGTGATCGTGGCGCTGAAGCGGCCGGACGGCAGCCATCTGCCGGTGGGCGCGACTGTCAGCGGCGGCAATGGCGAGGACTTCCTCACCATGGTGGGGCAAGGCGGGCGCGCTTTCCTGCGCGGCATGGAAGGCAAGCAGCTGATGGCCAGCTGGGGCAGCGAAGCGGGCCAGCAATGCCGCTTCAGCTACCAATTGCCGCAGAAGCAGGCGGATGCCGTCTGCGCGCCGCAATGAGGCCCGGAAAGGGCAGCCAGAGATACCGGGAAAGCGATAGGAATATGAAAAAACTGATTTGCCGAGGATTGCGGGGATGGCTGTTGGCCTTGCTGTTGGCCATGCCGCTGACCAGCCACGCGCTGGGCTGCTGGAATGGAAGCAACAGCTCCGGCAACGTCACGTCCACTTTCAACCTGCCCGGCAACTTGTTCGTCTCTGCCAACGCGCCGGTCGGAACCATCATCTGGCAATCGTCATTGCAGAATCTCAGCCTGTATTGCTCGCAGAGCATAGGCGAAAACGTGTATTTCTGGGTGAATCCGAAGAGGGCGACGCTGGCGCCTGGGCTGCAGATCGGCATTATTTTCAATGGCCAGACCTATACCCAGAGCAGCGGCGCCATCGACACCGGCATTTACGTGCCGCGGGGAGGCTACGTCAATACCGTCCTGCAATACTCCATCGTGCTGCTGAAGACCGCGGGCGCGCCGTCCAGCGGCTCTTCCTCGATCAACCAGTACTCGGTGTTCCAGCTGGACGGCATCGGCGGCATCAACGCCGCGCCGGGCATCAACTTCAACCAGCTGATCAACGGCAGCGTGACTTTCACGCCCGGCGGCACCTGCGATCTGAGCGCCAACGGCCAGTACACGATCAATCTGCCGACTGTCGCCAGCGGACAGTTTCCGGCGGTGGGCAGCGCGATGTCGCGCAATGCTTTCACCATCAGCGCCGTCAATTGCTCCACCGGCGTCAGGACGGCGACTTTCCGCTTCTCGGGAACGGCCGATTCCAACAACCCGGTGTTGTTCGCCAACACCGGCGGTACGGCGCGGGGCGTGGCCATCAATCTGGGCAGCTCGGCCGACGGCGCCAACATCGGCGCCAACACCACCAACAATACCCGGGTGGTGAACGTGCAGTCTCAGCAAGCGCAGCTGGGCTTGTTCGTGGAATACATGCGGACGGCGAACATCGTGCCGGGAAGCTTGCAGACGGCGGTGACGATAGACATGCTGTACCAGTAGGCGGCCCCTCCGCCGGCAATGAAAAAAGCCTTCGGCTGTTCGCGCCGAAGGCTTTTTTGCGTTGCGCCAGGTCAGTTGTAAACGATGGTGACCAGTTGTCCGCTGCTTTGAGTGGCGGCGCCGGTCATGTTGACGGCGGCAATGCTCAGCGATTGGGTATTGTCCATGCCGGAGCAGCTTTGGCCGGACGCCACTTTGCGCGCGGCCTGGTATTGGCGGGGATTCTGCGCATAGCTCAGCAGGGCGCTGCTGCTCTGGGCGCAGGGCTCCTTGACGATGGAGCCGCTGAAGCTGACGGTGCCGCCGTTGGAGGCCAGAGCAAAGCCGGATTGCAGAGCGGCCAGCGCTGCCAGAGTCAGAATGGCTTTTTTCATTTGAGTCTCCCTGTTGGCGACTCCGCTTGGCAGTAGGACTGGGCGGAATCTTAAACAAAGCATTTAAATTGCTTTGCTTATATTTAACTTGTTTTGTTAAGACAAGTATAGACAGCGAGATTGTAAACATCAATACGGTTTTTTATTGAATTATTAGTAATAAAAATTGAAAAATTGAGGCGTGCGCAGCGTCAGCCTGAGCGGATCTGCGTTTGAGAGAGGCTGCCGGGCGTCGGGCGCGCATCGTCGGGCGGGGATCATTTCAACTTATTGCATTTGGGGAAGATTGCATGCTTTTGTGGCGAAAAGGCCTGGAGGAGAGGCGTGGTCGGGCGGACCGTTCGCGGGAGGCGCGCGCGGAAGGAATGAAAAAGCCCCCGCGGATAACGGGGGCCGCCGCGGGGGCAAGGTTCAGTGGCGATGGATATCGTTGCGGAAGGTTTCCTTCAGGAACAGCAGGCTTACAGCGAGGCTGACGGCGTAGACCACGATCGGGTACCACAGTCCGTACAGTATGTCGCCGGTGTACACCACCAGCGAGAAGGCGACGGTGGGCATCAGCCCGCCTATCCAGCCGTTGCCCAGGTGATAGGGCAGCGACATCGAGGTATAGCGGATGCGGGTGGGAAACAGTTCCACCATCATCGCGGCCAGCGGTCCGTAAGTGAGCGCGGAGATCACCGACAGCAGCACCAGCACCAGGATCACCATGGCGTGGTTGATCTTGCCGGGGTCGGCCTTTTCCGGATAGCCGGCGGTTTTCAGCGCGTCTTGCAGCGCTTTCTTGTCGAACCCCTGCTGAACGGTTGCGCCGATGTGGACTTCGGTCACGCCGGCCGGCGCGGCCTTTTGCCGGTAGGGCACGCCGTTCTTCGCCAGCAGCGCCTTGGCCTGGTCGCATGGGGTGTTCAGCTTGGCTTTGCCGATGGGGTCGAACTGGAAATGGCAACTGGCCGGATCCGCGACCACGGTCACCGGAGAGCTGGCCTCGGCGGCGGCGACGTCCGGATTGGCGTAGTCGGTCAGCCAGCGGAAGGCGGGGAAGGTCAGCGCCAGGCCTAGCGCCAAGCCGGCGATCAGCACCGGTTTGCGGCCGATGCGGTCCGACAGGTGGCCGAAATACAGGAACAGCGGCGTGGTGAGGATCAGCGACGCGATCAGCATCAGGTTGGCGGTCTGCGGGTCCACCTTCAAGATCTGCGTCAGGAAGAACAGCGAGTAGAACTGCGCGCAGTAGAAGGTGACGGCCTGGCCGCCATTGAAGCCGAACAGCGAGATCAGCACAATCTTCAGGTTGCGCCAGTTGCCGAAGGCCTCGCTGATCGGCGCCTTGGAGTGCTTGCCTTCCGCCTTCATCTTCAGGAAGGCCGGAGACTCCTGCATCGACAGCCGGATCCAGGTGGAGATGGCCAGCAGGAAGATGGACAGTAGGAAGGGCAGCCGCCATCCCCATTCGTTGAACGCCTCGCCGGTCAGCTTGCGGCAGGCCAGGATCACCAGCAGCAGGCCGGCGCCGGCGGTCACCTGGATCCAGCTGGTGTAGCCGCCGCGCTTGTGATCCGGCGCGTGCTCGGCCACGTAGATGGCCGCGCCGCCGTATTCGCCGCCGATGGCCAGGCCCTGCAGCATGCGCAGGGATACCAGGATCAGCGGAGCGGCGATGCCCAGCGTCGCGTAGCCCGGCAGCACGCCGACGAGAAAGGTGGACAGGCCCATGATGACGATGGTGGCGAGGAAGGTGTACTTGCGGCCCACCATGTCGCCCAGACGGCCGAACACCAGCGCGCCGAACGGCCTCACCACGAAGCCGGCGGCGAAGGTCATCAGCGCGAAGATGAAGGCGGTGGTCTCGTTGACGCCGGCGAAGAACTGCTTGCCGATGATGGCGGCCAGCGCGCCGTACAGGAAGAAGTCGTACCACTCGAATACCGTGCCGAGCGACGAGGCGAGTATCACCTTGCGTTCGGCGCGGCTGATGCCGGCCGACGTCGTCGTCGATGCGATGCTGTTGCTCATGTCCAGGTCTCCTTTTCGGGTGGAGCGGGCGTTCGTATCGGTCCCGCTTGCTTGTTGTCCTGCGCGATCATCTGCGCCGCCTTGGCGGCGATCATCAGCGTGGGGCTGTTGGTGTTGCCGGAGGTGATGGCGGGCATGATGGACGCGTCGGCCACCCTGAGGCCGGCGACGCCATGCACCCGCAGCCTGTCGTCGACCACCGCCAGCGCGTCGCGTCCCATCTTGCAGGTGCCGACTGGGTGGAAGATGGTGGTGCCGATCAGGGCGGCGGCTTCCGCCAGCTCGCTGTCGCTCTGGTACTGCAGGCCGGGCCGGTATTCTTCCGGAAGGTAGCGCGAGAGCGCCGGAGACGCGGCGATGCGACGGGTCAGCCGGATGGCCGCCGCTGCGGCGCGCAGGTCTTCCGGGGCGCTGAGGTAGTTGGGCTGGATAAGCGGCGCGGCGGACGGATCGGCGCCGCCTATCGCCACCTGGCCGCGGCTGGCCGGCCTCAGCTGGCATACCGAGGCGGTGAAGGCGGGGAAGGGGTGCAGCGGTTCGCCGAAGCGTTCAAGCGACAGCGGCTGCACGTGGTATTCCAGGTCAGGATGGGCGGCGTCCGGCCCGCTGCGAGCGAAGACGCCGAGCTGGCTGGGCGCCATAGACAGCGGGCCGCTGCGCTTCCACAGATACTCCCAGGCCATCGCCAGCTTGCCGCTCCAGCTCGCCGCGCGCCGGTTCAGCGTGGCCGCGCCCTGCACCTTGAATATCATTCTCAGCTGCAGGTGGTCCTGCAGATTGGCGCCCACGCCGGGCAGGATGCGCAGCGGTTCGATGCCGTGGCTTGCCAGCAAGGGCGCCGGACCGATGCCGCTGCGCTGCAGCAACAGCGGCGAGCCGATCGCGCCGGCGGCGAGGATGATCTCGCCGCGGCAGCGCGCCTGCCGCCGGCGGCCGTGTTGCATAAATGCGATGGCGGCGGCGCGGCCGCGCTCCAGGATCAGCCTGTCGGCTTCCGCGCCGGTCAGCACCGTCAGGTTGCCGCGACGGCGGACGGGATGCAGGAAGGCGCGGGCGCTGCTCCAGCGCCAGCCGCCCTTTTGATTGACTTCGAAATAGCCGCAGCCGGCGTTGTCGCCGGTATTGAAGTCCTCCACCGGCGCGATGCCCTGTTCGGCGGCGGCGGCGCGGAAGGCGTCCAGGATTTCCCAAGACAGCCGCTGCTTCTCCACCCGCCATTCGCCGCCGTGCCCGTGCAGAGGGCGGTCCGCGTCGTAATGGTCTTCCATCGAGACGAAGTGCGGCAGCACGTCGCGCCAGCCCCAGCCGGCGTTGCCGAGCGCCTCCCAGCCGTCGTAATCGGCCGCCTGGCCGCGCATGTAGATCATGCCGTTGATCGAGGATGAGCCGCCCAGCACCCGGCCGCGCGGATAGCCGAGCGAGCGGCCGCCCAGCCCATTTTCCGGCGCGGTGCGGTAGCACCAGTCGGTGCGCGGGTTGCCGATGCAGAACAGGTAGCCGACCGGGATGTGTATCCACGGGTAGTCGTCCTTGCCGCCGGCTTCCAGCAGCAGCACGCGCTTGTCCGGATCCGCGGACAGGCGGTTGGCCAGCAGGCAGCCGGCGCTGCCGGCGCCGACGATGATGTAGTCGAATTCTCCGCTGAGCATGGTGCGTGGTCTGCTCATGTCGTTGTCTTAACCGGTATCTAAACCGAAGCGCGCCCGGCTGGGAATAGCCAGCGGAAAACAACCTATGTTAATTTTTTAACAATGGACGGCAAGTTAACTGCTTTTTTCGTGTGCAAATGCACAAGAACTGTCGCGGAGTAAACCATGTTCGACTGGAACGATGTCCGTTTTTTCCTGGCGCTGCAGCGCAATGGCAAGCTGCTGGGCGCGGCGCGCCAGATGGGCACCACCCACGCCACGGTGGCGCGCCACATCGCCGCGCTGGAAAAGGTGCTGGGCCAGCCCTTGTTCGTTCAGCAGGCGGACGGTTACTCCCTCACCGCGGCCGGCCGCCAGCTGCTGCCGCTGGCCGAATCGCTGGAAAACACCGCCTCGCAGATGCTGGACAGTGGCAGCAAGGGGCATGCCGAGGTTAGCGGCGTGGTGAGGCTGGGCGCGCCGGAAGGGCTGGGCGCGCTGTTTCTGGCCCGCCACATGCCGGCCTTGATGGCGCGCTATCCGGAACTGGAGATCGACCTGGTGGCGGTGCCGCGCTTCGTCAGCGTCACCAGCCGCGAGGTGGACATCGCCATCGCGCTGGAGCGGCCGCAAGCCAATATGGTGGTGACGCGCAAGCTGACTGATTACTGTCTGGGCCTGTACGCGACTCAGGCCTACCTGGCCGCGCATCCGCCGATACGCGAGCGCGAGGATCTGAACGGCCATGCCATCCTCGCCTATGTCGACGACCTGCTGTTCACCCGCGAACTGATGTACCACCATGGCTTGTGTCGCCACCCCAGCATGCCCTTGCGCAGCACCAGCGTGGTGGCGCAGCGGGAGGCGGCGCTGGCCGATGGCGGCATCGCAGTGCTGCCTTATTACACGACTTACGATGATCCGCGGCTGACGCAGATCCTGCCGGAGTTGCGCATCATCCGTTCCTACTGGATCAGCGCGCGCAGCAATATCCGCCGCACGCTGCGCTACCGCGTGGTGTGGGATTACGTGGTGGAGCTGTGCCAGAACATGCAGTGGCTGTTGTTGCAAGAAGAGCAAAATCGATCAATCGAAACCGCCTAGGCTATCCCCATGAGACACGCATATCGGCAATTCGGCCCCGGCACCTTGTACACGGTCCGCTTGCTGCGCGCGCTGGACTACCTGTGGCGCCATTTGGACGAGCCGCTGCTGCTGGACCGGCTGGCGGAGGAGGCCTGCTTCTCGCGTTTTCACTTCCATCGGCTGTACCGCAACCTGATGGGCGAAACCGTGATGGAGAGCCGGCAGCGGATGCTGCTGCACCGCGCGGCGGGGGAGCTGGGGCGGGCGGACCGACCGCTGGCTTCGGTGGCTGTCCGAGCCGGCTTCTCCAGCAGCGCCGCCTTCATCCGGGCCTTCGCCGGCCGCTACGGCGAAACGCCGGGCCGCTATCGCCAGCGGCGTCTCATGTTTCTCAATCAAAGGGAGAGGACCATGCGTCAGGTAGAGATTGTGGAAAGGGATGCCGTCAAGGTGCTGATGCGCCATCATCGCGGACCGTATATGGAGATAGGCAAGGCCTTCGACGCGTTGCGCGCCGTGCAGGGGCCGCAGCAAGGCGTCGGCGCGCCGTCGAGGAGCTTCGGCTTGTACCTGGACGATCAGGCGCAGACGCCTGCCGCCGATTGCCGGTCCATCGCCTGCGCGACGGTGCCGGCGTTCATGGAGGGCAAGGCGATGGACGGTTTCGAGTGGGGGAGCATCCCGGCTGGACGCTACGCCGCCGTGCTGCATACTGGGCCTTATTCCGAGCTGGGGGAATGCTGGGACTGGCTTTACCGCCACTGGCTGCCTGCCAGCGGCGAGATGCCGGGCGACACGCCGTGCGTGGAGGAATATCTGAACGCGCCTTACGATACTCCTCCGGCCGAGCTGAAAACCTTGTTGCTGCTGTCGCTGGCCTGATCGGCCGGCGCGAAAAAAAGCCCGCGTTGCGCAACGCGGGCTTTTTCGCTTCCAGCGGAAGGCGCCTTAGCGCTCCACGTGGTAGTTCGGCGCTTCCTTGGTGATCTGCACGTCGTGGACGTGGGATTCGCGGATGCCGGCCGAGGTGATCTCGACGAATTGGGCCTTCTGGTGCAGTTGGTCGATGCTCGGGCAGCCGAGGTAGCCCATCGACGAGCGCAGGCCGCCCACCAGCTGGTGGATCACTTGGGCGATCGGGCCCTTGTACGGCACGCGGCCTTCGATGCCTTCCGGCACGAACTTGTCGGCGGCGTTGGAGCTTTCCTGGAAGTAGCGGTCGGCCGAACCCTGGCTCATCGCGCCCAGCGAACCCATGCCGCGGTAGGACTTGTACGAACGGCCCTGGAACAGTTCCACCTCGCCCGGGGCTTCCTCGGTGCCGGCGAACATGCCGCCCAGCATTACCGCGTTGCCGCCGGCCGCCAGCGCCTTGGCGATGTCGCCGGAGAAGCGGATGCCGCCGTCGGCGATCATCGGCACGCCGGTGCCCTTCAGCGCTTCGGACACATTGTGGATGGCGGTCAGTTGCGGCACGCCCACGCCGGCGACGATGCGGGTGGTGCAGATCGAGCCGGGGCCGATGCCGACCTTGACGCCGTCGGCGCCGGCCTTGACCAGATCCAGCGCCGCCTGGGCGGTGGCGATGTTGCCGCCGATCACGTCCACTTGCGGGAAGTTCTGCTTGACCCAGCGCACGCGTTCCAGCACGCCCTGGCTGTGGCCGTGGGCGGTGTCGACCACGATCACGTCTACGCCGGCGGCAACCAGCGCCTTGACGCGCTCTTCGGTGTCGGCGCCGGTGCCGACCGCCGCGCCGACGCGCAGGCGGCCCTGGCTGTCCTTATTGGCGTTCGGATGTTCGCTGGTCTTGATGATGTCCTTGACCGTGATCAGGCCCTTTAGCTCCCAGGCGTCGTTGATCACCAGCACGCGCTCGAGGCGGTGGGTGTGCATCAGCTCGCGGGCTTCGTCGATGCTGGCGCCTTCCTTGACGGTGATCAGGCGCTCGCGCGGGGTCATGATGGAGCCGACGGTCTGGTCGAGGCGGGTTTCAAAGCGCAGGTCGCGGTTGGTGACGATGCCCACCACCTTGCCGGCTTCGATCACCGGTAGGCCGGAAATCTTGTACTGGCGGGTCAGCAGGACCAGGTCGCGCACCAGCATGTCCGGCGCGATGGTGATCGGGTCTTTCACCACGCCGCTTTCATGGCGCTTCACCTTGGAAACCTCGGCCGCCTGCTTTTCCACGCTCATGTTCTTGTGCACGATGCCGATGCCGCCTTCCTGGGCCATGGCGATGGCGAGGCGGGCTTCGGTCACGGTGTCCATGGCGGCGGAAACCAGCGGCAGATTGAGCGTGATGTTGCGGGTGAGTTTGGTGCTGAGCGCTACATCGCGCGGCAGAACTTCAGAATGGGCCGGGACGAGGAGGACGTCGTCGAAGGTGTAGGCTTTCTCGATGATGCGCATCGCATTTCCTTAGGCGGCAAAGCCGCATTATACCGAACCGTCGACTTTTCTGCAAAAGCGGCGTGACGCGGCTTTTTGCGCGGCTGGAGGGCAGGCTTTACAATCCGGATATACACAGCGACCACAGCGTCGGGACGGGAACATGAAGCCTTTTGCAGTATGGATGATTTCGGCGGCGCTGCTGGCGCCGACCCTGGCCGCGGCCGAGGTCTACACCTGGACCGACGCCAACGGCAACAAAGTATATTCCGACCAGCCGCCGCCAAGCGTCAACGCGCGCCGGATGAGCGTGCGCGCCCCCCAGGCGGCGCCCGCGTCTGCGCCCCTGGCCGACAAGAAGGCTGAGAAGAAAACCGAAAACAAGGCGGTGGCGTCCGGCAACGCCGCCATCGCCGCGGCCAACGCCAAGATCAAGGAGCAGAACTGCAAGGCCGCGCAGACCAATCTGTCCACGCTGCAGCTGAACGGCCGCATCCGCATGCCGGGCTCCACCGCGCTGGCGACCGACGCGCAGCGCAACGAATTGATCCGCCAGGCTCAGAAAGACGTCCAGACCTGGTGCAGCAAATAGTGTCCAAGCCCGCATTCGATTACCGGAACGTATTGCAGAACCTGCCCACGCTGCCCGGCGTCTACCGCATGCTCGACGCGGCGGGCAAGGTGCTCTACGTCGGCAAGGCGATAGACCTGAAGCGCCGCGTCAGCTCCTATTTCCAGAAAAACGATCTCAGTCCGCGCATCCAGCTGATGGTCAGGCAGATCGCCAGCATCGAGACCACGGTCACCCGCTCCGAAGCCGAGGCGCTGATCCTGGAGAACAACCTGATCAAGGCGCTGGCGCCGCGCTACAACATCCTGTTCCGCGACGACAAGTCCTATCCCTACCTGATGTTCAGCGGCCACGCGTTTCCGCAGATGGCCTATTACCGCGGCGAGCCGAAGAAGCCCAACCAGTACTTCGGCCCTTATCCCAACGGCTACGCGGTGCGGGAAAGCATCCAGATCCTGCAGAAAGTGTTCCGGCTGCGCACCTGCGAGGACGCGGTGTTTGCCAACCGCTCCCGTCCCTGCCTGCTGTACCAGATCAAGCGTTGCTCCGGCCCCTGCGTCGATCATATTTCCAAGGAAGAGTACGCGGCCGATGTCGCCAGCGCGGTGGCCTTTCTCAATGGCCGCCAGAGCGAGCTGATCAACGAGCTGACCCGGCGGATGACGGCGGCGGCCGAGGCGATGGCGTTCGAGCAGGCTGCCGAGCTGCGCGACCAGATCCAGGCGCTGGCGCGGGTGCAGGAAAAACAGTTCGTCGCCAGCAACCAAAGCCAGCAGGACTGCGACGTGGTGGCGGCGCGGGTGCGCGACGGCGTGCCCTGCGTGAACCTGGTGATGATACGCGGCGGCCGGCACCTGGGCGACAAGAGCCATTTCCCGATCGGCGGCGAGGCCGATACCGAGCAGGAAATCCTGGAAGCCTTCATCGGCCAGCATTATCAGCATGCCGGCGTGCCGGCGGCGCTGGTTGTGAATGGCGTGGTGGACGATGCGCTGCAGCAGTTCTTGCAAGAGAGGGCCGGCCGCAAGGTTTACATCGTCGGCAATCCGATAGGCGAGCGCCGGGTCTGGCTGGAAATGGCGGAGAAGAACGCCGAACTGGCCATCCTGCAGCGTCTGGGCAGCAAGGCGACGCAGGCGCAGCGGCTGGCGCAGCTGAACGAGGTGCTGGAATTGGAAGACGCCGGCCGTTTCGAGTGCTTCGACATCAGCCACACCATGGGCGAGGCCACGGTGGCGTCCTGCGTGGTGTACGACAAGGGCGCGATGCAGCCGACCGAGTACCGCCGTTTCAACATCACCACCGCCGCGCCGGGGGACGATTACGCGGCGATGCGCGAAGTCCTGTCACGCCGCTACGGCAAACTGGCGGAAGGCGAGGGCAGGCTGCCGGACGCGGTGTTCATCGACGGCGGCAAGGGCCAGGTGGGCGTGGCGCTGGAGGTGCTGGGCGAGCTGGGGCTGAATCTGCCCATCGTCGGCATCGCCAAGGGCGAGGAGCGCAAACCCGGTCTGGAAACGCTGATCCTGCCTTATTTGGAAAAGACGCTACAATTGCGCCAGGACCATCCGGCGCTGCACCTGATCCAGACCGTGCGCGACGAGGCCCACCGCTTCGCCATCACCGGCCACCGCGCGCGGCGGGCCAAGGCGCGCACCTCGTCGACGCTGGAAGATATTCCAGGCATCGGCGCCAAGCGCCGCCAGCAGCTCTTGACCCGCTTCGGCGGCTTGCGCGGCGTGGCGACGGCCAGCGTCGACGATCTGGCGCAGGTGGAGGGCATCAGCCGTACCTTGGCGGAAAAGATTTACAATGCGCTGCATTGATCGTTGCATTGATACATGAAAGCGGCGGGTGCCCCTGATCCAGGCTCGGGGCGCCGGCCGGCGTTGTTGACGAGCCTGAAGCGACAAGACCAAGACCAATGCCCTTCAATTTGCCGATATTACTGACCTGGCTCAGGGTCGCCCTGATCCCGATCTGCGTGGCGGTATTCTTCCTGCCGGACTCCATTCTGCTGCTGCATAGCCGCAACGCTGTGGGGGCCGGCATTTTCGCATTGGCGGCCGCCACCGACTGGCTGGACGGCTACCTGGCGCGCAAGCTGGGGCAGACCTCGGCCTTCGGCGCCTTTCTCGACCCGGTGGCGGACAAGCTGATCGTGGCCGCGGCGCTGATCCTGCTGGTGCAATTGGGCCGCACCGAGGGTTGGATGGCGATGATCATCATCGGCCGCGAGATCACCATTTCGGCGCTGCGCGAATGGATGGCGGGCATGGGCAGCCGCAGCAGCGTCGCCGTCGCCTATATCGGCAAGTTGAAGACCGCTGCCCAGATGTTGGCGATCACGCTGCTGCTGTACGACGGCGCGCTTGTCCCGGGCCTGGATGCGCGCGGGTTGGGAAATTTTTCGATGTACGTTGCTGTCATATTGACTTTGTGGTCAATGATTTATTACCTGCAAATGGCGGCCAAGGAGTTCGCGGGTAAAAAAATAGACGTTTGAGGTGTTGACAGAACGAACAAATCTCTATAATTCGCAGTCTCTCGCCGCCGCTGACGAAGCAGCAGCGAGATCAAGCAAAGCGTTGTAGCAAGTTACGCAGCGCGGGAATAGCTCAGTTGGTAGAGCGCAACCTTGCCAAGGTTGAGGTCGCGAGTTCGAGCCTCGTCTCCCGCTCCAGTAAGCTTGAAACAATTTGCGATGCGGGAATAGCTCAGTTGGTAGAGCGCAACCTTGCCAAGGTTGAGGTCGCGAGTTCGAGCCTCGTTTCCCGCTCCAGTATGCTTGAAAAATTTGTGATGCGGGAATAGCTCAGTTGGTAGAGCGCAACCTTGCCAAGGTTGAGGTCGCGAGTTCGAGCCTCGTTTCCCGCTCCAAAAAAGTTTGAAACAATCTGCAATGCGGGAATAGCTCAGTTGGTAGAGCGCAACCTTGCCAAGGTTGAGGTCGCGAGTTCGAGCCTCGTTTCCCGCTCCAGCATCAAACTTGAACAATAGATTTGCCACGCGGGAATAGCTCAGTTGGTAGAGCGCAACCTTGCCAAGGTTGAGGTCGCGAGTTCGAGCCTCGTTTCCCGCTCCAAAATTCAGATCGATCAGATATAATCTGGTTGATGCGCCGGTTAACGGCGGGGTAGCAAAGTGGTTATGCAGCGGATTGCAAATCCGTCTACGCCGGTTCGATTCCGACCCCCGCCTCCAAATATAACCCCGTAAATCCAAGGATTTACGGGGTTTTTGTTTGGCTGTTTTGCCAATTGCCCCCCAGAGACGGCGCTTTCCCCGTCCATTTACGCCCGTCAATTTCACAAGACAATTACACGCAGTATCAGAGCTTGGCTGCACGGACGTGCCCCACGGCCTGCGGACTGACGCCAAACTTGCGGGCCATGACCGAAACACCGGCCCCGGCCGCTAGTTCATCGTACATTTCCCGTTGCTGCGCTGCGCGAAGAGAGGCCGGACGGCCCGGCGCCTTGCCATCCGCCCGGGTCCGCTCAACGCCCGACTGCGTGCGCTCAAGCAGCAAATCACGGCATGGGAAACATTCATGGTCATCGTCCCCGCTCTGCAGGGAAGGTCAACGCCACCAGGTGCGAGGCACTGCGCGGGCCATCCTGGCGGGCCTAGGGCACCGGCCGATTGGCGCTTAGCAGACCCACCCACACGATGCCGGCCACCGGCGGGCTGCCGGGGCTGAACGCGATGCATTGCTCGCCTTGAGTCGGTGGGTGCCATTCACGGGTCAGGCCCGTTCTGGGTGTTGAAAATGCAAGGTTTTTGGAGAGGTGATCGTTTCCTAAAAGAAAACTGGTGATCCATATGTGATAAGGACAATTTCCCATCTTGCAAAGGACGCCTCCCATGCCCATCAATCGAGCCGGTCTAAAACTAAGCCTCCCCTCTTTGAACGTTGGGCCGGTTTCTGAGAGGCCGCAGATGTCTGCTACGAATGAGGATTTGAAAACCAATTTCCACAGCTTGCACAATCAAATGCGCCAGATGCCGATGTCGCACTTCAGAGAGGCGCTGGATGCGCCCGACTACTCAGGAATGCGTCAAAGTGGCTTCTTCGCCATGAGCCAAGGTTTTCAGCTGGAGAGCCATGGCGGCGATGTTTTCATGCATGCGCATCGAGAAAATCCTCAGTGCAAGGGCGATTTTGCCGGGGACAAATTCCACATCAGTGTGCAGCGGGAGCAGGTGCCGCAAGCATTTCAGGCGCTGTCGGGATTGTTGTTTTCAGTGGACAGTCCAATCGATAAGTGGAAGGTGACCGATATGGAGCGGGTTGATCAGCAATCCCGTGTGGCCGTGGGCGCTCAATTCACCTTGTATGTAAAACCCGATCAGGAAAATTCGCAGTACAGTGCGTCGTCGCTCCACAATACACGGCAATTCATCGAGTGTCTGGAGTCCAGATTATCTGAAAGTGGGCTTATGCCTGGACAGTATCCCGAGTCGGACGTTCATCCTGAAAATTGGAAATATGTCAGTTACCGTAATGAGCTACGAAGCGGGCGTGACGGTGGCGAGATGCAGAGCCAAGCTTTACGAGAGGAACCGTTTTATCGTTTGATGGCGGAGTGAGTGCCGCGCGGATTCTGTCGTGGCGACGTGGCTGGGTTTGGCTTTTCCTGGATTGAACATAAGGGAAGCCGCTCAGCTGAGCGTCACAGATTCATATTCATGCATTTTATTTTTCCGAAGTCATCCTTCATCGTGCGGCGGGCCTGCTTCGGGATCTTCATCTTGAACGCTTGGTCTGATTGCAACTGGATATATCGCATCGTGTGGAAAGGTGAAAAGTCATGGCGAGCCGTAGGCAATTTCTGCGCCGGACGGGAATGATCGTCGCTGGCGGCGCGCTGCTGGCGGCGCCGGCCGCCCGGGCGCAGGGCGAGATGATTGAGTACTGGATAGACGAATCCCGTTCGTCGGCCAACCAGGATTCCCGGATCCGCACGCTGGTGTTCCACTACACCGCGGAAGACTTCGCAACCTCGCTCAAGCTGCTGACCGAACCGCAATACCGGACCAGCGCGCATTACTTGGTGCCGGATGCCGCGACGCTGTCCAGGCGGCCCGCCATTCTGCGCTTGGTGGAGGAGGAGCGGCGGGCCTGGCACGCCGGCGACAGTTATTGGCGGGGGCAGCGTTATCTGAATGGCGCCTCGATAGGCGTGGAAATCGTCAATCGAGGCTATCCGTCGCCGTTGCAGGACGATTGGCCGCCGATGCGGCGGGATTGGCAAGCGTTCGACGATGCGCAGATCGCGCAGGTCGGCAAGCTGGCGGCCGGCATCGTCGCCCGCCACCGGATACAGCCCTGCGATGTCGTCGGACACGCCGATATCGCGCCGGGGCGGAAGATGGACCCGGGGCCGAAGTTTCCCTGGGAGCGATTGCACCGGGAGTTCGGCGTCGGCGCCTGGCCGGATCCTGACGATGTCCGCCGTTTCCTGGCGCTGCAACCGGGAACGCCGGATGCGGCGAGCTGGCAGCGGCGGCTGGCCGCCTATGGCTACGATGCGCCGCGGAGCGGCGAATGGGACGAGAAAACCAGGCACGCCATCCAGGCGTTCCAGATGCATTTTCGCCCGGCGCGTTACGACGGCGTGCCGGACGCGGAATCGTCGGCGATTCTGGATGCGCTGCTGGACAAGTATCTCGGCCCGGTCCCGGGCGGCGAAGAGGGAGAGCATCCCTGAGAAGGGACCGCGGCGCGGGCATTCATCGCCTGTTGTTTACAGTTCATTGACGGTTACGGATGTGACGCGTAGCGCCGTTTACGGCGGCGGCGGCGGTTTGTAACTTGGCGGGGCTTTCCCAATCGGGACCTGGCGCCGCGCGGAAGAGCCGCGCAGGCCGCGATGTCCCCCGCACCGGAGTTCCGCGATGATGCAATCCCTGAAGTTTCGAACCTTGGCGGGCATGCTTGGCTGCCTGACCTTTCTTCCGCTCGCGGCCCAGGCCGCCAATGATGCCGGCAAGTCCGATCTCGATGCGGCGGTCGAGGCGACGATCCCGCCGCTGATGAAGGCCAAGGACATTCCCGGCATGGCGGTGGCGGTGCTGGCCGACGGCAAGGCGCATTACTTCAATTACGGCGTCGCTTCCCGGGAGACCGGCCAGCCGGTGACGCAGGATACCTTGTTCGAACTGGGGTCGATCAGCAAAACCTTCACCGGCATCCTGGGCGGCTACGCGCTGGCGCAGGGCAAGCTGTCGCTGGCCGACAAGGCCAGCCGCTACCAGCCGGAGCTCAAGGGCAGCGTCTTCGACCGCGTCTCGCTGCTGCAACTGGCCACCTACAGCGCCGGCGGCCTGCCGTTGCAGTTTCCGGACGCGGTTGCCGGCCAAGCCTCGATGCTGGCCTATTACCGCGGCTGGAAGCCGGATTACGCGCCAGGCGAGCGGCGCTTGTACTCGAATCCCAGCATCGGCCTGTTCGGACACCTGGCGGCGCGCAGCCTGGGCCAGCCATTCGACCAGGCGATGGAACGGGGGCTGTTGCCGAAGCTGGGCCTGAGCCACACCTTCATTCATGTGCCGGAAGCTGAGCAGTCCCGTTATGCCTGGGGTTATGCCAAGGCAGGCAAGCCGATCCGGGTGGGGGCTGGCGTTCTGGACGCCGAAGCCTACGGCATCAAGTCCAGCGCGGCGGATCTGCTGAAATACCTGGCGATTAATATGTCGCCTCCCGCGGATCCCGCCCTGCAGAGGGCGCTCGACGCCAGCCACGCCGCTTATTACCGCGTAGGCGACATGCGCCAGGGGTTGGGCTGGGAGGGGTATCGCTATCCGATCAGCCTGGAGCGCTTGCTGGCCGGGAATTCCAACGAGATCGCGTTTCAGCCGCAGAAGGTTGAGTGGCTGAATCCGCCGCGTCTGGCCGAGGGCGATGTCCTGCTGAACAAGACCGGCTCCACCAGCGGTTTCGGCGCCTATGTGCTGTTCGTGCCAGCGCGCAAGGTGGGCATCGTGATGCTGGCCAACCGCAATTACCCGAATGCCGAGCGGGTCCGCGCGGCATACCGGATATTGTCGGCGGTGGATCCGTCGCTGGTGCGCAGGCGCGGCGATTGATGCGGCGCGGGGCCCGGGCGGGACCTCGTCCGGGACTGCGCGATTTTGGCTGGCCTTTGGAACAGGTTTTGCGCTGCTTGATGCGCTTATAATTTTTTTCACATAAGGATAGTCATACTTTCTGGGCAATGGAGTCCGGCATGTTCCAGCATCGCCGGCCCCTTGTCCGGCATGTCGCGCCGAATGGCTTTATCGCGCCGAGGGGGAGTCCGGGGCCGGCAGTTTCTGCGGGCCCGCGCCAGTACAAGCTCAGGAGGAAAACGCCATGGCTTCGGTCAACCAGTTCGCTTATGTTCCCGGCACCAACACCTACAAGTTCGCCTACGGCGGATCCATTCCCAACATGCCCGTCGTCAACATGCCTGCCGACACCAACTGGCTGCGCTGGGCGATGCTGAACGACGGCGAGTATTACCGGATGTACTTCTTCAAGGGCAGCACCGCCAACACGCTGTACCAGGCGGCGTTCAATCCCGCGACCGGCGCTTACGAGTTCGGCTACAACTCGATCAAGGAGCTGCAAATCACCGGCGCGCCGGCCGACGCCGACGCCAGCAGCCTGGCGATGCTCTACGACGGCAGCACCAAGACCTATCGGCTGTATCTGCGCCGGTTGGGCGCGCCGACGGTGCTGTACCAGTTCGGCTTCAATCGGGAAACCAGCCGCTACGAGTACGGCTACAACTCGATTCCCACGCTGAATGTGGTGAAGGCGCCCGGCGACACCGACTGGCACCGCTGGTCGATGCTGTTCGACGGCAGCGCTTACCGTCTGTACGCGTTCAAGGTCGGCAGCACCGATACCTTCTATCAGTTCGCCTACAATCGGCAGACGAATCAGTACGAGTACGGCTTCGATTCGATTCCGGTGCTGAGCCTGGTGGATATCCCGGCCAACAGCAATCTGACCAGTATGGCGATGCTGTTCGGGCAGGGCGATTACCGCTTGTACTTCCAGACGCTCTGACGCGAACGGCGGCGCGGCGGACAGGCGCCCGCCGCGCGCGCCTCCGTCATGGGCCCGTCACCAGCAACAGCAGGCCGGCGCCCTGTTCCGGCGCGCCGTCGGGCAAGATCCGGTAACAGCGATGCCCGCCGGCAATAGCGCCGCCTTCCAGCCGGCACTCCAGCACATTGCAGACATAGCTCAGCACCGCCTGCCGCATGGCCTGCAATTCCTCGGCCAGCGGCAGCTCGACATAGGGCATGAATTGCTCGTCGGCCTGGGCCCGCGCCGGGAGGCCGGCCTTGCTCAGCAGCCCGGCGATCCGGTCGGCTTGCTGGATGGCATGCTGCCGCGCGTAGAGCGCGTCCAGCTGGGAGCGGTATTGATCCGCGGCGTGTCTGACCAGTTCGGCATACAGGCTCATCTTTCACCTCGGGCGGGAGGGAGCGGGCCGTCCGGAGGGCCGGAGCGGCGCGCGCAGGGATGGAGTGTCATGCTTTAGGTTTAGCCGCTGCAGCAGCGGCGCAGGTCAGCCGCTTGGACAGGTTTTCCCCATTCACAAGCATGCGGCGGCGGCGCGTATCACCGCCGCCTCGCGCCGGTCTCTGACCTGGTCGATCCCCTGCCGGGCCGCGGCCAGCACTTCCGGGCTGGCCAACTCCGGCCGGCCGGATGCGAATGGCGGAGCCGGCGCGTATTCCAGCGTCAGCTGCGCCGTTTGCGCGAATTGCGGCCCGGCGATTTCCGCCATCAGCGTCAGCGCCATGTCTATGCCGGCGGTGACGCCGCCGCCGCTGATCAGCTTGCCGTCCACCACCACCCGATCCGGGCAGGGCTGGGCGCCGAAGGCCGCCAGGCTGTCCAGCCAGGCCCAGTGGCAGGCGGCGCGGCGACCCTTGAGCAGGCCGGCCGCGCCGAGCAGCAGCGAGCCGGTGCAGACCGAGCTGACATAGTCGGCGCTGGCGGCGAGACGGCGCAACTGCGCCAGCAATTCGGCATCCTCCATCGCTTCTATGGTGCCCAGGCCGCCCGGCACCAGCAGCAGATCGCAGCGCTCGATAGCGCCAAGCCGGGCGATGTCGGCGAAGACGATGCCGCCGTCGGCGCGGATATCTTCCCCCCGGCTGGATGCCAGTACGCAGCGGGCATGGGGCAGCTTGCTCAGAAACTCCAGCGGGCCGGTGAAGTCGAGCTGGGTGACGCCGGGATACAGGGCGAAAACGATGGTATAGGGTGGGTTCATGATGCCTCCGGGCCGTGATTGACCCTGCCATCATCGAATGGCTATGATTTGGCGTAAATGACAAGATTGCAGCTTTTCATGCCATGATCCGGGACATCGCCATTCTGTTGTTCGACGGTTTCCAGCTGCTGGATGCGGCGGGGCCGATCTCCGTTTTCGAGTGCGCGCTGCGCTACCGCCCCGGCGCGTACAGGCTGACGCCGTTGACGCGGAACGGCGGCGCGGCGCGCAGCTCTTCCGGCGTTGTCATCGACAGCCGGCCGCTGTCCTCGCTGCCGGCGCCGGATACCTTGCTGGTGGCCGGCGGCGAGGGCGCGCCTGCCGTTTTGGATTGCGCAGAGACCCAGGCCTATATCCGGCGTTGCGCGCAAGACTCGCGTCGGGTGGTCAGCGTATGCACGGGCGCTTTCCTGCTGGCGGAGGCAGGCTTGCTGGACGGTCGGCGAGCCACTACCCACTGGGCGCATGGCGGCGAGTTCGTCCGCCGCTATCCGAAGGTGGAATTGGACGCCGACCGCATCTTCATCCGCCAGGATAGCGTGTGGACGGCGGCCGGCGTCAGCGCCGGCATCGACGTGGCGCTGGCGCTGGTGGCGGAAGACATGGGAGAGGACATCGCCCGGCGCTGCGCGCAGCGGTTGGTGGTGTATTACCGTCGTCCAGGCGGACAGTCGCAGTTCTCGTCGCTGCTGGAAATGCAGCGGCCGGACGGGCGCTTCGCGGCCTTGCTCGATCAGGTGCGGCGCAGCCTGGACGCGCCGTGGGATGTTGAGGCATTGGCTGGATTCTGTTGCCTGAGCCCGCGCCACTTCTCGCGCCTGTTCCAGGCCGAGGTGGGCATGCCGCCGGCCAAGGCGGTGGAGCAACTGCGGGTGGAAGCCGCGCGTTCCGCGCTGGAAAGCGGCGAGCGCTCGATGCAAAGGGTGGCGCGCCAGTGCGGCTTCGGCGACGCGGAACGGATGCGCCGCAGCTTCCTGCGCGTGCTGGGGCGCCAGCCGTCCAGCCTGCTGCGCTGATTCGCGGCGGGCTTGGCGCCGCTGGCAACACGCCTGATCCTGCGTTGCGCTTGCTGGCGGTGCGGCTTGTGCCGCCTGCGCCGACGCGCCTTGGCTCTGGCGCAACGAGGGGGGCGATTTGCGTCAGCGGCGCGCGCGCAGCAGGCGGCGGGTTTCACCGGCAAGCTCGCGCTGCGCCGACGCCAGCAGCTTCAGGTCCAGGTCCTGGATCGCCAGCTGCTGGGCTTGCTGTTGATTGACGGCCAGCAGTTGCTGTTCCCGCAGCCTCAGTTGCTCGACCTGGGTCTCGAGCGCCGCGGCGCGGCCGAACTGCAGGTCCAGCAGTTGCAGGGGAAGCAGCAGCGCCAGCGCGGCGGCGGCGAGCTTGAAGGGGGCGCGCAGCGTCATGCCAGCCTCCTTGCGCGGTCGTGGGCCGCGGCCAGGCGGGCCTCGTACAGGCTTTCCAGGCTGGCGGAGCCCTGCCGGATGCGGGCCGCCGCGCGCCAGCGGCGCTCGCGCAAGGTTTGCAGCAAGTCCGGGCGCGCGCGCAGCAGGCGGACCAGGCCCTCTAGCTGGCTGGCTTCGTCCCGTTCCATTGCCAGACGGAACTCCCCGGCATCGGCATAAGCCAGTTCCCGCCAATAGAAACCGGGCAGCCGGAACAGGCCCCAAAGGCAGGACTCCACCGCCACGGCTTCGCCGGCCGCCGCCGCCAGCTGCCGGAAGCGTTCCCACTCCGCGGGCGCGCTCTGATAGCCTCCGCGCGAGGGGCCGCACAGCTCGGGATGGCGGCTGGCGAGACGATTGGCGTCCAGGCCGGCTTTCAAGGCCTGGCGGTAGGCGATGTGGCGCTCCAGCAGGATGCGCGCCCGTCCATCGGGAAGAAACCCGCCGTCCTGAGCCTCTGTCTCGCAAAAGGCCTTCAGGCAGGGGAGAGGCAAGCGCAGGCTTTCGGCGGCGGCGATCAGATCGGTTTCGCCCAGCCGGCGCGGATCGCGCTGGCCGCGAAGCGCCGCCAGCGTGGCGCTGCCGGCCACGCCGCTTACCACCAGGCCGGCTCGGCGCTGCAGCTTGGCCACCGCTTGCTCGGTGGCCGATCCATACCATCCGTCCACCAGCAGCCTGGCGCCCTGGCAGTTGAGGCGGGTCTGCAATTCCCGCACTTCCTGGCCGCACGAGCCCTTGTTCAACGCTTGCATGCCGTTCTCCCTCCGCTGTGCCCCGGCTTCGGCCGGCGCGCTGCCTGAATGACAGCCAGCTTAAGCGCCGTCGGGCGGCAGCGGCAGCGGAAGCATGTCAGAGGCCGGCGCAGGCGGGCGCTATCCAGGCGCCTGGCCGCGCCTCTCCGGCTTCCGCCCGCGCGCGAGGCCGGGGGCCTGGTTCCTCCGCGATGGGGCGTGGCAAGAATGGGGGGCATTCTTCTGATGCCGTGACGGCGAGGCGGGGAGGGAAATATATTGAGAATGATTCGCGGGTAGCGAATATCGTTTTAATCTTAATATCCGATAGTCATGGCGCGGCAGTTTTTATCAGGCCTTTATCGATAAAGGCCATATATCCCGGATATTGATTCAGAGAAAAAAGCATTAATGCGTCATTCGAATATTACTTCTCGTTAATGCATCGATTTTATGCGCGGCGCATTGAGAGGGCTCGTGTTTGTCCGCCGCAGCGTTGACAGTTCTGCCCTTTGCCGCTAAAGTGCAGCGTTCTGTTGGCCGGCAACGCTTTAAAATCAAATTGTTGCCCCTGCGGAAACGCGCCGCCAATCTGGCTAAAGCGGAATGTTCCGGCAAATGGCCAATTTGCCCGCGGCGCGCGGTCTTCCTGCACTGCCAGGGACTCGATATTTAAATTGCATTGTCAGCCAGCGCTCGGCTGGGCTACAATTGCCCGCTTTGTTGCGGCCCCGGTGGTGAAATTGGTAGACACAAGGGACTTAAAATCCCTCGGCTTCGGCTGTGCCGGTTCGACCCCGGCCCGGGGCACCATCAGCAACCTGGCTGCGAAGGCCGTTTTGGTCCGGGACGAACGGATGGCGACATCCATTCCGCTGGATTAAAATTCACATCCTGGCGACGCCGTCGCCTAACTGGACAAGTGGCCGGTTGCACCAAGCCTCTTGGTTGGGCAGCATGCGCTGTCTTTGCATCAACGGATCTAGATTGAAGTTCATGAAGCCAAATACTGAAACGGCACTCGGTGCTGCTCTCAAGTCTGCAGTCCAAAGCTTGTCCAAGAAAAAGCAGACCGAGATGATCGCGGACCACATCTACGGCAAGTTCGACGTGTTTCGCCAGTTCCGGCCGTTGGCGCTGGGCATTCACGAGAGCCTGATCGCAGCGCTGTCGCAGTTCGATCCGGCCCTGATCTCCCGCGTGGTGGCCAACCACTGCCGCAAGCCGCGCTACCTGAAGTCGCTGGCCCGCGGCGGCAAGCGCTTCGACCTGAACGGCAAGCCGCAGGGCGAGGTCAGCGCCGAGGAGAAGCGCGCCGCCGAGCTGCAGATGCAGCCGAAGAACGCCCCGGCCGCCGAGCCGGAAACCGCCCCGGTCGACGCCGCCGGCCCGGTTGCCGTCGAAGCGGCCGCGCAGCCGCAGGACGGCCAGGCCGAATCCTGAGCCGCGCTTTCCGTTGAGGACAAAAGCCCTGTCGCCTGACAGGGCTTTTTGCATTCCTGCCACTTGAAATGCCGGCAACAGCCGCCATCTGCCGGCTATCGCCAACCTCAATAACATTGACGACCATGAGTGCACAGAAAGAAACCCTGGGTTTTCAGACCGAAGTCAAACAGCTGCTCAAGCTGATGATCCATTCCTTGTATTCCAACAAGGAAATCTTCTTGCGTGAATTGATCTCCAATGCGTCCGACGCGGCCGACAAGCTGCGCTTCGAGGGCCTGGCCAAGCCGGAGCTGTTCGAGAACGATCCGGAGCTGAAGATCCGCATCGCCTTCGATAAAGACGCCCGCACCATCACTATCGCCGACAACGGCATCGGCATGAGCCGCGACGAAGTGGTGTCCCATATCGGCACCATCGCCAAGTCGGGCACCAAGTCCTTCTTCGAGCAGCTGTCCGGCGACGAGAAAAAGGATGCCCACCTGATCGGCCAGTTTGGCGTAGGCTTCTATTCCGCCTTCATCGTCGCCGACAAGGTGACGCTGACCACCCGTCGCGCCGGCGAGGCCGAGGCCGTGCGCTGGGAGTCGCACGGCGAGGGCGAGTACACGCTGGAGAGCGTGGAGAAGGCCGAGCGCGGCACCGAGATCGTCCTGCACCTGAAGGAGGGCGAGGACGAGCTGCTGAACGACTGGAAGCTGAAGGGCATCATCCGCAAGTATTCCGACCACATCTCCATCCCGATCGAGATGAAGAAGGGCAACAGCTACGGCGAGAACGGCGAAGTGATCGTCAGCGACGAAATGGAGGCGGTCAACTCCGCGTCCGCGCTGTGGACCCGCTCCAAGAACGACATCAGCGAAGAGCAGTACCAGGAATTCTACAAGCACGTCGCCCACGACTTCACCGCCCCGCTGGCCTGGAGCCACGCCCGCGTCGAGGGCCGCCAGGAATACACCGAGCTGCTGTATATCCCGTCGCGCGCGCCGTTCGACCTGTATGACCGCGAGCGCAAGCAGGGCGTGAAGCTGTACGTGCGCCGCGTCTTCATCATGGAAGACACCGAGAAGCTGATGCCGCACTACCTGCGCTTCGTGCGCGGCGTGATCGACAGCAACGATCTGCCGCTGAACGTGTCGCGCGAAATCTTGCAGGAGTCCAAGGACATCGACGCCATCCGCGCCGGCTGCGTGAAGAAGGTGCTGGGCCTGCTGGAAGACTTGTCGGCCAACCAGCCGGAGAAGTACGCCGAGTTCTGGAAGGAATTCGGCCAGGTGCTGAAGGAAGGCGTGGGCGAGGACTTCGCCAACAAGGAGCGCATCGCCAAGCTGCTGCGTTTCGTCTCCACCGCGTCCGAAGACGCCGAGCCCACCGTATCGCTGGCTGATTACATCGGCCGGATGAAGGAAGGCCAGGACAAGATCTACTACATCACCGCCGACACGCTGGCCGCCGCCAAGAACAGTCCGCATCTGGAAGTGTTCAAGAAGAAGGGCGTGGAGGTGCTGCTGTTGACCGACCGCGTCGACGAATGGGTGACAGGCTCGCTGTTCGAATTCGACGGCAAGGCGCTGCAATCCGTCGCCAAGGGCGCCCTCGATCTGGGCGCGCTGGAAGACGAGGCCGACAAGGAAGCGCAGAAGCAGGTCGAGGAAGCGTCCAAGCCGGTGGTGGAAAAAGTGCAGAAGGCGTTGGGCGACAAGGTGAAGGAGGTGCGCGCCACCGCCCGCCTGGTGGAAAGCCCGGCTTGCCTGGTGGCCGGCGAGCATGACATGAGCGCCCACCTGGAGCGCATGCTGAAGGCTGCCGGCCAGAAGATAGAAGGCAGCAAGCCGACGCTGGAAATCAATCCGGAGCATGTGCTGGTCAAGCGTTTGGCCGAGGAGTCCGACGAGGCCCGCGCCGGCGACCTGGCCGCCGTGCTCTACGATCAGGCCTTGCTGGCCGAAGGCGGCAAGCTGGAAGACCCTGCCTCCTTCGTCAAGCGCATCAACAAGCTGATGCTGGAGTTGTCGGTCTGAGCCTGCAGGCGCAGATTCCGCAAATGAACCGCCCTTTCCCTGGGCGGTTTTTTATTGCCGTTGTCCTAAAATGAAAGTCCCTGCAAGCGAACCAGGAGACGGCGATGAGCGAAACGAGAGCGCTGCCGGGCGTGTATCCGTGCCTGTGCTACGACAACGCGGTGGCGGCGATGGAATGGCTGGAGCGGGCGTTCGGCTTCAAACGCCGCTTCGCCGTGATCGAGGACGGCAGGGTGCATCACTCCGAGCTGAGCCTGGGCAACACCGTGATCATGGTGTCCAGCCCCAAGCCGGAACAACAGTGGGTCAGCGCGCGCGGCCTGCCGGGGCTGGCGCAGGCCTTGTGCGTCCATGTGCCTGATCCGGCCGCGCATTACGAGCGCGCCAAGGCGCAGGGCGCGAACATCGTCCAGCCGCTGGCGCGCGAGGATTATGGCGCCAGCGGCTATCTGGCGCGCGATCCGGAAGGCCAGCAATGGTATTTCAGCGATTATCTGCCCGGAGAATACTGGGAGTCTTGACCCGGTAGTGCGCAGTCGCCCCGCGCGTGGCATCATGCTGTTTTCATTTTCAAGGCCGCCAGATGCCCGCGCCGCTGCGATTCTCCTCCGACAAACCCTTGCTGCTGTTGATCGACATGCAGCAGGCGGTTGACGACCCCAGCTGGGGGCCGCGCAATCATCCGCAGGCCGAACAGGCGTGCGCCGGCCTGCTGCAGGCGTGGCGCGCGCGCGGCTTGCCATTGATCCACATCCGCCACGATTCCGTCGAGCCGAACTCCACCTATCGGCCGGGCCAGCCCGGCCACGCGTTCAAGCCGGAGGTTGAGCCGCGGCCCGGGGAAACCGTGATCGCCAAGCAGACCAATAGCGCCTTCATCGGCACCGGGCTTGAGGCCTTGTTGCGCGCCAACGGCTGGCTGGAGCTGGTCGTGGCCGGCGTCAGCACCAGCAATTCGGTCGAGGCCACGGTGCGGATGGCCGGCAATCTGGGTTTCGCTGTCTGCTTGGCGGAGGATGGCTGTTTCACCTTCGACAAGACCGACTGGCATGGCCGCCGCCGTTCCGCGGACGAGGTGCACGCAATGAGCCTGGCCAATCTGGACGGCGAGTATTGCCGCGTCTGCGGCAGCGCGGACATCCTGGCCGCGCTTGGCAATATTGCCGGCGCCGCGTGATCGCGGTCCGGCGGCGCGAAGGCTAAGATGCCGGTCCCGGAGGTTTTGTCATCGTCATCATGTTGAGACTCACCGTATCGCATTCCTTGCCGGCAGGCGAGCCGCAGCCACTCGACCGACAGGCGCTGCAGCAAGCCTTGCAGTGGCAGCCCGGCCTGGACGCGGAGGCCCGCATCGAACGGCTG
This sequence comes from Chromobacterium violaceum ATCC 12472, assembly GCF_000007705.1. Lineage (NCBI taxonomy): Bacteria > Pseudomonadati > Pseudomonadota > Betaproteobacteria > Neisseriales > Chromobacteriaceae > Chromobacterium > Chromobacterium violaceum. The sequence goes on from NC_005085.1 coordinate 1,391,108, forward strand.
CGCCGCCCGTTGAGGCGGCTGGACGCGCAGCCGCTGAGCCTGTCTGACCGGCTTTACGCGCTGAAGGAGTTGTTCGAGGCCTGTCTGCCGCTGCTCTGGCGCGGCGCCGGGATCGAGAGCGACCGCGCCTTGCGCGGCCTATGGCGCGAGCTTCACGAAGCCTGCAAGCTGTTGGCCCAGGCCTGCGCCGCGCGCCGCGCCGGGCGTTTCGGCGACGGCGGCCTGCTGCGCCAGGCGCTGGGATTGGCGCTGTGCAGCGGCTGGCGGCTGCAGCGCGGCCACGCTTTGGGATACGCGCCGCTGTTTCCCGGCTTCTGGCAGGACTGTCACCGCTTGTTCGCCGAAGCGCGCCGGCGGGGCTGGGAGGGCAGGATCGCCCTCGACGGCCAGCCGCCGCTTGGGGCCTGCTACCGGCAGATGCTGCTGTTGGGCATCACGTCGAGCAACCGGCTGGACCCGCGCCGCCAATCGTGGCTGCTGGACTGGGCCGCGGCGCATGGGCCGGCATTGCGCCTGGAGGGGCCGCCGAAAAGCGGCGTCGAGGTGGAGGGCTGGCTGGTGTCGTCCGAGGCGGACAGCCCGGGGCGCTTCGCCGCCATCGCCGCGGCTGAGGAGGCTGGCGGCTACTGGCGGGCGGATGCCTCCGACGTGATCCGGCGCCTGCGGAGCGCCGCCAAAGCGCAGGCCGACGAGTTCTCCGCCGCGCAGTGGCAGTTGCTGGGCCGGCTGGAGGTGGAGTGGAGCCGTCCCCCGCAGCGCCGCCACCTGCGGCGCAATCAGCGCAATGGCCAGCGGGTGACCGTGGTCGGCGGTTTCGACGCCTGCTGGCGGCTGGCCCGGGAGGGCAGCCTGCCGGAGGGGGTGGAAGCCGGCGAATTGCTGCTCGGCAACCTCAGCCCGTCGGGCATGAGGCTGTATGGAGATTGTCCGCCGGATTTGCTGCAGGCGGGCGCGCTGGTGATGCTGAAGCGGCGCGGTTTCGAATGGCAGCTTGGACTGGTGCGCTGGATCAGCCTGCCCGGCGGAGAGGCGCCGGCGGAGTGCGGGGTGGAGTTCGTCGGCAAGCGGCCGCAGGCGGTCGGCGCCTCCGCCGTGACCAGCCATCCGGACGCGCCGCTGGACCCCGGCCTGCTGCTGCAGGCGGAGCGGCGTTTCCGCCAGCGCGGCGTGCTGGTGCTGCCGGGAAGGCAGTACCAGGCGCTGCGGCCGTTCCGCTTGCAGGCCGACGGCGGCGAGTGGCTGGTCCGGGCGCAACGTTTGCTGCAGCAGACCGGCAGCTGCCAATTGATGGAGATCAGGCTGGAAGACGAGCTGGAGCCGAAACCGGTCTGAACGCCGGGGGAGAGCCTGTTCAGGATCGGGTCGCGAGGGGCTTGGGCGGATAGCAGGCCTGGCGGTTGCCGTTGCCGGCATGGCAGTGGATGCTGAGCACGCGTCCGCTGGACAGGTCGCCGGCCACGGAAAAAGTGACGGGTTGGGTTTTCCAGCCGCTGCGGGCGGTGCCGGACAGGCGGAAACGGTACTGGCCGGCGCCGGTGCCATCCTCCTGCGCGATCAGATGGGTGGTCTCCGGGTAGCCCAGCTCCTTTTCTATGATGCGTCGGCTGACTTCCTCGATCTCGCGCTTGCGCCAGAAGTGGTCGGAACTGGCCGACAGGCGGCGCGGCTCGGATGCGTGGGAAGCGCCGTCGCCGTCCAGTCCGCAGGCGGCAAGCGGCAGGCAGAGCAGGCCGAGGATGACGGGCAATGGCGGTAGCGGCACGCTGGCGTGACTCCTGTTGTCGAAACCGGTTGGTGCGCCGCAACGGGCAAAAGTTCAACCGCCGCGGGAGACGGCTTACTGGTATCCTTGTCGCCATGAGCGCCGTACCCGAGAATGCCACCGATTCCCCCACGCCCGATTTCCAGCTCACCGCGCCCGAGCTGCCGCCCAGCGTGCCCATCGCCCACGTATTCGGCCAGCCGGTGCTGGAAGTGCCGCAGGACTTGTTCATCCCGCCAGACGCGCTGCAGGTGATCCTGGAGAGCTTTGAAGGCCCGCTGGACCTGCTGCTCTACCTGATCCGCAAACAGAACCTGGACGTGCTCAACATCCCGATGGCCGAGATCACCGCTCAGTACATGTCCTATATCGACGCGATGAAGCATGGACGGCTGGAGCTGGCCGCGGAATACCTGCTGATGGCGGCGCTGCTGATCGAGATCAAGTCGCGGCTGTTGCTGCCGCGGCCGCAGCTGGACGAAGACGGCGAGCCGGACGATCCGCGCGCCGAGCTGGTGCGACGGCTGCTGGAATACGAGCAGATGAAGCTGGCGGCGCTGGAGCTGGACAAGATTCCGCAGGCCGACCGCGATTTCGCCTGGCTGGCGGTGCTGATCGAGCAATCGGCCGAGCAGCGGCTGCCGGATGTCGGCGCCGCGGATCTGCGCCAGGCCTGGATGGCCATCCTGTCCCGCGCCAAGCACCGCCGCCACCATAAGGTGGAAAAGGATGAATTGTCGGTGCGCGAGCAGATGAGCTGGATCCTGCGCTACCTGGACGGCAAGGAGTATGTGCCGTTCGAGGAACTGTTCGACGTCGACAAGGGCGTCGCCCATCTGGTAGTCAATTTCATCGCCGTGCTGGAGCTGGTGAAGGAAGGCATGGTCAAGGTCAGCCAGGACGCGCCGTACCAGCCCATCTACGTGCGGATCGCGCTGGTGTGAGCAGGATCCGCCTGGCCTTGGCGCAGCTGCCCGCGCCTGAAGCTCCGTCCCGCCTGCTGCCGCTGCTGCGCCAGCGCTGCGAGGAGGCGGCGGCGGATGGCGCGCATCTGCTGCTGTTGCCCGAGATGTGGTCCACCGGCTACGCGCCGGCAAAAATGAGTGCCGCCCACGCCTGGAGCGACGACGCGCCGGTTTTGGCCGAGGTCGCCCGGCTGGCGGCCGAGCTTGGCTTGGCCATCGGCCTCACTTATCTCGCCCGCCGCGACGGCGCGCTGCGCAACCGGTTGCGTCTGCACGGCGCAGACGGCTCGATCGTTCTGCAGTACGACAAGGTTCACATCTGCGATTTCACCGACGGCACCGAGACCGCGCTGCAAGGCGGCGACGGTTTCGCTTGCGCCGACGTCGCGCTTGGCGGCGAGACGGTGCGCGTCGGCGCCATGATTTGCTTCGACCGCGAGTTTCCCGAAGCCGGCCGCGCGCTGATGCGGCAGGGCGCCGAACTGGCGCTGGTCCCGAATGCCTGCCCGATGCGCGAGGATGCGGAGCTGGGCGATGTCCGCTTGCAGCAGCTGCGCGGACGGGCGCTGGAAAACCGCTTCGCCGTCGCGCTGTGCAATTACCCGGCGCCGCAATACGACGGCGCCAGCTGCCTGGTCGACGCCCGCGGCCGTTTGCTGGCGGCGGGGGACAGGCGGCCGGGCCTGTTGTTGGCGGAGCTCGACCTTGCCGAGCTGCGGCGTTGGCGCGCTGAGCAGGACGAGGTGTGGGGCGAAGCCGCCTTGAGGCCGTCTTGCTACCGCTGAACGCGAAAATGTTATTGTCATCGCCGTGCTATCATCGATGGTCGATCAATCGGACAAGGAGCGGACGCGATGGCGCAGCATCAGGCGGAAGTGATCTGGCGGCGCGGCGATCAGGATTTTCTCGACCGCCGCTACAGCCGCAAGCATCTGTTGAAATTTGACGGCGGGGCGGAAGTGGCCGGCTCCTCGGCGCCGCAGGTGGTGCCGCCGCCGTACTCCGATCCCGCGGCGGTGGATCCGGAAGAGGCCTTCATCTCCTCCTTGTCCAGTTGCCATATGCTGTGGTTTCTGGATATCGCCGCGCGCGCCGGTTTCCGCGTCGACGAATACCACGACGTCGCCGTCGGCGAGATGGGCAAGAACGAGGCTGGCAAAGCCTGGGTGTCCCGGGTGACGCTGCAGCCCAGGACCGTGTTTTCCGGCGACAGGCTGCCCACGCCCGAGCAGCTGGATCAACTGCACCATGCCGCCCACGCAGAATGCTTCATCGCCCATTCCGTGAAAACCGAAGTGCTGTGCCGGCCCAGCCTGGGCTGACCCTGGAGAATTCCCATGAAAAAACTGCTGATTCTATTGTCGCTGTGGCTGGCGAGCGCCGCCGCGTTGGCGGGCGACCTGCCGTATGACGAGCTGGCCGACGCCAAGGCCGAGTTGAGCCGGACGCTGGACGCGGCCAAGCAAGGCCGTCAGCCGGTGCTGCTGATTTTGGGGGCCAACTGGTGCCCGGATTGCCGCGCGCTGGATGCGGCGCTGAACAGCGGCAAGAGCGCTGAGCTGCTGGCGCGCGAGTTCAAGGTGGTGAAGGTGGATGTCGGCAATTTCGACCATAACCTCGACATCGACGCCGAGTACGGCCATCCGATAGCCAAGGGCATTCCGGCGGCGGTGGTGCTGTCGCCGGACAACAAGGTGGTCTACGCGACCCGCGCAGGAGAACTGGCCGACGCGCGGCGGATGAGCGAAACCGGCATCTACGAGTTCTTCGAGCGCGTGAGTCGACTGGGCCTGACAAGTCAGTAGACCTTGCTGTCCGAAAGGGGCGACTCAGTCGGAGTCAACCATATTGAATCGAGGTGGCGGTATGCCAGTTTTGCCGGAAAACGCGGTGCTGGGCGATTACCAGCGTTATGTGTCTGAATTAGAAGAGGAGCGAGGTTTCAGCCAGCAGAATGCCCGAGATAAATGCCTGTTGCTGGGCGAGGAGATCCGCGAGTTATTCAAGGCCGTGCGCAAGGCGGAAGGCATGGGGATTGATGCCAATGAGAAAGTAGCGGAGTTGGAGGGCGAGCTGGCTGACGTTTTCATTTACTTATGCGCGATAGCCAACCGTTTTGACATCGACTTAGGCATGGCATTTCGACGGAAAGAAGCAATCAATCACACTCGCAGCTGGGTATAACTTTTGTTGGCTGAGGCAGGGCAAGGCCTATAGGCCTGCCCTGCCTTTGGTTCCTCTGTTTCAGGCGCTCCAGTTCACCAGGCCGCTCCACCAGGTCCCCAGCACGATCAGGCCGAAGGCGATGCGATACCAGGCGAACACCGCGAAGCTGTGCGTGGAGATGAAGCGCAGCAGCGCGCGGATGGCGAGGAAGGCGAAGACGAAGGACGCGATAAAGCCGACGGCGAACACGCCGATGTCGTCCGCGCTCAGCGCGTCGCGGTGCTTGATGAGGCTGTACAGCGAGGCGGCGCCCAGCGTCGGGATGCCGAGAAAGAACGAGAACTCGGTGGCCGCCTTGCGCGACAGGCCCAGGAACAGGCCGCCGATGATGGTGGCGCCGGAGCGGCTGGTGCCGGGGATCAGGGCCAGGCACTGGCACAGTCCCACTTTCAGCGCGTCCTTCAGGCTCAGATCGTCGACGGTCTCCACCGCGACTTTATGCTCGCGCTTTTCCGCCCACAGGATGATCAGGCCGCCGACGATGAAGGCGATGGCCACGCATACCGGATTGAACAGCACGGCTTTGATCTGCTTGGAAAACAGCAGGCCGGCGACGGCGGCGGGGATGAAGGCGATGACGATGCCGAGCAGCAGATTGCGCTCGCCGCCGGGACGGACGGCGCCGGCCACGGTATGGCCTATCTTGCGGCGGTACTCCCACACCACCGCCAGCATTGCGCCCAGCTGGATGAAAATTTCGTAGACGTCGCGCTTTTCCTTGTCGAGAAAGCCCAGCAGGTCGCCGGTCAGGATCAGGTGGCCGGTGGAGGAGATCGGGAGGAATTCGGTGATGCCCTCGACCAGGCCCATGATCAGGGAGTGGAACAGCAGGATCGGATCCATTGAACGCTCGGTTTGGGTGAGTTGGGAAGAATGGACGCGATTATAAGCGAGAAGCATGCATGTTGTTGGCCGCTTGTCGCGCGTCCGCTCATGGCGTCCGGACGCGCAAGAAAACGGCCGCGCCGGCAAGGGGCGCGGCCGGGGCGGCCAGGCTGGCCGTCACAGCCGGAAGCGGGTGGCCACGCTCTGCAGATTGGCCGACAGCGCGTTCAGCTGGCTGGAGGTGGTGGCCAGCTCCTGCACGGTGGCGTTGTTCTCCTCCGCCATCCGCGACACCTTCTCCATGTCCTGCGCCAGGCTCAGGCTGGTGCTGCGCTGTTCGGTCAGCGCGCCGGTGATGCTGTGTATCGTGCGCATGATGGTGTCGGCGCTGGTTTCTATCTCCCGCATCGAGTTGGAGGCCTGCTCGGCGGTGCCGGACACGCCCTCCACGCAGTCCAGGCTTTGGCCCATGCTGCTCACCACCTGGCCGACGCCCTGCTGGATCGACCCTATCATCTTGGTGATTTCCTGGGCCGAGGTGGTGGTGCGCTCGGCCAGCTTCCTCACCTCGTCGGCCACCACGGCGAAGCCGCGGCCGGTTTCGCCGGCGCGCGCCGCCTCGATCGCCGCGTTCAGCGCCAGGAGGTTGGTCTGGTCCGCGACGTCCCGGATCACGGTGACGATATTGCCGATCTGCTGCACTTCCTTGGTCAGGCTATTCATCTGCCTGGCGGTTTCGTCGACGGACGTGGTGACGAAGCGTATCTTGCCCACCGATTCCAGCACTTCGTGGCCGCCGCGGTTGGCCAGTTGGCCGGCCGCCTGGGCCTGTTCCGACGCCTCGCTCGAATTGTCCGCCACCTGGTTGATGCTGACCGTCAGCTGCTCGATGGACGCGGCGGCGGAGGTGGTGGCCTCGGCCTGGGTCTGGGCGCCGTTGGCCACCTGCTGCGCCATGCCGGACAGCGCGCGCGCGGAGTCCGACACCTGGTGGGCGTTGTCCTGGATGCTCTGCACCATCTGCCGCAGGCCCTCGCGCATTTCCTGGATGTCGCGCGCGATCAGCATCGCCTCGTCCCGCGCCGGAGGAATCGGCTCGCTGAGGCCTGACAGGTCGCCCTGCTTGATCTGGTGCACCAGGTCGGCCGAGCGGCGCAGCGGCGAGGTGATCAGGTTGGAGATGATCAGCGCCACCGCCATCGCCAGCAGCAGCGAGGCCAGCGCGGTGCCCAGCAGGATGGCCACCGCCTGTTGGCTGGAGTCCATCGCCTCTTGCATCGACTTGTCCAGGCGGCTCTGCTGGCGGTCGCGCAGCGACAGCAGGGCGGAGATGAAGGCGTTGTTGGTCGGCGCGAACTGGTTTTCCAGCATGTCGCGCGCGGCGTCGGTCTGGTGGCTGCGCATCAGGCCGTACAGCGGTTCGAACAGCGGGCGCTGGCTGTCCTGCGCCGCGCGTATCTTGGCGAACAGCGCGCGGCCTTCCGGAGTGGACAGCATGGGCTCCATCTTGTCCAGATCGGCCCGGTTGTTGGCGCGCAGGACTTCCACATTGCGGATCTGCTGCTCCACTTTCTGCGGATCGCGGGCGAGCACGCCGTCGCGCACGCCGCGGCTGATGTAGAGCAGATTCAGCGCGATGCGCTGCGACAGCACGATCTTGGGATAGCGGTCTTCCTTGATCTCGGTGATGTTGTTCTGGATGGTCTGCAGCTTGTTGTAGGCGATCAGGACCACGGCGCAGAGCAGAAGGATCAGCAGCGAGAAGCCCCCCAGCAGCTTCTGTCGGACGGTGAATTGGTGGAGCATGCGCGCCTCCCGGCAGGTATGTCGAATTTGCGTATCAATTCGTTCTAGTTCATCGGCTAGTAGAAATTCATACGCATAAACGCGTATCTGGTCAGGATGAGGGAAGGCGGAGGCGGCCGGCGAGGCCGCCGGCCGGAGGGTCAGGCCAGACTGGCCTGAAGACTGGCGGCGTAGTCGGCCACTTGTTGCAGCAGGTTGCGCTGGCCATCGGTCAGTTCGCCGGCCCGCAGTTCGGCCAGCTCCTGCTGGAACGCCGGCCAGGATTGGGCCAGCCTGGCCTGGCACCAGGCTTTCCAGCGCTTTTGCTCGTCGCCGGACAAGGTGTCCGGGAAGTTGCGGGCGCGGTAGCGGAACAGCAGCTCGGCCAGCTGCGGGTCCTCGAACAGCGCCATCTCGCCGGCCAACTGGGCGGCGGACAGCCGGCGCATTTTCTGCAGCGCCTTGCGGTCGTTGTTGGAGACGAAGCCGCCGTAGAGGTTTTGATCCACATCTTGCGGCTCGCCGGCTTCGCGTTGATAAACGCGGCGCCACAGCGCCGACAGGTCTGGCAGCGCGCGGGCGGCCTCGGCGTGGCGGTGGATGGCGGCCAGGTCCATGCCCCAGCGCGCGGCGTTGTCGTCGCCCAGCGCCTTCAGATTGGCCACCACGAACGGCGACTTGTTGATGTGGATGGTCTTGACCGGCAGCCGCGCCACGCCTTCGGGCAGTTCGTCGGCGCGCGTGAACATGCGCTGGCGGATGTCGTCGGCGGAGAGGCCGCGCAGTTCGGCCGGGTCGTGGGCCAGGTCCCAGACGATGACCTCGTTGGCATTGGTCGGGTGGGCGGCCAGCGGCCAGACCACGGCCAGATTGCCGCGCTCCACGCCGTACATGCCGGAGACGTGCAGCACCGGCTTGGGGTCGTGCAGCGACAGCTGCACCTTGACCGCGTCCTTCTTGCGCAGCGTCAGGTAGTAGTCGAACAGCTTGGGCTGGCGCTGGCGGATCAGCCGCGCCAGCGCGATGGTGGCGCGCACGTCGGACAACGCGTCGTGGGCCGACGCATGCGCCAGCCCGTTGGCGGCGGACAGGTGCTCCAGCTTGAAGCTGGTCCGGCCGTCCTCGTGCTTGGGCCAGACGATGCCGTCGGGGCGCAGCGCGTAGGTGGCGCGGACCAGGTCCAGCAGGTCCCAGCGGCCGCAGTGGTTCTGCCATTCGCGGGCGTAGGGGTCGATCAGGTTGCGCCAGAACAGGAAGCGGGTGACCTCGTCGTCGAAGCGCAGCGAGTTGTAGCCGACGCCTATGGTGGCGGGCGTGGCCAGCTCGCGCTCGATCACGCCGGCGAACTCGTGTTCCGCCACGCCCTGCTGCCGGCACAGCTGCGGCGTGATGCCGGTCAGCAGGCAGGCCTGCAGCGTGGGCAGGTAATCGGGCGCGGGGCGGCAGTACAGCATCACCGGCTCGCCGATCTCGTTCAGCTCGGCGTCGGTGCGGATGCCGGCGAACTGCGACGGGCGGTCCTGGCGCGGCACGGCGCCGAAGGTTTCGTAGTCGTGCCAGAAGAACGTGTGATTGGACATGGATGGAGGCGGCAAACGGTAAACGACGCTATTGTCGCACCGTCGCCGCAGGTCGGGCCAGCCTCCGCGCCTCATGCGGGGGGATTCCGACGCGGCGCCCGGCTCTTAAGGACAGTTCCGGCGCGCTACAGGGATGGCGTGGTCTTGCCGGGCGACCGGCCATCATGCTTGTAGCCGCTAACAACACCCCTGATCCTGCGTTGCGCCTCCTTGCCGTACTGTGCGTACTGTCTGCGTCGGCGCGCCTTGGCTCAGATGCGCTACGAGGTTTTGTGAGCGGCTCTTATTCCATCCAGCCCGGCTTGCGCATCTCGATCAGCGCGCGCATGCCTTCGCGCCCTTCGTCGCTCATTCGCACCGTCAGGCTGTGTTCGATGCAGCGCTGCATCACCTGGGGCGTGATCTCCTGCTTGCCGATCTCGCCTATCAGATGCTTGGTGGCGCGCATCGCCGCCGGGCTGTTCAGCAGCAGTTGGCCCACCATATGCTCCACCGCGGCGTTCAGCTCGTCGTTTTCCACCACCTGATGGATCAGGCCCAGCCGCTTGGCCTTGCCGGCGTTGAAGCGCTCGGCGGTGATGCTGTAGCGCCGGGTGGCGCGTTCGCCTATCGCGCGGATCAGGTAGGGGGCGGTGAGCGCGGGAATCTGGCCGAACCTGACGTCGGCGAGGCTGTACAGCGCTTCGGACGCGCTGATGGTGATGTCGCAACAGGCGACCATGGCCACGCCCAGGCCGAAGGCCGAGCCCTGGACCTTGGCCAGCGTCGGCTTGGGCAGCGTGTCCAGCGTATGCAGCAGCCGCGCGATCTGTTGCGCGTAGCGGTTCAGCTCGTTGGCGGAGAATTCCGCCAGCCGGCGCAGCCACTCCGGATCATGGCCGGCGGAGAAGCTGATGCCGCTGCCGGTCAATACCACCATGCGCACCGTGGCGTCTTCCGCCAGCGTTTCCAGCGTGGCGGCCAAGAGGCTGATGGTTTCGTCGTCCAGCGCATTGTGCAGGCCCGGGCGGTTCAGCGCGACGGTGGCGATGCCACGGTTGTCCACGCTCAGCGTTACGGCGTCGGTGCTCATCATGTTTCCCCCTGTCTTGAAAGAATGGTTGGCCGCCTCAGTCCTGGCGGAAGCGGACGATGGCGCGGGCGAAGGCTTCCACGGCTTCGATGTGCAGCACGTGGGCGGCGCCGGGCAGCACTTCCAGCTCCGCGCCCGGTATCAGTTCCTGCAGCAGCCGCGCCTGGTACAGCGGCGTCAGCCGGTCTTCGTCTCCGACCAGTATATGCACCGGGAGTTGCAATTGCGGCAGCCAGGTCCGCGCGTCGTGTTGGCGGACGCCGTTGATCAGCCGGATCACCGCATCCCAGTCCACCATGCCCGCCAGCAGCTTCAGATCGTCCAGCATCGCGGCGTTGCCGGCCAGGAAGCGGCTGGAGAACAGCCAGGGCACGCTGACCTGGTAGCGCAGATCGAGCCCGCCCTGGTTGTTGGCGGCGATCCAGCTGTCGCCGATGTGATGGTTGACGGTATCGGCCCAGGCCAGCGTGCCGGCCAGCAGCAGGCGGCTCAGCCGGCCGGGATGGCGGTGCGCCAGGTGCTGGGCCACCATGCCGCCGTACGACAGGCCGGCCACGTAAGCCTGAGGCAGCTGCAGCCAGTCCAGCAGCGCGGCGGCCAGGTCGGCCTGGTCGGCCAGCGCGTAGAGTTCGCCCGGCGGGTGTTCGCTCTGCCCCTGGCCGAGGAAATCCATGCGGATCACCCGGAAGTGCGGTTCCAGCAAGGGCATCATCAGCGTCCAGCCCACGGTGGACATGGTGATGCCGTTCAGCAGCAGCAGGGGCTGGCTGCCGTGGCCGCTTTCCTCGTAGTAGACCTGGTATCCGGCTAGCTGGGCGTGCGGCATGGCGGGCGCTCCTGTCCTGGCGGTATCGTCACATTCATTCTAGAACCGGCGGCCTTAGGCTGAACAGGTGGCGGGCGTAAATCCCATTTGTAATGTCGATGACATTTTCAGGGCGTAGATTGCCCGGGTTGAGCGGAATTCGGGCAGTCGGTCGAGAAATATGCAAACTTGCGTCGAGCCATCCCTGCCGGCGGGGATGGCGGGGTGGAGCCGGGAACTGGGGCAGATCATAGGCCAGCGCCGGCTGCAGCCGGTGTTCCAGCCCATCGTCGATCTGGAGGCGGGCGGCATACTGGGCTACGAGGGACTGATACGGGGCCCGTCCGACAGCACGCTGCACTCGCCGATGATGCTGTTCGAGGCGGCGGAGCGCTGCCGGATGCTGCTGTCGCTGGACCTGGCCTGCCTGCGCGCCTGCGCCGAGCGTTTCGCCGAACTGGACCTGCCCGGCCTGCTGTTCGTCAACATCCACCCGGAAACGCTGCTGGCCGAGGAGTCCCGCCCCGGCGCGCTGCAGTCCTTCCTGGCCCGCATCGGGCTGGACCCCAAGCGGGTGATACTGGAGCTGACCGAAACCCGGCCCAACGGCGGCTACCTGGCCTTGCGCGAGGTGACCGCCGGGCATCGCGGACATGGGCTGCGCATCGCGCTGGACGACCTGGGCGAGGGCTTTTCCAATCTCCGGCTGTGGTCGGAGCTTCGGCCGGACTTCGTCAAGCTGGACAAGCACTTCGTGCAGAACATCCACCTCGATCCGCTGAAAGAGCAGTTCGTGCGCTCGATCGCCGACATCGCCCGCCAGTCCGGCGCGCTGCTGGTCGCCGAGGGGATAGAGTCCGCGGCCGAGTTGAGAACCTTGTGCCGCCTGGGCGTGGGCTACGGCCAGGGCTACCTGCTGGCCAGGCCGAAGGCGGCGCCGGCGCGCGAAATGCCGCTGCCCGCCGCGTCGCTGCCGTGGTTCGGCGGCCGCCGCCACGGGCTGCGCAAGCAGCCGTTGGCGCGCGATCTGTTGCGGGAGGTGGCGCCGCTGGAGGCCGGCGTGCCGAACGAGACCGCCTATCGCCGCTTCGCAGACGACCCGGCCTGCTTCGCCATCCCGGTGGTGCAGGACGGCGTGCCGGTGGGCCTGCTGCGCCGCCATCATCTGCTGGAAAGCTTCGCCAAGCCCTTCAACCGCGAGCTGTACGGCAAGAAGCCCTGCCAGCTGATGATGGACAAGCAGCCGCTGGTGGTCAGCGCCGACCTGACCGTGCACGAGCTGTCCAGCCTGGTGGTGGCGGCCGAGCAGCGCTACCTGGTGGATGGCTTCATCATCGCCGAAAACGGCCGCTACCTGGGCATGGGCACCGGCTTCGCGCTGATGCGCAAGATCACCGAGCTGCAGCTGTCCGCCGCGCGCTACGCCAACCCGCTGACCGGCCTGCCCGGCAACGTGCCGATCAGCGAAACCATAGACCGCTTGCTGGAAATGCGGACGCCCTTCGTGGCGGTGTACGCCGATCTCGACCACTTCAAGCCCTTCAACGATCTGTACGGCTACGCCGCCGGCGACGACTTGATCGAGCTGCTCGCCCGCCTGCTGCTGGAATGCGTGGACCAGGAGCGCGACTTCGTCGGCCACGTCGGCGGCGACGACTTCGTGGCGCTGATGCAATCGGAAGACTGGGAGGCGCGGCTCAGGGCCATGCTGGCGCGCTTCGGCGAACAGGCGGCGCGGCACTTTTCCGACGCCCATCGCCTGGCCGGCGGTTTCGAGGTGGCCTCGCGCAACGGCGAACCGGTGTTCCTGCCGCTGACTACCTTGTCGCTGGGCGTGGTGAGGGTGGGGCCGGGCCAGTATCTGAGCCACCACGAGATCGGCGCGGCGACGGCGGAGGCCAAGAAGCAGGCGAAGAAGCTGCCTGGAAACAGCTTGTTCGTCGAACGGCGCCAGCCCGGCGCGCCGTCCTGCTGCGCCTGCGGACGCTGATTCTCAGCTTCGCGCTGCTCCGCGAGCCTATCCACAAGTGTTTGATGTCTTAAACGCAATAATGCCGCGGCGCGGCATTTTCCTTGCTGAGGCGCGCAAGCCACAGACTATCGTTCTAGTGCGGTCAATCTATTGATCGTCGCTTGTCAAATTTCTTAAACATGGCATAGGCTGTGTCCACCACCGGCGCGCCAGACGCCGGCTGCCGCCCGCACCGCGGCAGGGGAGTGTGAGGACTTCTTGCCGCAGACCCGCGCCGCGGCATCGGGCCCGCTCTCCCCATCGCTTCATCTTTCCCGGCAATGCCGGCCGCGCTTTGCCATGCTGTAAGCGTGCCGGCAGCGTCAAGACGGTGGATGTTATGTCCACCGCGTGTCTCAAGCGTCCAAAACAGCAAGCGGCGCCGGCAGGGCGCCGCAGTCGGAGGGAGTGGGAACATGTCGGAAGCCATCGCGGCCAGCAAGCAAGCAGCCAGCCCCATCGCCAGCGCCGCCCCGGCGCATGCCGTCGCCGGGAACGAACCGCCGTATCTGCGGATCAGCGGCGTGGTGAAGAAGTTCGGCGACCACCTGGCGGTGGATCATATCGACCTCGACATCCGCCGCAACGAGATCTTCGCCTTGCTGGGCAGCTCCGGCTGCGGCAAGTCCACGCTGCTGCGCATGCTGGCGGGCATGGAGACGCCCACCGCCGGGCGCATCATCCTGGACGGGCAGGACATGCAGGGACTGCGGCCGTACGAGCGGCCGGTCAACATGATGTTCCAGAATTACGCGCTGTTCCCGCACATGACGGTGGAGCAGAACGTCGCCTTCGGCCTGAAGCAGGACGGCGCGCCGCGCGACGAGATCGCCGAGCGGGTGGCGAAAATGCTGGACCTGGTGCAGATGCGCAAATACGCCGGCCGCAAGCCGCACCAGCTGTCCGGCGGCCAGCAGCAGCGGGTGGCGCTGGCGCGCAGCCTGGTGAAGCGGCCCAAGCTGCTGCTGCTGGACGAGCCGCTGGGCGCGCTGGACAAGAAGCTCAGGCAGCAGACCCAGCTGGAGCTGGTCAACACCATCGAGGCGGTGGGCGTCACCTGCATCATGGTCACCCACGACCAGGAAGAGGCGATGACCATGTCCAGCCGCATCGGCATCATGAGCGAAGGCAAACTGCTGCAGGTGGGCACGCCGACCGAGATCTACGAATACCCAAGCTGCCGCTTCACCGCCGAATTCATCGGCGAGACCAATATGTTCGAAGGCGCGGTGGTGGTGGACGAGCCGGACCGGGTGGAGATCAATTCCCGGGAGCTGGGCGGCGTCATCCACATCGACCACGGCATCACCGGCCCCAAGGGCATGCACGTGTGGGCCAGCGTGCGGCCGGAGGACGTGCGGCTGGACAAGCAGCCGCTGCCGCCGGGCGCCAACCGCGCCGCCGGCACGGTGCGCGACATCGCCTATCTGGGGAGCTACTCCGTCTATCACGTGCAACTGGCGGGCGGCAAGATCGTCAAAGCCGTGGTGCCATCGTCGCGCTGGTGCGACGCCAACGAGACCGCCCCCACCTGGGACGAGACGGTCTACCTCAGCTGGCGCGCCGATTCGCCGGTGGTGCTGACCCAGTGACATCCGCGTCCCCGGCCCGCCGGGGGCTTTCTTTCCGATCCGCCCTGAGGACTTTATGCTGCGTTTCGCCCATCAGCCCCATCCGCCATCCTATTACGCCGCCACCGCCCACGCCTGGGACCCGCAGCCTCCGCTGCGCGGCGAGGCCGGCTGCGACGTGTGCGTGGTGGGCGGCGGACTGGCCGGGCTGTCGGCGGCGTTGAACCTGCGGGAGAAGGGCTTCTCCGTCATCCTGCTGGAGGGCTCGCATGTCGGCTTCGGCGCCTCCGGCCGCAACGGCGGCCAGGTGATCGCCGGCTACGCCGGCGACATCGAAAGCATCCGCGCCCAGGTGGGCGACGAGGCGGCCAAGGCGCTGTGGGACATGTCGGTGGAGGCGGTGGAGATCATAGACGAGCGCGTGCGCCGCCACGGCATCCAGTGCGACTGGCAGCGCGGCTATGTCAGCGCGGCGGTCAAGCCGCGCCATCTGCGGGAGCTGGAAGCCTGGCAGCGCGAGGCCGAAGAGCGCTACGGCTACGGCGGCATGCGGCTGTGGGACCGGGCGGCGCTGCGCGGCAAGCTGGCCAGCGAGCGCTACCAGGGCGGCCTGTTCGATCCCCGCTCCGGCCATCTGCACCCGCTCAACTACACGCTGGGCCTGGCCCGCGCGGCGCTGGCTGCCGGCGTGGCCATCCACGAGCAGACGCCGGTTTTACGCATCGAACAGGGCGACGCGCCCAAGGCATTCACCGAGCATGGCGTCGTGCGTTGCCGCCACTTGGTGCTGGCCTGCAATTCCTACATCGGCGCGCTGGCGCCGCAGTTGGAGCGGCGCATCATGCCGGCCGGCACCTATGTGATCGCCACCGAGCCGTTGGGCGAGGAGAGGGCGCGCGCGCTGATCGCCGACAATATGGCGGTGTGCGACACCAACTTCGTGCTCGACTACTACCGGCTGTCCGCCGACCACCGTCTGCTGTTCGGCGGCAAGGTCAGCTATTCCGGCCACGAGCCGCGCGATCTGGCCGGCGCCATGCGCGCCGACATGCTGCGCGTGTTCCCGCAGTTGGCCGATGTCGGCATTGCCTATGCCTGGGGCGGCTTCTGCGACATCACCGTCAACCGCGCGCCGGACTTCGGCCGCCTGTCCGGCAGCGTCTACTACCTGCAAGGCTTTTCCGGACACGGCGTCAACATCACCGGCCTGGCCGGCAAGGTGGTGGCCGAAGCGATCGCCGGCACCTCGTCGCGGTTGGACCTGTTTTCCAAGATCCGCCACCGCGACTTTCCCGGCGGCAAGCTGCTGCGCACCCCGGCGCTGGTGTTGGGGATGGCTTACTACCGGATCAGGGATTATCTGTAGACAGCGCCGGCGTAGGCGTTATGTCTGAAGCCCGAGCATGTGATAGCGTGCTCGGGCTATTTATTTTATTGGTCGTTTACCGGGAAATAATTGCGGGCTTATTTGCTGTATCATGTTGATTTTATAGATCTAAGGCTTTTCTCCGCTTGTGTGGTCCTGCTTTCTCGGTAAACGTTGGGCTTCATTTCATTCAGCCCAACCTACGGCCCTGAACTTGTCGGTAAAGATCTATACGGATATACACATCCGAATGGGGCGATTGATCTTTATCCGGATACATTCACAAATACAGAACAGCTTGTGAAAACGATTGGTCATGAACGGACCCACACGATGCAAATTGATTTGTATGGCCATCCGAATCGATTTGCAGACGATCCTTTACGTTTGAATCAAGAGCTTCGGCTAAATGAAAATGCTGCACATGGCATTGAAGACAGTTTTTGGCAGTGCTATCAGAAGAACAAAACAGGGCGACTTGAGGGGGGTGAATAATGGTCAATAACTTTACTTACCTAGATTGGGTGAAATACTTGCCGGCTAGCGATGCTGGATATGCTCAGTGTTCATGCCCGGTTTGTAATTCCATCGGCCTTTCTTATCAGTACTTTGGCTTTACTGATAGTGAATTCGGCTGGAAATTGATTTGGTGTCGATCGTGCATGAATGGTATTCGAATTTCCAGGACGAGAGTTCCTGCTGAGGCACAGCCTCTTATTGCTGACGAGGACCAAGAGCAGTTTCTCAATCAGCACTCAGAAATTAACCTGATCGCATAGTTTAATCGGACCAAGCCTTTCGTGGGAAGGTTCGGTGTTTAAAATGCGGCGGTTATAACATTGGAGAGTGTTGAGGGAAGATTTGCAGGCTCTTCTCGAGAGGTCGGTTTCATTGTTGATAGCCAAAGTGGTTAGGGCCGTAGATACCGTCTTTCACGTCAAGCGGCTCTTGCGTAGTCGGCCCGGTAAGGTTGGCGTGTTTTCACGGCCGTACGGTGCAATCGTAGGGTGCGACACCCGGCCTGTACATGAACGACGTTACGGTTTAATTGCCGGGCGCCGCACCACCTGTCTGTGCGAATGGTAAACCGGTGATCGCGTTCCCCGGATAATTGATGGATGTTGTGAGTTTGACGTGGGTCGCATCGCGGCCAAGTGCCGCCACGGGGCGGGACGTTGCCCGGCAGCTAGGTAGGGCAGGCTGACCAGAGGTCATGCCTACGTGCTGAATCAGGGCCGTAGGTTGGGCTGAGCTTGCAAAGCCCAACGTTCACCGCGACATATGGCTATCAATATTTAGGGGGTCATGCATTTTCTCGGTGAACGTTGGGCTTCATTTCATTCAGCCCAACCTACGGCCTGGTTTTTTTGTTGTATTATGCTGATTTTCAAGGCTTGATCTTTTTTAGGATCGTAAGTTGGGCTGGGCTTGATAAGCCCAATGTATCACCTCGATACATTTCGATCAATATTTATGGGGCCGTATTTATTGGTAAACGTTGGGTTTTATTATTGTCTATCGAGGATGATGATGTGTATCGAAGAGTAAAGTAGAGAATGCTTGTGGCTGGAGTTGAAGTGATTGTGCCGGGATGATTGTTGTAATCTGAAATGTCGAGGTCGGGTGGAAGAAGGTCGTAGGTTCGGCTGAGCTTGCGAAGCCCAACGCTCGGTGCGATATATGGTGATTTATATTTATGGGTTCGTGAATTTTCTCGGTAAACGTTGGGCTTCATTTCATTCAGCCCAACCTACGGCCCTGTTCCTAAGAAAAGATAATGCAGAATGAATTGTTTAATGGTGGATCCTTCAGATTTTGATATTTGGGCGCGAGTGGATGTGGGAGCATCTTTAGCTGTGGCAGAGTGGCTTGCTAAAAACTTAGCCATATCGAAAATAGATGCTTTTCGTGCGATATCGCCAGCAATGAAGGCTAGTCAATATATACAGATATATTCTGGGTATGGTTGGAGTGAGTTGCCAAAGTTATTGGAAAATTTGCCACCGTTTGTTTTGTCAGGGACTGCTGCTTTTGCCAAGGTGGATTGTAGTCCTGAGTACAAAGTCAGTTATTGTGAAGAGCATAAGCTGTATCATCGCCCTGCTGGGTGCCCCATATGTTCTGGAAACTATATTCATGAAGGGTGTCGAGGAGGTTAATTTTCTTGTGCTGACTTGGAAAAGGTCTTACTTGTATGGTTGGTAAGGTTGGTGTGCTGTTTTAAAATAAGTGACCTTCTATATTTCATCTCGGTAAACTTTGGGCTTCATTTCATTCAGCCCAAGCTACGGTCTGGCGCAACGTAATCGGCGCAACGGCACTGGCAGGATCTATTACATAAACGGCGCATCCCTTTAATGGCGATGCGCCGTTTTCTTTGGTTCTTCACGGAATCGTGGGGAACTTGAAGTCAATGCCGGGGGGACGTCGCCAGCTTGCAGCCTGCCACATATGCCGATTGAAGAGGCGTCTTTAATGAACGAATTCTCCAATGTGCAATATCACTTTGAATTTTTTAATGTCACCATTTGACTCCATTTTATCGATGATAATGTTCATCTCTTCTGCTGAAATGGGACCATTTTCACGCACTAGGTTTGATAGCCCCACTCTCGAATCAAATGTTTTTGATACGATTAATTGATTTTTTATTGTTTTGCTTTCCATGTATTCTCCAATAATGGTTTCTGGGACAATGCCAACTTCTGCTCGTCCGGATAGTATGAATTTGACAACGGCTTCATTTGAGGATAGTAATTCGACTTGAAAATTTTCTTTAATGCACCTCTCGTCTGGATTGTTTTTGAAAATATTATAGTGATAGCCAAGCACTCCAGCGATTTTCTTTGATTTTATGTTTGAAAACACCGCTTCTCCACCATATTTATTTTCTTTTTTTGCAATGTAAACATCGCCACTCGTGGCAATTGTTTTGGTGGATTGTAATTTTAATTCGTTTTCTGTCCATTTTGTCGTTCGAAATGGATAAACGTCAGCCCGTTTCTCTATGAAAAATTTATTCAATCTTAGCTTGGGAATGATGATGAATTTAAAATTATAACGGTTCTGGACTTTATTCATTTTATTAACAAAGTCGACAATGGGTCCTGCCGGCTTTCCATTTTCTCCTGAATAAATCAATTGAGCCCATGTTTCAGAAGCCACAATGACTTCGGTTTGAGCATGAGCGGAGTGATGGATAAATGCCAGAGGGAAGAATAAGATATAACGAGAGGCGCTATGTAAAATAAATAAAGTGCTTTTCCAGGAAAACATAATTCTCACCTAAAAGTCATAAGTTGATCTGTAATGCTTGTGGAGGGCGGTTTTTAGATCTAAATGGTATATTCTCCGCTGTCCTGCAATATTTTCTTGACTGTAGTGGTGAGGTTTTTGGCTGTTTTGTTGGTTTTTAAATTAGTGCATGTGAAGCGTTTTTGCAAAGTCTATTCGGTAAAATATCTCATGGGCTCATGTTGATTTGGGTTTAATTAATTCGTTTATGATGATAGGTGTAAAACATGTCTTTGGATTTGTGAGGAGTATGCCCAATTCGATCTTTTGACTCATGGAAGTATCTGAAGCCGCGTGTCGCTTTGGGCCGAATGGAAGATTGAAAAGGCAAGTCATGTGACGTTCCTCTATGAGTATTCAGGACCAGTTGATTGTCTTGGTCGGATGGGGGCGCTCCAATCATTTATGGCACGGACAGTAATCCCATGCTTATTTGACGTTTTACGCAATGGCGACAACGGCAAATTAGGACTTGCGCGCCCTACCTGGGTAATATTTGGAGCGACAAGCGGTGAGGCTTGTCTTGATCAGAACAGATACCCTCCTGCATACAGCGCCGTCGCCGCGTTGTTGAGGATGGGCGCGTCCGGCGGCAGCCGGTCGGGCAGAAAGTTGGCGCCCAGCGTCGCGCCCATCAGGTAGACCCGGCTGCCGCTGACATGGAGCATGGGGCCGCCGGAGTCGCCGGTGGCGGTGCTGCTGTTGTTGGATGCCTCCACGATCAGCGCGTCGGTGAAGTAGAGGTCGGGACGGCTGTGGCGCAGCGCCTGGGCCTGGCGGGACGAGATGACGGCGTTGCGGACCTGGAAAGGGTGGGACAGGTTGAGCTGCCCGCCCTGGGCGTTCCGCACGTCGCCGAAGCCGGTGACGAACACGCCCTTGCCGGCCGGGTCCTGGCGGTAGAAGGCCAGGTCGCCGCTGCCGTAGGGCACGCGGTGGCTGGGGCTAGCGGCGATGTAATCGCGTAGCGGCAGCCTGGCCTTGAAGGAGATGAACATCAGGTCGTAGTCCCAGCGGCCGTAGCCGTTGCGGAATTCGATGTCGCTGTTGTCCGGCGCCAGAATCTGTTCCTTCGCCGGCAAGGGCTGTCGGATGTTGTCCGGCGCGGCGGCGGGGAAGTCGTAGCCCACTTTCAAGCCGTCCAGAAAGCCGGTGATCAGGCCGGCGACTTGGTCTTCGTTCCACGCTGTCGGCGTGGCGATGCCGGCGCGCACGCACAGATTGTGTTTGGCGGTGACGATGCCCGGGATCTGGTTGGCGTCGATGACCAGCACGCCGGAGCCGGTGAAGCGGTCATTGCTCAGCCTGACGGTGCTGAACTGTATTTGTTCCCTGAGCGCTTGCGGCAACCGGGAAAAGGCGTTCAGCGCGTCTCGTTTGGCGGTGTCGTTGAATTGCATCATTCCGCTCCTTCTGTCAGGTGCCGGCGGGGAGCCAGGCGCTCAATCGTCGGGACGAGGCGGGGAGCGGTTTGTGAAGGGAGGCCGGCATGGGGCGCTGGCGGATCCATGCCATTCCATCCGGCATGCCGGGGCGGGGGTTAGTCGAAGACCAGCCGATTGCCGACGGCGATGTTCGTCTGCCTGGGCAGGAAGTGGCGGGCGTAGCCGCTGCAATGGCAGGCGAAGAGCAGGGCGCCGGCCCGGGACTGGAAGTAGCGGCGGACATTCAGCAGCCGCAGCGGCCCGGCGCTGCGCAGGTGGAAGCCGCCTATCACCGCCCGCACCCGGCTGTCGCCGCAGACTTCCATCGCGTAATCGACGGTGTGGCGGATGCCGGCGTGGGCGCAGCCGCTGAAGATGATCAGGCCCTTTTCCGTGCGGCAGACCAGCGCGGAGTCGTCCTCCACCCGGTCCGGCGCGCTGCGGCCGGTGTTCGGCCATAGCCGGCCCATGGCGCCCTGGCCTTCGCGGTAAGTGCGGCGTGGAATGCGGCCGAGAAACACGAAATCGTCGGCGAAATGGTAAGGCTCGCGGTGCAGCTGAAGGTCGAAGCGGCTTTCCAGATCGGCCGGAATAGCGGGAATGCCCAGCCGCCGCAGCCGCCACGGTCCCAGCATGGCGGCGCGCGGCAGCAAGGCGTGCGGGTGGGCGATCAGCTGCGGCCGCTTGTGCAGGATGGGGGACAGCGCGGCGAGGCCGCCGCTGTGGTCGTAGTGGCCGTGGGACAGCACCAGGTGGCTGAGCGCGGACAGATCGACGCCCATCTTCGCCGCGTTCTCCAGCAGCAGGCCGCCGCGGCCGGTGTCGAACAGCACGCGATGGCCGTTGTGCTCTATCCACAGCGCCAGCCCGGCCTCGGCCCGCAGCGCGGGCCGGTGGCTATGGTTTTCCACCAATACGCTGACTCTCATCGCCGTCCTGCGCTTTCTTCGCGCGGATGTCGACCGGATGGCGTATCGAGGGGGAAGGCTAACCGTATCCGCAACAATGCTTGTCTTTCTTGTTATCTGGCGGGACGGATTTACTGGCCGCGCATGAACAGCTTGTCCAGGTCGCGCATGGTCAGCCGGGTCCAGGTGGGGCGGCCGTGGTTGCATTGGCCGGAACGCTCGGTGGCTTCCATGTCGCGCAGCAGCGCGTTCATTTCCGGCAAGGTCAGCTGGCGGTTGGCGCGCACCGCGCCATGGCAGGCCATGGTGGCCAAGAGCTCGTTGCGGCGCTCGGTCAGCACCTGGGTCAGGCCGAACTCGCGCACGTCCTTCAGCACCGCGCGGGCCAGCTCCACCGGGTCGCCGTCCTTCAGCCACACCGGCACGCCGCGCACGGCGATCTGGGTTGGGGACAGCGGCGCCAGCTCCACGCCCAGCCGCTTCATTTCCTCGCCATGCTCGTGCGCGGTGGCCACCTCCATGCGGTCGGCGGCGAAGGACACCGGCAGCAGCAGCGGTTGCAGCGGGATGGCGTCGGACTCCAGCGCGGCTTTCAGCCGTTCGTAGACGATGCGTTCGTGCGCCGCGTGCATGTCCACCAGGATCAGGCCTTCTGCGCATTGGCTGAGGATGTAGACGCCGTGCAGCTGCGCCAGCGCGAAGCCCAGCGGCGGGATGCCGTTCTCGTCGTGGGCGGGCATGGCCAGCACCGCCGGATGCAGCAGCGGCGCGGCGGGGGAGGGCATCGCCGGCTCGGGGCGCGACAGCGCCCGCTCTTCCTCGCGCAGGCCGCCGAACAGCTTGTCGTAGACGCCCACCGCCTCGCGCGCGACGTTCAGGGGGATGGACTGCTGTTGATACTGGAAAGGCTGCGGCGCCGGCGCGCCGGACGAGGCCGGCTGGGGCGAGGCGCTGGCGAACAGCGGCGCCGATTCGCCGCGGGGCAGCTGCGGCGCGGCCGTTTCCGCGCCTTCCACCTGGACCGTCGGCGCGGCGCCGGCGCTGGTGCCGGCCAATGCCTTGTGCACGCTGTGGAACAGGAACTGGTGCACCGCCTGGCTTTCGCGGAAGCGGACTTCGATCTTGGTCGGGTGCACGTTGACGTCCACGCCGGACGGCTCAAGCGTGAAGAACAGCGCGTAGGCCGGATGGCGGTCGTGGTGCAGCACGTCGCGATAGGCCTGGCGCAGCGCGTGCTGCGCGGTCTTGTCGCGCACGAAGCGGCCGTTTACGTAGAAGTACTGGGCGTCGCGACTGGCCTTGGAGTATGTGGGCGAGGCGACGAAGCCGCTCAGCGCCAGCGGGCCGGCCTGGCTGTCCAGCGGGATGGCGGCGGCGACGAAGTCCTTGCCCAACAGCGCGGCCACGCGGTCCTCGGCGCTTTGCGACGGCAGCCGCCACGCCACCTTGCCGTTGTGGCGCAGCAGGAACTCCACCTCCGGATGCGCCAGCGCGATGCGCTCGAAAGTGGCCGCGCAGTGCGCGTACTCGGTGTTTTCGCTCTTCAGGAATTTGCGCCGCGCCGGGGTGTTGAAATACAGGTCCACCACTTCCACGCTGGTGCCGTGCGGATGGGCGGCCGGCTCCACCGGATGCAGGGTGCCGTCTATCGCGATGATCTGGTGGGCGTGGTCGGCATCGTGCGGGCGGCTCGTCAGCGTCAGCCGCGACACGGACGCCACGCTGGCCAGACCCTCGCCGCGGAAGCCCAGCGTGGAGACCGATTCCAGGTCGTCCAGCGACGCGATCTTGCTGGTGGCGTGGCGGTCCAGCGCCAGCGGCAGGTCGTCGGCGGCGATGCCGGCGCCGTTGTCCGTCACCCGGATCAGCTTGATGCCGCCCTGGGCCAGGTCCACGCTGATCCGCGTCGCGCCGGCGTCCAGGCTGTTTTCCAGCATTTCCTTCAGCGCGGAGGCGGGGCGTTCCACCACCTCGCCGGCGGCGATCTGGTTGACGAGGTGGTCGGGCAGGCGTTGGATGCGTGTCATGGGCGGCGTCGCGGAAATATCAAAAACGAAAGGCCGCGCTGCGGCGGCCTTGTCGATTCTACTACGGATCAGCCGCGGGTGGCCGCGCGCTTGTGGCGCCAGATTTCGATCAGCCCCGGCAGGAAGGAGACGAAGATGATGCCGAAGATCAGCAGCTCCAGGTTCTTGCGCACGAAGGGCAGGTTGCCGAAGAAGTAGCCGGCGTAAGTGAAGCCGACCACCCAGGCGACGGCGCCCACCACGTTGTACCGCAGGAACTGCGGGTAGTGCATCTTGCCGATGCCGGCCACGAACGGCGCGAAGGTGCGCACGATGGGCACGAAGCGGGCGAAGATGATGGTCTTGCCGCCGTGGCGCTCGTAGAAGGCGTGGGTCTTCTCCAGGTACTGCGGCTTCAGGATGCGCGGGAACATGTCGAACAGCCGCATGCCGACGTTGCGGCCGATCGCGTAGTTGGTGGCATCGCCCAGGATGGCGGCGACGATCAGCAGGATGACCAGCAGGTGCGGGTTCATCTGGCCCATCGCCGCCAGCGCGCCGGCGACGAACAGCAGCGAGTCGCCGGGCAGGAAGGGGGTGACCACCAGGCCGGTCTCGCAGAACACGATCAGGAACAGGATGGCGTAGACCCAGGGGCCGTAGGCGGCCACCAGCTGGGTCAGGTGGGCGTCGATGTGCAGGATGAAGTCGATCAGAAAGGTGATGGCTTCCATGATTTCCGTTATGAGCTAGGTGGGCAGACGCGAAACTGGCCGGACGAGCCGGCCAGTCGTTCAGAAGGCGATGATCAGACCACCGCTTCCTCTTTTTGTTTCACCGGCTTGATCATGTGCTCGCGCTTCACGCCCAGCCACAGCGCGATCGGGCTGGCCACCAGCACCGATGAGTAGATGCCGAACACGATGCCGATGGTCAGCGCCATCGCGAAGCCGTGCAGAGCCGGGCCGCCGAACACCAGCATCGACACCACCATCATCTCGGTGGAGAAGTGGGTGATGATGGTGCGGCTCATGGTGGAGGTGATGGCGTTGTCGATCACTTCGGCCACCGCGTGGCCGCGCATGCCCGGCTTGCGGAAGTTTTCGCGGATCCGGTCGAACACCACCACCGACTCGTTCACCGAGTAGCCCAGCACCGCCAGGATGCCGGCCAGCACGGTCAGCGAGAACTCCCAGCGGAAGAAGGCGAAGCAGCCGAGGATGATCACCACGTCGTGCATGTTGGCGATGATGGCCGCCACGGCGAAACGCCACTCGAAGCGGATGGCCAGGTAGAGCATGATGCCCACGCACACCAGGATCACCGCGGTCAGGCCGTGGGTGACCAGCTCCTCGCCGACGCTGGGGCCGACGAAGTCCACCTTGCGCAGCTGCACGGTCGGGTCGGCGGCCTTGAGCTGGCCCATCACCTTGTCGGACAGCTGGGCGGTGCTGGTGCCCGGCTTGTTGGGCAGGCGGATCATCACGTCGCGGCTGGTGCCCAGATTCTGCACGGTGGACTCGCCCAGCTTCAGCGCGTCCACCTTCTCGCGCACCTGGTCCAGGTTGGCCGATTGCTGGTACTGCACTTCCAGCACGGTGCCGCCGGTGAACTCCACGCTGAAGTTCAGGCCGCGGGTGGCCAGGAAAAACACGGCGAGGATGAAGGTCACCAGCGAAATGGCCGTGGTGAGCCTGCCGTAGCTCATGAACGGGATGTCCCGTTTGATGCGGAAAAGCTCCATGGTTTAGCCCTTGTTTTCCGGTTTCCACACCTGGCCGATGGCCAGCGAGGTCAGTTTGCGGCGACGGCCGTACCACAGGTGCACCAAGCCGCGCGACACCAGCACCGCCGAGAACATCGAGGTCAGGATGCCCAGGCAGTGGACGATGGCGAAGCCGCGCACCGGGCCGGAGCCGAAGATCATCAGCGCCAGGCCGGCGATCAGCGTGGTGACGTTGGAGTCCAGGATGGTGTGCCAGGCGTGGTCGTAGCCGGCGTGGATGGCCGAGTGAGGCGGCATGCCGTTGCGCAGCTCCTCGCGGATGCGCTCGTTGATCAGCACGTTGGCGTCGATGGCCATGCCCAGCGCCAGCGCGATGGCGGCGATGCCGGGCAGGGTCAGCGTGGCCTGCAGCATGGACAGCAGCGCGATCAGCAGGAACACGTTGATCGCCAGCGACAGCGAGGAGAATACGCCGAACAGGCCGTAGTAGATCACCATGAACACGGCGATGGCGGCGAAGCCCCACAACGTGGCGTGGAAGCCCTTCTCGATGTTTTCCTTGCCCAGGCTGGGGCCGATGGTGCGCTCTTCGATGATGTTCATCGGGGCGGCCAGGGAGCCTGCGCGCAGCAAGAGGGCGGTGTCGTTGGCCTCGGCGCTGTTCATGCTGCCGGAGATTTCCACGCGGCCGCCGCCGATTTCGGTGCGGATCACCGGCGCGGTGACCACTTCCTTGCGGCCTTTTTCCACCAGCACCATCGCCATGCGCTTGCCGACGTTCTCGGCGGTCAGCTGGCGGAAAATGGCGGCGCCGGTGCTGTCCAGATTGATGCTGACGGCGGGCGCGCCGAACTGGTCGAAGCTGGGCTGGGCGTCGTTGATATTGTCGCCGGTCAGCTCCACGTCGCTCTTGAGCAGAATCTTGCTCTGGCCGCGGGAGGTGGCTTCGTCCAGCAGCTCGTAGCCTGCCGGCACGTTGCCGGCCAGCGCCTCGGCCACCTTGCCCTGGTCGTCCTCGACCATGTGCACTTCCAGCGTGGCGGTGCGGCCGATGATGTCCTTGGCGCGGGCGGTGTCCTGGATGCCGGGCAGCTGCACCACGATGCGGTTGGGGCCGTTCTGCTGGATGATGGGCTCGGTGGTGCCCAGCTCGTTGACGCGGTTGTGCAGGGTGGTGATGTTCTGCTTGACCGCGTCGTTCTGAATCTTGGTGATTTCTTCAGGCTTCAGCGTCAGCAGCAGCTTGTTGCTGGCGTCGTCGCTGCGGACCGCCAGGCTGGGCAGCAT
Organism: Chromobacterium violaceum ATCC 12472; assembly: GCF_000007705.1. Taxonomy (NCBI): domain Bacteria; kingdom Pseudomonadati; phylum Pseudomonadota; class Betaproteobacteria; order Neisseriales; family Chromobacteriaceae; genus Chromobacterium; species Chromobacterium violaceum. The sequence goes on from NC_005085.1 coordinate 1,417,721, forward strand.
GCGGTAAACCACGTCCTGGGCCGACTTCAGCGTGTCCTCGTCGCGCAGCTGCACTTCCAGCGTGTTGCCGTTGCGCTTGATGCTGCCGTAGCGCACCTGCTTGTTCTTCAGCTCGCGGCGCAGGTCGCCGGCGTAGCGTTCCATCGCCTTGTCGGTGGCCGCCTTCATGTCCACTTCCAGCAGGAAGTGCACGCCGCCGCGCAGGTCCAGGCCGAGGAACATCGGGTTGGCGTGCAGCGAGGCCAGCCAGGACGGCGAGGCCGGCAGCAGGTTCAGCGCGATGATGTAGTTGTCGCCCAGCGCGTGCTGGATGGCGTCGCGCGCCTTCAGCTGGGTGTCGGTATCCTTGAAGCGGACCTTCAGGCTGTTGGCGTCGAGGAAGACGCCGTCGGGGCTGAGGTTCTGCGATTTGAGCGCGTCTTCCACGCGCGCCATCACGGCGGAGTCCACCGGAATGGATTGGCGCGAGCTGGAGACCTGCACCGCGGGGGTCTCGCCGTAGAAATTGGGCAGCGTGTAAATCGCCGAGATGATCAGCGCCACCACGATGACGAGGTATTTCCAGAGAGGGTAGCGGTTCATGTTCTAGTTCTGGAGTGGGAAATGAACAGGCCGCCGCGAAAGCTTCCGGGGCGGCCGTGACGGCATTACAGGGACTTCAGGGTACCCTTTTCCAGCTTGGCGCTGACGGCGCCGCGCTGCACGTGGATTTCCACGTTGTCGGCGATTTCCAGGCTCAGGTACTGTTCGCTGACCTTGGACACGCGGCCGACGATGCCGCCCTGGGTGACCACTTCGTCGCCCTTCTGCAGCTCGGACAGCATCTTCTGGGTTTCCTTCATGCGCTTCTGCTGCGGGCGGACCATCAGGAACCAGAACAGCACGAAGATCACGATCATCGGCAGGAAGCCCATCAGGTCGAAACCTGCGGGGGCAGCGCCGCCGGAAGCGAAGGCGGGAGTAATGAAGGACATCAGGGAAACTCCTAAATTTCGTTATGACTTGAATTCGAACAGGGCATTGTAGCCATGCTCCATGGCTTTTCCAACCACGGAGCGCGGCAAGGGCGTGGGACCGTCGGCGCCGGGCCGCGGTTCCCCGCCCGGCGCGCCTCAGTTGACGCTGCGGGCGCGCTTGGCGGCGAATTCCAGGCGGAAGTCCTCGAAGCGGTCTTCCTCGATCGCCTTGCGCATCTCGCGCATCAGTTCCTGGTAGTAGAACAGATTGTGTATGGTGTTCAGCCGCGCGCCCAGGATTTCGCCGACGCGGTGCAGGTGGTGCAGGTAGGCGCGGCTGAAGTTGCGGCAGGCGTAGCAGGCGCATTCCTCGTCCAGCGGCTTCTTGTCGTCCTTGTAGCGCGCGTTCTTGATCTTGACGTCGCCCCACTGGGTGAAGATCCAGCCGTTGCGCGCGTTGCGGGTCGGCATCACGCAGTCGAACATGTCCACGCCGTTGGCCACGCCGTGCACCAGGTCTTCCGGCGTGCCGACGCCCATCAGGTAGTGCGGCTTGTCGGCCGGCAGCATGTCCTTCAGCTCGGTCAGCATCCGGTACATTTCCGGCTTGGGCTCGCCCACCGACAGGCCGCCGATGGCGATGCCGTCGAAGCCGACCTGCATCAGGCCTTCCAGCGACTCCTGGCGCAAATCGGTATAAAGGTTGCCTTGCACGATGCCGAACAGCGCGTTGGGGTTTTTCAGGTCGTCGAAGGCGCGGCGCGAGCGCTCGGCCCAGCGCAGGCTCATCTGCAGCGACTTCTGCGCGGTGGCGTGGTCCACCTGGCCCGGCGTGCACTCGTCCAGCTGCATCACGATGTCCGAGTTGAGCACCGTCTGGATCTTCATCGAGATCTCAGGCGAGAGGAACAGCTTGTCGCCGTTGATCGGGCTCTGGAAGGTGCAGCCTTCCTCGGTCAGCTTGCGCATGTCGGACAGGCTGAACACCTGGAAGCCGCCGGAGTCGGTGAGGATGGGCTTGTCCCAGCCGATGAATTCGTGCAGGCCGCCGAACTGCTCGACGATCTCCAGGCCCGGGCGCAGCCACAGGTGGAAGGTGTTGCCCAGGATGATCTGGGCGCCGATGTCGTTCAGCTCGACCGGGCTCATCGCCTTGACCGAGCCGTAAGTGCCCACCGGCTGGAAGACCGGGGTCTCCACGGTGCCGTGGTTCAGCTCCAGCGTGCCGCGACGCGCGCCGCCGGAGGTCTTGTGTACGGTAAACTTCAACATTATTCGAAGTATCGCTTCAGGGTTTGTTTAGCAAAATCAGTCCGCTAGTATACAGCAAGCGCGCGGGCTGCGCCGGAATCGCAAAAAAGTGCTTGCCAAGATGGGGCGGGTCTTATACTATGCACACCTCGACGACAGGCACGTAGCTCAGTTGGTTAGAGCACCACCTTGACATGGTGGGGGTCGTTGGTTCGAATCCAATCGTGCCTACCAAATTAAATGCATGGAGTTGCCAAGTGAAATCCTTGCGAACTACCACAACCCGACATACTCACGAAAGCTGAGCCTTGCGGGTTGGACCATGCGAAAAAGAAGTGCGGCTCAGGCCGCACTTTTTTTTTACCCTTTTGCTTTAGACTCGATCACAAAAATCTCTCGCCCTCGTTGGAGTTGACATGCCAGACATTCGCTTGCCGGACGGCTCGGTCCGTTCTTTCGACAAACCGGTAACGGTTCATGAAGTGGCCGCATCCATCGGCGCCGGCCTGGCCCGCGCCGCGCTCGCCGGCCGCGTCGACGGCCAGCTGGTGGATACCAGCTACCTGATCGACCGCAACGCGGATCTGGCCATCGTCACCGACAAGGACGCGGACGGCCTGTCCGTCATCCGCCACTCCACCGCCCACTTGCTGGCCTATGCCGTCAAGGAGCTGTTCCCCGAGGCGCAGGTGACCATCGGGCCGGAAATCGAAAACGGCTTCTACTACGACTTCGCCTACAAGCGTCCGTTCACGCCGGAAGATTTGGCCGCCATCGAAAAGAAGATGGCCGAGCTGGCGAAGAAGGACATTCCGGTCGAGCGTTACGAGCTGCCGCGCGACGAGGCCATCGCTTACTTCAAGAGCATCGGCGAGGCCTACAAGGCGGAGATCATCGAGTCGATCCCGCAAGGCGAGGTGCTGAGCCTGTATCGTGAGGGCGAGTTCACCGACTTGTGCCGTGGTCCCCACGTGCCTTCCACCGGCAAGCTGAAAGTGTTCAAGCTGATGAAGGTGGCCGGCGCCTACTGGCGCGGCGACAGCAAGAACGAGATGCTGCAGCGCGTGTACGGCACGGCCTGGGCCAAGAAGGAAGATCTGGACGCCTATCTCTACATGCTGGAAGAGGCGGAAAAGCGCGACCACCGCAAGCTGGGCGTGCAGCTGGACCTGTTCCACCTGCAGGACGAGGCACCGGGCATGGTGTTCTGGCATCCCAAGGGCTGGCAGCTGTGGCAGAACGTCGAGCAATACATGCGCGCCAAGCTGAATCATGAAGGCTACAAGGAAGTGCGTACGCCGATGATGATGGACGCCAATCTGTGGGAGCGTTCCGGCCACGCCGCCAACTACCGCGAGAACATGTTCATCACCGAGTCGGAAAAGCGCGATTACGCGGTCAAGCCGATGAACTGCCCGGGCCATGTGCAGATTTTCAACAGCGGCCTGCGCTCCTATCGCGACCTGCCGTTGCGCTACGCCGAGTTCGGCTCCTGCCACCGCAACGAGCCGTCCGGCGCGCTGCACGGCATCATGCGCGTGCGCGGCTTCGTGCAGGATGACGGCCATATCTTCTGTACCGAGGACCAGATCAACCAGGAGGCCAAGGATTTCCACCGCCTGGTGATGGAGGTGTACGACCGCTTCGGCTTCGACAAGGTGGCGATCAAACTGGCCCTGCGTCCGGAAAAGCGCATCGGCGAAGAGTCCACTTGGGACAAGGCCGAGGAGGGCATGCGCGAGGCGCTGCGCGCCTGCGGCGTGGAGTGGGAGGAGCTGCCGGGCGAGGGCGCCTTCTACGGTCCGAAGATCGAATACCACATCAAGGACGCGCTGGGCCGTTCCTGGCAATGCGGCACGCTGCAGCTGGATTTCATGCTGCCGGAGCGCCTGGACGCCGAATACGTGGCCGACGACAACAGCCGCAAGCGCCCGGTCATGCTGCACCGCGCGGCGCTGGGCTCGCTGGAGCGTTTCCTCGGCATCCTGATCGAAAACCACGCCGGCGCCTTCCCCTTGTGGCTGGCTCCGGTGCAGATGGTGGTGATGAACATCACCGAAGCGCAGGCCGAATATGCGGCGGAAATTGCCAAAGAGCTTGAGAAACAAGGCTTCCGCGTCGAGCTCGACTTGAGAAACGAGAAGATCGGCTATAAAATTCGCGAACACAGTCTGCAAAAGTTGCCGTACCAGATCATTGTCGGCGACAAGGAAAAGGCAGACGGACTGGTTGCCGTGCGCGCCCGGGGCGAAGACCTGGGTCAGCTCACGCTGGAGGCCTTCGCGGCCCGCCTCAAGGCTGAGATGCCCGAGGCCTGATCCAGCGGCGGCAGACTAAACATTCATTAGGAGATTTCAGCTATAGCTCAGGAACGCGAAGCACGGATCAACGGCGAGATTACCGCTCGCGAGATCCGTCTGGTAGGTAAGGAAGGTGAGCAGATTGGCATCGTCAGTCTGCGTGAAGCGATGGCTCTTGCCGAAGAGAACGATGTGGATCTGGTGGAGATTTCCCCGACCGCTCAGCCTCCGGTGTGCAAGCTGATGGACTACGGCAAGTACAAGTACGAGCAGTCCAAGAAGCGCCACGAAGCCAAGCAGAAGCAGAAGCAGGTTCAGATCAAGGAAATCAAGTTCCGTCCGGGTACCGACGATGGCGACTACAACGTCAAGCTGCGCAACCTGGTTCGTTTCCTGACTGAAGGCGACAAGGCCAAGGTCACCCTGCGCTTCCGCGGTCGTGAGATGGCTCACCAGGACATCGGCCTCGCGCTGCTCAAGCGCGTGGAGGCCGACCTGGCGGAAGTGGGCACTGTGGAACAGTTCCCGCGACTGGAAGGCCGTCAGATGGTCATGATGATTGCGCCGAAGAAGAAATAATCGGTATAATCATCGTTCGACACGGCAGGGTGCGCTCTGCCGTGTTGGTTTTGTAGGTCGGCAACGATCTGCTCAAAAGCGTGACGCAGCGGTTTCAAGAGCCTTCGGGCCACCCTGTGTCTAATCTAAACAAAATTCAGCAGGAGCATTTCCATGCCGAAAATGAAGACCAAGTCGAGCGCGAAAAAGCGTCTCAAAGTACTGGGTGGCGGTGGTTTCAAGCGTGCACACGCCTTCAAGCGTCACATCCTGACCAAGAAGACCACCAAGAACAAGCGCCAGCTGCGCGGCACCTCCATGGTGGACGCGACCAACGTGGCCTCTGTTCGCGCCATGATGCCCTACGCTTAAGGAGACCTGAAATATGCCACGCGTAAAACGCGGTGTAACCGCCCGTGCTCGTCACAAGAAAATCCTCGCCCTGGCGAAAGGCTATCGCGGCCGCCGGAAGAACGTCTATCGCATCGCCAAACAGGCGGTGATGAAGGCGGGTCAATACGCCTACCGCGACCGTCGTCAGAAAAAGCGTCAGTTCCGTCAACTGTGGATTGCCCGTATCAACGCAGCTGCCCGTGAAAACGGCCTGCCGTACAGCAAGTTCATGAACGGCCTGAAGAAAGCCGCTATCGAAATCGACCGCAAGGTCCTGGCCGATCTGGCCGTGTTCGACAAGCCGGCTTTTGCGCAGATCGTCGAAAAGGCGAAAGCAAGCCTCGCTGCTTAATCGCCGAGACGGATCTGAAGGGAGGCAAGATTGCCTCCCTTTTTTTCTATTCAGGCCGCCTTTCCAGAGCGTTGATCAGAGCGGGTATGCGCAATGCCCGATGTGATCAGCCTTCTATTCGCATACGGTGTGGGACACGATGAACAACGTTGACGCGATTCTCCAAGCCGGCCAGGCGGCAGTTGCCGCCGCGGCCGATCTGATCGAGCTCGAGCAGGTCAAGGCGCGCTTCCTTGGCAAGAGCGGCGAGCTGACCGAACTCCTGAAGCAGCTGGGCAAGCTGGCGCCGGAAGAGCGCAAGGCCGCCGGCGCCACCATCAACCAGGCCAAGCAGGCGTTCGAAGCCGCGCACAACGACAAGCGCGACCAGCTCAACGCCGCCAAGCTGGAAGCCCAACTGGCCGCCGAGGCGCTGGACGTCACGCTGCCGGGCCGCGGTTCGGTCGGCGGCGGCCTGCATCCGGTGGCGCTGACGCTGGAGCGCATCGCCGGCCTGTTCCGCACCATGGGCTTCGAAGTGGCCGACGGCCCGGAAATCGAAAGCGATTTCTACAACTTCCAGGCGCTGAACATTCCGGAAAATCATCCGGCGCGCGCGATGCAGGACACGTTCTACGTGGAAAACTGCGACGTGCTGCGCACCCATACCAGCCCGATCCAGGCGCGCTTCATGGAAAGCCACCAGCCGCCGATCAAGATCGTCGCGCCGGGCCGCGTGTATCGCGTCGACTCCGACGCCACCCATTCGCCGATGTTCCATCAGATGGAGGGCCTGTGGGTGGAGGAGGGCGTGTCCTTCGCCGATCTGAAGGCCGTGGTCACCGATTTCCTGCGCCGCTTCTTCGAGCGCGACGATCTGCAGGTGCGCTTCCGCCCGTCCTTCTTCCCGTTCACCGAGACTTCGGCCGAGATCGACGTGCTGGACGAGCAGGGCAAATGGCTGGAAGTGGGCGGTTGCGGCATGGTGCACCCGAAAGTGCTGAGCATCGCCAACATCGACCCGGAAAAATACACCGGCTTCGCCTTCGGCATCGGCCTGGATCGTTTCGCCATGCTGCGCTACGGCGTCAACGACCTGCGCCTGTTCTTCGAGAACGATCTCAACTTCCTGAAGCAATTCAACTGATCGCGCACGGAGCCGACTATGCAATTTTCCGAACAATGGCTGAGAAGCTGGGTCAATCCGGCGCTGAACACCGAACAATTGTCCGACCTGCTGACCATGGCGGGACTGGAAGTGGAAGAAACCGTCGCCGCCGCGCCGGCCTTCAGCGGCGTGGTGATCGCCGAGGTGAAGGAGTGCGTCAAGCACGAGAACGCCGACCGCCTGCGCGTGACCAAGGTTGACGCCGGTACCGGCGAGCTGATCCAGATCGTCTGCGGCGCGCCCAATGTCGCCGTCGGCGTGCGCGTGCCGTGCGCGCTGCCGGGCGCGGTGCTGCCGGGCGAATTCAAGATCAAGCCGACCAAGATGCGCGGCGTGGAATCCAACGGCATGCTGTGCTCCGGCAAGGAGCTGGGCGTGCCGGAGGACGTGGACGGCCTGATGCTGCTGCCGGCCGACGCGCCGGTGGGCCAGAGCATCCGCGACTATCTGGGCCTGGACGACCAGCTGTTCACGCTGAAGATCACGCCGAACCGCGCCGACAGCCTGTCGATCCGCGGCATCGCCCGCGAAGTGGCGGCCCTGACCGGCGCCGAGTTGAAGCCGGTGGCGATCGAGCCGGTGGCGCCGTCCATCGACGACGTCCGTCCGGTGAAGATCGAGTCGCGCCAGGCTTGCGGCCGCTACCTGGGACGCGTGGTCAAGGGCGTCAATGCCGCCGCGCCGACGCCTGCCTGGATGCGCCGGCGCCTGGAGCGCTCCGGCCTGCGTTCGATCTCCGCCATCGTCGACATCACCAACTACATTCTGCTGGAGCAGGGCCAGCCGATGCATGCTTTCGATCTGGCCAAGATCGACGGCGGCATCACCGTCCGCCAGGCCCGCGCCGGCGAGAGCCTGCTGTGCCTGAACGAAAAAACCGTCGAGCTGCAGCCCAAGCACCTGGTGATCGCCGACGACGCCAAGCCGCTGGCCATGGGCGGCATCATGGGCGGCGAGCACAGCGGCGTCACTGTCGCGAGCCACGATATTTTCCTGGAGTCGGCGTTCTTCGCGCCTGAGGCCATCGCCGGCAAGGCGCGCGAGCTCGGCTTCGGCTCGGACTCGTCCTACCGTTACGAGCGCGGCGTCGATTTCGCGCTGCAGCGCGACGCGATCGAGCGCGCCACCCGGCTGGTGCTGGAAATCTGCGGCGGCCAGGCCGGCCCGGTGGTGGAGGAAGTGGCAGAGCTGCCGAAGCGCCAGGCTGTCCAGCTGCGCGCCGCGCGCGTGGCCAAGGTGCTGGGCGTGGCGATGTCCGCCGAGCGGATCGGCGACATCCTGTCCCGCCTGAGCCTATCCTATACGCTGGCCGATGAGGTCTTCACCGTGCAGGCGCCGTCGTTCCGCTTCGACATCGAGATCGAGGAAGACCTGATCGAGGAAGTGGCGCGTGTCTACGGTTATAACAACATCCCGGCCGACGCGCCGCGCTCCGGCATGCGCATGCTGGCGCAGCCGGAGGATAAGCGCCCGGTGGATCAGCTGCGCCACCTGCTGGCCGGCCGCGACTACCAGGAAGTCGTCAGCTATGCCTTCGTCGACGAACGCTGGGAGCGCGATTTCGCCGGCAACGACAACCCGATCCGTCTGCAGAACCCGATCGCCAGCCAGATGAGCGTGATGCGCTCGACGCTGATCGGCGGCCTGGTCGACGTGTTGGCCGGCAACATCAACCGCAAGCAGCCGCGCGTGCGGCTGTTCGAAGTGGCGCGCGTGTTCCTGCGCGGCGGGAATGGTTTCGACCAGCCTGAAAAGGTGGCCGGCCTGGTATGGGGCCCGCGTCTGGCGGAGCAATGGGCGGCCAAGTCCGAGCGCGTCGACTTCTTCGACGTGAAGGCCGATGTCGAGGCGCTGCTGCATCCGATCAAGGCCGAGTACCGCAAGGCCGCGCATCCCGCCTTCCACCCCGGCCGCTGCGCCGAGGTGCGGGTGGACGGCAAGGCGGTCGGCGTGATCGGCGAGCTGCACCCGCAGTGGGTGCAGGCCTATGGCCTGATCAATGCGCCGGTGTTGTTCGAGCTGGATCTGGCGGCCGCCATCGCGCGCGGCCGGATCAAGGCGCAGCCGGTCAGCAAGTTCCAACCGGTGCGCCGCGACCTGGCGTTGCTGGTGGACGAAGCGGTGACTGTGGCGCAACTGTTGTCCGCCTTCGCGGCCAAACGCGCGGAAATCGTCGCCGATATCGCGTTGTTCGACGTTTATCGCGGCAAGGGCGTGGCCGAAGGCAAGAAGAGTCTGGCCTTTAGCGTGCTGATGCAGGACAATAGCCGGACCTTGACCGACGAGGACGTGGAGCCGGCGATGCAGGCCTTGCTCGAAGCGGCGTCGGAACTGGGCGCGCAGCTGCGCGTGTGATCGAGATGTGGGCGGGCGGATTCGAACGGGTCCGCCCGTCGATTGTGGTTCAGAAGTTTGAGGGGAATGTCATGACTTTGACGAAGGCTGAACTGGCCGATTTGCTGTTTGACCAGGTTGGTCTGAACAAACGCGAAGCCAAGGACATGGTCGAGTCGTTTTTCGAAGAGATCCGGCTGGCGCTGGAGTCCGGGGATTCGGTTAAGCTGTCCGGTTTCGGCAACTTCCAGTTGCGCGACAAGCCGCAGCGTCCGGGCCGCAATCCCAAGACCGGGGAAGAGATTCCCATTACCGCGCGTCGTGTGGTAACGTTCCACGCAAGCCAGAAACTCAAGGGAATGGTTGAGCAATACCATGCTAACAAGCAAGGCTGATCTGCCGTCGATTCCGTCCAAGCGTTACTTCACCATCAGCGAAGTCGGCGAACTCGCTGGGGTGAAGCCCCATGTGCTGCGCTATTGGGAGCAGGAATTCTCCCAGCTGCGCCAGGTGAAACGGCGCGGCAACCGTCGTTATTACCAGCATCATGAAGTTTTGCTGGTCCGGCGCATCCGCGAATTGCTGTACGACGACGGCTTTACCATCCAGGGGGCTCGCCAGCGATTGGGAATGGGCGATGAGGGCGAGCGTCCGGTTACCGCGCAGGAAGTGCGCGCCGAATTGGAATCCATCCTGGAATGGTTGGATTCGGGTATTGGCAAAAAATAATAAATCGGTTAGACTACGTTTCTCTCGAGTCGGGGTGTAGCGCAGCCTGGTAGCGCATCTGCATGGGGTGCAGAGGGTCGGAAGTTCGAATCTTCTCACCCCGACCATTAAAACTAGTCTTATCAAATTGAAACGCCAGCGCAAGCTGGCTTTTTTGTTTTTTCCTTCCATTTCCCGCCTGTTTGTTTCGCCTGCCTTTATTCGGTTTTATCCGATTCTGGCTCGCCGTTCTCTTGCTGATATACTCGTTTTGGTTTTATTGCATGCAATAAACCGTTTTCAAGCCATTGTTTTTCCGAGCCGAGCATCCCATGAGCGCTACCCGTCCCGATTCTCCCTGCATCGCCTTGTGTTCCACCGCATTGGGCGACAATGTCTGCCGCGGCTGCGCGCGCACCTTCGCCGAAGTCAGCCAATGGTGCTTCATGTCGGCGGATGAGCGCGAGGCAGTGTGGCTGCGCTTGCCTGCCAGGCAGCGTTTGCTGCAGTTGGCGGCGGCTTGCGGCGCCTTGCTGGAGCTGGACGAGATAGACGGCCTGGAGTGGGGGAGGCTGCCTGACGGCAGCCGCTACCGGCTGGATGAGGCGGGTTGGCTGCGTTGGCGCGATGCCGCGTCGGCGCGCGAAAACGCATGCGATTGCGCCGGCCTGTCGCTGGAAGCGGCGGCGGCCTGGCTGCGGGGACAGTGAAACGAGGGGATGATATGGCGGACAGTTCCAGGGCGGATTTCTGGGAGCAGCGTTACCGCGAGGGCGTGACGCCGTGGGAGGGCGGACAGTTGCCGCCGCGCGCGCGCGCGTTTTTCGCCGCGCAACGGCCATTGCGGGTATTGATGCCAGGCTGCGGCAGCGCGGCCGACCTGCCGCCGCTGCTGGCGATGGGGCATGATGTGCTGGCGGTGGACTTCAGCGAAGCGGCGATAGAACTGGCGGCCAGACAGTGGCCGGAAGCGGCCGGCCGGCTGTTGCTGGCCGATTTTTTCCAATTGCAGATGCCCGCGTTCGATTGCCTGTTCGAGCGGGCCTTCCTGTGCGCCTTGCCTGTTGGGATGCGATCGCAATATGCTGAACGCGTGGCTGCGCTGATTGCCCCCGGCGGCGCGCTGGCCGGGGTGTTTTTCGTGGCGGACACCGAGCGGGGGCCGCCGTTCGGGATGCAGGCCGAGGCTTTGCGCGAGCTGCTGTCGCCATGGTTCGAGCTGGAGGAGGATCTGGCGCTGGACGAGAGCGTGGCGGTCTTCCGCAATCGCGAGCGCTGGATGGTCTGGCGGCGGCGAGGGTTTGATTTGGGTCAAGTTTCCGAGCATGAATCGACTGGAAATTGCGGCGCGCATCGGAAAGAATAACGTCCTAATAAAAAATAGCGGCGGAACAGCCGGCAAGAGGAGAGCAAATGGAGTGGTTCTGGCGGTTGTACACGGTCTCGGAAAAGACTTTCTGGAACACGCTGAGCAAGAAACTGTGCAGTTTCTTCTTCATCAGCCTGTTCCAGCTGCTGATGGTGGCCTACAGCTACCATGCCTTGTCCGACATCCGTTCCAGCCTGCGCGGCGCGGGGGTGTCGCCGCAGGTGATGGCCGGCGTCGAGGCCAGCATAGACAGCGCGCTCTACTGGACGCTGGGCTTGTGGCTGCTGAGCTTCGTTTTCATCGCCTTCATGGTCTGGTATCTGCGCTACCTGATCGTGCGGCCGCTGCGCATGATCATCCAGATCTTCAACGAGATCGGCGCCGGCGCCGGCGACCTGTCGCGCGAGATTCCCACCATCACCTACGACGAGATCCGCGACCTGTCGCTGTCCTATAACCGCTTCCTGCTGAAGATGCGGGAGATCATCAGCAATGTGAGGCTGATGACGGTGCGCATCGCGATGGATTCGGCGGTGACGCGGCGCAATGTCACCGAGTCGCTGGGCAGCGCGCGCCAGCAGGATGATCTGGCCAAACAGGTGCGTCAGGCCAGCGACGATTCGACGCGCGGAGTAGGCCTGGTCACCGAGCAGACCGAGGCCATCTCCGCCACCACCGCCGAGAACCTGCAGGTGGCGCGAGACTCCTACCAGGAGCTGCGCTCGGTCACCGACAGCATCCACGACATCAGCCGCAAAGTCGGCCATTTCAACCACACGGTGGAGGACCTGAGCCAGCGCTCGGCCAGCATCAAGACCATCGTCGACCTGATCAAGGACGTGTCCGAGCAGACCAATCTGCTGGCGCTTAACGCGGCGATCGAGGCGGCGCGCGCCGGCGAAAGCGGCCGCGGCTTCGCCGTGGTGGCGGACGAGGTGCGCAAGCTGGCGGAGCGGGTGAAGACCGCGACTGACGAGATCTCGCACAATATCGACGGCATGCTGGGCCTGGTGGCGAACACGCAGCAGGAAACCGAGGCCATCACCGCCGACACCAACCAGGCGCGGGATGTGATCTCGCGCGCGTCCGAGCATTTCAGCAAGATGATGGGCGATTTCGAGGCGACGTCCAGCAGCCTGAGCCAGATCGCTGCCACCATGCACGGCTTTGCCGACAGCAACCAGCAGGTCAACCGCAATGTCGCCGAGATCCATCAGCTGGGGCAGCTGGTGAACGGCCGCCTGGGACAGACCGAAAAGGCGGCGACGGAGCTGACGGCGGCGGCGGAGCAGGTGCAGGAGCTGGTTTCCAAGTTCATCATCGGCGACGGCGCCTTCGACCAGGCGGTGAACCGGGCGCGCGATGTCCGCGACCAGGTGCAGCAACTGCTGCAGGACGCGCAGCAGGGCGGCCTGGATCTGTTCGATCAGCGCTACCAGCAGATCGCGGGCACCGCCCCGGCGAAATACCGCACCGCTTACGACGCCAAGCTGGAGAAGCTGCTGCAGCCGATGCTGGACGGCGTGGTAGGGCAGATTCCCGGCGGCAAGTTCTGCGTGGCGGTGGACGGCAATGGCTACGCCCCCACGCACAACAGCTGGTACAGCAAGCCTCCGTCCGGCGATCCGGCCAAGGACCTGGTGGAGAGCCGGGACAAGCGCATTTTCAACGACGCCGCCGGCTTGAGAGCGGCGCGCAATGTGCAGCCCTTCCTGTTGCAGACGTATAGCCGCGATACCGGCGAGGTATTGTCCGAGGTGGTGCTGCCGCTGGAGCTGCGCGGCCGGCATTGGGGCGCATTGCGCGTGGGTTTCGACCCGCACGCGTTGCTGGCGCGGGATTGAGTTCGGTGGAATGAAAAGAAAAAGGGAGGCCGCGGCCTCCCTTTTCCATGCGGGCTTACAGGGAGAGCGGCGTCATCAGCGTGGCGATGCCCAGGCCGACGAACAGCGCGGCCGCGATGCCGTGCATCAGCTTCTGCGGCAGTTTCTTGGCGGCCACCTCGCCCAGCAGCACTGCCGGCACGTTGGCGATCATCATGCCCAGCGTGGTGCCGGCCACCACCATGTAAAGCTGTTCGGGGAAGCGCGCGGACAGCGCCACGGTGGCGATCTGGGTCTTGTCGCCCATTTCTGCGATGAAGAAGGCGATTACGGTGGTGCCGAAAATGCCGAAGCGTTCGCGCAGCGCCTCGCCGTCGTCCAGCTTGTCGGGTATCAGCATCCAGGCGGCCATCGCGACGAAGGACAAGCCCAGACCCCAGCGCATGATGTCGGGTCCGACTTTGGCCATCAGCCATTGGCCGACGGCGGCGGCGGCGAAATGGTTGACCAGCGTCGCCACGAAAATGCCGAGGATGATGGGGGCGGGTTTCTTGAAGCGGGAGGCCAGCAACAGAGCCAGCAATTGGGTTTTGTCGCCGATTTCGGCCAGAGCCACCACGCCGGTGGAGATCAGGAAGGCTTGCATGAACACTCCAGGGGCCGCGCATACGCCATGACAAGCCTGCGCCGCGGCCCCGCTGTGCGCAAACATGTCATGGGTCTTGCCAAACGGAAGATCGTCGCAGCGGCCATGGCGAACGCCAAGCATGTTGACCGGTGCCGGCGCTGTCGCGCGCCGAGGCTACTCCCCCAGAACGGAAGCGATTGTAGGGGAATAGCCGGACGCGGGCAAGCGCAAAGGGCGCGCGCCTAATCCAGCTGGGAGGTGCAGCAGGGGCAGCGGGTCGCCTTTTCGGGAATGGCGGACAGGCAATAGCGGCATTCCTTGGTGGCGGGGGCGGCGGGCGCCGGCGCGGCTTCTTCGCGCTTCAGCCGGTTGATGGCCTTGACCAGCATGAAGATGGCGAAGGCGACGATGGTGAAGCTGACCAGGGCGTTGATGAACAGGCCCAGGTTCAGCGTGGTGGCGCCGGCCTGCTTGGCGGCGGCCACGGAGACGTAGGGGCCGGCCTGCTTGGCGCCGTCCTTCAGCACGAAGAACAGGTTGGAGAAGTCCACGTTGCCGATCAGCAGGCCGATGGGCGGCATGATCACGTCGTCGACCAGCGATTTGACGATGGAGCCGAAGGCGCCGCCGATCACGACGCCGACCGCGAGGTCGATCACATTGCCTTTGACGGCGAACTCCTTGAATTCCTTCAGAACGGACATGGTTTTTCCTTTTATTTGATAGTGATTATTGTAACTGTTTTGTTATGTTTTTGGCAAAGCTAGGTGGCTTGCGTTTGCGCGTGGCGGCGGCCGGGCAGCGTGCCCAGCAGCGCGCCGCCCAGGATCAGCAGGATGGCGACGGCGGCCAGCGAGTTGAGCTGGCCCTGTCCGCTGGCGCTCAGCAGCAAGGTGGACAGCAGCGGCGTCGAATAGGATAGCGAGCCGATCTGGCGCGGGTCTCCCAGCCTGAGCGCGCGCTCCCACAGGAAGAAGGCGCCGCCCATCGGTCCAAGTCCCAGCAGGGCCAGCGTCGCCCACTGCGAGGCGCTGGGGTGTGCCGGGGATTCGAACAAGGCGTGGCACAATAGCGACAGCAGGCCGGACGCGAGGCAGAAGCCGCCCATCGCGCTGCCGGAAAAGGCAGGCAGGCGGCCCAGCAGCAGGCTGAAGGTGGACCAGACCATGGCGGCTGATATCGCCAGCAAATAGCCGGTCAGATATTGCTGAGACAGGGCCAGCTTGCCGCCGGTGACGATCAATCCGGCGCCGATGAAGCCCATCACGCCGCCGATGATGTGCCGCCGGGTCAGGCGGGTGCCTGGACGCAGCAGCGGCGACAGCATCACGATCAGCAGCGGCCACAGGTAGTTCAGCAGATTGGCTTCCAGCGCCGGGGCTTGCCGGAAGGCGAAGAACAGCAGGAAGTGGTAGCCGAACAGGCCGTAGATGCCGGTGAGCAGCGTCAGCGGCGGCACTTTCCAGTCCCGAATGCGATGCGCGGATAGCAGGCTGCCGACGCAGAGGCTGACGCCGACGACGAAAAAGGGCGGCAAGGTTCGGGTCAGCGCGCCCAGCGTGGCCAGCGAGGCCCACAGCAGGATGGCGCCGAGGGCAAGGGGCATGGGATTGTTCAACATCGTTTCTCCGGTGGATGGAGACGATTGTATGGGGTAAATGCCAAACGAAAAAGCCGCAGCGAGGGCTGCGGCTTATCGTATTCTGGCTCCCCGAGCAGGGCTCGAACCTGCGACCTGCGGATTAACAGTCCGTCGCTCTACCGACTGAGCTATCAGGGAACAAAGCTTTGAATTGGGCGCCTGAGGCGGTGTGGCTCCCCGAGCAGGGCTCGAACCTGCGACCTGCGGATTAACAGTCCGTCGCTCTACCGACTGAGCTATCAGGGAACACATGACACTCAAACTTGCCAGCGTTGGCTGGCTCCCCGAGCAGGGCTCGAACCTGCGACCTGCGGATTAACAGTCCGTCGCTCTACCGACTGAGCTATCGGGGAATTGAGTGAGGGCGAACTATATACGGTGCCCGCCGCCGCTGTCAATGCCCGGCGCGATAAAAAACGCGGGCGCGGCCGGCGGGGCGGCCGCGCGCGGTCTTAGGTGTTTGTTATGCAATGGTATTTCATTCCGCATGCCGGGCGGCGCTGGCGACGAAGCGGCCGTTGGCGGTAAGATCGGCCATCGAAATCAATGCGGAGTCGACGAAACATGAATGTATTCTGGGATGAATGGCTGAGACAAAAAGGCGTGGTCCGGAACGCAAACGGCCAAGCTCCGCTGGCATCGCATCTTAAACAGATCGCGGCCCTGGAAAATGGATCGGTATTGGCGCCCCTGGATAACTTCGCCCTGATCCGCGTCGAGGGCGAGGACGCGGCCGCTTTTCTGCAGGGGCAGTTGTCGAATGATATCCGCGAGGTGACGACGGAGCGCGCGCAGTACAGCACCTACTCCACTGCCAAGGGACGCATGCTGGCCAGTTTCCTGATCTGGCTGCGTGACGGAGCCTATTATCTGATGGTTTCCGCGGATATCGCCGAAACCGTAGCCAAAAGGCTGACGATGTTTGTGCTGCGCTCCAAGGTGAAGGTGGTGTTGGACCGCGAATGGTCTTTATTGGGCGTGTCCGGTATTGCGATCGAGCAGGCGTTGCACAAACATTTCCCGGGGGCGGCCGGGGCGGAGGAAATGCGGGTTGCGTTCCAATCCGAGGGCATTCTGCTCGCCTTGCCGAGTGGGGGCTATCTGCTGGCTGAGCGCGATGGCGGCGGCATAGGAAAGGATCTCGCGCAAATGGAGGGCCTGGAGGCCGCGCTGCCTGAGGCTTGGGCATGGAAGGATATTCAGGCGGGAATCGCCTGGGTGACACAGGCTACGCAGGAACAGTTTGTGCCGCAAATGGCGAATATGGAATTGATTGGAGCGGTCAACTTCAAGAAGGGCTGCTATCCGGGCCAGGAAATCGTCGCGCGCAGCCAGTACTTGGGCAAGATGAAGCGCCGGATGTTCAAAGTATCTTTTGATGCGGCTCTGCCTGTCGGAGCGAAACTTTATAGTCCGCAATTGCCGGACCAGTCTATAGGCATGCTGGCATCGGAATGCCGAGTGGGAGAGAACGCTTATCTGGGGCTGGCGGTTGCGCAATCACAAACCTGGGAGGCTGGCATATTTGCCGATGAGGGGCATACTATTGCGTTGCGCCGACTGGAATTGCCGTATCCAATCGAATCCGTAACGGAATAATGGGTAATCCGTTTTCTTTTTAATCCTTGACTTGTGCTATTTCGATTGGCTACATTACATCCTGTAAATCGTTAAACCAATAATCAAGGGAACATGTTATGGATCTGTCCAAGCTGGAATTCACCGAGCTGGTCGCGCTGAAGGCTGACGTAGAAAACGAAATCAAACGTCGCGAAGTCGAAGAAAAGTCCAAGGCCAAAAAGCAGATTATCGAACTGGCCCGTGCCTATGGTCTGAGCGTGGAAGACGTCCTGAGCAAGGCTGTCGCGGTTCGCAAGCCGGTGGAAGCCAAGTACCGCCATCCGAGCGACAGCAACCTGACCTGGACCGGCCGCGGCCGCAAGCCGGCTTGGGTGCAAGCCTGGATCGACAGCGGCAAAAAGCTGGAAGCTCTGGCTATCTGAGCTTGAATCCATATAAAAAAAGCGCCGACTCGGCGCTTTTTTTTTCAATTTGGTTTTCTTGCCCGGCAGCAGCGGTCTCCGCTGCTTGCTATAAATAGTGATGGCAAGCTGAGCAGGCGGCGCTCCGCCCGGCTCGGGTGTCAAACGATACTGGACAAGAGCATGCTGGATTTCTTCGCAAGGGGTTCCAAGGGCAAACAGGATCCCTTGGCCAACTCATCCTCGGCGAAAGCCTATGCGGAAAAGCTCAAACAGGAGTTCGGCGCCGGCGCTCACGACAAGGTGGCCGAGTTGCTGGATGGGCTGAGTTCGCCTTCCCTGGAACTATCCGCAGACCAGCTGGAAGCGGTTCTGACGCTGAATCAGGAAACGCAGCCGCTGCATGACGCGCTGTGCGTGCAATATTTGATGAATTCCCGCATGCCCAAGGTGCTGGAGACGCAGCTGCGCGCGCAGATTCTGAATTACGGCAAGCATTTTACCGATTTCTACCAGTACGCCTTGCCCATAACCGCCGATAATCCCAATGGGGTCAAGGTGCAGGCGCATTTGCCATTGGTTCTGGCGCGGATGTTCCATTACCTGGCTGAGTATGCCAAGTGGCAATATATAAGAAATTATCAACCGGATGAGGTATTTTGGCTGAATGTGAATCAGCTGTATCGATTCGCCGAGCAGCGCGGCTGGGATAGCCATCCGGTTTTTCTGTTTGGCGAGAAGAGCGCCGCGACCACGGTGCAGGATTTGTATCTGGCATTGCAAATGATGTCGGTGCTGAGCAATGGCAATCTCAATGCGCGCCAGGTCAATTTTTCCTATGAGTTGCTGGCCTTGCTCAGCAATCGGATGACGATCAGCAAATCCCACTTCGCCGATGCCAGTTTTTACGTTTCCCTGGTCGACCCCAAGCCGGCGTCGCGGGCAAAGGGCGAGGTGGCCAGCGAAAGCGCGCGTTACTGGAGCACGGCGGAACTGGTGGAAATTCTGCACGGCTGGGCGGTCGTGATGGAGGCGGGACGAATCCCTCCCGAATTGAAGCGGCTGATCGAGCCGGGCATAGACGCGTCTCTGCTGCGCGTGTTGACGCGGGAGTGGGCGGCCAAGCCGGTGCTGTTCGAGCGCGCCGAGCGGGTGGCGGTCAGCAACCGCCAGGTGGAGGTCGCGCACCGCTTGCATCTTCTGCACAAATTGATCCGCAAGCCGGACGAGGAGCAGATGCAGAGCCAGCGCGGCGTGGACAAGGACAGTTACGAGGATGCGGCCAATATCCGCATCTATGGCTTTGTCACCAGCCGCAAGCGGGACAAGACGTCATCGCCGCTGCCGGCGACCAGTTCGTTGTCCTTGTCGGGTGAAACCGCAGAGGCTGCGTTGCCGCAGGAGTTCCAGAAGTGGTCGCTGGAGAATGTCAGCCAGACGGGCCTGGGCGTGACGCTGGACGTGATGGGCAACGAGTGGGTGGGTCTGGGCAGCCTGATCGGTTTTCGCGAGCCGGAGCAGGAGGGTTGGAGCCTCGGCATCATACGCCGCGTCAAGCGCACCAGCAGGGAGCGCATCTATCTGGGGGTGGAGACGCTGAGCACGCGGCCTTTGGCGGCTTCGTTGCGGCCGACCGACGCCCGCCTGATCGATCCCACGCTGCCGCCTGACCAAGTGTGGCTGGCCGGGCACATCAGCCTGTTCATGCCGTACCGGAAGGCGGGCAAGCTGATCAACGCGCTCATCCTGCCGCTGTCGCTGTATATGCTGGGTAAGCAGTTCTACATGACCGCGCGCGGCAAGCATTTCCAGATTGCGCTGGGCAAGGTGATGGAAAAGGGCAGCGACTGGTGCATGGCCGAGGTGGAGCTGGTCAAGACGCTGGACAAGCTTCCCGTGGCGATGTGAGTCGAGTGGCATGAAAAAAGCCGGCGAATGCCGGCTTTTTTGATCGAGGCGATTATTCGCCGCGGGCCAGGTCGTTCAGCACCGCGTAGATCGGGCTAAGCGCGGATTCGCCGAGGCGCAGGCTGCGTTGGCCGTTCCAGCCGAAGTCGTCGTCCGGCAGGTTGTGGTTGTCCTTGAACGGCATCTCCAGCGTGAAGGCCAGGCAGCCGAACTGTTCGCAGACCCAGTTGGTGGCGATGCCGGGATTGGCCTTGCCCGGTTCGTTGCGCGGGTAGCCGTGCTCGGTCTGGAAGTCGGGGCTGGCCAGCAGGAAATGGTGGCGGAAACTGTCGGCCAGCTTTTCCAGCCTTGCGTTCCAGGACGGCACGCCTTCGGTTCCGGCCAGGAATACGTAAGGGATGTTCTCGTCGCCGTGGATGTCCAGGAACAGGTCCACCCCGGTTTCCAGCATCTTCTGGCGCACCACCAGCACTTCCGGACTGGTTTCCGCGCTGGGGTTGGCCCATTCCCGATTGAGGTTGGCGCCGGCCGCGTTGGTGCGCAGGTTGCCGAGCACCGAGCCGTCGGGATTCATGTTCGGCACCACGTAGAAGGTCGCGCGGTCCAGCAGCGCGCGGCTGGTCGGATCTTGCGGATCCAGCAGGCGATTGAGGAGGCCCTCGATGAACCACTCCGCCATCGTTTCGCCGGGGTGCTGGCGTGCGGTGATCCAGATCTTCAGGTCCGACTCCACCTCATGGCCTATGGTCAGCAGGTTCATGTCGCGGCCTTGCACCGTGGAGCCGAGGTCGGACACCTGGCACAGGCCGGAGCCCTGGGCCTGGCCGATCAGGTTGAGGTGCTGATCGTAGGAATACGGCTCGAAGTAGGCGTAGTAGATGCTGCCGGACAACGGCACGTGTTCGATCACCATCACGCCGTCTTCGTAGCGGGTCGGGACGCGGAACCAGTTGACGCGGTCGTAGGAGGCCATCGCTTGGTAGTCGACCCAGCCTTGCGGGTACGCGCATTCTGCCGCATTGAGGAAGCGGAAGGTGCAGTGTTGGTAGGCAGCCCCTTGCACGCGGAAGTAGAACCACTGCGCGAATTCGGCCGCGTTGTCGCGGCGGATGCGCAGTTGGATGTCTTCAAGGCTGTCGGCGGAGACGATCTCGATGCTGCCTGCGTCGAAGTTGCTGCTGATTTTCATGCGGGAAACCTGTGGTGCTTGCTCAATCTGGTAAAACGGGATTGTACCGCCGCAGCCGGGGACGCGCACCCGTTAATGCGAAAACCCCGCCTCGTGGCGGGGTTGCGGCGACGGGCGCGGGCCGTTCAGACGGTGGCGCCGCGCTTGGCGGAGTTCTTCACCGCGTCGGCGGTGGCGCTGGTGGCGGCCTTGACGCTGCTGTCGGTGAATTCGGCCACTTGCTGGGCGGCCTTGCTGAAGGTGTTGACCGCGGCGGCGGCGGCGGCGACCGAGGTTTTCACCGCGTTCAGCGTGGCGTCGGAGCCGGCGGGGGCGTTCTTCGCCACGGACTCGATCGAGCTGATCAGCGACTTGTTGAACTGGCCCACGCTGTCTTCGACCAGCTTGCTCAGTTCGCTCTGCGCGCCGGACACCACCTCGTACAGATTGCGGGAGTGGCTGACGAGCTTGTCGACCGACTGGGTGGCCAGCTTGTTCAGGTGGTTGATCGCTTCCTGGGAGTCCTTGAACTCGGTCAGTTGCTTGGCGGCCTTGGTATGGTCTTCCAGCGACTGCTTGGACGCTTCCAGTTGCAGCTTGATCAGGCGCTCGGTGCTGTCCAGCGCGATCTGGGCGAAGCGCAGCGTGGACTCGATGCCGGTCAGGGAAAGCTTATTCAGCTGTTCGTTGTTGTAGGACATGGTGTAAAACCTCCATTACGTGGAAAATGGGGTCCGACTGTGTTCCGTTGAGGGGTATTGTGCGCCGCACAATGACGCGTAAATGTAGCACAGGGCGCTGAGGGGGGGTAGAAGATTTGCTCTAGTCTGTTGTATTTATGTTAGATTGCCAGCGCACAACACCACGAAGATAAACCAGGAGCGTTAAATGAGTGTTGAGAAACGGGTCATCAAGAAGTACCCGAACCGCCGTCTGTACGATACCGCCACCAGTTCCTACATTACTTTGGGGGATGTCAAACAGTTGGTTCTGGACAATGTTGACATCCAGGTGCTGGACGCCAAGACCCAGGAAGACATCACCCGCAGCGTGCTGCTGCAGATCATTCTGGAAGAGGAAAACGGCGGCATGCCGATGTTCAGCTATGAAGTGCTGACCCAGTTCATCCGCTACTATGGCCAGGCCATGCAGGGCATGATGGGGCCTTTCCTGGAAAAGAATCTCCAGCTGTTCTCGCAGCTGCAGCAGAAAATGCAGGAGCAGACCCGCGCGATGTACGGCGACAACGCGATGCTGAACACCACGCTGTGGGGCGAGTTCATGAAGCTGCAGGGGCCGGCGATCCAGAACATGATGGCCAACTACATGGAGCAGAGCACCGGCATGTTCCTGGAAATGCAGAACCGCATGCAGGAGCAAACCAAGCAGCTGTTCGGCGGTTTCGGTTTTCCCGGCTATCCGGGGGCGGAAGACAAGGACAAATCCTGAGCGGCGCGCGTTCGGGATGCGATAGGGCCGGGGATGCCATTCCCCGGCCTTGTTTTTTCCCGCGGGCAGAATGGGTAGGGAGGCGCGCATGAGCGCGGATCACGACGAAGGCCTGCGCCGCGCCCAGCGGCTGCACCTGTCCGGCGATGCCGACGGCGCGGAGCGGGCCTACCGCGCCTTGCTGGACGACGCGGCGCTTGGCGCGCCTGCCGCGCATTGGCTGGGCTTCCTGCTGATGCAGCAAGGCCGGCTGGACGAGGCGCTGGCCTGGCTGGAACGGGTGGTGGCGGCGGATGACGGCCATGCGGAGTGGCATTTCAACCTGGGCCTCGTCCGCGCCAGGCTTGGGCGTTCGGAGGAGGCGGTCTTCGCATTGCGGGAAGCCGCGCGGCGCGACCCGTCACGCTATTTCTACTGGACCAATCTGGGCGCGCAGCTGATGCGCGGCGGACAGGATGCCGAGGCCGAGCAGGCATTGCGCCGCGCGGCGTCCCTGGACCCGCACTGTCCGGATGCCTTTTACCTGCTGACTGAAATGCTGCTGAGGCAGGGACGGCATGCCGAAGCCCGGCGCTGCAACGCGCAAGGCGTGCTGGCGGAGCCGCCGGGGAAGATGGCGCCGATCGCGGTGGGGCAGGCGTTGTGCGAATTGGGCCGGTCAGAAGAGGCCAGGTCGCTCGCCCAAAGCTGGCTGCTGGCGCAGCCCGGCCACCCAGTCGCGCGGCATATGCTGGCGGCGTTCGGCGGCGGCGATGCGCCTGCTGACGGCGACGACGAATACGTGGGCTGCGCCTTCGATGCGGCGGCGGCCAGCTTCGACCAGGATCTGTCCCGCCTGCGCTACCAGGGGCCGTCGTGGACGGCGGCCTGTCTGGCCGGGCTCTCCCTTGCGCCGAAGTCGTTGTCCGCGCTGGACCTGGGCTGCGGCACGGGCTTGATCGGCGAGGTTCTGCAACCTTGGGCGAGCAGGCTGGACGGCGTGGACCTGAGCGCAGGCATGCTGGCGCGCGCCGGGGCCAAGGGAATATACGATAGCCTGGAGCAGGCGGAACTGCGCGCCTTTCTCCGCCAGACGGACAGGACATACCAGTTGATCGCCTGCATGGACACGCTGCCTTACCTGGGCGAACTGGATGCGCTGTTCATGTTGCTGGCCGAGAGGATGGCGCCCGGCGGCCTGCTGCTGTTCTGCACCGAGAGCCTGGAGGATGGCGAGGCCGGGGATGGCCGGCTGCATCACAGCGGGCGCTACCGCCATCATTCCCGCTACCTGGACCGTCTGCTGGCGGTCGGCTGGGATGTGCTGGAAAGAGCGCGCATGCCGGTCCGGGACGAGGCGGGCTGTCCGGTATGGGGCGATTTCGTCTGCGCGAGAAAGGTTTTTGCCGCTTAGTTGCCACTATTTAAAATGAATTTCTATTGTATTTAACTGTTATTTGTAATTAATTTATATTGATTAATTGCTCTATTTTGGATATTCATAAAGTCATCGCCATGCGCCGGCGAGCGGCATCGCCCGCGCGCGCTTTCCGTCAATCTAGGCAAGGATGACCGCGATGACCGCCAAAAACACGCTTCCCCTGTTGTTGCTGCTTTCCCTATCCCCGTTGGCCCATTCCATGGGCAAGACGCCGGGCACCTATACCCACTACCGCTTTCCCGCATCGGCATCCGCGGGGCTGGACGCCGTCGACTTCACCATCACGGTGAACCGCGATCCGGGTTATTCCGCCAATGTCTACTGGGCCAACCAGTTCGACCTGGTCGGCACGTCCGGCGCCTATACCGGCATGCAGAGCAATGGCGGCGGCAAGCGCACTTTCCTTTTTTCCGCCTGGGACACCACCGATGCCAGGGCCGGCAGCGCAGGCAGCTATTGCACCACCTTCTCCGGCGAGGGCACCGGCCGCAGCTGCCGCATCCACGTGGATTGGACGGAGGGGCACAGCTACCGCTTCCACGTCGCCTACGAGGCCGGCGGCTGGCTGGGCGTGACCGTCACCGATCAGACCAGCGGCGCAGCGTTCAAGCTGGGCAGCATCAAGACCGCGGCCAGCAAGATCTCGCCGCACAATATGGTCAACTGGGCCGAGTACTTCGAATGGAACAGCGACCGGGCAAGCTGCCTGGGCCAACCCTACAGCAAGGCGACCTTCGGCGTGCCGGCCGGCAGCGTCGGCGGCAAGCGGGTGCCGGCCAGCATCAGCGGCACTTCCGTCAGCAAGGCCTGCCCGGCTTTTTCCAAGGTCGCCGCCTATAGCCTGAGCAGCGTGCAGGAGAACGGCATCGGCAACTGCGCGCGCGGCCCGATCGCCAATGGCGGCCAGTGCCTGGACGCCAGCGGCGGGGTCGGCGAAGGCGCGGCCGCCATCACCTACGGCTGCCATGGCGGCGGCAACCAGGCCTGGGTGCATGCGCAGGATGGCTCGCTGCAACTGAAGGACAACTATTGCCTGGAGGAGCACGCAGGCGGCGCGGACGTCCGCACTTGCAGCGGCGCATCCGCCTGGACCCGCAGCGGCGATGCGATACGCAGCGCCAAGAGCGGCTTGTGCCTGAGCGCCAATCGTTCAGGCCAGTCCGTCAGCCTGCTGCAATGCAGCGGCTCGGCCAGCCAGCGCTGGAGCCTGCCGCCGCGCTGATGCCGCCGGGCCTCGGCCGCGCCTGGATGGCAGAGGCGGGAGGCCCAATTCGGGCCGGAAGGGCGCTCAGCCCTTGGCGGCCTTGTAAAGCTGGTCGAATACGGCCGGACCATTGGGACCCAGCAACGCGATCTTCACCGGCGTCCACACTTCGTTGGCGTGTCCGAACGCATGGACCAGCGCGGCGTGCTCCTGTTTCGACGGCGCATAGATCTTCACGCCAAGTTTGGCGAACTCCTGTTCGCAATATTTCCTGGCGTTCTGATAGGCGTCGAATTGCGCCGCCTGAATGGCCAGGAAGGCGTCGAGAAACTGGGTGCGGGTCGAGGCGTCGAGCGACTCGATGAAGTCGGTGCTGGAAATGGCCACCCAGCCGTCGTGAACCAGGCCGATGTCCGAAATGACGCCGATTTCGTTCTTGAGATTGTCCGGTCCTGAATAAAGCCCGACGATCGCGGGATCCAGCGCGTCGAACCGGCCGGCGCGCGCCGTCGCCGCGGTGAGGTTCCAGGGAATGGCGCGCGGAATGGCCTTGGCCAGCTTGTAGAACGTGCCCAGCGTTTTCGAATTCGGAATCCGGTACTGCACGCCGGCAAAGTCTTCGGGGGACCGTATCAATTTTCCGTAATGCCTGACCGTCGTCGCGGTTCTGGCGCCGATCACGTAGTGAAACAGGATTTTTATCCTGTGGGGGGCGGTTTTGGACAGGATGTATTTGTTCCAGGCATGGGAGCCTACCAGGCGCAGATAGCTGGCGTCATCGGCGGCCCAGAACGGGATGTTGATGATGTCGAACTCGTTCACCAGCGGGGACAGGTTGGCAATCGACAGCAGGCCGCCCTGCATAGCCTGATATTTGACGGCGTTGGCCAGCTGGGACTCGGAACCCCTGGCGCCTTTGTCATGGATTTTCACATACACCTTGTTATTGGTGCTTTTCTCGACGATCTGCTTGATCTGCAAATGGACGTGGGGAGTGGTCAGGTAGTTTTCCGTCGCATAGACGGAGCCGAAGTTGAATACATATTTGGCCGCTCGTTCTTTCGCGATCTCTTCCGGGGCGGGCAGGGCTTCTTCCGCCCGCGATGTTTGCATCAGATTGGGCACGCACAAGCCCGCGCCTGCGGCTAGGGAGGCTTTCAACAGCGTTCGCCTGCTGAGCTTGTCCATGATGTCTATCTGTCCATTGCGCGGATGCCGTCGGCCAGTTTGAGGCGGGACTGGGCCATCGAGGCAGCCTGGCTCGGTTCGCGGGGGGCGACGACAGGTCGCGGCGCCCGGCGCGCATTCGGCTTATTGTTGATAGCCCGTTTTGTGCGGATGCACAAATGGTTCGCACGCGGAGCGTCGGCCGCCCGGAGGAAGACGGCTGGCATGAGCCACCGCCAGCTACGCCCCAGTCTGGCATAAGAGTTGACCGAATTTGACCCCGCCGGATCAGTGCGGCCGCACGATGGCGCTTAGAGTCCAACGCGGCGGTATTCATTTTCAGATCGTCGGAGACGCGTATGCGGAACACTTCATACTGGATGCTTTTCCTTGGATTCACCAGCTTGTCCCAGATGGCCGCTGCGGGAGCGGTGGGGCAAACCCCGGGCATGACGAGCGGCACCACGCTGCCGACGGCTGCCCATCGCTTGGATATGTTCATCACCCCGGGAGCGGATCCGGGGCCCGCTTCCAATGTTTTCTGGTCGAACCAGCTCGACAGCCTGGGCGGGTACACCGGCATGCAGACCACCGAGCTGTCCGATGCCGAAGGCCATGGCAGGCAGTTCCTGTTCAGCCTGTGGGGGGCGACCGACGCGAGGCCGGGCACGCCGGCGAGCGCCGGGGTCGGCGCGGGCAGCTATTGCACCGTCAGCAAGACCGCCACCGACGGGGACAAGGGCGCGCAATGCCGTTATCGCTACGAATGGCAGGTCGGGCATACCTACCGCTTCCGCGTCACGCCCGACGAGAAACTGGGCAAGGGCTGGTACAAGAGCAATGTCACCGATGTCACGCCTGACGGCGACGGCGCCAGCTTCGACATCGGCAGCATCTACAAGCCTGCGTTTCCCGCCGACATACCAAGCGGCGACATCAAGCAATGGGTGGAGTATTTCGACTGGGGCAACCCTCGGACCACTTGCCTGTCCGTCGCCCGCAGCGATGTGAGGATGTCGGCCGAGGCTTTCGACGCTCAAGGCCGTCCGATCTATCTGCCGGCATACGCGATGAGCGGGCAAAACAGCTGCCAGGACCAGCCGATGGCGATCAGGCCGACCTTTACCCGCATCGCCAGAGACGGCAGCGGCGTCAGAATGGAAGGTGCGACGAGCCAGACTGCCGAAGGATTCATCCGTTCTGCCGGCGGCTGCCTGATTTCTTCGCTGCCGCAGGGGGGAGTCGATCAGACCGTATCGATCGGCGCCTGCCCGACGAAACGAATGGTGGAGCAGAAAGGCGGCCGCTATTTCAGCCAGTACTTCTGGGTGCTGGCCGCCGATGGCTCCATCCAGCAGAAATCCAGTCAATGTCTGACCGCGAAGACCGGAAGCCGGGCGATCGTCGTCAGCGCTTGCGCGCCGGGCCAGGCCGCGCAGCGCTGGCGGGTTGCCGGGTCGACGGACGGCGACGGGCAAAGCGTCCGCCTCGTTTCCGGCCTGTCCGGTTTGTGCCTGGGGCGGGAGGGCAGTGGGCTGGCCGGCATGAGCGCGTGCACGGACAAGGATGTCTTGTGGACCGTGCCGGGCAAGAGTTTCCAGTACTAAAACCTTCGGCATCAAGCCGCCCGTGGCGCGCCGAGCCGGCGCGCTCCCTTTTGCCAACGCCATGGAGTCCATCAATGAAAACACCGATCGCCAGCCTGCTGGCCATCCTGAGCCTTCCCGCCGCCGCGTGCAGCCTTCCCCAGCAGTTGGACGGCAAAACGTTCATCAATGTGGCGGACCCGGCGTTCTCGCCCGGCAATCCCAACGCGGGGACCATCATGAAGCTGAGATTTTCGAAAGACGACTATGAGAACAAGATCCTGACCCGAAACCTGGTCGTCCACGGGCAGTACCGGTATCGCAGGCTTCATGACACGGTCGGTTTCGTTGAGGCCAGCGAAAACTATGGCGGGCAGCCCACCCGCTACACGCTGGTGTTGACCTGCTTGAACGACTATTCCGGCACCGCGGTGTTTACCCAAACGCAGGGCGCCGTTCCACCGGACAACCGCCAGAACACGGTGCGCTACACGATAGAACAATAACGGACCCGAGCGCGGCATGGGCGATGCCAGCCGCCGGCCGGCGGCTGGATGCGGGCAGACGGGATAATTCGCCGATGCCGCGGGCGACGCCTGATCGATGCGCGCCGAAGACAGATGCGTATCGCGAGGCAAACCGTTGTATAATCGCGCGATTTTGTTTTCGCCCCAAGATGTTGAACATGAACAAGACTCCCCGCGTCGGATTCGTTTCGCTTGGCTGTCCCAAGGCCGCCAGCGATTCCGAGCAGATCCTGACCCGCCTTCGCGCCGAAGGCTATGAAATCGCGCCCTCCTACGATGGCGCCGACCTGGTGGTGGTGAACACCTGCGGCTTCATCGATTCCGCCGTCGAGGAGTCGCTGGACGCCATCGGCGAAGCGCTGAACGAGAACGGCAAAGTGATCGTCACCGGCTGTCTGGGGGCCAAGGGCGACGTGGTGCGCGACGTGCATCCGTCGGTCTTGGCCGTGACCGGACCGCATGCCACCGAGGAAGTGATGAGCGCGGTGCATACCCACCTGCCCAAGCCGCACGACCCCTTCGTCGACCTGGTGCCGGACATCGGCGTGCGCCTGACGCCCAAGCATTACGCCTACCTGAAGATTTCCGAGGGCTGCAACCACCGCTGCACCTTCTGCATCATCCCGTCGATGCGCGGCGATCTGGAAAGCCGCCCCATCCATGACGTGCTGCGCGAGGCCGAAAGCCTGGCCAAGGCCGGCGTGAAAGAGATCCTGGTGATTTCGCAGGACACCTCGGCCTACGGCGTGGACACCAAGTACAAGCTGGGCTTCCACAACGGCCGCCCGGTGAAGACCCGCATGACCGAGCTGTGCGAGGAGCTGGGCCGCCACGGCATCTGGGTGCGCCTGCATTACGTTTACCCGTACCCGCACGTGGACGAGGTGATTCCGCTGATGCGCGACGGCAAGATCCTGCCGTATCTCGACATCCCGTTCCAGCACGCCAGCCAGAAAGTGCTGAAGCTGATGAAGCGGCCGGCCAACAGCGACAACGTGCTGGCCCGCATCAAGAAGTGGCGCGAGATCTGCCCGGAACTGGTGATCCGCTCCACCTTCATCGTCGGCTTCCCCGGCGAGACCGAGGAAGACTTCGAAGAATTGCTGGCGTTCATCCGCGAAGCGGAGCTGGACCGCGTCGGCTGCTTCACTTACTCCCCGGTCGAAGGCGCCACCGCCAACGAGTTGCCGAACCCGGTGCCGGAAGACGTGAAGGAAGCGCGCAAGGAGCGCTTCATGGCCGTGCAGGCCGAAATCAGCGCGCGCCGCCTGGAGCGCCGCGTCGGCCAGACCCTGCAAGTGCTGGTGGACGAGATCGACGACGAAGGCACCGCCGTTTGCCGCAGCTATGCCGACGCGCCGGAGATCGACGGCCTGGTGTTCGTCGAGGACGCCGCCGGCATGCAGCCGGGCGAGTTCTACCAGGTGGAAATCGTCGACTGCAGCGAGCACGACCTGTGGGGCGAGCGCCGCTGAGGCGCGGCTCGCTGGCAGGCCAAGGCGCCGGGTTTCGACCCGGCGCTTTTTTTTATTTCGGATGCGGTAGATTTTTTGACATTCCAGCCCTTGTCGCGGAAGGGTTGACGGTATAATGGCCGACAGCTTATGACGAGGCCATGTTTGTCAATGTCCTATCCGATTCAAACCCTGGCCGGCATCGCCTCTTGCGATCTCCTGTGCTGCCCCCCGTCTCTGCCCATCCGCGAAGCCGCCAGCCGGATGATGGCGGCCGCCTGCAGCTCCATCGTGGTGCGGGACGAGAAGGGCGCGGTGCTGGGGCTGTGGACCGAGTCCGACGCGCTGGAGGCCTCGCTGGGGCGGCGCGACCCCGACCTGCCGGTGGGACAGGCGGTCAGCGCGCAGCTGGCCAGCCTGCCGCACGACATGCCGCTGCAGGACGCGGTGGAAGCATTCCGCCGCCGCCAGCTGCGCCACGCGCTGGTGTGGAAAGGCGGCCAGCCGCTGGGGATCGTCACCCTGACCGACATCGTCCGCAATCAGGGTCTGGAATCTTTCCTGCTGGTCAAGCGCATCCGCGATCTGCCCGGGCCGCCGGCGCGCGCGCTGCCGGCCGCGGCCGGGCCGCGCGAGGCGATGAGCCTGATGCGCGAGCAGGGCCTGTCGGCGCTGGCCGTGGCGCTGGACGACGGCGGGCACGGCATCGTCACCCAGCGCGACGTGCTGCGCTGGCTGGCTTCCGACCAGTTGCCCCCCACGCTGGGCGAGGGATGCCGCCGGCCGTTGATCGGCGTGTCGGAATACTCCAGCCTCTTGCAGGCGCGGCGCCTGCTGCAGCAGCACAATATCCGCCACCTGGCGGTGTTCGGCGACGACGGCGGCCTGCTCAGGCTGCTGGGCTTCGACGACATCGTGCAGGGCATCGAGCACGAATACCTGCACGAGCTGAACGAGGCGCTGCGCCAGCGCGACGAAGCGCTGCAGCAGTCGCGGCACAGCCTGCTGCTGGCTGATAAGGTATTCGAGTCGACGATGGAAGGCATCATCATCACCGACCGCAACGGCGTGATCCAGTCGGTGAATCCCGCTTTCGCCCGCATCACCGGCTACAGCCGCGAGGAGGCGCTGGGCCAGACGCCGGCCCTGCTGAAGTCCGGCAAGCAGCCGCCCGAGTTCTACCAGCAACTGTGGCGCAGCCTGCTGCGCGACGGCCGCTGGCAGGGCGAGGTGGTGAACCGGCGCAAGGGCGGACTGCTGTACACCGAGCATCTGAGCATCACCGCCATCCGCGACGCGGCCGGCGAATGCCTGCATTACGTGGCGGTATTCTCCGACATCACCCAGCGCAAGCAGGCCGAGGAAAGGCTGCACTTCCTGGCCAACCACGACGCCTTGACCAGCCTGCCCAACCGCACGCTGTTCCTGGAAAAGCTGCAGGGCGCGGTGGAGCGGGCCGGGCTGGGCGGCCAGCGGCTGGCGCTGCTGTTCATCGATCTGGACCGCTTCAAGCTGGTCAACGACACGCTGGGCCATTACGCCGGCGACCAGCTGCTGATCCACATCGCGCGCCAGCTGCAGTCGCGGCTGCTGCCGGGCGAGACCGTGGCCAGGCTGGGCGGCGACGAATTCACGCTGCTGCTGGAAGGCGTGGGCGGCGAGGCCCAGGTGGCGGCGCGGGCGCAGGCGATGCTGGACGCGATCACCGAGCTGTCCGGCGTGGCCGGCCAGCAGATGTTCATCTCCGCCAGCATAGGCATCAGCATGTTCCCGCTGGACGGCCGCGACGCCGACACGCTGCTGGTGCACGCCGACACCGCGATGTACCGCGCCAAGGACGGCGGCAAGAACGGTTTCCAGTTCTACACCCCGGACATGAACGCGCGCGCGCTGGAGCGGCTGAAGCTGGAGTACAGCCTGCACCGCGCGCTGGCGCAGCAGGAGCTGGAGCTGTGGTACCAGCCCAAGGTGGCGCTGGACAGCGGACAGCTGATCGGCGCGGAAGCGCTGCTGCGCTGGCGGCATCCCGAACTGGGCCTGGTGCCGCCGGACCGTTTCATTCCCATCGCCGAGGAGAGCGCGCTGATCGCGCAGATCGGCGCCTGGGTGCTGGAGACCGCCTGCGCCGACGCGCGCCGCTGGCGCAACGCCGGCCTGGCGCCGGGCCGGCTGGCGGTGAACGTGTCCGGCCGCCAGCTCAAGCACGGCGATTTCGTCGCCGAGCTGGAGCAGGCGCTGGCGCGGCATGGCCTGGACAGCGACGCGCTGGAGCTGGAGATCACCGAAAGCGTGGTGATGGAGGACGCCGGCGGCATGGTGGACACGTTGTTCCGGCTGCAGAAGCTGGGCATGTATTTGTCCATCGACGACTTCGGCACCGGCTATTCATCGTTGTCTTACCTGAAGCGCCTGCCGGTGCGCGGACTGAAGATAGACCGCTCCTTCATCGACGACCTGCACTGCGACGGCGACGACGCCGCCATCACCCGCGCCATCATCTCCATCGCCCGCAGCCTGGGGCTGGACGTGGTGGCGGAGGGGGTGGAGGAGGAGGCGCAGCGGCGCTTTCTGCTGGAGCAGGGCTGCAACTGCGCGCAGGGCTATCTGTTCAGCAAGCCGCTGCCGCGCGACGCCTACGAGGCGCTGCTGAGCCGCAGCGAGGTGGGCGCGGAGGCGTAAAAAAACCGGCGCCTTTCGGCGCCGGTTTCATCGGCAGGGCCAAGCTCAGCCGCCTATCCTGTCCTTGCCCATGAAGGGGCGCAGCACGGTCGGCACGGTGACGCTGCCGTCGGCGTTCTGGTAGTTTTCCAGGATGGCCACCAGGGTGCGGCCCACCGCCAGGCCGGAGCCGTTCAGCGTGTGCACCAGCTGGTTCTTGCCGTTTTCGTCCTTGTAGCGCGCCTTCATGCGGCGGGCCTGGAAGGCCTCGCAGTTGGAGCAGCTGGAGATCTCGCGGTAGGTGTTCTGCGCCGGCAGCCACACTTCCAGGTCGTAGGTTTTGGCGGAGCCGAAACCCATGTCGCCGGTGCACAGCGTGATCACGCGGTAGGGCAGTTCCAGCGCCTTCAGGATGTTCTCGGCGTGGCCCACCATTTCCTCCAGCGCGGCGTAGGAGTGTTCCGGCTTCTCCACGCGCACCATCTCCACCTTGTCGAACTGGTGCTGGCGGATCATGCCGCGGGTGTCGCGGCCGTAGCTGCCGGCCTCGGAGCGGAAGCACGGCGAGTGCGCGGTCATCTTCTTCGGCAGCTCGCTCTCTTGCAGGATGGTGTCGGCGACGGTATTGGTCAGCGTCACTTCCGAGGTGGAAATCAGGTATTGCGGCACGGCGGACTCGTCGCCGCCGCGGGTCACCTTGAACATGTCGTCGGCGAATTTCGGCAGTTGGCCGGTGCCCAAAAGCGCGGTGTCGTTGACGATGTACGGGGTGTAGTGCTCCTGGTAGCCGTGGCTGCCGGTGTGGGTGTTCAGCATGAACTGCGCGATGGCGCGGTGCAGGCGGGCGATGTCGCCCTTCAGCACGGTGAAGCGCGCGCCGGACAGCTTGGCGCCGGTGTCGAAATCCAGGCCCAGCGGGGCGCCGACGTCGACGTGGTCTTTCACTTCGAAGTCGAACTGGCGCGGCACGCCGACGCGGCGCACTTCCACGTTGTCGTTTTCATCCTTGCCCACCGGCACCGATTCGTGCGGCAGGTTGGGGATGGACATCAGCCAGGCGTCCAGCTGGCCCTGCACGCCGTCGAACGCCTGTTCCGCGGCTTTCAGCTCGTCACCCAGGGTGGCTACTTCGGCCAGAATGGCGGAGACATCTTCACCCTTGCCCTTGGCGATGCCGATCTGCTTGGAAGTGGCGTTGCGCTTGGCTTGCAGTTCCTGCATCCGGGATTGCAGGGACTTGCGCTCGGATTCCAGCT
This sequence comes from Chromobacterium violaceum ATCC 12472, assembly GCF_000007705.1. Lineage (NCBI taxonomy): Bacteria > Pseudomonadati > Pseudomonadota > Betaproteobacteria > Neisseriales > Chromobacteriaceae > Chromobacterium > Chromobacterium violaceum. The sequence continues at coordinate 1,450,961 of NC_005085.1, forward strand.
GATTGAACGCTGCGGTGTCCAGGGTGTAGCCGCGGCCGGCCAGACGGGCGGCGACCGCTTCGATGTCATTACGAAGTAGATTGATGTCGAGCATGATTATTCCTGTTTTTCACTATCGGGATCTTGCTGGGCGTCTGCATCCAGCTGACGCAAAAAGGCCAGTTTATCCTGAATCTTGCTTTCCAGCCCGCGCGGCACCGGACGGTACCACTCGATGTCTTCCAGCCCCTCCGGAAGATAGGTTTCCCCGGCGGCGTAGCCGTGGGGTTCATCGTGCGCGTAGCGGTAGGCGTGGCCGTAGCCCAGTTCCTTCATCAGGCGGGTCGGCGCGTTCCGCAAGTGTACCGGCACCGGGCGGGATTTGTCCTGTTTGACGAAGGCGCGGGCCTCATTATACGCCTTGTATCCGGCATTGCTCTTGGCGGCCACCGCCAGATAAATCACCGCTTGTCCCAGCGCAAGCTCGCCTTCCGGGCTGCCCAGCCTTTCGTAGGTGAGGGCGGCGTCGTTGGCGATCTGCATCGCGCGCGGGTCGGCCAGGCCGATGTCCTCCCAGGCCATGCGCACGATGCGGCGCGCCAGGTAGCGCGGGTCGGCGCCGCCGTCCAGCATCCGGCTGAGCCAGTACAGCGCCGCGTCCGGGTTGGAGCCGCGCACCGATTTGTGCAGCGCCGAGATCTGGTCGTAGAAAGCGTCGCCGCCCTTGTCGAAGCGGCGCGCGTTCAGCGTCAGCACCTCTTCCAGGAAGCCGGGATCGATGTCGGCGACGCCGCGCGCCTGCGCCGCGGTGCGGGTTTGCTCCAGCAGGTTCAGGAAGCGGCGCGCGTCGCCGTCGGCGTAGCCGGTCAGCGTGGAGACGGCCGCATCGTCGAAATTCAGCCCGTCCAGCGCGCCTTCGGTCCGCGCGCGCGCGAACAACTGCTTCAGCTCGTCCTCGCTCAGGCTGTTCAGCACATAGACCTGGGCGCGCGACAGCAGCGCGGAATTGACTTCGAACGACGGGTTTTCGGTGGTGGCGCCGATGAAGGTGATCAGGCCGGATTCGACGAAGGGCAGGAAGGCGTCCTGCTGGCTCTTGTTGAAGCGGTGGACCTCGTCGACGAACAGGATGGTGCGCCGGCCGGAACGCTGCAGCACGGCATGCGCCTTTTCCACCGCCTCGCGGATGTCCTTGACGCCGGCGAACACCGCCGAGATCGGGATGAACTCGGCGTCGAAGCTGGCGGCCAGAATGCGCGCCAGCGTGGTCTTGCCCACGCCGGGCGGGCCCCACAATATCATCGAGTGCGGCTTGCCGGATGCCACCGCCAGGCTCAGCGGCTTGCCCGGGCCGATCAGGTGCTGCTGGCCGATCACCTGATCGAGCGCCTGAGGACGCAAGGCCTCGGCCAGCGGTTTTTGCGGTTCGACGGAAAAAAGATCGGACATGGCGCGATTTCGGCGGGATGGGGCGGAGAAACAGTATACCAGTTGGGGACAGGCATGAAAAAAGCGCCGGCCAGGCGCTTTTTGCTTGCATGTCGATGGAATGAAGGTACGCTATGGCTGCTGACCTAGCCTAAGCCTTGCTGTTGAGGAAGCTTGGCGTTCAGCATCAGGGGCGAGCAGTGTCGGACCCTTGTGCATGGGACGATTTGCCAAGGCCTGGCGGGGTTTGCCGTGCTGATTTGAACGCCGCTTCATGACTGGGAAAATCGGTAGAATTTTAGATCGGGTTTTTGTCTTTAAAAATCAGTAGCTTGAAAATGGTGTGCTCCCCCACGCACGTGGGGATGAACCAGCAGAAGAAAGCCGACAAGGCAGCGCCCGCCGCGTGCTCCCCCACGCACGTGGGGATGAACCGGAGGAGTACGAGGCTGCTCGCCGGTCGACGCAGTGCTCCCCACGCACGTGGGGATGAACCGCCGACCGGATCCCGCGCGGCGTCTGAATCGAGGTGCTCCCCACGCACGTGGGGATGAACCGTCGCCCATCTCCTCGCGGCGATGCTTCTTGCCGTGCTCCCCACGCACGTGGGGATGAACCGCGCCGGCCTCGCAGCCGGCAAACCGCCGAGTCGTGTTCCCCACGTACGTGGGGATGAACCGGGTGGGAATCAGCCGGGCGCGATTGTGGGCGTGTGTTCCCCACGTACGTGGGGATGAACCGCTTGAGAGCAATCCGTTGACCTGGAAACCGATGTGTTCCCCACGTACGTGGGGATGAACCGCTCCATGGCCTGGCCGTAATCGATGGCATTGAGTGTTCCCCACGTACGTGGGGATGAACCGAAATCCACCACCGCGACCGATAGCGCCACCCGGTGTTCCCCACGTACGTGGGGATGAACCGTTCACGGTGAGCACGCCCTCGCAGGTAATCAGGTGTTCCCCACGTACGTGGGGATGAACCGTGATCCGGGCGGAATACAACCACCACGGCCGGGTGTTCCCCACGTACGTGGGGATGAACCGCTCCAGACTGGTCGTATACACCTGACGGATATGTGTTCCCCACGTACGTGGGGATGAACCGAGCTCGCTGAGCTGTTCCGCCTCATCCTCGTAGTGTTCCCCACGTACGTGGGGATGAACCGGCTGGCACGACGCTTGGCGCGATTGTGAAGAAGTGTTCCCCACGTACGTGGGGATGAACCGGTCGTTACTGCAACGGAGGCAAAACAGCATCAGTGTTCCCCACGCACGTGGGGATGAACCGTGCGGCAGACCAAGCCGACCGACAAACCGGTCGTGTTCCCCACGCACGTGGGGATGAACCGGCGAGACGATCATCTTGCCGCAACGGCGCGGAAGTGTTCCCCACGCACGTGGGGATGAACCGGCCTCCCACTCAGCAGGGCCCGCCGGCTCGTGGTGTTCCCCACGCACGTGGGGATGAACCGTCGTCGATCTCTATCACACCGGTCGCCGTGGCGTGTTCCCCACGCACGTGGGGATGAACCGCAATCGCACCAAGGCGTCGGCCGACAACATCAGTGTTCCCCACGCACGTGGGGATGAGCCAAAGCCAGTGCCTCAAGGCTTGAGGGTTCGAGAATATTCCCCACGGTTGTGGGGATGAGTGACGGGGGACGGCTGGAGTGGCGTCGCGGCGCTGCCAGTCCGGCCGCGTCCGGCAACAAAAAAGCGCCCCGTGGGGCGCTTTTTTTCTGCACAACGAGTAAGAAGGCTTAGGCGCGCTTCTTGAATTCGTTGGTGCGGGTGTCGATTTCGATCTTTTCGCCGGTGTTGACGAAGGCCGGAACCTGAACTTCGAAGGTGGTGCCTACCAGGCGGGCCGGCTTCAGCACTTTGCCCGAGGTGTCGCCGCGCACGGCCGGCTCGGTGTATTCCACTTCGCGGATCACGGTGGTCGGCAGTTCCACGGAGATGGCCTTGCCGTCGTAGAAGGTTACCTGGCACACGTCTTCCATGCCGTCGACGATGTAGTTGATGGTGTCGCCCAGGTTGTCGGCTTCCACTTCGTACTGGTTGAATTCGGTGTCCATGAACACGTACATCGGGTCGGCGAAGTAGGAGTAGGTGCAGTCCTTGCGATCCAGCACCACTACGTCGAACTTGTCGTCCGCGCGGTATACGGCTTCGCTGCCGGCGCCGGTCAGCAGGTTCTTCATCTTCATCTTGACGACGGAGGCGTTGCGGCCGGACTTGCTGAATTCAGCCTTTTGAACAACCATCGGGTCGCTGCCGACCATGAATACGTTGCCTGCGCGCAGTTCTTGTGCGGTTTTCATGCTTGTCTAATTCCCAAACTCTTGAATTGAAGCCGGGAAAGATTCCCGACAAAACGCGGTATTCTAGCTGATTTCGGCGATGAAGTGCAGCAGTCTGGCCGCCAGATCGCCGTCTTTCAGCAGCCGCTGTTGCCAGTTTGTCGCATGTTCGCGCCAGGCCGGCAGCCAGCACGCGGCGTCGCGCCAGGCGGCGGCGATGTCGCCGTCTCGGTTCCAGGCCAGGCTCAGCGCGCGCAGCGCGGCCGCCATCTCGGCCGGCAGGCCGGCGCAGTATTGATCGAGGAAGGCCTCCAGCTTGGCGAGGTGGGCGTCGTCTTCCTGCGGGTAGATGTGCCACAGCATGGGCCGCGCCGCCCATTGCGAGCGCACCAGGCTGTCTTCGCCGCGCACGCAGTTGAAATCGCAGCCCCATAGCAGGCGGTCGTAATCGTCCTGATCGCTCATCGGCAGGATGTGCAGCTCCAGGTTGCCGAGCCGGACATGGTCGCCGGCGCGCAGCGCGCGGCTGAACAGGCCGGCGACATCGGGCAGCACCTTGCCCTCCGGCACCAGGCAGCGCACCGGCAGCGGGCCGTCGGCCCAGGCTTGCACCAGCCGTACGGCGGCCGGGTTGTGGTAGGCGAACAGGCTGACGCGCAGCTCGCCCGGGCTGCGCGGCGGCAGGCCGCGGCGCAGCCAGTAGGCGTTTTGCGCGGCTTCGTCCGCTTGCCAGGCGGCGCGCGCGTCTATCAGCCCGTCCTCGCAGATGAGCCCGCCGCTGGCGGCGTTGAAGCCGGGAAAGAAGAAATGCTTGGTCAGCGGCAGCCTGGGATGGGGCGAGGGCAGCTTGTGATGGCTGAGGGTCCAGTCCTCGGCGGACAGGTATTCCAGGTTGATCCACGCCGGCTTGACGGCCCGCGCCGCCATCGCCGCCTCGAAGCTGTCCGGCAGCCGGCAGCCGAAGGCCTCGATCACCGCGTCGGCGGGGATGACGTCAGCGGGAAAGCCCGCCTGGGGCCAATGGCGGATGTCGATGCCGGCCAGCGTCTGTTGCGGCAGCGCAGGGTCCAGTCCCGGCGCGATGCGGGCGAAGCTGGCCAGATCATCCACCCACAGCCGCACGGCGTGGCCGCAGTCGCGCGCCAGCCGGCGCGCCAGGCGCCAGGCGACGCCGATGTCGCCGTAGTTGTCGATGACGGTACAGAAGATATCCCAGCTGCGAGGTGGCATGAGGCGAAACGGATGAATGGACGAACGCCGGCAGCTTACCACGGAAGCCGCGCGCTGCGGTCTTGGGCCCGCCGGCCTTATAATCCAGCCATGCCGCGCCTTCTCGCCCTGTTTTTGATCGCCCTGAGCCTGCACGCCCGCGCCGACGTCGCCGCGCTGCAGGCCGCGCTGCGCGCCGCGCGCCCGCAGGCGGAGACGACGGTGGCCGCCTTGCAGCAGCTGGACGCCGCGCTGCTGCGGCCGGATTCGCTGTACCCGGCGCTGGGCCAGCTTCCCCTTGTCCAATTGCAGGCGCTGTATCGCCACCGCGGCCAGTGCCGCGCGCCGTGGCCGGCGCTGCCGGCCGATGTATTGCGTTTCGAGCGCGCGCTGTGCGATGGCGAGGCGCTGCCGCCGGCCTGGTTCGCCGCCCATCCCATCCATCCGCTGGGCGGCAGCTATGCCTGGCATTATCTACAGCGCCATCCGGAATCGGCACCCGCGCTGCAGCCTTATCTGCACCTCCGGGAACGGCCGGCGGCTTTTGCCGGCATCGGCAAGCTGGGCGACGACAACCTGGCCGCGCTGCTGTCCGGCGAGCGCTGGCTGCTGGATGGCGGCGATCTGTGGTGGCGCGACGGCGCGTCCTGGCGACGCTATGGCGCGGAACAATGGCGGCCGCTGGCGGAGGCGGCCGGGCTGGCGCTGAGCCCATTGGCCGACGGCGACGCCTGCCCGCAACCGTTGGGCCGGATCTGCGCGCGGCCGCTGCCGCCGTCGCCGCGTTGGTGGCGGTCGCTGGCCGGCGTTTCGCTGCTGGCGGCGGCCGGCATGCTGGCTTACGGCTGGCTGCAGCGCCGCCGGCTGGAGCGGGAGCGGCGCTTTGTGCTGCAGATGCTCACCCACGAGCTGCGCACGCCCATCGCCGGGCTGGGCAATGTGGTGGAAGACTTCCGCGCCGGTTTCGATCAATTGCCGGCCGGCGCGCAGCAAGGCTTCGGCCGGCTGGCCGACGGCGTGCTGCGGCTGCGCCAGCTGGCCGATGCCAGCCGGCATTATCTGGCGGCGGACAGCCGGCTGGAAGCGCCGCAGCCGCTGCCTTTGGCTGCTTGGCTGGATAGCGTCGCGGAACGCCACGGTGCGGCTTACTGTCTGGATCAGGATAGAAAGCTGAACCTGCCGGTCTACTGGCTGGGCCTGTGCCTGGACAATCTGCTGCGCAACGCGCGCCAGCACGGCCGGCCGCCGGTGCGCATCCTGGCCAGCTGGAAAAACGGCCGGCTGCGGCTGGCGGTCAGCGACGGCGGCGCGCTGCCGCGCTACCGCTTGTCGCTGTTGCGGCGCGAGCTGGGCGCCAGCGCCGGCATGGGGCTGGGCCTGGCCATCGTGCGGCGGGTGATGGCCAGGCTGGGCGGCCGGCTGACGCTGGAAGGGCCGCCGACCACATTCGCGCTGGAGTTGCCGTGTGACGATATTGCTGATTGAAGACGACGCCGAACTGGGCGCGGGCCTGCGCCAATTCCTGCAGCAGCAGGGCTACGACTGCCTGTGGCTGCGCGACGGCGGCGAAGTGGCCGCCCACTGGCGGCAGGCCGAGCTGGCGATCCTGGACCGCCAGCTGCCGGACGGCGATTCGCTGCGCCTGTTGCCGCAGTGGCTGGCGCTGAAGGCGCTGCCGGTGATCGTGCTTACCGCCCGGGTGGAGCTCGATGACCGGGTGGCCGGGCTGGAGGCCGGCGCGCGCGACTACCTGACCAAGCCCTTCGCCCATGTCGAGCTGCTGGCCCGCGTGCGCGCCCAATTGCGACCGCTGGGCGAGGGCGCCTTGGCCTGCGGCGAGCTGCAGTTGTTTCCGGCCAGGCAGGCTGCGGCCTGGCGCGGCGGCGAGGTGGCGCTCACCCGCACCGAGTTCGACCTGCTGGCGATGCTGGCGCGGATGCCGGGCCGGGTGTTCACCCGCGACGAGCTGCTGAACCAGGTATGGGGCTACCAGCATTTCCCGTCCACCCGCACCGTGGACACCCATGTGCTGCAGCTGCGGCAGAAGCTGCCCGACATCCCGATAGAAACCGTGCGCGGCGTCGGCTACCGGCTGAGCGGGGGCGGGGCGTGAGGCCGCCATTCTGGCTGGCCCTGGCCTGGGCGGCGCAGGCGGCCGCCGCGCCGCTGCTTCCGGCCACGCCGCTGGAGCCGGCCTATCACGCCTTGCTTTCCGGCGACCGCGCCGGCGCCTGGCGCCAGTTGGACGCGCTGGGCGCCGCGATGTCCAGCGCCGCGCAGCGCCAAGCCTGGCTCACGCTGCAGCGCGAGCTGGCGTCCGGCCAGTGCGGCCGCGACGCGCCGGCGGCGCCGCCCGCCTGGCTGGGCGACCTGGAGCTGGACCTGATCCAGCGCGACATCCCGCTCAGCCGCGTCTACAACGTCAGGCTGAACGGCGTCAGCCCGCGGCGCGACCTGCGCTGGTCGCTGCGGCTGCCGGACGGCCGCGAACTCTTCGCCGGCGCGAAGACGCGCTACGACGGCCGCCAGTTCGAGCTGGAAAGCGAGGACCAGGCCGCCGCGCTGCCGCCGGGCGTCTACCGGCTGACCGCGCAAAGCGGCGGCGAAACCTGGCGGCAGGACCTGTCGCTGCCGGGCATGGCCGCGCAGGACTGGCTGCGGCGCGACGGGCGCAAGCTGGCGCCGCGTCCACCTACCCAGCCATCCGCCTGCCCGCGGCCCTGGCTGGAACAGGCGCTGCTGTCGCAGCCGGATTTCGAACTGCGCTGGTGGCAGCGGCGCGAGCTGGGCCAGACGCTGCGCTGGCCGGCCAACCCCGGCGAGAAGCTGTGGGCCAGCGTGTCGCTGTTGCGCGCCGAGTTCAGAGGGCCCATCGCCGTCCGCCAGATCCACCGCGTGGCCGCGCCCTTGAGCCAGTTCTGACATTATCCTGACAATTGCCTGTTCCTTTTGCGCTGCAATGCGGTCTATCGAAATGACCGATTTGCAGGAGAGGGCATGACGCGTCTGATCAAAATATTGCCGCTGGCGGCGTGGGGGATATCCCTGCCGGCCTGGGCTGGGCTGGTGTTGCAGAACCCTGAATGGAAAGTGGAGCTGGAACCGGCCACGCTGGCGCTGAAGGTGACGCCGGCGGGCGAGCCGGCGCGGCGGGTGTCCGACGGCGTGCCGGCGCGTAAGGTGTCCGCGCTGCGCCAGGACGATCAGTCAGCCGACTGGCAATGGGACGACGGCCGTTACCGCTGGCAGGCCAGGCTGCAAGGCCGGGACCTGACGCTGATCCTGAACGCCAAAGCGCCGGGCAGGGTGGAGCTGCTGCGCCAGCCGGCGGCCGCGATGGGCAAGGGCCTGCTGCTGCCCCTGGCCGAGGGCAGCTACATCCCGGCGGGCAGCAAGCTGTGGCGCGATTTCCTGCCCGGCTTCGCCGGCGACGGCCTGGACACCTCGGAAAACCTCAGCCTGCCGCTGTGGGGCATGGACTATGGCCGCCGCAGCCTGCACTGGCTGCTGCTGGAGCCGTTCAACAATCAATTGACCATCCGCGCCGACGGTTCGAATCTGGCACTTGGCCTGAGCCACGAATTCAACCCGCTGAATCAGCAGCGGCCGATGACGCTGCTGCTGCGGCTGGCCGACGACAATCTGCTGGCCGGCGCGCAACGCTATCGGCAATGGCTGATCGAGCAAGGCCGTTATCAAACGCTGGCCGACAAGATCCAGGCGCAGCCTGACACCGCCAAGCTGATCGGCGCCAGCCACGTCTACCTGTGGGGCAATAATCTGCTGGATGTGTCCGACGTGCGCGATTGGCCCGCCTTTATCAAGCTGCTGCGTGGCCCGGACCCGCTGGCGGCCAAGCTGCGCGGCCGTTTCGACGCCGAGGGCGGCAAGGTTTTGCGCCAGGCCGGCGCCAAGCCGGACCATTACCAGCAGCGCGCGCTGATGGAGGCCGTCAACCAGGCGCTGACCGCCGAGGCCCGCGCCGGCTGGCTGAGCAAGAAGCCGGACTGGGAGCGGATGGCCGCGCCTTATCAGCGGCTGCGCGCGCTGGCGGAGCGGCTGTTCGGCCCGGCATTGCGGCCGGACGCGTCGCGCTGGGGCGGCGGGCTGTCGCGCAAGACCATCACCGCCTTGCAGGCGGCCGGACTCAAGCGGCTGTGGCTGGGCGCGGACAACTGGGAGGGCGGGCTGTGGCAGCCGCAGGCGGTGAAGGCCGGCGTGGATGCCGGTTATCTGATGACCGCCTACGACTCCTACGAGACCGCGCTGCAGCTGGGTTACCGCGAAGACTGGCTCACCGCCCAGCAGGGCGAGGCTATCTACCGCCAATGCGGCGTCACGCTGGCCAGCGGCAAGAAAAAGGCGGGCTTCCAGCAGTCCGGCTACTACACCAACCCGGACTGCGTGCGCGACACCCTGAAACAGCGCACCCGCGCCTTGCATGCCGCCACCGGCTTCAACAGCTGGTTTCTGGACGCCTACGCCACCGGCATGGTGTTCGACGACTACACGCCTGGCCGCCAGACCGGCAAGGCGGAGATGGCGGCCGGCTATGAAAAGTCTATGCAATGGGTGGCGGACGCCTATCGGCTGCCCGTGGGGTCGGAAATGGGAAATGCCGCCACCAGCCGAGGCATCGCCTTCGCCCACGGCATGCAGGCGCCGGTGATGGGCTGGGGCGACGCCGATCTGCAGAAAAACAAGCAGTCGCCGTACTTTCTGGGCCGCTGGTATCCGTCAGACCAGCCGGAAACTTTCTTCAAGAAAGTGCCGCTGAAGCAGCCGTACCGCGATCTTTACTTCAGCGCGCCATACCGCTTGCCGCTGTACCAGGCGGCCTTCCATGGATCGGTGATCACCACCAACCACTGGCTGTACGACAACCTGAAATTCAGCAATGCCTACGCCGACAACCTGCTGGCGCAATGGCTGTACAACGTGCCGCCGCTGTTCCACCTGTCCGCCGCCAGCCTCAGGGCCCGCCTGCCGCAGCTGCAATGCGCCGACCGCGCCTTCCGCCCCTTGCACGAGCAACTGGCCACCCAGGCGCTCACCGGCTTTGCCTGGTTGAACGCCGAGCATACGCTGCAGCAAACCCGTTTCGCCGACGGCAGCCGGCTCACCGCCAACTTCGGCCCCGCGCCGGTCCGCTACGATAAGCAAACCCTGCCGCCGCAAAGCCTGCTGGCCGAGCTGGCCGGCCAGCCGCCCAGGCTGCTGCCAGTGGCGGATTGCGCTGGCAAGTAAGCGGCGGCGATAATGCCGATGTCGTTTTGCCGGTCGTGGCGCGGCGGTTTCCCATGGCCGGCGAGCGGCATTGCCGAGCGGCATTGCCGAGCGATCGAGATGGTGATTTTTTGAGCGGAAAAATCGGTAGATTTTTGGGGTGGGTTTTTGTCTTTAAAAATCAGCATCTTGAAATTGGTGTGTTCCCCACATGCGTGGGGATGAACCGTCTGGCCTCAGGGCCATCGACATGGCCAAAGCGTGTTCCCCACGTGCGTGGGGATGAACCGATGGGATAGTCGCCCAGGAAATCGAACACCAGGTGTTCCCCACGTGCGTGGGGATGAACCGACGTTATTGCCTGGCAGGCCCAGTTCCGCAAAGTGTTCCCCACGTGCGTGGGGATGAACCGCCTAAAGACCTAGTCGGCCAGCCCTGGCGCTTGTGTTCCCCACGTGCGTGGGGATGAACCGCCATGTGCGCCGTATCGCATCTTTGTCGCTTCGTGTTCCCCACGTGCGTGGGGATGAACCGGCTGATCCGAGTTTGCCGCCGCCGCATCAAGTGTGTTCCCCACGTGCGTGGGGATGAACCGCGAGAGGACCGTCCCCGCCGAGGCGTTACCTAGTGTTCCCCACGTGCGTGGGGATGAACCGGGCCGGTTGGAGAGCCTAGGCGTTAGTGTCTTGTGTTCCCCACGTGCGTGGGGATGAACCGGAACCCGGCCTGCACCATCATCAACGAGACCAGGTGTTCCCCACGTGCGTGGGGATGAACCGACCGGCCACCACCTGGCCGCCAGCCCGGTTCCGTGTTCCCCACGTGCGTGGGGATGAACCGGTTACAGATCTTGGTCAGCTGGTGGCAGGCATGTGTTCCCCACGTGCGTGGGGATGAACCGCACTGAGGCTGAAAAACCTTGGCCTACTCTGCTGTGTTCCCCACGTGCGTGGGGATGAACCGGTGGAAGCGTCGATCTTGTCGGTCGTTGCGATGTGTTCCCCACGCCCGTGGGGATGAACCGACCTATTTCTACATAGACTGTATGTAGCAGAGGTGTTCCCCACGCCCGTGGGGATGAACCGTACGCGCTGCCGTGGAACAAACAGCGGGAGGGGTGTTCCCCACGCCCGTGGGGATGAACCGCAGCTGGTTCGATACGGCAATTCGGGCCTGACGTGTTCCCCACGCCCGTGGGGATGAACCGTACATCACCATCCACGGCGGCGCGAACGTCGGCGTGTTCCCCACGCCCGTGGGGATGAACCGTAGTAATGGCCATCTGGTGCTCTGGGAACAAGAGTGTTCCCCACGCCCGTGGGGATGAACCGGGCATGACCGGATTTCGCATCGACAGCCGGCGCGTGTTCCCCACGCCCGTGGGAATGTGCTTCTGCCCGTCTATCGCTTGCTTAATCCACGGCCGTCGCGTTGCCCGATGCGCTTGCGATCGACGCGCCGCGGCTTGCCGTCCGAGGAGGGCGCTTCCTATGCTGCAAGAATCGATGTCAGAGGAATCGCCATGCAGCAGTTAAGAGTGAGTGTTCTGGTTGCCGCGCTGTTTCTCGTCGTCGCCGTGGTGTCCAAGACGCTGGCCAGCTCCGTCACGGAGACCGTGCCGGTGTGGCTGGGCAGCGGGGTGACTTTTTCCGCGTTGCTGATTTCTCCGCGCTGGCGCTGGCCGGCCATTCTCGCCGGTGTGTGGCTGGCGTCGGCGATATGGGGGATGTCCGCGCATGGCCTGGGGCTGGCCGGCGCGGCAGCGTTCGCGGGGATAGAGGTGGTCAGCGGAGCCGTCGGCTGCTGGGTGGCCGGACTGGGGCGCAACGATCCGGATTCCCCGATCGGCATGGCCTTGCTTCTTTGCGGCGCGGCGCTGGCGTCCTGCCTGGGCGGCGCAATGGCCATGGCGCTGTGGCAGTGGCAGCGGCCCAGCCTGGATGTGACGCTGGAGGGCGTGGCCTGGGTGTTGTCCACCATGGTCGGCATTCTGCTGGTGACGCCGGTGGCCACCGCGTTCCGGGGGTTCCGGCTGAAACGGTCCGGCGGGATGACGATGGCCCAGTTCCTGGGCGGCGGCGCGGCCTTCCTGTTGTTCCTGGGCGCGGTGGCGCTGGTTTTCATCGATCACAGCGCCGCGCGTTACGGCCACGTGGCCGCGACCCTGGCTTATCTTCCCATGCCTTTCCTGTTGATCGCCGCGGCGCTGTGGGGGCCGCGCGGCGGCGCGCTGGCGTTGCTGCTGGGCGGCTTGCTGATCATCGGCCGGACCGCGCAGGGCGGGGGGCCGTTTGCGGTGGACGAGGGCTTCTCCGGCGAGGCGGTGATCGAGGTTCAGGGCTTCGTCACGATATGGGCCGCGGTGATGATCGCGGTGCGGGCGCTGTCCGGCGCGCGGCGTCAGGCATTGATCGACGCCCAGTCCTGGCGCCTGCGTTACGAGCGCATCATGCGCGAAGTAGGCGTGGCGACGGTGGAGTACGAAGCGGCCAGCGGGCGGGCCACCTGGGGCATGGGGGCGGGCAAGGTGCTGGGGGAGGACGTCGCCCGCATTTCCAGCCTGGACGAATGGCTCGAGCATATCGCGCCGGACGAACGCGGCCTGGTGGAGGCGACGTGGAGCAGCGTGGCCAGCGGCGAGACCTGGGCCAGCGAGCAAAGCTATACCTTGATGCGGACCGATGGCGAGCCCTTGCGGGTGCGGGAGCGGCTGGCTTGCGTGCGCGGCGCGGACGATTCGGTGGAAATGGTGGTGGGCATGTTGCGGCCGGAGCCTCTGGAGAGCGGCGATGGCTGAGCCCGGGGTGTTCCTGATCCATGGATTGGGCGGCACCCAGTACGATCTGGGCTCCATGCACAAACGTCTGAAAAACGCGGGCTTCGTCACCCATGCGCTGACGCTGCCGGGCCACGGCACGCGGCCGGAGGATCTGGCCGGCGTCAGGATGGAAGACTGGCTGGACGCGGCGCGCGCCAAGTACCGCGAGATCGTCGGCCAGCACGAGGTGCTGCACGTGATGGGCATGTGCATGGGCGCTCTGTTGGCGCTGGAACTGGTCAAGCTCGAGCGCCATGACAAGGGCCGGCTGGTGGCGCTGGCGCCGCCGGTGTACATAGACGGCTGGGCCACGCCCTGGTACCGGGGCCTGCGCCCCTTGCTATACCGGGTGCCGGGTTTGCCCGAGCGGATGAAGGTGGAGGAAGAGGAGCCTTACGGCATCAAGAACGAGCAGCTGCGCGCCATCGTCAAGGCCAAGTTCGAGCGTGGCGAGAATTTCCACTATGGCTGGGTGCCATTGGCCTGCATCCGCGAAGTGGACCGGCTGCGCGCGGCGGTGATGCGCGGGCTGGACAGGATCGCCTGCCCCACCCTGGTGGTGCATGCGCGCGAGGACGAGCTGACCAGCCTGCGCTCCGCGCACTTTCTGGTTGAGCGCATCGGCAGCGGCAAGCGCGCCGGCCTGGCGCGCATGGTGGTGCTGGAAGACAGCTATCACATGGTGTGCGTGGACAACGACAGGGAAATCGTCGGCAAGCACGTGCTGGAGTTTTTCAACGCCAACGTCGCAGGCGGTTTCGGCATGGGCATGGTCGATCCGGCGATGGCGCCGGCGGAAATGGCGGCGCTGCTGGCCGCGGCGCGGCGCGCGCTGGAGCAGGGCGACTTCGCCGCCCTGTACCGGCTGGGGATACCGGATTTCGTCTGGCTGCAGCCGGGCCGCAACCGCAGCAGCGGCGCGTTTCCGGGACGCAAGGGGCTGCGGCGGCTGCAGGGCTGGGCGGGTGAGGGAGCGAGCTTCGCCGCTTTCGGCGCCGCCGTGATCAACGCCGGCATGGCGGTGCAGCCCGCCACGCTGCTGCATCGCGGCCTGGCTTCCCCAGGCGTGCTGGCGCTGCAGCTGCGCAGGGGCAAGCTGCTGGAGGCCCGATGGTTTCCGGACGATCTGGACGCCGAGGATGCCCACTTCGGCGGCGAGCCGCTGCCGGACGGACCCAGCGAGCAGGAAAAGGCTTTCGAAGCCGCCGCCGCGTTGTCGCGCACGTTGCGCAAGGCGCCGGACAACGCCACGCTGCTGAACTTGTACGCCTTGTACAAGCAAGGGGCGATGGGCGATGCCACAGGCGAGCGTCCAAGCGTGATGGACATGGTGGGGCGCGCCAAGCACGATGCCTGGATGGCCAGGCGAGGCATGAGCCGGGAGCAGGCGATGGCGGATTACGTGGCCTTGGTGAATCGGCTGAAAGCCGAGGAGAGCCTGGAGGCGTGAGCGCCATCGATGGCCGGCGCACGGGTTGGCGGCCTTGGAGTGGCTAACAAAATTCCTGATGCGGCGTTGCGCCGACTTGTCGTACTCAAGTACTGCCTGCGTCGGCGCGCCTTGCCTCAGCCGTGAAACTGATTTTTGTTAGCCGCTCTTAGTGTGAGCCGTTCGCCTAAGTAATGTCACATATTGAAGCGCTTTTCCCTGGCTGCCAGTCTGAAGCGTCAGACCATCAGGAGAGACGCATGGCCTTCCCCACCGCAGTCAACAGCCAGATCACCGACGCCGTCACTCAGTCCAACGTCAAAGTGGTGGGAGAGGCGCCCGCCATGGCGATGGGTTCCATCTATCAGAGCCTGGCCCATTCCACCGGCATCCTGTTCGAGAACGCCGTTTCGGCCCAGCAGCAGCAAACCGCGTTGGCGCAGGCGGTGGCGAACATGGGCGTGATGCAGGTCTACAGCCTGGACACCATCGCTGCGGCGACAGCCGGCGCGAAGGTGTCCCAGGGCGGCGCCGGAGAGGATCTGTCCAGCTTGTTGGCGGCGCTGCGGAGCTTGCGCGGCCAATAGCCCCCTCTCGGCCCGCCGCCTGTCCATTCTGCTCGATCGCCGTCCGCTCCAGTTTTATAGGATCAGCTCTTTGTTTTGATGGATGAAAATGGAGTTGGGTCCGATTTATTGTTCTCGATCAAGCCCGGTCTGTTCTGCCCGGGCGACGGGCGCCGCATTCGCCTATGTTGGGAGCGGATGCCGTTCCGAAATGGCTCGACGCATGCGGAGGAGGTGGAGCATGGACTATCTGTTGTTGTCGCACCCGACTTTCGGCGCGCTGGGCATCATCGCGGCGGTGTGGGTGCTGGTGGAGACCCTGAACGCGTCGGCGGGCAATGCCGCGCGGATCAGGCTGGCGTCGCGGGCGACGGCGCTGTGCATGGGCCTGTCCTGGATGCTGGGGGGCTACTGGTATGTCCATTTTTACGGACACGACAAGGCGCTGATCCTGAAAGGCCCGCTGCCCTACGCCCACAACCTGGTGATGGAGACCAAGGAGCATCTGTTCTTCATCGTGCTGATCCTGGCGTTTTACCTGCCCATCGTCGCGGCCGACAGGCTGCACGAGAACCCCGCCGCGCGGCGGATGACGGCGGCGACGGCGGCCTTGCTGGCGCTGACCGCGTTCGCGGTGGAGGGCGGCGGAGCCATCATCAGCTACGGCGTCAAGGCGGCGCTGCTGCAGCACGGAGGCTAGCGATGGACAACACCCTGAACCGATACGCCGGCGGTTTCGCGCTCTCGGCCAGCACCGCCATTTTGTTCAACACCCTATTGGCCTGGCTGAAGGACAGCCTGCCGGCGCTGAACGGCTGGATGGCGTCGCTGACCGGGCACCACTGGACCACGCACGGCTTGTTCGACCTGGCGGTGTTTTTCCTGCTGGGCCTGGCCTTCGCCCGAGGCGGCGCGGCGGACCGGCTGGGCGGCGACGCGCCGATGAAGCTGCTGGCGGGCTGTACCGTGGCGGCGGGCCTGGGCCTGCTGCTGTGGTTTTTGTTCGTTTAGTCCGGCCAGCGGCGCGGCGTCAGGCGCCGCCGCGCAGCCGCTCCAGCTGCAAGGCCAGGTCCAGCCCTTTTTGCTGGACCTGGGCCTGTTTTGCGCGCCAGGCCGGGGTATCCGGCTCCAGCGCGGCAAGCTCCGCCCGCAGGGCGGCGAGTTCCCGCATCGCTTCCACCTCGGCCGGCACGCAGCCGGCGTCCTTCAATATCTTGTATGACATCCTCAGCTCCGCCGGCGTGGCGGCATAGCCGTCGTCCAGCGCCAGCGGCTTGCCCCATCCCTTCGCGCGTTGCAGCTCGCCGCTTTGTTCGCTGGCGCGAATGCCGGCGGCGATCGCCGCGTCGAGGTCGCGTGGATTCTGCATGGTTTGCCTCCCAGGGCATTGAATGCTGAATTATGACATTGCAATAAATATCATTGATGTGGCGGGAGCTCGGCCAGGAAACGGACCAGGCGCAGCGTCAGGCTTTCCCGCGCGGCGTTGGCGGGCCAGACGGCGTAGACGCCCAGCGCTTCCACCTGGCAGTCGGGGAGGACGACGCGCAGCTGTCCCGCGGCCAATTCGTTTTCCACCAAGAACGCTGGCGGCGTGGCCAGGCCACAGCCCGCGATGGCTAGCTGGCAGGCGGCATCGACGCTGTTGGCGGTGATGCGCGGCTGGATGGCGAAGTCGTGGCGTCGGCCGGCGGCGTCGATCAGGGTTTTGCGTTTGGCTCGCATCCGTATGCCCAGCCAAGGCCAGTCTGCCAGTTCTGCGGGAGAGGCGGGCTCGCCGCGCGCGTCCAGCAAGCTGGGCGCGGCCACCAGCAGGCGCGGCATGTCGAACAGGCGGCGCGATTTCAGCGCGCTGTCCTGCAGTTCGCCGATGCGGATGGCCAGGTCGATGCCATCCCGGATCAGATCGCGTTTCTCGTCGCTGTAATCCAATTCCAGCTCCACCTTGGGATGGCATCGGGAGAACGCCGCCAGGCTGGTGGTGAGCGGGCCGCGGGCGAAGAAGGCGGGCAGGCTCAGCCTGAGCGTGCCGGCGGGCTCGGCCGCGCGTCCCGCCAGCTCGTTGAGTCCGGTTTCGGCCGCTTGCAGCATCGCCTGGGCGTGGCCGTAAAGCGCCTGGCCATCCGGCGTCAGCGACAGCCGCCGGGTGGAGCGGTACAGCAAGGCGACCCCCAGCCGGCTTTCCAGCTGCGAGACGTGATGGCTGACCACCGATGGCGCCAGGCCCAGCGCGCGGGCGGCGGCGCGGAAAGAGCCGGTTTCGGTGGTCTTGGCGAATACGGCCAACGCGCGTAGTTCGTCTATCATTGTTCGGTTTTTTCGATTATTGAATTTCAATTGTACTTAATTGTGGATCATTTGGCGGCGGCGCATAGTGGACCGGTTCTTTTCGTGTTCAGGAGCCATTCATGGACGACATCCGCTGCGCCATCATCATTGATCCCGATCTGCCGCCCGGCGTCATTGCCAATACCGCCGCCGTGCTGGCGATGTCGCTGGGCAAACGCCACCCGGAACTGGTGGGGCAGGATTTGCCGGACGCGCGCGGCCAGCCTCGGCAGGGCATCACGACGGTGCCGATTCCGGTGCTCAAAGGCGGCGCGGACCAGTTGCGCGCGCTGCGCGCGGCTGCTAGCGAAACCGGACTGACCCTGGTGGAGCTGACCAGCGCCACCCGCTTCACCCGCAGCTACCAGGAATACGCGGCCGCGCTGGCGGCCACGCCGGAAGAGATGGTCGAGTATCAGGGCCTGGCATTGTGCGGACCGGGCAAGCGGGTGCGGCAACTGACCGGCAGCCTGGGCCTGTTGCGCTGAGGAGGCGGCATGATCTGGAACTTCATCGCGGCCACCGCGCTGGTCACCCTGATGCCAGGGCCGTCGCTGCTGCTGATCGTCGGGGCTTCGATGCGGAGAGGGTGGCGCGCCGGCGCGGCTGTCACGCTGGGCGTGGTTCTGGCTGACGCCGTTCTGTTATTGGCGGTGCTGGGCGGGTTGGGGACGTTGGCGAGAGCGGCTCCTGTCGCGCTGTCATGCTTGAAATGGCTGGGGGCGGCTTACTTGTTGTATCTGGGAGCGGCGCAGTGGCGCTCGGCGGGACTGGCGCCGGCAAGCGACGGGACCGGCGGTTTCCGCCGCGGACTGGCCACCACGCTGCTCAACCCCAAGATCATCGTTTTCCTGGCGCTGTATTTCCCGCAGTTCATCCGGCCGGGTGAGGATGCTGGGCGGCAGATGCTGCTGCTGGGACCGCTGTTCCTGCTGACGGTGCTGGCTGTGTTCCTGCTGTGCGCGGCCGCCGCGCGAGGATTGCGCGGCATCGCGTCGGGGAGGGGCGGCGTTTGGCTGGAGCGGGGCAGCGCTTGCTGCTTGATCGCCTGCGGCCTGTATTCCGCTGTCGGCTAGAGGCGGCGATTCGCATTCAGGACATGGCCAAGCCTTCCATTCAAGGATGCGGTGGCGGAGGCCCTTTCCAGCCATTGCCATAGTTCGGGGGAGTTGAAATCGGCGATGACCGAGTCGGCGCCGGCTTCGCGCAGCGCGACCTCGGGCAGCATGCCGGCGATGGCGAAGGTGCGCAGGCCGGCCTGCTTGGCCGCGCGGATGCCGGATGGAGAGTCTTCGAACGCGCACGCGCGTTCGGCCCGCCCTCCCACTCGGGCGAGTCCGGCGAGATAGGGCAGCGGGTGAGGTTTGCCGTAAGCCAGCTCGTCGCCTATCACCAGCGCGTCCACCCGGGAAGCCAGGCCCAGGCCGTCCAGCATCAGCTCGGCGTTGGCGCGCGGCGCGTTGGTGACGACGGCGACGGCCGCGCCTTTGGCCTGGGCCCAATCGAACAGCCGCAGCGCGCCCGGGGTGGGGCGCAATTGGCCGACCGAGGCGCGGAACAGTTGCTCCTTGCGCTCGGCCAGCTCCCGGTGCCGCTCGGGAATGCCCGGCAGCAGCGCGCGCATGATGGCTTCGTTGGTGGAGCCGTGGACATGCCGCAGATAGCCGTCATGGTCCAGTTCCCGGCCGTGCTCGGCCAGCAACGCGCGGAAGGCGCGGAAATGCAGTTCGTCGGTATCGGTCAGGGTGCCGTCCAGATCGAACAGCAGGGTGAAATCGGCTTGGGGCATGGCGGAGAGTTGTGTTCGGGTTTCGCGCCCATGGTAGGCGGCTTGCCGCCGCCGGGCAAGCCGCCCGGCGGTTTGCGCTCAGCGGGGCGGGGCGATGCCCAAGCGGTAGATGGTGGTGCTGCGGTAAGGCTGCTCTGGCCGCAATACCGAGCTGGGGAAGTGGGGGACGTTGGGCGCGTTGGGAAAGTGCTGGGCTTCCAGGCAGAAGCCATCGGATTGCCGGTAGGCGCGTCCGGACGCGCCGTTGTAGCGACCGGTGAGCACGTTGCCGCTGTGCAGCTGGAGGCCGGGTTCGGTGGTGAGCACGTCCAGCAGGCGACCGCGGCTATCTTCCACCACGCGCGCGGCCAGCCGCGGGTAGGGCTCGGCGCCGTCGCGCGATAACGCGTAGCAATGGTCGTAGCCGCGTCCCAGCCGGATTTGCGGGTCGTCGGCCCGTATGTCCCGGCCCAGCGGCTTGGGTTCGCGGAAATCGAATACCGTACCCTGCACGCTGCGGATTTCGCCGGTGGGGATCAGCGCTTCCGTCACCGGCAGGAAGTGGTCGGCCAAAATGGCCAGCCTGTGGTCCAGCGCGCTGCCGCTGCCTTCTCCCGCCAGGTTGAAATAGGCGTGGTTGGTGGTGTTGAACACGGTGGGGCGGTCGCAGCTGGCCTCGCAGCTGATCACCAGGTCGCCGGGCGGCTTCAGCGCGTAGCTGACGGTCAGGGTCAGCCGCCCGGGGAAGCCCTGGTCGCCATCCGGGCTTTCCAGCCGCAACAGCACTTCTGGATGGTCGGGCGCATCGGCCACGGCGGCCACCTGCCACAGCCGGCGGTCGAAGCCTTCCGGCCCGCCGTGTATGGCGTGGCTGCCCTCGTTCAGGTCCACCTGGTGCCAGCGGCCGTCCAGCTGGAAGCGGCCGTTTTCTATCCGGTTGGCGTAGCGGCCCATGGTGGCGCCCAGGCGGCCGCCGGCCTGGCGGTAGTCGTCCAGCCGGGTGTAGCCCAGCACCACCGAGTCGAAGTGGCCGTGGCGGTCGGGGCTGCGCAGCGACTGCAAGGTGGCACCCCAGGCCAGGATGGCGGCGCTGACGCCGTTGCTCAGCGTCAGCTCCACTTTCTCGACGGTTTCGCCGCCTGGCAGGGTGCCGAATGCGGAACGGGTGATCATGGGGTTTTCTCCGGTTTGGGCGCGCGCGCGGCGCGCAGCCGCATCAGCGCGTCGAAGCGTTGCAGGACGGCGGGCCGCTCGCGGCTGGCCCGCTCCGGATTGATGGGGAACAAGGCCGGCTCGCGTTCGCCGCGCAGCAAGAGCTTGGCGTGGTGGCGGAACAGGTCGGCGGCCTCTTCGGACATCACCCAGTCCAGCGCCCGGCGCGCCAGCGCCTGCTGGCGGCTGCCGGCCAAAATGCCGTAGACCTCGGCCTCCGCGCCTATCGCATCCTGCGGCAGCGCCTGGACCAGCGCAGGGTTGTCGCTCAGCCGGCGCCGCGCCGCTACGCGCACGGTGACGCCCAGCGCCGCGCCGCCATCGCCGACGCGCGCGGCCGGTTCCCAGGCCGAGCCGGGGTAGTCGATCACGTTGCGGTCTATCTCCACCATCAGGCGCCAGCCGTCTTCCGGCCCGTAATACTGGAGGATGGTGGTCAGCGCCAGGTAGCCGGCGCCGGAGCGGCGCGGGTCGGGGAACAGCAGGGATTGGCGGAGCGTCGGCGAGGCCAGATCGGACCAGCGTGCAGGAAGGACCGCGCCGCGCGCCTGCAACAGGGCGGGGTCGGCGACGAAGGCGAGGGAAAAGCCGGTGGGCCGGCAGAAGCCGTCGGCGTCGCAGCCGCCGCCTGGGGCCGGCGGCGCGATCCGGGTGGCGATGCCGGGGCTTTGCGCGGCGGTGTCGGCCCAGCCCAGCACCAGGTCGCCCTCCGGACCGGACAGCAGAAAGGCGGTCAGGCTGGAGGTGGGCATTCTCCACACGGTGATGGCGACATCGGGCATCAGCCGGCTCAGCGCTTCCAGATAGTCGGCCAGTTCGTAGGGTTCGAAGGCGCTGTAGGCGATCAGATGGCCGCCTGCGCCGCTGCCGGTGGCGGCCTCGATGCGGACCGCGTCGGCGGGCAGGCCGGGGGGAGGCGCGGACGGGCTCATGCTCCGGACTCCTCGGCCGCGGCGCTCAATTCCAGCGCATCCAGCCGCCGCCACAGCTCGGCGGCGGTGAAGTCGGCGATCACTTCGTCGGCGCCGGCGCCGCGCAGCGATTCGGCAGGCAGCGCGGCGCCGACGCCGAAGGTGTGGATGCCGGCGGCGCTGGCCGCTCGCACGCCGGACAGCGAGTCCTCGAAGGCCAGCGCGCGCTCGGGGCGGCCGTTCAGCCGCTGCAGGCCGGTCAGGTAGGGCAGCGGATCCGGCTTGCCGCGCGGCAGCTCCTCGCCTATCACCAGCGCGTCTATCCGTCCCAGCAGATCCAGTCCGGCCAGCATGCGCTCGGCGTTGGTGCGCGGCGCGTTGGTCACCACCGCGATCGGCACCCGGCGCGCCTCCGCCCATTCGAACAGCGCCAGCGCGCCGGGCGTCGGCTCCAGCTTGCCGATGGCGGCGCGGAACAGTTCTTCCTTGCGTTCGGCCAGGCGGCGGTGCGAGTCCTTGGACAGGTCGGGAAACAGTTCGCGCATGATCGCGTCGTTGGGCGCGCCCATGATGCGTTCCTTGTAGATCTGCATGGTGATGCTGCGTTTATGGTCGGCCAGCAAGGTCTGGTAGGCGCCGAAATGCAGGATGTCGGTGTCCACCAGCGTGCCGTCCAGGTCGAACAGCAGGGAAAAATCGGCTTGGCTCATCGTTGTTCTCCTTGTTTGCGCAAGTCTCAGGCCTTGTGCGGCAGCGCGTGGCGTTGCCCAGCGGCCAGGCAGGCCGCCGCCATCAGCAGCGGCAGGACGACAAGCATGCCGATCGCATTGACGAGGCCCGCCATTTGGCCGATATAGCCCAATACGATGGGGACCACCAACAGGGAAATGCCGACGGCCTGGGTGGCGCCCACGGAAATCAGGCCGACATGGCCGGGTTCGAGCCGGATCGCGTTGCTGATCAACAGCGGGAAGAAATTGCCCAGGCACATGCCGGCCAGCGCCAGCGCGGCGATGGTGACGGCGGGCAGGGCGCTGGCCCAAAGGCCGAGGATGGCGACGCCGCCCAGCAGAATGACCGCCATCAGCATGTTGCGGCCGTCGAAGCGCGCCAGCAGCCGGCTGGAAACGAGGCGTCCGAACACGGTGCCGCCGAAGAAGACCGACATCAGGCTGACCGCCTGGGCGGGCCCCAGGCCCAGCCGGCTTTCCAGGAACTGGGCGCCCCAGAAGCCTATGCCCCATTCCGCGCCTATGCCCAGCAGCACCGAGATCCAGCACAGCGCCACCGCCAGCGGCACGCCGCCGCGCGCGGCGCTTCGGGTTTCATCCGCCTGTTCCGGCCGGCCGGCAGGGGCCGGCAGCGGCAGGATCAACGCCAACGCCAGCGCCGCCGCCAGCAGCGTCCAGCGCCAAGGCAGGCCCAAGGCGGCCAGCTGGCCGACCAGCAGCGGGCCGGAGAACACGCCGGCGCCGGCGAAGATGAAGGCCTCCACCATCGCCATGTCGCGGTGCTCGGTCTGGTGCCAGGCCAGGGCGGCCTGCACCGCGGACTGGAGCACGCCGCCGGTCAGTCCCATGGCGATCGCCGCGGCCAGGGTGCCGGCGAAACCGCGCGCCTGCGTGATGGACAGCACGGCCAGCACCATGGCCACGGCCGCGCCGCGCACCAGCGGACCCAGGCCCAGCCTGGGCAGCAGCCAGCCGCCCAGCAGGCCGGACGCGACCAGGCCGCCGGCATAGCTGGTAAAGTGCCAGCCGACCTCGATGGGGTCGTAGCCGAACTCGGCGCGCAGGAAGGGCAGGGTGGAACCCAGCACCGACTGCTGAAAACCGAATACCGCCAGCACCAGGTACAGGAACCAGGTGGGGCCGTCGCGGCGGAAGGGCCGGGGGGCGCGGATGCTGTCTGTCATCGCGGTTCCTTCTGTGTCGAATGGGGCGGCTTGTCGGGCCGCGCCTTGTCAGGTGGAGGGGCTGCGCCGATTCCGCTGCCGGCGGCTGCCGGGTGTTTTGTGGTCTGCGGCTCTGGGCGACCGGAGGTTTTGAGAGGGGCATCCGCGCCGGCTGAAGCCGGCGCAGCCTGGCAGCCGGACGCGCTAGTCCAGCAGCCGGTGCAGTTGCGCGTACTGCAGCAGCATGATGGTCTTGCCGTCGGCGATGTCGCCGCAGTCCACCATCGCCAGCGCCTGCTGCAGCGGCAGCTCCAGCACCTCCAGCTCCTCGCCGTCCGCCGCTACGCCGCCGCCGTCGCCCACCTTGTCGCGGGCGTGGTATTCGCCGACGAAGAAGAACAGCTTTTCGGTGACCGATCCCGGGCTCATGAAGGCCTCGAATATCTTGCGCACATTGTCTATCCGGTAGCCGGTCTCCTCCTCGGTTTCGCGGCGGATGCAGGTTTCCGCGTCGTCCTGGTCGAGCAGGCCGGCGCAAGCTTCGATCAACATGCCGTCGTGTCCGTTGACGAAGGCTGGAAAGCGGAACTGGCGGGTGAGGATCACCGAGCGGCGCGCGCGGTTGTACAGCAGGATCACCGCGCCGTTGCCGCGGTCGTAGGTTTCGCGCGACAGCGTCTGCCAGCTGCCGTCGCGGCGCCGGTAGTCGAAAGTGGTCTTGCGCAGCACGTACCAGTCATCGGACAACACTTCCACTTTCTGGATGCGCACCCGTTCCCGAGTGGCGGCGACATCGCTCATGAATTTTCCTTTTGCTTGTTCATCAATCGGTTGGCGTTTGGCGCCACGGTCAACAGTTTCGCGAGCATGGCCGGATCGCGTTGTTCCGGCGCGGTCATGATCGCGGTGTCCAGCGCGCGGTCGCAGCCGCAGCGGCAGGCGCCGGCGTGGCGTCCCAGGCGTTGCACCGCTTCTTCCACCAGGCGGCGCGCGCTGTCGCCGACTTCGGCCATCCGCTCCGCCACCAGCGCGGCATTGACCGGTTCCTGCGATTCGAACCAGCAGTCGTAATCGGTGGGGATGGCCACCAGCGCGTAGCACAGCTCGGCTTCGCGGGCGAGCTTGGCTTCCGGCATTGCGGTCATGCCTATCACGGTGCCTCCCCACTGGCGATAGAGCAGGGATTCGGCGCGGGTGGAGAATTGCGGACCTTCCATCACCACGTAGGTGCCGCCGTCGCGGGCCGGCACGCCCGTTGCGCCGACGCTGTCGGCCAGCGTTTCGCGCATCCGTCCGCAGACCGGGTCGCCGAAAGGCACGTGGCCGACCAGGCCGGGACCGAAGAAGGTCTTGTCCCGCATCAGCGTGCGGTCGATGAACTGGTCGACCAACACGAAGCGGCCGGGGGGCACATCCTCGCGCAGGCTGCCCACCGCGCTCAGCGACAGGATCTGGGTGCAGCCGACGCGGCGCAGCGCGGCGATGTTGGCCCTGGCGTTGATGGAGGCGGGCGGGATGGTATGGCCGGGGCCGTGCCGCTGCAGGAAAGCGACCGGCACGCCGCCGAGATAGCCGGTGGTCACCGGCGACGACGGCGCGCCGAAGGCGGTGGCGCAATGGTGGACGCGGGAGTCGGTCAGGCCCAGCAGGCGCTGGAAACCGCTGCCGCCTATGATGCCGATGCGGGCCGGATGGGATTCAGTCATGGTGGCTTCCTTGGGTGGAGAGGCGGCCGGACAAGGGCTGTGCGACCAGCCGCTCGCGCAGCTCGGACAGCGCCGACGGCGCGTTGCCGCGGCGGAACAGCAGGCCCTCGCTGGCATGCTCGGTGTAGCGCGGGTCGTGAATCTTCAGATGGCGATCTATCGCCGGCAGGTAGTTCCAGCGCACGCCCGGGTACAGCGAGTGGACGAGGTGGTAGGCGTCCGAGGTGGGGGCGATGAACACCCGCACCAGCCAGCCGGCGACGCCGAAATAATCGGTGGGACGGCCCATCAGGTACTCCAGCTCCAGCCGCTCCAGCGGGAAGCCGGGCATGAACCAGCGGTGCTCGGCCAGCAGCGATACCCAGGCGAACACCGGGTAGGAAGTGAGCAGCGGCAGCAGCCAGCCGAAAACCACGCCTGCCCAGCCGCCGACCCAGTACAGCAGCGCGCCGGTGGCCAGCAGCGTCGCGCAGCGGGCGAACGCCGTCGCGCGCGAGTGGTTGAGCATGCTGTTTCGGGCCATGGTGGCGAGATTGTTCCAGAAGCCTGCCGGGCTCAACGGGTAAAACAGCCGGGAGAGGAAGGAGAGATCGGACAGCCCGGCCGCGTAGCCGCCGGCGAACACCCGGGCGCGGTTGGGGTCCAGCTCCGGGTGGTTGGGCTTGCGGTGATGGTCGCCGTGGGTCTTGTGGCGGCTGTGCATGTCGCGCTTGAACACCGGGAACTGGTAGAAAATATCGCTCAGCCACCATTGCCAGGCATGGGACGGGCACAGCGCGAAGTGGACGGCGTTGTGGCCGAACTCCTGCAGCGCGCGCATGCGGCCGCCGCTCCACAGCACCACTAGCATCCAGCCCAGCACGGAGTCGGCCAGCGCGGCCGCCATCACCGCGGCGACGATGTCCAGCCAGGTCCAGACGAAGGGCAGCGGCGCCAGCCAGCCGTCCAGCGGGCGGTAATAGGTTTCCGGATTGTCGTCGATGCGCGGCAGCAGCCTGAGCCTGCGCATCACCGGTCCGCTGTCGCGGTAATAGAAGTAGACGACGCCGCGCATCGTCAGCGAGGCGGCCAGTACCGCCAGCAGCGGATAGAGGGTATGCATCAGGGTTCTCCCGCGGCGGCCAGGGCCGGCAGCAATTGCGACAGGCTGGCGCAGACGGGCGCGTCGCCTTCATCCAGCCGCTTCCGGTCCTGGTGGCCGGTTTCCACCAGCAGCGCGCGCCAGCCTACCTGGCGCGCCACTTCGCAGTCGTGCAGCGTGTCGCCGATGAACAGCGTGTCTTCCGGCGGCAGGCTTAGCCGGCATTGCAGTTCCCGCGCTTCCTCCAGCTTTCCCGAGGCGTGGGTGTGGCCCAGTCCGACCACGTGCTGGAAGCGGTCAAGCAGGCGCTTGGCTTCCAGCGTGCGCACCAGCACGTCGCGCTGGGACGCCGACAACACCGAGACGGCGATGCCGCGCGCGGCGGCGAGTTCCAGCAGTTCGTGCACGCCGTCGTGAATCGGACAGCGCGCGACATGGGCGTCGAAGTGCTCCAGATAGACGGCGACGATGTCGGCGAATGGGTGGCGGTTGAAGTCGAAGCCCAGCCGGGAATAGAAGCCGGCGATCGGAAAGCCGAATTCGCGCCGGTAGCGCTCGCGCGTGACCGGTTCCGCGTCGAAGCGCGCGCAGCAGCGGTTTACCGAGGCCACCGCCAGATCGATGTCGTCTATCAGGGTGCCGTTCCAGTCGAATACCAGGTGGCGGACACCTGCCAGCCAGGCCGCGCTCATGTTCGCGCCTCTCCGGGCAGCAGCGAGCCGAGCACGATGCGCGCGGCGATCGGCGGCGCGTACAGCCGGGACGGATTGACGATCAGGTTGCTGACGCCGATCTGCGCCTCCAGCGCGCCGCGGTGATAGGCGGACAGCCGGGTCAGGCCGGCGCCGTACCAGTGCAGGAAGCGGGTGCGCCAGCCTCGTTCGCCTTCGGTTTCCGGGAAGCGCAGATCCTCGGTGACCGCCATCTGCCAGGCCGGATCCAGCGCGCGGCACAGCTTTTCCTGCAGTTCCTGGCAACGCAATCCGCCGGCGAGCAGCGCGTCCAGATTCTCGTCCAGGCATTCGGCCTCCAGCGCGCACAGCGTCATGCCCTGGCTGTACAGCGGGTTCATGCTGGCCAAGGCGTCGCCGACCACCAGCAGGCCGTCCGGCCAGCGCGGCAGTCGGTCGTAATGGCGGCGCAGGCTGCCCGGCATGCGGAACACCGACACGTCGGACAGCGGTTCGGCATCCCGTATCACTTGGTGGATGTCCGGCATCGGCAGCGCGGCTAGCGCTTTGAGGAAGGCGTTCGGATCGCGGTCAGGGTAATGGCCGAACCAGCCTCCGGTGGTCACCATCCAGCGGTCGCCCTCTATCGGACTGATCACGCCCATCGCCCGTTGATGGGGAGGCGTGGCCAGCACCAGCAGCACTTTCCACTGGTTGGCGAACTCGGGCCGGCGCCGGTAGATGCGCGAAGCGTAGCCGAGGTCGGTCTTGACCATGCTCTTGTCCACCGCGCCGAGGCCGGCGGTTTCCAGCCAGCCGGGCAGGCGGGTGCCGCGGCCGCTGGCGTCCACCAGCGCGTCGGCGTCCAGCGTCCAGGCATGGTCGTCGTTGCGCAGCCGGACGCCGCCGACCGCCAGCCTGTCGCCGTCTCGGCGGAAGTCCAGGCCTTCCATCTGGGTGCGCGACAGCACCGTCACCTGCGGCAGCCGCGCGACGCGGCGGCGCAGATGGGTGTCGATCAGCCGGCGGCTGCAGTAGTGGGCGTGGATGCCGCAGCGATAACGGTTTTTCCAGCGGCCGGCCTGGTACCACTTGACGTCGTGGCCCAGGTCGGCCACCAGCGCGCCGGCCTGCTCCAGTTCGGACAGGAAGCCAGGGAAGATGGCTTCCATGATGTCCTTGCCGCGCTGCAGCAGCAGGTGGACGTGGTGTTCCTGCGGCACGCTCTGGCGCGCGCCGGTTTCGTTGTGGAAGTCGCTTTTTTCCACGATGGTCACGCGCGGATAGCGGCGGGCCAGCACGGCCGCCGCCAGGCAGCCGGCGACGCTGCCGCCCAGCACCACCGCGTGGGCGTTTTCAGTTGGGGACGTAGTCATTCAATGTCCTCGCGATGTAGTCGAGGTCCGCGTTGCCCAGGTCCGGGTGCAGCGGCACCGTGGTCAGCGAGCGCAGCAGCCGGGCGGCGTTGGGGCACTCCCGGCGGTAGCGCGCCAGCAGCGGCAGCTGGTACAGCGGCTGGTTGTCGTACTTGCCGATGTCGGACGGGATGCCGCGCGCCATCTGGTAGCGCACCAGTTGCCGGCCGTCATGGCCGACCGCCTGCAGCAGCAGCGCATAGCCGTTGGCTTGGCCATGCTCGGGCAGCGGCAATTCGCGCAGCGCCGGGTTGCCCAGCGCGGCCAGCAGCCGCTCGCGGTTGCTCAGACGGATATCCAAGTGCCGCGCCAACTGCCGGCTGCGCGCCAGGCCCAGCGCCGCTTGCAGGCCGCCCAGCTTCAGGTTGATGCCCACGCTCCGGCCGGTGAGGTTGCCGAAGCGGGTGTAGGCGCGGATGCGCTCGGCTCGCTCCGGATCGGCGGTCATGACGAAGCCGCCCTCGCCGGTGGACATGAATTTGCAGTCGTGGGTGCTGAAGCAGCAGATCTCGCCGATGCGCGCCAGCCAGTCGCCGTTCAGCCGGGTCATGTGGCAGTGGGCCAGATCCTGGATCAGCGGAATGCCGCGCGCGCGCAGCAAGGCCCAGGTCCGGTCCGAGGGGACGGGATAGCCCCACATCGGCACTTCGATCGCCGCGCGGGTGCGCGGTCCAAGGCAGCGTTGCAGGTCGTCCGGGTCCAGGCCGAAGCTGTCGGGCGCCGTGTCGCAGAACACCGGCACCAGGCCCTGCGCCAGAATGGGCAGCACGGTGCAGATCGGGCAGGTGGGCGCGAGCACCACTTCGTCGCCGGGGGAGAAGTCGATGCCGGCCAGCGCGGCGTGGACCGAGGCGGCGCCGGAGGAAACGGCGATCACGTGCGGGAAACCGTACAGGCTTCCCAGCGCCGCTTCGTATTCCGCGACGACGTCGGCGGTGCCGGACAGGCCGCCGCGCAGCGCGCGGGCGAGTTCGGCGGCATCGTCCGGCGTGTCGTGGGCGCAGGTTTCGGCGATGTGGCGTGTTTCAAGCGCGATCGTGCTCATCATCGGACTCCCTGCTGCACCGCCTGCCATACCGCCTGGTCGTCGTACAGGCCCTCCAGCATGCGGCGGAAATTGGCGAACATCGGCAACGCGTCCAGCCGTTCGCGCGGGAAGAAGCCGACTTCCACGGCTTCGCGGCCTGGTGGACAGCGCCGTTCCGGCGTCGCGCACAGGTAGATCAGGTCCAGGTGGTAGTGCGGGGTCTTGGGATCGGCGATGTACTCGCACAGCACCCGGTACGGGCGGTGCAGCGCGGAGACATCGGCCTCTTCATCCTCCAGCGCGAGATCCCGTTCGCCAAGCAGCCGAGCGTGGATCCCGGTTTCCTCGCGCACTTCGCGCAGCGCCGCCTCATCCGGCGTTTCGTGCCGTTCGACGTGGCCGCCGGGGTACAGCCAGACGCCGAGCTTGCGGTGCCGCAGCAGCAGCACCTCATGGTGGGGGTTGAGCACGAAGGCGGAAGCGGTGAAGTGCCGTTCCAACCCGGCGCGCTGCATCGCGCGGTCGGTGATCATGGCGCCTGGTACCCGTTGATGACGTCCGCCATGTAGTCCAACTCTTCCTCGCCCAGCGCCGGGTGTACCGGCAGCGTGGTCATGCCGGAGAGCAGCGCTTCGGCATTCGGGCAGTCGCGGCGGTACTGCTCCAGCGCCGGGAAGCGGTACAGCGCCTGGCAGCCGTAGCGCTTGATGTCGGATGGAATGCCGCGCGCGTCCAGGTAGTCGATGAAGGCGCGGTTGTCGGCGAACCCCAGTTCCAGGTTGAGAAAGTAGTAGTTGGGGTTGCCGCCTTCTATGATCCGCTTTTCCCGAACCTGGGGGTGGCGCAGCCGTTGCAGCAGATGGCGGGCATGGGTGCGCCGGCGGTCTATCTGCCCGGCGAGCTTGTCCAGCCGGCTGTGGCCCAGCGCCGCCGGCAGCGCGGCCAGCTTGTAGTTGAGGCCGAAGTCCGCGCCGTTGAGGTTGCCGAAGCGGCTGTAGGAGCGGCAGCGCTCGGCGAGCTCGGCGTCGTCGGTCAGCAGGAAGCCGCCCTCGCCGGTGGCCAGCGGCTTGCGCTCGTGGGTGCTGAAGCAGGACAGGTGGCCGTAGGACGACAGGTGCCGGCCGTGCAGCGTGCTGCCGTGCGAGTGGGCCAGGTCCAGAATCAGCTTCAAGTCCAGCGAGTCGGCCAGTCCCCGCAATTCGTCCACTTCAGTGGGGTAGCCCCACATCGGGATGTCGATCAGCGCCGAGGCTCGGGGGGTGACGCGTTCCCTCACCGAGTCCGGATCGGCGCCGAAACCGTGTTCGCGGGTGTCCACAAACACGGGATTGGCGCCGGCGGCGATGATGGGGTAGACCGTGCACAGCGGGCAGCTGGGCGTCAGCAACACGTCATCGCCGGGCTGCACGCCGGCGGCGAACAGCGCCACGCTCACGGCCGCGCCGCCGGAAGACACGGCGATGGCCTCGGCGGCGCCGAACCAGGCGGCCAGCGCTTGCTCGTAGGCGACGACGGTGTCGCTGGTGCCGGACAGCGCGCCGCGCAGCGCCCGCTCCAGCGCGGGGAGATCGTCCGGGTATTGCGGACGGTATTTGTCGGAGATCACGCGGCCGGCGGTCTGGGCCGCGGCGATGGTTGCGGTCATGGAGGACTCCCGTTCGGTTACAGCGACAGAGATTCGATGCCGGTGCGTATCCGGCTATGGGCGTTTTGCAGGCCCTGGGCCACGGCGTCGGCCGAGCAGATTTCCTCGATCACGCGGTAGGTGGGCAGCAGGCTGGCGAAGTCCGCCTCGAAGCGGCGGTGCTCGCGTATCGCCTGGAAGAACTGGTGCAACTCGCCGTGGTAGCCGCTGCGCTCGTAGCCGGAGTCCAGCGGCCCAGGCTGCCAGGCGCCGCGCCAGCGCTTGGCCGCGCCGGTGGGGCGGGTCGCGTGTTCGGGTTCGTGCAGCGTGATGTTCCACAGGTTGTCGAGCTCCACCAGCGTGGAGCTGGAACTGACCAGCTTCATGTCGAACTCGAAATAAGGGAAGCTGGTTCCGGCCAGCAGACTGGCGGTGGCGCCGGATGAGAAGGCCATGTCTGCCTTGACGATCAGCGCGTCGTCGTGGCGCTGCACGCTGGATTGCACGCGGCGCAGCTCGCCGTCGCCGAAGGTGATGGCCAGGTCTATCGTGTGGATGGCCTGCGCCAGCAGGAAGGAGCGCAGCGTGGAGTCCAGCCCCCACAGCGGGGCGCGCGGTTTGTTGGCGTAGTGGTTGAGCTGGATGTGCAGGGTCTCGCCGAATTCGTCCACCTGGGTCATCTCGCGCAGTTGGCGCACCGGGCGGGCGAACTTGAAGTTCATGCCCACGCCGGATACCACGTCGCTGCGGCGCGCGGCATCGATCAGCGTTTCCAGCTCCTCCAGCGTCGCGCACGGCGGTTTTTCGACGAACACGTTGACGCCCTTGCTCATCGCCAGCAGCCCCATTTCGAAGTGCAGCTGCGGCGGGCCCGCCATCACCACCGCGTCCAGCGGGACCTGGTTCAGCATGGCCGGCACGTTGTCGAGCACCGGGATGTCGGAAATGAAGCGGTGGACGCGCCGCGCCCGTTCCAGATCGCTGTCGCACGCGGCGACGATCCGTATGTCCTGCATCTGCAGAAGAGACGGCAGCAGGTTTTCCTGCATCTGCGCGCCGATGCCGACAAGGCCAACCTTGATCAAGCTCATCGTGAATCTCCATGACCGGCCCCGCGCCAGGCGCGGCGTGCCCGTGTTGCTCTGGATTGATGAAAAGCCTCAGCCCTGCGCAAGGATCAGCGCATGGCCGAGTCATGCCCCAATGAGGAAAACGACACAGCAGCAAGCGGTTTTTATCGTTGGCATCGGATTCGCGGGACGCGACGCCGGTGCGGGCGGGTAGGCTCTGGCGGCTTTGCGGGAGACGGTTGTGGGCCGTTCATGCGGCGAGTATGTGCCGCGGGGGGCTGGGGATAGGCGAATACTGATAGAAAAGACAGGTCTGTTTTTGTTCAAACTGTCAGGCCGGAATGGTCTCCATGTCTGGAGAGTTAGACTGGGCGGAGCTTGCGCCGTGTGGCCATTCGCGCCACATGCAAAAACGCCGCCGGAAATCCGGCGGCGTCGATGGGAACTCGCGGGCTCAGGCCGCGTCGTCGATCCAGCGGATGGCCTGGGTCGGCACCACCTTGTTTTCCGCCTTGATCTGCAGCGCGAGGCCGCCGCAGGAGGTTTCGCGGTACTTGGCGTCCATGTCCTTGCCGGTTTCGTACATCGCGGCGATCACCTTGTCCAGCGACACCTTGGGGCTGCTGACGCGGTGCATGGCCATGCGGGCGGCGTTGATGGCCTTGACCGCGGCGATGGCGTTGCGCTCGATGCAGGGGATCTGCACCTGGCCGCCCACCGGGTCGCAAGTCAGGCCCAGGTTGTGCTCCATGGCGATCTCGGCCGCCATGCATACCTGGGACGGGCTGCCGCCCATCAGTTCGGTCAGGCCGGCGGCCGCCATCGAACAGGCGACGCCCACCTCGCCCTGGCAGCCGACTTCGGCGCCGGAGATCGACGCGTTCAGCTTGAACAGGCAGCCGATGGCGCCGGAGGACAGGAAGAAGCGCAGGCAGCTGTCGTCGTCCAGCGGCTGGATGAAGTGGTTGTAGTAGGCGAGCACGGCCGGCACGATGCCGCAGGCGCCGTTGGTCGGCGCGGTGACCACGCGGCCGCCGGCCGCGTTTTCCTCGGACATCGCCATCGCGTACATATTGACCCAGTCCATCACGCTCATCGGGTCCTTGGCCACGGTGAGCGAGCTGGTCAGCATCCGGTGCAGCGCGGGCGCGCGGCGGGGGATGCGCATCGGGCCGGGCAGGTTGCCTTCGGTGCGCATGCCGCGCTCGATGCTGCTCTTCATCACTTCCCACACGCGGCGGAAGTGGGCCTGGGTGTCCTTGACGTCGTGGAAGGCTTTCTCGTTTTCCATCACCAGCGCGGCGATGGACAGGCCGGTTTCCTCGCACATGTCGATCAGCTGCTGGGCGGTGACGAAATGGTAGGGCACCGGGGTGTCGCTGCAGCTGGACTGGTTGAAGTGCTCTTCGTCGACGATGAAGCCGCCGCCGATCGAATAGTAGGTCTTGGTCAGGACTTTTTCGTCGTCGACGAAGGCGTGGATCTGCATGCCGTTTTCGTGCAGCGGCAGATTGGCGGTGTGGAAGTCCATGCCGAAGGCCACGCGCTGGTGGGTGCGGCCCAGCGTCAGCTGGCTGGTTTGCTCCACGTCTGCGATCAGGCTGGCGCTGGCGTCCGGGTCCACGGTGTCGGGCAGATTGCCGGCGAGGCCGAGGATGATGGCCTGGTCGGTGCAGTGGCCCTTGCCGGTGAGGGCGAGCGAGCCGTAGCAGTCGACATGGACGCGGTTGACCTGGTTGAACTTGCCGGTTTCCTTGAGCGCGCCGAGGAACTGGTGGCCGGCCTTCATCGGGCCGACGGTGTGGGAGCTGGAGGGGCCTACGCCGATTTTGTAGATGTCGCTCATGCTGAACATGATGCTGCCTCTTTGAAGCGGGTGCGGCGGGAAGACAGGCGCGATCCGCGGCCTGTCAGGCTGCCGACACGTGAGTGGGGGCGATTCCGGAGGGCCCGGCGCGGCCGGGCCTCCTCATGGCTGTGTTCGGGGCCGCGGGAGTCCCTGCTTGTCCGGCAAGACGGTCTCGCCGGACGGGAGGGAGAGCAGGCGCGGTCCGCTGGCTTACGATCAGGCGATCAGATCGTAGAAGATGGCGGAGATGGCGATCAGGCCGATCAGCGTCACGAAGATGTTGCTGGCGGCGCCGGAGTACTTCTTCATCGCCGGCACTTTCTGGATCGCGTACATCGGCATCAGGAACAGCAGCATCGCGATCACCGGGCCGCCCAGGGTTTCGATCATGCCCAGGATGGACGGGTTGATGGTGGCGATGATCCAGCAGGTGACGATCATGAAGATGGCGGTGTAGCGGTCCAGCTTGGACGATTCGATGCTCTTGCCGTTCTGGCGCAGCTGCTTGATCACCAGGCCGTTGAAGCCTTCCTTGGCGCCCAGGTAGTGGCCCAGGAAGGACTTGCTGATGGCGACCATGGCGATGATCGGGGCAACCCATTCCATCACCGGGTTTTGGAAGTGGTTGGCCAGGTAGGACAGGATGGAGATGTTCTGGGCCTTGGCGGCGGCCAGGTCGGCCGGGCTCAGGCTGAACACGCAGCTGAACACGAAGAACATCACGGTCAGCACCATCATGGTGTGGGCGCGAATCAGCACGCGGCTGGAGGCCGGCTCGGCGTCATCGCCGTGAAGCTTGCGCTGGTCGACGGAGAAGGACGAGATGATCGGCGAGTGGTTGAACGAGAACACCATCACCGGGATGGCCAGCCACAGCGTCTTGTAGAAGGCGCCGCTGGACAGCGCGTCGCCCAGGCTGCCGGCGTGGCGGATGGCGGTATCGCTCCATTGCGGGATCAGGTACAGCGCCAGCAGCATCAGCACCACCACGAACGGGTACACCAGGATGCTCATCGCCTTGACGATCATCTGGCCGCCCAGGCGCACGATGGACATCAGGCCCAGGATCAGCGCCAGCGAGAACACGGCGCGGGTGGCGATGCCGGTGCCCACTTCGATGTGCAGCTGGTTGTTCAGGAAGGACAGCACCGTGTTGGTGATGGCCACGCTGTACATCAGCAGGATCGGGTAGATGGCGAAGAAGTACAGCAGGGTGATGATCTTGCCGGCGCCGAGACCGAAGTGCTCTTCCACCACCTCGGTGATGTCCGCGCCTTCCTTGCTGCCGGACAGCACGAAGCGGGTCAGGCCGCGGTGGGCGAAGAAGGTCAGCGGCAGGGCCAGGATGGCCATCAGCATCAGCGGCCACAGGCCGCCGATGCCGGCGTTGATCGGGAGGAACAGGACGCCGGCGCCGATGGCGGTGCCGTACAGGCCGAGCATCCAGGTGGTGTCGTGCTTGGACCAGCCGGATGAACCGGAGCGGGAAGCGGTGGAGGCGATTGCTTGAGACATGATAGGTGCCTTTTACAAAACGAAATATTCGCAATTACTGGGTCCGATGCCCTGCGCCTTTGTCGTTGGAAACAGGCCATCGGGAGAAAGCTGTTCTGACCGGTGCGATCCCGAGCGGTGGACGCTTAGCCGGTTGACTTGCCGCTCATCGTAAGTGCTTTGTAGTTTGGAAGGTACACATTTAAGAACATCAGTTGATTCTAATCAAGATAAATTTGTCATCAAATGAACAAATGAACATGGTTGCCAGGTGTAAATTCCCTGCTTTTTGGAATGTTTACGGCATTTTGTTGCAGCTAATTGATTTTTTCATGGCATTTATTGGTTTTTAATTTTGGTTTTATTTTAAATTTCAAATTAAATGCCAATTTTCAGGTTTCGCATTTGATGAAGGCCTTGCTTGGCGCCAACTGTTTTCTGGAGTAATTGCTCTGCAACACCCTTGCGCTGAATTTCGGTGAGGATGGAGGCGGATCCTTGGGGCGGCGATGGAGAGACGTCCCGATTCCTGAAGGTGTTTTCCAATAGGACTCCTTGGTGCTGTTTTTTTAATGTATTGAATTTAAAGGTGTTTGAATTTACGGGTGGGTGATCTGGATTGCGGCGCTGGTATGTTTTTGGCATTTATGGGCGAGTGTTCGATTTCTAATAGAATTGTTCGAAACAGTACTTGTTGCGATGAGTAATCGATAGCTAAATGTTCGAATTCGAAAATAAATAATAACAAAATGAACATTTGTTTTTCGAATTGAATGACTCACGCCGACCAAGGCAGGCCATCCCATCGCGGCGGCGCGGGTGGCGGGGCCGCCATGCCGCGTGCGCGACGGACCGTCGAGCGCGGAAAGCGTCGGCTTTGACTGAATCGGTTTGCAAATCAGCGTCTTGGTATTTCTTGCATCGGCGTGCCGGGAGCAGGGCGGGGGATCACGCGCCTGCGGCAAGGGTTCGGCAGGGTATGGACTATTGGCTTGATTGTTATCAAACACAAATTTACTAAAACGAACATAAAATTTTCGTGAAGTCGCATCGGATGCGAACGGCTGGGCCGGCACCGATCTGCGCCAGCTTACCCACTATTGAAGAGACGAAACGAAATGAGCCACTCCTCTACACTCGCCTACGTGGTCGACGAGGCAGCCAGCAAGCAAAAGGTGCTGCTGTCCGAGCCGGGCCGCTACCTGCTCAGCGCCGCCATGGCCGGCGCGCTGATCGCCGTGGTGCTCGCGGTCAGCCTGAAACTGGGCCAGGTGTTCTTCGCCGCCGGCGACGCCGGCTATTACATCGCCACGTCGGGTTTCTTCGGCGTGGCCCTGGTCAGCATCATCGTTTGCAAGGTGGAGCTGTTCACCAGCAATGTGATGTATTTCACTGTCGGCCGACTGAGCGGCCGCTGCCGCACCTGCAATCTGCTGCGCAGCTGGGCGATGGTATATATAGGCAACCTGATCGGCGTGCTGCTGTTCGTCGCGGTGCTGGCCGGCGCCGGCGGCATGGGCGCGCTGCCGGCCAACCACCTGCTGTTCAATGTGGTGGAGCACAAGGTGCACGCGTCCACGATGGAAATCTTCTGGAAGGGCGTGCTGTGCAACTGGGTGATCTGCCTGGCGGTGTGGGTGCCGATGCGGCTGGCCAACGAGGCGGCGCGCCTGCTGATCATCATGCTGCTGGTGTTCGTGTTCTTCTTCTCCGGTTTCGAGCACAGCATCGCCAACATGGCTTTCTTCGCGCTGGCCAAGCTGCAGGGCATGGCCGCGCTGGAGTGGGGCGACATCCTGCACAATATGCTGCCGGCCACGCTGGGCAACATCGTCGGCGGCGCCGTGGGCGTCGGCCTGGTGGTGTTCCGGCTGGAACGCCACACGCTGCAGGCGGTCTGATAAGGCAGCAAGGCGTTTGCGCCGGTGAACGGCATGTAAATGTTCGATTTCGAATGTAGTCGGCGCGGTACATGGCGTACCGCGCCGATTTTGCTATAAACCATTGAGAAAATAAGGAGATTGGACGCATCCGGCATGTTGCGGCGCGGGATCGAAAGCGAGCCGGAAGCGGCGGGCTACTTGACTAAGATCAAGCGAAATTTTCGAATCCGAATGTACGATGTGTTCAATATCTAACACTTACTGGATCAGCCAAGAAGGAGGCACCCAGATGGACGCCATCACTCAGAATGCTACCCAAGCCAACCCGTGGCGCGATTTCGTCGCCGGCGACTGGCAGAGCAAGGTCGATGTCCGCAACTTCATCCAGCTGAACTATCAGCCGTACGAAGGCGACGACAGCTTCCTGGCTGGCGCCACCGAGCGCACCAAGAAGCTGTGGGATACCCTGGGCGAACTGCTGAAGCAGGAACGCGCCAAGGGCGTGCTGGACGTGTCCGCCGACCGCGGCTCCTCCATCACCGCGCATGACGCCGGCTACATAGACCAGGCCAACGAAGTGATCGTCGGCCTGCAAACCGACGCCCCGCTGAAGCGCGCCATCATGCCGAACGGCGGCCTGCGCATGGTCGAGAACGGCCTGGAAGCCTTCGGCTTCAAGCTGGACCCGATGATCAAGGAAGTGTGGGAAAAGTATCGCAAGAGCCACAACCAGGGCGTGTTCGACGTCTACACCCC
Source organism: Chromobacterium violaceum ATCC 12472 (assembly GCF_000007705.1). Classification (NCBI taxonomy): domain Bacteria; kingdom Pseudomonadati; phylum Pseudomonadota; class Betaproteobacteria; order Neisseriales; family Chromobacteriaceae; genus Chromobacterium; species Chromobacterium violaceum. The sequence continues at coordinate 1,488,610 of NC_005085.1, forward strand.
GGAAATCATGGCTTGCCGCAAGTCCGGCGTGATCACCGGCCTGCCCGACGCCTACGGCCGCGGCCGCATCATCGGCGACTACCGCCGCGTGGCCCTGTACGGCACCGACTTCCTGCGCGCCGAGCGCCAGCAAGTGTTCCATGAACTGGACAACGCTACCTTCACCGACGACGTGATGCGTCTGCGCGAAGAGCTGTCCGAACAATTCCGCGCGCTGGACGAACTGAAGCAGATGGCCGCCAAGTACGGCTACGACATCAGCCGTCCGGCCGCCAACGCCCGCGAAGCGGTGCAATGGGTGTACTTCGCCTACCTGGCCGCCGTCAAGGAACAGAATGGCGCCGCCATGTCCTTCGGCCGCGTGTCCACCTTCCTGGACATCTACATCGAGCGCGACATCGCCGCCGGCGTGCTGACCGAAGAGCAAGCCCAGGAAATGATCGACGACCTGGTGATCAAGCTGCGCATCGTCCGCTTCCTGCGCACGCCGGAATACGATCAGCTGTTCTCCGGCGACCCGACCTGGGTGACCGAATCCATCGGCGGCATGGGCCAGGACGGCCGCACCCTGGTGACCAAGAACAGCTTCCGCTTCCTGAACACCCTGTACAACCTGGGCCCGGCGCCGGAGCCGAACCTGACCGTGCTGTGGTCCACCCGCTTCCCGCAGGGCTTCAAGAACTTCTGCGCCAAGGTGTCCATCGATACCAGCGCCATCCAGTACGAAAACGACGATCTGATGCTGCCTTACTGGGGCGACGACTACGGCATCGCCTGCTGCGTGTCGGCGATGAAGATCGGCAAGCAGATGCAGTTCTTCGGCGCCCGCGCCAACCTGGCCAAGGCCCTGCTGTACGCGATCAACGGCGGCCGCGACGAGAAGTCCGGCGCGCTGGTGGCCAAGGGTTTCGAGCCGATCACCAGCGACGTGCTGACCTACGACGAGCTGATGCCCAAGTTCGAGAAGATGATGGACTGGCTGGCCGCCACCTACGTCAAGGCGCTGAACTGCATCCACTACATGCACGACAAGTACGCCTACGAGCGCATCGAAATGGCGCTGCACGACCGCGACATCGTCCGCACCATGGCTTGCGGCATCGCCGGCCTGTCCGTGGCCGCCGACTCGCTGTCCGCCGTCAAGTTCGCCAAGGTGCACATCATCCGCAATGAGGAAGGCCTGGCCGTCGACTACAAGATCGAAGGCGACTACCCGGCTTACGGCAACAACGACGACCGCGTCGACGACATCGCCGTGTGGCTGACCCAGACCTTCATGGATCGCATCAAGGCCCAGCCGTACTTCTACCGCGACTCCAAGCCGACCCAGTCGGTGCTGACCATCACCTCCAACGTGGTGTACGGCAAGAAGACCGGCAACACGCCGGACGGCCGCCGCGCCGGCGAACCGTTCTCCCCGGGCGCCAACCCGATGAACGGCCGCGACGTGAAGGGCTTCGTCGCCGCGGGCGCCTCGGTGGCCAAGCTGCCGTACGACTCCGCGCTGGACGGCATCAGCTGGACCGCTTCGGCCACGCCGGACGCGCTGGGCCACACCGCTGAAGAGCGCATCCTGAACCTGGCCAACTGCCTGGATGGCTTCTGCTCCGCGCACCCGACCGAGTTCAGCAGCGCCAACTGCACGCCGTTCGACTGCGAAGGCGAGCGCCACATCGCCGGCGGCGGCTTCCACGTCAACGTGAACGTGTTCAAGCGCGAAACCCTGCTGGACGCGATGGAGCATCCGGAACTGTACCCGCAGCTGACCATCCGCGTGTCGGGCTACGCCGTGAACTTCATCAAGCTGACCCGCGAACAGCAACTGGACGTGATCAACCGCACCTTCCACGGCAAGATGTAAGCTGATACTGGCCTCAAGCAGCAATGGGCGGGGCTTCCTTCCGGAACGCCCCGCCTTTTTCATGGATATACCGGAGATACGGCAATGACCCCACCCATCGCCGCAGACTACACCGCCCAGGCCGTCAGCACCGACACCATAGGCTATTTGCATTCCACCGAGAGCGGCGCCGGCGTCGACGGCCCCGGCATGCGCTTCGTGTTTTTCGTTTCGGGCTGTCAATTCCGCTGCCTGTACTGCCACAACCCGGACACCTGGAAGCTGCACAATGGCCGCCAGGTCAGCGTCGAGCAGGCCTTGTCCGAAGTGGCGCCTTACGCCCGTTTCCTCAAGTTCGCCGGCGGCGTCACCATTTCCGGCGGCGAGCCGCTGATGCAGCACGAATTCGTCGGCGAGCTCTTCCACGAGATCAAGCAGCGCTTCGGCCTGCACACCGCGCTGGACACCCAGGGTTTCCTGCACGAGCGCGTGTCTGATGCGTGGTTCGACGACGTCGATCTGGTGATGCTGGACATCAAGCATTCCGATCCGGAAAAGTACCAGGCGCTGACCGGCCAGCCGCTGCAGCCGACGCTGGATTTCGCCCTGCGCCTGAAGCGGCTGCGGAAAAAGATGTGGATACGCTACGTGCTGGTGCCCGGCCTGACCGACGGCGACGCCGACATCGAGAAGCTGGCGGATTTCGCCGCTTCGCTTGGCGACGTGGTGGAGCGGGTGGAGGTGCTGCCTTTCCATCAACTGGGCAAGGACAAGTGGGCGCAGCTGGGCATGGAGTACCAGTTGAACGACACCCCGATTCCCACCGCGGAGCAGGCCGCGCATGCGCGCGCGCTGTTCGCCAGCCGCGGGCTGAAAGTTACCTGAGTTTCGGTTGATCCATGCTCCCAAACCGCCGCGCGCCTTGCGCCGGCGGTTTTCGCGTTTTTGGGGCACCTTGGCCGCTGGGCATGGTCTGCAGAATGGAGAGGAAGGGAAATGGACAAGATTCTGGAGATTTGCGCCGGCTCGCTGGCATCCTGCATCGCCGCTCAGGAGGGCGGCGCGCAAAGAGTGGAGTTGTGCGACAACCTGGGCGAAGGCGGCACCACGCCGTCCTACGGCGCGCTGGCGATGGCGCGCGGACGGCTGAACATCGCCCTGCACGCGATCATCCGTCCCCGCGGGGGCGACTTCCTGTACTCCGCGCTGGAGTTCGACGCGATGGCGCACGACGTCGAGGTCTGCCGCAGCTTGGGCCTGGACGGCGTGGTGCTGGGCCTGCTGACCGCGGACGGCGATGTCGATGTGGCCAGAACCCGCCAGTTGGCCGCGCTGGCCGGGCCGATGGCGGTGACTTTCCATCGCGCCTTCGACCTGGCGCGCGAGCCGGAGCAGGCGCTGGAGGATGTGATCGCCGCCGGCTGCAGCCGCTTGCTCAGTTCCGGCCAGGCGGCCAGCGCGCCCGAAGGCGCGGCCCTGTTGGCGAGACTGCGCGAGCAGGCGGGCGGGCGGCTGACGGTGATGCCCGGCGCCGGCGTGCGCCCCGGCAATATCGCCGGGCTGGCGGCGGCGAGCGGCTGCATCGAGTTCCACGCGTCGGCGCGCGGCCAGGTGGCGAGCGCGATGCGCTACCGGCGCGGCGGCGTCGGCATGGGCGCGTCCGGCGTCGACGAATATGCGCGGCAGGAAACCTCTGCGTCGCAGGTGAGGGCGTTGCGGGAGGCGCTGGACAAGGCATAGACGCGGCCGTTTGCCATCATCTCGGCATGAAATGTTCCGCAGTCTGAATTTACGTTAAATATGTGGCGCACTTTCTTAATAAATGGCATAAGCATCATGTGTCTGCTTACAAAGGAGGTGCGTTATGAATTGGGTTTCCATGTCCCGCAAGGCCTTGGCCGGCGGCGGCCTGTTGCTGATCGCGCTGCCGGCGCTGGCGGGGCAGGGCGCGGTGGCTGCGCCGGACCAGTACGGCGCCGAAGTCGCCGCCCGTATCCTGAAGTCGGGCGGCAACGCGGTGGACGCCGCGGTGGCCACCGCCTTCGCCCTGGCCGTCACGTATCCCGAGGCCGGCAATATCGGCGGCGGCGGCTTCATGACCATCTACCAGGGCGGCAAACCGTATTTTCTCGACTACCGCGAAGTGGCGCCCAAGGCGGCCAGCCGCGACATGTACCTGGACAAGGACGGCAAGGTGGTGCCGGACATGAGCCTGGTCGGCGCGCGCGCCGCCGGCGTGCCGGGCACGGTGATGGGCTTGTGGCAGGCGCACCAGCGCTTCGGCAAGCTGCAATGGAAGCAGCTGCTGGATCCGGCGATAGGCTACGCCGAGCAGGGCTTCACCGTGGCCGCCCGCCAATACCAGTACCGCGACGAGGCGGTGAAGCTGTTCGACGGCAAGACCAATTTCGCCCAGTACTTCGGCAAGATGAAGGGCGGCGAAACCTTCCGCCAGCCCGAACTGGCCGCCACGCTGAAACGCATCGCCCGCTACGGCGCGGCCGAGTTCTACCAGGGCGAGACCGCCAAGCTTCTGGTGGCGCAGATGAAGCGCGACAAGGGCCTGATCACCGCCGACGACCTCAACGACTACCGCGCCAAGTGGCGGGAGCCGGTCCGGATCAGCTGGCATGACCGTACGGTCTACACCGCGCCGCCGCCCAGCTCCGGCGGCGTCGCGCTGGCCCAGCTGCTGACCATCAAGCAGGAGCGGGCGTCGGACTTCACCGGCGTGGCGCTGAATTCCGCCCGCTACATCCATTTGCTCGCGGAAATCGAGAAGCGGGTGTTCGCCGACCGCGCCGACTATCTGGGCGATCCCGACTTCGTCAAGACGCCGGTGGCGCAGCTGATCGATCCGGACTACCTGGCGCGGCGCGCGGCCGAGATCAACCCGACGGCCATCTCGCCGACGCCGGACATCAAGCCCGGCCTGGATCCGCGCCAGACCACCCACTTCTCCATCGTCGACCAGTGGGGCAACGCGGTGGCCAATACTTACACCCTGAATTTCGACTTCGGCAGCGGCGTGGTGGTCAAGGGCGCCGGCTTCCTGCTCAACGACGAGATGGACGATTTCAGCGCCAAACCCGGCGTGGCCAACGCCTTCGGCGTGGTGGGCAAGGACGCCAACGCCATCGCCCCGGGCAAGCGCATGCTGTCGTCGATGTCGCCCACCATCGTCACCCGCGACGGCAAGGTGGAGCTGGTGATCGGCACGCCCGGCGGCTCGCGCATCTTCACCTCCATCTTCCAGGTGCTGAACAATCTGTACGACTACAAGCTGCCGCTGAAGGAGGCGGTGGCGGCGCAGCGCGTGCATCACCAGCTGCTGCCCAAGGACACCATTTTCTACGACCAGTACGCGCCGCTGGCCGGCCAGGCCGCCCAGGAATTGAAAGCGATGGGCTACACGCTGAAGGACCAGGGCTGGCGCATGGGCGACATCCAGGCGGTGAGGGTGGTCGGCGGCAAGACTGAAACCGCGTCCGATCCGCGCGGCCGCGGCGTCGGCATCGTCGTCGAATGAACGGTTTTCCCAACCACGATAAAACGAGAAAACATGCAGTACAGAACCGTGTTGAGCGATGCGGCGGAGGCCGACACCCGGGCGGCCATCGCCGCCCCCCTGGTGGCTTATAACGACGCGCAAGTCGGGCCTGGCGACCACCGGCCGCTGGTGATCCGGGTGGAGGACGAGGCGGGCCGGGTGGTCGGCGGCCTGTGGGGCTATACCCGTTACGGCTGGCTGTACACCGAGCTGCTGGCCGCGCCGTCCGGCGCGCGCGGCCTGGGCCTGGGCCGCCGGCTGATGGAGGCGGCCGAGGCCGAGGCCAGGACGCGCGGCTGCGTCGGCGCCTGGGTCGACACCCACAGCTTCCAGGCGCCGCGCTTTTACGAAAGCCTGGGTTACCGGCGTTTCGGCGAATTGGACGATTATCCGCCCGGGCACAGCCGCATTTTCTACCAAAAATCGCTGAGAGTCTGACTCCAGAAGCCGGGCGCTTCGGCGCTCGGCGCCTATGTTGACAATTTTATCGAATCATGTCTGGTGATTGGTTTTAGTCTGAACTAAAACGCTATGTGTAACTACCTAAGCAGTAGGGAGCATAGCGTGATCTCATTTCTCGCCCAATTCAGCATCCGCGCCAAGATCTTCGGCCTGATCGTGCTTGGCGTGCTGGCGGCGCTGATCATAGGCTTCAACGGCATTTCCGGCGCTTCCAGCATGTTCGATCTGACCCGCGACATGCACGACAACGCGCTCAAGCCGGTCTACCTGCTGGGGCAGGCCGCCAAGCAGGCGGCTTACGTCAACCGCGCCGATTACCGCTACATCGCCGAGAGCGAGAAGAAGGAGATGGACCAGGTGCAGGTCAATCGCGACAAGTTCTCCGCCGCGATGAAAGGTTTTCTCGACCAATACCGCCAGACCCAGCTGACGCCGCCGGAGGTAGACGGCCTGAAGCGCTTCGACGCCGCCTGGGCGGCGATGGAGGGGCCGTGCAAGCAGGTGCGCGACCTCAGCTACACCGATACCGGCAACGGCGAGAATAACAAGAAGGCGCTGGCCATCATGTCCAAGCAGTGCCGGCCTTTGTTTCAGGCGGCCGATGATGTGCTGACCGAGCTGTCCAATATCAACATCAAGCTGGCTGACAAGTCTCTGGAGGATGCGCAGGGCAAGTACCAGGCGCTGCGCACCATGTCGATCACGGTGTTGGTGGTTGGCCTGGTGGTGCTGACCGCGCTGGGCCTGGCGATCCAGAACGGCATCATCGGCAGCCTGAAGGAGGCCTGCCGGGCGATGGAGAAAATGGGCGGCGGCGACCTGACCGGGGACATCAAGGCGCAGGGCAGGGACGAGGTGGCGGACATGATGCGCTCTCTGTCCGATACCCAGATCCGGCTGCGCAACACCGTGGGCGAGATCATCCGTTCGGCGGCCAGCGTGGCGGCCACCTCCGAGCAACTGGCCGCCTCCACCGAGCAGGTCAGCGCCAGCATCGGCCAGCAGGTGAACGCCACCTCCAGCGCCGCGGCGTCGATCGAGGAGCTGACGGTCAGCATAGACCTGTGCGCCAGCAATGCCGGCCAGGCCAACGAGCAGGCGGCGGAAGCCGGCCAGCAGGCCAAGGCCGGCAACAAGGACGTGCAGGATTCCACCACCCGGGTGAAGCGCGTCAACGAGAGCGTGACCAGCTCGGCCGACAGCCTGGAGTCGCTGTCCGACCAGGCGCAGCAGATCGGCAGCATCGCCACCGTGATCAAGGACGTGGCCGATCAGACCAACCTCTTGGCGCTGAACGCGGCGATCGAGGCGGCGCGGGCCGGCGAACAGGGCCGCGGCTTCGCGGTGGTGGCGGACGAGGTGCGCAAGCTGGCGGAGCGCACCACCAGTTCGGCGCAGGAAATCACCAATATGATAGGCAAGATCCAGGACGGTGCGCGCGAGGCGGTGGACGGCATGCGCAGCAGCCGCCAGATCGTGGCCGACGTGGTGGTGGCGGCCGAGAACGCGTCGGCCACCATCAGCACGGTGGAGGAGCGCGCCGCCGGCGTGGTGTCGGTGATCAACGAGATCGCGCTGGCGGTGGGCGAGCAGCGCCAGGCCAGCACCGAGCTGGCGGGGCGGGTGGAAGCCATCGCCCAGATGTCCAAGGAAAACGGCATCGCGGTGGACGTGTTTTCGCAGGCCACGCGCGAGCTGGCGATGGTGGCGGAGAAGCTGCAGCAGACCACGCTGGCGTTCCGGATGGAGTGAGGACGCGGCTTAGTTTCCGCCGCGCGGCTGACGCTGTGCCGCGCCGGGGCGGGAAGCGCAAGAAGGGGATGCCGGCATGGCCGTCATCCCCTTCTTACTGGATAGCGATCGGCGCGTGCCGGCAAGGCTACATTCGCTGGAACAGGTGGGCGTAGCTGCGGCTCACCTCCAGCGGCTGCGGATAGCCGCGCAGCTGCAGCTGCATGCCGCGCTCGTCGCGCCGCACCTGCTCGATGGCGGACACCCGCACCAGGGTGGAGCGGTGCACCTGCCAGAATTGGTCCGGGTCCAGCTGCGGCAGCAGCTCCTTGATCGGCATGCGGATCAGCGCCTCGCCGCCCGCGGTCTGCACCCGGGTGTATTTCTCGTCGGATTGGAAGAACAGCACTTCCTCGGTGGCGATCATCCGCATCGCGCTGCCCACCGACGCGCGTATCCAGCGCAGGTAGGCGGGTTTCTCCAGCTGCCGGCTCAGTTGCTTCAGCGCGGACTGCCAGTCGGGCGCGGCGGCTTCCGGCGCGCGTTGCTGCCAGCGCTGGCGGGTGCGCGCCAGCCTGTCGTCCTCCACCGGCTTGAGCAGGTAGTCGATGGCGCCTTCCTCGAAAGCCTGGATCGCGTACTGGTCGTAGGCGGTGACGAACACCACCGGGCACAGGCCGTCCAGCTCCATCGCGGCGGCGATGCCGCTTTGCACCGGCATGGTGATGTCCAGGAAGGCCAGATCGGGCCGATGCGCGCGCGCCAGCTCCACCGCCTGGCCGCCGTCGCGGGCTTCGGCGACGATTTCCAGCTCCGGCCAAACCCGTTCCAGCGCCGCGCGCAGCTGCTCGCGCATCAGGCGTTCGTCGTCGGCGATCAGGGCGGTCAGCGTGCTCATGGTTTTCTCTCAAGTCAGGGCGAAGGGCAGGGCGATGGTGGCGCGGGTGCCGCCGGACGCCGGCGCTTCCAGCGTCAGCTCCGCCTGTTGTCCGTACAGCAGGGCCAGCCGTTCGCGGATGTTGGCCAGGCCCATGCCCTGGCCGGGCTGCTCCGGAAAACCGGCGCCGTCGTCCCGCACTTCCAGCCTGAGCTTGCCGTCCAGCACCTTGGCGTGGACCTCGATCGAGCCGCCTTCCGCTTTGGGCTCCAGGCCGTGCTTGATGGCATTCTCCACCAGCGTCTGCAGCATCATCACCGGGAAGCGCGCGGGCAGCAAGGATTCCGGCACCAGAATTCTCACCTGCAGCCGGTCCTCCATCCGCAGTTGCATGATTTCCAGATAGGCGCGGGACAGCTCCAATTGCTGGCTCAGGCTGGTTTCGCCGGGGGAGTCGCGCCATTCCGGCAGCGAGGAGCGCAGGTAGCGGATCAGCGCCTTTTGCATGGACAGCGCCTTGACCGGCGACTCCTCCATCAGCTGGCACACCGACGACAGGGTGTTGAACAGGAAGTGCGGCTCGATCTGCGCCTGCAGCGCGCCCATCCGCGCTTCCGCCAGCTGGCGCTGCAGCGCTTCCAGCTCCGCCTGCTGTTCGGCTTCCTCGCTGCGGGCGATGGCCTGGTCGGCGGCTTGCTCGGCCTGGTATTTGCCGCCGGCGAGTATCTTCACCAGGATCGACACCAGCACCAGCGTCAATGCCAGCATGTGCAGTTGCAGGATGCCGCCGAGGATCATCGCCAGCAGGGAGGCCAGCGCCAGCCGGCCCCAGCCCAGCCGCGCCACCTTGTCTACGAAGCGCCACCAGCACTTTTCCACGGTTTTCAGAATCATGCCGACGTGGTCCTGGCTCATCGCCGAGCGGTTTTCATTATCCATGCTTGACCTCTTTGTGTACGGACGGCAGCTTGAAGCGGGCCCGGCGGATCAGCCGCTTGGGCAGGGAAAAGTCCAGCGACAGCCAGACCAGCGCCGCGGGCACCATCACGGCATTGACGGCCAGGATGGTCAGCAGCGCGGACGAGACCAGATGTCCCCAGTCCATATTGCCCGCCCAGTCCGTCAACTGCGTCCAGTACGTGGGCATATGATGGCAGAGCTGGATCAGAGCGTCCAACAGCGAGGCGGTGTCTAAGCTGCTCATGGCGTTTCTCCTGTTTGGTTTGTGATGTGACTGTAGGAGAGCGCCTCAGGGGATGATATCGACATGCGACGGATTGCCGAAAGCGTGGGATGAAACGCGTTTGGCGAGGATGAAATGCAGCCGGTTTCGCTGGGAGAAAAGAAAACGCCCCGGAAGCCAGCGTCGCCGCGCGGCTTCCGGGGCGGGGTTTACAGGCCTAGCGCGCGCGCCAGCGCCCGCATTTCATTGCGCCAAGCCTGCTGCAGCTGCGGCTTCTGGTGTCTGGGCTTGCGCGCCAGGTCGGCCGCCAGCAGCGCCTCCAGCTCGCATAGCCGCTGCCATTGCGCCTCCTCGCCGCCCGGCTCCGCCGGCGCGGGCGCGCCGGATGCCGGGACCGTCCGCTCAGGCGGGGAGGCGGGCGCGGTGAACAGCGCGGCGTAGGCGCTGTCCGCGTCCGGCCATTCTTGCAGCAGGCCATCGTTCAGCGCCCAGAAGCGGTTGCAGGCGGCCTCGATCAGTTCGCGGTCATGGGAGACCAGCAGCGCGCCGCCGGGGAAGGCGGCCAGCGCCTCGGCCAGCTCGCGCTTGCCGTCCAGATCCAGGTGGTTGGTCGGTTCGTCCAGCCACAGCAGGTGGTGGCTGGCCAGCGACAGCGCCAGGAACAGCAGGCGCGCGCGCTCGCCGCCGCTGAGCGAGCCCACTTTCTGCTCGTGCCGGGCATAGGCGAAGCCGGCGGCGATCAAGGCCTGCCGGCGCGCGGCCTCCGGCAACGGCGCCAGCGGATAGAGCGCGTCGATCAGCGTCGCCCCGTCGGCCAGCTGCCGCAGCGACTGGTCGTAATAGGCGACGCTGGCCGCCGGATGCCAGCGCCAGCCGGCGCGCGGCTCTCCTGCCTGAAGGTCGGCCCAGCACTGGCGCAGCAGCGAGGATTTGCCGGCGCCGTTGGCGCCCAGCAGCGCCACCCGGTCGCCGGGACGCAGCCACAGCCCGGCGGCGGTGAACAACGGCGGCAGGCCGGGCGCGGCCGACACCGGCAGCGACGCGAAAGCCAGCAGGCTGTCGGCCGACAGCGCCTGGCCTTGCAGGCTGAGCCGCCATGGGCTGCCGCGGCTGACGAAGGTCTGCTCGTCCTTCAGCCTGTCGACGCGCTTCTCCATGGACTTGGCCTTGCGCACCAGCTTCTCGTTGTCGTGCTCGCGGCCCCAGATCGCCAGCCGCTTGCTGCTGGCGGCGAGCCGGTCTATCTCCTTCTGCTCGCCGGCGCGGCGGGCGCGGGCGGCTTGGTCGGCCTCGGCCAGCTCTGCCAGCGCCTGGCTGCACGGCAGCTCGAAACGGTACAGCCGCGCGTCGCGCATCACCCAGCTGTGGCGGGTGGCGCGGTCCAGCAGCCGCGCGTCGTGCGATACCAGGATGTAGCCGCCTGGCCAGCGGGTGAGGAAGTCCTCCAGCCACAGCAGGGACGGCAGGTCCAGATGGTTGCTGGGTTCGTCCAGCAGCAGCAGATTGGGCTGGCGCAGCACCGCGCGGCCCAGCAGCAGCCGGGTGTGCTGGCCGCCGCTGAGGCCGGAGACCGGCGTGTCGGCCTGGGCCGCCAGCTCCAGTTCGGCCAGCAGGCTGTCGACGCGCCAATGCTGGTCCGCCTCCACCGTCTCCTGCAGCGCCTGGCGGGCGGATAACGCGTACAGGCGTTCGGGCAGATGCTGTTCGACATGCTGCAGCCGGCAGGCGGACGCGTATTGAATTTCCCCGCTATTGGGCTCCAGCTGGCCGGACAGCAGTTTCAGCAGCGTGCTCTTGCCGCAGCCGTTGTGGCCGATCAGGCCGATGCGGTCGCCCAGTTTTACGGTAAAGGAAAGGTCCTGGAACAGCGGGCCGCGGCCGGCGTCCAGTTGTACGGACAATGCGGAAATCAGGGTTGTCATGCTTGTGCTCTCGCTTGCTGGGGACGTGACGGTCCCTGTCAACAGGAGCGCTGGCGACAACGGGGATGAGTCGAGAAAGGACTCTGGAAAGATGGGAGTGTGGCTTTGCTCGAACCCGCTTATCGCAGCGCGATGGATGGCAGGCAAGAGCTTTCAAATGCGCTGAACAAGCGAGCCAGCATGATTGGGCGCGCAGAAAGAACCATATTTACCTCCTTTCTTTTTCAATGAGGGTGGAAGATTGCGCAGTATAAGCCAGCCCGGGGGGCGGCTGCCAGTGCGGGATCCCGGCGCGCGAGCCATGGTCCTGGCCTATCTCCGCGCGGCGGTGGATGGCGCTCCTGGCCGCGTCTGCCCGGTTTCTCGCTTGCGTGGCAACCGGCCGGCGCTTATTTCTGCCGGGTGACCCAGGTGCGCAGCGAGACGCCGCCTGCGATGCCGCGGCATTGCGGCGCCTCTTGGGCCGACATCAGCTTGAAGTCCTTGCCGGTCCAGGCCCAGCTGGCGCCGCTGCCGCAATCGCCGATGCCGCGGCCCTTGGCGTAGCTGGACAGCTCGCCCTTGTCGAAGGAGGCATTCATCAGGAAAGTCTCCTTGCCGTCGCTGCCGCGCAGCGGGACTTCGCGCGGATGGAAGGGCGGCGCGTCGCCGCTGGTCCAAGCCTTGTAGCTGCCCTGATAGGCGCCGCGGCCGCATTCGCGCAGCACCAGCACTTGGCTGGCGCTCAAGCGGTACAGCTGGACATCGGGATGCTCCGCGTCCGGCAGCTCGTCCCAGCATGCCTTGTCGACGGCGCGCAGCTGCTTCAGGATGGCCGGCAGCAGTTTCTGGTCGCCGGGCCTGGCGGCGGGAGGCGCAAGCGGAACCAGCAGCGGCGCGGGCTGGGCGGCGGGCGCCGCGGATTCCGGCTTGCCGCCTTTCTTCACCAGCGCGCCGACGGTGCCTACCCGCCCCTGCACATCGTCCATCTTCAGCAGCGCGGCTTTCAGGCCGGCCAATGACAGCGTCCATTCCCGCTTGCCGTCGGCCAGCGCCACCTCGTCGGCATCCAGCATGGCGGCCAGCAGCTGCGTGGTCTGCGCATCGCTGAACGCCTGTTCGGCGTCGATGCCGGTCCATTTGATCCTGCCTACCTTCAACGTGAGCTTGCCGACCTTGTCCCCATCCGGGTCGTCGACATCGAGCTGGGCGCTCAAGCGGCTGCCGGGGCCGGCGTCCCGCGACAGCAACAGGCTGACCGGATTGTCGCCGTCCCCGGCCTGGGTGCCGTTGGCCTCGCAGTGGCGGATGTTGTCGCAGGCCACGGCCCAGTCCTTGAACTGGAAAACTTTGGCCGAGGCGGGCAGGGCCAGCGCCAGCAGGGCGGAGGCGAGCAGGATGCGTTGCATGATGATTCCTTGTTTGGCATGGCCTGGAAGATGAACGAAGGCGCGGTGACGGTGTGCAAACCCGTTTGCAGCAGAGACGCGGTCGAGCGGGCCTATCCGCCGAACAAGCCCGGCGGCGCGCTGCGCTCCAGCTCGAAACGCAGCAGCGCGGCCTTCAGCGGCAGGCCGCCGGCATAGCCGGTGAGGCTGCCATCGGCGCCCAGTACCCGGTGGCAGGGCACGATCAGCGCGATGGGATTGGTGGCGTTGGCACGGCCCACCGCCCGCGCGCCGTCCGGGCAGTCCAGCGCCAGCGCCAGCTCGCCGTAGCTGACGGTGCGGCCATAGGGGATTTCGCGCAGCGCCGCCCATACCTTCTGCTGGAACGGCGTGCCTTGCGGCGCCAGCGGCATGTCGAAGGTTTGGCGATCTCCTGCCTGGTATTCGGCCAGCTGGCGCGCCACCTCGGCCAGCGCCGCGTCGTCGCGCGGGCAAGCGTGGGCGGCCAGCTGTTCGGGCGTGGGGTTGAACAACAAGCGCAGCAGCGCGCCGCGCGCGTCCAGCCAGGCGGCCACCGGGCCGAAACGGGTATCGATCAGGCCATGGCGGGCGGCGGTTGTCATCGGGTATGCCTTGAAACGAAGCGGGATGACGCGATTGTAGCGCCATCCCGGCGGGGATTCGATATGGATCAGGCCGCCGACGGCAGCGTCAGCTTGGCGTTCACCATCGCCTCATCCGGCGCGTAAGCGCCAGCATGGCCGGCGGTGCAGGCGGCGGTGGCGGCGGCGAAGCGCAGGTGCTCCGCCATGGTCCGGGCCGGATATTTCAGCAGGCTGGCGATCAGGCCGCCGATGGAGGCGTCGCCGCAGCCTATGGTGTCCGCCACGGCGGCGGGCAGGGCCGCTTGCTCCAGCGCGCCGCCCGAGCCCAGCAAGCTCATCCCGTCCGCGCCGCGGGTATACAGGATGGCCGCCCGGGGCGCGAGGCGGCGCAGCGCTTCCAGCGCACGGTCTTGATCCCGCGCGGGAAACAGCAGCTGCAGATCCTCGTCTGACACCTTGATGTAACTGGCCAGGCCGGCCAGCGCTTCGAAGCGGCGGCGGTAGCCGGCCTCGCTCATCGCGCTGCGCATATTGGGATCGAAGGCGATGGCCACGCCGCGCGCGGCCAACTCGTGCGCCAGCTCCAGCAGCCGGTCGGCCAGCGGCGGCCTGGCCAGGCTGATGCTGCCGAAGTAGGCGATGCGCAGCGCGTCCAGTCCGTCCGGCGGCAGCCGGGCCGGGTCGAAATGCAGGTCGGCGCTATTGTCGCCGACGAAAAAATACGATGGCGGCTGGCTGGAGGGCACCATCGCCAGCAGCGGCGGATAGGGCAGGGGCTGGAGGAAGCGGGTATCCAGGCCGGCGGCGGCGGAGGCTTCCAGCAACTGTCGGCCCAGCAGATCGTCGCTGACCGCGCCGGCGAAGGCGGCGCCCACCCCCAGCCTGCCCACCACCCGCGCCACATTCCATCCCGCTCCGCCGGGGCGGGACTGCCAGGCATCGCCATCCACGCGGATGAAGTCGGTCAGGGCCTCGCCGAAGGCGACGAACTGTGGGGGAGTCATCTTCTATGCTTCTCCAGGGCGGATGCGCGACGCGGCGGCAAAAGCAGGCGGTTGCGCCGCTCGCGCGGGTGAATAGTCAAATGGCTAGTCCAAATCGTACCGGGCACGATGGTGAATGCTTGAAGCATTATTGTCCAGCTTGTATTCGGCATATCGCATTGTTCTGAGTCAGGCTTTGAACGTCAGCCAGGGGCGCAGTCGGACCGCGGCCTTGATCAGTCCGGCTTCTTCTTGCGCGGCGATCACGGGGCCGACGGGCTTGTAGGCATGCGGTGCTTCTTCTATGCGCCTTTCCTCGCGCAAGGTCACGCATTGCCAACTGCCGGGCGCGACCTCCGTCGCCAGTCGCCTCATCGCCTGGCGGCGCATGCTGCGGCCCGCGCCATGGCTGCAGGACCATAGCCAGTCGGGATGGCCAAGACCGGCTGCGACATAGCTGAAATCGCCCATGGATCCGGGTATCAACGCCAGCTCGCCTTCGCGCGCCGGTGTGGCACCCTTGCGGTGGATGTTGAGGCCCTGTTCTCGCAGTACCACGTTATGCGGCACGTCAACCACCAAGCGGCTATTGGACTGGCCCAGCGTTGCCTCAATGGCTGAGCGCACCATTTCGGTCAGTGCCATGCGGTTGGCCCAGGCATAGCGGGCAGCGGTGCCCATGGCGATCAAATATTCATCCGCCAGCGCACCGGATAGGCCAAACAAGCCATGCTCCGGATACTTCATCTGGCGAGGCCAAGCCGCACGCGCCTTGTTCATCCAGCGCTTGCCGACATAGAAGCCGACATCGCGGGATCCGGTATGGATCATGAACACCACATCGTCTTTGGCCAAGCCGGCGGCGTAAGCCGCGTGGCGGTCCAGCACTTGGTCCACGACTTGGAGCTCAACGAAGTGATTGCCCGCGCCTTGGGTTCCCAGGCTAGGGTCGCGTATCAGTTCGCGTGTGCCTACCAGCGCCTCTGGCGCGTAGCGTGCTGCGGAGTCAAAGCTATCCAGGCTGACGCAGGCCGCCAGCTCATTCAGCAGGCGGGTTCTGTTTACGCCGGCCCACAGGCCTTCGCGTGGCAGCAGGTCGATGAAGGCATCGGGTCCTGCGTCGAATAGCGCGGCAAAGCCGCGGCTGAATACCGGCAGGTTGCGGCCGTTATCCAGCAGCACATGGGTTAGCCGAGATTCCAGCGCGTCTTTGTGTGGCGCGATGGTCTCATACTGGAGGCCTGTGCTCACCAGGCGCAAGCCGCAGTTGATATCGGTGCCTATAGCGGCGGGAATGACGAATTCCGGATCGGTGGCCACTACGGCGCCAACTGGCGCGATGCCTCCTGGGTGGAAATCCGGTGTGGCGCAGGCCTTGCATACGCCGTGGTGGCCATCGGCAGAGCGGGTGGCTGCGAAACCGAGTAGCTGTTTGACAGCCTTTTCTTCCAAAGGGAGGCTATCCGGCAGCAGCACGGCGGCTTCGGAGTCGGCAGTGCGCAGCCGGTAAATATTGTTGGTACGTTCAACATGAATGCCCTGGCGTTGCAGGGCGGCTTTCAAGCGGGAAATAGAGGTCATGATGGCATCTGATGCAATAGGTACAGTTACCCCTCCGGTCATCCGGATGGGCAGGTACCTCCAGCAGCAGCGCCAGGAGGGGTGGGGTGGGGATCATAGCACGAGGATGTGCTGGTGGAAATGGCATAGAGTAGGATGTTTCAGTAGCGTACCCAGGCTCTCGTTGGTTTGGGTACGCTTCCAGATATACTTGGTCAGATAATATTTTAGTCTGCTATAGGCTGATTGGACTGACCCGGCTCCTGTAGGCATTCCTGCCTTATGATTGGTCTATCCAGGCGGCAGCAGACGCTGCAGGTCAGGATTCCCTACCAGAAAAGCTCAGGCGCGCTGCATCTGCTGGTCGATAGCACAGGCATCAAGATGCTTGGCGAAGGCGAGTGGAAAACCAAGAAGCACGGCGCGGAATATCGATGGCAATCGCGCAAGGTACACCTAGGCATCGATGTGGAAACTCTGCAAATCCACGCTATTGAGGTGACCGACAATCGCCCGAGTGATGCGCAAATGTTGCCTTTGCTATTGACGCAAATTCCGGTCGATGAGCCGATAGTCTTCGTGAGTGGGGATGGTACTTTAGGCGATTGCCGCGCGCGGCACAATCGGGTGTATTCCGACTCGCAAGAATGCGAGGCCATGGAAAGGCATTAAGCTGGGGTGCTGGCTCAGAACGAGATTCTGCGGGCCACCAAGCGATTAGGCAGAGAGATCTGGAAGCATTGGAGTGGCTATCATCGACGCAGTCTGGTGGAAACCAAGATGCATTGCTTCAAACGGTTGGGTGAAAGGGTGACGGCCAGATGCTTCGATGGTCAAGTGGCAGAGCTGCTAGTGCGCGCAGCAATCTTGAACCGCTTCAGCATGCTGGGCCGTCCTTGTACGGTGGCGGTGGCGTAAATCCGTTTGGGGAATGGGGAGCCTCACCCTGTTCAGGATTTATGCAACAGCGCCAAGTGATTTAGTTCGGTTTCTTTTCAAGTTTTTCTAAAATTTTCTCACCAGATGGAAGTGTATTTTCAGACTGAATTCGAATCTCGAGGCCATCATCATCCATTACGATAGTGACGACGCCGGCATCAGTTTGAGCATTAAGTACTAATTTGTCAGGAGACTCAAGATCCTCAATAGAATTTATAATACCAGTCTCTAGAATCATTCTCTTTAACTCTTCGGGGTGAGCGTCGGACTTGGGAAAAGCATACCATCGGTTGCCGATTTTTTTAAATTTCGCTTGCATTTATATTCCTTCCAATACTTTATCACAATCCACTCCTTCAAGGAGTGCTTTATTAACGCTTTGCCTTGATTTGGATGCTGAGTCAACAATATCTTGGTAAGCATCTTTTCCTGTGAGGCCCTTTTTGTTTTCTTTCAGGGCCATAAGCTCTTTGAATGTTAAATTTGGATCGGATTGATGCAGCGCTATTGCTTTCTCACGATCGGCCATAAGTAATCGTGCACGAATTCTAGCCTCATTTCTAAGTCTTGCTGCTTGGCGGGCCTGCTGCTTAATTGGTTTTGTACAATCTATTTGATACCCAATTTTACTTTCTTCTCGTAAATACCAACAACGTGTTTGTACATTCGATAGCGATCTTGCTTTCGGGTCTGTTTCTCGTAACTTGGTTAAGCCGAATGGGTCGACCCATTCTATGGTATTGGGCGCATATGCAAATAAATTATATCCCCCTTTTAGCCCAATCGGATCCCGCGAAATAAATCGCCCGATCTCCGGATCATAGTAGCGATGGCGGTTGTAGTGCAGCCCGGACTCGTCGTCATGATACTGCCCCTGGAAGCGGAAGGGGTTGCGGATGCCGGCTTTGCCTGCGGCGTCGGCGATGACTTCGCGCGCCTGGCCCCAGGCCTGGTAGTCCATTTCCAGCGCGAGCAGGCCTTGTTCGTCGGTCAGCGCTTGCGGGGTGCCCAGGTGGTCGGTGTGATAGTAGTACACCGCCTTAGGGGCTTCGGGTTCCGGCGCGGGCTGGCGTAGCGGATCCTTGTCCGGGTCGTAGGGGTGGTGCTGGCTCCAGGCCGGCACCTTGACGCCGCGGATGGCGTCGGTGTGCACCTGGGCCAGCGGCACGAAGCTGTCCGGCTCGAACAGATAGTGCACCGCTTCCTCATCGCGGGTTTCAAAGGCCAGCACGTCGCCGTCCCAGCCGTACAGCGTGGCCTGGCCCTGGCTGATCTTGGCGATGCGGCGGCCAAGCGGGTCGTAGTGGTAGTCGGTGCGTTGGCCGTCCGGCGCGATGAGGCGGGACAGGCGGCTGTGGCTGTCCCATTCCAGCCGGGTGAGGCTGCCGTTGACCCGTTTCTCCACCAGATTGCCGCGGCTGTCGTAGCGGTAGTGGCGGCCGGCGTACTGGCTCAACAGGTTGCCGAGCAGGCTGTCGTTTTGATGGCCGTCGGGGGCTGGGGCGTTGTCCAACAGGTTGCCGGCCGGGTCGAAGCGGAAGCTTTCCACGCCTTTGGGGGTGGCGGCCTCCAGCAGGCGGCCGACCGGGTCATAGCGGTAACTCAGCTGGCCGTGGCGATTGTCGGCGATGCCGACGAGTTGGCCGGCGGCGTCGTACTGGTACTAGCGGCTCCACTGCGTGGCGCCCATCAGCCGCTGGCTGGACAGGCGGCCGGCCTTGTCGTATGCCAGGGTCTGCTTGGTCTGTCAGGTCAGCTTGAACCTGCGGTTGGAGATAGTGTGCGGCCACGGCAGCCTGGCGGTAAAATTAAACTCCGTCTCAGACCAAATAAAAGCCTACCAATCCATACTGACTTGGTAGGCTTTACATGTTGATCAAAAATAATACTAGCTAAGCCCATCTAGATAATGGCGAGCCTATAACCAAGTCATTCAGTTCAGGGTCCGACAAAATCCCAGCAGATTGAAGAGGAGAAACTATTTCTTCAAGAATTTCAAAATCCTCTTGGCATCCTGTGTTTTCAATCAAAACATCAATACTTTCCTTCACAAGCTGATAATCCCTATTTTTATGTGCATGAATTATCAGGTCCACTATCTCTTCTTTGATACTTTTATTTTCAGCTCTCTCTATATCATCCGAATCAAAAGATTTATCATAAAAATCATCTAAATTCTTTTTTATCGCCTCAAGTCGTTCACTCATAAAAATACTCCTTACTCTATAACCTCGTACGAACCCTTAGGAATGCCATTTCTTATTAATACTTCTTGGTCTTTAGTGGCAAACCGCTTAGCTTTTCCTGTCAATCCTTGGCCCTTGCTAACATCAATGATGTCGCAATCAGGTATCTTTGACAGATCTACTTTTATTTTACAATTGCATTTATTATAAAAGTCGCTTGTTTTTTCACTTTTAGTTGTTGAAATAAACTGTGTTTGCAGTTTTCCATTTTCCACATGTTCCTGAGGGCTATAACTAGCGCTAGGGTCCTTTGGGGATATATCTTGATTTTTTAATGCACATTGCTTTTGCTTCGGTGTAAGTGCCCGGTAAACCGTCCCTGTGAACTGTTTCCCCGTCAAACCTAACGGGTCCATCCAGACTATGGGATTTAGTGCATAACCATAGATATTGATTCCGCCTTTTAGCCCAATCGGATCCCGCGAAATAAACCGCCCGATCTCCGGATCATAGTAGCGGTGGCGGTTGTAGTGCAGCCCGGACTCGTCGTCATGATACTGCCCCTGGAAGCGGAAGGGGTTGCGGATACCGGCTTTGCCTGCGGCGTCGGCGATGACTTCGCGCGCCTGGCCCCAGGCCTGGTAGTCCATTTCCAGCGCCAGCGCGCCATGCTCGTCGGTCAGCGCTTGCGGGGTGCCCAGGTGGTCGGTGTGGTAGTAGTACACCGCCTTGGGGGCCTCGGGTTCCGGTGCGGGCTGGCGCAGCGGGTCCTTGTCCGGGTCGTAGGGGTGGTGCTGGCTCCAGGCCGGCACTTTGACGCCGCGGATGGCGTCGGTGTGCACCTGGGCCAGCGGCACGAAGCTGTCCGGCTCGAACAGGTAGTGCACCGCTGCCTCGTCGCGGGTTTCAAAGGCCAGCACGTCGCCGTCCCAGCCGTACAGCGTAGCCTCACCCTGGCTGATCTTGGCGATGCGGCGGCCCAGCGGGTCGTAGTGGTAGTCGGTGCGCTGGCCGTCCGGGGCGATGAGGCGGGACAGGCGGTTGTGGCTGTCCCATTCCAGCCGGGTGAGGCTGCCGTTGACGCGTTTCTCCACCAGATTGCCGCGGCTGTCGTAGCGGTAGTGGCGGCCGGCGTATTGGCTGAGCAGGTTGCCGAGCAGGCTGTAGTCCTGATGGCCGTCGGCGGCCGGGGCGTTGTCCAGCAGGTTGCCGGCGGGGTCGAAGCGGAAGCTTTCCACGCCCTTGGGGGTGGCGGCCTCCAGCAGGCGGCCGACCGGGTCATAGCGGTAACTCAGCTGGCCGTGGCGATTGTCGGCGATGCCGACCAGTTGGCCGGCGGCGTCGTACTGGTATTGGCGGCTCCACTGCGTGGCGCCCATCAGCCGCTGGCTGGACAGGCGGCCGGCCTTGTCGTAGGCCAGAGTCTGTTGCAGCGCATTGCCCAGCACGCGCTGGGTTTCGCGGTGCAGCTTGTCGCGCTCCAGGTTGAAGATGTCGCGCTGGCCGAACAGCAGGCCATGCACGTGGCCGCTGCCGTAATTGAGCACGTCCACGCGGTGGCCGTCCGGGCGGATGGTGGCGATGCGGTTGCCCAGCTTGTCGTATTCGTGTTGCCAGCGATAGGTTTCCTTGACGCCGGCGACGTGGTAGCCGTGATGCTCCTCGACGACGTTGCCGACAGGGTCGTACACCCAGCGCAGGCTGGCATAGCGGTTCTTGGCCTGGAACAGGCGGCCGGCCGGGTCGTAGCCGAAGCTTTCCTTGCTGTTCGGCGCGCTGCGCTCGATCAGGCGGCCGGCGCGGTCGTAGCGGTAATCGGTGGCGACGTCGCCTTCCACTTGCTGCGCCAGGCGGCCGGCATTGTCGTAGACATAGCGGGTGGCGCTGCCGTCGAAGCCGGTTTCGGCCGTCAGGCGGCCGCCGTCGTCGTAGTCGAAGCGGTAGTAGCGGTGGTTCTCGTTGCGCAGCGCGGTGAGGCGGCCCAGCTTGTCGTACTGGTAGCCCAGGCTGTGGCCGTTGGCGTCGGTGCGCTTTTGCAGCCGGCCGGCCTTGTCGTATTCGTAGTGGGTGCCGCGGCCCAGCGGGTCGGTGATTTTCAGCAGGCGGGCTTCGGCGTCATGCTCCAGCTGGGTGGCCTGGCCGTCCGGCTGGACGATGGCCTGCAGCGTGCCGTTGGCGGCGTACTGATAGCGGGTGGCATTGCCCATCGCGTCTACGATCAGCAGCGGGCGGCCGCGTTCATCGTACTGCCACTGGGTGGCGCTGCCGGAACAGTCGGTATAGCTTTCCAGCAGGCCGTCCGGACGATAGGCGATCTTCTTGGCGCCGCCCTTGGCGTCGGTGATGGCCACCGGCAAGCCTTGCTCGTTGTACGCGTACTTGGTCTTGTGGCCGAGCGGGTCGGTTTCCTCTATCAGCTGGCCCTTGTCGTCGTAGGCGCGCAGCCATTTCTCGCCCATCGGGTCAATGATTTCGACTAGATTGTCCTGCTCGTCGTAGACGAAGTGCACTTCGCTGCCGTCGGCGCGTTCGTGCAGGACCAGATTGCCTCTGTCGTCGTAGCTGTAGTTTTCCTGGGTGGCATCCGGATGGATATGGATGATCAGGCGCTTGTTGGCGTCGTAATTCAGCCATTCCTCGCTTTTATCCGGGAAGACTGTGCGGTAGTGGTAGCCTTTTTCATCGAAGTAATATTCGGTGGTGCGGCCATAAGCATCGGTGACGTAGGTGAGGTCTATGCGTGCGTCCCACGCCAGGCGAATGTCCAGGCTGCCGTCGTCGGCGTATTCGCGTATCGCGCGCGCCTTGGCATGGCTGCCATCCCACTCCAGCGTGGTGCCGCGGCCGGTGCGGTCGGTATAGCGGGTGATCAGGTGGTGCTGGTACTGGTAGCTCCAGCTTTGTCCGTTCTCGTCGGTCGCCGACAACAGGTCGCCGGCGTCGCCGTCCAGCTGCGGGATGTCGGTATAGCGATACTCGGCGAGTTTGCGCATCGCTAAGCCGGTTTCCGGGTCATGTTGCTCGATGCGGACAATGCGCCCGGCTTTGTCGTAAGACAAGGCCACCACATAACCGGCGCTGCTGACCAATTGGCTGATGCGGCCATCGCGGAAATTGATGGCCAGCGTGTTGCCGGCGCGGTCCTTTACCAGCGCCAATTGGTAGCGCGAGCCGTGTTTCTCATAAAGGTGAACCAGCTCATGGCCGAAGCTGAGAGAAATCAGCTTGTCGTCCAGGCGAGTCAGGGTATGGCCTTCCAACTCGTCTTTCAGCGATTCACCAATCGGCAGCAGCGGGTAGTTCAGTTTGCGGCCGGCATCGTCGTAGTAAGCCAGTTCTTCGCCGTGCTCCTCGAAGCGAGAGGCAAACGGCGCCATCCAGCGCGCGCCGAGAGAGCCATCGCTATCGTTGGCGTCGAAGTCGGAGCGATATACGCGTTGCCAGACAATGGGCAAAACGCCTGGCAGGGCAAAATCGGTGTGAATCAGGGTCTCCACCCCGTTCAAGTAGTCGATTGAGCGCCGTGATGCCGGCTTGGGCACAGGACAGCCGCATTTGGGGCCTAAGCCATTACCTTTTAATGAGCTAAAGACCTCTTTGGTAAGTTGTTTTGTATTCTGTGTGACTTTACTTAGGCTGCTTTTGACTGCACCGGCTTTTTTCTCCAGAAAGTAAATGAAAGCGTCTCTCATTCTTGCCAGCAAGGGCTTGAGCTTTTCTTTCAACACTTTCATTAGTTTTGCCGGTAATTCCGCGGCCCAGCGGGCCAGCATCGCGGCCATCTCCAGCAAGGTTTTACGCAGCGCTGGCGACTTGGCGGTCATGCGGTCCACGGTTTCGGCTGCGGAAATCATCATGCCTGCTGCAACTTGCTTTTTCTTGCCATCTGCAGCTTTGTTGATGGCATCCATATGCGCGCCTATGGTTGCCCAGAAACCACCATTGGTCTTTTCCAGATGGTAGGGCACCGGTTTGACGGATATGTTCTTGGCGGCGAATTTCCCGAAAGTGCCTGTGCCAGTGCTGCGCAGCAGGTCAGCCAAATCCAGCAGGTATTTTGTGCCGTCCTTGGTGCATTGATCCAGGCAAGTATCTATCTTTCCTTCAACATAATTTACCCATTGCACGGGTTTGCCGCGGAAATTGCCAGGCAGCATGTTGATCAGTTGAGCAACCAATTGTGGTGCAATGGCATTTTCGATTACGTCTTTACCTGCCCGCCGCATGGCGTTGGCGCATATTTTCAGCGTGGGGCGGGTGCTGATTTTGAACAGGCTGCCTGCGGCAGGAACGACGCCAATCAGGTCTATTCCTAGAAACATCCAGTCAAAGATGTCAACTTCCTGTTTTTGGCGGCTCTTTTCGCTCATGTCCATGATGTCGACGACTACGTCGCCCACGGATATAAGGTTGCCGACAACCGGAATCGCACCGCCGATTGTCTTGAGCGACTCTACATTCAAATAGCCGCCACTGATGTCCTGCAGCCATTGGTCGAAGGATTGTCCAGTTTGTGCCAACGCTTTGGAAGCATTGGCCGGGGTACCATCAAGTACGGCTATGGGTGCGGTCATGGCAATTCAACTTTATGGATTTTAATTTTGTGATGTCAGAACAGTTTGGGCAGGCTGGGCAGCGCGCCTTGCGCTTTTGACGCAAGCACTTCCTTGGCTTTGGCGGCCAAGGCGGGAATAGCGCTTTGCGGGTTGCGCGCAAGGGCGAGGGCTTGCTGCGCCTGGCCGGCCATGGCGCTGGCTTGGCCCATCGCATTTGCCAATTGCGGGCTGGTTTTGCCTAGCGTGCTGCCCAGTTCTTGCATGGCTTTGCCTTTTACCGTTTCGCCCATTTGTTGCAAGGCGGCTTCGGGCTGCTCTACGAAGGGGAAGATGTCGGCCTTGTCCTTGTGCGGCCGGCCCAGGAAATCGACCTGGGCGGGGCCCACCGGCAAGCCGTGCACCATCGCCTTGCCGGCCTCGTCCAGCACGCCCTTGTGTTTGACGCCCAGCGCGTCGGTGACGACGAACTTGCCCTGGTTCATCGAGAAACCATTGGCGAATTCGTGGATCACCTGCAGATTGCCGGTGCCGGGCTTGGCGAATGCCGGGGTGGGGGTGCTGAGGCTGGCCGGGCCGCTCAGGCTATGGCTGGCGCCCTTGACGCTCACTTCGCTGGGGCAGTGGATTTCGATATTGCCGCCGGCGATGCGGATGTAGCCGCCGCCGCTGGTGAGCAGCACTTCCTGGCTGGCGGCGATCTGCACCTTGCCCTTGGCGGAGGTGATGGTCAGCTCCTTATCCGCCGTCAGCTCCATCGCGTCGCTTTGCGCCTGCACCTGCACCTTGCCCTTGGCCGCGATCAGCTTTAGCGCCACCTTGTCCTTCACCCCGGCCACAAACAGGCTGATGTGCTGGCCGACGTTGTGCAGCCAGCGCCGACCCGTCGTGTGGTTGGCGTCGCGCTGGGCGATCAGGTTCAGGTTCTGGCCGGCGGAGACGGTCTGGCTTTGTTCGGTCAGGCTGGCGATGCCGGCTGGGGCGGACAGCACCAGCAGCGGCTGCTGGCCGGCTTGGTCCTTGGCGGTTTTGCCGTCCTTATCGGTGTTGCTGCCGGCTTCCCAAGCCTTCAGCGCGTCGGCGTGGTGTTGCAGGTGGCCGTCGGTTTTCTTGCCGGCCTTGGCGTTGTCCGGGCCGATTTCGTCGGGCCCGGTTTCCATGGTGTCGGCCAACTGGCCGCTGGCGGTTTCGGCCAAGGCTTGCGATAGGCTCAAGGCGGCGTCGAGCTGGCTTTGCGCGTGCTCGCGCGCCAGTTGTTTGCCGGACGCGCCGTTCTGCGCTTCGGTGGTGAGCAGCAGGCCGTGGGCGGCGCGGATGGCGCCGTGGTGGTCGGTTCTGAGCTCGAAGCCGTCGCCGCGCGGCTGGGCCTTGCCGTTGCTGCGCGGGTGGGCGAGGTAGCCCTGGTTGAGCTGGGTCTTGCCCGGCTCGCTGGACAGCTTGGCGCGCACTTCGCCGGGGGTGTCGTCGAACAGCAGCTCGTTGTAGCCGCCGCCCTGGTGTTCTTTCGACTTGATGCCGGACAGGGTCTTGTTGGCCGGCAGGCTGCCGGCGCCGCTGAAGTCGGGCGTGGGGTGGCTGCCGTTGTACAAGACGCCGGTGATCACCGGCCGGTCGATGTCGCCTTCGATGAAATCGACCAGCACTTCCTGGCCGATGCGCGGGATGAACTGGTGGCCCCAGCCGGCGCCGGCCGACGGCATCGCCACGCGCAGCCAGCAGGAGGATTTGTCGTCCAGCGCGGCGCCGATGGTCGGGTGTTCGTCCGGCCGCTGCCAGTGGAATTGCACCTTGATGCGGCCGTGTTGATCGGTGTGGACTTCCTCGCCGGCCGGGCCGACCACGGTGGCGGTCTGGACGCCGCGCGATTTCGGTTTGGCGTGTTCTGTGCCGGCATAGGCCGGGGTCAGCGGGATGCCGCGGCGCTGGGCCTGGATGCGGGTGCGGAACGGGGCGTCGGCTTTGTCGCCCGTCGGCAGGATGGACTGCAGATCGGTCGGCAGGTTGTTGCGCACCTGCAGCGTCTGGCCGGTGACGACGAATTCGCGCTGTTCGTGGCTGTCGGCCTCGTGCGCCGGGTGGTCGTCCAGGCGGAACCACTGGCCGGCGGTCAGGCCGCGGATGGAGCCGGCGCCTTCGAAGGTCTTGGCCTGCAGGTCGTGCGCCTGCTGGCGCAGCCGGGCGTAGTGGCTCAACTGCTCGGCGTCGCCGGCGTAGTACAGGCCCTGCGGATCGTAGTCCTGCAGGCTGGACTGCAGCGCCTGGCCGCCCGGGCCCTGGTCGATCTGGCTGCTGTCGCCGGTGTGCTGGGTGGACACCGGCTGGTAGTCGAAGGTGGCCAGCGCCACGTTGCCGGGCACGATCTGGCGCGCGGCGCTCCAGTCGGTGAGGCCGTCTTCCTCTTCCGTCGCGTCGCTGCGGTGGAAGCGCACCCGCTCCACCTCGGCCGGCGGCAGGCTGTAGGCGTCGTCGAACACCACCAGCTTGACCTGGGGGCTGTCTCCGTCCACGTGCTCGAAGCGCCAGGCGTAACCCTCCTCGTGCAGCAGGCGGACGATGAAGCTGAAGTCGTCCTCGCGGTACTGCAGGCAATAGCTGCGCGGCTGCGCCGGGCCGACCTTGAACTCGATGCTCTGCGCGCGGGCGAACACCGGGTTGGCCGCCTGATGCTCGTGGACGATCTGCTGGACGATGTCCGGCACGCTCAAGTCCTGGAACACGCGCGAAGTCTTGCGGTGGCGCAACAGCGCGATCGGCGGCTCGATGGTGAGGCCGTACTGGGCGAAGCCGCCGTCGGAACCCATCAGCCGGGCCTGGCTGACCACGCCGCAGCGGATGGTCTCCTGGCCCTGGGCGTCGGCGATGCCGATGCGGGCGGCCTGGCCGAGCAGGGTCTTGAGTTCGATGGCGCCGTCGGGGGAGAGGCAGGTGAGTTGATAGCGGTAGGCCTGGGACACGCCCTCTTCGCCATTGAGGCTTTGCGGCAGCAGCTGCTCGGCGGCGACCTGTCCGCTGCCCAGTTCCAGGGTGAGCAGGCGCTGGTCTTGATTGAAGGCGGAGGCGAAGCTGGCTAGGAGGGTGTCAAGGTCCATCGATTGTCCAAAACGAAAACGCCCTTGAAGCAGGACTTGAAAGTGAGAAAACCGAAAAGAACCAGCATTTTATGTGGGAGGCATCGCGTCAACAAGGCGAACATTCTCATTCGCTAACGAACCTGAACTAAAGGACAGGTATGACTGCAGGACAGGGGCGGGCGTCAGGGCTGGAGGCGGGGAGAAAAACAGGCGTCAGGCTTGCGATTATGACGGCAAGCGGCGTTGGAAATCCACTGCTTTGTTAGGCCATCAGAGCATGGGGCGAGTTATCGATGCGACGGGGCCGAAGGGCGGAATCGTCTTTCGCCGTGAAGCGATAGCCGTCCCGTTCACGGGGCTGCCCGCATCCGTCGGCAGCCATGCTTGAGGATGCCACGCTAGTTATTTGTACTAGCTGAGATTTTTTTATCAGGGTCTAACCTGAAAGCCAGTCCGTACGGCGGAGGGCAAGATCATGAGAGACCCGAAATACTACGGCATCTGGCCGTGCGTGCTGGCGCTGGACGCCGCCGGCCTGGGCATCGTCCACCAACTGGCGTCCGGCGAGTTTTCTCAGCTCTACCTAAGTGGTTATGTCACGTTGTTGTTGTTGACTAGTAGTTTGGCGGCCGCGCCCTTGGTCCGCTTCCTGGTCACAGGCTGGGGCGCGCGCTACGAGGAGTTCCGCAATCGCTTGAACAATGGCGCGTTGGCCTTTTACCTGCGCCAGTTCTGGCAGCCGCGCACCGATAGGGAGTCGTTGCTGAAAGACTGGCCGCCGCCGGCGGATTCGCCGGAGGTGGACGCGGCTGCGGAGAGCCTGTTCGAGCGGATTTATCGCGAACATTACGGCCGTTCGGTCTTCATCACGCCGCTGATTCTGTTGCAGGCGGCCATTGTTTTCATGACCACCCTGTTCGTGTTCGCCGAAATGGGCAGGCTGGCGCTGCCGGTGAACAACCTGATCGTCGCGGCGTCCATCGCCGGGGCCTACTTGTTCGTGGTCAGCGACATGGTGATGGCGGTGCGGCGGCGCAGCCTCAATGTGGCGGACGTCTACTGGTACGCGCTGCGCATGACGCTGGCCATTCCGATAGGCGCGGCGGTGAGCGCGGCCTCCAGCCAGACTGAGGGCGCCGTGTCGGCCTGGCAGACGGTGACGGCTTTCGCCATCGGCGCCTTCCCCATGGATGTGCTGATGAAATTGCTGCGGCGTTTGGCCGCGCGCAGTTTCGGCGCCAGCGAGCAGGATCAGAACAGCGACCAGTTGATCAAGCTGGAGGGCGTGACCGCCGACATCGCGGCAGGCATGTCGGCCGAGGGCGTCAATTCCATCGAACAGCTGATCGGCACCGACCCGGTGCTGCTGTCCATCCGCACCGGCTTCCCGTTCAAGTTTGTGCTGCGCTTGAGCAGCCAGGCCATCGTCTGGCGGCATTTCAGCGACCACTGCGCGTCGCTGGCCCGCCTGGGCCTGGCTGACGTGGCCGCCATCGCCAGCCTGAACGAAAAGCTGGCGCTGCCGGCGGACGACCCGCGCCGGCAGCAGGCGGACAAGGTGGTGGCCAACGCGGCCGCCTGTCTGCAGGCGGGCGGCGGCGTGGCGCCTGACGCCGATACCATACGCTTCCATTTCCACGAGATAGGCTGTCAGCCCTATACCCGCTTTCTGCTGGCCACGCTGAAGCAAAAGAACGGCTATCGCCGCCCGAAGCTGGTGAACCCCAAGCCGGCCGGGACGCCGCCGGAAGAGCCGCCCAAAGCTGCGTGAATCCGGTTGGCATGGTTTCCTCGTTGGCGCAATATGCGGGATAGCCCAGGCTCGAAACTGGCCCGGGCTATTTCCAAGGGGGATTCATGTCCGATATCTGTTTTCGACGCAATCTGGCGGGAGACGAGCGATGAGTCTGGCCGCCGGCATCGTGATCGCCCTGGTGGCGCTGCTGCACGTCTATTTCCTGATCCTGGAAATGTTTCTGTGGGACAAGCCGCTGGGCATGAAGACCTTCCGGCTGACGCCTGAGCGGGCGCGGGACACCAAGGTGCTGGCCGCTAACCAGGGCTTGTACAACGGCTTCCTTGCCGCCGGCCTGCTGTGGGGCCTGTGGCTGGGCACCGCCGGATTCCAGATCAAGCTGTTCTTCCTGGCCTGCGTGCTGGCGGCCGGCGTGTTCGGCGCCGCCACCGCCAACCGACGCATCTTGTTGGTGCAGGGGCTGCCGGCGGCGCTGGGCATCGCATTGCTGTTGTTGGCTTGAGGCTCAGGCGCTGCGCTCCAGCTCCTGCAGAAACCGTTCCAGCACCAGGTTGGCCCGTCGGCCCTTGCGCACCGCCAGCGCCAGCGGCGCGTCGTAGGAACAGACGTCCGGCAGCAGCGGCCGCATCATGCCCTGCGCCACCCAGCCGGCGGCGAAATGATCCGGCAGGTAGCCGATGTAGCGGCCGCTGAGGATCAAAAAGGCGATGCCTTCGCGGTCGGAGGCGGTGGCGGCGGGCGTGAGCCGCTGTTGCAGCGCCTGCGCCTGCGGCGGCAAGCGGTAGCCGGGCGCGACGGCGTCGGCGGCGGCGAGGTCCGCTTCCGTCAAGGCGTCGTCCGGCCGGCTGAACAGCGGATGCTCGCGGCTGCAGTAGAGCTGCGAGCGCTCGTCGTACAGCGGCAGGTAGTCGAGCCCGGACAAGGGCTGGATCAGCGGCACCACGCCGGCGTGCAGCTGGCCGTCCATCAGCCCGGTTTCGATGTCGCTGGGCGTCATCATGCCGATATTGATGCGCACGTCCGGTCCCTGCTTGGCCAGCGCGCGCAGCGCCTGGGTGATGCGCATCTTGGGCAGCGTCACCAGGTTGTTGATGATCCCGATGTTCAATTCGCCGCGCAGCTGGCGGTGCAGCAGATTCACCTCGCTGCGGAAATCCTCCAGCGCCGCCAGCAGCGTCTGGCTGGCGCGCAGCACCTCGCGTCCCTCGTCGGTGAGGGCGAAGCCGGCGCGGCCGCGCTGGCACAGCCGGATGCCCAGGCGTTTTTCCAGATCGCCCATCTGCAGGCTGATGGCGGAGCGGCTGATGCCCAGCACGCCCTCGGCGGCGGAGAAGCCGCCGCACTCCGCCACCGCGCGGAACAGCCGCAGCAGCCGGATATCGAAATCGCTGACCTGGCCCAGCGCCGGTTTGCGGTTCATGGTTTGATATTCACTAATCTGAACGTAAGAAAGATAGCATTTAACTCACGCAATGTCCGCGGCATGCTGTGTCTATATTCCTGCCAGCGAGGCTTGCGATGAACCACCCGCTCACCACCCGTTCCGAATTCGACCATCTAGACCTGCGCGCGCACTGGATGCCGTTCAGCGCCAACCGCAATTTCCAGCGCGATCCGCGGTTGATCGTGTCCGGCGAGGGCAACTATCTGACCGACGCCGACGGCCGCCGCATCTTCGACAGCCTGTCCGGCCTGTGGTGTTGCGGCGCCGGCCACAGCCGCAAGGAGATCGCCGAGGCGGCCTATCGCCAGCTGTCGACGCTGGATTATTCGCCCGGCTTCCAGTTCGGCCACCCGTTGTCGTTCCGGCTGGCCGAGCGCGTGGCGGCGATGGCGCCGGGCGCGCTGAACCACGTGTTCTTCACCAACTCCGGCTCCGAATGCGCGGACACCGCGGTGAAGATGGCGCGCGCCTACTGGCGGCTGAAGGGCCAGGCGTCCAAGACCAAGCTGATCGGCCGCGCCCGCGGCTACCACGGCGTCAACATCGCCGGCACCAGCCTGGGCGGCATGAACGGCAACCGCAAATTATTCGGCCCGCTGATGGACGCGGACCATCTGCCGCACACCTTGCTGCCGGCCAACGCCTTCAGCCGCGGCCTGCCGGAGCAGGGCGCGGAGCTGGCGGACGATCTGCTGCGGCTGATCGAGCTGCACGACGCGTCCAATATCGCCGCGGTGATTGTGGAGCCGATGGCCGGCTCCGCCGGCGTGATCGTGCCGCCGCAGGGCTATCTGCAGCGCTTGCGGGAGATTTGCACGCAGCACGGCATCCTGCTGATCTTCGACGAGGTGATCACCGGTTTCGGCCGCACCGGCTCGCTGTTCGGCGCCGACCACTTCGGCGTGACGCCGGACATCATGAATCTGGCCAAGCAGCTGACCAATGGCGCGGTGCCGATGGGCGCGGTGGTGGCGAGCTCGGAGATCTACGACGCTTTCATGGCACAGGCCACGCCGGAGTACGCGGTGGAATTCGCTCATGGTTATACCTATTCGGCACACCCGGTGGCCTGCGCGGCGGCGCTGGCGGCGCTGGATGTGCTGGAGCAGGAAAACCTGGTGGCGAGAGCCGCGGAGCTGGCACCCCACTTCGAGCGCGGCATTCACGGCCTGAAAGGCTTGCCGCATGTGATCGACATCCGCAACTGCGGTCTGGCCGGCGCGGTGCAGATCGCGCCGAGCGGCGGCGACGCCATCGTGCGGCCCTACGAGGCGGCGATGGCGCTGTGGCGCAAGGGCTTCTACGTCCGCTACGGCGGCGACGCGCTGCAGTTCGGCCCGCCGTTCACCGCCACGCCGCAGGAGCTGGACAGCCTGTTCGACGCTGTCGGCGAGACGCTGGCCAAGCTGGCCTGAAACGATTGTCACCAATAAAAGAGAAACTGAAATGACGACTTTGCAGCATCTGATCCACGGCGAGGCTTGCGACGGCGGCAGCCGCCGCGCGCCGGTTTTCAACCCGTCCACCGGCGAGGCCATCGCCGAGGTGCAATTGGCCGACGCCGCCACCGTGGCGCAGGCGGTGGCCGCCGCCCAGGCGGCGTTTCCGGCCTGGCGCGACACGCCGCCGGCCAAGCGGGCGCAAGTGCTGTTCCGTTTCAAGCAACTGCTGGAGCAGCATGAGGCGGAGATCGTGCCGCTGATCAGCCGCGAGCATGGCAAAACGCTGGAAGACGCCGCCGGCGAGTTGAAGCGCGGCATCGAGAATGTCGAATACGCCTGCGCCGCGCCGGAGCTGCTGAAGGGCGAGTACAGCCGCAACGCCGGCCCGGCCATCGACGCCTGGAGCGATTTCCAGCCGCTGGGCGTGGTGGCCGGGATCACGCCGTTCAACTTCCCGGCCATGGTGCCGCTGTGGATGTATCCGCTGGCCATCGCCTGCGGCAACACCTTTATCCTCAAACCGTCGGAGCGCGATCCCAGCTCCACGCTGCTGATCGCCCGCCTGCTGCACGAGGCCGGCCTGCCCCGTGGCGTGCTCAACGTGGTGCATGGCGACAAGGAGGCGGTGGACGCGCTGTTGGCCGCGCCCGAGGTTAAGGCCGTCAGCTTCGTCGGCTCGACGCCCATCGCCGAGTACATCTACGCCGAGGGCAGCCGCCGCGGCAAGCGGGTGCAGGCGCTGGGCGGCGCCAAGAACCACGCGGTGGTGCTGCCGGACGCCGATCTCGACAATACCGTCAGCGCGCTGATGGGCGCGGCCTACGGCTCCTGCGGAGAGCGCTGCATGGCGATCTCCGTCGCCGTCTGCGTCGGCGATCAGGCCGCCGACGCGCTGATCGCCAAACTGACGCCGCAGATCCAGGCCTTGAAAGTGGGACCGGGCACCTCGCCGGGTCTGGACATGGGCCCGCTGGTGACGCGCGCCCATCTGGACAAGGTCAGCGGCTATATCGCCGACGGCGTGGCGGCCGGCGCGGAACTGGTGGTGGACGGCCGCGGCATCACGGTGCCGGGCCACGAGGGCGGCTTCTTCCTGGGCGGCTGCCTGTTTGACCGCGTGAGGCCGGACATGCGGATTTATAAAGAAGAAATCTTCGGCCCGGTGCTGTGCGTGGTGCGGGTGAACAGCCTGGAGGAGGCGATCGCGCTGATCAACGCGCACGAATACGGCAACGGCACCTGCATCTTCACCCGCGACGGCGAGGCGGCGCGGCTGTTCGCCGACACGGTGGAGGTGGGCATGGTGGGCATCAACGTGCCGCTGCCGGTGCCGGTGGCCTACCACAGCTTCGGCGGCTGGAAGCGCTCGCTGTTCGGCGACCTGCACGCCTACGGCCCGGACGGCGTGCGCTTCTACACCCGGCGCAAGGCGGTGACCCAGCGCTGGCCGCAGCGCGCCAGCCACGAGGCCTCGCAGTTCGCTTTCCCCAGCCTGTAAATATCCGCCGCGACAGTCGGGCCGCTCGCAAGGGCGGCCCGTTTCGCTGGCATAATGGCAATGTCCTGATCCTGTTTGCCCGTGATGAAACAGCCCGCTTCCGACATCGTCGTTTCTTCTCCTTGGTCCATCCGCCGCCTGAGCGCGCGCGACATCGACGAGCGCTGGCTTGCCGATTTCCAGCGCCGGCAGGAGGTGACGCTGGTGTATCGCGGCGCGCCCGGCGACAGGCGCGTCGCGGCCGAGCCCTTCATCGACGACTGGTCGCCGGACGAGCGGCGGGCGCTGTGCCGCGAGCTGGCCGCGATGGCGGACGCGGGGCGGGTGTGGGCGGCGATGAAGGGAGAAAGCCTGGCCGCCTTCGCCGCCATCTCGCCGGAGCCGCTGGGGCCGGATGGCGAATATCGGCAATTGAAGGAGCTGCAGGTGGACGCCCGCTGTCGGGGCCGCGGCTTGGGCCGCGAGCTGATGCGGCAGTGCATGGCCGGCGGCAAGGCGATGGGCGCGCGCCGGCTGTACATTTCCTCGCACTCGGCCGTCGAGACGGTATCGTTCTACGAGCGCTGCGGCTGCGTGCCGGCGCGCTGGCTGAATGGCCCGCAGCTTGCGCTGGAGCCTTTCGATTGGCAGATGGAACGGGATCTGGAACCATAGCGCCATGCTGGTGTGCTATCGTGTCGCAAAGCCTGTTTCCTCGCCGACAAGGAGTCAGCCATGCCGAACACGATACGCCTGCACCGCGTGCTGAGCGCGCCGCCGGAGCGCGTCTACCGCGCTTTTCTCGACCCGCTGGCCCTGGCCAAGTGGCTGCCGCCGGAAGGGTTCGTCTGCAAGGTGCTGGAGCATGATGCCCGCGTCGGCGGCGCTTACAAGATGGAATTCCTCGCCTTCGCCAGTGGCCAGAAACACGCGTTCGGCGGCCGTTACCTGGAGCTGGTTCCGGGCGAGCGCATCCGCTACACCGACCGTTTCGACGATGCCGGCCTGCCCGGCGACATGATCACCACCATCACGCTGGCGCCGCTGTCCTGCGGCGCCGATCTTTCCATCGTTCAGGAAGGCATTCCGGACGCGATCCCGCCGGAAAACTGCTATCTGGGCTGGCAGCAGTCGCTGAAGCAGCTGGCGGCGCTGGTGGAGCCCGATATGCCGGGCTAGATCGGCAGGATTCAAAAAAGCCGGGCGCATGCCCGGCTTGGCTTTTGCGGAGAGCGTCCGCTCAGTTGGACAGCACCCACGGGTCGCCGGCGGCGGGCAGATTGCCCTGGGTCCACCATTTGGCGCAGTACTTCTTGCCTTGGTACAGCGCGCAGTCCTTGGCGGAATAGGCGGCGGTCGCCGACCATTGCTGCAAGCCGCCGCCCTGCTGCTGCCACACCGAAGCCTGGCCGGGCACATCGCCCTGGGTCCACCACTGGGCTTTCCAGGTGGCGCCGGAGTAGGTGACGGTGTTGCCGGTGTTGTAGACCTGGCCCGACGACCATGGCTGGCCGTTGACCGGCCCGCCGCCATTGCCGTTGTCGCCGCCGCCGTAATTCGGGTCCTGGGTGACGCCGCTGCCCCAGTGGTCCTTGAAGCCCTTGAACACATTGCTGAAGGCGTAAGGCGTTTGCACGATGCCGGAGCATTGCGCGTCGACGTAATGGCCGTTATTGGGGCAAGACTTGTCGCGGCTGATCGACCACATCGACAACAGCCCGAAGCGATTGCTGTTGGCCATGCCGTACAGGTCCTTGGCGTTGTCCACGGTGAAGGTTTCCGGCTGGGTGTCGTTCAGGCCCACCATGGGCGTGACGCCCACCTTTTGCCACAGCTGGGCGTCGGTCAGCGTCTGGCCATGGGCCTTGTAGGCGGCATCGATCTGGCTGTACAGCGCCTGGGCGGCCTGCTTGGCGGCGGCGCCCATGTTCGGATTGGACTGGCCGTAGTCCATCGCCATGATGTTGACGGTGTCCAGCGCCACGCCGTTGGCGAGCGCGGACGCGAGCACGCGCTGGCCATCCTGGGTCAGGCCGAAAGGCATGGCCGGCAGGGTCAGCGATACATGCAGCGTCTTGCCCTTTGCCTTGTAGTTCTTCTGCAGCGCGGCCACCACCGCGAAGTTGCGGTTGTTGGCGGCGGTATCGGTTTGCGCGCCGCCTTCGATGTCGAAATCGATGCGCGACAGGTTGTAAGTGTCCAGCACGGTCTGGTAGGCGGCCTGCAGGCTGGCGTTGGTGGTGCAGGCCTGTTGCAGCGGCGTGCCGTTGGCGCCGCCGAAGGACACCATCACTTCGCCGCCTTTGCCGCGGAAATTATTGATGCCGTTGCGGATGGCGCTCAGTTGCTGGTCGGAACCGCTGCCCGGGATGGCCAGCACGCCGCCCCAGGAGGGCGCGCAGCCTCCCTTGGCGACGACGAAGGCGAGGGTGAATTGCTGGATGCCTTGATTGACGCCCAGCTTGTCGATTTGGGGCGTCGGCCACAAGGTCATGTCGACATAGGGCGCGAAGGCGCCGGCCTGGGCGGCGGGACTGGCGAGACCGGCCGCGGCGGCGGCTAGAGCGGAGAGGGCGGCAAACCTTTTCATCATGAGCGGACTCCCGGGCTGCGCAGCATTCTGGTGTCGCGAATGGCTGAGCATATTAAATGGTTTATAAAAACGCCAACATTTGTCAGCAATTGCTAAATATACCCAGCTGGAGTAAAAACTCAATAGAAAATGGTTGCTCGCTTTTGATTTTGAGCAAAGGCATTGGATTGCCCGCTGACGGGCTGGTCGGAAAGAGCCGGAAACCTGGAACCGCGGAGTGGAGAGGGGGCCGCCGCGCGGCGGCCTGGGCGGATCAGTCCAGAGGCCAGGGCATCGATTTCGGCAGCGGGGCGTCCGCTTCCGCTTCCGGCTCGCTTGGCGCGGCGGGCGCCGCCACGCTGTCCACCTCGCGCCACCAGGGATGGGCGCGTTCGGCGTGGGCCGGCTCCATCGCTTGACCCAGCCGCGGCATCATCAGTCGGACGTTCTCTTTTTCGCCGCTGGCCAGCAGGGATTCGGCCGGCGCGTCCCAGGCATGCATGGCCAGGTTGAAGGTGCCCCAGTGCACCGGCAGGAAGGCGCCGCCGCCCAGCAGCTCCAGCGCCTTCAGCGCATTGTCAGGCCCCAGGTGGATGTCGCCCCAGGCGGGATGGTGGGCGCCGACTTCCAGCATCACCAGATCGAAGGGCCCCATGCGTTCGCGGATTTCGGCGAACTGTCCGGACAAGCCGGTATCGCCGCTGAAGAACACCGAGTGCCGGGCGCTGCGGATGGACAGCGACGACCACAGCGTGGCGTTGCGGTCTTTCAGGCCCCGGCCGGAGAAGTGCTGGGACGGCGTGGCGGTGATGGTGAGATCGGCTTTCGGGTGCTGGTAGCTCTCCCACCAGTCCAGCTCGGTGATCCGCTCCGGCCTCACGCCGAAGGCTTCCAGATGCGCGCCCACGCCCAGCGCGGTGACGAAAGGGACGTCGGTCTTGGCCAGCTCGCGGATGGTGGGGTAGTCGAGGTGGTCGTAGTGATCATGCGAGACCAGCACCAGATCCAGCGGCGGCAGCTGCTTGAGTTTGATCGGCACCGGCTGGAAGCGCTTGGGGCCGGCCAGGCGGGTGGGAGACGCGCGGGAACCCCATACCGGATCGGTCAGCAGGCGCAAGCCGTCGATCTCGATCAGCACCGTGGAGTGTCCCAGCCAAGTGGCGCGCAGGCCGGATTGGGCTGGCTTGCGCCAGGCGTCCAGCGGATTGTCCGCCGGCAGCGGCGCGCCCGGCACTCTGCGCTCGCCGCCGCACAGGAAGTCGCGCAGCGAGGGCATGGTCGCCGATGGGTCGCGCAGGCCGGGTTCTATCGGGTAGATGTTGCGGAAACCGCTGCCGGACCAGAGGGACGACGCCTGCATTCTTTCCAGCCTGAGGCCGGACGCTTTCCTGCCGAGAGACTTCATCGGGATGCTTTCCTGGTCATTGCCGCCCGGGATGGCATCGGCGGCCGGTATTGGATGATAGCGACTGCGAGCGCAGTCCGGAGCCCGGGCGCGGTATTCCGCCGCCGAGCATCGACAAGATGGGTGCCGCCCGGCGGGATTCAAGACACCGCGCCGCTTGCCACCTCATTCGGGCCTGCCTAGGATGAACTGTCCGCCGGCTCGCATTCGGCTGGGGCGGGCAGGGACAAGATGCGGCCCGCGCAACCGCAGGCAAGGATGGGATGTGGGAACGCTGGAAGAGATTCTGCTGGAGCTGAGCCGCGGCGAGGGCTTGCCGGATTCGGCGGTGCTGGACATGATCGCGGTGCAGCGCAGCCTGCACCCGCGCGCCAGCCTGCTGTACTGGGCGGTGGTCGATTACGGCCGTCCGTCCACCGAGGGGCGGCTGTTCGTGTTCGACACGCTGGAGGCCAGCGTGCAGCGCTTCCTGGTCGCGCATGGGCGCGACGCCGACGCCAATCTGCTGCGGGCCGGCACCTTTTCCAACGAGCCGGGCTCCGATGCCTCCAGCCTGGGCGTGTGCCGCGCGTCCGAGACCTATTTCGGCAGCCAGGGCCTGTCCTTGTGGCTGGATGGGCTGGAGCGCAGCAATTCCAATATGCGCCGGCGCAATCTGGTGATGTACGGCTCTCCCCAGGTGACGCCGCAATACATGGCCGAACACGGCATCCTCTGGCGGTCCGACGGCAGCCTGGCCGTGGAGCCGCAATACAGCGTCGGCCTGATCAACATGCTGCAGGGCGGTTCCTACATCAACTGCATCCGCAGCCGCCGCTGACGCGGCGCCGAGCCGCGGAGCGGCCCGGCGCCCGGTTACGCTATGCCGTCGCTAGGCGGCGGGAAGCGGCGCTCAGCATTGCACCTGCAAATGGAAGGCGTGGTCGTTGGCCGTGCCGTTGGTGTCGGCTGTCCGAACGAAGATGCCGTTGGGGTTGCCGCTGCGCAGCGTCACGCTGATGAAGCCCAATGCCGGGAAGGTCGGCGTAGGGTCGCCCAGAGTCGCGGTGTACACGCACTTCGAGACATCGCTCGGGAAGATCACCTCGAAGTAGCCGTAATTGCCGCCGAAATTGTTGGAGCTGGCGCCGGCGGGACCGGCGGCCAGCGATCCGTCTGCATTGACGATCACGCTGTAGGTCTTGGTGACGACGGGGGCGACTGCGGCCGTGGCGGCCGCCCTCACGGCACGGCTGGCGGGTTGGCTTGCCGCCTGGGCGGCGATACCCCAGAAACCGGCGGCCATGGTGAACGCTGCGAGCAGCGCGTAGCGCGAGATGCGACGAGTGTTCATGACTTTGCTCCTGATTGACTATTGGAAACGTGTTCATCTGCTTGTCTGGCAAGCTCCGTCCCTGGCTGGGACAGGCCATGGAGATGGCGCTGGGCGCGCCGCAATCGGACGATGAGGGGGTGTGGCAGAGCCATCAATGGAGGCGGGACGGCAAACGGCTGTCCGGGAACGCGGAGGGACGGAGCGAGCGCTTCGGTCGGGAATGCGCGGCCCGTCTTTAATTTAATGCCGGCTGTCTATTCTATTTGAGATAGTTTTAACAGCTATTAGTTGGGGTAGCCGTTAATATAGAAGCCAAATTGGCGATTGCATCTGTCCTTAAGAACAGTTTTGTAGTTTGGCGCGGCGCCAAGCCGGGAGGGCATGGATCAGAAAGGGAAAGCGCGCGCAGGGGAAGGCTGGGGCGCGGCGGCATGGCAAAGGACGCCGCGC
The DNA here is from genome assembly GCF_000007705.1 of Chromobacterium violaceum ATCC 12472. Lineage (NCBI taxonomy): Bacteria > Pseudomonadati > Pseudomonadota > Betaproteobacteria > Neisseriales > Chromobacteriaceae > Chromobacterium > Chromobacterium violaceum. The sequence continues at coordinate 1,527,300 of NC_005085.1, forward strand.
GCGCTTGGAGGATGCTCAATACTCGCCATTCAGCGTTTGTTTGCTCTGGCAGTGCACATAGGGTTGTCCCGGACGCTTGCCAGGGAAAGCATAGCCGCCCGCTTCCCCAATCTTGCGCAGCATCGCCACGCTGTAGTCGCCCTTGACGCGGGCTTTCCTGATCGCCGCCTGGATCGCGGCGGCGTCGCCGTCGACGAACAGGGCCAGGAAGCCGCCATCGGTTTCGGAGAGCTTGACCGAGCGGATCGGCAGTCCGCCGAATGCATAGCCGTCAGGCAAGGGCAGCTCCTGGTCCCATACCGTGTTTTCCGGCAAACGCGTCGCCTTGCCCAGCAGGGAGGCGATGCCGTTTTCTCCGAAGTTCAGCCGCTGGCAGTTGAGCTGAGCCGCCAGACGCTTGTCCCTGGCCGCGGCCTGCGCCTGTTTGGCGCCCGCCCGGTACAGCCCGTCGAAGGGCACATCGCCGAAGGCGCCGGCGCAGCGCTCGGTTTTGAGCTGCAAGGCGGATGCCTGCGGGACGACGGTCAGCGAGCAGCGGTCCTCGCGATAGGTCCATTGCTTGCCATCCGTCGAGCTCAGCTTGCCTGCTCCCGATCCGGCATGTCGCGGGAGGGTGTTGCCTTTCTGCAGGACTTCCAGCTCGAATCGGCCATCGGCTTGCACGACGATGGTGCGCTCGAACGAGGCGTCGGAACCGTCGTATTTGCCGGGGGCGGGATAGCCGGCAGCGGGATTTCCTGCATCGGGGTGGTCGCCCTGCAGCGCTTTGTGGATGCCGTCCTTGATGACCGCGCCCAGATTCAGGTTGAAGGTTTCCGCGCGCAGCGCCTGGCAGGGCAGCGTGATGGCCGACAGGAGGAGAGCCAGGCGGATGGGGATTGAGGTTTTCATCGAAGGTCCAAGGTTAGGGGGCAAATGGGATATGCCAGCTATAAGGCTTGCGGTCAAGCAAATCAAGATAATGGTATTTTTCCGCAGCCTGAAGGATGACATGCGCGGCAGCCATCCGCCGCGGGCGCTTGCGCCAGGTGCTTGAGGGCAGGCGATGGCGTCTCCACGGCTTTTCAAGCATTTCGCAACGCTTCCCGAGATCGGCGGGGGCGGCGCCGGCCGGTTGTGTTGGCATGAAATGGAAAGTTCCGCGCTTTACGTAAACTGTACAAATTGCATCACGTTTCATCGAGGAAGCGGAACGGAGTGACAATGATTCGCAAATAGAATGTCTGCTCCAAGCAACTTTTGCCCAAGAGCAGACATGAAAAAGATAATTTGTGCTTCCGTGATGATGATTTCCCCGCTGCTGGCCCACGCTGCCGATGCGGGGGGCTATGTGTTCGGCAATATCGCCAGCATGGCCAATATATGGGATCTGGACGCCAGAAAGGCCCAGCAATACGGTGTCAGGGACCTGACTTCCAACAAGGATGGCAATGCGGCTGCCGGGGCCTGGGAGCTGGGCGCCGGCTACCGTTTCGGCGACCATCTGGCCGCCGAGGCCAGCTTCATGAAGGGCTTGGGCGAAACCAGGATCGACAAGGCCGGCGCGATGCGCAACCAAGCGTTGCGTTTCGCGGTGCTGGGCCTGCTGCCGCTGAGCGATTCTTTCGATCTGTACGGCAAAGTGTCGGCAAACTACATCTACAGCGACTTCCGCAGCGCCAACCCGGGCTACGCCAGCGTCAAGGACAAGGGCTGGGGCATCGGTTTGGGACTGGGCGCGGCCTACCATCTGAACAAGTCGCTCAGCCTGCGCGCCGAGCTGGATGGCATCGGCCAGGTCAAGGTGAAGGGTGTGACCGACAAGTCGAGGCTGGGCAGTTTCAAGCTGGGCGCAAGCTACCGCTTGTGACGGCGGGGCCCCGCCCGGCGGCTAGCCTGGGCGGCAGCCTGAGAAAACGGGCGGCGATTCCGTACCGGGTGCTTAGAAGCGGCATCCGCAGGCGATAAATACAGGGAGCGAAGAGAGCGGCCGCGGCCGCTCTCTTTTTCATGCCGCCGACGCGCGGCCGGCGTTTCGTGCTCTCGGGCTCAGCCGCAGGCCCCCACATGCCCGCAGGCGGTGCAGAACTCGCAGCCGTCCTTCTTGATCAGCGCGTGGTTGCCGCACTCGGGGCAGGCCTTGCCGGCCAGCGGTTTGAGCATGGCGGGGGCTTCCTGGGCGAACAGGTCGCTCTGCTCCGGCGCCATCACGCCCATTTCCTCCACCGGCACGCCTTCCTCGGTCAGCACGCCCAGCATCGCGTAGCGGTGGATGATCAGCCGCGCCAGGTAGGCGACGGTGGATGGCCAGCTTTGCGATTTCTCCATGCCGGGGATGCGGGCGAAGAAGTCGCCCTGCGGCTCGGCGTAGTTCAGCAGCTTGCGCAGCTTCAGGCCGATCCAGGCCGGGTCGATCACCCGCATGTCCAGCGACAGCATCTTGCACAGGCCGTCCAGTTCGCGCGGGTAGGCGCCGGCCAGCCACACCGAGTACGGCCGGCGCTGGCCGTTGGGCAGCACCAGCTCCTTGACGAACAGCACGAAGTCGTCGCCGGTCTGCGGATTGACCACGTCCACCGACCAGCTCATGGTGCCGTCGCTGCCGGACTTGGGCTCCTTGCGCGCGAACAGCGCGTCCATCACCGGGGTGGCTTCGCCTTCCTCCAGCCGCAGCGCGCCCAGTTGCTCGACGCGGTGGCGCACCACCTGGCCCAGCGCGGCGGCGGCCGAGGTGGCGTGTATGGTCCTGTCGCCCAGCGTGAAGCGGTAGCGCTTGTCGCCGTTGGCGCGCGACAGCGCGTCCAGCTTGGCGGCCAGCCAGGCGCGATCGCGGCAGCGCATGTCCATCGACAGCGTCTTGGCGATGGCGGACAGGCCGCGTTGCTCATCCGTCGCGTTGACCCAGCATTCGAAGGGCTGGGCGCGGCCGTTTTCCATGTGGCCGACCACCACGGCGAAATCGCCGGCGTCGCCTTCCACCATGAAGGTCCACGACGGGTTGCCTTCCTTCAGCTTGGGCCGGTTCGGCCATTTCAGGCTGGACAAGGCCGGCGTCGGGGCGGTGTTCAGCGTCACGCGGCGGTCCGGGTCGCTGGCGGCGCCGGACAGGTCTTCCGGCGCGGCGGCGCGCTGGGCCGGCTCCACCGACAATACCGAGCCCAGCACATTGTTGGGGCGGTAGGTGGTGATGCCCTTCAGGCCGTTGCGCCAGGCTTCCAGGTACAGGCTTTCGAAGTCTTCGAACGGATAGTCGGCCGGCACGTTGACAGTCTTGGAGATGGCGGTGTCGACATAGGGCGCGACGGCGGCGACCATGCGCATGTGGTCCAGCGCGCTCATTTCCAGCGCGGAGACGAAGTAGTCCGGCAGCTTGGCGGTGTCGCCGCCCTGCATCCGCCACACGCGGTAGGCGTGGTCTTCCACCAGGTATTCCTGCTGCGAGTTGTCCGCCATCCGCTTCTTGCGGGTGTAGAACCACGAGAACGGCGGCTCGATGCCATTGGACGCGTTGTCGGCGAAGGCCAGCGAGATGGTGCCGGTGGGGGCGATGGACAAGAGGTGCGAGTTGCGGATGCCGTGCTTGCGTATCCGGGCCTGGATCTTGGCCGGCAGCCGGCTGGCGCAGTGCGGCGCGGCCAGGTATTTTTCGGCGTCGAACAGCGGGAAGGCGCCTTTTTCGATCGCCAGATCCACCGACGCGTCGTAGGCGGCGTCGCGCATGCTCTCCGAGATGCGGGCGGCGAAGCGGCGGCCCTCCTCGCTGTCGTAGCGTATCTTCAGCATGATCAGCGCGTCGCCCAGGCCGGTGAAGCCGAGTCCGACGCGGCGCTTGTTCATCGCCTCGCGCTGCTGTTCGGGCAGCGGCCACACGGTCAGGTCCAGCACATTGTCCAGCATGCGGACGGACATCCGCACCACCTTCTCGAAGGACTTGAAGTCGAAGTGGGCCTTGTCGCCGAACGGCGCGCGCACGTGGCGGGTCAGGTTGACCGAGCCCAGGTCGCAGCAGCCGTAGTCCGGCAGCGGCTGTTCGCCGCAGGGGTTGGTGGACTCGATCACCTCGCAGTAGGACAGGTTGTTGTCCTGGTTGATGCGGGTCATGAACAGCACGCCCGGCTCGGCGTGGTCGTAGGTGGATTCCATGATCTGCCGCCACAGATCGCGGGCGCGCACGGTGCGGTACACCCACAGCCCGTCTGCGCGGCGGAAGCTGTCGGGGAAGGCGTCGGACATCGGCTCCACCGCGTGGGTCAGCTGCCAGTCGGCGTCCGCCTCCACCGCGCGCATGAAGTCGTCGGACACGCCGACCGAGATGTTGAAGTTGCGCAGGTCGCCCTGGTCCTTGGCGTGGATGAAGTCCTCCACGTCCGGGTGGCTGACGTCCAGCACGCCCATCTGCGCGCCGCGGCGCGCGCCGGCGGATTCCACCGTTTCGCAGCTGCGGTCGAACACGCGCATGTAGGAGACGGGGCCGGAGGCGCGGCTGTTGGTGCCCTTGACCCGGGCGCCGCGCGGGCGGATGCGCGAGAAGTTGTAGCCGACGCCGCCGCCGCGGCGCATGGTTTCGGCCGCCTGCAGCAGCGCCTGGTAGATGCCGACCTTGCCGTGCTCGGTCTCGGATACCGAGTCGCCCACCGGCTGGACGAAGCAGTTGATCAGCGTGGCCCTAAGGTCGGTGCCGGCGGCGGAGTTGATGCGGCCGCCGGGAATGAAGCCGTGGTCCAGCGCCTCGAAGAACAGCGGCTCGAAACGGGCCGGATCCTTTTCCAGCTCCGCCAGCGCGCGGGCGACGCGGTGGCGGACTTCGCTGACGCTCTGCTCGCCGTTCTTGGCGTATTTCTCCAGCAACACCTCGCGGGAGATGTCTTGTTCCGCCATGGCGGCGATGTTTTCCTGCTGCATGGAACGCTCATCCTTCTGAAACGGTGTTCAACGACGATGGCATGGCCGGCTGCGCATGAAAAACGGCGTAGCACACTATATGTTGTTACGCCGTTATGGGGTGAAACGCAAGTTGTTGTGTTCCGGCGCCGTTTCCGATTGTACTCCGTAAGCGGCGCCGGCGGGCTATTTCGCGCTGATTTTCACCGCCAGCTCCACGCCGTCGCGGTTGGCGGAGGTCTGTTTCGGCTGGTCCAGCGCGATGCGGTCCGCCAGCTCGGGCTGGTGGCGCAGCATCACCTTGCGGGCGTTGTCTCCGCGCAACTTGGCGAGTTTGACGAGGTCGGCGTCGCCCACTTTTTCCGCCGCCAGCATCTCGTCGCGCAGCAGCTTGGCCAGCGCCTCGCCGGACGGGCCGCCCGGCTTCAGCGTGTGGCCCAGCAGCTTCAGCCGGCCGATGCGCTGGCCGTAGACCGACTTGATCGCCGACTGGGTCTGCGCATCCTTCAGGTCCAGCGACGGCAGCGGCTCGTCGTCCATCGGCGGGTGGCCGGCGGCGGCCAGCACCGCCGAGTCGACGCGGGCGCGCGCCAGCTGCTTGGCGTCCTCGGCGGCGTAGCCGCCGGCGATGGACAATTGCATCTTGGGCCGCTTGGCCATCACCGCCGCCACCTTGTCCAGCTTCTCGCGCTCCGGCGGGCTGACGTGGGCCTCGCCGGCGACGAAGCGGATGTCGTCGAAGCCGTCGCCGCCCAGCAGCGCGCCCAGCGCGCGGAACGGCGCGGTGACCACCTTGGTGACCACGTTGACGATGGCCTTCCATACCAGCTGGCCGTAGCTGAACTGCGGATCGTCCAGGCTGCCGGCCACCGGCAGGTCCAGGTCGATGCGGCCATCGCTGTCTTCCAGCAGCGCCACCGCCAGCTTCAGCGGCAGGTGCGGCGACTTGTCGCCCTTCAGCTCTTCGCCCAGCTGGATGGAGTCGATCACGATGCGGTTCTCGCCCTTCAACTGGCGGTGATCCAGCAGGTAGCGCAGCTCCAGCGACAGCTTGCCGTCCTTCACCTGCCAGCCGGCGAAGTTCATCGAGTACGGATTCAGGTTGTTCAGCGCCAGGTTGTGGAAGTCCAGCAGGATGTCGGTGCTGTCGGTGGGCGACATCGGCGACAGCGCGCCGCGCACCTTGACCTCGCCGTACTGGTCCACCGCGCCGTCCAGCGTGATGCGGCCGCGGCCGCCGGCGCGGGTGGACAGGTTCTGGATGCTGCCGCGCAGGTGGTGCATGCGGGTAGCGAAGTCGGGGGTCATGCCATGGTCGGCGAACTCCACCGCGCCGTTCTGCACGTGGATGCTGTGCACGTCCACCTGGGGCAGCGGCGCGCTGTTGCCGCTAGCCGGCTTGGCCGGCTGCCTGGCGAAGATCTTCTGCCAGTTCAGGTTGCGTTGCGGGTCCAGGATCAGGCGGGCGCGCGGCTGGTCCAGGCGCACGTCGTTGATGGATACTTTCAGCGGCATGCCTTGCGCCTGCAGCTGGCTGAGCGAAAGAGTGTTCCAGCCCAGCAGCGGCAGCGGCTCGCCGGGCTCCTGCAGCGCCATCTTCGCCACCTTCAACTGGCCGCCCAGGCTCCAGCGGCCGGCGGAGGTGGCATTGAGCTTGAGATCGGCGCTGAGCGCGCCGCCGGACAGCTTCAGCGGCGTGCCGGCCAACGCGTACGGCGCCAGCGGCGCCACCGGCAGCGCGTCGAGCTTGACCGCGCCGCGGGCGGAGGGCGCGGCGGCGTCGATGTCCAGCTTGGCGGCGAGCTTGCCCGCGCCCGCGCGGCCGGCAAGGTCCAGCGCCAGCAGGTCGCCGCTCTTCAGTTCCAGCCGTCCGTCCAGTTGCTTCACTCCGTATTCCAGCGGTTTGCCCAGGCTGAGGTCGCGCCAGCCCACCGCGCCGTTCTCCAGCGTCACCGCCGGGTAGGACAGCTTCCAGCCGGGGCCGCCGTCCTTTTGCGCGCGCGCCGCGGCGGGCCGCGGGCGTTGGGCCAGCAGCTGCTGCAGTTGCAGCTGGCCGTTTCGTTCGCGCTGCAGGGCCAGGTTCAGGCCATTCAGCGAGATGTCGCCGGGCTGGACGCGGCGCTGCTTCAGATCGATCAGCGTCGGTGCCAGTTCGGCCTTGTCCAGGGTCAGCCAGGGCATGCCGCCCGCGGCGGCGAGCTTGAGATCGGCGAGCGTGAGCCCGGCCTCATCCAGTTTCAGGCCGTGGTCGGGATCGATGGACAGCTTGCCCTGCAGCAGCGGCACCGCGGTTTCCAGCTGCATCGGCCGGACAAAGGTCTGGTCGCGCCAGGAGGCATGCCAGTCGTTGAAACGCAGGTTGTCGATCTTGACGATCCACGGCGAGGGCTTGGCGGGCTGAGCCGGTTTGGCTTCAGGCTTGGTTGGCGGCAACGCGCGCAGCCAGTCCAGCTGGCCGGCTGCGTCGCGGCTGGCCGCGAGCTTGCCGTGATTCAGTTCCACCTTGGCCACGGTCAGCAGCGAGCGCGACAGATCCAGCGCGCCGCCGTCCACCCGCAGCTCCGGCAAGTCCAGCATGCCGTCGCCCGCCGGCGCGCGCAGCTTCAGCCCCTTTAGGCTGGCGCTCAGCGAGGAGATGGTCAGGTCGGGCGAGGCGCCGCTCATGTCGAACTGGTAGCGGGCATTGACCGACAGTTCGCCATCCGGCTTGGCGGCGGCGAAATGGGGGCGGACATAGTCCCAGGCCGAGGCGAGCGGCAGGCCCTGCATGCTGGCTTCGCCGCTGGACTGCAGCGGCTGCAGCCGCATGCTGCCCTGCCAGTCGAAGCGGCCGCCGCCCTCCATTTCGGCGTGCAGCGTGTAGCGGCCGTTTTCTTCCAGCGTGCTCAGGTTGTTCAGGCTGAGGTTGATCGGCATCAGGCGGAAATTGCCGTGATGGCCGGCCAGGTGGTCGCTGATGCGGATCTGGCCGTTGCGCAGGTCTATCGCGTTCAGCTTGAGGCGCGGCAACTTTTCCGGCGCGGTGCCGTCTTCCAGCTTGGGCGGGCCGGAGATGTCGGCGACGAAGCGGCCCCAATTCCACAAGCCGTCCTTGTCTCGCTCCAACCATAGCTGCGGCGTATCCAGCAGGAATTCGCTGGCTTGCCAGCGGCCCATCAGCACCGCGTACAGGGCGGCGTTCAGGTAGATGCGGCGAGCCTGGAATAGCGGCTTGCCGTCGCCTTCTCGCAGGGAGACGCCGTCCAGCGTCAGCTCCATGCTCCACGGCACGATGCGCACTTCGGAAATGGCCAGCTGGCGGCCATGCTTGCGCGCCCAGTCGGCGGCGGCCTTTTGCAGCAAGTGGGGCGCGGCCAGGCCGAGAAAGGCCCAGAAGGCCAGCACCAGCGCACAGGCGATGGCAAGCCAGCGCAGCCAGCGGCGGGGTCGGCGGGGAGAAGGAGCGAGGGGGGCGGTGTCTGCCGGAGAGTGAGTATCCATATCGCTTAATTCTAATGCACTTTGACGCTGCCGTCCTGTTGCGTTGTTTGTCCTATTGTTGACTAAAAATGACAGCCAATGGCCGTCGTCCGTTGCGAATGGCCGCGGACGCTGGCTAGGATGGACGAAGCGTTGAAAATATTGAACACGATTTTGCCAAATCTTTATCACGAAAGGACGATGATCTTGCAGCAAAACCACCGGCGAAGCCGGCCAATCCACTCATTTTCCACTGCGGCCGCCAGGCCGCTGCTCGCGGACCGCAGCCTGTTCTTATTGCAGGCCGCGCGCCGCCATACCCTGACCCATCATGCCCGCAGGCTGGGAAGCTCGGGCAAACACAGCTGACAGAGGATTTATGGACAGTGCCCTTATCATCAACCAATGGCTGGACGAACACCATATCACCGAGGTGGAATGTCTGATCCCGGACATGACCGGCCTCGCCCGCGGCAAGATCGTGCCGCGCCACAAGTACGACCCCGCCGTCGGATTGCGCCTGCCTGAGGCGGTGCTGTCGATGACGGTGACCGGCGACTACCCCGACCGCGACTTCACCTCCGTCGCCGACCCCGACATGAAGCTGCTGCCCGATCTGAGCACCTTGCGCCCGGTGCCGTGGAACAAGGAGCCCACCGCGCAGATCATCCATGATTGCTATTCCTTCGCCGGCGACGCGGTGGACCTGGCGCCGCGCAACGTGCTCAAGCGCATCCTGAAACTGTACGAGGACCAGGGTTGGAAGCCGGTGATCGCGCCGGAGATGGAATTCTACCTGGTGGAGATCCAGCCGGACGAGGACTTGCCGCTGCGCCCGCCGGTGGGCCGCACCCGCCGCACCGAGGCGGGGATGCAGAGCTTTTCCATCGACGCGGTCAACGAATACGACGACATCTTCGACGTGATGTACGACTGGTGCGAGGCCCAGGGCCTGGCGCTGGACACGCTGATCCACGAGATGGGCACCGCGCAGATGGAGATCAACCTGGACCACGGCGATCCGCTGCAACTGGCCGACCAGGTGTTCCTGTTCAAGCGCACCGTGCGCGAGGTGGCGATCCGCAACAATATGTACGCCACCTTCATGGCCAAGCCGATGCAGGGCCAGCCCGGCAGCGCGATGCACATGCACCAGAGCGTGGTGGACATCGCCAGCGGCGGCAACATCTTCAGCCTGGACGATGGCCAGCCGTCTGAGGCCTTCCTGCACTTCATCGGCGGCCTGCAGCGCTATCTGCCGGCGGCGATGCCGTTCTTCGCGCCCTACGTCAATTCCTACCGCCGCCTCAGCCGCTACACCTCGGCGCCGATCAATCTCAGTTGGGGCTACGACAACCGTACCTGCGGTTTGAGGGTGCCGCACTCCGATCCGGAGGCGAGGCGGGTGGAGAACCGGCTGGCCGGTGTGGACGTCAATCCTTACCTGGCGATGGCGGCCAGCCTGGCCTGCGGCTACCTGGGCATGCGCGACCGCATCGATCCGTCCGAGCCTTTGTCCGGCAGCGCCTACGAGCAGCCCCATCAGTTGCCGCGCCACCTGGACGACGCCATCGACATGCTGCTGCGCTGCCGGCCGCTATCCGAGCTGTTCGGCGAGCACTTCATCGAGACCTACGCCGCGATCAAGGAGGCGGAGTACCGCGAGTACTTCGACGTGATCAGCCCGTGGGAGCGCCGCTTCCTGCTGCTGCACGTCTAGCCGTACCGGGCCTTCCCGCCCTGCGGGCTGGAAGGCGGCTCTGTGCCAGAAGTCGGCAGCGTGTCCGGCTGGGGCAGGGACAGGGGGTTGTCCAATCCGGCCATACGGAGAGCGGACACGCGCAGTTGATGCTCAGGGGCGGACATATTATTCCAAACGATCCAGCGAGCTGCGCGCACCTTGCCTTCCGCCAGTGATGCAAGCTGCATCTGGGGATTGATGCGCAAGCGCTGACAATCCGAGCTATGGACGTGACTGGCGATGCCACGATGTTGCCGGCACGGCTGTCCCGGATGGCTGCAATAGAGGCGCTGGCAACTGTGACGACTGACGGGGCGTACGACTCATACTTGTGTCACGCTGCGTTTGTGGGGCGCGGCGCTGCTGCCATCATTTTTTATCTATCAGCCGCCACAACGCGGCTGCCGCTGCCCACCATCTGTCCAGCGTCGTCCGCCTACGGGAGAGAGCCGCAATGCACAAAAGCCGCCTGAGCAACATCATCATCGACTGCAGGACCGACGACATAGAGGGCGCGGCCAGGTTTTGGTCCGCGGCGATCGGGCGTACTGCACGCGCTGCAGACGCCGCTGACCCCTATCGCCTGCTCGAAGGACCGCCGGATGAGATGAAGATTCTGGTCCAGGCAGTGGGTCACGCGAGTCGCGTCCATCTGGACATCGAGACCAACGACGTCGAGGCGGAAGTGGCGCGCCTCGAAAGTCTTGGAGCAAAGCGGGTCGAGAAAATCCACACGTGGTGGGTTATGGAGGCGCCCACGGGACAACGCTTTTGTGTCGTGAGGCCGCAGCGGCCGGATTTTGAGGAACGGGCCAATGTTTGGCAGCGCGGCGACGCCTAACCCTTGGCCCAGCTCAAAACTGAGGCCGCATGAACACCATGTCCCATGCGGCCCACCGGTGGGCTGAAGGGGCTTCAGTCCTGCTTGGCCAGGCTTTCCGCCAGCATCGCCACGCCGTTGTGCTGTTGCAGCGGGTCAAAATAGCTGAAGTTGAGCCGCATCGCGTTCAGCCTGGGCTGGGCGTCACGGAAGAACAGCGAGCCGGGCGCGAAGTGCATGCCGCGCTGCATCGCGGCCGGCAGCCGGGCGCGGCAGTCGCTGCCCTCCGGCAGCTCCAGCCACAGGAAATAGCCGCCTTGCGGCGTGATCTGGCGGGCGCCGGCCGGCATCTGGACGGCCAGCTGCTGGCTCATTGCCAGCCAGTTGGCCTGCAGCCGGCTGCGCAGCAGGCTGAGCATGTCCTCGTGCTGTCCGCCGGACAGCAACCGGGCCAGCGCCATCTGGCTGGGCAGCGGCGTGGACAGCGAACTGCACAGCTTCAGGCCCAGGATGCTGTCGCGGTAGCGGCCGGCGGCGATCCAGCCGACGCGGTAGCCCGGCGCCAGCGACTTGCTGAACGAGGAACAGTACAGCACGCTGCCTTTCTGGTCGTAGGCCTTCAGCGGCAAGGGCGCGCTTTCGCCGAAATACAGTTCGCGGTAGGTGTCGTCCTCGATGATGGGCAGCCGGTGCCGGTCCGCCAGCGCCAGCAGCGACGCCTTGTCGTGGTCGCTCATCGTCAGGCCGGTGGGGTGCTGGAAGTTGGCCATCGCCAGGATGCCGGCCGGCTGGTGCTGGAGGATCAACTGCTCCATCCGCTCCAGGTCCAGCGGCTGGCCGGGCGGCGTGGCCAGCGTGTGCACGGTGACGCCCAGCTGGTCCAGTTGGTCGAACAGCGCCGGGAAGGCCGGGGTCAGCACCAGCATCGCCTGGCTGCCGGACAGCTTGGTCACCGCGCGTATCGCCAGGTTCAGCGCTTCCATGCCGCCGCAGGTGACCAGCAGCTCGTCGCCGTCCAGCTCCACGCCCTGGGCCAGGTAGCGCAGCGTCAGCTCGCGGCGCAGGCCTTCGTAGCCGGTGCTGGCGTTGCCGGACAGTGCGTAGCGGTAGTCCCGCAGCGCGCGGGTGAGGGCGCGGTTCAGCGGCGTGGTGTTGATCAGCGCCGGGTTCATGTAGGGGCAGCCCCAGGGCATGGGCAGCGCGCTGGTCAGGTGCTCGATGCGGATGCCGCTGCCGTCGCTGTTGAGCGGCAGGTTGCTGGGCAGCGCGCTGCTGCGCGCCAGCACGCGGAAGCCGGAGCGCGGCAGCGATTCGATCAGCCCCAGTTTTTCCAGTTCGGCGTAGGCGCGCTGCGCGGTGGTGATGCTGATCTTGTGGTCCTGGCACACCTTGCGCAGCGAGGGCATGCGGTCGCCGGCGCGCAGATGGCCCTGTTCTATCGCATGGCGGAAGCGTTGGCTCAATTGGCCGGTTTTGTTCATATATTGTTTTCCTGACCCGGCTTACTCGCCGATGAAGCTGGATTTTTCCCTTATCGAAACGTCATCGTTCAGCGAGCGTATCACGAAGTGGATGCGATGCGAGCCGCGCGGCGCGCTTTCCGGCTCGACCTGCACGCGCACCGGCACGGTTTCGGTCTGGGCCGGCTTGACCTCGATTACCTGGCCCGGCTTCTCCATGCGGATGCCGGGCAGGCCCTCGACCGATACCACGTAGCGCTGCGCCTGCTCGGTGGTGTTGATCACCCGCAGGCTGTAGCGGTTCTGCAGCAGGCCGTCGTCGGATTGCTCCACCAGGCTGGCGCGGTCGCGCAGCACGTCCACCTTGAACGGCTTCTTCAACACCAGCGCGGTGGTGGACATGGTGATGATGCCGGCCAAGAGGCAGGAGTAGATGACGATGCGCGGGCGGTGGAAGGACGGGCCGCTCTGCGCCGGCTTGCCCTGCAGCGCCTGGGCGCTGGTGTAGCGGATCAGCCCGCGCGGCGACTTCAGCTTGTCCATCACCTGGTCGCAGGCGTCGATACAGGCGGCGCAGCCTATGCATTCGTACTGCAGGCCGTTGCGGATGTCGATGCCGGTGGGGCAGACCTGCACGCAGATGCCGCAATCTATGCAACCCTTGGTCTGGGCGTCGCTCTTGGCCTGGGTCTTGCCGCGCGGCTCGCCGCGCTTGGCGTCATAGGAAATGACCAGGGTGTGGTCGTCGAACATCGAACCCTGGAAGCGCGCGTACGGGCACATGTGCAAACAGACCTTCTCGCGCAGCACGCCGGCCATCAGCCAGGTGAAGCCGCCGTAGAACAGCGTCCAGAACAGATCCCATGGCCCCATCTGCAGCGTGGCCAGCTCGCGCATCGGCGTGAAGTAGCCGACGAAGGTGAGGCCGGTCCACAAGGAGAACGCGGCCATGATCGCCTGGGTGGCGCCTTTCTTGGCGAACTTGCCGACGCTCATCGGCGCGGCGTCCAGCTTGCGGCGGGCGTTGTGGTCGCCCTGAATCGCCCGTTCGATCCAGATCATGATCTGGGTATACACCGTTTGCGGGCAGCTGTAGCCGCACCACAGCCGGCCGGCCAGCGTGGTCCACAGGAACAGGCCCAGCGCCGATACCACCAGCAGCGCCGCCAGGTAGATGAAATCCTGCGGCCACAGGCTGATGCCGAAGATCAGGAAATGATGCTCCGCCAGATTGAAATGCACCGCCTGGCGGCCGTTCCACAGCAGCCAGGGCATGCCGAAGAACGCCAGCTGCGTCAGCACCACCATGCCGACGCGGACATTGTTGAAGCGGCCGCTGGTGAGCCGGGGATGGATCTTGATGGGGACGGGTTTGATTTCAGGCTTGGACATGGCTGCCACCACGCTATGAAGATGGCTATTTTTACTGCTGGGGATCAGTACAAACAATGAACAGACAATGATGAAAATATCAGTACAGATGCCGCTGTATATTTACAGGAATGGATAGCGTTTTGGCATAATGTCCCGTGATTGCTGGAGAATGCCGGAAAGCGGCGAGAGGCGCCGCATACAGATTATCTGGAGATAAAGATGGGGGGCGTGTGGGTGGATGCCAACATGGCCGCGGCGTTCGCGGTGTATCTGGTTGGGACGGCGAGCCCGGGGCCCAGCAATCTGGCCATCATGGGCGTGGCGATGGAGCAGGGGAGGAGCCGAGCCTTGTCGCTGGCGGCGGGCGTGGCGCTGGGCTCTGTCTGCTGGGGCGTGTTCGCCGCTTTGGGCTTCGCGGAATTGATGCGGGGCAGCCTGGCGTTGGCGTGGTGCTTGAAGCTGTTGGGCGGCGCCTACCTGCTGTATCTGGCCTGGCAGTCTGCCAGGCAGGCGGCTTGCGCCGCCGATGCCGCGGGGGAAGGGCGGCGGCTGGCCGGGCTGTCGCATGGACAGGCGCTGCGGCGGGGGCTGCTGATGCATCTGGGCAACCCCAAGGCCATCTTGGTTTGGCTGTCGCTGGTGTCGCTGGCCTCTCCCGCCTCCGGCGGGGGAGAGCATGGCGCGCGGGTGGTGGCGGGCTGCGCGCTGATTGCTGTCTGCGTGTTTGCTTCCTATGCGCTGCTGTTCTCCACCGCCGCCGCGCGGCGGGCCTATCTGCGGCTGAGGCGATGGCTGCATGGCGCGCTGGCGCTGGCTTTCGCTTACGCGGGCGTCAGGATGCTGAGGGGAGGGGCGTGATCCTTTGCCGAAAAACGCGCCAGCCAGCGCGCTGGCGCTCAGGGATTGGGGGGATTGGCGCCGGCTTGAACGGCTGAGAAGTGGTTGACCACATCGGCCAGCCGCGAGGTGCTGTTGCGTATCTGCTCGATCGAACTGCTGGCCTCGCTGGCGTGTTCCTCGCCTTTCTGCGCCTTCACCAGCATTTCGTGGATGCTTTCGGTGGCGCTGCCGGTGCCGTTCTTGATGTCGTCTATCATCTCGGTCACCTCCTTGGTGGAGGTGCTGGTGCGTTCCGCCAGTTTGCGCACCTCGTCGGCCACCACGGCGAAGCCGCGGCCCTGCTCGCCGGCGCGGGCGGCTTCGATCGCCGCGTTCAACGCCAGCAGATTGGTCTGATCGGCGATTTCATGGATGGTGTTGACGATGGTGGTGATGCGGCTGGTTTTCTGTTCCAGGTCTTCGATCAGCCGCGCCGACTGTCCCGCGCTGTCGGCGATCACGCTCATCGCCTGGATGGTGTCGCGGATCACCTGCTGGCCGTTGCTGGAGGCGTTGTCCGACGCCGCCGACAGCCGATGCGCTTCCTGCACCAGGCGGAGATCTTGCTGGCGCGCGGTTTCCTGGTCGGTGATGTCGGTGGCGAACTTGATGACCTTGAACACCACGCCATCGTCGTCGAAGATCGGATTGTAGCTGGCCTCCAGCCAAATCGGGCGGCCCGATTTATGCAGGCGTTCGAACCTGCCGGAGACGAACACGCCCTGTTTCAGCTGTTGCCACAGATGCTCATAGGCGGGGCTGTGCACAAAGTCGGCTGGGCAGAAGATGCGGTGGTGCTTGCCGATGATTTCCTCGGCGGTATAGCCGGTGGCGCCGAGAAAATTGGCGTTGGCGGTCAGGATGACGCCTTCCGGGGTGAACTCGATGACGGCCATTGAGCGCTCAACGGCTTTCATGATGTTTCTCGCCTCATGGGCGAGCTTGACCTCCTGGGTGACGTCCAGCGCGAACACCATCACTTTGACCACCTGGCCCTGTTTGTCGTGGACCGGGTTGTAGCTGGCCTCCAGCCATACGGTGCGACCATCCTTGGCGATGCGCCGGAACTGATCCTTGATGATGCCCCCGGTCCGCAACACATGCCAAAAGGCCTTGTATTCCTGGCTGGCCGTGAATTGCGGCAGGCAAAACATGCTATGGTGCTGGCCGATGATTTCCTCGGCGCTGTAGCCCAGGGTCTGCTCGAAATTGGCGTTGGCGGAGAGGATGATGCCGTCCGGGCTGAATTCTATGATGGCGGTCGATTGGTTCAGCGCGTCCAGCACGTTTTTTTGATTTTCCAGTTGAGCCAGGGCGTCATTCAAGGAGGATTTCAGCTTTTGATCGAACATCGTTTCATCCTCGCGGGATAGGGATGGTCGGGAATGCAAGGCGCGCGATATCGCTTATTTGGTGTATGAAATATGGGTGAGATTAGTCAAGGAGAGTCTGGAAGGCCGCCTGGTTTCCGGCGGCAAATGCATGGCGGCTGGATGGGAAAGCGAGACGGCGCAGACGCTCGGGCGGCGATGGCCAGTCCAGATTGTTCGGAGGAGGCGTGAAATGGCGGCCGCGCCGGCCGGGGAGGGCCCGCAGCGGCGCCGCGAGCCTTCAGCGAGTCAGTTGCGGAAACAGCCGGTAAACGCCGTCGACGATGATTTCCACCGATACCGCGGCGAGCAGCATGCCCATCACCCGGTTGACGATATTGATCCCGGTCTGGCCCAGCAGCCGGGACAGCGGCGAGGCCAGCACCAGCGCGCCGTAGCAGGTGACGGCCACCAGGAGGCCGCTGATCAGCAGGTAGACCACCTGTATCCAGGAGTGGGCGGTGCTGGCGTAGATGATCACCGTGGAGATGGTGCCCGGGCCGGTCATCAGCGGGATGGCCATCGGCACCACCGCGATATTGGTCTTGTGGCCCGCCTCCTCGCGTTCCTGCTTGGTGGTCTTGGTCGGACCGGGCTTGGCGTTCATCAGCGCGATGGCGATCAGCATCACCAGGATGCCGCCGCCGACTTGGAACGAGCCTATGCTGATGCCCAGAAAGCGCAGCAGCGTCTCGCCCACCACCGCGAACAGGCTGAGCACGATGGCGACGGCGATGGCGGTGGTCTTGGCGATTTTCCGCCTTTCCTCCTGGCCGGCGTTGGGCGTCAAGCTGATGAAGATGGGGATGGCGCCAAGCGGATTGACCAGCACCAGCAGCGCGATGAAGATTTTTGCGATTTCGATTTCCATGATGATGGAGCTTACCTGTTAGTTCGATCCGCAACATTCGGCGTGGAGACGCGAAAAACCATGGTTGCGCCAGGGACGCGGCGTGGATGTGAAAAAACCGGCGCGGGCGCCGGTTTCAGCATAGCGGAGCGCAGGCCCTCATGCCTTGGCCAGCAGCCCCTCCAGCGTGCGGCGGTAGATGGCGGCCAGCGGCTCCACGTCGGCCACTTCCACGCATTCGTTCAGCTTGTGGATGGTGGCGTTGATGGGGCCGAATTCCACCAGCTCGCGCGCGATGCGCTTGATGAAGCGGCCGTCCGAGGTGCCGCCGGTGGTGGACAGTTCGGCCTTGGCGCCCGACACCTCGGCGATGGCCGCGCTGAGCGCGTCGGTCAGCGCGCCCGGCGGCGTGATGAAGGGCTGGCCGGACAGCTGCCAGTGCAGCTCGTAGCCCAGACCGTGCTTGTCCAGTATCTGATACACCCGTTCTTTCAGGCTTTCCGCGGTGCTTTCCGGCGAGAAGCGGAAGTTGAACAGCAGCTCGCAGTGGCCTGGGATGACGTTGGTGGCGCCGGTGCCGGCCTGGATGTTGGACACCTGCCAGCTGGTGGGCGGGAAAAAGGCATTGCCCTCGTCCCAGCGGGTGGCGGCCAGTTCCGCCAAGGCCGGCGCCATCAGGTGGATGGGGTTTTTCGCCAGCTGCGGGTAGGCGATGTGGCCCTGGATGCCGTGCACGACCAGGCGGCCGGACAACGAGCCGCGGCGGCCGTTTTTCACGGTGTCGCCCAGCCGCTGTTCGGAGGTCGGCTCGCCGACGATGCAGTAGTCTATCGTCTCGCCGCGCGCTTCCAGCGCGTCGACCACCTTGACCGTGCCGTCGACCGCCACGCCTTCCTCGTCCGAGGTGATCAGCAGCGCCAGCGAGCCCTTGTGATCAGGATGTTCGGCGACGAAGCGCTCGCAGGCGGTGACGAAGGCGGCCAGAGACGCCTTCATGTCGGCGGCGCCGCGGCCGTACAAGAGGCCGTTGCGCACGGTCGGCTCGAACGGCGGGCTGTCCCATTTGTCCAGCGGCCCGGTGGGCACCACGTCGGTATGGCCGGCGAAGCAGAACAGCGGGCCGGCGTCGCCGCGGCGCGCCCAGAAGTTGTCCACGTCGCCGTGGCGCATCTTTTCCACCTTGAAGCCTATCGCTTCCAGGCGTTCTATCATCAGCGCCTGGCAGCCTTCATCGCGCGGGGTGACGGAATCGCGGCGGATCAGCTCGCGGGCGAGATCCAGCGTCGCGCTCATTTGCCGAATCGCTCCGCCCAGTCGGCTTCGGCGAAGCCGACGCCGACCTTGCCGTCCCATTCCAGCACCGGGCGCTTGATCACCGACGGCTTGTCCAGCATCAGCGCGACGGCGCCGTCCAGCGTGTCTGCGGCGGCCTTGGCCTCGTCCGGCAGCGCGCGCCAGGTGGTGCCCTGGCGGTTCACCAGTTTAGCCAGCGGCACTTGCGCGGCCCAGGCTTGCAGGCGCCCGGCGTCTATGCCTTGTTTCTTGAAGTCGTGGAAGAGGTAGTCGATGCCGTTGTCGGCCAGCCATTGGCGGGCCTTCTTCACGGTATTGCAGTTGGGAATGCCGTACAGGGTAATCATCGGGTGGGTTTACAAGTCCAGTTTGATGCTGTCGAAGCTGGCCGCGCTGGCGGGGCCAGGTTTGTCTTTGCCTTTGCCCGCCTCCTGGGACTGGTTGATCAGCCAGTACAGATTGGTGGGCGAGTCGGCGTTCTTCAACGCTTCGTCCAGGCTGATCCGTCCGGCCTGGTAGAGCTGGAACAGCGCCTGTTCGAAGGTTTGCGCGCCATCGCTCATGCTGCTTTCGATGGCCTCCTTGATTTTGTCCATCTCTCCGGCCCGAATCAACTCCGAAATGTGCGGCGTGTTGATCAGCAGCTCCAGCGCAGGCACCCGGCCGCCGTCCAGCGTGGCCACCAGCCGCTGCGAGATCACGGCGCGCAGCGAGGCCGACAGGTCCATCAGCAGCGCGCCGCGCGCTTCTGCCGGAAAGAAATTCATCACCCGGTTCAGCATGTGGTAGCTGTTGTTGCCGTGCAGCGTGGAGATGCACAGATGGCCGGATTGGGCGTAGCCGATGGCCTGGCTCAGCGTTTCCGGATCGCGGATCTCGCCTATCATCAGCACGTCCGGCGCCTCGCGCATCGCGTTCTTCAGCGCGCGGGCGTAGGACAGCGTGTCGAAGCCGATCTCGCGCTGGTTGACTATGGACTGGTCGTGGCGGAACAGGAATTCGATCGGATCCTCGATGGTGAGGATGTGGCCCTTCATGCTGCGGTTGCGCGATTGCAGCATCGCCGCCACCGTCGAGCTTTTGCCGGAGCCGGTGGAGCCGACCACCAGGATCAGGCCGCGCTTCAGCTTGATCAGCTCTTCCAGCAGCGGCGGCAACTGCAGCTCTTCCACGGTCGGGATGCTGGGCAGGATGTAGCGCACCACCATGCCGACCGAGCCGCGCTGCCAGAACACGTTGACGCGGAAGCTGCCCAGGCCCGGCACCGGATGGCCCAGATTCATCTCGCGCTCGCGCTCGAAGACGGCGGCTTCTTCCTCGCTCATCAGGCTGTAGGCCAGTTGCTTGACCATGTCCGGCGTCAGCGGCTTCTCGTTGACCGGCGTCAGTTCGCCGCCCAGCTTCAGCATCGGCGGGGAGAAGCTGGTCAGAAACAGGTCGCTGGCCTTTTTTTCGGCCATCAGTTTGAAAAACGGCAACATCAGCATGGAGCGCTCCGAAGGGGCTGAGGATCGATTCAGTTTAGCCGTCCCGCGCGGGCTTGCGTTTGCGCCGGGTAAAACAAAACGCCGCCCAAGGGGGCGGCGTCGCGTGGATGCTGGCGGCGATCAGGCCTGCTTGGCGGTTTCCTGGTCGCGCAGCGCGCGGCGCAGGATCTTGCCGACGTTGGTCTTGGGCAGCTCGCTGCGGAACTCGACCAGCTTGGGCACCTTGTAGCCGGTCAGGTTCTCGCGGCAGTAGCGGATGATGTCCTTGTCGGTGAGGGCGGGGTTCTTCTTCACCACGAACACCTTGACCACTTCGCCGGACTTGTCGTCCGGCACGCCGATGCAGGCGACTTCCAGCACGTCCGGATGGCCGGCCACCACGTCCTCGATCTCGTTCGGGTAGACGTTGAAGCCGGACACCAGGATCATGTCCTTCTTGCGGTCCACCAGCTTGACGTAGCCTTCCGGCGTGAGTACGGCCATGTCGCCGGTGGCGAGGAAGCCGTCGGCGCCCAGCACCTTGGCGGTTTCGTCCGGGCGGTTCCAGTAGCCGCGCATCACCTGTGGGCCGCGGATGCACAGCTCGCCCTGTTCGCCCGGCGCCACCGGGCGGCCTTCGGCGTCGCGGATTTCGATCTCGGTGGACGGCACCGGCAGGCCGATGGTGCCGTTGTATTCCTTCAGGTCCATCGGGTTGATGCAGGCGGCCGGGCTGGTCTCGGTCAGGCCGTAGGCCTCCACCAGCGGCACGCCGGTGACGGCCTTCCACTTGTCGGCCACCGCTTTCTGCACCGCCATGCCGCCGCCCAGCGTCAACCGCCAGGTGGAAAAATTCAGCTTGGAGAATTCCGGATGGTTCAGCAGCGCGTTGAACAGCGTGTTGACCCCGGTGATGCAGGTGATCGGATACTTGCGCAGCTCCTTGACGAAGCCGGGTATGTCGCGCGGGTTGGTGATCAGCACGTTCAGCGCGCCGATCTCGGTGAACACCATCAGGTTCGCGGTCAGCGAGAAGATGTGGTATAGCGGCAGCGCGGTGACGATCACTTCCTGCCCCTCGCGCACCAGCGTGCCCACCCATGCGCTGGCCTGCAGCATGTTGGCGACGATGTTCTTGTGCAGCAGCACGGCGCCCTTGGCCACGCCGGTGGTGCCGCCGGTGTACTGCAGGAAGGCGACGTCCTCGTGGGTCAGCGCCACCTTGTCATAAGGCTTGGCCGCGCCGATGGACAGCGCGTCGCTGAAGCGTACGTGGCCGGGGATGCGCCAGGGCGGCACCATCTTCTTCACCTTGCGCACCACGAAATTGACCAGCGTTCCCTTTAGGATGCCCAGCATTTCGCCGATGGAGGCGACCACCACGTTCTTCACCTGGGTGCGCGGCAGCACCTGCTCCAGCACGCCGGCGAAGTTCTCCAGGATGACGATGGTTTCCGCGCCGGAATCCTTCAGCTGATGCTCCAGCTCGCGCGGCGTGTACAGCGGGTTCACGTTGACCACCGCGCCGCCCGCGCGCAGCGTGCCGAACACGGCGATCGGGTATTGCAGCAGATTGGGCATCATCACAGCGACGCGGTCGCCTTTTTTCAGGCCCAGCCTATGCTGCAGGAAGGAGGCGAAGCGGCCGCTGAGCGCGTCCAATTCAGCGTAGCTGAGCACCTTGTCCATGCAGGCCATCGCGGGCCGGCCGCTGAATTTCTTGACGCTGCGGTCGAACACCTCGGTTACCGACTGGAACTGGTTGATGTCGATCTCGTGGGCGACGCCGGGCTGGTAGTTTTTGAGCCACACCTTATCCATAAATCCGGGTTTCTCCGTCGTGCGGGTTTTAGCGAGCTTCGTCGCGGCGGGAGCGGCGGCGAACGGTTTTGCGAGTCGCTATTTAATAGTTGTTGTTGTCGGCCGTCAGGCCATTGCGATCAAACCGCGGTTTGATCCGCGGTAATGTACCGTAACTGAAATCGTCTCGCAAAAGTTGTCTGGCATAGGCCGGCTTCCGGTGCCGGGAGGTCCGGCCGGGCCGGTTTTCTTTTTTGCGGAAATAGGTTACAATCGCAGCGGTTAGGGATGGGCGTTTCGCCCATTTTTTATTTGTGGAAAAAGCAATGGATGTTCGTTTGCTGCTGGAAAACACCCTGCCGGGTCTGGGCTATGAGCTCGTCGATTTCGAAATGACCCCCGGTGGCGGTTTCCGCGTGTTTATCGACAAGCCCGGTGGCATCACCGTGGAAGACTGCGTGCTGGTGAGCAATCACTTCACGCGGCTGTTCATGGTCGAAAACGTGGATTACGAGCGTTTGGAAGTGTCTTCTCCGGGCCTGGATCGCCCGTTGAAGAAGGAGGCCGATTTTGTCCGCTTCTCCGGTCAGCTCGCCAAGATCAAGACGCGGATGCCGATCGAGCAGCAGAAGAAATTTACCGGTCGTCTTGCCGGGGTCGAGGATGGCTCCGTGAAGCTGGATGTGGATGGCCGCATCGTGGAGATTCCGTTCGCCAACATCGACAAGGCTCGTCTCGAGCCTGAGTTTTGATGTCTGGACGGCTTTTAGCCCACGCTAAAGGACAAAATTCGGAGAGGAATGCATGAGTCGCGAGATTTTGTTGCTGGTGGATGCCCTGGCGAGCGAGAAGAATGTCAGCAAGGATGTGGTGTTTTCCGCCCTTGAGATGGCGCTTGCCTCGGCCACCAAGAAGAAGTTTACCGATGACGAGATGGATGTGCGCGTCGAGATCGACCGCCACACCGGTCAGTACCAGACCTTCCGCCGCTGGCTGGTGGTGGAGGACGAGCTGCTGGAATCCGAAAGCAAGGAAATCGGCCTGATCGACGCGCGCGACCGCGATCCGCGCATCGAGTTGGGCGCCTTCATCGAAGAGCCGATGGAGGCCGTCGAATTCGGCCGCATCGGCGCGCAGACCGCCAAGCAGGTGATCCTGCAGCGCATCCGCGACGCCGAGCGCGAACAGCTGCTGAACGAATTCCTGCAGCGCCGCGAGCACCTGGTGATCGGCACCATCAAGCGCATCGAGCGCGGCAACGCCATCGTCGAGTGCGGCAAGCTGGAAGCCGTGCTGCCGCGCGACCAGATGATTCCGAAGGAAAACCTGCGCGTGGGCGACCGCGTGAAGGCCTATCTGCTGCGCATCGACCGCCAGGGCCGCGGCCCGCAACTGATCCTGTCGCGCACCGCGCCGGAATTCCTGGTCAAGCTGTTCGAGCTGGAAGTGCCGGAGATCGAGGAAGGCATGCTGGAAATCCGCGCCGCCGTGCGCGATCCGGGCATGCGCGCCAAGATCGCCGTCAAGGCCAACGACGCCCGCATCGATCCGCAGGGCACTTGCATCGGCATGCGCGGCTCGCGCGTGCAGGCGGTGACCCAGGAACTGGCGGGCGAGCGCGTCGACATCGTGCTGTGGGCGCCGGAACCGGCCCAGTTCGTGATCAACGCGCTGTCGCCGGCCGAAGTCAGCCGCATCATGGTGGACGAAGACAATCACAGCATGGACGTGATCGTCGAGGAAGAGCAGCTGGCGCTGGCCATCGGCCGCAGCGGGCAGAACGTCAAGCTCGCCGCCGAGCTGACCGGCTGGTACCTGAACATCATGACCGTGGCCGAAGCGGAAGAGAAGCATCAGGCCGAAGACGCCGCGCTGCGCCAGCTGTTCGTCAGCGCGCTGAGCGTGGATGAAGACACCGCCGCCAAACTGGTGGAAGAGGGCTTCGCCGCGCTGGAGGAAGTGGCCTACGTGCCGCTGGAAGAAATGCTGGAAATCGAAGGCTTCAACGAGGAGCTGGTGGGCGAGCTTCGCAGCCGCGCCCGTGATGCGCTCCTGACGCAGGCCATCGCGTCCGAAGAGCAGGTCGAGAACGTAGCCGACGACCTGAAGGACGTTGAAGGCCTGGATGCCGAGCTGGTTCGCAAGCTGGCCGCAGGCGGCGTGACCACCCGCGACGATCTGGCCGACCTGGCCGTTGACGATCTGGTGGACATGACCGGCATGGAAGCGGAAGCTGCACGCGCAATCATCATGAAGGCGCGCGAACACTGGTTCAACCAGTAAGGCTTTCTCGGGAAGTATTTACGGAATTTGGGAAGACGCATGGTTTTGACGAATGTAAAACAATTTGCCAGCGAGATGAATCTCACGCCGGAACGCCTGCTCGAGCAGCTGCGCGCCGCGGGCGTGAGCAAGCGCTCGCCGGAAGACAGCCTGTCGGCGCAAGACAAGTCCCAGCTTCTGGACTACCTGAAGCGTTCGCATGGCGCCCGCGAGGATAGCGGCATCACGCTGACTCGCAAGTCCACCTCCGAGGTCAAGAAGGCCGACGGCAGCACCGTGACAGTGGAAACCCGCAAGAAGCGCGTGGTGGTGCGTCCGGACGACGCGCCGCGCGCCGAGGCACCGAAGCCGGCCGAGCCGGCTCCCGCTCCGGCCGCCGCGCCTGCGGAAGCCAAGCCCGAGCCGAAGCCGGAGCCCAAGGTCGAAGCGAAGCCTGAGCCGAAACCGGAACCGAAGCCGGAGCCGAAAGTGGAAGCCAAGCCGGAACCGAAGCCCGAGCCGAAGCCGGCCGCCGCGCCGGCGCCGCGCACCGTGGCCTCCATCCTGTCGCCGGAAGAAATCGCCGCGCGCGAAGCGGAAGAGAAGCGTCAGGCTGCTTTCCGCGCTCGCCAGGAAGCGCTGATGCGCGAAAAGATCGAACGCGAAGAGCGCCGCCAGGCTGCCAAGCTGGCCGCCTCGCAACCGGCGCCCGAGCCGGCTCCCGTGGTCGAGCCGCAGCGCGAAGAGCGTCGCGACGATCGCCGCGGCGCGCCGTCCGGCGACAATCGCGGTCCGCGCGGCAACGACAACCGCGGCCCGCGTCCGGCAGGCGCCGGCGATCGCGGCCCGCGTCCGGGCGGCGACAACCGCGGCCCGCGTCCGGCAGGCGCCGGCGATCGCGGCCCGCGTCCGGGCGGCGACAACCGCGGCCCGCGCCCGGCAGGCGCCGGCGATCGCGGCCCGCGTCCGGCTCCGGCCGCCGCGGCCCCGTCTCAACCGCCGGCTCCGGCTCCGGGCGGCAGCCGTCCGGGCAAGGGCAAGAAGGGCGGCGAACGCAGCTGGGACGACAACAAGAAGGGCGGCCGCGGTCTGAAGACCAAGGGCGGCGACGCCGGCAACGATTGGAAGTCCCGCGGCGGCAAGGGCCGGAACAAGCAGAACAACCAGCACGCCTTCCAGGCGCCGACCGAGCCCATCGTGCATGAGGTTCTGGTGCCGGAAACCATCACCGTGGCCGAACTGGCGCACAAGATGGCGGTGAAGGCGGTTGAAGTGATCAAGACCCTGATGAAGATGGGCATGATGGTCACCATCAACCAAGTGCTGGACCAGGAAACCGCGCTGATCGTGGTCGAAGAAATGGGCCACATCGGCAAGGCCGCCCAGGCGGATGATCCGGAAGCCTATCTGGACGTGACCGATGGCGAAACCGTGGAAGTGGTTGAGCAGCCGCGTTCTCCGGTGGTGACCGTGATGGGCCACGTCGACCACGGCAAGACCTCGCTGCTGGACTACATCCGCCGCGCCAAGGTCGCCGCGGGCGAAGCCGGCGGCATTACCCAGCACATCGGCGCCTACCACGTGGAAACCCCGCGCGGCATGATCACCTTCCTGGATACCCCGGGCCACGAAGCGTTTACCGCGATGCGTGCCCGCGGCGCCAAGGCCACCGACATCGTGGTGCTGGTGGTGGCGGCCGACGACGGCGTGATGCCGCAGACGATCGAAGCGATCCACCACGCCAAGGCCGCCAAGGTGCCGATGGTGGTGGCGGTCAACAAGATCGACAAGCAGGGCGCCAACGTCGAGCGCATCCGCCAGGAGCTGGTGGCGCATGAAGTGGTGCCGGAAGATTGGGGTGGCGATACCCAGTTCGTCGAAGTGTCGGCCAAGATGGGCCTGAACATCGACGCGCTGCTGGAGGCCATCCTGCTGCAAGCCGAAGTGCTGGAACTGAAGGCTCCGGTCGACAGCCTGGCCAAGGGCATCATCGTCGAGGCCCGCCTCGACAAGGGCCGCGGTCCGGTCGCCACGCTGCTGGTTCAGTCCGGCACGCTGAAGAAGGGCGATGTGGTGCTGGCCGGCACGGCATTCGGCCGCGTCCGCGCGATGATGGACGAAAACGGCAAGGCAATTGACTCTGCTGGTCCGGCCATCCCGGTGGAAATCCTGGGTCTGTCCGACGTGCCGCAAGCCGGCGAAGACGCGATGGCGCTGGCCGACGAGAAGAAGGCGCGCGAAATCGCCCTGTTCCGCGCCGGCAAGTTCCGCGACGTGCGTCTGGCCAAGCAGCAGGCCGCCAAGCTGGAGAACATGTTCGCCCAGATGGCCGAAGGCGAGGTGCAAACCCTGTCCATCATCATCAAGGCCGACGTGCAAGGTTCGTACGAAGCGCTGGCCGGCAGTCTGCAGAAGCTGTCCACCGAAGAAGTCCGCGTGGCCATCCTGCACTCCGGCGTGGGCGGCATCAGCGAATCCGACGTCAACCTGGCGATCGCTTCCAAGGCCATCGTGATCGGCTTCAACACCCGAGCCGACGCGGCGGCGCGCAAGCTGGCGGAAAACGAGGGCGTCGACATCCGTTACTACAACATCATTTACGATGCTGTGGACGAGGTGAAGGCCGCGCTGTCCGGCATGCTGGCGCCGGAGAAGAAGGAACAGATCCTGGGCACCGTCGAGATCCGTCAGGTGATCACGGTTTCCAAGGTGGGCAACATCGCGGGCTGCATGGTGACCGACGGCATGATCAAGCGCTCCGCTTCGATCCGTCTGATCCGCAATCACGTGGTGATCCACACCGGCGAACTGGAATCGCTGAAGCGCTTCAAGGACGACGTGAAGGAAGTGAAGCAAGGCTACGAATGCGGCCTGATGCTGAAGAACTTCAACGACATCCAGGAAGGCGACCAGCTGGAAGCGTTCGAGATCGTGGAAGTCGCGCGTTCCCTGTAATCGGGACGCCAGGGGCGGGTGTCGCGTCGGCCGGAAGGCCGGCGGGCGCTCGCCCTTTTTTCGTATCCGCCACGACGCCCGTCCAAGCGCATGCCGTTCAGCGTGCGTTTTGACGGGCCCCGTGGCTTAGCGGCCGCATGGGCCGCGTTTGCAACAGAATTGGAAGTGATATGGCCAAAGCCAAAAAAGGTTTTTCCCGCTCGGACCGCGTCGCCGAGCAGATCCAGCGCGAGCTGGCCGAGCTGACCCGAAAGGGCCTGAAGGATCCGCGCGCCGGCTGGATCACCATCACCGCGGTGGAAGTGACCCGCGACTATTCGCACGCCAAGGTTTACTACACGGTGATGGTGGACAGTACGCGCGAAGCCACCCAGGAGGCGCTGGACAGCTCCGCCGGCTATCTGCGCAACGAGCTGGGCCGCGCGATCAAGATGTTCAGCATGCCGCAGCTGCATTTCGTCTATGACGACTCCGTCGAGCGCGGCATGCACCTGACCAGCCTGATCAATCAGGTGGCGCGCGAGGATGCCGAGAAGTTCGGCGAGGCGGCCGCTGGCGAAGCCGAAGGCGAGGGCAAGGCCGAATGAGCAAGCCGCGCAGCAACCGCCGCCACATCGATGGCGTGCTGCTGATCGACAAGCCTTACGACATTTCCAGCAACAATGCGCTGCAGAAGGCGCGCTGGCTGCTCAATGCCGCCAAGGCCGGCCATACCGGCGTGCTGGACCCGCTGGCGACCGGCCTGCTGCCGGTGTGCCTGGGGGAAGCCACCAAGTTCTCCTCGTATCTGCTGGACGCGGACAAGGGGTACCGCGCCACGGTCAGGTTCGGCGTAGTGACGACGACCGGCGACGTGGAGGGCGAAGTGGTGTCCGAGCGGCCGGTCGAATTCGGCCGCGAGCAGCTGGAAGCCGCGCTGGCGCGCTTTCGCGGCGAAATCAGCCAGGTGCCGCCGATGTATTCGGCGCTGAAGCATCAGGGCAAGCCGCTGTACGAATACGCGCGCGCCGGCATCGAGGTGCCGCGCGAGGCGCGCCAGGTCACCATCCGCAAGCTGGAGCTGCTGTCGTTCGACGGCGTGTCGGCCGAGATCGACGTGCTGTGCACCAAGGGGACGTATATCCGCACGCTGGGCTGCGACATCGGCGAGGCGCTGGGCTGCGGCGCGCATCTGACCGCGCTGCGCCGCACCGCCACCGGCGGTTTCAGCCTGGACGAATCGCACCGGCTGGCCGATCTGGAATCGCTGGACATGCCGGCGCGCGAAGCCTTGTTGATGCCGGCGGATGTGCTGGTGATGCATTTTCCGCAGCTGGAGCTGGCGGATGAGGAGATCGGCAAGTTTCTTCACGGCCAGCCCGTGCGTTTTGAACAAAAGTGTGAGAAAATGCAGCGTTTCCGGGTTTACCAACAGTCTTCCCGGAGATTCGTGGGGCTGGGCGAGGCTCGCGGCGATGGCCGCCTGCATCCGATCCGGCTCCTGGCGAACCAGGCCCAGGCCTGATTCGCCACTTACCGGAGTGTGGAATGGGTTGGGTTTTCCGGCTCGCCGCACTTGTCGGGTTTTCAAACCCCTATTGAAACGGAGCAATCCAAATGGCAATGACCGCCGCTCAAAAAGCAGAAATCGTTAAAGGCTTCCAACGCGCTGAAGGCGACACCGGTTCTTCCGAAGTCCAAATCGCGCTGCTGACCGCCCGCATCAACGACCTGACCCCGCACTTCAAGGCCAACACCAAGGACCACCACAGCCGTCGTGGCCTGCTGAAGCTGGTCAGCCGTCGTCGTCGTCTGCTGGACTACCTGAAGCGCACCGACGCTGAAGGCTACCGCGCGCTGATCACCCGTCTGGGCCTGCGCAAGTAATCGGTATACGGTTCTGAAAAAGTCGCAGCTTGCTGCGACTTTTTCACACCGGCAGCTGTGCGAGTAAAATTGTCGTAACAACGGGGGGAGCCTCTACAAATTCCGATCTTTCGTCCAGGTCCGAATTTTTAGGGGTTCCCGTTGTTTTATCCGCTCGCGCATTTTCATCAGTGAACCAAGATAGGGAAACCCTCGTGTTCAACAAGATCACCAAAACCTTCCAGTTCGGCCGCCAGACCGTCACCTTGGAAACCGGCGAAATCGCTCGCCAGGCATCCGGTTCCGTAGTCGTTTCCGTTGACGACACCGTCGTCATGGTCAGCGTGGTGGGCGGCAAAAACGTCAAGCCGGGCCAGGACTTCTTCCCGCTGACCGTCGACTACCTCGAGCGTACCTACGCCGCCGGCAAGATCCCGGGCGGCTTCTTCAAGCGCGAAGGCAAGCAGTCCGAGAAGGAAGTGCTGACCAGCCGCCTGATCGACCGTCCGATCCGCCCGCTGTTCCCGGAAGGCTTCTACCATGACGTGCAGATCGTCGCCACCGTGTTGTCGCTGAATCCGGAAGTGGATTCCGACATCCCGGCGATGATCGGCGCTTCCGCCGCGCTGGCCATTTCCGGCCTGCCGTTCGCCGGCCCGATCGGCGCCGCCCGCGTCGGCTACGCCAACGGCGAATACATCCTGAACCCGACCAAGACCGAGCTGCAAACCTCGCAGATGGATCTGGTGGTCGCCGGCACCTCGCGCGCCGTGCTGATGGTGGAATCTGAAGCCAAGGAACTGCCGGAAGCCGTGATGCTGGGCGCTGTGGTGTTCGGCCACGAACAGATGCAGGCTGCGATCAAGGCCATCAACGAACTGGCCGACGAAGTGAATCCGGTGATGTTCGACTGGGCCGCTCCGGCCAAGGACGAAGCGCTGATCGCCCAGATCCGCGGCATCGCCGGCGAGAAGCTGGCCGAAGCCTTCCGCCTGCGCCAGAAGCAAGCCCGCACCGTCGCCATCAACGAAGCTTGGGACGCGGTCAAGGCCGGCCTGATCAACGAAGAAACCGACACCCTGAAGGCCAACGAGATCAAGGGCATCTTCAAGAGCCTGGAAGCTGAAATCGTCCGCGGCCAGATCCTGGCTGGCGAAGCGCGCATCGACGGCCGCGACACCCGCACCGTGCGTCCGATCAGCATCCGCAACAACGTGCTGCCGCGCACCCACGGCTCCGCGCTGTTCACCCGCGGCGAAACCCAGGCGCTGGTCGTGGCCACGCTGGGCACCAAGCAGGACGAGCAGATCATCGACGCGCTGGCCGGCGAGTACACCGAGCGCTTCATGCTGCACTACAACTTCCCGCCGTACTCCACCGGCGAAGCCGGCCGCATGGGCCCGCCGAAGCGCCGCGAAATCGGCCACGGCCGCCTGGCCAAGCGCGCGCTGGTGGCCGTGCTGCCGCCGGAAGACGAGTTCGGCTACTCGATGCGCGTGGTGTCCGAGATCACCGAATCCAACGGCTCCTCGTCGATGGCTTCCGTGTGCGGCGGCTGCCTGTCGCTGCTGTCGGCCGGCGTGCCGCTGAAGGCGCACGTGGCCGGCATCGCCATGGGCCTGATCCTGGAAGGCAACCGCTTCGCCGTGCTGACCGACATCCTGGGCGATGAAGATCACCTGGGCGACATGGACTTCAAGGTGGCCGGCACCGCCGCAGGCGTGACCGCGCTGCAGATGGACATCAAGATCCAGGGCATCACCAAGGAAATCATGCAGGTTGCGCTGGAGCAGGCCAAGGAAGGCCGTCTGCACATCCTGGGCCTGATGAAGGAAGCCGTGGACGGCCCGCAAGAGCTGTCCGCCCACGCTCCGCGCCTGTACGTGATGAAGATCAACCCGGAGAAGATCCGCGAAGTGATCGGCAAGGGCGGCGAGACCATCCGCTCCATCACCAAGGATACCGGCTGCGAGATCAACATCGAAGAAGACGGCACCATCACCATCGCCTCGGTAAGCAGCGAGGGCGCGGAAGCGGCCAAGAAGCGCATCGAAGAGATCACTGTCGAAGTCGAAGTGGGCAAGGTGTACGAAGGCACCGTGGTCAAGATCCTCGACAACAACGTCGGCGCCATCGTTTCCATCCTGCCGGGCAAGGACGGTCTGGTCCACATCTCGCAGATCGCCAACGAGCGCATCAAGAATGTGTCCGACTACCTGAAGGAAGGCCAGGTTGTGAAGGTCAAGGCCATCGAAATGGATGACCGCGGCCGCATCCGCCTGTCCATCAAGGCGCTGCTGGAAGAAGAAGCGAAAACCGCCCAAGCGACCGCTGACGCCTTCGGCCTGAAGACCCAGTAAGTCCGGTTGATAGCCGTTCCTGCCTGGAGCGGACGCCAGCCAGAACCCCCTGCCATGGCAGGGGGTTTTGTTTTAAATCGCGAGGCTGTTTAATTGACTGATAGCCTGGCCGCTTGCCGTTGATGCGAGTCCGCTCGCGATCGGTTTCCGGCTGCGCGGCCTGGAGCGAAAATAGAAAGTCCGTAAATTTGCCCGATGCTATTTTTCACCGGTCTGCAAATGATATGGATTGATAAGGCCATGAATATTTCCCTTTCCTCCGCTGTGGCCGCCGCTTCCGTTTCCACGGCGTCCGTCGGCGGCGTCCCGCATGAAATCACTGGCGGCAACAGGCAGGAAAAACTGGCGCAATTGATGCGGCAGTTCGAGAGCGGCGGGCTTTATCTGAGAACAGTGTCGGACCATCGCGACGAATTCGAGAACACGTTCATGCCGAAGCTGGATGCCTGCCTGGGACACGGTTGCGATGAGCGGTACTGGTCTTCGGCCACCTTCATCCAGCAGGGCCTGAACGGCAAGGTCCATGACCCGCACGCAGACCGTACCGGGCTGATTATCAGCGCGGATGCGCGGCTGGGCGGTTTTTCGACTTTCGATGCGGCGACCGCCAATGTGCCTTCCGGCCTGGAGCCCAGCCAGTATTTCCCGGGCCAATTCCCGAAGTTCGACATGATGGGCGCCTATCAGGCCACCTGGAACGAGGATATTTTCTCGGTGGACGCCACTGCGGTGAGCGAGCAGCAGATGGATGAGCTGGGCATTCCCGACGAGTATCGTTCGGTATTCGACTTCGATCGGATACAGGAAAAGATGGCGCAGCCCAGGCTGGCCGGCCGGGAGGTGGAGCCGACCGAGGCCAAAATCTGCTACCAGCCGAAAGACGTGCTCGGCATCTATGTCGATGTCGATTCGCCGGCTTCCCAATCCAAAGCCAGGGAGTTGCAGCAAGCGATGCGGGAGCAGGGCTTCGATCTGCCGTTCATCGCGTATCGAGGCGGCGCGGCGCAGGAGTTGGCGTCGGTCTGAGGCCGCAGCTTGACGCGTGCGTCGAGAAGGATGTCGGCGGTGGCATCGCAGGCCGCGCAAGGGAGGGGCTGAGCCGCCGTCGCGCATTCTGATTGGTGTGGCCTTAAGGAGCGGATCACGGTTTTGTCGCGAAAGTAAGCATCAAACGCAACGCCGAGTCCCGTAGCGGGGACTCGGCGTTGTCATGCCGGATTCAAAACTGTTTGTTCAACTGTAGCCAGAATAATGCCCGTTTTTGATTGCTGACGATGGATGCTGGCGGGGAACTGCCTATTTTCTTTGCCAGTATCGATGACAGGTTCCAACCTTGCCCTCCGCTCCAATTCAGGCCAATGCCTACCCCGGATAGCGTAGCGGAATTCTCACCGGAGGCAAATGCATTCTTGTATAGCTGAACTCGGCCGGAGTCGATGAAGGCAATGCCTTGCCATGTGCCAGGTGCCGGCAGAGAAAAATTTTGGCGTAATTCTACCGTGGCGGCATAACCTTCCGCTCCCGCGGCAGCCCCTGATTCATAGGCGCGTATATTGTTAAATCCACCTAGAACAAATTGTTCTGAGGAGTCGAGGTTTTTATTGGCCAGCTGTCCGGTGATGGATAAATAAAGCGCGCTGCTGTTGGTCAGGCGTTGCAGGCGAGCCAAGCTTAATGTGCTTTTGAAAAAATGACCAGCCGTTTTGGCGCTTTCCGTATCTAATAGATTGGCGGCTTCATTGCGGAATTTCAATTCGCCGCTGGTAAGGGCTAGGCGCATGTTGCTGATGCCATGGCTGTCGAGTCGATCGCCTGAAAGCTCTACAATGACATTATTTGTCCGCCTGTTTTTATTCGATTGATTCGAATCTATATTGTCATCTAGGTTTTTTTGATTGACGGTCAGGCGGCCGATGAGAGAGCCATTTACGCTTCGAACGAAAAAATGGGAAAGCCATAAATCAGCTTCGCTGGCATTTCCATGTGCGCCTAGATTGGAAAAGTCGTTCTGCAATTTATAGTCCAGGTAAGAAGCGGCTCCACCCAGTAATGTCGCTTGTCCTGCCAGTGGGAATTGATAATCGACGCGCCCATAGCTTAGTCCAGAGCTGGTCAAACCGTTCACCACCAATTGATCGCCTTGGTTGAGCGGGTTGTTGATCTGCAGCGTCCCTCCGAGGCGAAGACGGCCAGTGTAAGTATTGCCGGTGTTGTCAAGCAGTACGCTGCCGGCGAATTTCGCTCCGGCTTGCGCGCTGACCTGCAGGTCTGAGGTTCCCGGGTTTGCCCCCGGGCGCAATACGCTGTGCACTGCAATGCCAGGGGTGTCGCTTAGTAATAATAAGCTGCGTTGCAACGGGTCTTCGCGGACCAGGTCACCACTTTGCAATGGCTTTAGATTAGCTAGTAAAGCCTTGTCTTTGACGCTGCTTTGGTTGTTTATCGTGATTTCCCCAAAGCGAGTTTCAATGATATTGATTTTTACCGTACCATCGCTTGGTGTTTGCGCTGGGATATAAGCTAATGAGATTGGGTAGCCATGTTGTTGATAATAGTGCGTAATTCTCGTGGCTAATTCTTTTAGCTGATCTAAATTTAATTCCTTGCCCTTGGCGTCCGCCACTAATTCAAGAAGAGTTTTATTATCAAAAACCGTATTTCCTTCCAGTACGATGTCTTGTACTAGCAATGTGCCCCCACTCTGTTTTGTAACGTCAACAGGAAGCTCAGTGGTGAGCGGGGTGTCTTTGATCGGGGTGGTTGGCTTGGGACGCTTCAGTTCTTGCAAGAGTTGACCGCTGTCGATATTGACAGATGGATTGGCTGCACCCGCCTGCACCGTCCAAATTGCCAATAGAGCATAACTTATCATGTGGACAGAATGGAGTGTGCCTGATTTCCTGGGATGCATATTGCTGGATTTTGTTTTTGCCAAGAAATATGGTTTCGAGCGTGATGTCATGGCTAGTTACCCCCGCCAAGAGTTTTACGGTCTGTTGACAATTTAACGCCGCCGTCAATTACATCGAGGTTCAATACGGTTTCAAAACCTGACAGGCCAGTATTGTTGTCGCCATGGTATTTTCTGTTTGCGGCGACATTGCCGGTTGCAAATGGCTTGGTAGTCAAGCCGTATGGCGTTGAGGAGGCTTGTCCATTGGCGGCCAGGGCAAGAATCTGTGCGGTAACGTCATTCTGGGTTTGCGTGATGAATGGGACTTGATTGGGGGAAATGGTAAGCGCAGTTGCATTGGATGGATCTTGTATGAAGATATAGTTTTGCGCGCTCAATCCGCTGCCCATGATCGCATACTGGCCAACCGCGCTATAAGCATTGCCGTTGGTGGTCCAACGTAATGTGCCATCCGTCGCATTGCTCAAGTTCTCGCCACTGGCGAAGTTTCCTCTGATTTCACCGGAAAGACCGTTGGGCGTCTGGCCTTGCTTGATGCCCTGCGCTTGCGAGAAGTAATACAAGGTGATCGGCGTAACCGAGGCGGTTGTCGTTACGCTATTGGCGATCGCGTAATTGCCGGCGTCGGCCCCGCTGGCGGAGATGCCGGCCACGGTGACGATTTTGTCTTTGCCGACGTTTTTATCGAGGAAGCTGGCGCCGGCAGCGGAGATGGTGACGATATCGCCTGGCAGCACGCCGCTGCTGGCCAGCGTGACGGCGTCGTTGACGGTGCCGTCGTAGATCTTGTTTTGCCCGGTGGCGCTGACGGTGAGGGTCCGCGGCGTGATGCTGGCGCTGGTGATGGCCGTGCCGTTGTTGAGGGTATAGTTGCCTGCGTCGCTGCCGCTGGCGGTGATGCCGGTGACCGTGACGGTTTTGCCATTGCCGACGTTCTTGTTGGCGAAAGTGGCGCTGGTATCGGCGAAGTTGACGGCATCGCCGGCCAGAACGCCGCTGCTGGACAGCGTCACGGTGTCGTTGACGGTGCCGTCGTAGATCTTGTTCTGCCCGGTGGCGCCGACTGTGATGGCCAGTGGCGTGATATTGGCCCTGGCGGTGGCAATGTTGTTGATCGTGTAATTGCCGGCATCCGCGCCGCTCAGCCCCACGGAGCCGATGGTGACCGCCAGATTGGCGCCGACGTTCTTGGTGGAGAAACTTGCCACGCCGCGGCTGGTGTCGATATTTACGCTATCGCCGCCAAGCACGCCGTTGAGTGCGCCGCCAGAGGCGTTGATGCTTGCGCTTGTGGTGCCGTCATAGACCTTGTTGTTGATGCTCAGGCTTGGCGCCGTCAGGATTTTTTGCGCAATCGCGCCGCTGGCCGCCAGGGTGGCGACCTGATAGTTATTGCCGCCATTGCCGTCATTGATCGCGTAGTTGACGTTCAGCGTCCGGCTGCCGGCGTTTTTGCTATCGAAGCTTTGGCTCAGCGTGGAGAAGCTGTCGCCGCCGACCAGGCCGCCGGTGAGCAGAACGGTTCCGGAGGAGCTTGCTGTGCCATCGTAGGTCTTGACGTCTTTCTGCGCGCTCAAAGTCAGCGCCGCTTTGTTAATGGTGCCGCTGGCGGTGTTCAAGGCATCAACGATGTAGTTGTTGCCGCCATTGCCATCGTTGACCGCGTAGCCGGCTTTGACTGACAGCGTGCTGCCATTGGCGCCCAGCGCATTCTTGCTGTTGAACTGTTCCGCCAGACCGCTGATGCTGTCGGAACCAACGAGTCCGCTCCCGCCGATGGCGACGTTTTGGGTGGAGCTTGTCG
Organism: Chromobacterium violaceum ATCC 12472; assembly: GCF_000007705.1. Taxonomy (NCBI): domain Bacteria; kingdom Pseudomonadati; phylum Pseudomonadota; class Betaproteobacteria; order Neisseriales; family Chromobacteriaceae; genus Chromobacterium; species Chromobacterium violaceum. Next base: position 1,562,812 of record NC_005085.1, read on the forward strand.
TTCCGTCATAGGTTTTGGCATCGCTCTGCGCGTTCAGCGTGATGTGGCGCGCATTGATGGTGCCGGTGCCGGTGAGGGTGCCGGCGTTGGTGACATAGTAGTCGGCCGCATCATGTCCGCTGAGGGTCAGATTGTTCACCGTGTAGCCTTCACTGCCGGCGTTGGCGCTGGCGAACGCGCCGCTGCCGCTGATAGTGACCGCATCGCCGGTGATGAGTCCCGAGCCGCCTGCTAGGCTCAAGCCGTTCATGGCGGTGGTGGCGTCATAGGTCTTGCTGACGCCGCTGATGGCGGAGGGCGTCAGCGCCTTGGGGGTGACGGTTTCCACGCCGGTGTAGACCAGGCTGTTGAAGTTGCTGCCGGTGATGTGGGCGTTGCTGCTGGCTAGGTTGTAATTGCCGAGGCTGAGGTTGTTGCTGCCGCTGTACGCGCCGCCGCTTGGGGCCAGGGTAAAGGTCACCGAGCCGCCGGCGCCGTCGCTGGCGGAGAAGTTGTTGCCGCCATTGGCGGTCACGGTCAGCGTCTTGATCAGATTGCTGGCGCCGTCGAGATATTGCGCGGTCGGCGGCGCCAGGTTGAATGCCGAGCCATAGGCCTGGCTGACATTGGCGGCCTTCACCAGCAGCACGTTGGCGGGGACGATGGTGTAGTTGCCGGGCTGGTAGGCGATGGCGTAGTTGGCGGCGCTCAAGCCGCTGGCGACCAGGCTGTTGGCATAGCTGCCTGCCGGATCGCCGACGCCGTTGCCGGCCCCCATGCCGCTGCGCGAGACGGACAGCGAGCCGGTCAGCACGGAGGCGGTTTCGCCATTGACGAAACCGGAATAGCTGACGCCGTTGTAGCTCCCTGCATTGTCGGCCTGGGTCACGATTTTGGCGTCGTTATTGGCCGTGATGGTCAGCAAAGCCTTATTGATCGCCGCCTGGGTGGTGGCGGTGGGCGTGTCGAGAATATAGTTGCTGGCTTTGCCGCTGCCATTGGCCAGGCTGTACCCGGAGGCGGTGACGGTGAGGGTGCCTGCATTGCTGGCGGCGCTGCCGAACGTGGCATTGCCATGGTTCAGGGTGAGCGTTTCGCCTGATACCAGGCCGTTCAGATTGCCCCAGTTGGTGATGGTGACGCCGGTTGTGCCGTCATAGGTTTTATCGGAGGCGGCCAGGCCGCTGATGGTCAGGTGCGCCTGATTGATGTTGGCGGTGGTGGCTGCGGTGTTGCTTTGCAGCGCGTAGTCGCTGGCGAGGCCCGTGCCATTGCTCAGCGTCAGGCCGCTGGCTGTCACGGTCTTGCCGGTGCCGGCGTCCTTGGTGTCGAAGTTGGCGGCGGCGGCGTTGAGGGCCAGGGTTTCGCCGTTGATGGTGCCTGACTGGTCAGGGTCGCGCTGGTGGTGCCGTCATAGGTTTTATTGGCGGCGCTGATATTGGCGGTGACGGTAACCGGCCTGATGGCGGCGGCCAGCCCGGTAGGCTGCGTCAATGTGTAATTGCCGGCATCCGCGCCGCTGATGGCGTAGTTGGCGGCGACGCTCTGAGCGATGACGTTGCCGCTGCCGTCATGGGCGACGTGGGCGCTGGCGAATGTGCCATTGCCGCTCAACGTCACGGCGTCGCTGCCGAGGGTGCCGATGCTGCCATACAAGGTGGCGGCATTGGTGCCGTCATACAGTTTGTCGAAGGCGCCCGCGCCGTTGACGCTGAGCGCCAGAGGCGTGATGTTGGCGCTGGTGGTGGCGGTGCTGTTGTTGAGCGTGTAGTTGCCGGCGTCGGCGCCGCTGGCGGAGATGCCAGTTACCGACACCGGCTTGGCGGTGCCGATGTTCTTGTTGTTGAAGGTGGCGCTGGTGTCGGAGAAGCTGACGGCATCGCCGGCCAGCACGCCGCTGCTGGACAGCGTCACGGCGCCGTTGACGGTGGCGTCATAAGTCTTGTTCTGCCCGGTGGCAGAGACGGTAATGGCCAGCGGGGCGATGTTGGCGCTGGTGGTGGCGGTGCTATTGATGGTGTAGTTGCCGGCGTCGGCGCCGCTGGCGGAGATGCCCGATACCGAGACGGTTTTGGCGTTGCCGACGTTCTTGTTGGCGAAGGTGGCGCTGGTGTCGGAGAAGTTGACGGTATCGCCGGCCAGCACGCCGCTACTGGACAGCGTCACGGTATCGTTGACGGTGCCGTCATAGGTCTTGTTCTGCCCGGCGGCGTTAACGGTGATGGCCAGCGGGGTGATGTTGGCGCTGGTGGTGGCGGTGTTGTTGTTGAGCGTGTAGTTGCCGGCGTCGGCGCCGCTGGCGGAGATGCCGGCCACCGATACCGGCTTGGCATTGCCGACGTTCTTGTTGTTGAAGGCGGCGCTGGTATCGGCGAAGTTGACGGTATCGCCGGCCAGCACGCCGCTGCTGCTCAGCGTGACGCTGGCGTTGACGGTGGCGTCATAAGTCTTGTTCTGCCCGGTGGCGTTAACGGTGATGGCCAGCGGGGTGATGTTGGCGCTGGTGGTGGCGGTGCTGTTGTTGAGCGTGTAGTTGCCGGCGTCGGCGCCGCTGGCGGATATGCCCGATACCGAGACGGTTTTGGCGTTGCCGACGTTCTTGTTGGCGAAGGTGGCGCTGGTGTCGGAGAAGTTGACGGCATCGCCGGCCAGCACGCCGCTGCTGGACAGCGTCACGGCGTCGTTGACGGTCGCGTCGTAGGTCTTGTTCTGTCCGGTGGCGCTAACAGTAATGGCCAGCGGCGTGATGTTGGCGCTGGTGGTGGTGGTGCTATTGATGGTGTAGTTGCCGGCGTCGGCGCCGCTGGCGGAGATGCCCGATACCGAGACGGTTTTGGCGTTGCCGACGTTCTTGTTGGCGAAGGTGGCGCTGGTGTCGGAGAAGTTGACGGTATCGCCGGCCAGCACGCCGCTGCTGGACAGCGTCACGGTATCGTGGACGGTGCCGTCATAGGTCTTGTTCTGCCCGGTGGCGCTAACCGTGATGGCCAGCGGGGTGATGTTGGCGCTGAAAGCGTTGACGACATAGGGGGCCAGCAAATAGTTGCCGGCGTTGGCGCCTGCCAGCGTCGGGGTTGAATTCAGCGTTATCGTTTTGCCATTGCCGACATTTTTGTCGACAAAATTACCGCTCAAGGAAGAGAGGCCGACGGTTTGTCCGGGTAGGATCCCCGCCAGGTTGGCGGTGATGCCGCTGGCCGCGGCGGTGCCGTCATAGACCTTGTTGCTGGCGGAGAAATTGGACAGCGTCAGTGGATAGTAAACTGCCGCGACCACAGGCGTGGTGGGCCCCGGCGTGCTGGTCGGTCCATTGGCTGTCTGGAATACCGGGTACAGATAAGCGCCGGTGCCCATTTTCCAGACCGTGGAAAAATCCCAGGCCGGGTTGGTATTGCCATTGGCTGTCGTGGCCGAGGTGAAGTTGGCCTGGGTTTGCATATTGGCCGTATTCATCCCGACCGCGTGAGTGGATGGGTCGGTGGCCCGCCCGCTGGTCGTGGTGTCCCAGAACGAGCTGCCGGTGATGGTGGTCGCCGCGCCTGTCAAACCGCCGTAGTTGGTGGTGCCGGCGGAGACGCTGACGTTGCCGACGGAATAGGTATTGACCAGCGTCGCGCCCGGATAGCCGATCAAGCCGCCGACATAGGTAGGGGGGGGAACTGTAGCCGGCTTGCGTCGCTGTCACATTGCCGCTGGCGTAATCGTTGGTATACGTGCCGGCGACCGCTTCGCCGACCAGCCCGCCTGCGCCCTGAATCAGCGCAGTGGCCGTGACGTTGCCGGTGGCGTAGGAATGGGTGATGTTGCCCGAGCCGACATAGCCGACCAGACCGCCAATATAGTAGCTGCCGTAATAGGTGCCGTTCGCGCCTTGCCCAGTCGAGATGACATTGCCTGTCGCGTAGACATTGCTCAGATTGCCGGCGACATTGTAGCCAACCAAGCCGCCGACGCTATTGGTATAGGTGGCGGACCCGTCTCCACCGGCGGCGGGGCCGCTGCTGACGGTGATATTGCTGCTGGAGTAAGAGTTGCCGATGTTGGCGTGATTCTGCCCGACCAGGCCGCCGCTATACCAGGACTGTGCGAGCGTCACGGTGCCGGTGGAATAGGAATTAGTGATCGGCGCATAATTCACGCCAATGAATCCGGCGTTATCGTCATAGCCATAATCGCCGGCTGTAACCGAGCCGGTGGCATAGGAGGCCGATACCGTTCCGCCGGCTGCATAGCCGATGAAGCCGCCGGTATACCCGCCAAACACCGCATTGACATTGCCGGTGGCGGCCGAGTTGCTGATGGTGCTGTTGCTGTATCCGATCAGACCGCCGATATAGTAATTGTGAGCCGCCACGTTGACCGCCCCGCTGACCGACGCATTGCTGATCGAACCGCCCGTGCTATAACCGACCAGGCCGCCGACATAGTCGCTGGCGCCGCTGATGCCCGTGCCATTCACCGTGGCTGATGATGTGACGCGATCCAGAGATCCCGTGTTGTAGCCTGCCACCCCGCCGATCTCGGTATTGGTGCCGCTGACGGTGCCGCTGACGGTGACGTTTTTAATCGTGCCGGCATTGTTGCCGACCAATGCGCCCACGGTCGCGTGTCCAGTCACCGAGGCATTGGCCAGCGACAGGTTTTGCACCGTCGCCGTGCCGCTGGTCGTGCTGAACAAGCCTGCGTTATTGCCGCTGGCATTGACCGTCAAATTGTTGATGGCATAGTTCAGGCCATCGAAATTGCCGCTGAACGCGACGGGTGTGAAATTGCTGATGGAAGAGGCATCGATGTTTGTGGCCAAAGCATAATTCGCGCTGGCGTTCGTCGACATCGACTGCAGCTTGCTTGCAGTGTTGATCAGCATGTATGGCGTGAATTTGCTGCCGCCGCTGACGGTGACATTGCTGAAAGTGGAAGGCGTTCCGAATACTGCCGGGTTGTAATAGAAATTGACCGCGCCGCCCGCGCCGCTGACATTGATGCTGCCGCCATTCATGACCACGGTGCCGGTGCCGCTGGCATTGGCATCCGCACGGGCCGACAAGGTGCCGCCGCCGGTGTTGGTGACGGTGCCGCCGCTGTTGAAACTGACGTTGCGCACCGCGGTCAGCGTCAATGAGTTGGCATTGCTCCAGCTGATGGCGTCGTTGACGTTCAGATCGCCGCTTCCCGCGACGGCGCCCTGGGTGGAGGAAATGGTGATGTTGTTGCTGCCCAGCAGGCTGCTGACTTGCGAGCCGGTGATATCGCCGCCGCTGGCGGCGATGGTGTAGTTCTGCGGATCTATCGTCCAGGAGCCGGTCGAACCATTTGAGGCCTTGGTGGAAATGTTTGCGTCGGGCGTGATCTTGACGTGGGCCCCGGAGGTGTCGATATGGCCGCCGTCGCCGCCGTCGGGAGCCGACGCATCCAGCGTGCCCGCCACGCTGGTCGTGCCAGCGGCCATGCCTGCCAATAAGGTGATTTTGCCATTATGGCTTTCCAGAGTGCGGGCTTCGATGATCCCGCTATTGTTGACGGCGCTGCCCAAGATGCTGTCGTGGGCGCCTGCGGTCATGATGACCTGGCCGCCGTCGGCCTGAATCAATTGCTGATTTTCGGCGAAGTTGTTCAAGGTGCTTTTATTGACTTGGATGCCGACCAGCTGGTTGTCGGCGAAGCCTACGGCGATCTCGCTGCCGCCGGCTAGCGCTACCGTGCCTGCAGTCGCTTCAATCGTTCCTTGATTGCTGACGGCATTGCCCAATAGCGCGACATAGCCTCCCTGTGCGGCGCTGATATGTCCCTGATTGATGATGCTTCCGCTTCCAGATCCTTTGAACTGAATCGTGTCATTACTCGAGTTGCTGCTTGGCGATAAAGTTGAGGCGACTAAACTGCCGACATTGATTTGAGCGTTGCGGCCAAATATCATCCCGTTGGGGTTGATGAGCCATAGTTGTCCATTGGCATTCAAATGGCCCATTATCTGGCTGGGTGAATTTCCCAGGATGTTGTTTACGGCTAGCGACGTGCGATTGGGCTGGATGAAATTGACGGTCTCATTGGGTGAGACATTGAAGCTGTTCCAGTTCAGAGACAGGTTTTGCGAGTTTTGAACAACTGTGGTGGTGCTGCCTGTTTGTCTGATGCTTCCATATCCATTCGCGACTTGGCCGCCGATCGGTGCTGCCGTGGCCCCATTGGTCAGGCAGGCTAACAGGCTCAGTGCGATAGGGGAGATTTTTTGGCTGGAAGACGACCGACGCTTCTTGGCGCAAGTATGTTCGGATACAACGGTCCATTGTTGCGTTGCATAGTGCCAAATGACATGATAAATGCGATTCATCGCCAGCTCCAATCAACTTATTGCGTGGATTTTCCAAGGCCCCAATATTTTGGTATTCAGTCAAGAAAGCTGTACCTGTTTTAATTGAAAAGCTTTGGATATGCGGGCTTCTCATGTCTGTATTTCAATTTCGCCTATTGCGTTGAGTGGCGGAAAACGGTTCGAGTCAAATTGGTTGCAGTAATACAGGTAGCTGTCTTGACCAATTTCGAGCGGTTTTTCCTGACGCAATGACGCTTTATAAGTGCACATTTTTCTTTTTACAATGCGATATGTCTTGGTATGATTTCATTATTCAATCGGCATGGTTTGCGCGAGAGAATATAATCTCCATGAGTGTGCGAGTGAGAACGCGTCGTAATATCAAAAACAATTTATTCATCTTTAAATCGGGCAATTGGAAGGGCGTAGCCCCTAAAATCGGCAATACGATTTTCCGATTCGGCGTATCCGCCATAACGGCGCTGTAATTTCGAGAGGCCGATTGCTTGTATCGATAGCGGGAGAGGGATTGCGCCGGTTGCCTGGCGTTATTTTGTCCTTCGAAACCCGCGTTATCTCCATTCGTCTGGTCTTGAGCCGAGACGATCATAAAGGCATGGGTATCCCAATCCGATGCAATCCCACGCAGGCGGCTTTTCGGGCGTTCGCTCCAGCATCCGGCGGCTGCGCCCGATTTGCCGGGCGTGCCTCGAAACCGTTTTCTGTCAGTCGATGGATGTATCAAACCATCCTGACGGCGAATGATGTTGCCGTGAGGCATTGTCTAGCTCCCGATCTGTAGAAAACGAGCGTTGCTGGAAACGATCGCGAACCTGCTCCCGCACGATCCTGAGCGGGCATGTGCCTGCGATGGATGGACCTGCGGACGCGGTTGCTGACGCTGCCTGCGTCTACTCCGGCGGTTCTGCATGGCTCGGCTTCGCCAAGCCTGCGGCCAGCCCCGCCAGTGGTTTCGAGCTGCAAGGCCTCCTTCATGGTGCCGGAGAAAATGTTTGAGCCGGCGCGGCTGACATCGCGGCATGGACACGGTTGCAACGCGTGCGAAACGCAAGGCGAACGGCTGCTCTGGCTGACCTGTATATCGGCGCTCAGCGCCTGGTCTTTAATATAATTGTTACAACTGATAAATCAAAATGTTTTTAATTGGTGCCGCTGGCCAGCGGTTTCCAGGCGAGGATGGGACTCGAACGGGGCGCTGCGGGCAGGGAGGGGGACGCCTCTGATGGTGTGGAACAGTGCGTAGCGCCGGGTCATGTGTTGAATGGCGGAGGCAGCGCTTGCTGGCGGCTGGGGGAGGGGATGGCGGGAGGGGTGAGGAGCAAGGCGCAAGCCATGCTGAGGTGAGGTGAGATAAATCCCAGGGGAAGTGCGTGATAATTGCGGGATACGCCGGGAGGTCCTGGGATGTAATGGGATGAAAACTGAAAGACTGTTGCAGCATATGAAACACCCCTCAAGCTGCCCGTCTTGCATTCGCTAATCCGCTTTCAAGGGCGTTTTCGGACGCCTCCTCAATACTGGCTCCATCACCAACGAAGGAGCCAGTCATGTCCAAGTATACCCTCAAATTCCCATTCACCAATGCCGGTGGCCAGCACATCGAGACGATAGAAATGCGCCGTCTCAAGCGCAGTGACCTCAAGGCCGCCGTCCAGTTCAGCAAGGATGATGTCGATCAAGAAGACTTCCTGCTGGCTCGCCTGTCCGGCCTGACCATGGAAGACATCGGCCAACTCGACATTGCCGACTCCAGGGCGCTGACCGACTTTTTTCGCCGTATGGCTGAAGGAAGCACCGAATCTGAAAGCAGCTGACGAAGCCCTGCTGTATTGGCTGCGGATTCAGCCGTCTGAAATAGACGCTCTCGACATGGAAGAGTACATGCAATGGGCAGATATGGCGGTGCGAGTCTGGAAAGCCCACAACCAGGAATAGGCTAAATCGTTCACGCACAACTTTGCCGCCATCGTTAATCGCTGGCGGCATTTTTCATATAGGCGGCACCATGGACAAAAACCTCGCGGTATCCATCAGCATTGGCGCGCATGCGGCATCGGCGCTTGCGGCATTTGGCAACGTCAAGCAAAGCTTGGCCGGCATAGGACAAGCCACATCCATGCTCAAGGCAAAGCAAAATGAGCTGGGAAGCGCCATTCAACGGCAAATGGGAACGCTGGCTCCAAAGACCCTTGCCGCGATGAACCATGATTATGAAAAGCTGGGCCGTGCCATTGATAGTTTGCGGCTGAAACAAGAGAAACTCGCCTCCAGCATGGCGCGCGGTGAAACGCTGAAGGGCCGCCGTCAAGAGCATTGGTCCGGTCTTCGGGAAAGTGCTGCGACAGCCGCCGCTGTCGCCTTGCCTGTTGGAAAGTCGGTCCAGCTGTCCGCATCCTATCAAGACGCCATCAAGGATATTGCCATTACCGGTGACCTCGCGCCAGCCGCTGAAGCGGCGTTAGGCCAATCGGTGCGAGCGGCGGCCCTGCGTTTCAATCAATCTCAATTCGAAATCGCCAAGGGCGTCGGCATCCTGATCGCGGAAGGCATGAGCCCGGACAAAGCCTCCAGTCAAATCGGCCTGCTGGCCAAATTCACCACTGCCACTCGCGCGGCCATGGCAGATGCCGCGCGCATGAATGTCGCATTTGATCAATTGGGGGTGAAAGACAAAGAGCTGGCATTCAATCAAGCCACCAAGGCGGGGAAGCAGGGTTCATTTGAAATTCGGGATATGGCGAAATGGTTTCCCGATTTGGGCGGCATGATGAAGTCTATTGGCGTAGAGGGGAATGAGGCGGTGGTCAACATGGCCAGCCGCCTGCAAATTGCCAGACGAACGGCAGGCAATAATGATGAAGCGGCAAATAACTTTAAGAATTTCCTTTCTAAACTCACATCGCCAGATACGCTGAATGATTTTGCAAAGGTAAATATCGATCTGCAAGGCAGTTTGTTGCGCTTGGCACGTCAAGGGCTGGACCCAGTAGAGGGCGCGGTGGGCGCGATCATGGATAAAATGCGCCAATCATCGCCCCAGGCGGTAAAAGAGTTGGAGAAATTATCGGCGGAGCTGGCCGCTATCAAAGACCCTACCGAGCGCGCCGCCGAAATGGCGCGGCGACGCACCATGATTGAAGCCATCGGCAATCGCGCAGGGCTGAGCAGCATGTTCCAGGACATGCAGGCCATGAGCTATCTGCTCGCCGAAGTGCAAAACCGCAGCGACCTCAAGAAAATCCAAGAGGAGGTTAAAACCGGCAAAGGTAAAAGCGGTCAATCGCAGATTGACGAAGACTTTGCCAAGCGCATGCAAGGGGCCAGCGAGCAATTCAAACAGCTCAAGATCGGCTTGACGGACATCGGCATTACCATCGGTGATGCCTTGCTCCCCAGCCTTGTGAGCGCGGTGGACGCCATCAAACCCGGCGTCAAAGCATTTGGAGACTGGGCCAAACAGAATCCAGGCTTGTTAAAGGGCATTATCGGCGTGGTCGGCGGGCTCACACTTTTACGAACGGCCATGTTCAGCCTTAAACTACTGGGCAACCTGATGTTTTTGGCGCCCAGTAATTCGATATTCACCCGCTGGATGAGCCTGACCAGCAGAATCACCACCCTCCGCGCGCTGCTGGCGGGCGGCATGCCGCGTTTGCCCTTGGCGCTCCCTCGTGTGGCAACAAGCGGCATCGCCAACCTTGCGCCCCGCTTGTTGGTGGGCTTCCAAGCCGTCCTGCCTTGGATTGGCAGGGTGGGCATGATGCTGCTGCGGTTGTCGCCGATCGGCCTGGTGCTCTCGACCGTGGGCCTGGTGGTGTACAAGTATTGGAAGCCGATCAAAGGCTTCTTTGTCGGACTGTGGCAAGGTCTGTCCAGCGTGGCCGGGCCGGCCATCAAGTCGCTCATCCAGTCGGTTATCGGGTTTGGAACATCCATTGGGCGGCTGCTCCTCTCCATTCCAGGCGTAGGCTTTGCCTTCCGGGCAATCAGCACCATCGCGGCCCCGCTGTTCTCTATGTTGGTTAACGGCGTGAAAGCCGTATGGAACTGGTTTGCCAACCTGCTCGAACCCGTGGACGACGTAGGGGGCAAAGCGCAGAACATGGGCCAAAAGGTCGGCGTGGTGCTGGGTGGCATCGTCAAGGGACTGATTGATTTGCCAACCAAGTTCATCAAACTGGGAACGGATTTAGTCGATGGCCTGGTCAACGGTATTCGGGCCAGGATCGGCAGCGCCGTCCAAGTCGTGGAGGAACTGGGGAATAGCGCCATCGGCAAATTCAAGTCTGCGCTGGGCATCAAGTCCCCTTCGCGGGTGTTTATGGGGTTCGGTGACAATATTGCTCAGGGCACGGCAATCGGTGTCGCCCGCACGGCGGGTGTCGTCGCTACGGCCACGGCAGGTATGGCGTTGGCCACCACCACCGCGTGGGGCAAACCCACATTGCCGCCGCCTTCCGTTGGCAAGCGCCCGGCCATCACGCAGCAAGCCCAGCTGGCCGCCGTCGTACAAGCTGGCGCAGGCGCGTCAGCGCCCAATGCGTCCCGCCAGATGGCCAGCCCCGCCGCAACGGGCAATGTCACCGTTAACTTGTATCAAACCTTCCATATCGACGGCGGAGGCAAGAACGTCAAAGAGCAGATTCTGCAGGCAACACAGCTAACAGTCCGGGAGCTGGAAAAAATGATGGAGCAGGTCTACGCCCGCCAGCAGCGGCGAGCATTCAACTAAGCGTTTCACTCCTTCAGATGGCCGCCGGCTTGGCGGCCATTTCGCATTCCTTGCGCCCCTCCAGGCTCGCCGCCGTTTTGGAATTCACGCATTCCAGCCGCCTCCAAACAAATAGCCGTTTTGCATCTATGCCACAGCACCCGCAGCGCCTAGGCTGGAAAGCGTCGAACCCAACCAAGGAACTACGCCATGAAGACGACTGAAGCCCGCATTCAGACCCTCGAAGCCCAAGTGAACGCCATGGCCCGCGCATGGTTGTATCTGGCCTCTGCCGTAGAAAAGGATGTTGGCGTCTCGCTGGAGCAAATGGAACAGCGCCTACAAGAAACACGCTGGCCGCGCCACCCGGACATTGACCAAGAAGCACGCGCCACCTTGAGCTGGCTATGTGGTCAACTCTCTGATGCCCGTAAGGTGAGATATGTACAGGGCCACTCATGAGCCGGAAATAGCAGCAGGCCATGCAAGCGCATGTCGCCGCGCTTGCATGGCTCGGATGGGCGATGTCCCGTCCAAGCCGCCAAGCCCGCTTTATAAAGCTTTACGGGCGGCAAGCCGGGGCAAGGATAAGGGCCGTGGCATCACCCACCAATGGGACAGGTAGCGTTGCGGGAGGGATTTTCACGGGTTGCAAAGGTGTTGCAGATTCCGGTATCCTGAAACTCGGTGCTCAAAACACCTACTGTCAGCGGTCGCCGCGCCCGAAAGATATGCGGTTTTTTTGCGTCCATAGATTTCCTATGGCCGGGTGTGAGGCTAATACAAGACTCCCGCAAGGGGGGAATACGCCCGCCGTCTGACAGCGGTTTTGAGCCCCCGGCCACCCTCTCAAAAAGGGTAAATTCAAAATATCTGTCAGGAGGCCATCATGGCTGCTCAATCCACCCGCTCTGCATCTGCCTGCCCTTCTCATCAACCCGATGCTTTCGGTTATTCCGAGATCGCCACGCGCTTAAGCTCGATTGATCTGCCTCATGTCAGCCATGATTTGGCCGAGGCCTGCCACCGCAGCAAAGCCTTGCTGCGTACCCTGCATTACCAACTGGAAAATGGCTATGACAGCATCCGTTTAGCGGATGTGACCGCCTTGGTCGAACTGGCCATGAGTGCGCTGCCCGATTATGAGTCCGAGGTATTCGACAACATTGACCAGTTCGATACCGACGCCCGCCAAACTATGCGCAAGCTACTGCTTCAGCAGCAGGCATTGACCGCCGTGCTCAATGCCATGGAGTCGGCGGCGAAGCCTGGAGCAGGCCTGGAACAGATCAGAGAGGCGGCCACGACCATTTACGACAACGCTGCCTTGCTGATCGACGGCGAGCGCCATTGGCAGGCGTTCTGCGCCTTGGTGAACGGGCGCGGTTTTCAGCTGCTATGGATCGACTGGGGCAACGGCACGCTGCCGCGCCCGGAAATCCACACCAAGGCCACACTGAAGGCCCGCCGCAGAGTAGAACACAAGCAAAATCAATACTTCAAAGCAATACAGGATCAAATGGCCCAGTCCTCAGCACCGGATGCCGGTAACTGACAGCACGCCCCCGAATATCGGGGGCGTTCGTTTTTAAACTGTTTTGGACAACGCCGTTTAAAACCTTCGAGATACTGACGCGATCATGGCCAGAACCATGACCCCTCGACATGCTGCGCAAGGAGAAAACCATGGCACGCACCGCCAGCACCAAAGCCCCGAAAGCCGCCCCCGCCGTTGAGTTGCATCATGATGATGTCGTTCCAGTGAACGTGATGGCTATTGCCCAGGCCAGCTACGGAGAAGACCGCGACCTACTGAATCAGTTACTTGGCCAGGCACAAATGGCCGACGCAGTTGCAAAACTGACCGCGACGGTCGCGGTTTCCAAAATGGCTTACGTTAAGGAAAATAAGCTTTATCAAGCATTGTCAGGGATGAAAGACCGCGACGGTCGCGGTCTGAGTGGGACGTGGGAGGAGTTTTGCAAGTTGCTTGGCACGTCCGCTCCGAAGGTCAACGAGGACATCAACAACCTTCAATCCTTCGGTGAAGAAGCCCTGGAAAGCATGTCCCGCATGGGCATTGGTTACCGCGAACTGCGCCAGTTCCGCAAGCTGCCGGATGACAGTAAGGCGGCGCTGATCGAAGTGGCCAAGATCGGCGACAAAGAGGCGTTCGTCGAACTGGCAGAGGAGATTATCGCCAAGCATGCCAAGGAAAAAGACGTGCTAACGCAACGCGTAACGGAGGCTGAGGCCGATCTGGACGCGCGAGCGCGGGTGTTGCAGGACAAGAACAGCAAAATTGATCGGTTGACCGAGGAAGTGGCCAAGCTCGCTAATCCATTGCAAACCCTCCCATGGGATGAGCGCGTAGCACCGTTCCAGCAAGAAATTACCCAGCGGCAAGCATTGCTTGATGCCGCGCTTGCCAAGCATCTAGAAGCCGTCAAAGCACTGGATGCATGGTTCACCGCAGAAGCTACCCAGTCTCTGGACCATGATCCGGAAGCGCCTTGGGAATTGCCACCTGCGGTACGTGCCGTCGTGCTGCATTTGGATGATGCGGTTAACCGCTCCGCAATGCTGGTGGCCGAAGTGCGCAACGAGTTGGATAAGCGATTTGGCGGAGATATTGCAGCAGCTCGCAGCAATGTTTTACGTGAAGAGGCTTGAGATGGTTTGACCTGCGATATGAGCCGCCAGATCAGGCTGATCTGTTCAAGCACCAGTCCCCCGTTTATCGGGGGATTTTTTCATCACTAACGTACATTAAGTATCGCTCAACCCCTATTCCTAACGATCATTACGAAAGGCTTGGAAACTTGATCAGACAGGAGGAGGGGCGATGAGACCGAAGGAATTCACAGCAGGCCGCAAATGGAAATCGACTGTGAGCGGAGCAGAAATTACGGCGAGTTTGGCAGCGGTGATCGGGCAGAGCCTGCAAAAACGCGGATTGACCGAGCACGATTCAGACGATATTGCCCTTGAGGTTATGCAAGAAGTCCGCCGCACCTATGGTGGACAAAACTTGTACTTTCCTCTGGAGCAAGGTCAATCGATTTCTGAGCGTGATGCAGAAATATATCAACGATACACCAAGGGGGAATTGTCAGTACAAGAGATCGCCCTAGAATATAGCATCAGCTTGCAATGGGCTTATCACATTATCCGCACCGTCAGAGTCAAACAACAACAAGAGCAAGAAGAGGAAAAACAAGCCCAGCGAGAAAAGGAGCGTACGCGATGGAAGCGTGAGAACTGGGGTTCGGAATGAATAAGCAGCATCGGCTATTTCAAATATTCAAGACGGGTACATTCGGTAGCATGGGTGGCACATCCCTATCTTTCAGCGAGGGTGATTTGCAGATGACTGCCAGCGCCTACAATCCGCAGCGCTATGCCGCGCCGTTGGTTATAGGCCACCCGCAAGATGATAAGCCCGTCTATGGGAAGGTAACCGGGTTATTTGTCAAAGATGGCGGGCTATATGCCCAAGCCATTTCTGATTCGGCTTTGGAAACACTGGTCAAAGCGGGCCGCTACCGGAAAATATCCGCATCGTTCTTTCCTCCTTGGTCGAGTAACAACCCTACGCCGGGAGCTTACAGCTTAAAGCATGTTGGCTTTCTGGGGGCAATGCCGCCAGCCGTCAAAGGAATGGCCAACCCAGAATTTGCCGAGATGGCAAACTCATTGTGCTTCAGTGAAGGTTTTGAATTATCAAAACCAGCAACAGCAGCTTTTGCGGAATTCTCCAGTCAATCTTTCGAGCAGGGGCGAGCTGTACATCATCAGCTAACTCTGGATTATCAGCAAACATGTCCTGCGCTGTCTTACATGGAAGCAGCCACACTTGCCGAGCGAGTGCTGAACTTCTAATCACTATCTCTAAATAGGTATCTGGTATGGAAATCGCCCAAAAGCTCAAAGCAGCCCTATCCACCATCAATGGCACGTTGGCACAGTTGAAGACCGATCTGGCTGATACAAATGGCCAGATAGGTAGCATCAATGCACGCATTGCAGAGTTCAAGGCCATGCCGATAAGTCTGGGAGACTACAGTCTATACTTAAAGGCATGCATTAATCGCTGCGCCAAAGAACATATTGACCATTTGGAGTTTGAACTATTTCGCAACGCTCCATCGTTGGGCAGCACGCCCAAAAATAAGGAACCATTTTCTCGGTTTGATTTTGAAAATGGGACGGCCATGTTCCCCAATGGAATGTTTGGAGGGGATGCGCTATCTATTCAGGCCGTCTGCTTTTTCTTTGGGGATCAAATTTACGAGAGTTTCTTGAAGCATGCGCAGGGGAAGTTTGGAAATCGTTGGGGGAACGAGGAGTTCCCTTCCGTTGAGGAACGGTTCAAGATCATTGCCGACTTAGAGGCTCAACGGGAAGAGTTGGAACAAAAGCGTCTCCAGCTGGAAGCCCAGATTGATGAAATATCGGGCATGCTGTCATCCTGAGTCGCTGCATGTTGGAACGAAAAAGGCCGCAATGCGGCCTTTTTTGCAATTCCTTTGCAGCTTGTGAAACAATCTCGAACACCAATTATCGCGCACAATGGCGCTCAGTTTTCGCGCCGCGCTTCACCATGCCGGGAGGGCATGGCTTGCGGATGCGGCTCAGCTTTCCAGCAGCGGCCGCAGCTTGGCGCGCGCGTCGCGCAGGATGTCGGCGGTGGTGTGCCAGTCGACGCAGGGATCGGTCACCGAGCAGCCGTAGCGCAGCTGCGACAGATCGGCCGGGATGGACTGGTTGCCGGCTTCGATGAAGCTCTCCAGCATGAAGGCGCGGATGCTGCGGTTGCCGTGGCGGATCTGGGACACCGCGTCGGCCAGCACGCGCGGCTGCAGCGTGTGCTGCTTCCATGAGTTGGCGTGCGCGCAGTCCACCATGATGGCGGGCGGAATGTCGTGCTTCTTCATTGCCTGCTCGGCCAGCGCGATGCTCACCGAGTCGTAATTGGGCCGGCCGCCGCCGCCGCGCAGCACCAGGTGGCAGTGCGGGTTGCCGCGGCTGTTCACCACCGCCACCCGGCCGTCCTTGCCCATGCCGAGGTAGGCGTGCGGCGCGCTGGCGGAGACGATGGCGTTGAGCGCCGCGTCCAGCGAGCCGTCGGTGCTGTTCTTGAATCCGACGGCGCTGTCCAGCGCCGAGGCCAGCTCGCGGTGGATTTGCGATTCGGTGGTGCGCGCGCCGATCGCCATCCAGCTATAGAGGTCGGCCAGATACAGCGGCGACATCGGGTCCAGCGCCTCGCCGGCCAGCGGCAGGCCCAGTTCGGCGGCGGCCAAAAGGAAGCGGCGGGCGATGTGCATGCCCTCGTCCACGCAATAGCTGTCGTCCATGTAGGGATCGTTGATCAGGCCCTTCCAGCCCACGCTGGTGCGCGGCTTTTCGAAGTAGGCGCGCATCACGATCAGCAGCGTGTCGTCCAGCTCGGAGGCGAGGTCCGCCAGCCGGGCGGCGTAGTCCAGGCCGGCGCGCGGGTCGTGGATGGAGCAGGGGCCCACCACCACCAGCCAGCGCGGATCTGCTCCGCTCAGTACGCGTTTCACCGCCTCGCGGCCGGAATGGACCGAGGCGCTGGCGCGCGGGCCGGCCGGCAGGCTGCGCAATAGTTCGGCGGGGCTGGCCATCGCGCGGTAGTCCGCCTGGCTGGACGGCGGCGACGCGTGGCCGTGTTCGGGCGCGAGTAGGCCGTGTTCCGGCCTGGCAAGCGTTGTCATGATGTTCTCCACAGGATGATCCGCAAACGAGCAGCGGATTCAGCCCGTCGTTTGCGGCAGGGCCGGCGTCAAGGCCTGGCCCCGATGTCGGCGACAGGGCGGCCGCGCGCCGCCGGCGCGCAGGCCTTCTTCCCATCGCGGCGGCCGCATGTTCAGGCGGCCAGGGTGGCGCCGCCGTCCACCACGATGTCCTGCATCGTGACGTGGCCGGCCAGGTCGGAAGCCAGGTACAGCACCGCGCCGGCGACGTCGGCCGGGGTGGCCAGCTTGCCCAGCGGGATGCCCAGGCGGAACGCTTCCGGCTTGCCGGCGATGGTGCGGGCGGCGCCGTGCTCGTCCTGCCACATGCCGCGCAGCATCGGCGTGTCGGTGGAGCCGGGAGACACCACGTTGCAGCGCACGCCGTACGGCGCCAGCTCCAGCGCGGCGTTGTGGCTGAGGCTGGCCATCGCCGCCTTGGACGCGCCGTAGGCGGCCATGTCGATGCGCGGCACGTGGGCGGCGTTGGAGGCGACGTTGACGATGGCCCCGGCGCGGCGCGCCTTGAAGTGCGGCATCAGCGCGCGCAGCAAGTAGAACGGGCCGCTGACGTTGACGGCCAGGCATTGCTGCCAGTCGTCGATCGACAGCGCGTCGAACGCGCCCAGGCGCAGCACGCCGGCGGCGTTGACCAGCACGTCGGGCAGCGCGTCCTCCTCGGCCAGCCGGCGGCACAGCGCGGCCACGGCGTCGGCGTCGCGGATGTCCAGCGGCAGCTCGCGCAGCACGCCGCCGCGGGCGGCCGGGCTGTTGAATTTCAGATCCAGCGCGATCACCCGGGCGCCGGCCTCGACGAAGCGGCGCGCCACTTCCTGGCCTATGCCCTGGGCCGCGCCGGTCACCCACACGCATTGGCCGGTGAAATCCAGTCCGACCATGATCAGGCCTCCTGCGGCAGCTTGGCCTGGATGGCGGTCCACCAGCCGTCCAGCGTCAGGTCTTGGGCCAAATCTTCGAAGCCGATTTCCAGGCCCAGCTTCTGCCATTGCGCCACCAGCTCCATCACGCGGATGGAGTCCAGGCCGTAGTCCAGCAGGTTGTCATCGCCGGCCAGGCTGTCGTCGCCGTCTTCCAGCACCGTCAGCACCTGGGCCTTCAGCCATTCGCGGGTCAGCGCGGCGTCGCCGCCGGCCGCCGCCAGGTCGGATTGCGCGATCACCGCGCCGCAGCGGGTGGCCACGTAGCGCAACGCCATCTTGTGCTCTTCCTCGCTGAAATCCGCCACCGCGTCGCCGACCATGAAGGCCTGGATGTCGCGCATGAAGGCGTCGCAGGCGGTCATCATGCAGCCGATGTGGGCGTAGACGCCGCAGATCACCAGCTGGTCGCGGCCCCAGGCTTTCATTTTTTCCTGCAGATCGCTGCGCTGGAAGGCGCTGTAGCGCCATTTGACCAGCACGGTGTCCCGCTCGCGCGGGGCCAGCCGCGGCGTCACCGCCTGCACCGCCGGATCGGCGGTGGTGAGGCCGGGGCCCCACATATCGTTCAGCAGCGCGCGGTCTTCCGGCTTCTGCTCGGTCGGCTGCGCGGTGTAGATCACCGGCACGCCGTGGCTGTCGGCCCAGCGGCGCAGCGCCTCCACCTTGGAAACCAGTTCGTTCACCAGCGCGCTGTCCTCGCCGTAGAAGGCGAGGAAGTAGCGCTGCATGTCGTGGATCAGCAGCGCGGCGCGCTTGGGATCCACGCGCCAGGCGGTCTTGTTGGCGGGGAAGTCGGCCGCCTGCGGCAGCGGGTAGGCGTTCAGCTTGGGAATGCTCATGGTGTTCAGGCTCCGGCCGCGGCGGCCAGCATGCCGCGCAGCGCTTGTTTGTCTATTTTGCCGACGTGGGTCAGTGGCAGGGTGTCTAGCAGTTCGAAACGGTCGGGCAGCTTGTAGTCGGCCACGCCCTGCTCGCGCAGGAAGCGGCGCAGCGCCACCGACTTCAGACCGTCGCCACGCGGCACGATGAAGGCGCAGCTCTTCTCGCCCAGCATCGCGTCGGGCATCGCCACCAGCGCGGCCTGGGCCACGTGCGGGTGTTGCAGCAGCAGGTGTTCGATTTCCTCGGCGGCGATCTTCTCGCCGCCGCGATTGATCTGGTCCTTCACCCGGCCGACCACGCGCAGGTAGCCGCGCTCGTCGGCCACCACCACGTCGCCCGAGTAATAGAATCCCTCGTTGTCGAACACGCGGGCGTTGTGCTCCGGCGCCAGGTAGTAGCCGCGGAAGGTGTAGGGACCGCGGGTGGCCAGCATGCCCGGCGTGCCGGTCGGCACCGGATGGCCGGCTTCGTCCACCACCTTCACCTCGTCGGCATCGCTCATCGGCCGGCCCTGGCAGCCATAGACGATGTCATCGCCGTCGTCCAGGCGGGTGTAGTTGACCAGGCCCTCGGCCATGCCGAACACCTGCTGCAGTTTGCAGCCCAGCACTTCCGGCACCTGGCGGGCGGTGGCTTCGGCGAAGCTGGCGCCGCCGACCTGCAGCAGTTTCAGGCTTTTCAGCTGGGCCTCGCGGCCGGGCGCGGCCTGCAGCCACAGCGCGACGGCCGGCGGCACCAGCGCGGCGATGTCCACCCGGTGGCGCTCCACCAGCGCGAAGCAGGACAGCGCTTCCGGATTGGGCGCCAGCACCACCGCGCCGCCGGCGTGGAACACGCCGAGCGCGCCCGGCGAGCTGAGCGGGAAGTTGTGCGGCGCAGGCAGCGCGCACAGGAAGCGGGTATGCGGGCCGAGTTCGCAGATCTCGGCGCTGCGGCGCACGCTGTAGAAGTAGTCGTTGTGGGTGCGCGGAATCAGCTTGGGCGTGCCGGTGCTGCCGCCGGACAGCTGGAAGAACGCCACTTCGTCGGCGGCGCTGGGGCCGGCTTGGTCCGGCAGGCCGCCGCAGTCGCGCTCCAGTACGGTTTCCAGCTCGTCGTGGGCGAACAGGCGCACGCTCAGCGCCGGCGAGATCGCGGCCAGCTCGTCCGCCATCGCGTCGTCGCCGAACAGCGAATGGCGGCGGTCGGCGATCAGCAGCTTGGGCTGGATCTGGCGGGCATAGGCCGACAGCTCCAGCTTCTGGTGGCTGAACAGCGCGTTGACCGGCGCGGCGCCGATCTTGAACAGCGCGAACAACGCGATGTAGAACTCGGCGACATTCGGCAGCTGCACCAGCGCGGTGTCGTGGCGGGCCACGCCGCGCGCCAGCAGCCAGGCGGCCAGGTTGCCCGCGCGGCGGTCCAGCTCGGCGTAGCTGATCTCGCGCTCGCCGCACAGCACGGCGGGCGCGTCGGGACGCTCGCGGCATTGCCGCGCCAGCATCTCGGTCATCGGCTGGTCGTTCCAGTAGCCGGCGGCGCGGTAGCGCGCGGCCAGGTCATCCGGCCAGCGGGTGAAGGCGACGCTCATGCCACCGCCTCCTGGCCGGACAGGCCGAAGGCACCCAGCATGGTGCCGAGCTTGGCCTGGGTTTCCGCCCATTCCGCTTCCGGCGTGGAAGCGGCGACGATGCCGGCGCCGGCGAACAGCCGCACGCGGCGCTGGGCGACGGTGGCGCAGCGTATGGTCACCGCCCATTCGCCGTTGCCGTGTTCGTCGCACCAGCCGACGATGCCGCTGAACACGCCGCGCTCGAACGGCTCGATCTCTCGGATCAGTTGGCGCGAAGCCTGGGTGGGGAAGCCGCAGATCGCCGGCGTCGGATGCAGGCGGCAGGCCAGCTGCAGAATCGGCAGCGAGGGGTCGGAGAGCACGCCGTCTATCGGCGAGCCCAGATGCCACATCGCGCGGGTGGCCAGCAGCGTCGGCGCGGCGGGGATGTCCAGCCGGGAGCAATAGGGCGCCAGCACGTCGCGGATATCGTCTATCACCAGGCTGTGCTCGTAGTGGTCCTTCGCCGAATCCAGCAGCTTGGCGCTGGCGGCGGCGTCAGCCGCCGGGTCGCCCTGGCGCTTGGCGGAGCCGGCCAGCGGGAAGGTGCGCACGCGCGCGCCGTCCTTTTGCAGCAGCAGCTCCGGACTCACGCCCACCAGGTGGCCGCCGTCGGCCAGCGGCAGCTGGAACTGGTAGCCGTTGGGATTCTGCGCGCATACCGCGTCGAACACCCGTTCCGCCGACACCGGGCGCTCGAAGTCCACCTCCAGCACGCGGGACAGCACCGCCTTGCGGATCTCGCCGCGGCCGAATTGCTCGATGGCCTGGCTGACCGCCGCCTTGAAGCCTTGCTCGTCCGGAATGCTGCGCGCGCTGACCACCTTGCCGCCGTCGCCGGCGCGCTGGGCGGCCGCCAGCAGGCGCTCGCCGCGGTCGAAGAAGGCATGGCGGGCGGGGATGAACAATTCGGAAGGCTGGTCGATGTCGAAGGGGATGGCGCCCATCAGCACTGGGGATTCGATGCCGCCGGCGCGGGCGCGGGCGAAGGCTTCCGCCACTTCGAGGCTAAAAGCGCTGCGGGGATCCAGCGCGCCGCGGGCGGGCGTGCGGATCCGGGAATGGACACCGCCGGCCTTCAGGCTGCGGTGGGACGACATGAAATAAAACTCGCCGTCTTCGGCGTTGCCGGTCAGGGCCGACGCGGTGTGCATGATTGCGCTCCGATGATAATGATAATAATTATCGTTCAATGTATATTCAAAGCCATCACCTGTCAATTGTTGAATGCCCCTGTTCATGCTCGGGAAATATTGAAAATATTATGAATAGCTATTTGTAGGGTTGTAATTATTTATTAAATGACAATGATGGGAATCATGTGCTTTATCGGGCGCGCAAGCCATGCGCGCCCGATAAAGCCATGTCACGTTCTGCGCAGACGTCTGGACAGCTCTTCGCCTATGCGGCGCATCGGCTCCGGATCGCTCATGCCGAAGTGGTCGCAATCCAGCTCCACGCAGTCCAGCCGGCCCTGCAGATAGGGCTGCCAGTCGGCCGGCGTCGGGGCGTCTTCGGGATGGCGGCCGGCGCGGAACAGCAGCATGTCGCCCCGGTAGACCGGCGTGCGGCTGCCGCGGAACAGGCGCATGCCGTGCAGCGAGGCCTGGCCCAGCTTTTCCAGCGCCTCCCGGCCCAGCGGCGCCAGCGGGCTGCCGGGGCGCAGCAGTCGCTGGTAGATGGCGTCGTTGTCCAGCGGCAGGCCGTCGGCGTCGGCGTCCACTTCGCCGTTGACGCTGAGCACCGTCACCAGCGCGTCGTGCAGCGTAGGCTCGGGCCGGCCATGCCAGCTGCTGACCGGGTAGCTGTCCATCAATGCCACCAGCTCCACCGGCTCGCCGGCGTCGGCGAGCGCGGCGGCCATCGCCTGCGCCAGCGCGCCGCCCAGCGACCAGCCCAGCAGCCGGTACGGGCCCTGCGGCTGGATGGCGCGGACGCGGGCGACGTAGTCGGCCACCATCGCGTCGAAGCTGACGGGCGGCTCGCCCTGGATGCCGGTGGCCTGCAGGCCGTAGATCGCGGTGTCCGGCAGGTGGCGCGCCAGCCCCAGGTAGCACCAGGACAGGCCTTCCGCCGGGTGCAGGCAGAACAGCGCCGGCAGCGCGCCCGGCTGGATGGTCAGCAGCGGCGCGAACTCGCCGCCCTGGCTCGCCGCGGGCGGGCGGTGGGCGGCTGGCGCGTTCAAGGCTTGCGCCAGCGCGGATACGGTGTTGTAGCTGAACAGCGCCGATACGGCGATTTCGCGCTGCAGCCGCTGGGCCAGCCGGTTGGCGGCCTGGATCGCTTGCAGCGACTTGCCGCCCATGGCGAAGAAGTTGGCGTGCGGCCCTTCCGGCATGCGGCCCAGCGCCTGGCTCCACACTTCCATGATCTGCCGCTCCAGCGGCGTCGCCTCGGCGGCCTGGGACGCGCCTTGGCCTGGCGCGTCGCCCAGGGCGGCCAGCTGCTTGCGGTCTATCTTGCCGTTGACGTTGCGCGGCAGCTGCTCCAGCCATTGCCAGCGGTCGGGAATGGCGGCGGCGGGCAGCCGTTCGGCCAGTTGGCGGCGCAGCGCGCCGGCGTCCGGTTCCGCGTCGGCGGCGAGGAAGGCTGCCAGCGCGTAGCCGCCGCCGGCCAGCGGCAGGCCGATCACGGCGGCTTCGCGCACGCCGGGGCAGGCGAGCAGCGCGTTTTCCACTTCGGCCGGGTCGATGCGCAGGCCGCTGATCTTCAGCTCCTGGTCCAGCCGGCCGAGGAAGCGCAACTGGCCGCCGCGCCAGACCGCGCGGTCGCCGGTGCGGTAGGCGCGCGGCGCGCCGGGCAGCGCGTCCAACGTCACGAAGCGGCGGGCGGTCAGTTCGTCGCGGCCCAGGTAGCCGATGGCCAGCGCGTCGCCCAGCAGGCACAGCTCGCCTTCCTCGCCCTGCGCCACCGGCCGCAGGCCGGCGTCGACGATGGCGGCGTCCACGCCGGGGCGGGGCAGGCCGATGGGGATGTCCTCGTTGCCGTCCCACACCGCGTCCGGCCCCGCCAGCGCGGCGCCGGTGGCGATGATGGAGGCCTCGGTGGGGCCGTAGCTGTTGAGCAGCGTGGCGGTTGGCAGCAGTTCGCGCCAGCGGCGCGCGCGCTCGGGCAGCGCGGCTTCGCCGCCGATGATGGCGAGGCGGACGCGGGACAGCCGGGCGGCCAGCTCCGGCGTCAGCGCGTAGGCCAACTCGTGCCAGAAGGCGGTGGGCAGGTCCAGCACGTCTATCCGCAGCCGCGCCACGGCGTCGGCGAAGGCCGGCATGGATTCCAGCATCGCGTCGTCGCGCAGCGCCAGCGTGCCGCCATGGCACAGCGCCAGGAAGATTTCCTCGATGCTGGCGTCGAAGTGCAGCGGCGCGAACTGCAGGATGCGCTCGCCGGTCCGGACGCGGTAGAGCTGGCCGGCGCTGGAGACGAAATGCGCCAGCGCGCGGTGGCCGACCAGCACGCCGTTGGGCTTGCCGGTGGAGCCGGAGGTGTAGAGCAGGTAGGCCGGGCTGTCGATGCCGGCCGCGCAGCGCTCCAGCCGCGGCGCGTCGTCGGCCGGGGCTTCGTCCAGGCACAGCGCCGGCAGCTCGCCGCATAGCTCGGCCCAGCGGCGGCGGGTCAGCGCCAGCCTGGGGCGGGCGTCGTCCAGCACCATGGCCAGGCGGGCGGCCGGGCCCTGCGGATCGAGCGGGACGTAGCAGCCGCCGGCCCACAAGGTGCCCAGGATGGCGACAATGGCGTCCACCGAGCGCGGCAGCAGGATGGCGACGCGGTCGCCGTCCTCCAGGCCATGGGCTTTCAGCCGGCCGGCCAGGGCGCGCGCCCGTTCCAGCAGCTGGCGGTAGCTGAGGGACAGTCCTTCGCCTTCCAGCGCGGCCGCGTCGGGCTGGGAACCGGCCAGCGCGGCCAGCCGTTCCATCACCGGGATGGCGGGCTGCTCCAGCGCCGGGCCTGCGAGGATGGACAGCGGGGGCAATTCAGGCAGCAATCGCGCCAGCGGCGTGTCCGGCTCGGCCTGGGCCAGCGCGTCCAGCCACTGCGGCAGATCGCGCCACAGCGCGTCCAGCCGCTCGGCCGGATAGGCGTCCGGATGGGCTTCCAGGCTCAGCCGCCACTCGGTGTTGAGCAGGTTGATGTTGATGGACAGGTCTTCCACCGGGCCGGAGCTGACCGGGCGGATGCGGCTTTCCAGCCCGTCGAACGGCGCGTGGCGGTCGAAGGGCATCAGGTTGAGCACCGGGCCGAACAGCCGCTGGCGGCCATCCAGCCGGCCCAGGTCGCCGCGCAGCCATTCGTAGCGGTAGCGCTGGTGGGGGCGGATGCCGCGCAGGCCGTCGGCGGCCTGGCGCGCGAGTTCTCCCAGGCTGCTGGCCGGATCCAGCCGCAGGCTGAGCGGCGCGATGTTCATCGCCATGCAGGGCACGCCGAGCGCGGCCGAGCCCATGCGGTTCATCACCGGCAGGCCCAGCGTGATCGCGCGCTGCCCGCAGTGCCGCGCCAGCCAGGCCGATACCGCCGCCGCGGTCCAGGCCGCCCAGTTGACGCCGCAGGCCTGGGCCGCGCGCTGCCAGGCGTCGATCTGGCCCTGGGCCAGCAGCCGGCTGGCCTTGCGCACGCCATTGGCCAGCGGCTGCGGCGGCGCCAGCGTGGCGGCGGCGGGGAAGGCTTGCTGCCGCGCGGTCCAGAAGGCCTGGTCCCGCCCGCGCTGTTCCGACGCCTGGTAGGCCTGGTCTTCCGCCAGCACCGGCTCCAGCCGCCAGTCCGGCAGCGGAGGGGCGTCCTGTCCGCGCAGCGCGGCGTTGTAGCGCGCGGCCACCACCTTGGCCAGCAGGCCGTAGGCGAAGCCGTCCAGCGCGATGTGATGCGTTTGCACATACCACAGGAAATGGCGCGGCCCCAGCTGCAGCAGCGCGCTGCGGTAGAGCGGATCGGCGGCCGGGTTGCAGGGGTGGGCCAGCGCGCGGCGCATCCAGGCCTCTGCCGCGGCTTCCGGATCGGCTTCGCCGCTCAGGTCGTGCCAGGGCAGGGGCTGGGACTGGGACGAGCGGGATTGCGGGCGCTGCCACAGCGTCTCGCCGTCGAATTCGAAGCGCATGTTCAGCGCCGGGCAGTGGGCGAGGGTTTCGGCGGCGCAGGCGCGCAGGATGCCGGCGTCCAGCGGGCCTTTGAGTTCGATGGCTTCCGCGGTCCAGTAGCCGGGATTGTCGGGGGCCAGTTGCTGGCCCATCCAGATGCCGTGCTGGGCGTAGCTGACGGGAAGGCGCGTGGGGATCTCGGTCATGAGGATGTCTGCCTGTTATTGGTTTTGGCCGCCTGGGCGGCTCCTGAGCGGAGGCTGACATCATAAATGCGATTGAATATCAATTTCAATCGCATTCTTGCGAGGGAGTGAAGATTTCAATCGGGCGGGACGGCGAGCGCCGCCCCGCCGCGGCGCTCAGCCTGCGGCCAGGCCGTCCACCAGCACGTGGGGCACGCCCTGCGTGCAGCGCTCCACCCGGCCGTTCACGCCGTACACCGCGCGCAGCGTGCCGGCGTCTATCACTTGGTCCGGGCCGCCGTTGGCCAGCAGCTTGCCGGCCTTCAGCATCAGCACCCGGTCGGTGTGGCGCAGCGCCACGTTCAGGTCGTGCAGCACGATCACCGTCACCATGCCGCGGCGGCGGGTTTCGCGCCGCAGCAGGTCCATCACGTGGAACTGGTAATTCAGGTCCAGCGCCGACAGCGGCTCGTCCAGCAGCAGCACCGCCGGCTCGCGTATCAGCGCCTGGGCGATGCCTACCAGCTGGCGCTGGCCGCCGGAGAGCTGGTCGAGAAAATGCAGCGCCAGGTGGTCGATGCCCAGCGATTGCAGCAGCGCGAACACCTGCTGGTCGTCGTGGCGGCGGAACAGGCCGGCGGCGGTGGCCTGGCCGGCCACCATCAGCGATTCGAACACCGTCAGATGCACGCAGGGCGGCAGCGTCTGCGGCAGGTAGGCCACCTCGCCGCGCTGGCGGCTGAGCGGGCGGCCGCGCAGGCGGACCAGGCCGTCGCCGCCCTGCAGGCCGGCCAGCGCGCGCAGCAGGGTGGACTTGCCGCTGCCGTTGGGGCCGAGCAGAGCGGTGACCTCGCCCGCCCGCATACAGGGGACGGACAGCTTGTCGATGACGCGGCGCTTGCCGTAGCTGACCGACAGGTTTTCGATGGACAGCTGCTCGCTCATGTCCGGCCTCCGTTGCGCAAGACGATGACGATGAAGAAGGGAATGCCCACCAGCGCGGTGACGATGCCCACCGGCACGATGACGCCGGGAATCAGGTTCTTGGTCACCACCGAGGCCATGGACAGGATGGCCGCGCCGGTCAGCGCGCTCACCGGCAGGTAGAAGCGGTGGTCCTCGCCCACCAGCCGGCGGGCGATGTGCGGCGCGATCAGGCCGATGAAGCCGATGGTGCCGACGAAGGCCACCGCCAGCGAGGTGAGCAGGCTGGCGCGCAGCAGGGCGGTCAGCCGCAGCCGGCGCACGTCGATGCCGAAGCTGGCGGCGCGGTCCTCGCCGAGGCGCAGCGCGGTCAGCCGCCAGGCGTTGGCCAGCGACCACGGCAGGATCAGCGCGAAGGCGGCGAAGATCAGGCCGATCTTTGGCCAGTCGGCGCGTGACAGGCTGCCCATCAGCCAGAACACCAGATCCTGCAGCGCGTCGGCGGTGGAGACGAATTGCAGCAGCGACACCAAGGCGTTGAAGCTGAAGAACAGCGCGATGCCGAACAGCACCACGCCGCTGGCGGCCATCCGCGTCCAGCGCGCCACCAGGTCCAGCAGCAGCGCCGAGCCCAGCGCGAACACGAAGGCGTTGACCGGCAGCATCCACGACGCCGGCACGCCGGGCAGGCTGAAGCCCAGCAGCAGCGCCAGCGCCGCGCCGAAGGCGGCGGCCGGCTGCAGGCCCAGCGTGAACGGATCGGCCAGCGGATTGTGCAGCACCGTCTGCATCTCGGCGCCGGCCAGGCCCAGCGCCAGGCCGGCGCCGACGGCGATCAGCGCGTAGGGCAGGCGGATGTCCCAGACGATGACGGCGGTGGCCGGGTCGGCGGCGGACGGCTCCAGCAGCGTGCGCCAGAACTCGGCCAGCGGCATGCCGCTGGCGCCGGTGGTGACGTCCAGCGACAGCGACAGCGACAGCAGCGCCAGCAGGCCGGCCACCAGCAGCAGCCGGCGCAGCAGCGCGCGGCGGTAGTCGCCGCTCACCGCGGCGGCGGTGAGCGGGGGCAGGGCGGAGTCGTTCATTTGCCTCCCTTGACCCAGTAGGTGCCCTGCGGCGGGATCGCCAGGAAGTCGCGGTGCAGCTGCTGCCAGCTGGCGTCGGGGTCCAGCTTGGCGAAGCGCGCCGGCTGCAGCGTCTTGGCGAAGGCTTCCAGCAGCACGATGTGGTAGGGCGTGTTGTAGAAGTGGTGCCAGGCGCCGAAAGTGCGGCCGTCGCGCACGGCGGCGAGCGCGCTCACCGGCTTGCGCGCGGCGGCGCGGGCCAGCGATGCCCGGGCCTGGGCCGGCGAGATGTCGGCGCCGAACTGGACGCCGATCTTGTCGGCCGCGTCGGCGCTGCCGGTGCCGATGTACCAGTCTGGCCTGGCGGCCAGCACGTGCTCCATGTTCACCTCGCCCACCGCGCCGGGAATCAGCTTGTCGCCGATATTGACGCCGCCGGCGGCGTCCACCAGCTCGCCCAGGCTGCCCTTGCCGGCGCTGGTCACATTGGGGAAGGCGGCGGCGCGCAGATCGAGGAAGACCTTGGGTTTCTGCTGCGCCGGGATGGCGGCCACCGTGTTGCGGATGGCGTCGATCCGGCTTTGGTAGAAGCGGATGAAGCGCTCGGCTTCGGCCTCGCGCTGCAGCGCCTTGCCCATGATGCGCAGGCTGGGCACGGTGTGCTCCAGCGGCGCGTTGCGGAAATCGACGAACACCACCGGCACCTTGGCCGCTTGCAGCTGCTGGACGATGGGGTTGTTCAGGCCCGGGCCGTGGCCGGAGATGCTGAAGATGGCGATGTCCGGCTTCAGCGTCAGCACCTTTTCGGCGCTGACCGAGTTTTCGCTGGTCTGGCCGATCAGCGGGATGCGGTCGATCTCGGGAAAGCGTTTCTTGTACTGGGCGTAGGTCTGCGGGTCCAGCTGGCGGAAATCGCCCTGCCAGCCGGCGATGCGGGCCAGCGGCTGCTTGCCTTCCAGCAGCGCCAAGGAATAGAACAGCCGGCCTTCGCCCAGCAGGATGCGGTTCACCTTGGCCGGCACTTCCACTTTGCGGCCGGCGATGTCGGTGACGGCGGCGGCCTGGGCCGACAGCGCGGCGGCTGCGATCAGCGCGGCGGCCAGCAGGCGGGAGAATCGGGTTTTCATCGGGCGTCCTTTACTTTTGCCAGTCGAGCTTGAGTTCCGGCTGCTTGGCCATCAGGCCCAGGTGCTCGTCCATGATGAATTCGATCTTGGCCAGCTTGTCGGCGGCGTCCGCCGCGCACACCATGTCCAGCGTGTCGCCCGAGCGCTGGATGTCGCAGGTGCCGATGGGGAATTGCACATGGGCGCGCTCGGTGTCGAAATCCACCGGCACTTTCAGCGCGTAGTGCTTGCACAGCTTGTACAGCACCTTGTCGGCGTGGGCGGTGGTGAGGGAAGCGCGGCTGCTCAGCATGATGTTTGCTCCATTCTTTTAAACGGGAACAGGCAGTTGGCGGACCAAGGGGGTCCGGCAACTGCCGTGCGTGGCTTCCCACCCGCTTTCGAGGAGCGGACGGGGAGCGCGGGGTTTAGAACTTGCCGGTCAGGGTCAGCCAATAGCGGCGGCCCTCGTCGACCATCCAGTTGCCGTCCAGGCCGCCATCGCGGGCGCGGTCGTCGATGGCCACCTTGCGGTCGCCGACGTTGAACACAGCGAAATTGACGTCGAAGGTCTTGTTGATGCGGTAAGTGCCGCCCAGGTCCCAGGTGCTGGAGCCGCCGCGGGTGCGGGCGACGTTGGCGCCGTTGCGGAAGCCGGTGTAGTACTGCTTGCCTTCGAAGTTCAGGCGGGTATAGAGGTCAAGCTTCTCCACCGGGTTCCAGGCCAGCTTGACGTTGCCGGCGTGCTCCGGCGTCTTGTCCAGCGGCATGCCTTCCAGCGACTGGCCGGAGTAGCTGGTTTCCTTGCCGCCGTGGCGTTTGGACTTGGTGTAGGTGTAGTTGCCGGATACGGTCCAGCGTGGCGCGAACGTCCAGTTGCCGGAGAGCTCCAGGCCGCGGATGTTCACCGAGTCGACATTGCCGTAAACATAGACGCGCGCCGGTTTGCCCTTTGCGATCAGCTGATTGGTGAACTGGTCGGTGCCGTAGCTGACCACTTTGTTCTTGAAGTCGTTGTAGAACAGCGTGGCGTTGGCGCTCAGGTCTTGGTTGTTGTCGAAGTGCAGGCTGGCCTCGTAGGAGGTGCTTTCTTCCGGCTTCAGATTGGAATTGCCGCACAGCAGGCCGGTTTCCACCTGGCTGCCGGTGCGCATGCAGTAACCGTCGGTGCTCTGGCGTATGGTCGGGGCCTTGAAGCCCTTGCCGACGCCGCCTTTCAAAGTCCATTGCGAGTTCAGTTGCTCGACCAGGTACAGACGCGGCGTGAAGTGGCTGCCGAACACGCTGTGATGGTCAAGGCGGCCACCGCCAGTCAATTTCAGGCTGTCGGTAAGGTCATAGGTATCCTCGGCGAACAGTGCCCAGGTATTTACGGTGACCTTATCCGGGTTCTGCGTGCCGACATATTTGAACGGCGGTTTCAGCGCTTCCTGGGCTCGCAGGCTGGAACCCACTTGTTGGCCGACCTGTGTACCGATCTTCAGCGTGTGGCGATCGAACAGGAAGGACAGCTGGCCATCCAGCGTAGTATTGGTAATCTTCAGATCCGTGCCGTCGTTGATATTGTTTGTGTCGGAACTGGATTTTTCGATTTCCTGATAGAGCGCCAGATTCGAGCGCACGATGCCGTACTTGCCGTTGTGGCTCAGGCTCCAGTGGTCTCGCTGGTCCAATTGATCATATTTGTCGGATGTGAGGGCGAGGGTTTTGCCCGGCGTCGTGGTTTTGCGCAATTCATTGTGGCCGGCCTCGAAGGTGATCTCATGATCTTTGTTCGGGGTAAAGCTCAGCTTGGCGTTGAAGTCGCCCAGATGGGCGGCATCTTTGCCGCCATCGCGGCTTCGGGCGTAGTAAATATTATCTTCCGCCTGATTGTTCAGCGCGCCGTACAGTTGCAGCGACAGCAGGTCTTTCACCAGCGGGCCGCCGACCCAGAAGCTGCTCTGGCCGGTGTTGCCTTCATCGGCGTGCTCGGTGATGGTGCCGCCCAGCGTCATCGAACCGTGCCATTCCTTGGGCGATTTGCGGGTGATGATGTTGACCACGCCGCCCATCGCGTCGGAGCCGTACAGCGACGACATCGGGCCGCGCACCACTTCGATGCGCTCGATCGCCTCCATCGGCGGGATCTGGTACTGCTGGAAACCGCCGGTGCCACGGCTGCGGGCCTCGCGGGTGTTCTGGCGGCGGCCGTCCACCAAGATCAATGTGTATTCGCCGGGCATGCCGCGGATGGAGATGTCCTTGTCGGCGGGGCCGGAGCCGTTGATGTTGACGCCTTCCAGATCCTGGATCGCGTCGGCCAGGTTGGTGAACGGTTTCTTTTCCAGCTCTTCGCGGGTGATCACCGAAATGCTGGCCGGGGCTTCCTTGATTTTCTGCTCGTAGCCGGTGGCGGTCACCACCACCGAGGGCAGCACGGCTTCGGCGGCGTGCGCGGCGGGCAGGTAGAGGGCGCCGACGGCGGCGGACAGCATGGCCAGGCGGAAGGCCGGGCGCGCGAGGTGCGGGGAGCGCTTGTTTTTCATTGTGTTGGTCATACCCAGAGTGTTCATCACGGAACGCATATCCAATTGGCAAGCTGGCTGGCGCATCGCAAGCCGTTCCGATCATGGCGTCGGATTAGATTTGCGCAATGAATGTCAATTGAGCTAACCATTATTACATCGACTTAATGAGAACACAAATAGGAATCGTTTTTATTTCAGGCGAATGGAGCGGCGAGAAGGCGGACGGCGCATCCGCGATGGCTGGCTGGAACGCGGCGACATGGAATTGGCTTTAAATTTCATCATGTTGCGTGGCCATGGCGCTTGGTTTGGACTTCTGTGCCATTTCCGCAAGCCTGTTGCGCAAAGTTTGCATTGCAGCAGTCCTAATTGGCAGTACCGCTTGCGCGCTACTGTGAATACCAATTAAATACCAATTCCGTTCGCATCGCGGGCGAGGGCGGCGGCTCGGGCAGGCAAGCCCGGAATGCCATGGTGGATATGCAAGGGAGTGGACGATGAACGTGAAGCGATTGCTGGGCGCGGCCGTGCTGGCCGCCTTGTCGGCGTGGGCGTGGGCCGCGCCGGATGCGGCGGCGCTGGGGCAGAGCCTGTCGCTGAAAATTGCGGTGGACAGCAACAAGGGCGCGGCCGCCGGCGCGCCGTGCGCCGACCTGGGGGCGGACTGGGCATCCTGCCTGAAGGGGCGGCTGATCCTGGAAAACAAGGGCGGGCAGGCGGTGCCGGCCGGCGGCGGCTGGAACCTGTATCTGCACAGCATCCGCCGCATCCTGAAGCTGGACACGCCGCAGTTCACCCTCCGCCACATCACCGGCGACCTGTACCAGATCACCCCCACCGCCGCCTTCCAGGGCCTGGCGCCGGGGCAGAAGCTGGAGCTGCCGCTGATAGACGAATACTGGATCCTGCAGGAAAGCGACGTGCTGCCGCGCCCCTACGTGACGGTGGACGGCCAGCCGCCGGCGTTGCTGCGGCATGACAGCAGCGACGAGGCCAGCTATTTGCTGCCCTTGAGCGGCGACAACTGGAAAAACCCGGCCGGCGAGCTGCGGCCGCTGGCCACGCCGGAGCAGCGTTACCGCGCCTTCAGCCTGCGCGGGACGCAGCTGTCGGCGGCGCAGGCGGCCAACCGGACCATCCCTGCGGTGCGGCGTCAGCAGCTGGGCGGCGGCGAGCTCTTGGTGCGCGGCGTCAGCCTGAACCTGTCCGGCGTCAGCCCGGCGCAGCAGGACGCGCTGGCCGGGCGCGCGGCGCAGCTGGAGCTGCGCGCGGGCGGCACGCGGGTGGAGGGCGGCGTGGTCGGCGCCAAGCTGCCGGCCGACATCGCCGTGCCCGGCGGCTACCGGCTGCTGATCGGCCAGCAGGGCGTGAAGGTGGAAGGCTTCGACGCCGCCGGCGTGTTCTACGGCGTGCAGACGCTGCTGGGCCTGCTGCCGCAGGGCGGCGGCCAGGTGCGCTGGATGACGGTGGAAGATGCGCCGCGCTACGCCCACCGCGGCTTCATGGCCGACCTGGCGCGCAACTTCAAGCAGCCGGCCACGGTGCGCCGCCTGATAGACCAGATGGCCGCCTACAAGCTCAACAAGCTGCACCTGCACCTGTCCGACGACGAGGGCTGGCGCTTGCAGATTCCCGGACTGCCGGAGCTGACCGAGGTCGGCGCGCGCCGCTGCCACGACTTGAGCGAAACCCAGTGCCTGGTGCCGCAGCTGGGCTCCGGGCCGGCCAACCAGTCCGGCGGCGGCTATCTCTCCCGCGCCGACTACATCGCGCTGGTGAGCTATGCTCAGGCCCGTTTCATCGAGGTGATCCCGGAGTTCGACATGCCGGCGCACGCCCGCGCCGCGGTGGTGTCGATGGAGGCGCGCTACCGCAAGCTGATCGCGCAAGGCCAGCCGCAGGCGGCGTCCGAATACCGGCTGCTGGACCCGCAAGACCAGTCCAATACGCTGTCGGTGCAGTTCTACGACCGCCGCACCTATCTCAATCCCTGCGTGCCGGGCAGCGGCCGCTTCGTGTCCAAGCTGGTGTCCGAGGTGGCGCAGATGCACCGAGAGGCCGGCCAGCCGCTGCAGACCTGGCACTTCGGCGGCGACGAGGCCAAGAACATCCTGCTGGGCTCCGGCTTCCAGGACGCCAGCGGCAGCGATCCGGGCAAGGGCAAGGTCAATATGGCGCAGCAGGACAAGCCCTGGGGCCGTTCGCCGGCCTGCCAGGCGCAGATCGCCAAGGGTAAATTGAAGAGCGTGGACGAGCTGCCGCTGCGCTTCGCGCGCGAGGCCAGCCGCATCGTCTCCGCCCAGGGCATCCCGACGATGGCGGCCTGGCAGGACGGCGTGGCCGGCTCCGGCGGCGCGTCCGATTTCGCCACCCGCAACACCATGGTCACCGAATGGGACACGCTGTACTGGGGCGCGGCGCAGGCGGCCAGCGGCTACGCCGCCAAGGGCTTCAAGACCGTGCTGGCGCTGCCGGACTACCTGTACTTCGACTTCCCCTACGAGCTGAACCCGCGCGAGCACGGCTATTACTGGGCCTCGCGCGACACCGACAGCTACAAGGTGTTCAGCTTCGCGCCGGACAACCTGCCGCAAAACGCCGAAGTGATGCCGGACCGCCAGGGCCAGCCGTTCGCGGTGACCAGCACCGCCGCGCCGGCGCAATACGCCGGCATCCAGGGCCAGGCCTGGACCGAGGTGATGCGCACCGACGCCGAGTTCGAAGCCATGGTCTACCCGCGCCTGCTGGCGTTGGCCGAGCGCGCCTGGCACAAGGCGGGGTGGGAACGGCCGTACAAGGCGGGCGAAACCTATCAACTGGGCGTCACCAAACTGGTGGACAAGGCGGCGCTGAACGCCGACTGGCAGCAGTTCGCCGCGGTGCTGGGCTGGCGCGAGGCGCCCAAGCTGGAGCGCGCCGGCATAGGCTACCGGGTGTCGATGCCGGCGGTGCTGCCGGGTTCCGGCGGCGTGTCGGTGACGACCGAATGGCCAGGCGCGCGGCTGCAGTACTCGAGCGACGGCCATGGCTGGCAAACCTACCAGCCGGGCCAGCAGGTGCAGGCGCGCTACTGGCGTGGCATCACCCAGGACGGCCGCCGCGCCGGCAGGGTGGAGACCGTGTCCGGGCAGTGAGCGGCAGGGTGCGCGGGCAAGACGCTGGCCCGCGGTTTGAGAGCCGGACGCATCCGGTGAATGCCTGGTGTGCTTGGCAAGAGACGGCGGGCCTGCTGGTCCGCCGTTTTCTTTGGTGCGGGCGGTCGGCTTCGCCACGCCGCTGAGCGCGCAGGCTTAAGGTCACGTCGGCCAGTCATGGCCATGCGTTGACAGGGTTGTTGTCGGTCATCGGCGGCGTCTCGCTCAGAGGTGATCGACCTCGATCATCGCATCGGCGAAGGCGCGCGGCGCTTCCTGCGGCAGGTTGTGTCCCACGCCGCCGCGGATCAGCAGGTGCTTGTACTTGCCGGTGAAGCGCTTGGCGTACGCGGCCGGCTCGGGGTGCGGCGCGCCGTTGGCGTCGCCCTCCATGGTGATGGTCGGCACCGCGATGGCGGGGAAGGTGGCCAGGCGCGCTTCCCAGTCGGCGTACTTGGCTTCGCCGGTTTCCAGGCCCAGGCGCCAGCGATAGTTGTAGAGAGTGACGGCGACGTGGTCCGGGTTGTCCAGCGCCGCGGCGCTGCGCTCGAAGACGGCGTCGTCGAAATGCCACCGCGGCGAGGCGGTTTGCCAGATCAGCCTGGCGAAATCGCGATGGTTCTTGTCGTAGCCGGCGCGGCCGCGCTCGGTGGCGAAGTAGAACTGGTACCACCATTGCAGCTCGGCCTTGGGCGGCAACGGTTGCTTGCCGGCTTCCTGGCTGCCTATCAGGTAGCCGCTGACGGCAACCAGCCCCTTCACCCGCTGCGGCCACAGCGCGGCGACGATGTCGGCGGAGCGCGCGCCCCAGTCGTAGCCGGCGAGGATGGCCTTGTCTATCTTCAGCGCGTCCATCAACGCGACGACGTCGGAAGCCAGCGCCGCCGGCTGGCCGTTGCGCACGGCGCCTGCGTCGCGAAAGCGCGTGCTGCCGTAGCCGCGCAGGTATGGCACGATCACGCGGTAGCCGGACCGGGTCAGCATCGGGACGACGTCGATGAAGCTGTGGATGTCGTACGGCCAGCCGTGCAGCAGGATGACAGCCGGGCCGTCGGCCGGGCCTTCGTCGACGTAGCCGATGTTCAGCGCGCCGGCGTCGATCTGCCTGATGGTTTTGAAGGTGGGCAGCGCTTGCGCTGCGATCGCCGTGGCGTCCGGCGCGGCGTTGGTTGTTTCCGCCAGCGCGAACGCGCCCGCCAGGGAAAGCGCGATTGCGGCGAGGAGGTTGCGGCGCTTGCTGTCGATGGTTTTTTTCATCTTGTTTCACCTGTGGTGGTTGGGTGGGGTATCGCGCATCCATGGAGCGGGATGACCGGCGCTGCGCGCTGGCGTCGTTCGGCCGGCGCTCCGGGCAGGTGGCCTCACTATGCCAACTTGCTGATCTCACAGGAATAGCAACAATGCGCACACTTCGTTGCTCCATGAGCAACACAAAGCCGGAGCCTGAGCATGCGGGACATCAATCAACAACGGCTGCGCTATTTCCGGGAGGTGCTGCGGCACGGCTCGATACGCGGCGCGGCCGACAGCCTCAACACCTCGCCGTCGGTGATCACGCGCCAGATCAAATTGCTGGAGGACGAGCTGGACGCCGTACTGTTCGAACGCGCGGCGCGCGGAGTCAGGCCGACCGAGGCCGCCGCGCATCTGCTGGAATATTGGCGCGGCTGCCGCTCGCACCAGGAGCAATTGGAAGACCAGTTGCTGGCCCTGAAAGGGCTGCGGCAAGGGCAGGTGCGGCTGGCGATCAGCGAAGGGTATGTCGACGCCTTGGTCGACGAGGTGCTGACCCCGTTCTGCCGGCAATATCCGCAACTTGAAATCGGGCTGGAGATGTGGCCGGTCGACGATCTGCTGCGCGAAGTGGCGGAAGGGCGCGCGCACATCGGCCTGGCCTACAATCCGCCCGCGCATCCCCACATCGAATATCGCGCCAGCTCCGCGCAGCCGGTCGTGCTGCTGGCCCGGCCGGACCATCCGCTGGCGCAGCGGGGCGGTTCCGCCTGCATCGCAGACCTGCTGTCCTACCCGCTGGCCTTGATGCCGCCGGCGTTCGGCATCGGCCACGCGGTCAGGATGCTGGAATTCGCCGAGGGCATCCGGATTCGCCCGGCGCTGACCACCAATTCGCTGTCCGCGCTTAAGCGCATCGTCGCCGCCGACAACTTTGTCGCGCTGATCGGCGAGTTCGCCGCTTACCGCGAGCTGCTGGCCGGCGAATTGACCGTCGTGCCGATCGACCATCCGCTGCTGCAAGGAGCCAAGGCCAGGCTGCTGGTCAAGGCAGGCCGTCCGCTGGCGGCCGCGCCCCGTGAGTTGCTCGCCTGGATTGAGCGACGGATGTCGATGTTCGCTCTGCCCGCGGGCTAGGCCCCAGGCGCGCGTCGCCGCTGCCGGCGGGCGGCGATGCTTTTGCATGGTGGTAGACTGTTCCGGAATGAAGTGGTGGGAGGCGTTCTCAATGTTTGGCTGCGTCCCGGCCTTTTTTTCCGCTTGGCGACGCGCGGTGGCGAGCGGGCGGGAGGTCTGGCGTGAGAATTGGATATTGCTGATTGTCAAACATAAAACTGCGTTTGGGCGGGTGGTTTTTGTACGGCAGTGTCGCAAACAGGATAGTGACTTCTCGTCCGCTTCCTTTAGAATCGATCGAGCATGTAAAAACAGCCGCGCGCAAAAAGCGTTGGCGCACGACAGAACAAGGAAGGAAAACCATCAATGAGCAATTCGGTAACCCGCGCTGATTTCGACCAGGTCATGGTCCCCAACTACGGCCCGGCCGGCTTCATCCCGGTGCGCGGCGAAGGCTCCCGCATCTGGGACCAGGACGGCCGCGAATTCGTCGATCTGGCCGGCGGCATCGCCGTCAACTCGCTGGGCCATTGCCATCCGGAATTGGTGGCCGCGCTGACCGAGCAGGCGAACAAGCTGTGGCACGTGTCCAACGTGTTCACCAATGAGCCGGCGCTGAAGCTGGCCAGCCTGCTGGTGGAAAAGACCTTCGCCGAGCGCGTGTTCTTCTGCAACTCCGGCGCCGAGGCCAACGAGGCCGCGTTCAAGCTGGCGCGCAAATACGCTCATGACAACTTCGGCGCGGACAAGAACCAGATCCTGTCCTGCGTCAATTCCTTCCATGGCCGCACCCTGTTCACCGTCAGCGTGGGCGGCCAGCCCAAATACACCGAAGGCTTCGGCCCGGTGCCGGGCGGCATCGATCATTTCGAATTCAACAATATCGAATCGCTGAAAGCAGCCATTTCCGACCGCACTTGCGCGGTGGTGATCGAGCCCATCCAGGGCGAGAGCGGCGTGCTGCCGGCCGATCCGGCTTTCCTGAAGGCCGCGCGCGAGCTGTGCGACCAGCACAACGCGCTGCTGATCTTTGACGAAGTGCAAAGCGGCATGGGCCGCACCGGCGCACTGTACGCCTACCAGCAGTACGGCGTGACGCCCGACATCCTGTCCTCGGCCAAGGGCATCGGCGGCGGCTTCCCGATCGGCGCGATGCTGACCACCGAGAAAGTGGCCAAGAGCTTCGGCATCGGCAGCCACGGCTCCACTTACGGCGGCAACCCGCTGGCCTGTGCGGTGGCCCACAAAGTGGTGTCCATCGTTAGCTCCCCCGAGGTGCTCGCCGGCGTCGAGGCGCGCCACAAGCGCCTGGTGGCCGGCCTGGAGGCGATCAACGCCAAATACAAGGTGTTCAAGCAGGTGCGCGGCAAGGGCCTGTTGATCGGTTGCGTGCTGACCGACGAATACAACGGCCGCGCGCGCGAATTCCTGAAGGCTGCCGAGAAGCAGCAGCTGATGATTCTGGTGGCGGGCCTGAGCGTGCTGCGCCTGGCGCCGTCGCTGGTGATCAGCGATGCGGACATCGCCGAGGGCCTGAAGCGCCTCGACGCCGCCATCGCCGATCTGCAATCCGCCAAGTAAGCCCAGCAAGGCCGCGCCGCATGGCTCGCCATGCGGCTTCCCCGACCAAGACGCAAACGCCACGACCCCGCTCCGGCCGGGTCGCGGCTGCGGCTGCGCCCGAAATACGCGCGGCCGCCCCCAACCCAGGGAGGTAGTCCCATGTTCACCGTGCGTCCCGTCCGCACCTCGGACCTGCCGGCGATCGAGCGGCTGGCGCAAGCCAGCGGCATCGGCGTCACCAGCCTGCCGAGCAACCGCGAGAAGCTGTTCGAACGCATCCAGCAGTCGGTCAGCGCCTTCGAGCACGAAGCCAGCGGCGAATCCAGCCGCGATTACTACATGTTCGTGCTGGAGCAGGGCGGCAATGTGGTCGGCACCGCGTCGATCTGCGCGTCGGCCGGCTTCGACGAGCCCTTCTACAGCTACCGCAGCGAAACCGCGGTGCATGCGTCCCGCGCGCTGAAGGTCAACAACCGCATCCACGTGCTCAACATCTGCCACGACCTGACCGGCACCGTGCAGCTGTGCGGCTTCTACGTCGACAGCGGACTGGAGGCGATGGCCGCCGAACTGATGTCGCGCGCGCGGCTACTGTTCATCGCCGGTGAGCGCGAGCGCTTCGGCCGCCGCATCATCGCCGAAATGCAGGGCGTGCACGACGACGCCGGCCAGTCGCCGTTCTGGAACGCCATCGGCCGCCGCTTCTTCAACCTGGACTTCCTGCAGGTGGAGCAGGCCTTCGTCAGCCACAGCAAGAC
The DNA here is from genome assembly GCF_000007705.1 of Chromobacterium violaceum ATCC 12472. Taxonomy (NCBI): domain Bacteria; kingdom Pseudomonadati; phylum Pseudomonadota; class Betaproteobacteria; order Neisseriales; family Chromobacteriaceae; genus Chromobacterium; species Chromobacterium violaceum. Next base: position 1,601,671 of record NC_005085.1, read on the forward strand.
CTTCATCGCCGAGCTGATGCCCAGCTACCCGATCTACGTGCCGCTGCTGCCGGACGAGGCGCAGCAGGCCATCGGCCAGATCCATCCGCATTTCGAGCGCGTCTGCCAGCTGCTGTGCAACGAGGGCTTCGAGGCCGACAACTACCTGGACATCTTCGACGGCGGCGCGGTGCTGACCGCCGAGCTGGACCGGCTGAAGACCGTGGAGCACAGCCGCAGCTACCCGGTGGAAATCCAGGCCAGCCTGCCAGCTCAGGCCAGCCTGCAGCTGGTCAGCAACCAGCGCCTGGCCGACTTCGCCGCCACCGCCGCCCGCGTGGCGGTGGTGGACGGCGTTGCCTTCATCAATCCCGACGCGGCCAAGGCGCTGGGCGTGTCCAGCGGCGACGCGGTGCGCGTCGCCGGTTTGCAGCAAGTCTAAGGAGCCTGGCCATGATGTTTATCCGTCCCGTTGAACACAAGGACTTGCCCGGCCTGATGGACCTGGCCCGGAGCGCCGCCAGCGGCGGCGTCGGCCTCACCTCGCTGCCGATCAACGAAGATCGGCTGCAGAAGCGCATCGCCCGCTCGGTGCTGTCCTTCGCCGGCGAGCTGGACCGCGCCGACCACGGCTACGTCTTTGTGCTGGAGGATTCGGCCAACAGCAAGGTGGCCGGCATCTGCGCGGTGGAAGCCGCCGTCGGCCTGAAGGAGCCCTGGTACAACTACCGCATCGGCACCATCGTCCACGCGTCGGAAGAACTGGGCGTGTACAGCCGCCACGAAACCCTGTTCCTGTCCAACGACCACACCGGCTATTCCGAGCTGTGCACGCTGTATCTGCACCCGGATTACCGCGTCAAGCGCAACGGCGGCCTGCTGTCCAAGAGCCGTTTCCTGTTCCTGGCGCAGTTCCCGCAGCTGTTTGGCAAGATGGTGGTGGCGGAGATGCGCGGCGTGTCCGACGAGAACGGCCGCTCGCCGTTCTGGGAGGCGCTGGGCCGCCACTTCTTCTCCATCGATTTCGCCGAGGCCGACTACCTGACCGGCATCGGCCAGAAGGCCTTCGTCGCCGAGCTGATGCCCAAGCACCCGGTCTATGTCGACTTCCTGCCGCCCGAGGCGCAAGCGGTGATCGGCCTGACCCACGAGGCCACCCGCCCGGCGGTGGCGATGCTGGAGTCGGAAGGCTTCCGCTACGAGGGCTATGTCGACATCTTCGACGCCGGCCCGACCGTGCAGGCCTACACCGGCGACATCCGCGCGGTGAAGGAAAGCCAGCGCCTGCCGGCGCGCGTCGTCGATCCGCTGCCGGACGGCGACAAGGAATGCTATCTGGTCTGCAACGACGCCCTGCAGGACTACCGCGCGGTGCTGGTGGAGTCTGCGCGGCCGCAGGGCGAATTCTGCCTGACGCCGGATCTGGCGCGGGTGCTCAAGGTTAAGGATGGCGATCACGTGCGCTGCGTGACGCTGACGCCGAAGGAGGCAGTGTAATGAGCAGTCTGTTCATCGATGGCAAATGGCTGGCCGGAGACGGCGAAGCCATGGCCAAGACCAATCCGGCCGACAACGCGCCGCTGTGGCAGGGCCGCGCCGCCAGCGCCGCCCAGGTGGACGCCGCCGTGCGCGCCGCCCGCGCCGCCTTCCCGGCATGGGCGCGCATGGGCCTGGAAGAACGCGCCAAAGTGGTGCGCCGCTTCGGCGAGCGGCTGACCGAGCGCAAGGCCGAGCTGGCCCGCGTCATCGCCCAGGAAACCGGCAAGCCGCTGTGGGAGGCGACGACCGAAGTCACCACCATGGTCGGCAAGATCGACATCTCGCTGAAGGCGCTGGCCGAGCGCACCGGCGAGCGCGCCGCGGCGATGGGCGACGCCCAGGCGGTGCTGCGCCACAAGCCGCACGGCGTGGTGGCGGTGTTCGGCCCCTACAACTTCCCCGGCCACCTGCCCAACGGCCACATCGTGCCGGCGCTGCTGGCCGGCAACTCGGTGATCTTCAAGCCGTCCGAGCTGACGCCGTGGACCGCCGAGGAGACCGTCAAGCTGTGGGCCGAAGCCGGCTTGCCGGCCGGCGTGATCGGCCTGGTGCAAGGCGCGAAGGATACCGGCGTGGCGCTGGCCGGCCACGAGGGTCTGGACGGCCTGTTCTTCACCGGCAGCTCCGCCACCGGCGCGCTGCTGCACAAGCAGTTCTCCGGCCGCCCGGACAAGATCCTGGCGCTGGAAATGGGCGGCAACAATCCGCTGATCGTAGGCGAAGTGGCCGACGTCGACGGCGCGGTCCACCACGTGATCCAGTCCGCCTTCGTCTCCGCCGGCCAGCGCTGCACCTGCGCGCGCCGTTTGCTCGTTCCGCAAGGCGAGTGGGGCGACGCCTTTGTCGCCCGCCTGGTGGAAGTGGCCGGCAAGCTGCGCGTCGGCAAGTTCGACGCCGAGCCGGCGCCCTTCCTGGGCGCGGTGATCTCCAATGCCGCCGCCGACGCGCTGCTGAAGGCGCAGGACGATCTGGTCGCCGCCGGCGGCACGCCGCTGCTGGCGATGCGCAGGCTGGAAGAGGGCGCGGCGATGCTGACGCCGGGCATCATCGACACCACCGCCGCAGTCCGCCCGGACGAGGAGTTCTTCGGTCCGCTGCTGCAGGTGATCCGCTACGCCGATTTCGACCAGGCCATCGCCATCGCCAACGACACCCGCTTCGGCCTGGCCGGCGGCGTGCTGTCCGACAGCCGCGAGCTGTACGACCGCTACTGGCTGGAGTCCCGCGCCGGCGTGGTCAACTGGAACAAGCCCTTGACCGGTGCTTCCAGCGCCGCGCCCTTCGGCGGCATAGGCGCGTCCGGCAACCACCGCCCCAGCGCCTACTACGCGGCCGACTACTGCGCCTACCCGGTGGCCTCGCTGGAGTGCGACAGCCTGGCGCTGCCGGCCCAGCTGTCGCCCGGCATCGTGCTGTGAGGGGAAGACGATGAACGCCTATGAAGTGAATTTCGACGGACTGGTCGGCCCGACCCACAATTACAGCGGCCTGTCCTTCGGCAACGTCGCCTCCACCAGCAACGTCAGCGCGGCGTCCAACCCCAAGCTGGCGGCCAAGCAGGGCCTGCAGAAGATGAAGGCGCTGTACGACCTGGGCTTCAAGCAGGGCGTGCTGGCGCCGCAGGAGCGGCCCGACGTGGCGTCCTTGCGCCGGCTGGGCTTCGGCGGCAGCGACGCCGAGGTGATCGCCCGCGCGGCGAAGGAAGCGCCCACCATCCTGGCGGCGGCGACGTCGGCGTCCTGCATGTGGACCGCCAACGCGGCCACCGTCAGCCCGTCGGCCGACACCGCCGACGGCCGCGTGCATTTCACGCCGGCCAATCTGAACAACAAGTTCCACCGCTCGATCGAGCACCCGACCACTCGCCGCGTGCTGCGGGCGATGTTCGCCGACGAGACGCGTTTCGCGGTGCATGAGGCGTTGCCGGCGCAGATGCACTTCGGCGACGAAGGCGCGGCCAACCATACCCGTTTCTGCGCGGATTACGGCCAGCCGGGCGTGGAGTTCTTCGTGTTCGGCGCGGCGGCCTTCGACATGCGCTATCCGAAGCCGGCCAAGTTCCCGGCGCGGCAGACGCTGGAGGCCAGCCAGGCGGTGGCCAGGCTGCACGGCCTGTCCGAGGCCGGCGTGGTGTACGCGCAGCAGGATCCGGACACCATCGACGCCGGCGTGTTCCACAACGACGTGATCTCGGTCGGCAACGGCGAAGTGCTGTTCCACCATCAGCAGGCCTTCCTCAACCAGGCCGACGTGCTGGACGAGATTGCCCGCAAGCTGGAAGCGCGCGGCGGCCGCTTCACGGCCATCGAGGTGCCGCGCGCCGAGGTGACGGTGGAGGAGGCGGTGAAGAGCTATCTGTTCAACAGCCAGCTGCTGTCCAAGCCGGGCGGCAAGATGCTGATCGTGGTGCCGGAAGAGTGCCGCAACAGCGAGCGGGTGTGGAGCTATCTGCAGAAGCTGGCGGCCAGCGGCGGACCGATCGACGAGGTCCGGGTGTTCGACCTGAAGCAGAGCATGCAGAACGGCGGCGGCCCCGCCTGCCTGCGCCTGCGCGTGGCGCTGAACCAGGCGGAACTGGCCGCGGTGAATCCCAAGGTGCTGATGAGCGACGCGTTGTTCGCATCGCTCAACGGCTGGGTGGACCGCCACTACCGCGACCGCCTGGCGCCGGAGGACCTGGCCGATCCGCAGCTGCTGATCGAATGCCGCGGCGCGCTGGACGAGTTGACCGGCATCCTGGGCCTGGGCAGCGTCTATCCCTTCCAGCTGGCCTGAGGCGTTTTTCCAACGCACAGCCCGTCCCGCGAAACCGGGGCGGGTTTTTTCTTGTCCGCGCCATTTAGCGGCTGTTAACAAATTGCTTGCCGGTTATTCCGGATGACGGACTATGGTGAAAATTGGCATGGTTGTTGCATATTCCGGCGGGTGTGGGCATGAAGTCACAGGAGAGCCCGGAACGCTTGCAAGAAATTTTCTGCGGGGGGCATGGCTCGGGAAAATGGATAGCAATTGGTACTGTAGATTGTATGCAAATGAACGATGCTCATGCGAGTTTGTTCGCAATGGGCGCATGCGCGATGCAGGCCTTGTTCGAATGTGAATAAAAAGAATGGCAAATGTGACTGAAATGTAAAACCGGCGGTAAAAGGGAAAGAGTTTTGCCAAGTATGGCCTTCGGTAAATTTCGATGTGGAGGAAATTTAATAATATCCATAAAAATCAAATAGATAAGATGATTTAAATGACTGTTTTCCAAGCTGTTTTTGAGACGACTATTCGCAATTGACAGTCGATTGGATACATGGTGATAATCGGTTCGCCTGTCGGACAGAAGCCAGCGAAATGGCCTGTCCCGGGAGGATAAAACAGGCAGCAGTCAATAAGAGGAAACATCCCGCAAAGCTGCCGGGTAGACAATCAGAGGAGATCTCCAAACGTGGACATTTTTCTGCAGCAAATCCTGAACGGTCTCGTTCTGGGTAGCATCTACGCGCTGATCGCGCTGGGCTACACCATGGTGTACGGGATCATGGGCCTGATCAACTTCGCCCACGGCGAAGTGGTGATGTTCGGCGCCATGGTCACCATCACCGTCATCACCACCCTGATGGGGATGGGCATCAACCTGCCGGGGCCGGCGCTGGTGCTGATCGGCCTTCTGGTGGCCATTCCCGCCTGCATGCTGCTCGGCTTCACCATCGAGCGCGTCGCCTACCGCCCGTTGCGGGGCAAGCAGCGCCTGGCGCCGCTGATCACCGCGATCGGCGTGTCCATCGTGCTGCAACAGGTCGCCATCCTGATCTGGGGCCGCAACTACATCCCCTTCCCGCAGATTCTGGACCATGATGTGGTGAGCATTTTCGGCGCCAGCATCACCAAGCTGCAGATCGTGATCATCGCGCTGTGCCTGGCCATCATGGCCGGCCTGCTGCTGATGGTGGAAAAGACCAAGCTCGGCCGCGCCATGCGCGCCACCAGCCAGAACCCGGCCGTGGCCGGCCTGATGGGCGTCAACGTCAACACCATCATCTCCGCCACCTTCGTCATCGGTTCCGGCCTGGGCGCTATCGCCGGCGTGATGGTGGCCACCAACTACGAACAGGCCCACTACTACATGGGCTTCATGATCGGTCTGAAGGCCTTCACCGCCGCGGTGCTGGGCGGCATCGGCAACCTGGGCGGCGCGGTGGCCGGCGGCATTCTGCTGGGCATCATCGAAAGCCTGGGCGCCGGCTACATCGGCTCGCTGACCGGCGGCTTCCTGGGGTCCAACTACCAGGACATCATCGCCTTCATGGTGCTGATCCTGGTGCTGATCTTCCGTCCGTCCGGCCTGCTGGGCGAAAAAATGGCCGACCGCGCCTGATCCGGAGGAGAGAGACATGGATCTGAATCATCTGAGCACCGGCAAGAAAATGGCGGTCTTCGCCGCCTGCGCGGTCCTTCTGGCCGTGCTGCCCTTCCTGGTCGGCGGCGCGCTGGGCAATTCCTGGGTGCGCATCATCGACTTCGCGCTGCTGTACGTGATGCTGGCGCTGGGCCTGAACATCGTGGTGGGCTTCGCCGGCCTGCTGGACCTGGGCTTCATCGCCTTCTACGCGATCGGCGCCTATACCTACGCGCTGCTGAGCTCGCCGCACTTCGACATCCACTGGCTATTCTTCCTCACCATTCCGCTGGGCGCGGCCTTCGCCTCGCTGGGCGGGGTGCTGCTGGGCACGCCGGTGCTGAAGCTGAAGGGCGACTACCTGGCCATCGTGACCCTGGGTTTCGGCGAGATCGTGCGCATCTTCATGAACAACCTGAACCAGCCGGTCAACATCACCAACGGTCCCCAGGGCATCAACCTGATCGACCCGATCCACATCGGCGGCGCGTCGCTGGGCCAGACCATCGAGCTGTTCGGGCTGAGCTTCCACAACGTCTACCTGTACTACTACCTGTTCCTGGCGCTGACCGTGCTGGTGGTGATCATGGCCTGGCGTCTGCAGCACTCCCGCATCGGCCGCGCCTGGGTGGCGCTGCGCGAGGACGACATCGCCGCCGCGGCGATGGGCATCAACATCCGCAACATCAAGCTCTTGGCCTTCGGCCTGGGCGCCTTGTCCGGCGGCGTGGCCGGCGGCCTGTTCGCCTCGTTCCAGGGCTTCGTGTCGCCGGAATCGTTCAGCCTGCTGGAGTCCATCATGATCCTGGCCATGATCGTGCTGGGCGGCATGGGCCACATCCCGGGCGTGATCCTGGGCGCCGTGGTGCTGACCATCGCGCCGGAAATCCTGCGCGACGTGATCGGCCCGCTGCAGATGAAGACCGTCGGCCGCATGCTGATCGACCCGGAAAACGCCCGCATGCTGCTGTTCGGCCTGGCGATGGTGGTGATGATGCTGGTCCGTCCGGAAGGGATGTGGCCGTCCAAGCGGCGCAAGGCTGAGTTCCAGCACGCCAAAGAAGACGCCGCGGTGCAGAAAGGTTAATCATGGCTGAAGTTTTGCTGAAAATCGAAGGCATCCATAAACGTTTCGGCGGCCTGCACGCGCTCAACGATGTCTCCCTGACCATCAACAAGGGCGAGATCTACGGCCTGATCGGCCCCAACGGCGCGGGCAAGACCACGCTGTTCAACGTGCTGACCGGCCTTTACGTGCCGGACGAGGGCAAGTTCGAGTTCGACGGCCACAATCTGTTCCAGCAGAAGCCGCACGTGGTGGTGGCCGCCGGCATCGCCCGCACCTTCCAGAACATCCGCCTGTTCGCAGAAATGACCGCGCTGGAGAATGTGATGGTGGGCCGCCACATCCGCTCGAAGGCTGGCGCCCTGGGCGCGGTGCTGCGCGACAAGGGCACGATGGCCGAGGAGCGCGCGATCGAGGCCAAGGCCTGGGAGCTGCTGGAGTACGTGGGCATCGCCGACGTGGCCGAGGAGCGCGCCCGCAACCTGTCCTACGGCCACCAGCGCCGGCTGGAAATCGCCCGCGCGCTGGCCACCGAGCCCAAGCTGCTGGCGCTGGACGAGCCGGCCGCCGGCATGAACCCGCGCGAAACCGAAGAGTTGAAGGCCTTGATGAGCAAGATCCGCGACGGCGGCGTCACCGTGTTGCTGATCGAGCACGACGTCAAGCTGATGATGGGTCTGTGCGACCGCATCGCGGTGCTGGATTACGGCAAGAAGATCGCCGAAGGCGTGCCGGAAGAAGTGCGCCGCAATCCGAAAGTGATCGAAGCCTACCTGGGAGCGGCCCACGCATGAGCATTCTGGAAGTCAAAAACCTGCAAGTGGCCTATGGCGGCATTCAAGCGGTCAAGGGGATCGATTTTCATATCGACCAGGGCGAGCTGGTGACGCTGATCGGCGCCAACGGCGCCGGCAAGACCACCACGTTGAAGACGCTGGTGGGCATGGTGAAGAAGTCCGGCGGCAGCATCGTCTACGATGGCAAGGACGTCGCGTCCATCCCGTCGCACGATTTCGTCCGCCACGGTCTGGCCATGGTGCCGGAAGGCCGCGGCGTGTTCGCCAAGCTGACGGTGGAGGAAAACCTGCAGATGGGCGCCTACTACCGCAACGACAAGGCGGCCATCCAGAGCGAGATCGAGCACGTCTACGAACTGTTCCCGCGCCTGAAGGAACGCCGCCTGCAGCTGGCCGGCACCCTGTCCGGCGGCGAGCAGCAAATGGTGGCGATGGGCCGCGCGATGCTGTCCAAGCCCAAGCTGCTGTTGCTGGACGAGCCGTCGATGGGTCTCGCGCCCATCATCGTCGAGAAGATCTTCGAGATCATCCAGATGGTGTCCAAGCAGGGCGTGACCATGCTGCTGGTGGAGCAGAACGCCAAGCTGGCGCTGGAGGTGTCGCAGCGCGGCTACGTGATGGAAAGCGGCCGCATCACCATGAGCGGCGACGCCAAGGAACTGCTCAACGACGAACGCGTCCGCAACGCCTATCTGGGCGAATAAGGCGCTTCGCCAATCCGCATCGACCATCCCCCGCCGGTTCGCCGGCGGGGGATTTTCGTTTTCGGCGTTGCGGTGGGCGATCGATCTTTGGCGCGGGTTCCGGGGCTGACGGGGGAGGCGGGCATGCGTGCTGCGCCCCGGCCGCGGCATGAAAACGTCATCCGCGCAGCGGACTCGACAGCATCATGCCTGGATGGGCTTCTAGATTTTGGCCTGCTTCAGCATCTTGTCCAGCGTGCCGTCCTGCCGCATCGCATCCAGCCCGCGATTGAAGTCCTGAATGCGTTTTGCCGCCTGCGGCTGCCGCCTGGCGATCCCCAGGTGCATCGGGTAGTCGACGACGGCGGGCGACAGCCATTCCAGCTTGGGCGCCAGCGCGGCCAGGCTGCCGCCCAACAGGTAATTGGCGACGCCGCGGTCTATCAGCGCCAGGTCGATGTGGTGCGCGGCCAGCTTGGACAGGTTGCTGGCGTCGCTCAGGGTTTCGTCGGTATGCAGGCGGGCGGCGTCGAAGGCATCCGAGTTGGCGTAGCCGCGCACGATGCCTATCGCATAGGGTTTGAGATCGGCCAGCGTCTGGTAGCGGATGCCGTCTTCGCGCCGCTTGAAGAAGCCGATGTGATTGTCGAGGAAGGCCTGGGAGAACAGAAAGGCGCGTGTGCGTTCGGGTGTCGTCCATAGCCCAACGATGCCATCCAGGCGGCCGTCGCGGGCTTGATTGACCGCGCGCGCCCACGGCAAGTAGACGGCCTTGGCCGAATAACCGGCGCGGCGGAAGGCTTCGCGGACGATGGCCACCGCGACGCCGCCATCCGCCATCTGCGACGACATGTAGGGCGGATATTCGGAGGCGGCAAGCATCAGGGTTTCGGCGGCGTCGGCTGCCGCGGCGCCAAGAAAGGCGGACAGAACGAATATGCATGCATGCTGCCAGCGGGCCATTGTGTCCTCCATGACGGCCACCCGGCATGGCGGCCCCTGCTGCGATGAGTATAACGATAAACCGCGGTGAGCATAGCCGTGGAAACCGCGCCGGACGATGGCCGGAGCAGGGTATGTGCCCGGCATGGCGCGGCAGGGCATCGCCGCGGTTGCGGCATGCCATGGGTAGATGGCGCCGGTATTTCAAGTTTTTGATTCTGTTAATCCGGGCATCGGGAGAGGCGCCCGCCAGGTGATGGGCGGGCGTAGGATGGAGGCGGAATGCGTAGTGTGGCGATCTTGCATATTCGAAAAAACTGAAATTCCGCAGGCTGGGGCGCTCAGGCAAAGCCTGCTATTCTCGCCGCATATCCGTATTCCGGGAGCGCGCATGGAAGGCATGAGTCTGATGGTATTGTGGCATCGCCTGTTGGGCGCGGCATTGTTGCCGCCTGTTCTGAATCTGCTGCCCATCGTCGCCGGGGCCATGCTGGTCCGGCGCTGGCAGCATGCCGGCCGCGTGCTGCTGGCCTTGGGCGTGGCGCTGACCTATATGCTGTCGATTCCGCAGACGGCGATCTGGCTGGCGCAGGGCGTGGAGCGCTATCCGCCGATCCGGCCGGCCGACCTGGCGGCGGCGGACGCCATCGTGGTATTGGGCGGCGGCAAGCGGCCGGCGCCGGAGTTCGGCGGCAACGCGCCGTCGAGCGACACGCTGGCGCGGCTGCGCTACGCCGCCTATCTGGCGCGGCAAAGCGGCAAGCCGGTGCTGGTGACCGGCGGTTCCCCTCTGGGCGGCGAGCCGGAAGGGAAGGTGATGGCAAGCGCCTTGCACGACGATTACGGCATCCGCGCGCGCTGGGTGGAGGACCGTTCCGACACCACCTTGGATAACGCGCGCTTGTCGGCTGAAATGCTGAAGGCGGCCGGCGCGACGCGCATCGCGCTGGTCAGCCAGGGATGGCACCTGGGGCGGGCGGTGCCATTCTTCCAGAGCCAAGGCCTGCAGGTGTCGCCGGCGCCGACCGGCTTTGTCCGTTACGAAGGACCGGCATTCACGCGTTACCTTCCCAGCGGCAAGGCGATGGGCGACTGCCACGTCTTGCTGCGCGAATACATCGGTTTGCTTTACTACCGCTTGCGGCCGGGAGCCTGAGCGCCGTGCCCGCGACGATGCGGGGCGATGGATGGGGGCGCTTCGCATCCCTATGATTTGTCGGGCAGCGCCTGCGATGCGCGGCGCGAGCCGGCAAAGAGCTTGACGAAGATGGAAACCAGTATCATCAGGGCCGCCAGGCCCGGCAGCATCAGCATGCCGTCCAGGATCAGGGTGAGCAGCGATAACAGCGCCAGCCGTCCCCAGCCGACCTCCGCCAGCCAATCCACATATAGCCGCCAGTAGATGGCCATCTTGTGGCAGACGGCGCTGAGATCGGCCAACGCTTCCGAATGTTTTTGCCGGTTCATGCGATTCTCCTGTGTCCTTGAGTATCCTGACTGTAAAGCGCCGCCTGGCGGTGCGATACGGGATTGCGACGGAACGCGCGATGCTGGGGATGGAAGGGCGATAGGCGCGATGAACGGGCACAGAGGGTGTCGGCTCTCCGCCCTAAGTCCTTGACGCGGCAGCGTCCAGGCCTTGCATGCGCTTCAGCCGGGGCGCGCTCGCACTACTTCGGCGATCGGCACATGAGCGCGGCGGCGGCACAGGCGCTCAGCACCAGGCCGAGGTTTTGCGCCAAACCGGCCAGCGCCAGCATCGCTCCCAGCTGCAGGTAGTAGCTGAGGCCGAACAGCGCGCCGGCGGCGCCGGCCTGCTCGCGGTAATCGCGCAGCGCCTGGCTCAGCACATTGGGAATGGCGATGCCGAAGGCGATCACCACGCCGGCCACCGGCAGCAGTATCCATGCCGAATCCCCGAGCAGCCAGGCGGCCAGGCTGGAGGCCAGCGCCAGCCGGCAGGCGGCCCGCACCAGCTGCGCCGGCTGCCAGCCGCTTCCCAGCAGCCTGCGGTTCAGCAGGCTGCCCAGTAGCGAGGCCGCGGCCAGCACCATGCCTGACCAGCCAAACTGGCTGGGGCTCCAGCCCTGGCGCTCGAACAGAAAGGGCGCCAGGCTGTAGTAGCTGAACAGCATGGTGTTGAACAGCGCCACCCGCAGCGCATTGCGCCGCAGCTCGGCGTCGCGCAGCATGCGGCCGGCGAGCCGCGCCATATCGGGGCGGACCGTGCCGAGCGGGCGGGTTTCCGGCAGCCGCAGCGCGGCCAGCGCCAGCAACGCGGCGGCAAGCAGCAGCAAGGCGGAGAACACGCCGCGATGGCCGAAATGGCCGGCCAGCCAGCCGCCGCTGACCAGGCCCAGCACCGGGCTCAGCGCCAGCGCCGCGCCCAGCAGCGAGAACACGCGCGCCAGACCGACCGAATCGTAGCTGTCGCGCAGCATGGTCTGCACCACCACCGAGCCGGCCGCCGCGCCCAGCGCGGAAATCATCCGCGCCAGCAGCAGGGTGTCGAAATCGGCGGCGGCCAGCGCCAGCGCGGAGCCCGCGCCATAGCATGCCAGCCCCAGCAGCATCGCCGGGCGGCGGCCGAGCGCGTCGCTGAGCCAGCCCCATAGCGCCACGCCTGCGGCGAAGGCCAGGAAGTAGACCGACAAGGTTTGCGAGGCGCGGGCCTGGCTGACGCCGAAGGCGGCGGCGATATCGGTCAGCGCCGGACTGTAGATGGTTTCCACCAGTTGCGGGAACAGGATCAGCACCGTCAGCAGCCACAGGGCCGGACGGGTCGTCGTTTTCATTGTTTTTTTCCTTTCTTGCTTGACGAACGCCAGTCTAGAGAAAGCCGATTTGTCTGATTACAATGATCAGGACTTTATCTATTGAAAATCGGACGCGTGGCTCTGATTCTGGCTGGACAGGCATTCGACGCCGACGCCTTCGATGCGCCGGTGATAGGCATCGCCGCCGACATGGGCGTGCACGATTCGGGCCGCCATTGCCATCAGCGGCATCAGCTGCTGTTCGCCGCCGCGGGCTGCATCACCATCGAGCTGGCGGACACGCTGTGCCTGCTGCCGCCCAGCCGCGCGGCCTGGATCCCGGCCGGCACCGCGCACCGCGCGCTGATGCGCGGCGTGGTCGCCTACCGCTCGCTGTATTTCGCGCCCGAGCTGCCGTTCCCGGCGCCGCCCTTGCAGGTGCTGGCGGTCAACCCCTTGCTGCGCGAAGTGATCGAGCGGATGGCTTTCTGGCCGTGGGATGAGCCGGCCGCGCGGCAGCGGAGCCTGCTGGCGGTATTCGGCGAGGAATTGCTGGCGGCTAAGGGAGAGAACTGGCGATTGCCGTTTCCGAAGGATGCCCGCCTGTCTTCATGGCTGGACGGGGTGCGGGGCGGCGCGCTGCCGCCGCGGCTGAATCAACTGGCGGACAGGGCGGGGGCGAGCGAACGCACCATCAGCCGCATCTTCATCCGCGACACCGGCATGAGCTACCAGGCTTGGCGACAGCAATGGCGCTTGCTGCGGGCGATGGAGCTGCTGGCGGACGGGATGGGCGCGAGCGAGACGGCGCAGCGGCTGGCCTTCGCCAGCGACAGCGCCTTCATCGCCTTTTTCCGCCAGCACACCGGCGAGACGCCGGCGCGCTACGCTCAGTCCAGGGTATCCAGGTAGTCGCGCTCAGGCCAGCCGGCGCTGCGCTTCCAGGGCGGGACGAAGCCGGCCGGCAGCGGCTGCGGCTCGACGGCGATGGTTTCGCGCTGGCGGCCGTCGGCCGAGCGCAGCGACACTTGCAGCGGCATCTGCCAGCGTTCGCTCCAGCGCAGCGTCTTGCCCGCCTTGCTGTAGACCGCGACATCCGCGCCGCCGGTTTTCTTGGCGAAGCCGCGCATCTTGGCCATGTCCACCAGCTGGCTGGCGCGCGCCCAGGAGCCGTCGAAGCCGGCGTCGCGCCATTCGCGCGGCGCCACCGCGATTCTTTCCCGCTTGGCCGCGTGGATGAATTCCACTTGCAGCTTGCCCTTGGCGTCGCGCCAGACATGGCGCGGGGCAGCGGCGAAATCCAGGTGCTGGTGGCCGTCGTCGTCGTGGCGGTGCGGCGCGCCGGCGTTCAGCCGCTCGCGCCAGGCATGCCCGCCCTGGCGCACCCAGCGTTCGCTGTAGCGGACGGTTTTCTCGACGCCGTCGGCGCCGAGGCTGACGGTTTCGTAACGGACGATGGCCTGCAGGTCAGGCGGGGAGGCGAGCGCCTGCTGGGCGGCGAACGCCAGCGCGGCGAGAGACAAGACTTTCATCGATTTCTTCCAATGCGGAACGCGCGGCCGGGCGGCCGCGCGCGGGAGGGGATTACAGGCCGAGCGCGGACTTCACCAGGCCGAACACCCTGGTGTTGTCCATCACGCCCTTGAAGCCCTTGCTGCCGGCGCCGCCGGACATCAGCATCACGTCGCCGCCGCCGTGGGTCTCGCTGGACAGGCGGATGCCGGTTTCCTGCTGGTAGTCGTCGGCGGTGGCGGCGGCCGAGTCCACCGACACCCGGGTCGGCTTGCGGTTGGGGCCGTTGCCGAACACCAGCGTGGTGTAGACGGCGCCGTCGGCGTCCTTGGCCGGCTGGCCGTCCACATAGCTGCGCGCGATGTCGTGGATGGGGTTGCCGCGCTTGGAATAGCCGTTGATGGTCATGGTGTGGTCGTGGTCGGCGGTGACGACCACCAGCGTGTTGTTCAAGTCCACCTTGGCCAGCGCGGCCTTGATCGCGTCGTCGAAGGCGATGGCGTCCGTCAGCGCGCGCTTGGCGTTGGTGCCGTGCAGCGCGTGGTCGATGCGGCCGCCTTCCACCATCAGCACGTAGCCGTTGCCGTTCTTGGACAGCACGTCTATCGCCGCCGCGGTCATCTGCGCCAGGCTGGGCTGGTCCACCTTGTTCTTGACGCGGTCCAGCTCGTATTCCAGGTGGTCCTTGCCGAAGATGCCCACCACGCGGCTGGCCGACTTGGCGTCGAAGGCGGCCAGATCGCTGCCGGTCTGCAGCACCGGATAGCCCTTGGCGGCGAATTCCTGCAGCAGGTTGCGGCCGTCGCCGCGCTTGCCGCCGCTGGCTTTGGGCAGCAGGAACTTGCTGCCGCCGCCCATCAGCACGTCGAGGCCGTTGCCCAGCCTGGCGTTGTAGCCGGCGCCGCCGGGCACCGCCTGGGCGATGATGTCGGATTCGGCGTCGCGGTGGCAGACGTGGGCGTAGGTGGCCGCCGGCGTGGCGTGGGTGACGCGGGTGGTGGTGACCGCGCCGATGGCCTTGCCTTTGGCCTTGGCCAGCTCCAGCAGCGTGGCGGCCGGCGCGCCGTTATTGCTGCCGCAGTTGCCGGTGCCGTCGCTGTTGGGCTCGATGGCGCGGGTGTCGGACGACATCGAGATCACCTCGTTGTTCATCTTCACGCCGGTCATATAGGCCGACATCGACGGCGCGCTGTCGGTGGTCTGCGCGTCGTTGGAGAAGGTCTTGATGCGCGCGGTGCGATCAAGTTTCTCCATAGCGAGCTTGCCGCCCTCGCCGTACTGGTAGATGCGGGCAGCGGTGACGGTGGCGGGCCCCATGCCATCGCCGAGAAAAAAGATCACGTTCTTGGCCTCGCCGGCGGCGTGGGCGGGCAGGGCCGGCAGCGCGGCCAGCGCGGCGGCGGCCAGCAGGGTGTTCATCGCGGTTTTCATCTTGTCGTTCTCCATCACAGGCCGGCGGCCTTCTTGACCAGGCCGAACACTTCTATGTTTTCCAGAAAGCCGTGGATGCTGTCGGCGCCCTGGCCGATGGCGCCGATGTAGACATCGGTGCCGCCGTGGGTTTCGCCGCCGGTCGGCATCCGTATCGCCGCTTCCTGGTGGTAGTCGTTGGCCGAGACGGCGTCGTCGGTCAGCGCCGCCGCCGCGTTGCGGTTGCCGGCGACGCGGTTTTCGCCGTTGCCGAAGCCGATGATGGAGTAGGGCATGCCGTCGGCGTCGGTCAGGTTCTTGCCGCTGACGTAGTCCTTGGCCAGGCCCAGCACGCCGGGATTGCCCGGCGCGGTCTTGCCGGTGCGCTTGGCATAGCCGTTGAGCACCAGGGTATGGTCATGGTCGGCGGTGACGACGATCAGCGTGTTCTTCAGGCCGGGGTCCTTCTGCTGCATCGCGTCGATGGCGGCCTTGATCGCCTGGTCGAAGGCCACGGTGTCCTGCAGCGCCTTCTTGGCGGTGGTTTCGTGCAGCGCGTGGTCGATGCGGCCGCCTTCCACCATCAGGAACATGCCTTGCTTGCCGCTGCGATTCGCCAGCAGGTCGATGGCCTTGGTGGTCATCTCGGCCAGGCTGGGCTCCTTGTTCGGGTCGCGGTCCAGGTCGTAGCTCATGTGGCTGGAGGTGAACAGGCCGACCGCGCGCTGGGTCTTGGCCGGGTCGATGGCGCTGAACGCGGCCTTGTCGGCGGCGTAGCCATAGCCCTTGGCCTTCAGCTCCGCCACCAGGTCGCGGCCGTCGGCGCGCTTGCCGCCTGCCGTCTTGGGCAGGAAGAACTGGCGGCCGCCGCCGAACACCACGTCCACGCCGTCCTTCAGCGCGGCGTTGTACAGCGCGCCGCCCGGCACCAGCTGGGCGGCGATGTCGGCTTCGGCGTCGCGGTGGCAGACGTGGGCATAGGTGGCGGCCGGGGTGGCGTGGGTGACGCGGGTGGTGGTGACCACGCCGGTGGCGCGGTTGCCGGCCTTGGCCAGCTCCAGCAGCGTGGACACCGGCTTGCCGTTGCCGGCGCCGCAGCCGGAGGTCAGGTCGGCGGTCGGCGCTTTGGCCACGGTGTCGGTGGACATGGAGATGACTTCATTGTTCATCTTGACGCCGGTCATGTAGGCCGACATCGACGGCGCGCTGTCGGTGACCTGGGCGTCGTTGGAGAAGGTTTTGACGAAGCCGGACTCGGGCAGCGTGTCCATTGTCAGCGCGCCATCCTCGCCGGCGGCGTAGATGCGCGCGGCGGTGGTGGTGGCGATGCCCATGCCGTCGCCGAGGAAGAAGATGACGTTCTTGGCGGTGGTGACGACCGGCGGGCGGGCTTCCGCATTGTCCTGGGGACGATTGGCGTTGCCGCCGCCGTCGCTGTTGCACGCGGCGAGCGTCAGCGCGGCCAGCAGGCCGGCGCCTAGAGTGAAAGTGCGCATCACGACATACCTTATTTTATTAAAAATGCGCACAGATGATATTTTCCGCGCATTTCTGCCAAAATAAGGCGGCATTAAGATTTTATGACGAACGCGTTGCTCAGCACTTCCACAGGTGGGCGAGGAAGGACACCCGCACCTTGGCCTCGCCGGCATGGCAGGGCGCGGCGACCTTGAGGCCGGGCTTGCTGGTGTCGCGCAACAGCGGCTCGCCGTAGGGCGGGCCGTCGGCGCGGCGTATCGCGGCCACCAGCGGCTCGCTGGGCTTGGCGCCGGCGGAGATCACCACGCAGATTTCCTCGCTGGCCAGGCGGACGAAGCTGCCCGGCGGATAGATGCCCAGCTCCCTGACCAGCATGGTGGTGAAGGACTGGTCGAACTCCTTGTCCTTGCGCTGGAAGATCTGGCCCAGCGCGGTGGCGGGCAGCAAGGCCGAGCGGTAGCGGCGCGGCAGCAGCTTGGCGCAGGTGATGTCGGCCAGATGCAGCAGGTGGGCGGGCGGCAGGATCTGCTCCCTGGCCAGGCCGAAGGGATAGCCGTTGCCGCGCCAGGATTCGTGATGGGTCTGCACCAGCGTGTGCCACAGCTGGTCTTCCACGCCGGCTTCGCGCAGGATGGCGGAGCTCATGATCGGGTGATCGAGCACCGCCTGGCGCTGGCCGTCGTCGAGGCGGGCTGCCTGGCCGAACAGCTCGTTCTGCAGCTCCACCTGCGAGATGTTCATCGTCAGCGCCGCGCAGATCAGCGTTTCGCGGTGGCTGGGCGGCAGCGCGATGTGGCGGGTGAGAATGGACAGCAACGCCGCCGCGTGCATCGAGTGGGCGACGCTGTATTCGGAAAACGGCACCAGGAAGATGGAGGCGATCAGCGCGTCCGGATGTTTTTCCGCCAGCTGGATCAGCGACTGGGCGATCTCCATCACCTTGGCTTCGAAGTTGCGGGTGACCAGCGCGTGATGCAGCGCGCTGCGCACCCGCTGCTGCAGAAAGGCGATGTCCTCGAACAGCGACGGCTTCTTGCTGTCGTTGATATTGGGCTTTTCCACCGCCCGGGCTTCGGCCTTGGCTTCGGCGAAGCCCAGGGTGACGAGTTTCTGCTTCTGCTCGGGCGTCAGCACGTAATGGCCGCGCTTGAGCAGCAGGAAGCCGCTCTTGGAATAGACGTCCACCGGCAATTCCTTGCCGATGGACAGCATCGATGAGGAGACCTTAGTCTGTTTCTTGCTTGAATCAACGGTCATGTCGATAGTCGCTTGCGACGTGAAAATTCACAGCATGATAATTCAATGTCATGGCAGGCCGCATCCCCATCTCGACTATCGCGGCAGCTCGCTCCAGACCTTCTGCAAGCGCTTCACCGAAACCGGGTACGGCGTTTTCAGTTCCTGCGCGAAGAGGCTGACTCTCAACTCTTCCAGCATCCAGCGGAAATCCAGCACCGCCGGCGCCGCGTCCCCCTGTTCCTGCTGTTCCGCCACGCGCTGTTCCCAGCGCTGCCACAGTTCGCGGATTTCCGCGCCGCGCTGGCCGTCGCGCTGGGGATTGGCCGGCTGCTTGTCCATCCGCATGCTCATCGCCTTCATATAGCGCGGCAGGTGGGGCAGCTGGCTCCACGGCGTGGCGGCCAGGAAGCCTTTGTAGACCAGCTTGTCCATTTGCTGTTTTAGCTCATGGCCCAGCTTATGCTTCTGGATTTTTTGCGACAGCGGCACGTACTCGGCCGAGATTTGCTGCAGGTACTGGGCCACCGCCTGGATCACCGCCGGCAGCCGGGTGCGGGCGCGGTTTTTCTGGTCGTTGAACGCTTTTTCATTGCGCGGCAGCGCGTCCTCGCCGATGAAGGCGCGGTCGCAGATGGCGGCGATGGCGTCGGCGAGCAGGTCGTCGGCGTTGGCCACCGCGCGCAGCTGCAGGGCGATCTGCGTCATGCCGGGCAGGCCTTTGCCCAGTTGCTTCATCTGCTCCTTCAGCTGCAGCTGCAGCAGCTTCACCACGCCCTGGCGATGGTGGCGCTCGGCGACCTGCTGGGTGTCGAACAGGCGGATGGCGACGCGGTCTTCCTCCAGCGTCAGCGCCGGGTAGCCGGTGAGCTGCTGGCGGCCGCGGGCGAATTGGATGCTCTCCGGCAGCTCGCCGAAGTCCCAGGTCTTGACATCGTCGCGCTCGAATTCGGCGCTGGTGTCGCGGAAGGTCAGCTGCGCCGCCTGGCCGAACTGCTTTTGCAGCGCGATCAGGTCGCGGCCCATGCCGATTTCCTGCTTGCCGTCGTCGATGACGCGGAAGTTGAACAGCATGTGTTCCGGCAATTCCTGCGTATTGAATTCGTCGATGTCCACCTTGACGCCGCCGGTCTCGCGCAGGATGAAGCGCGCCAGCTGCGGCGCGATGGGCTGCTGCTGGTCCGGATTGCTCAGCAGGAAACGGGTGACGAAGTCCGGCACCGGCACGCAGCAGCGGCGGATCTGCTTGGGCAGGCCCTTGATCAGCTGCTGCAGCTTGTCGCGGATCATGCCCGGCACCAGCCATTCAAACGGTGCCGGCTGCAGGCGGTTGAGGATGGCCAGCGGCACGTCCAGGGTGACGCCGTCCAAAGGATGTTTAGGCTCGAAGCGGTAGCGCAGCTTCAGCTTGCCGTCCTCCAGCTCCAGCCATTCCGGGAACTGGTTTTCCGTCACGTGCTGGGCGGCGTGGCGCATCAGTTCTTCGCGGGTCAGGTGCAAGAGCTTGGGCTCGGATTTTTCCGCCTCCTTGCGCCAGGCTTCGAAGCTGGCGGCATCGACGACGCCGGCAGGGATGCGCTCGCTGTAAAAGGCGTACAGCGCCTCCTCGTCCACCAGCACGTCCTGGCGGCGCGCCTTGTGTTCCAACTGCTCCACTTCGCGGATCAGCTGCTGGTTGCGCTGGAAGAAGGGCGCGTTGCTGACGTATTCCATATTGACCAGCGCGCCGCGGATGAACAGCTCGCGGGCCTCCTCCGGCGCGATGCGGCCGTAGCTGACCGCGCGGCGCGGGATCAACGTCAGGCCGTACAGCGTCACGCGTTCGCTGGCGACGACTTCGCCGCGGCTCTTTTCCCAGTGCGGCTCGAAGTAGTGGTATTTCACCAAGTGCGGCGCCAGCTTTTCCACCCATTCCGGCTCGATCTTGGCTACGCAGCGGGCGTAGAGGCGGGTGGTTTCCACCAGCTCGGCCGCCACCAGCCACTTGGGCTTGGTCTTTTTCAGGCCGGAGCCGGGGAAAACGTGGAAGGCGACGCCGCGCGCGCCCTGGTAGTCGTCCCCTTCCTGGTTCTTCATGCCGATATTGCCGATCAGGCCGGTGATCAGCGCCTTGTGCAGGTTTTCGTAGGCGACGGCATCCACTTGCTGGCGCTTTTTCTGCGTCATCTGCGCGTCGGGTTGTTCGGCGTCGGCATGGGCTTCGTCGCGGGTGATCAGGCCCAGCTCGCTGGCGATCTCCGCCAACTGCGCGTGCAGTTCGCGCCACTCGCGCATGCGCAAATAAGACAGGAAGTGGTCGTGGCAGGCGCTGACGAGCTGGCGGTTGGATTTCTTGTGTTTCAGCGCGTCGGCGAAGAAGTCCCACAGGTGCAGGAAGGACAGGAAGTCCGATTTCTCGTCGTTGAAGCGCGCCTGGGCTTTTTCCGCGGCGTCGCGCGCTTCGAACGGCCGCTCGCGCGGGTCCTGGATGCTCAAGGCGGCGGCGATGATCAGCACCTCGCGCGCGCAGTGGTAGTCGCGGCCGGCCAGCATGAGTCGGCCCACTTTCGGGTCCACCGGAATGCGCGCCAGCTCCTTGCCGACGGCGGTCAACTCACCCTTGTCGTCCACCGCGGCCAGCTCGGTCAGCACCTGGTAGCCGTCGGCGATCAGGCGGCTGGACGGCGCTTCCAGGAAGGGGAAGGCATCCACTTTGCCCAGGCGCAGCGCGGCCATGCGCAGGATCACCGCCGCCAGGTTGGAGCGGACGATTTCCGGATCGGTGAAGGCCGGGCGGGCGTTGAAATCGTCCTCGGCGTACAGGCGCACGCAGATGCCGGACTCCACGCGGCCGCAACGGCCGGCGCGCTGGCGGGCGGCCGCCTGCGAAATCTTTTCCACTTGCAGCTGCTCCACCTTGGCGCGCGGGCTGTAGCGGTTGATGCGGGCCAGGCCGGTGTCGATCACGTACTTGATGCCGGGCACGGTCAGCGAGGTTTCGGCCACGTTTGTGGCCAGCACGATGCGGCGGCCGCCGGACGGCTTGAAGATCTTTTGCTGGTCCTCGTTGGACAGGCGCGCGAACAAGGGCAGGATTTCGTAGCCGCGGATGCCGGACTTGCGCAGTTTTTCCGCCGTTTCGCGGATCTCGCGCTCGCCGGGCAGGAAGACCAGCATGTCGCCGGGGCCCTGGCGCGACAGCTCGTCCGCCGCGTCGACGATGGCGTCCTCCATCTCCATCTCGCGCTCGTCTTCGTCACGTTGCTTCAGCGGCCGGTAGCGCACTTCCACCGGGAAGGTGCGGCCGGAGACTTCGATCACCGGCGCGCCGTCGAAGTGGCGGGCGAAGCGGTCGGCGTCGATGGTGGCGGAGGTGATGATGACTTTCAGGTCCGGCCGGCGCGGCAGCAGCTGCTTCAGGTAGCCCAGCAGGAAATCGATGTTCAGGCTGCGCTCGTGCGCCTCGTCGATGATGATGGTGTCGTAGGCTTCCAGATAACGGTCGGTCTGCGTCTCCGCCAGCATGATGCCGTCCGTCATCAGCTTGATCACCGACTTTTCCGACAATTTATCTGTGAAGCGCACCTTGAAGCCGACGTGCTCGCCCAGTTGCGATCCCAGCTCCTGCGCGATGCGCGTCGCCACCGAGCGCGCGGCCAGCCGGCGCGGCTGGGTGTGGCCGATCAGGCCGAACACGCCCCGGCCCAGCTCCAGGCAGATCTTGGGAATCTGCGTGGTTTTGCCGGAGCCGGTCTCGCCGCAGATGATCACCACCTGGTTCTTGTCGATCGCGCTCTTGATGTCGTCCAGTTTCTGGTTGACCGGCAGCGCGTCGTCGAAGCTGGGCTTCGGCAGATGCGCCCGGCGCGCGTCGGCGCGGCCGCGCGAGCGCTCCACCTGGCTGGCGATGTCTGAAAGCAGCTTGTCGACGGGCTGTTGCCTCTTTTGCCGCTCGGCGGCGTCGGCGAGCTTGCGGCGCAGGATGTGGCGGTCGCGGATCAGGCAGGAGGTCAGGGCGGCCTTGAGTTCGGCCAGAAGCGGGGCGGTGGTCATGCGGCGTCAAAGAACGATGATGAATGAGGAGTGGGCGATTATAGCAGAAGCCGCTTAGGCCCATGGCTAGCGCGCGTCCAGCGCCTCCCTGAACCGCCGCGCCAGCGCGGGCGCGCGCTCGGCCGGCACATTGGCGAAGCCGAGCAGCAGCGCGGGAGGATGGCCGCCTTCCAGGCAGAAGGCGGACAGCGGCTGGCCCGCCAATCCCTTGGCTTGCAGGCGCGCGGCGACGGCGCGGTCGTCTTCGCCGTCCGGCAGCCAGACGGTGACTTGCAGGCCTACCGGCTGGCCGTCCAGCCGCAGCCGATCGCCGCATTCCGCCTGCAAGGCGGCGGCCAGCGCGGCGCGGCGCTGGGCGTAGAGCGCGCGCATCCGCTTGATGTGGCGGGCGAAGTGGCCCTGGCTCAGGAAGTCGGCCGTCGTCGCCTGGTCCTGGATGGACGGCGCGGGGGAGAGCAGATCGCAGGCCTGGGCGAAGCGGGGAGCTTCGCTGGCCGGCGCCACCAGATAGCCCAGGCGCAGTCCGGGAAACAAGGTTTTGCTGAAGCTGCCGACGTAAAGCACCCGTCCGGCGCGATCCAGGCTGCGCAGCGCGGGCAGCGGCGGGCCGTGGTAGCGGAATTCGCCGTCGTAGTCGTCCTCGACGATCCAGGCCTGCTGTTTTTCCGCCCAGCCCAGCAGCTCGAGCCGGCGCGGCAGCGACAGGGCGACGCCTAGCGGGGCGTGGTGCGACGGCGTGCAGTAGGCCATCCGCGCGTGAGGCGCGCGCCGCATCGCCTCGTCCACGCGCAGCCCGTTCCGGTCCACCGGCGCCGGCACCAGCGTGGCGCCGCCCAGCCTCAGCGCGCCGCTGGCGCGGAAATAGCCCGGATCCTCCATCCAGACCGGGTCGCCAGGGCGCAGCAGGGTTCGCATCGCCAGCGCCAGCGCGCCTTGGAAGCCGCTGGTGATGAATACCTGATCAGCGGAGCACTGAATGCCGCGGAACAAGGCCAGGTGGCGGACGATGGCCTCGCGCAGCGGCGGATAGCCGGCCGCATCGGGATAATTCAGCCCGGACAACGGCAAGGCCCTGGCGCGGCGGCCGGCCAGCCGCGCCCACAGCTTGCGCGGGAAGGCGTCCAGCGCGGGCAGGCCCAGCTGGAAGGGCGGTGGCAGGTCCGCTTCTGGCGCGCCCGTCCGGATTTGCCGGGGACCGGGCGCGGAGTCGTGGCGAACCGGCGGGCTGCCAAGACGGGAGGCCAGTTCGGGATGGATCACGGTGCCGGCGGCGGCGCGGCTGAGCAGAAAGCCCTCCGCCAGCAGTTGGCCGTAAGCCTGGTCGACGGTGCCGCGCGAGACGCCCAGATCGGCGGCCAGCACCCGCGTGGCCGGCAGGCGGGCGCCCGGCGGCAGCTGGCCGGCCAGGATGGCTTCGCGGATGCGCAGGTAAAGCTGCCGGTGCAGCGGCGGCGCGTGCTCGCGCAGCAAGGGGAACTGGAACGCGGAGGGAATCATGGCCTATTGGTTTTGACGATTTTTGGCTCTCATCATTGTACCATGCCGCCGGTATCTTGCCGGGAAGCCAAACCGCCGACCGACAAGGAATGACAATGGATCATCACGACGCCGTATCCCGCGCCCGGACCTTCCGCCGCCTGCATCAGGACGAGCGGCCGCTGCTGTTGCCGACTGTCTGGGACGCATTGAGCGCCCGGGTGTTCGAGCAGGCCGGATTTCCCGCCTTGGCCACCAGCAGCGCCGCGGTGGCGTGGTCGCTTGGCTACCGCGACGGCGGCGAACTGCCGCGCGAGGCGCTGCTGGCCGCCGTCGCCCGCATCTCCAGGGTGCTGCAGGCGCCGCTGAGCGTCGACCTTGAAGACGGTTTCGGCGATACGCCGGCCGCGGTGGGGGAAACCGTCGCCGCGGTGATCCGCGCCGGCGCGGTCGGCGTCAATCTGGAGGATGGCCGCTACGACGCCGAAGGGCGCTTCTCCTTGCGCGACGCGGACGAGATGCGCGCCCGCCTGCAAGCCGCCCGCGCCGCCGCCGACGCGCTGGAGGTGCCGATCTTCATCAATGCCCGCAGCGACCTGTTCCTGCACGGCGAAGGTCCGGCCGAGGCCCGCTTCGACGAGACGCTGGCGCGGGCCCGGCTATATCTGGACAGCGGCGCCGATGGCGTCTTTCCCATCGGCCTGACCGATCCCGCTTTGCTGGCGCGGCTGTGCGGGGCGGTGCCGGCGCCGGTCAATGCCGCCGCGATGCCGGGCCTGCCCGGCTTGTCGGAGCTGGCGGCGCTCGGCGTGGCGCGCGTCAGCACCGCCATCGGCCCGGCGCTGGTGGCGATGCAGGCATTGAAACAGACGGCAGCGGCGCTGCATGACGCGGGCGATTTGTCGGCGTTGAGAACGCCGCTGGGCTACGCCGACGCCCAGGCGCTGTTCGCGCCGCGCGGATGACACCCATCCCTACTCAGAATTTTTTTTACAGGAGCACTGATATGTCCCGTTTCATCGATTACCCGACGCTAGCGCCGCAAGGCTACCAGGCCCAGGCTGGGCTGGAGCGCTACATCCGCGGCTGCGGCCTCGACCATGCCCTGCTCGAGCTGGTGAAGACCCGCGTGTCGCAACTGAACGGCTGCGCCTTCTGCATAGACATGCATACCAAGGACGCGCGCGCCGCCGGCGAAACCGAACAGCGCCTATACCTGCTGTCGGCCTGGCGCGAGGCGCCGTGCTACACCGAGCGCGAGCGCGCCGCCCTGGCCTGGGCCGAGGCGCTGACGCGGGTGGCGTCCGGGCATCCGGAAGAAGCGCTGCGGACCGAGCTGGCGCGCCATTTCGACGACAAGCAAATCGTCGACCTGACCTGGACCATCGTCGCGATCAATGGCTGGAACCGCATTTCCATCGGCTGCGGCACGCCGGCGGGCGGCTACCAGCCGGGCCAGTACGCGCTCTGAAACCCGGCTGGCCGGGTAAAGAGGCCTGCGCCATCCGCGGCGCAGGCCTTTTCCGCGTCAGAACGCGTAACTCAAGCCCACGCCTGCGCTGAGTCGGAAGCGGGTGCCGCCCAGGTCGTGGTCCAGCTTCTGCTGCGCCGCGGCCAGGTCCGCCGCGGCGATGCCGCCGGCCGGATTCAACGTGGTTTTGCCGCCGAAGCGCAGCTGCGCGCCCAGATCCGTGGTGACGCGCCAGCGAGGCGCCTCCGGCAGCGTGAAATCCCAGCCCGCGCCCAGATAGGCGCCCAATTGCCGATATTCCACCTTGCCGCTCAACGGACCCACGGCCGATGCGGCGTAGGCGTTGCCGTTTAGGGTGTAGTTGCCCGCGCCGTTGGCGGAAAACGCCAGATCGTCCCGCGGCTTGCCGGACAGCAGCAGTCCGCCGGTCAGGCGGAAGCCGCTGCCGCGCGCCGGCCGCCAGTCCAGGCTGGCCGCCAGCCCGGGGTTGGCCCGGGATTTCAGCTGATAGGACGAGCCGTCCAGGCTCTTGTCCTGCCGGTAGCGGAAGGTATCGGCGATGCCGACGCGGAAGTCCAGATCGTCGCTCAGCGCGTAGCCGACGCCCAGTTCGGCGCCGGTGCCGATCTTGCCGTAGCCGAAGCTATCGGCGGCGCGGGCGGCGGGAAGGTACAGCGACAGCAGGGCCAAGGCGGCCAGGGCGGAATGCCGTTTCATCTTGTCGTCCTTTCTCGGGTGGATGGCCGTGTGGCCGGATGCCGCATTGTCGGCGGGCCGGCGCGGGGCGCGCATGTGCCGGAAGATAGAAGCGGCGGACATGACTAACGGCACTGTCGGGCCGATCGGCGAGGCGGCATGCTTGGCCGGGTGGAGACGGGAGGCCAGCATGCTGGATGGCTTGAGATGGGCGGCGCGCCCGCTGGCGCGCGCCGGGTGGGAAATGGGAAGGGATGCCGGCGGCATCGGTCTGGCCTTGTGCTACGCTGTCGGCTGCTGCGCGGCCCTGGCCGCGCTGATCCTTTTCATGCGCAGGAATGCCGATTCGATGTCCGCCTTTCTCAATGCCGCGGTGCTCCGTCCCGGCCTGTTTCGCCGCGCCCTGTTGCTGGCCTGCCTGTTGATGCTGGCAGCCGGCTCGATCGACCTCGCGCAAGCGCCCGCGCCGCTGTTGAACGCACAGGCCGATGCCTGGCTGTGGCCGGCGCGGCTGGCGCGCGCCTTTTCCGGCTGGCTGGCTTTGCCGGACGCGGCGTTGCTGGTGTTCGCCGGCCTGATCGCGCTGTTCATGCTGGCGCTTTGGCGCTGCCTGCGCGACGAGGGGCTGCCGGCGCGCTGGTGGCCGTGGCTGGCGGCGCAGATGCTGATCGCCGCCGCGCTGGAGGCATGGACCGAACCCGGCCTCGGCTATCTGGTGGCGGCGGAGCTGGCTTTTCTGTGGCCGTGGCGCGCGGCGGCGGCGGGGGCCTTGCTGCAGGCCGCGCTGATCGATGCGGCGCTGCTGCCTTATTTGGCGCGGGTAGGCGACGGCCATCCGGCCTGCAATCTGCCAGGCGCCTTGCCGCCGCCGTTCTGGGCCATGGCGGCGCTGGATTGGCTGCAAGGGTTGGTGTTCCAGGCCTTCGCTTTTTGCGTCGGCTACGGCTGGGCCGAGGCGCGGCGCGGCAGCCGGCGGCAGGAAGCCGCCAACGCCGAGCTGCAGGCCACCCAACTGCTGCTGACCGAGGCGGTGCGCGGCGCCGAACGCGCCAGGATCGCCGATGGCCTGAGGCTGCTGGCGGCGGATCAGCTGGCGGGCTTGCAGCTGCAGTTGCGCCTGCTCAGGGCGAAGCCGGGAGACGCGGCGGACGGCGACATCGACGCCGCTTGCGAAGCGGCGCGGCTGCTGGGCGAGGAGCTGCGCGCCGCCGGCCGGCCGGAAGCGGCTGTCCCGTTCGATTTGCCCGGCGCGCTGACCACGCTGTGCCGCGGCATTCCGTCGCCGGCAGTCAGGCTGGACATCGCCGACGGGCTGATCCTGGACGAGCCGGCGCTGGCCCATGCGGTTTTCCGTTGCGTGCAGGAGGCCTTGAGCAATGCCTTGCGCCATTCCGGCGCCGCGCGGGCCGCAGTGAGGCTGGAGCCTGCGCGCGGCGGCGTGGTGGTCACGGTCAGCGACAACGGCCGCGGGCTGGATGCGGCTGCGGCGGAACGGAGCGGCCATGGCCTGGCCGGCATGCGCGAGCGGGTGGAGGGCCGGGGCGGCACGCTGGACATCCTGTCGCCGCAGGCGGGCGGCTGCTGCCTGCGCGTCTGGCTGCCGCTGGTGGGAGGCGAGCGATGAGACGGGACGCGCCGCCATCGCCGCTGGGGCTGTTTCGCGCGGTCTCGCTGCTGTCCTGTCTGGCGCTGTGGCTGCGGCAAGCGCTGCCGCTGGCATGGCTGGGCCAGGAGGGCTTTTCCCATCTGCACCTGCGCCTGCTGTTGTTGCTGGGGCCGGAGGCGGAGCCGTGGATGGCGCAGGCGGCCTATGGGCTGGGCTTCGCCGGATTCGGCTGGATGCTGTGGCGCTGCGCCGCCGCGGGCGAGCAGACACCGCGGCCGGCGGCGAGAGCTGTCCTGCTGGCGGGCCAGATCGCGCTGGCGCTGCTGATCGACGACAAGCTGCTGTACCTGACTGCGGCCGAGCTGGCGCTGCTGTTGTCCTGGCGGGCTGCCTGCATGACGCTGGGCGCGCAGCTGGCCTTGATGGCGCTGGCTTGCGCCTGGCAGGCGCAGCGGCTGGACGAGAGCGAGCTGGTTTGCAATGTCAGCGGCTCCGAGGTCCAGGCCCCGCCGCTGGAGCGGCGGCGGGGCCAATTGTGGCTGGACGCGGCGCTGGGCGGCGGTTTTCAGCTGCTGACGTTTGGCGTCGGCTGCCTGGGCGCGGCCGAGCGGCGGCGGCGGGAAAGGCTGGAAGCCACCCATGCCAGCTTGCTGGCCGCGCGGCAATTGCTGGCCGCCGCCGCCGGCAACGGCGAACGCTTGCGCGTCGCGCGCGAGCTGCACGACGGCCTGGGCCATCATCTTTCGGCTCTCAATCTGCAATTGGAGCTGATGCTGAGGCGCGGCGCAGGCGAGGCGGAACCGCCGTTGCGGGAGGCCCGGCAGGCGGCGCGGCAGTTGCTGGCTGAGGTGAGATCCATGGTCGGCGCGGAG
This sequence comes from Chromobacterium violaceum ATCC 12472, assembly GCF_000007705.1. NCBI lineage: Bacteria > Pseudomonadati > Pseudomonadota > Betaproteobacteria > Neisseriales > Chromobacteriaceae > Chromobacterium > Chromobacterium violaceum. The sequence goes on from NC_005085.1 coordinate 1,629,610, forward strand.
CGCAGCGGCAGGGCCGCGCCCTTGGAGGCCGTGCTGCGCCGCCTGTGCGAGGGGAGGCGGATAGCGGCCGACATCGCGCCGCTGGCGGCGTCGGACGAGCTGGCTTGGCGGGTGTTCGCGGCGGCGAGGGAAGGATTGGACGCCGTGGGCGATCGCCCAGTCAGGCTGCGCCTGTCCGGCACGGATGACGGCGGCGCGGCGCTGAGCTTGGACTATCTGGATGGAAAGGACGAGGCATGGACCAAGGTATTCCGGGAGGTCGGAGCGTGATCCGCGTCGGCGTGGTGGACGATCAGGCGCTGGTGCGCAGCGGCGTGCGCGGCCTGCTGGAATTGACCGGCGACATCCAGGTGGTGCTGGAGGCCGCCGACGGCGCCGAGGCGCTGGAGCGGCTGGCTGGCGTCCGGCCCGATGTGCTGCTGCTGGATGTGAGGATGCCCGGCATGTCGGGCATCGACCTGCTGCGCGCGTTGAACGACAGGGGATGCCTGCCGCCCACCATCCTGCTGACTACCTTCGACGACGACGAGGCCTTGCTGGCCGGCATGCGCGTTGGCGCGCGCGGCTTTCTGTTGAAGGATATCTCGCTGGAGCGGCTGGCCGACGCGGTGAGGCGGGCCGCGGCGGGGGAGACCCTGTTCCGCCCGGGCTTGACCGAGCGGGTGCTGGACGGCGTGCGCGGCTGCGGCGATTTTCCGAAGTTGGACCTGCCGGAGCGGCTGACCGGCCGCGAGGTGGAAGTGCTGGCCCTGATGGCCGGCGGCTTCAACAACCGCGAGATCGCCGACGCGCTGGGGCCGAGCGAGGGCACGATCAAGAATCACGTCTCCAGCATCCTGTCCAAGCTCGGCGTGCGCGACCGGGTGCGCGCGGTGCTGCGCGGGCTGGAGCTCGGCTACATCTGAGCCGAGCCCGCCTCAGCGCCAGGCGGGTTCGCGCCTGGCATCGGCCGAGGGCGTCTCCTGGCGGCTTATCGCCTGGTGCAGCTTGTCCATCTGCTCGTCCAGCCGGCGCACCGCCTCGGCGATGTTGTGGGTTTCGCCGGACAGGCTGCGGCTGGATTCGCCGACGGCGACGATGTCGCCGGCGAACTGGGAGAAGCCCTGGTTCTGGCTGGCCTCGGCCTGGGACACCTGCTGCAGCAGGCCGGCCAGCTCGCCGGCGCCGTCAATGATTCCGGCCAGCTTGCGCTGCGCTTCCTGCGCGTGGTCGCGGCCGGCGCGCATCTGCTGGTTGCCGTCGCGCATCGCCACCAGCGCCTGGTTGGTGCCGTCGACGATCACCCGGATCTTGCTCTCGATGTCCTTGGTGGCGTTCTGGGTGCGCTCGGCCAGTTTTCTCACCTCGTCGGCCACCACCGCGAAGCCGCGGCCGGTTTCGCCGGCGCGCGCGGCTTCGATCGCGGCGTTCAAGGCCAACAGATTGGTCTGGTCGGCGATGTCGCGTATCAGCTGCACGATGCCGCTGACCTCGGCGCTGCGCTGGCCCAGGTCCTCCAGCCGGTTCGAGGCGTGGCCTATCACTTCGCCGGCGCGGCCCAGCTGTTCCACCGCTTGGTTCATCGCCTTGCCGCCTTCGCGCGCGGCTTCGCCGGAATTCTGCGCCAGCAGCGTGGCGGCGGTCGATTGCTCGGCGTTCTGGCTGGTGACCACCGCCATCTGCTGCGCCACCACCACCATGTCCTCGGAGCGTTCGCGCTGCTCGGCCATGGTGCGCGCCATGCTGCCGGTGCTGTCGGCGATCTGGCGGCTGGCGCCGGAGGCGTCGCGGATCGAATGGCCGATCTGCTCCATCATCCGCGCCAGCGCCTCGCCGGCGCGCTCGGCCTCGGCGCGCGCGGTTTCCAGCTTAGCGAAGCTCTTGCTCTTGGCCTTGTCGAAGGCCAGCGCCAGCACCAGCACCACCAGCGACAGGCCGGCCAGCGACTTGGCCTGCAGCTTGGGCAGCGCCTCGCGCGGCAGCGGGCTCTTGGGCAGCGCGTCGATGCCGGACAGCCACATGACGATGCCGACGGCGGCCAGCGACATCGCCAGCCAGAACATGCCGGAGCGGCGGGTGGCGATGAAGACGGCGGTGAAGGGAATGGCGGCGAACCACATCAGGCTGGTGGACAGGATGCCGCCGTTGACGAACACCATCCAGCACACCATCGCGTACATGCAGCTGGTGATGAATTCGGCGGTGACGCGCACCGCGCCGCTGAGGCGCAGCAGCAGCGGGCCGCACAGCAGCCCCAGCCCGCCCAGCGCGATGCCCTCGGCCATCGGATAGTGGCCCAGCATCAGGTATTCGACGGCGAACAAGGGCGCCATCAGGCCGGCCAGCAAGCCGACGCCCACCACGGTGCGCGCGCGTATCGCCTGTTCCGGAATCTGCCGGACGTGGTCCGGGATGAACCATTCGGTGATGGCCTGTATCGACATGGATTCCCCTCCAAGGATGTTCCGTTTGCAAAGCGCGCTGATTTGTAATGGTTTTATCGAGGCGGCGCGCCGTGCAGAACTTTAAAACAAATGTTTGATTGGAGGCAATATGCCGATGGGGTGTCGAGTCAGTCCGCGATCAGCAAGGGCGCGCCTGCCGCTTCCAGATGGGCGCGCCGCGCCGGGTCGGCATCGGGCTCGATGATCAGGGTGCCGATGTCGGACAGCGGGGCGACGATGAAGGGCGAGGCGGTGTCCAGCTTCTCGTTGGTGACGGCCAGCACGGTGTGGCCGCATTGCTCGACCAACTGGCGCTTGAACGCGGCTTCGTCGGCGATCACCGTGCCCACGCCCAGCTCGCAGTCGACCGAGCAGGTGCCGAGAAAGCAGATGTCCGGCCGCATGGTGCCCAGCATCCGGCTGGCGATGGCGCCCAGCGCGTCGCCGCTCAGGTGGTTGAGGTTGCCGCCCAGCACCAGCACCGACAGTTGTTTTTGTCCGAACAGCGCGGCGGCGATGGGGATGGAATTGGTGGCCACCGTCAGCGGCAGATGCTCCGGCAGCGCGCGGGCGATTTCCAGATTGGTGGTGCCGCCGTCCAGGAACACGAATTGGCCGGGCTTGAGCAGCCGCACCGCCGCCGCGGCCAGCCTGGCCTTGCGTTCGGTGTTCTCATGGCGGCGTTGCTGGAAGCCGTGGCGATTCGGCGTCAGCGCGATGGCGCCGCCGTACACGCGCTGGCAAGCGCCGTCGGCAGCCAGTTCGCGCAGATCGCGGCGGATGGAGTCCTCGGACACGCGCAGCACCGCCGCCAGTTCGCCGGCGGAGACCCTGCCGTGCAGCCGCAGCTGCTCGCGGATGTAGTGATGGCGGTCGGAAGGCTGGCTGGCGCTTGGGCGTTCTCTGGACATGAGGCGGACTGGCGTGAACGGAATGCCGGCATTTTTGCACGATCCCGCAAGCCAGGTCAAAGATTCGGCATTTTTTGTGCAAAAACATGCATGTTTGTTTGCGTGTTTTTGCACGATCGTGCATTATTGCACCGATGCGAACACGGAGATTCTGACATGCGACTGATTGTTTCCGATCTGGACGGCACCTTGCTGGACAAGGACGCGCGGCTGGCCGACGAGACGCGCGCCGCTTTGCAGGCGGCGGTGGCGCGCGGCGTGGCCCTGGCGGTGGCCACCGGCCGGCATGAGCGCCAGGTGAGGAAGCTGTGGCCGCGGGATCTGCCTCCGGTGCCGGTGATCAGCGCCAACGGCGCGCGCATCCACCTGGCGGACGGCACGCTGTTGCACCAGAGCCGCCTGTCGCCGGCCTTGCTGGCGAGGCTGCTACGGCCGGAATTGATCCGGGAGACTGAACTGGGCGTCTACCGCGACGATTGCATCATGGCCTACCACAGCCGGCGCGAATACAGCCATTACACCGGCGAAGTGACGGAAATCGAGGATCTGGCGGGTTTCAAGGCCGAAGATGTGTCCAAGGTGATCTTCTGCGGCACGCCGGAGCAACTGAAAGCGGTAGAGGCCGACATCGCCCGAGAACTGGGCGACGAAGTGTCCATGACCTATTCCCACATTTGTTACCTGGAAGTGATGGCGCCCGGCGTGCACAAGGGTAGCGCGCTGCGCCGCCTGCTCGATCACCTGGACATCGCGGCGGAAGATTGCGCGGCCTTCGGCGACAACCTGAACGATGCCGAGATGCTGGCCTTGGCGGGCCTGCCGCACGTGATGGGCAACGCGCATCCGGAATTGAAGCGCCGCCTGCCCGGCGCGCCCGTGATAGGCGACCACGACCAGGCTGGCGTGGCGCGGCAGTTGCGGGCTTTGCTGGGCTGAGAGCGCTGACAGAGCCTCGCCGAGCGCCTGGGCCAAGGCGCCCCGACGCAGACAGCACAAGCAGTACGACAAGGAGACGCAGCGCAGGATCAGGGGTTTATTGGCGACGCTAAACGGCTGCAAGCAGAAAGCGCGGCATTTTCGGTTGGATTGGCGATAACGGCTTCCGTCAGGAAGCCGTTTTTTATTGCCTTCATCGAGGTGGCGCGCACGCCATTCCATTGCAATGTCTTTGGTATTTTGTAGAGGGGGTGGTCATGCGGAATGTATCGATTATCCGGCTGCGGATGGTATGATCCTGCCGGCATTTTTATCGGGTTTTTCTTTGTCTTGGACAGTGAAGGGCGGATTTTGAATTTCAAAAGAAGAAGCGCGGCCGTCACCCTGCTGGTGCTGGGGGTAAGCGGCTGCGGGATGGATTACGATCCGGGCGACGACATCGTCCAGCGGGATGTCTACGCCAGCCGCAGCGATTGCGAGAAGGATTGGGGCAATCGCGATTATTGCCAGGCACAGCCGGGCAGCGGGCATGCGCTGGGGCCATCGTACACCGGGAGCCGCATCTATCAGGCCCCCGACGGCAGGCAGGTCAAACCGCTGTCTTACGATGGCGCGGTCGGCAGCCCGGCGCTGGGCGTGCGCAGCGTCACCCGCTCCGAGCTGAACGCCTCTCCCGATGCCTTTGCCGGCTCGCATGCCAGCTTCCGCGCCGGCACGCCCACCCGCAGCGGCCTGTTCGGCCACACGGCGGCCCGGGCTTCCGGTTTTTCGTTCGGAGGCTAGCGATGGAACGCATCACCGTGCCCAAGCGCGACGATTGGCAGGCCCGCTGCGAGGAGGATGGCTTCAGCATCCACAGCATAGACGGCTTGTACTGGAACGAAGGTTACGCCTTCCGCTTCAGCGGCGCCGAAATCGACGCGCTGGACGACGCGACCGCGGAATTGCACGCGATGTGCCTGGACCTGGTGGCCGATGTCGTGCAGCGCGGGCATTATCAGGATTACGGGCTGTCCGACGAGGCGATCGCCCTGGCCGAATCATCCTGGCGCAGCCACCAGCCGTCGTTGTACGGCCGTTTCGATCTCGCCTACGACGGCCGGTCGATCAAGCTGCTGGAGTACAACGCCGACACGCCGACAGGCTTGCTGGAGTCCTCGGTGATTCAGTGGCGCTGGCTGACCGATCTCGGTCTGCCCGATCAATTCAACTCCATCCACGAAAAGCTGATAGACGGCTGGCGCAGGCTGCTGTTCGCCCATCCGTCCAGCCTGCACTTCGCCGCCAGCCAATGCGCAGGCGCCGAGGACTGGGATACGCTGCATTACCTGCTGGACACCGCGCTGCAGGCGGGCTGCCAACGGGCATCGTCGCTGAACATCGAGGACATCGGCGAGCGCGAAGGCTGGCTGGTGGACAGCAGGGGCGAGCCTATCCAAGCCTTATTCAAGCTATATCCCTTCGAGTGGCTGGCGGCGGAATGCGGCGACGCGCTGGCGAGCACGCCGACCCGGTTGCTGGAGCCGGCCTGGAAGCTGCTGCTGTCGACCAAGGCCATCTTGCCCATGCTGTGGCGACGGCACCCAGGGCATCCTCTGTTGCTGGAGTCGCATTTCGCCGGCCAGATGGCCGCCGTCGCCGGACAGTGGGCGAAGAAGCCGCTGCTGTCGCGGGAAGGCGCCAACGTTTCCCGTCTGGAAGACGGCCGCCAGCAGAGCCTGAGCGGCAGCCACCATCTCGATCTGTACGACGAATCCGGCTACGTGCTGCAGCGCTGGGTGGATCTGCCGGTGTTCGACGGGCTGCGCGCCTGCGTCGGCGCCTGGGTGGTCAACGACCTGCCGGCCGGCATCGGCATCCGCGAGGAGCGCAGCCAGGTGACCGGCAACGGCGCCTTGTTCATTCCCCATTTTTTCGAGTAGACCATGACCATCATCGATGTAGACAGCTTTTCCCTGTTCGCCCTGCACTTCGCCTCCGGCGCGCTGATGCTGCTGGCCTTCACCTGGCTGTACGGCCGCCTGACGCCGTATTCCGAGCGCGAGGCGGTGGAGAAGGGCGAACTGACGGGCGTGCTGCCCATGCTGGGCGCGCAAGTCGGTTTCACCGCGGTGCTGGTCACGGCGCAGTCGGTTTCCGTGGGCTATGCGGATTTCCTGGTCTGGGGCGCGGTGGCGGGCCTGGCCCAGATTCTGCTGTTCCAGGCGCTGGCGCGCGCGATGCCGAATCTGAACGGCGGCAAGAACCTGGCCGCCAGTCTGGTTTCCGCTGTGGGTTCGCTGTGCGTGGCGGCCTTGAACGCTGTGTCGCTGGTTCCCTGAGCTGCCCATGGCCAGGATGTGATCCGAACATGAAAAAACGGCTCCCTCGCGGGAGCCGTTTTGTTCAGCCTGCTGTGCGGATGCTTAGCTGGCCGGCGTCTGCTCGGCCTGCAGCGCGGTCAGGGCGATGGTGTAGACGATGTCGTCCACCAGCGCGCCGCGCGACAGGTCGTTGACCGGCTTGCGCAGGCCTTGCAGCATCGGACCCACCGAGACCACGTTGGCGGAGCGCTGCACCGCCTTGTAGGTGGTGTTGCCGGTGTTCAGGTCCGGGAACACGAACACGGTGGCGCGGCCGGCTACTTGGCTGTCCGGGGCCTTCTGGCGGCCGACGGATTCCACCGAGGCGGCGTCGTACTGCATCGGACCGTCGATCAGCAGGTCAGGGCGCTTCTCTTGGGCGATGCGGGTGGCTTCGCGCACCTTCTCCACGTCGCTGCCGCTGCCGGACGAGCCGGTGGAGTAGGAGATCATCGCCACGCGCGGGTTGATGCCGAAGGCGACGGCGGAATCGGCGGACTGGATGGCGATGTCGGCCAGCTGCTCGGCGGTCGGGTCCGGGTTCACCGCGCAGTCGCCGTAAACGTACACCTGTTCCGGCATCAGCATGAAGAATACCGAGGACACGATGCTGGAGCCCGGGGCGGTCTTGATCAGCTGCAGCGCCGGACGGATGGTGTTGGCGGTGGTGTGCACGGCGCCGGAAACCAGGCCGTCCACTTCGTTCATCGCCAGCATCATGGTGCCCAGCACCACGGTGTCTTCCAGCTGCGCCAGCGCCATCGGCGCGTTCAGGCCCTTGCCCTTGCGCAGCTCGACCATCGGCTCGACGTAGCGGCCGCGGATTTCGTTCGGGTCGAGGATTTCGACCGATTCCGGCAGCGTCACGCCCTGGGTTTCGGCCACTTGCAGGATTTCGGCGCGGTTGCCCAGCAGCACGCAGCGGGCGATGCCTTTTTCCTGGCAGATGGCGGCGGCCTGGATGGTGCGCGGCTCGTTGCCTTCCGGCAGCACGATGCGCTTGTTGGCCTTGCGGGCCTTTTCCATCAATTGGAAGCGGAAGGCCGGCGGCGGCAGGCGCAGTTCGCGCGGCTCGCCGACGCTTTGCTTCAGCGAGGACACGTCGAGGAATTCGGCGACGTGCTCGATCACCTTCTCCATGCGCTCCAGGTCGTCGGACGGCACCTGGTGGCTCATCGCGTTCAGCGCGCCGGCGGTTTCCATCGAGTTCAGCGAAGTGGCCAGCACCGGCAGGCCGCCGGTGAACGCCTGTTGGCACAGCTGCTGGATGCGCGGGTCGGGCTGGGAGTCGCAGGTCAGCAGCAGGCCGGCCAGCGGCACGCCGTTCATCGCTGCCATCGAGGTGGCCATCACCACGTCTTCGCGTTCGCCCGGGGTGATGATCAGCGCGCCCGGCTTCAGCAGATTGACGATGTTGGGCGCGGTGCGGGCGGCCACCACCATGTTGCGCACGCGGCGGCTGGCCTGCTGGCCGGCATGCACCACGTTGGCGTTCAGGTAGCGGGCCACGTCCTGCGTGCGCGGCGCCAGCAGCTCGGACTGGTAGGGAATCACGCCCAGCAGCGGCAGGCCGGCTTTCTTCAGGTTGCCGGATTCCCGCACCTCGCGCGCCAGCTCGGCGCGGTCGACGGCGGGCAGCACGTGGTTGAGGATGTAGCCGGCGATGGCCTGGCTGCCGAAGGCCTGGATGTTCATCTCGAGCTGTTCGGCGATTTCCGCGGCGCCCAATTCCTTCACCGAGCTGACCAGGATGGTCTGCGCCTGCAGGTTGCGGGCGATCTTGGTGTTGAGGAAGGTGGAGAACACCTGCTTCTGGTCCGGCACCAGGCCTTCCACGATCACGGCGTCCACGTTTTGCGCGGCCTGCTGGTAGAGGCTGACCACCTCTTCCATCAATTGATCGACCTGGCCTTGCGACAGCAGGTATTCGACGCGTTCCATGCTGATCGGCTGCGGCGGATTCAGGCGGCAGATGGCCTGGGCGAAGTGGGTGGAGCGCTCGGCTTCGCCGTCCTTGGTGTCCTGGGCGATGGGCTTGACGAAGCCCACGCGCAGGCCGGCCTGCTCCAGCGAACGGATGGCGCCCAGCGTGACCGAGGTCAGGCCGGCATTGAAGCCGGTGGGGGCGAGGAAGAATGTCTGCATGGCCTGCTTCCCCTTAGTTGGCCAGGCCGGCCAGCTTGGCGGTGTCCATGGCGATCATCAGCTCTTCGTTGGTGTTGATCACCAGCGCCGGCACGGAGTCGGCGGCGGTGATGCGGCCGGCGTTGCCGCGGATGCAGGCTTCGTTGGCGGCCGCGTCCAGCTTCAGGCCCAGGAAGCCCAGCTGGTTGATCACTTCGGCGCGCAGGAAGGACGAGTTCTCGCCGATGCCGCCGGTGAACACCACGGCGTCCAGGCGGCCGGCGCCCACGCTCATCGAGGCCACGTACTTGGCCAGACGGTAGGCGAACACTTCCAGCGCGCGCTTGGCGCCTTCGTGGCCCTTGGCGGCGGCTTCTTCCAGTTCGCGGCAGTCGTTGGACAGCTCGGACAGGCCCAAGAGGCCCGATTCCTTGTTCAGCATATTGGTGATGGACTGGATGTCCATGCCGCGCTCGGTGGCCAGGTAGCCGAACACGCTGGGGTCGATGTCGCCGGAGCGGGTGCCCATCACCAGGCCTTCCAGCGGGGTCAGGCCCATGGAGGTGTCGGCGCACTTGCCGTTGCGGATGGCGGAGATGGATGCGCCGTTGCCCAGGTGGGCGATCACCAGGCTGGTTTCATTGGCCGGCTTGCCCAGCATCTTGGCGGCCTCTTCAGCCACGAAGCGGTAGCTGGTGCCGTGCATGCCGTAGCGGCGCAGGCTGTTTTCGCGGTACAGCTTCATCGGCACCGCGTACAGGTAGGCCTTTTCCGGCATGGTCTGGTGGAAGGAGGTGTCGAACACGGCCACTTGCGGCAGGCTCGGGAACTCCTTGATCGCGGTGCGGATGCCCAGGATGTGCGCCGGGTTGTGCAGCGGGGCCAGCTTGATGCAGCGCTCGATCTCGTTGATGGCGGTTTCGTCGAGCAGGGCGGATTGCTTGAAGTGTTCGCCGCCGTGAACCACGCGGTGGCCGATGGCCTTCACGCTGTCCAGCAGCGATACCTGCTGCAGCTTCTCGATGATGGCGTGCATGGCGGCGGCGTGGTCCGGTGCGGACAGCAGGGCGGTTTGCTTGTCGCCGTTGTGCTTGAAGGTGATGCAGGCGTCGGCCAGGCCCAGCTTCTCGGCCAGGCCGGTCATGACCGCCTCGTGGCTGGCGCTGTCGATCAGCGCGAATTTCAGGGAGGAACTGCCGCAATTGATGACGAGGATGCTGGAATTCATAGCTTTGAACATGTAATTTGAAAAAAAAGGACTAAATCGGTGAAAAAATCCACTGCGATGCGCCTGCAGCCAATTTGCTGCCGGATATCCGGTCCGGGGCGCGGGGCCTGCCGGCGGGACTTCCTTACCGTGTGGTAGCGCATGGCGGCCGGTTTGGCCAGTCTGTCGTCGCGCCGTCATCGACTGCCGGGCCGTTCGGTCTGGACCGCCAGATCAAGACCTTAGCTTCGTCGGCACCTGCGCTGGGCAGGCGGCGGTGCGAGCAGGGCGGAAATCAGACAGTCGATGTGGCAACGAAATCGACGCTAGTATATCACTATAAATTAACGACTCCTAATGTTGCGGCGCACGAAAAGTGGCAAGTCTTTGATTTTAATTAACCGCCATGCAGATTGTTTGCCGCGGACGGGCGAAGGGGGCATATCCGCAGACAAGTCCGCGTCTGAACAGAATTGTCACAAAGAATTAACGCTTGCCCCGGGGGTGGGGCGAGGGCATAATTCCGCCCTCGTAAGACAGGGTTCCCCCTTGTTTTGATTGATTGTTTTTGATAGTCCCGCAAACTCGTCCCGAGCGAGATTCGGCTGGTCTTATATCTTCTTCCACGGAGGTGTGGGAATAATGTCTGATCTGGCTTCTGCTCAACTGCTTCAAGCATCCGCAGCCCAGCTACCCGTCTATACCTATTTCGATCCCGCGTTCTATGCCAAGGAGCAGGCGCTGCTGTTCGCAGACGCCCCGCAGTATTACGGCCATGAGCTGATGGCGCCCAATGCCGGCGACTATCACACGCTGGAATGGATGGGGCATGGCAAGATGCTCAAGAATGTGGACGGCGAGATCAAGCTGATCTCCAACGTCTGCCGCCACCGCCAGGCCATCATCTATAAAGGGCGCGGCAACGGCAACCATATCGTCTGCAACCTGCATGGCTGGACTTACGACGCCGGCGGCAAGCTGGTGGGCGCGCCGCACTTCCCCGAGACGCCGTGCCTGAACCTGGGCCAGACCGAGCTGACCCGCTGGAACGGCTTGCTGTTCGACGCGCGCCGCGACGTGGCGGCGGACTTGGCCACATTGGGCGTGGCCAAGCACATGAGCTTCGATGGCTACGCCTTCCACTCGACGCACAGCGCCGACTACGACTTCAACTGGAAGACCTTCATCGAGGTGTACTCGGAGGACTACCACGTCGATCCCTTCCACCCCGGTCTCGGCAATTTCGTCGATTGCGGCGACCTGAAATGGGAGTGGGGCGACAGCTACCACGTGCAGACGGTGGGCGTGAAGAACCGCCTGGCGCGCGCCGGCTCCAAGGTGTACGGCAAGTGGCACGAGGAAGTGCGCCGCCGCTACGCCGAACAGCAGCCGGAATTCGGCGCCATCTGGCTGACCTACTACCCCAACATCATGGTGGAGTGGTATCCCCACGTGCTGGTGGTCAGCGTGGTGATTCCGCGCGGCCCGGAAAAGTGCACCGTGATCACCGAGTTCTACTATCCGGAAGACGTGGTGTGGTTCGAGCCGGAATTCATCGAGGCGGAGCAGGCCGCCTACTTCGAAACCGCGAAGGAAGACGACGAGATCTGCATCCGCATGCATGAGGGCCGCAAGGCGCTGTGGATGGCCGGCGTCAGCGAGGTGGGGCCGTACCAGTCCCCGACCGAGGAAGGCATGCAGCACTTCCACGAGTACTATCGGCGTCTGATGGGATCGGCATTGGCTGGCTGAAGAGGCAAGTTAAATGCCATAATGCAGAGGCGCGGGCATTCCGCGCCTTTTTTTATCCTTATCTTCGGCCGAGATCATGTCCGCTATTTTCCGCATGCTGGTATTGGGCGCGCTGCTGGCCAGTCCGCTGGCGCTGGCGGCCAATTACACCGATCCGGTGAGCAAGGTGCGTTTTACTTTGCCGCCAGGCTGGAAGGTGCGCGCCAGCGTCGTCGACCGCGTGCGGGTGTTGAAGGTGATCCCGCCCAAGGCGGATCAGCGCGAGCGCGCGGCGATTTCGGTGCAGATCGGGCTGCGCAAGCCGGGGCGAAGCGATACGCTGCCGAAATTGGCGGCGACGTTCCGCCAAGAGGACGGCGATCGCGAGGCGGCCAACTTCGTCCGCGTCAACCAGAAAGCCGGCCGGCTGGTCACCGAGTACCGCGACGGCCGCTTCGTGTCGAATCGGCTGTGGATCGTGCGCCATAATCTGCACGTGATCCAGTTGCTGGACAAGAACCGGCTGCTGGAGGCGCGCTGCACCGCCAACGCGTCCGAATTCAAGACCTACCGCCGCCAGATGGAAGCCATCTGCCTGTCCGCGCAATGGTCCCGGCGCTGAGCCGGCTCGGCGCCGGCTGGATGATACTGGCCGCGGCCAGCTTCGCGCTGATGAGCGCCTGCGCCAAGCTGGGCGCGGCAGATTTCAACTCGGTGGAGCTGCTGTTCTGGCGCACCAGCATCGGCGCGGTTTTGCTGGGCTTGCCGATGATGCTGCGCGGCCATTCGCCGGCCACGCCGCATTGGCGCGCTCACATCCATCGCGGCTTTGTCGGCTACGCGTCGATGGCCGCGCTGTTTTACGCGCTGACCCGCTTGTCTCTGCCGACCGCGGTGACGCTTAATTACACTTCCTCGCTGTTTTTCTCGGCGCTGTGCATCGTCAAGCTGAAGGACAGGCCGCGGCCGCGCGTTTGGCTGGCGCTGTCGCTGGGTTTCTTCGGCGTGGTCTTGCTGCTAAGGCCCACTTTCACGCCGCAGCAGTGGCTGCCGGGCCTGATCGGGCTGGTTTCCGGAATCAGCGCCGGTTTCGCGGTGTTCCAGGTGCGGGAGCTGGGGCAGATGGGCGAGCAGCCCTGGCGGGTTGTATTCTGGTTTTTTTGCCTGTCCAGCGTGATCGGTTTGGTCTGGCTGCTGCTGGGGCCGGGCTTTTCCGCCGTCACGCCGGCCAATGTCTGGCCGCTGCTGGGCGTGGGCGTGTTCGGCATGCTGGGGCAGTTGGCGATGACGCGCGCCTACAAGGAGGGGCGACGGTATCTGGTGGCCAGTTTCGCCTACCTGACCGTGGTGTTCTCCGCGCTGCTGGGCGTGGCGTTATGGGATGATGTTTTAAGCGTCGCCAGCTTGCTGGCGATGGGGTTGATCGTGTCTGCCGGCATGCTGGCGGCGCGGGCTTGATATTCAGGAAAAGGCGGTTTGATGCGGTACAGGCAGTGGCGGCTCGGTTCGGGCTGGATGGTGGTGGCGGCGGTGCTGTTCGCCTTGATGGGCTTGTTCGTCAAGCTGGGCGCCAAGCATTTCTCGTCGACGGAGCTGGTGTTCTGGCGCACCCTGATCGGGGTGCTGACGCTGGGCGGCGCCGCGCTGTGGCGGCGGGAGCGCTTCGCCACTCCGCTGCTGCGCTATCACCTGCAGCGCGGCGTGATCGGCTACAGCTCGCTGCTGATGTCGTTCTACGCCATCGCCCACCTGCCCCTGGCGACGGCGTCCACGCTGACGTATACCTCGCCGATGTTCCTGGCTTTGCTCTCGGTTGTCTTGTTGCGCGAGCGCTTGCCGGCTCAGGCGCTGGCCGGGCTTGCGCTGGGTTTCGCCGGCGTGGTGCTGCTGCTGAAGCCGACGCTGTCCGGCGATGTCTGGTTCGCAGGCCTGCTGGGCCTGGCGTCCGGCTTCCTGGCCGGCTGGTCTTATCTGCATGTGCGGGAACTGGGCCGGCAGGGCGAGGCGGAATGGCGGGTGGTGTTCTATTTCGCGCTGATTTCCACCGTCGGCGGCCTGCTGCTGATGAGCCTGGAGCGCTGGCATCCGGTGACGCTGGACAATGTCGGCCTGCTGCTGGGCGTCGGCGCCACCGCCACGCTGGCGCAGCTGGCGATGACCCGCGCCTACAAGGTGGGGCGCAAGCTGACCGCGGCCAACCTGTCTTACCTGACCGTGGTGTTTTCCTGCCTGCTGGGCGCGCTGGTGTGGGGCGACGCGCTGACGGCGGATTCGCTGCTGGCGATGGGCTTGATCATTGTCAGCGGCATGCTGGCGGGCCGGCGCTAGAATAATAAGGACAGCGGTAAACAATCCAAACAAAGAAGGGAGAAGCTGATGATTTCCATCCGCGAGCAGGATTACGGCCTGGATGTGGCTTTGTTCAACGAGTTCACGCTGGCCGACTTCCAGCTGCTGGAGCAGGCGCTGCTCAAGCGCCTGGACGAGCGCGACAAGCCGGACATGCTGCTGGACCTGACCGAGCTGAAGGACTTCACGCTGGACATGGCGATGGAGGAGGTCAAGTTCATGCGCGCGCATGAGGAGAAGCTGGGCCGCGTGGCCATCGTCGTCGGCGACGTATGGATACGCCTGGCCACCCACATCGCGGGCTTGCTGTCCCACACCCATGTCCAGTATTTCGACATGATAGAAGAAGCCCAGGCCTGGCTGGCACGCCCCGTCGCGGCTTGATTTTGCGGCGGATGGCGGTACAGTAGCGTTTTTTGTTCGACGCGAAAGAATAAAAACCGATGCTGAAAAGCCTTTCCAGCCGCCTGGCGGCTGAGCTTGCCGTCCGCGAATCCCAGGTGGCGGCCACCATCGAACTGATCGACGGCGGCGCCACCGTTCCCTTCATCGCCCGTTACCGCAAGGAAGTCACCGGCGGCCTGGACGACACCCAGTTGCGCACGCTGGCAGAGCGCCTGGTCTATCTGCGCGAGATGGATGATCGCCGCGACAGCATCCTCAAGAGCATCGCCGAGCAAGGCAAGCTCACCCCCGAACTGGAAGCGGCTCTCTACGCCAGCGACAACAAGACCACGCTGGAAGATCTTTACCTCCCTTACAAACCCAAGCGCCGCACCAAGGCGCAGATCGCCCGCGAAGCCGGCCTGGAGCCGCTGGCCGACAGCCTGCTGGCCGATCCGTCGCAAGACCCGAACGTGCTGGCCGAAACCTATATCAATGCCGAAGCCGGCGTCGCCGACGCCAAGGCGGCGCTGGACGGCGCGCGCGCCATCCTGATCGAGCGCTTCGCGGAAGACGCCGAACTGTTGGGCCAACTGCGCGAAAAGCTTTGGAACGAGGGCGAACTGGCCGCCGCCGTGGTGGCCGGCAAGGAAAACGAGGGCGCCAAGTTCTCCGACTACTTCGATCATCGCGAGCACATCAAGGCGATTCCCTCGCACCGCGCGCTGGCGCTCTTGCGAGGCCGCAACGAGGGCGTGCTGAGCGTTGCGTTGAAATACCAGCCGGATGAAACGCCGATCACCGAGCGCTCAGCCTATGAAATGCTGATCGCCGCCCGCTTCGGCATCAAGGATGCCGGCCGCGCCGCCGACAAGTGGCTGCTGGACGGCGTGCGCCTGTGCTGGCGCGCCAAGATATTCCTGTCGCTGGAGCTCGAGCTGGTGTCGCGGCTGAAAGATGCCGCCGACGGCGAGGCAATCAAGGTGTTCGCCGCCAATCTGCACGACTTGCTGCTGGCCGCCCCGGCCGGCCGCCGCGCCACCCTGGGCCTGGACCCGGGCCTGCGCACCGGCTGCAAGGTGGCAGTGGTCGACGATACCGGCAAGGTGTTGGACACCGCCACCATCTATCCGCACGAGCCGCGCCGCGAATGGGACAAGTCCATCGCCATCCTCGGCGCGCTGTGCGCGCGCCACAAGGTTGACCTGATCGCCATCGGCAACGGCACCGCCAGCCGCGAGACCGACAAGCTGGCGCAGGACCTGATCAAGGCCTTCCCGCAACTCTCCATGACCAAGATCGTGGTGTCCGAAGCCGGCGCTTCGGTGTATTCGGCATCCGAGCTGGCGGCCAAGGAATTCCCGGATATGGACGTGAGCCTGCGCGGCGCGGTGTCGATCGCCCGCCGCCTGCAGGACCCGCTGGCCGAACTGGTGAAGATCGACCCCAAGTCCATCGGCGTCGGCCAATACCAGCACGACGTCAACCAGAGCCAGCTGGCGCGCGCGCTGGATGGCGTGGTGGAGGACTGCGTGAACGCGGTGGGCGTCGACGTCAACACCGCCTCGGTGCCGCTGCTGACCCGCATCTCCGGCCTCAACGCGACGCTGGCGTCCAATATCGTGTCCTACCGCGACCAGAACGGCGCGTTCCGCACTCGCAAGGAGCTGCTGAAAGTGCCGCGTCTGGGCGACAAGACCTTTGAGCAGGCGGCCGGCTTCCTGCGCATCGCCGGCGGCGACAATCCGCTGGACGCGTCGTCGGTGCACCCGGAAGCCTATCCGGTGGTGGAAAAGATCGTGGCCAAGGCCGGCCGCGACGTGAAATCGCTGATTGGGGACTCCGCATTCCTGAAATCGGTGCGCGCCGCCGACTACACCGACGAGCGCTTCGGCCTGCCGACGGTGATGGACATCCTGAAAGAACTGGACAAGCCGGGCCGTGATCCGCGTCCGGAGTTCAAGACCGCCACCTTCCAGGACGGTGTCGAGGACATCAAGCACCTGCAGCCGGGCATGGTGCTGGAAGGCGTGGTCACCAATGTGGCCAACTTCGGCGCCTTCGTCGACATCGGCGTGCACCAGGACGGCCTGGTCCACATTTCGGCGCTGTCCAACAAGTTCATCGATGATCCGCGCAAGGTGGTCAAGGCCGGCGACGTGGTCAAGGTCAAAGTGCTGGAAGTGGACGTGGCGCGCAAGCGCATCGCGCTGACCATGCGGCTGGACGACGAGGTCGGTTCCGGCAACAGTCGCGGCGGCCGCGGCGACAGCCGCTCCGACAACCGCCCGCGGCAGCCGCGCGGCCAGTCTGCCGCGCCGCAGGGCGATACGGCGATGGCCGCAGCCTTCGCCAAGCTGCGCAAGGGATGATGTGACTGTATAGAGGTGTCTGGAACAGGCCGGCGGCGACGCCGGCCTGTTTGTTTTCTGCCGTTGGCGCGGGGGTGAGGCGGGCAGGTTGCGCTTTGCGGAGCCGCCTTGCAAATACCCCTTCCTCATATCCTGTGGCGAATCAGTGGCTTGGCTTGGGTTTGGCAGTCCGGGGCGGATTTTTCCTGATTTTTCTCGCAAAAGGTGTTGACGGGTCCGGGGGCGGGGCGTATAGTTCGCCTCCTCAGCTGACGCAGCGAACGAAACAGCGGAAACGAAACGGTTCCGGTGATGACGACGCAGCGACCGGCACTGCTCTTTAACAGAACGAATAACCGATAGGTGTAAGTGCTTGGCGAAAGCCGAATACTTGCACTGCAAGAGATAGGAAATACCAGTTATTTCTTTGAACTTGCGTGCCAGAAATTGCTAAGAGATTGAACTGAAGAGTTTGATCCTGGCTCAGATTGAACGCTGGCGGCATGCTTTACACATGCAAGTCGAACGGTAACAGGGTGCTTGCACCGCTGACGAGTGGCGAACGGGTGAGTAATGCGTCGGAATGTACCGTGTAATGGGGGATAGCTCGGCGAAAGCCGGATTAATACCGCATACGCCCTGAGGGGGAAAGCGGGGGATCGAAAGACCTCGCGTTATACGAGCAGCCGACGTCTGATTAGCTAGTTGGTGAGGTAAGAGCTCACCAAGGCGACGATCAGTAGCGGGTCTGAGAGGATGATCCGCCACACTGGGACTGAGACACGGCCCAGACTCCTACGGGAGGCAGCAGTGGGGAATTTTGGACAATGGGGGCAACCCTGATCCAGCCATGCCGCGTGTCTGAAGAAGGCCTTCGGGTTGTAAAGGACTTTTGTCAGGGAGGAAATCCCGCTGGTTAATACCCGGCGGGGATGACAGTACCTGAAGAATAAGCACCGGCTAACTACGTGCCAGCAGCCGCGGTAATACGTAGGGTGCGAGCGTTAATCGGAATTACTGGGCGTAAAGCGTGCGCAGGCGGTTGTGCAAGTCTGATGTGAAAGCCCCGGGCTTAACCTGGGAACGGCATTGGAGACTGCACAGCTAGAGTGCGTCAGAGGGGGGTAGAATTCCACGTGTAGCAGTGAAATGCGTAGAGATGTGGAGGAATACCGATGGCGAAGGCAGCCCCCTGGGATGACACTGACGCTCATGCACGAAAGCGTGGGGAGCAAACAGGATTAGATACCCTGGTAGTCCACGCCCTAAACGATGTCAACTAGCTGTTGGGGGTTTGAATCCTTGGTAGCGTAGCTAACGCGTGAAGTTGACCGCCTGGGGAGTACGGCCGCAAGGTTAAAACTCAAAGGAATTGACGGGGACCCGCACAAGCGGTGGATGATGTGGATTAATTCGATGCAACGCGAAAAACCTTACCTGCTCTTGACATGTACGGAACTTGCCAGAGATGGCTTGGTGCCCGAAAGGGAGCCGTAACACAGGTGCTGCATGGCTGTCGTCAGCTCGTGTCGTGAGATGTTGGGTTAAGTCCCGCAACGAGCGCAACCCTTGTCATTAGTTGCCATCATTCAGTTGGGCACTCTAATGAGACTGCCGGTGACAAACCGGAGGAAGGTGGGGATGACGTCAAGTCCTCATGGCCCTTATGAGCAGGGCTTCACACGTCATACAATGGTCGGTACAGAGGGTTGCCAAGCCGCGAGGTGGAGCTAATCTCAGAAAACCGATCGTAGTCCGGATCGCACTCTGCAACTCGAGTGCGTGAAGTCGGAATCGCTAGTAATCGCAGATCAGCATGCTGCGGTGAATACGTTCCCGGGTCTTGTACACACCGCCCGTCACACCATGGGAGTGAGTTTCACCAGAAGTGGGTAGGCTAAC
Organism: Chromobacterium violaceum ATCC 12472; assembly: GCF_000007705.1. Taxonomy (NCBI): domain Bacteria; kingdom Pseudomonadati; phylum Pseudomonadota; class Betaproteobacteria; order Neisseriales; family Chromobacteriaceae; genus Chromobacterium; species Chromobacterium violaceum. The sequence goes on from NC_005085.1 coordinate 1,648,270, forward strand.
CGCAAGGAGGCCGCTTACCACGGTGGGATTCATGACTGGGGTGAAGTCGTAACAAGGTAGCCGTAGGGGAACCTGCGGCTGGATCACCTCCTTTCTAGAGACTGGCGATTGCCAAGTACTTACAGCCTATCGGTTATTCAAGTTAAGGGCATTTTCGATGAAAATCTGCGCAGCTCTGCGTTGAAAGCCTCCTCGTGTACTCGATGTACACGTCGTCAGCTTTCGCCTGGATCTGCTTGATTTTGATCGAAAAGGATGTGGTATCAAACGACTACTGGGTTTGTAGCTCAGCTGGTTAGAGCACTGTGTTGATAACGCAGGGGTCGTAGGTTCGAGTCCTACCAGACCCACCAGTATTTTTTGGGTCAGGCAAGGCGCGAAGAAGCGAAGTGTGCTCATGCACATGAGCGACTGAGCAACGCAGCATCACCCAAAAAGAGGGGGATTAGCTCAGTTGGGAGAGCACCTGCTTTGCAAGCAGGGGGTCGTCGGTTCGATCCCGTCATCCTCCACCATACGCCGCAAACAAAATCGAATTGAGAAGTTTGATTTTGTTTGCGTTGTAAAACGCCCGATCTTTAACAAACTGAAGAAGCCGAATATATAAGACGGCGAGATGAAAGCGTAGAGTTAACTCTTTACGCGGACAAATCGTCATCTTGGGTATTTGATTGTATCTAAGGCTGCGTCGCCATATCAAAAGGGGCGGTGCAGTCGTCGCACAAACACGCTCCGTCGTTTTGGTGATTTAGGTTACTGAAATGATAGGGTCAAGCGACTAAGTGCATCTGGTGGATGCCTTGGCGATCACAGGCGATGAAGGACGTGTAAGCCTGCGAAAAGCGCGGGGGAGCTGGCAATAGAGCTTTGATCCCGCGATGTCCGAATGGGGAAACCCCTCCGCAAGGAGATCCCTGACTGAATACATAGGTCAGTGGAGGCGAACCGAGTGAACTGAAACATCTAAGTAACTCGAGGAACAGAAATCAACCGAGATTCCGTAAGTAGTGGCGAGCGAACGCGGAACAGCCTGTACGTGTTATGGATTGTGTTAGTGGAAGGTTATGGAAAGGACCGCCATAGTGGGTGATAGCCCCGTACACGAAAACACATTCCAAGGACTAGGCGTACGAGAAGTAGGGCGGGACACGCGAAATCCTGTCTGAAGATGGGGGGACCATCCTCCAAGGCTAAATACTCGTGATCGACCGATAGTGAACCAGTACCGTGAGGGAAAGGCGAAAAGAACCCCGGGAGGGGAGTGAAATAGAACCTGAAACCGGATGCATACAAACAGTGGGAGCGGACTTGTTCCGTGACTGCGTACCTTTTGTATAATGGGTCAGCGACTTACGTTCAGTAGCAAGCTTAACCGAATAGGGGAGGCGTAGGGAAACCGAGTCCGAATAGGGCGTCTTAGTTGCTGGGCGTAGACCCGAAACCGAGTGATCTATCCATGGCCAGGATGAAGGTGCGGTAACACGCACTGGAGGTCCGAACCCACTAGTGTTGCAAAACTAGGGGATGAGCTGTGGATAGGGGTGAAAGGCTAAACAAACTCGGAGATAGCTGGTTCTCCCCGAAAACTATTTAGGTAGTGCCTCATGTATCACTTCCGGGGGTAAAGCACTGTTATGGCTAGGGGGTCATTGCGATTTACCAAACCATGGCAAACTCTGAATACCGGAAAGTGCGAGCATGGGAGACAGACGGTGGGTGCTAACGTCCATCGTCAAGAGGGAAACAACCCAGACCGCCAGCTAAGGTCCCAAATGATCAGTTAAGTGGTAAACGAAGTGGGAAGGCCTAGACAGCCAGGATGTTGGCTTAGAAGCAGCCATCATTTAAAGAAAGCGTAATAGCTCACTGGTCGAGTCGTCCTGCGCGGAAGATGTAACGGGGCTCAAACTGATAACCGAAGCTGCGGATGGGCACGTAAGTGTCCGTGGTAGGGGAGCGTTCTGTAGGTCTGTGAAGGTGTCTCGTAAGGGATGCTGGAGATATCAGAAGTGCGAATGCTGACATGAGTAGCGATAAAGCGGGTGAAAAGCCCGCTCGCCGAAAGCCCAAGGTTTCCTACGCAACGTTCATCGGCGTAGGGTGAGTCGGCCCCTAAGGCGAGGCTGAAAAGCGTAGTCGATGGGAAACGGGTTAAAATTCCCGTACTTTTGTGTAGTGCGATGTGGGGACGGAGAAGGTTAGGTCATCAGACTGTTGGAATAGTCTGTTTAAGCCGGTAGGCGTGAGGGGTAGGCAAATCCGCCCTTCTTTAACGCCGAGACGTGATGACGAGGGTCTACGGACCTGAAGTGACTGATACCACGCTTCCAGGAAAAGCCACTAAGCTTCAGCTACACAAGAACCGTACCGCAAACCGACACAGGTGGGCAGGATGAGAATTCTAAGGCGCTTGAGAGAACTCAGGAGAAGGAACTCGGCAAATTGATACCGTAACTTCGGGAGAAGGTATGCCTCTTAGAGTGTAGGACTTCGCGTTCGAAGCTTTGAGAGGTCGCAGAGAATCGGTGGCTGCGACTGTTTAACAAAAACACAGCACTGTGCCAACACGAAAGTGGACGTATACGGTGTGACGCCTGCCCGGTGCCGGAAGGTTAAGTGATGGGGTGCAAGCTCTTGATCGAAGCCCCGGTAAACGGCGGCCGTAACTATAACGGTCCTAAGGTAGCGAAATTCCTTGTCGGGTAAGTTCCGACCCGCACGAATGGCGTAACGATGGCCACACTGTCTCCTCCTGAGACTCAGCGAAGTTGAAGTGTTTGTGAAGATGCAATCTCCCCGCTGCTAGACGGAAAGACCCCGTGAACCTTTACTGTAGCTTTGCATTGGACTTTGAACAGACTTGTGTAGGATAGGTGGGAGGCTTTGAAGCCAGGACGCTAGTTCTGGTGGAGCCGTCCTTGAAATACCACCCTGGTGTGTTTGAGGTTCTAACCTTGGTCCGTGATCCGGATTGGGGACAGTGCATGGTAGGCAGTTTGACTGGGGCGGTCTCCTCCCAAAGTGTAACGGAGGAGTTCGAAGGTTACCTAGGTACGGTCGGAAATCGTGCTGATAGTGCAATGGCAAAAGGTAGCTTAACTGCGAGACCGACAAGTCGAGCAGGTGCGAAAGCAGGACATAGTGATCCGGTGGTTCTGAATGGAAGGGCCATCGCTCAACGGATAAAAGGTACTCCGGGGATAACAGGCTGATACCGCCCAAGAGTTCACATCGACGGCGGTGTTTGGCACCTCGATGTCGGCTCATCACATCCTGGGGCTGTAGCCGGTCCCAAGGGTATGGCTGTTCGCCATTTAAAGTGGTACGTGAGCTGGGTTCAAAACGTCGTGAGACAGTTTGGTCCCTATCTGCAGTGGGCGTTGGAAGTTTGACGGGGGCTGCTCCTAGTACGAGAGGACCGGAGTGGACGCACCTCTGGTGTACCGGTTGTGACGCCAGTCGCATTGCCGGGTAGCTAAGTGCGGAAGAGATAACCGCTGAAAGCATCTAAGCGGGAAACTTGCCTGAAGATGAGACTTCCCTGGAGGCTTGACCTCCCTGAAGAGTCGTTCGAGACCAGGACGTTGATAGGTCGGGTGTGGAAGCGCTGTGAGGCGTGAAGCTAACCGATACTAATTGCTCGTGAGGCTTGATCCTATCATTTGAGTGGCTTGGAGAATCCAAGGCGCGAAGATAGCGTGTGTGCGACACGATCAGATACCGAATATTCAGAATCAGAGAGGATCTCTGGTTCAGGCTTCTTGAGTTTGACCAGTTTATGTCTGGTGGCCATAGCGAGGTGGTCCCACGCCTTCCCATCCCGAACAGGACCGTGAAACGCCTTAGCGCCGATGATAGTGTGGCATTCGCCATGTGAAAGTAGGACACCGCCAGACGCCCCATTGAAAATGCCGAGCCTAATGGCTCGGCATTTCGCTTCCTAATAGTAGCGAAAACAGAATTACGCGACCGCGTTCATGTTTTTTCTGGCGACCATAGCGAGATGGCCCCACGCCTTCCCATTCCGAACAGGACCGTGAAACATCTTAGCGCCGATGATAGTGTGGCATTCGCCATGTGAAAGTAGGACATCGCCAGATCTCCCTATTGCAAAGCCCCAGGTCTAAGCCTGGGGCTTTTTGCGTTTCCAGCTTCCTCGTGATGGTTTGATGAATTGTTTGCGACAGTGTTGTGTCGTTTGCCAGCGCGGTGTACTAAGCTGATTCCTTGAATGCAGACAGTATGCGATTGCTATCAAATATGGCACGGCGGCAGTCCGCTGAGGATCGGGGATAAACAATCGATGCGGGCAGAATCGCAGAGCGCGCCTTCGGACATGACTTTCGGGTGGGAAATCTGGTTTGGAGATCCGGGTTGAAAGCCTTGAGTGGTTTGATTTTGATAGCGTTTAAGTGCTAAAGAATATTTTATATTGTCGAACAGAATAGCCATCTCTTGTATACAATAGGCAGCTTACCCGGACGCGAGGCCGGGGCTGCAAACAATATCGGAGAAACCCATGCAATTCGAATCCTTTGCTCATCAGCAGTCCGCTCTGCGCGATGCGATCACCGCCGCTTACCGGCGCGATGAACGCGAGTGCGTGCAGGCTTTGTTGCCTCAGGCGGCGATGAGTCCCGAGCAAGTCGCATCAGTGCAAGACCTTGCCCGTCGGCTGGTGACCGAGGTGCGCCGCGAGCGCACCCGTTCCAGCGGCGTGGACGCGCTGATGCACGAGTTCTCGTTGGACAGCAGCGAAGGGATCGCCCTGATGTGTCTGGCGGAGGCGCTGCTGCGCATCCCCGACCGCGAGACGGCCGACAAGCTGATCCGCGACAAGATTTCCCGCGGCGACTGGAAGGCCCATTTGGGCAACAGTTCGTCGCTGTTCGTCAACGCGGCCGCTTGGGGCCTGCTGGTGACCGGCAAGCTGGTTTCCTCTCATAGCGCCAACGGCCTGTCGGCGGCGATGACGCGCCTGATCGCCAAAGGCGGCGAGCCGCTGATCCGCAAGGGCGTCGACATGGCGATGCGCATGCTGGGCAAGCAGTTCGTCACCGGCGAGACGATCGAGGAAGCGCTGGCCAACGGCCGCGAACGCGAAGCGCGCGGTTACCGCTTCAGCTACGACATGCTGGGCGAAGCGGCGATGACCGAAGCCGACGCCCAACGCTACCTGAAGGACTACGTCACCGCCATCCATGCGATCGGCAAGGAGTCGAACGGCCGCGGCATCTATGACGGCCCCGGCATCTCGGTGAAGCTGTCCGCGATCCACCCGCGCTATGCCCGCCTGAAGCATGAACGCATGATGACCGAGCTGCTGCCTCGACTGAAGGCGCTGTTCCTGTTGGCCAAGCAATACAATATCGGCCTGAACATCGACGCCGAGGAGGCCGACCGCCTGGAGATCTCGATGGACCTGGTCGAAGCGCTGGCCAACGATGCGGACCTGAACGGCTTCGAAGGCATCGGCATCGTGGTGCAGGCCTACCAGAAGCGCTGTCCCTTCGTGATCGATTTCCTGATCGACCTGGCGCGCCGCACCGGCCACCGCTTCATGGTGCGGCTGGTGAAGGGCGCCTACTGGGACGCCGAGATCAAGCGCGCCCAGGTGGACGGCCTGCCTGGCTATCCGGTGTATACGCGCAAGGTGTACACCGATGTGTCCTACCTTGCCTGCGCCAAGAAGCTGCTGGCCGCCCAGGACGCGATCTACCCGCAGTTCGCCACGCACAACGCCTACAGCCTGTCGGCGATTTACAACCTGGCCGCCGGCAAGGATTACGAGTTCCAGTGCCTGCACGGCATGGGCGAGACCCTGTACGACCAGGTAGTGGGCAAGGACAAGCTGGGCAAGGCTTGCCGCATCTACGCGCCGGTCGGCTCGCATGAGACGCTGCTAGCCTACCTGGTGCGCCGCCTGCTGGAAAACGGCGCCAACTCCTCCTTCGTCAACCGCATCGTCGACGAAAACGTGTCCATCGACGAACTGGTGACCGATCCGGTGGCCGAGGCCGCCGGCTTTTCCGGCATGCCGCACAGCAAGATTCCGCTGCCTGAGGCGCTGTACGGCGAAGGCCGCCGCAATTCCAAAGGCCTGGACCTGTCCAGCGAGCACGTGCTGGCCACGTTGCAGCTGGGCCTGCAGGCGTCCGAGCAGCAGCGTTGGGCCGCCTTCCCCATGCTGGGAGATGGCGATGTCACCGACGGCGAGCTGCAGGAAGTGCGCAATCCGGCCGACCACAGCGATGTGGTGGGCAAGGTGATAGAGGCCAGCGCCGCCGACGTCGAGCGCGCGCTGGCCCTATCGGCCGGCATCGCCGCCGCCTGGGCCGCGACGCCGGTAGCCGAGCGCGCGGCCAGCATCCGCCGCATGGCCGACCTGATGGAGGCGCACATGCCGGCGCTGATGGGCCTGGCGGTGCGCGAGGCGGGCAAGACGCTGAACAACGCCATCGCCGAAGTGCGCGAGGCGGTGGATTTCTGCCGCTACTACGCCGCGCAGATCGTGTCTGAGTTCGACAACGCCAGCCACCGGCCGCTGGGTCCTGTGGTGTGCATCAGCCCGTGGAACTTCCCGCTGGCCATTTTCATCGGCGAAGTCGTCGCGTCTTTGGCCGCCGGCAATACTGTACTGGCCAAGCCGGCCGAGCAGACCAGCCTGATCGCCGCCTACGCGGTGCGCCTGCTGCACGAGGCGGGCATCCCGCGCGCGGCGCTGCAGTTCCTGCCGGGCCGCGGCGAGGTGGTCGGCGCCGCGCTGACCGGCGACGCGCGCATCCAGGGCGTGATCTTCACCGGTTCCACCGAGGTGGCGCAGATCATCAACCGCACGCTGGCAAAACGCCAAGACGATCCGGTGCTGGTGGCGGAAACCGGCGGCATGAACGCGATGATCGTCGACAGCTCGGCGCTGCCGGAACAGGTGGTCACCGATGTGCTGAGCTCTGCCTTCGATTCCGCCGGCCAGCGTTGCTCGGCGCTGCGGGTGCTGTACCTGCAGAACGACATCGCCGACAAGGTGATCGCGATGATCAAGGGGGCGATGGATGAGCTGACCATCGGCAATCCGGCCAAGCTGACCACCGACGTCGGTCCGGTGATCGACGCCGAGGCCCAGGCCGGCCTGCTCGCCCACATCGCCAGGATGAAGAACTCCGCCCGCGCGATGCACCAGACCAAGCTGTCCGCGGCGTGCGAGCAGGGCACTTTCGTCGCGCCGACGCTGTTCGAGATCGACAATCTGTCGGAGCTCAAGCGCGAAGTGTTCGGCCCGGTGCTGCACGTGCTGCGCTATGCCGCGTCGGATCTGGACAAGGTGGTGGCCGAGATCAACGCCACCGGCTATGGCCTGACCCACGGCATCCACAGCCGCATCGACGAAACCATCGCCGACATCTGCGGCAAGATCAAAGTGGGCAATATCTACGTCAACCGCAACATCGTCGGCGCGGTGGTCGGGGTGCAGCCCTTCGGCGGCGAGGGCAAGTCCGGCACCGGTCCCAAGGCAGGCGGTCCGTACTACCTGTACCGCCTGACCCGTGCCGCCTGGCAGCCGAAGCTGGCCGCCGTGCCGGCGGCGGCCGATTTGTCCGCGCTGGACGCGCTGGCGGCCGCGGCCAAGGCGCAGAGCCTGGCGCTGGACGGCGCGATCGCCGCCGCGCGCAAGGAAAGCCCGCTGACGCATAGCGTGGCGTTGCCGGGGCCGACCGGAGAAAACAACTTGCTGTCCTTCGCCGGCCGCGGCCGCATAGGCTGCGTCGCCGACGACGCGCAGGCGCTGGCCGAACAGCTGGCCGCGGCCTTCGCCGCCGGCAACCGCGCGGTGCTGGCCGATAACGAGCTGGGACGCAAGTTCGCGTCCGCCTTGAACGGCCATGTGTCGCTGGCTGCCGACGTGCTGGAAGCGGATGTCGATGCGGTGTTGTACGCCGGCGCCAAGGCCGAGGAGGCACGGCGCGAGCTGGCCGCCCGCGACGGCGCGCTGGTTCCGCTGATCCTGCGCGGCGAAAATGGCTACAATGTGCATCGGCTGGTGGTCGAGCGCGCGCTTAGCGTCAATACCACGGCGGCCGGCGGAAACGCCAGCCTGATGAGCATGACCGAATGATCAACTTGCCAGCCTCTGGCCGCATTGGAATAATGCGGCCAGAGTTTTTACTTTAAGAGCAAGACTGGGATCCGGCACAAGCCGGTTATGTAGAAGCGCGAAGTTGAAGCAACAAGAAGAGGAACGAAGAGATGCAAGTATCCAAGCTGTCCACCCTGACCCTGGCGGTCGCCGCCGCCGTCGCCCTGTCCGCCTGCGGCAAGAAGGAAGAAGCCGCTCCGGCCGGCGCCGCATCCGCTCCGGCCCAGGCTAGCGGCGGCAGCGAAATCAAGATCGGTTTCGCCGCCCCGCTGACCGGTCCGCAGTCGCACTACGGCGAGGAATACAAGAATGGCGTGACCCTGGCGATCGAAGACGCCAACGCCGCGAAGCCGACCATCGCCGGCAAGCCGGTCACCTTCGTGCTGGACGCCCAGGACGACCAGGCCGACCCCAAGACCGCCACCCAGCTGGCGCAGAAGTTCGTCGACGAGAAAGTCGCCGGCATCATCGGCCACTTCAACTCCGGCACCGCCATCCCGGCCTCCAAGATCTACTCCGACGCCGGCATTCCGATGATCGCGATGGCCACCTCGCCGGTGTTCACCGCGCAAGGCTTCAAGAACACCTTCCGCTCGATGACCTCCGACACCCAGCAGGGCAGCGTGATGGGCAAGTTCGCGGTGGAGAAGCTGCACGCGAAGAAGATCGTCATCGTCGACGACCGCACCGCTTACGGCCAGGGCCTGGCGGACGAGTTCGAGAAGGCTGCGCGCGCCGCCGGCGGCGACGTGGTGAAGCGCGAGTTCACCAATGACAAGGCCACCGACTTCACCGCCATCCTGACCTCCATCAAGGGCGCGAACCCGGACGTGGTGTTCTACGGCGGCGCCGACGCGCAGTCCGCTCCGATGGTCAAGCAGATGAAGCGCCTGGGCCTCAAGGCTCCGTTGATCTCCGGCGAAATGACCAAGACCCCGACCTTCCTGCAGCTGGCTGGCAAGGAAGCCGACGGCACCATCGCCTCGCTGGCCGGCCTGCCGCTGGAGCAGATGCCGGGCGGCAAGGATTACGAAACCCGCTACAAGGCCCGCTTCAAGGCCGACGTGGCGACTTATTCGCCGTACGGCTACGACGCCACCCGCACGCTGATCCAGGCGATGGAGCAGGCCAATTCGGCAGATCCCAAGGCCTATCTGCCGGTGCTGGCCAAGATCACCCACCAGGGCGTGACTTCCAGCAACTGGACCTACGACGACAAGGGCGACCTGAAGGACGGCGGCATCACCGTCTACAAGGTCCAGAACGGCCAGTGGACCGTGATGGAAACCGTTGGCGGCGGCGCCCCGGGCAAGGATGCTTCGGCGGCCAAGTAAGACGGTTTTCGTATGTAGGAAACGGCGCGGATCTCCGCGCCGTTTTTGTTTTTGTCGCTGATAAAAGATAAAGCAAATATCAGTCTAATAAGTAATATTTCATTGAGTATATTATTTTGGAGTATTGTTTTATTGGGGATTGGTTTTTTGCAACGGTGTCAATCTAATTATCTTTTTCTCGAACGTGCCGGTTGGAAATATATTTACAATATTTCTGAGGTATTGTAATTTCCACATGCCATGTTTTTGATTCTGGACAAACAGATTGCGTCCAGTTTCGCGAACTTTTATTAAGCTTGTTTTGATTTTGACAGTCTGTGGTTTCGTTAAGCGTTTCCGCATCGGCTGTTTTAGCCTTCCTGTTTTTTATTTCATGGTTTTATTACTTTATTTGATGCGATTAACTTCGCAGGGGATCTTTTTGCCTCTTGCCGGCTTGTGATTTGTGATTTTTTAATTAATTAATTCTGATCTGCAATAAGGAAGTGTCATGGCAAATCGTAGAGTGGTAGTAACCGGATATGGTTCTTTGACCTCTCTGGGGGAGAACTCTGCCGAGGCGTGGGAAGCCATCATGAATGGCAAGCTGGGTTATCGAAAATTCGAGTTGGAAAACCAGCAAATCAAGGCCAAGTTCTTTTCATTTTTGGATGAGAATAAAGCGCGCTATCGAGGCATCCCCAAGGCCATTTCCCGCGCCTTGCCGGCATTCGCCAAAAATGCGGTTGTGGCGGCCCGGGAAGCGATCGATATGGCTTTCGGTAGCCCGGAGGCTATTGCGGAACATTATCCGGCGCATGAATGCGGCGTCATCATCGGCACGGGGTGGGGGGGGCTCGATGAAGCGTACGACATCCGCGACGCTTATCGCGATACCGGATTCGGCAGTCCTTTGGGCAGCCTGATTTCCATGCCTAGCATCGCCACCGGAGCTTGCACGCTGATGTGGAATCTGCGCGGCTACCAGAATACGGTGATCGCGGCTTGCGCCACGGGCACCATCGCGATAGGCGACGCGTATGAGGCGATTCGGCAAGGGCGCGCCAGCATGATGCTGGCTGGCGGTTCCGAGACGCTGCGCAATGAAACCAATATCTGGAACATCGACGTGCTCAATGCTTTGAGCAAGGAGCAGGAGGAAGCGGAGAGGGCCTGCTGCCCGTTTGACCGCCGCCGGTCCGGTTTCGTGCTCGCCGAGGGCGCGGCGGTGTTGTGTCTGGAGGAGTTGGAGCATGCTCAGCACCGCGGCGCCACCATACTGGGCGAGATCAAGGGTTATGGCAGCTTTTCCGACGCCCGCGATTTCACCGCCCCGGCCGAGGACATGCTGGCCCGCGTCAAGTCGATCGAATTCGCGCTCAAGCAGGCCGGCAAGCGGCCGGAGGACATCGACTACATCAATGCTCACGGCACGTCGACGCCGTTGAATGACTTGAACGAATCCAACGCCATCAAGGCCGCTTTGGGGGCGCATGCGAAGCGTGTCCCGGTGTCCAGCACCAAGTCGTACAGCGGCCACCTGATCTCCGCTGCGGGCAGTTTCGAATCCATCATCTGCTTGAAGGCCATCGCGACCGGCATCCTGCCTGGCACCGCTAATCTGCTGGAATCCGATCCCGAGTGCGACCTCAACTATCTGCCGAACGGGCACCTGCATGGCCAAGCGGTGGACACCACTCTCAACCTCAGCTTCGGCTTCGGCGGCGCAAACGCGGCGCTGGTGATAGAAAGGGCGCGTTGATGCTGCTCAGTTTCGACAACAAGGCGATCGCGGATTGGGCGAAGCTGTCCGGAGACTACAACCCCATCCATTTTGAAGTGGAGCGGGCGAGGGAAACCGGCGCCAACGACATCATCGTGCACGGCATGCTGCCGCTGCTGCATATCAAGCAGCGGCTGAGCACGGTGTTGCCGGCCGATACCGGCAGAGACTGGGTATCGGTCAAGGCTATGTTCCGCTCGCCCGTGCTTCGCCAATTGCCGCATGCGTTGGAAATTCAGCCGGGCAAACAGCGCAGCCGCTTCTCCCTGCGCGCGACGCATGACGCCTCCGAGGTGATGGCCGGCAGCGTATATCGCTCCGTGCCGGCGGAGTCGCCGGAGCAACCGGCCAGTTTTTCGATAGACCGCCAGCTGTTCCGCGAGAAAAGAGCGGTGTTTGCGGAGGCCTTTCCGGATTTCGACCGCGCCTGGCTGTTGGTGGACGCGTTGACTTTTTCCCAATTCCTGTCCAGCGAAGTGCCGTTTTCCATCGTCCGCGATCTGGCGAAGATGAGCGGCATCGCAAGCCAGCATGAGTTGATGGACGCCGCCCTGACGGTGCAGACGGCTCATACGGTGATGGTCGAGCCGGAGCTGTTCCGCATGCCGCTGAGCCAGTTGAAGGATCCGGGGGAAATTCGCTGCGAGCTGCACGCGCCGGTGACCGTGCCCAACAGCAAGGACACCTTGTCCGGCCTGAGCCAATTTACCGTGCGGCTGGATGGCCGTCCGGTCATGCAATCGGAAGTGGGCCTGCTGGTTCGCTTCAAGTCTTGAGTCTTGTCCCTTCGATAAAGGAAGCATCATGTTGAACGAAAACCAAATCTTTGACGAACTGAAAGCCCTGATCCTGGACATGAAGGAGATCGAGGAGGATCAAGTGCAGCTCTCCTCCAGCTTTGAGGCGCTCGAACTGGACAGCCTCGATTTCGTAGAAGTTCAAGTGTCGGTGAAGAAGCGCTACGGCGTCGATCTGGTGTCCGATTTGTTCGCCTCCGGCAAGATCGCGGACATGGGGCAACTGGTCGGTTATATCGCCGCAGAGTCCGCCCAGAAGAACACAGCCGAAGCCTGATCGGAGAAAACGCATGGAAACGTCCACTGTTGCGCGCGACCCGCTGGGTCTGTCCGACGAGAGCCGACGCAAGGTGCAAACGCTGATCCGCGCTTCGCACCGCAAAACCATGGAGCTGGAAAGCGTGTTGCCATGGGAGAACGGCATCAACCTGAGCCTGCCGCCGAAAATGGAAACCGGCAGCTGGATCTACGGCACGCCTTATTGGGATGCCATGACTCCGGAGCAGCGCCATGAAACCCTGTGGAAGGAAACCGCCCGCGATGTGTCGATGTTCATCTGGCTGGAGCAGACGCTGCCGCCGCTGTATGTCGGCTATATCAACCGTTTCCGCTTCGACCTGTCGCCCGAGGTGTATGAGTACCTGATGATTTTCTCCCGGGAGGAGATCACGCATACCCTGATGTTCCGGCGTTACATGAAGATGGCGGGACTGGAGCTGTTCCAGCCGCCTGGCGGCGCCTACGGCAGCTTTGTGGAGAAGCTGCCGATGATGAACCCGGTGATCGGCATCCTGTGGACGCTGATGATCGAGTGGGCCGCGGAGCTGAGCGCGATGTATCTGACTCAGTCGGCGGAAGTCGAGCCGCTGACCAAGATGATGTTCCATGAGCATCATATCGAGGAGGTGCGCCACATCGCATTCGGCAAGCGCATTGTCGAGCATTTCTTCGAGACCGCTCCCGAGGCGGAGCTGGCGGCGATGCGAGCGCAAATCGGCCAGCTGCTGCGCCATTTCAAGGCGGAGATGACTTTCAACAGCGAAATCGCCAAGCACACCTCCTTTGTCTTCCCGATACAGCCGGGCGATGAAGAAGCGATCGCGCTGGTAAGAGGGTCGGCCAACAACCAGCGTCTGAACAGCGAGCGCTTCGCAGAGCTGGATCAGTGGTTCGCAGAACTGGGGATTGTATGAGCGAGGCGGTCTGGGACATCGTTTGCGTCGGCTCTGGCATCGCTGCGCTGACTTATGCGGCGGCCCTGACCGCGCAGCGCCCGGGTTTGCGGGTTTTGCTGCTTGAGCAGCATACGGTGCCGGGGGGGTACTCCAGCGAGTTCGTGCGCCCCAAGCAAGGCGCGCGCTTCGATTGCAGCTTGCACAAGCTGTCCGGCATGGGCGAGCAAGGGAACCTGAGGCAGGTGTTTCGCGCGCTGGGGCTGGAGGAGCGGATCAATCTGCATTTTTCGCCGGTATTGTTCCAGGCGGCCGGGCCGCTATGGCTGGAAGTGTCGGAATCGCCGGAGCAGGCCTTGGATGGCTTGCTCCAGGCATTCCCCGGCCAGCGCGAGGGCCTGCTGCGGTTTTTCGACGACATCGCGGTGCATGGGAAAAACGGCTATCTGCAGTTTGAGATGCTGCAGGGACGATACGAGCCGGATTTCGCCGCGATGCGGTATGCCCGCAAGCATCTGAAGAACATCACGGTGCGGGATGCATTGCGGCGGATGTTCGACGATCCGCAACTGTGCGAGCTGTTGGCGCTGCCGTCGATCTATGTCGGTTCATTTCCGGAGCAGTGCAGTTATCTGTACTTCCTGCATGTGGTCTACGCCAATCTGTACATGCGCAGCGCCTACATGGACGGCGGTTCGCAGCGGTTGTCCAATTTGCTGGTGGAGCAAATTCGGGCGCGGGGCGGCGAAGTCGTGCTGAACGTCAACGTCGAGCGCATTCTGGTCGACAAGAGCGCCATGCGCGCGACCGGCGTGGCAACCGACCGGGGCGAGTTTCTGGCGCGGGAGGTTTTGGTCAACGCTTCGCCGGTCTATGCGCTGGAGCAGCTGTTCGAACCCATGCCGGAGTTGGATGCCCCTCGGCAGCTCGTATCCCGGATACGGCCAGCCAATGCCACCAGCACGCTTTATTTGGTGCTGGACGAGGACCCTGCCCAACTGGGGCTGCCACACGCGGAAACCATGCTGTTGGCCGATGATCCGGACGCCGCGTGGCGCGCGCGCGAGCGCTCGCGCGCCGATCCCATGAGCGAGGCGTTGGCCGAGGAGGCCTATTGGCGGCGCTCGTCTCTGGAAATCACCAACTATCACGCGCTGGACGCGAGCGGCGGCAAGGTGGTCATCGTCAATGCGCTGGATGATCCGCGTCATTGGCCGCGGCGGAAAACGCCCGAATACAGAGCCAAGAAAAAGCGCGGCCAGCAAGCGCTGCTGGAGCGCGTGGGCAGGCACTTTCCGGATTTGTCGGACCGTATCGTTTACGCGGAACTGTCCAGCCCGCATACCTACCAGCGATACACCAACAATACCGCGGGGTCCGGCTATGGCGCTCTGGTGGCGCCGGATGCCTCGCCGGCGCTGATCAACCACCGTTTTCCTGTGGCTGGTGTCAGCTTCCTAAGCGCCTGGGTGGCGGGATCGGGCTACGAGGCCGCAATGGGGTATTCCATGTTCAAGGCCAGCTCGGCGGTCCCCGCCGCGGCGAGCGTTTGAACGACATCAATTGAAGGAGCGGCAATGCAAGACGAAATCATGCAACCATGGGTGTTGGTGACCGGCGGCAGCCGAGGCATAGGCAGGGGCCTGGTGTTGGAGCTGGCGAAGGACTACCGGGTGGTTTTCACCTACAAGAACAATGCGGAGCAGGCGCGTGCAGTGGAGGAGTCGGTCCTGAGAATGGGCGGAGAGGCTTATGCGGTCCAGTGCGACGGCAGCGACCCGGAAGCCGCGAAGCGCTTGGCGACGCAGTGCCTGGAGCGCTTCGGCGCGCCGTACGCCGTCATCAACAACGCCGGCGTGACCCGGGATGGCCTCATGATGTCCATGTCGCTGGAGTCATGGCGCGACGTGATATCCACGAATCTGGACGCGGTGTTCCATGTCACGCAGGCGTTCCTGCCGGCCATGTGCGGCGAAAAACGGGGTGCGGTGCTGTTGATGTCCTCCGTCACCGCGATCAAGGGCAATATGGGCCAAGCCAACTACGCGGCGACCAAGGCGGCCATGGCGGGGCTGGCCCGCACCTTGGCGCTGGAGACCGCCCGTTTCAAAATCCGGGTCAATGCGATCGCGCCGGGGCTGATCGACACGGATATGGCGGACGATATTCCAGAGAAGGCGCGGCAACAGCTGGAGAAGAGTATTCCATTGCGCCGTTTGGGCACCGTGGGAGAGGTGGCCGGCCTGGCGAAGTACTTATTGTCCGATGCCGCGGCTTACATCACCGGACAAACCATCGTGATAGATGGCGGACTCAGCAGCTGAGGTGGATACGACGCGGAAGAGCCGCGCCGACAGGAGAGCATCATGACTTATGTTGTTTTAAGCGACTGCATAGGCTGTAAGCATTCGGATTGCGTGGATGTGTGTCCGACTGACAGCTTTCACGAAGGGCCAAACATGCTCGCCATCAATCCCGATGATTGCATCGACTGCGGCCTGTGCGTGCCGGAATGCCCGATCGACGCCATTCGGGAAGACAAGGCCGTGCCGTCCCACGAGCACGGCATGATCGCCCTCAATGCAGAATTGGCGCAGCGTTGGCCCAATATCACCAAGAGCAAGCCGGCTTTGCCGGAAGCCGAGGCCTGGAGGGGAAGGCCGGACAAGCTGCAATATCTGGAGGATTACTCCGAAACCGTCTGATGGAGCCAAAGCATGCTGAGTTTGACGCTGTGTCTGGTTTTTGCACTGATTAGCGCAATGCATTTCTATTGGGCGCTGGGGGGGCAGGTCGGCTTGTCCTCCGCCATTCCTGAGGTGGATGGCCGGAAACTGTTCCAGCCATCGGCGATCGGGACTGCCGTCATCGCCTTGCTGCTTGCCTTGGCTGCGGCCGCGGTTGTTTTGCATGGGGGGCGGTTCTTCCCGGAAACAAGCTGGTCGGCGCGCCTGCTGAAGTGGGGGCTGTTGGCGTTGAGCGCAGGCATGTTGCTGCGAGGCGTCGGCGAGTTCCGCTACGTCGGTCTTTTCAAGCGGGTCAAGGGCAGCCGCTTCGCCCGCAACGACACGCGTTTCTATTCCCCGCTGTGCCTGATGCTGGCGGCAGGGTTGTTCTATCTTGCGTGGTAACCGCTGAAGGCTGGGCATGGACGGGCAGGCGGCCGTCCATGCTTTTCATATCCGGCTTCGACAGCCATTTTGGGAAGAGATAGCATGCGGATATGAACAAAGCCGACGGTAACAATATGGCAAAAATCCTACCTTCGCCTTGCATTGGCGTTTGCAGGCTGGACGACAGCGGGCAGGTCTGCGTCGGCTGCCGCCGCACGCTGGATGAAATCGCGGGCTGGTCCCGCTACGGCGAGGAACAGAAACAGCAGGTCTGGCGACGGTTGTTGGCGTTGCCATTGCCGGTGCAAGCCAAGACCTGTCCGCAATGCGGCAGCGGCTTCGCCTGCGGCGCGGGCGGGGAGGCCGGCGGTTGCTGGTGCGCCGATCTGCCGTTAGAGCTGTCGCCAAGCGAGGCCGATAGCGACTGCCTGTGCCCGGTGTGTCTGCAGCAACGGCTGCGATAAGCGGAGACAACCCGGGTCCGCATCCCGCGATGCGTGCCTCGCGTCTTGCGCGAGCGTTATCGGAGCGAACGTCAGTTCGGTTTCAGAAGCCGCAATTCTCTTACCCAGCCTTGCATCCTCTTGCCATGGCTGCGCGTCGCCTGTTCCAAGCTCTTCGCGGGCTTGGCTTCGCGGCTTTCTCGCCGCGGACTTGCCAACCCCTCTCATGCCGGCTTAATGTCATATGAGTGTTGCCGGCCGCGCCGGGCATGCCGCCGCGGTTGTCCTGAACCCTGTTGGAGGCACCCTCATGGGCGAAACCGCGGCCAGAGCAGGCCAGGCCTTTCCCGCCAATCTGGAAAAGACGCTGGATGAGAGAATGGAGGCGCTTCGGCGCCAGATTGCTCGGCGGGCAGAAGAGATTGCGGGTGAAAGCGGAGAGCCGGTCGACATCGACAGTCTGGGGTTGGCCATGGATGAGACGCTCCATGGCAGAAAAACGTCGCGGCCGGGATTTTTCGAGCTATTTCCGCCGTTTACCTGCGTCTGCGCCGCGCTATGCCTTGCCTTTGCAGCCTTTGGACTGCTGTTCCCGCTGCTGGATCCGATTCCGGGAGGGGGCAAGAGCTCCGAACTGGTGGTTGGTTTCCTCGACATCGCCAAGATCTTCGCCGGCGCGATCGTCGGCTCGACTTCTTCCGTCGTGATCGCGGCGTCGCGGGCGCGGCGTTCCGGCTGAGCGGATTTGGGAAAGCAAATGACTTATCAAATATTGCTTTCAGGCAAGCATCGCGTACTGGAGTGGCGCGGCGAATTGAGCGACGCGTCCCAGGCTGCTGAGCTGATTTCCGCCTGCATCGGCGAAGAGTGCGCGCGGCTGCTGATTCCGCGCGAAGCGCTGCCGGAAGCCTTCTTCCAGCTGAGCAGCCGTTTCGCCGGCGAGTTCCTGCAGAAGCTGCAGAATTACCGGCTGCAAACCGCGGTGGTGATCGACGCGCAGCGCGGTTACGGCCAGCGTTTCGGCGAATTCCTGCGCGAGGCGAAACGCGGCCATTATACCCGCTTGTTTCTGGAGCGGGATAAGGCGATGGACTGGTTGGCGACGTGTTGAGCGGTCATCGCCAACCACGCCTTTGTCATGCTAGTCTGGGCTTTTATCTGTCCTGAGGATGGCGGGCGTCCCAGGCCGCCCGCCGCGTTTGGCCATGTCTTCCGTTTTCTCCGATTTTTACCGCCATGCCTGGCGCTGGCGCAGCGGCCGCCAGGGCAGCGGCTACGACAAGATGCTGCTGCTGACCGCGCGCTGGCCCTTGCCGTTCGATTGCTACCTGATCCGTTATCCGCATGGCTCGGCGATTCCGCCTCATGTGGACCCGGTGGGGAAGGGCCGCCATTATCGGCTCAACCTGATCCTCAAGTCGCCGCAGGCCGGCGGCGAATTCGTCTGTGCCGCGCCGCTGTTTTCCAGTCGGCGGATCAAGCTGTTTCGGCCGGATCTGTGCGAGCACAGCGTGACGCGGGTGGAAGGCGGCAGCCGCTATGTGCTGTCGATAGGCTGGGTGCGGGACGCGGGCAATTTCTGACGATGGCCGGTTTGCGTGACGCGGAGGGCGCGCTTGCCCGATGCGAACGCGTTCGGCCGAATCTCACAATCTGATGCCGCGTACCGACGGCGCGGCGGGCACGGAGGCGGGATGCTGGAACGGGATGTGGTGAGGAGCAAGGCGGAGGACGGCATCGCGCGGCTGGAGTTGCATCGGCCGGATTGCCTGAATGCGATGAACCGCCAGCTGCTGCGGCAACTGCTGGCCGCGCTGGAGTGGGCGGCGGCCAACGACGCGGTGAGGGCGGTGCTGATCACCGGCCATGGCCGGGTGTTTTCCGCTGGAGCCGACATCCGTTACCTGAACCGGGCGCCGGCGGCCGAGGTGCGCGAACTGGCCAGGCTGGCGGTGGCGGTCACCGGCCGGATCGAGGCGCTGGGCAAGCCGGTTCTGGCCGCGTTGAACGGCGACGCGTTGGGGGGCGGCCTGGAGATCGCCGAGGCCTGCACGCTGCGGGTGGCGGCCTCGCACGCCCGTTTCGGCCATCCGGAAGTGAAGATAGGCGCGGTGGCCGGTTTCGGCGGCACCACCCGGCTGCCCAGATTGATCGGCAAGGGCAGGGCGGCGGAGATGCTGCTGACCGGCAGGCTGATCGACGCCGACGAGGCCTGCCGGCTGGGTCTGGTCAATCGGGTTGTGCCCGCCGACGATTTGATCGCCGAGTCCGAGGCGCTGTTGAGCGAGGTCCTGGCCCAGTCGCCGCTGGCGGTGAGGCTGAGCTGGGAAGCCATGCATCGCGGCCTGTCTTTGTCCGAGGACGAGTCGGCCCGGCTCGGCGCCGATTACTTCGGCCTGGCGGCGCAAAGCGAGGATTTCCGCATCGGTACCCGCGCCTTCCTGGACAAGCGGGCGCCCAAGTTCAAGGGGAGATGAAAGGAGGCGGCGATGAAACCGCGCATCACCTTGCTGACGCTGGGCGTCGACGATCTGGAACGCGCGCTGGCGTTCTATCGCGACGGATTGGGACTGCCGAGCGAGGGCATCGTCGGCGCCGAGTTCGAGCACGGCGCCGTCGCCTTTTTCGAGCTGGAGGGGGGCTTGAGGCTGGCGCTGTTTCCGCGCGCCAGCCTGGCGCGCGACGCCGGGCTGCCGCAGCAGCCGGCCAGCGCCACCGAGCTGACGATAGGCCACAACGTCGCTTCCCGCGCGGAGGTGGACGCGGCGATGCACCAGGCCGAGCAGGCCGGCGCCGCCATCGTCAAGCCGGCCCAGGATACGTTCTGGGGCGGCTATGCCGGCTATTTCCAGGACCCGGACGGCCATTTGTGGGAGGTGGCGTGGAATCCGCAGTGGTGCGTGCCGGCGTGATCGTCGCTCAGGCTTCCGGCCAGCGGTCCTGGTAAACCAGATCGTCCAGGTTCTGCCGCCGCGCCCAGTTCTGTTCTTCCAGCATCGGCCGCGGGTAGAAGGCCTCTACATGGCCGATGCACAGTATCGCCACCGACCGAGCGCCATCCGGCATGGCCAGCAAGGCGGCGAGCTTGTCCGGATCGAAGATCGACACCCATCCCAGGCCCAGTCCCTCGGCGCGGGCGGCCAGCCACATGTTCTGGATCGCGCAGGCCACTGAGGCCAGGTCCATTTCCGGCAAGGTGCGGCGGCCGAACACGTGGCGCTCGCGGCCGTCCATCAGCGCCGCCACCAGCACCTCGCCGCACTCCCGCAGCCCTTCCACCTTCAGCTTCATGAATTCTTCTTCGCGCTCGCCCAGCGCACGGGCGGTCTGGACGCGCTCTTCCTCCACCAGCGCGTGCAGGCGATGGCGCAAGTCCATGTCGCGGATGCGGATGAAGCGCCATGGCTGCATGAAGCCGACGCTGGGCGCGCAGTGGGCGGCGGCCAGCAGCCGCTGCAGGGTGTCGGGATCGACCGGGTCCGGCTTGAAGTGGCGCATGTCGCGGCGTTCGCGGATGGCGCGGTAGACGGCGTCGATGTCGGATTGTGGGTAACGGCTCATTTCAGGAACAACCTTGCTGCGGCGATCGGGTTCGAAGGGAAATAGGCGTGGAAATAGCTGGCCAGCAGGCTGCCGCGGCGATACAGGGCCTCGCCGGTTCCCGCGCCGCTGGCGCGCGCGGCGCGGGCAATCGGCTCCAGCGCCGTTTCCAGCCGGGTGTAGTGGAAGGTATGGCCGCGCAGCGCGCCGCCGGGAAAGTCCATTTGCTGCAGACCCAGCCCGCACAGCCTGTCTTGAAGGACCGCCTGGCCGGGCAGTAGCCCCAGCATCGCCGCGCTGTCGCCGTCGCGGTTGCTCAGCCTGTCCAGCAGGTAGAGCATGCCGCCGCACTCGGCGTACAGCGGCTTGCCGGCCTCAATGTGCGCATGCAGCGCCGCTTTCAGCGCCGTGTTGGCGGACAGCGCGCCCAGATGCAGTTCCGGGTAGCCGCCGGGCAGGTAGACCGCATCGCAATCGGGCAGCGCCGCGTCGGCCAGCGGCGAGAAGAAGGCCAGTTCCGCGCCCAGTTGGACCAGCGTTTCCAGATTGGCCGGGTAGACGAAGGCGAAGGCGGCGTCGCGGGCGATGGCGATGCGTTGGCCGGCCAGCAGTTGCGGCCATTCGACCTGCTTCACGACGGGAAACGCCACAGGCGGCGGCAATTCGGCCAAGGCGGTGGCGGCGATCTGCGCCGCCGCGCGGTCGAGACGGGCGTCGAGGTCGGCGATCTCCTGCGCCTGCACCAGGCCCAGGTGGCGTTCCGGCAGCCGCGCCGCCTCGTCGCGGCGCAGCGCCGCCAGCAGCGGCAGATGGGCGGGCAGCCGCTCGGCCAGCATCTCGGCGTGGCGCGCGCTGGCAACATGGTTGGCGACGAAGCCGTGGAAGGCCAAGCCGGGGCGGAAGCCGGCCAGGCCGTGGGCGACGGCAGCGAAGGTCTGCGCCATGCCGGCGGCGTCGATCACCGCCGCCAGGGGGATACCGAGCAAGGCGGCCAGGTCGGCGCTGCTGGGCGTGCCGTCGAACAGGCCCATGCTACCTTCCACCAGGATCAAATCAGCGTCGGCCGCGGCCTGGCGCAGCCGCGCGCGGCAGTCGTCCTCGCCGTTCATCCACAGATCCAGGCCGTAGACGGTATGGCCGCTGGCCCGTTCCAGAATGTAGGGATCGAGGAAGTCCGGCCCGGTCTTGAATACCCGCACCCGGCGGCCCTGATTGCGATGATGGCGGGCCAGCGCCGCGGTCACCGTGGTCTTGCCCTGGTGGGAGGCGGGCGCGGTCAGGAACAGCGCCGGGCAGCGCAGGGGCTTCATCAGAACTCCACCCCGCGCTGCGCCTTGATGCCTTGCTCGCGGTAAGGGTGCTTGACCAGCCGCATCTCGGTGACCAGGTCGGCGGCCTCCAGCAAGGCCTCCGGCGCGTGGCGGCCGGTGACCACCACGTGCTGCATCGCCGGGCGGGCGGCGAAGGCTGCCAGCACCTCGTCCAGCGGCAGGTATTCGTATTTCAGCACCACGTTCAGCTCGTCCAGGATCACCATCTCGTAATCGTCGCTTGCCAGCATCGCCAGCGCCTGCTCCCAGCCCTTGCGCGCGGTGGCGATGTCGGCCTCGCGGTCCTGGGTGTTCCAGGTATAGCCTTCGCCCATGGTGTAAAAATCGCAGTTGTCGAAGCCGCCCAGCAGATCGCGCTCGGCGGTGTGCAGCGCGCCCTTGATGAACTGCACTACGCCCAGGCGCATGCCGTGGCCGACGGCGCGCAGGCCCATGCCGAAGGCGGCGCTGCTCTTGCCCTTGCCGGTGCCGGTGTTGACGATGAGCAGGCCCTTCTCGCCGGTGGCGGCGGCCTTTTTCTTCTCGAAGCCCGCCTTGCGTTTCTCGGTCATGCGCTGGTGGGAGGCCGGATCGGTTTTCATTGTGTCGTCCTTGCGTGTGGGGCGCGCGCCGTCAGCGGCGCAGCAGCCAGATGAAGAAGGCGCCGCCGACGGCGGCGGTGCCGACGCCGACCGGGATGTCTTCCGGCGCGATCAGCGTGCGCGCGGCGGCGTCCACCCAGATCAGGAACAGCGCACCCAACAGCGCGCAGGCCGGCAGCAGGCGGCGGTGGTCGGCGCCGACGCAGCGGCGGGCGATGTGCGGAATCATCAGGCCGACGAAGCCGATCGCGCCGCTGACCGCCACCATGGTGCCGGTCAGCAGCGAGGAGGCGGCGAACACCGCCAGCCGCAGCCGGGTCACGCGTATGCCCAGCGTGACCGCGGTCTGCTCGCCGGCCATCAGCGCGTTCAGCGGGCGCGCCACCGCCAGCAGCGCGACGAGGCCCAGGCACAGCGCGGCCAGCGGCGCCGGCAGCAGCTCCCAGCGCGCCTGGCCCAGGCCGCCCAGCATCCAGAACAGCACCGCCGAGGCCGAGCGGTGGTCGCCCAGGTAGAGCATCAGATTGGCCAGCGCCATCAGCAGGAAAGACACGGCCACGCCGGCCAGCAGCAGCCGTTCGGCCTGCAGCCGGCGCTGGCGCACGGCGATGCCGGTGACCAGCAACGTGGCCAGCAAGGCGCCGGTGAAGGCGGCCAGCGGCAGCGTGGCGCCGCCCAGCACATTGCCGCTGAACAGCAGCACCGTCACCGCGCCCAGCGTGGCGCCGGAGCTGACGCCCAGCAGGTGCGGGTCGGCCAGCTGGTTGCGGGTGGTGGCCTGCAGCGCCGCGCCGACCAGCGCCAGGCCGGCGCCGACCGTGCCGCCCAGCAGCACGCGCGGCAGCCGCAGCTGCCAGATGATCAGGTCCTGGCCCGGCTGCCAAGCCGGCTCCACCGGCAGGCCCAGCTGGTGCAGCAGCACGTTGGAGCTGACGGAGAAGGCCACCGGCGCGGCGCCCAGGCCGGAGGCCAGCGGCAGCGACAGCGCCAGCAGGGCCAGCAAGAGGCCCTGCAGCGGCCAGGCCGTCAGGCGGTTGGCGGCGGCGCGGATCACTTGGAGAAGGCCTCCGGGTGCAGGCCGCGCGCCAGCGCGCCGATCGCGTCGGCATTGGCGATGCCGGGCGTCGCGCTGTCATACGGCAGCACGATGAAGCGCTTGTCGCGCACCGCGGCCATCTTGTTCAGCGCCGGGTGTTTCTGCAGGAAGGCGATCTTCTGCTGCGCGGTGACCTTGCCGTAGTCGATGATCACGATGGCCTGCGGATTGCGCGCCACCACGGTTTCCCAGTCGACGCGGGTCCAGCTGGCGTTGACGTCGGCGAGGATGTTGCGGCCGCCGGCGGCGCGGATCAGCGCGTCTGGCATCGCCAGCCGGCCGGCGCTGAAGGGGCGGTCCTCGCCGCTGTCGTAGACGAAGACCGACGGCGTGGCCTTGCGTTTCGCCACGCGGGCGGCGACGCCGTCGACCTTGGCGCGCATGTCGGCCACCACTTTTTGCGCGCGCGGCTCGACGTCGAAGATGCGGCCGAGGTTGCCGATGTCGCGGTAGACGTCGTCCAGGCTGGCGGCCGGGCGCTTCATCACGTGGGCGCAGGATTCGCTGAGTTCGTAGACCTGGATGCCCAGAGGCGCCAGCGAGGCCGGCGTCACCGGGCCGCCGACGCGCAGGCCGTAGTTCCAGCCGGCGAAGAAGAAATCGGCGCGGCTGGCCAGCAGCGCTTCCGAAGACGGGTAATCGCCGGCCAGTTCCGGCAGCGGGCCCAGCGCCTGCTTCAGCGGCGCGTTCAGCTTGTTCCAGGCGCTGATGCCGGTGTAGCCCGCCATGCGGCCTTGCAGGCCCAGCGCCACCATCATCTCGGTCAGGTTGATGTCGTGGCTGACCGCGCGCTGCGGCGCGCGCAGGAAGGTGACCTTGCGGTTGCAGCTGTCGACGGTGAGCGGGTAGCGGGTGGCGTGGGCCTGGGCGGCCAGCAGCGCGGCCAGGCCGCAGGCGATGAGCAAAGGCGGATTCATTTTCATGCGTTTTCTTCTTCCAGCAGGGTGATGCGGGGGTGGCCGGCTTGCGGGTGGCGGTCCACCAGCGCGCGCACGCCGAACACCTCGGCCAGCAGCGCCGGCGTCAGCACCGTTTCCGGCGCGCCGCTGGCGACGACGCGGCCGGTCTTCAGCGCGTACAGGCGGTGGCAGAAGGCGGCGGCCAGGTTGAGGTCGTGCAGGGTGGCGACGGCGGCGATGCCCAGCCGGCGCACCAGGCGCAGCAGCGACAATTGGTGGCGCAGGTCCAGATGGTTGGTCGGCTCGTCCAGAATCAGCAGCTCCGGCCGCTGCGCCAGCGCCCGCGCCAGCAGCGCGCGCTGCTTTTCGCCGCCTGACAGGGTGGCGAAGGGCTGATGCTGCTGCGCCGCCAGGCCGACCTGGGCCAGCGCGTCATCGACGATGGCGTGGTCGGCGGCGCTGCCGCCGCGCAGCAGCGATTGGTGCGGGATGCGGCCCATATCGGCCACCTCGCGCACGGTCAGGCCGAAGTCCTCCGGGAATTCCTGCAGCACGACGGCCACGCGGCGGGCGAAGGAGGCGGCGGATTGGCCCCAGATGTCGGCGCCGTCCAGCCTGGCCTCGCCGGCCAGCGGCTTGTTGAAGCGGAAGGCGCAGCGCAGCGTGCTGGTCTTGCCGCTGCCGTTGGGGCCGATGACGCCGACGAACTCGCCGGGCCGGACAGTCAGCGCGATGTCGCGCAGCAGCCTGGCCTCAGGCGCGGTCGCGGCGTCGGGCGACCAGTCCAGGCCGCAGAGTTCCAATGCGCTCACCGGCTAACTCCAGTGCGCGCCGGTGATGTCGCGCAGCAAGGCCACCACGCGCGGGCGGCTGGGGTGGTAGCCGATGAAGACCAGCTGCGCCTGGCGCGGCGCGGCCAGCGTGTCGTCGCGGCTCAGCTCGATACGGCTGCGCACGCCCTGGGCCAGCAGCCGGCCAGGACTGTCGGCGCAGGCGGCGAAGCCCTTGATGCGCAGCAGCGGCTCCTCGCGGGCGATGGCCTGCAGCGCGGCGGCCAGCTTGTCGGCGCACTGCGGCTCCTTGCTGCGGATCATGAACGATTGCCAGCCCGGGTCCTGCTCGTGGAAATGCTTGTGGGTGGCCAGGCCGTGGCTGTGCGCCGCCTGGCCGCCGTGGCTGTGGCCGTCCAACAGCGTTTGGTTGGCCAGCGGCCGCATCGCCAGCCCTGGCATGCTGGCCACCGGGCCGTAATGGCGGTGCGCGGCCGGCGAGGCCTCGTGCAGATGCAGGCCCAGCGTCAGCCGGGTGTCCAGCTTGGCCTCATAGGCCAGCTCGATGAAGCGGATCGACGGCGCTTGCTTGCGCACGGCTTCCTCCGCCGCCAGCAGCTGGTCGGCGGACAGCGCGTCTATCTTGTTCAGCACCACGATGTCGGCGTGGCCCAGTTGCTGGTCGAACAGCGCCGCCACCGCGTCGGTCTTGCCGCCGTCTCCGGCCGGCGCGAAGTGCCCGGCCAGCAGCAGCGGGGTGTCGACCACCGCCAGCGTCGCGTCCAGCACGAAATAGGGCGCCAGCGCCTCGCTTTGCAGCTGGGCCATCACCGCGCTGGGCAGCGCGAGGCCGGAGGTTTCGATCAGCACGTGGTCGATCTGCTGGCGGCGCTGCCACAGCGCCAGCATGGTGGGCAGGAAGTCGGCGTCGTCGTCGTAGGCGACCAGGCCGTTGGCCAGGTCGTGGATCTCGACGCCCTGGTTCTCGCCGTCGCGCAGCAGGCCGCCGTCTATCGACACCTCGCCGAACTCGTTTACCAGTATCGCCAGCCGCCGCTGCTTGTTGTTCTCCAGCAGCTTGGACAGCAGCGTGGTCTTGCCGGCGCCGAGGAAACCGGTCAACACGGTGACGGGAAGGCGCGGCGCGCTCATGCTTGTTCTCCCTTGGGCAAGGCCGCCAGCAGCGAGGCGAAGTCGCCGAAGGCCTGCGGATAATCCAGTTGCGGGCGGTCGATGACGATGAAGGGAATGCCCAGCGCCGCCGCGGCCGCGGCCTTGGCGTCGAAGCCGCCGGCCTCGCCGCCGTCCTTGCTGATCACGCAGTCTATGCCCCAGTCGCGCCACAGCGCCTCGTTGGCGGCCTGCGAGAACGGACCCTGCATCGCGCAGATGCGCGCGCGCGGAAGACCTAAGTCCAGCGCCCGCTGCAAATGCTGCGGGTCCGGCGCCAGGCGGACGAACCATTGCTGTTTCTGCTCGGCGTCGGCGGCGAGGAAGCGGTGCAGCTCCTTGCTGCCGGTGGCGAGGAAGATGCGCTGGCCGCGAGCCATCGCCAGCCTGGCGGCCGCGTCCGCGTCGGCGCAATGGATGACCGGATGTTCGCTGCCGCTGGCTGGCCGTTCGTAGCGCAGATAGGGCAGGGCCAGTTCCTCGGCCAGCGCCATCAGCTGTTGCGACATCTCGCTGGCGTAAGGGTGGGTGGCGTCGACGATGGCGCTGGCCCGGCTGCCGGACAGCAGCTCGCGGCGGCGCTCCACGCCCAGCCGGCCGCTGACGGTGGCGACGCCGGGCACGGCCTGCCGCGCCTGCTCGTTGCCGTAGTCGCTGGCGCTGCTCACCACCACCGGACGGCCGGTTTCGGCGATGGCGCGCGACAGCGCGTTGCCGTCGCTGGTGCCGGAAAACACCCAGGCCGCGCCGGCGGGCAGCGCGTCGGCCTTCACCGTGTCGCTGGTGTTGGACCAGTTGAAGTAGCCGCGCGGGGTGAACATCCACTCGCGCTTGCGGCGGGTGAAGCGGTTGCCGATGACGATGCTGGTCAGCATGTCGAAGCGGCGGGTCCGCAGCTCGGCCAGCGTGACGATCTCCACCGCCTGGTCTTCGCGGTAGGCGTTGCGGACGATGCCGCACAGCGTTTCCGGCTTCTTGTGCTCCAGCATGATGTCCAGGATGCGGTACACGCCTTCCTGGCGTTGGCGGCTCTGCACGTTGTAGAACACCACCGCCAGGTCGGCCTGGGCGATGTGGCGGGCGCGGGTTTCTATCCACTCCCACGGGCACAGCAGGTCGGACAGGCTCAGCGTGGCGAAATCGTGCGACAGCGGCGCGCCGAGCAGCGACGCGCAGGAATTGGCCGAGGTGATGCCGGGGATCAGCTGCACGTCGAACACATCGTCCTCGCGCATGTCTTCGTAGGCCAGCGTGGCCATCGCGTAGACGCCGATGTCGCCGCTGGACAGCAGGGCAACGGTCTTGCCGGCGCGGGCCTCCTCCAGCGCCAGCTGCGCGCGCTCGCGCTCCTGGGTCAGCGGCAGGGTGCGGATGTCTTTGCCGACGATCCACGGCTGCACCCAGGTCAGGTAGAGGTCGTAGGAGACGATCACGTCGCTCGCCGCCAGCGCCTGGCGGGCGAGGTCGGGGATCAGTTCGGCGCGGCCGGGGCCGACCGAGACGAGGTAGAGTTTGCCGGTCATGGGTTCATTCGTATTCATGGATGATGGCTATGCAATGTCGGGTATTGGTTTGCAGATGGTTTCTCGGGCAACAGGGGCTGCCTGGGGTTGTCTGCGTGCGAATCTTTGATTCGCTCAGCGGTAGGGAACTGGCCGCGCAGCCCCCTTGCCCGTCCAGAGGACGGAATAGAGGGGTAAGTTGTGGCAAGAACATCGGAAGGATGCTCTTTTGTGCCTGCTGCGCAGGAGATGTTTAGGGGCGGTTCCACCGCCGGGGGCAAGGGGGGCTGCGCGGCCAGCCCCCCTTGCAACCCCCAGGCCGCCCCTACGTCGCGCGAATTCCCGGCAAAAATCAGGCTGGCAAGGCGCCGTCGAACTCGTCCCGCGCTAGCGTCGCGGGACTCAGACAGGCGACGGCTTAAAACCTTGCCAGCCTGATTGTTGCCGGCGCGCGACAAAGGGGAGTGGGGGCGCGTCGTCAATGTTTTACCTTCTTGTATGGGCTCCATCGTGGCATCGGTGGCCATCGTCATGTTCATGCGAGCCATTCCACCCTGTCCTCCACCACCGCCACCGTCACCCCATCCACCGCGGTCTTGGGCACGATCAGCCGTCCTCTGGGGCTGGCGATCAACGCGCACGGCTCGCACACGCCGTCGACGCCGACGTTCTGCCGCACCCAGTCCGACGGCGCGCCGGTCCAGCCGCGGGCGGCGACGTCTTCGCGGGCGATCACCCTGAGCGGCAGCGCGTGGCGGCGGCAGAATTCCAGCAGGCCGGCTTCGTCGGCTTTCAGGTCTATCGTCGCCGCTTCGCGCACATCGGACAGCGGCCGGCCGGCCAGCGCTTGCCGCACCGCTTGTTCGATGGCTTCGGCGCTTTTGCCGCGGCGGCAGCCTATGCCTAAGGTCAGCGGCTTGACCGCCTCGGTGGCGGTGGTGATGGCCGGCACCGCGCCGGTCAGCCGTGCCGCTTCGTAGGCCAGCGCATTGGCGCCGCCTTCGTGGCCGGACAACAGCGGGATGGCGAAGCGGGCGGCTTCGTCCATCACCACCACCGCCGGGTCGCTGTACTTGCTTTGCGGCAGGCCGTCCAGGTAGCGGACGGCGATGCCGCTGGCCATGATCAATATCCAATGGCTGTGAAGGTGGAAGGCGGCGCGGAATTGCTCGCGGCCGCTGGCGTCGGGCTGCAGCCACGGCTGGTACAGCTGGGCGTCCAGCGCCGCCGCCAGCTTCCGGCCCAAGGGCAGCGCCTCGGCGCGCACCAGCCACACGGCGCGGCTCATGCCTGGCTTTCTTTCTGCAGGCTGGCCCGCTTGGTCTTGCGCTCGTCGCCGTCGCGGAAGATGTGGGTGAAGCCGGCCGCGTACAGGCTGGATTCGACGCCGCCTTCGCGCGACAGCGCCTCGCCGACCAAGAGCAGCGTGGTCAGCAGCCAGTCCTTCTGCTTCACCTCGTCCAGCATCCTGCCCAGCGTGCTGCGGTGGACCGATTGGTCCGGCCAGCTGGCGCGGCGCACCAGCGCCACCGGGGTATCCGGCGGGTAGTGCAGCGACAGGTCGGCGACGGTCTGCTTCAGCCGCTGGCCGGACAGGAAGATGCACATCGTCGCGCGGTGGGTGGCGAAGCTGGCGATGGATTCCGTCTCCGGCACCGCGCTGGCGCGGCCGCTGGTGCGGGTCAGGATGATGGACTGCGACACTTCGGGCCGGGTCAGTTCGCTGCCCAACGCGGCGGCGGCGGCGGTGAACGAGGACACGCCGGGGACCACTTCGTAGTCTATGCCCAGCGCTTCCAGCCGGCGCATCTGCTCATTGGTGGCGCCGTAGATCGCCGGGTCGCCGGAGTGCAGCCGCGCCACGTCTTTGCCCTCGGCCTGGGCGCGGCGGTACAGCGCTTCCTGCTGGTCCAGGTTCAGCTCGGCGGTGTCGTGGATTTCCGCGTCCGGGCGGCAGTGGCTGAGCATCTCGGTCGGCACCAGCGAGCCGGCGTACAGCACCATCGGGGCGGCGCCTAGCAGGCGGCTGCCGCGCAGCGTGATCAGGTCGGCGGCGCCGGGGCCGGCGCCGATGAAATACACTTTCATGAGTGGCGTCTTTCTCTGGCTGTCTTGCGGATCAGCATGGTGGCGAGGTAGCCGCTGGCGTCGGCGTCCAATTGCGAGACGTCGGCGCACAGCACTTCGCCGGGCAGGCCGATGCGGCGGGCGAAGGCGCACAGCTGGGCGATGCCCATCTGGTTCAGCAGCGCCAGCACCTCGGGCAGCCGCTTGCCTATCTTCATCAGCACCACGATGTCGTGGCTTTCGATATCCGCCCTCAGCTCGGCCATATCGTCGGGGCAGGGTAGGATCAGCATGCGTTCCTTGCCTTCGCCCAGCGGCCAGGACAGCGCCGACGCGGTGGCGGCGAAGCTGGTGACGCCGGGGAAGGTCTGCGTCTCTAGTTCTGGCAGCATTTCGCGCAGCGCCGCCAGCAGGTAGCCGTAAGTCGAATAAGTCATCGAGTCGCCTATGGTCAGGTAGGCGACGTTGCGGCCGGTTTTCAATTCGGCGGCCAGCCGCTCGGCCAGCGCGCCGTAATGGCGCGACAGCGCGCCGCGGTCCGGATTCATTTCAAACTCGATCTCGCGGAAGCGGCTTTCGTCCAGCTCCAGCCCGGCCAGGCATAGTCGGGCGACCGACGTGTCGCTGGAGGTAGCGCGCGGCAGGTAGACGATGTCGGCCTCGTGTAGCGCGGCCAGCGCCGCCACCGGAATCAAGCCGGCCGGGCCGGGGCCGACGCCTATGCCTATCAATCGTCCCAGCTTCATGCGGCCTCTCCCAGCGGGGTGCCGTCCATGCTGAACAGCCGCACCGCCACCTGCCGCACGCTGGGCACCTTGGTGGCCATCCGCGCGGCGGTGCGGCGTTCTATCTCCATCCAGTAGCCGCGCGTGTCCGGCTGGCTGTTCATAATTTGCACTACGTTCTCCACGGTATTCGCTTGTTTGATTTGCGCCACCAATTCAGACGGATAGCCCAGGTCGGCGGCGACGCCGGCGACGGCGTCCATCGCCATGCCGCTCTTGCCGGAGTGGGTGTCCCAGACGCCGTCCAGCAGCTTGGCGATCTTGCCGGGGTGGCCCAGCACCCACAGCGTGTCGAGGATGCGGCCCTGTTCGATCAGCACCGACTCGGCGAAGTCCAGCGAGTCGCCGACGAAGTTGGCGATCTGGACGACCTGTTTTTTCTCTAGCCCCAGCGTGTCGGCCGCGTAGCCGCGGCCTATCTTGCCGGGGGTGAAGGCGATGGCCGGCGGCAGCTCGCCCAGTGCCACCCGCACATAGACTTCGATCGACGCGATCCACGCCGCCTGCGACATCGGCTCGACGATGCCGCTGGTGCCGAGGATCGAGATGCCGCCGACGATGCCCAGCATCGGGTTGAAGGTGCGTTTGGCGATCTTGTCGCCGTCGACGCAGCCTATCGCCAGGTCGATGCCGGGGTCGGGCCGGCCGGCCAGTACTTCGTCCACCGCCATCCGCATCATCTGCCGCGGCACCGGGTTGATCGCCGGCTCGCCGGGCGGGATGCGCAGGCCGGGCTGGGTGACCATGCCGACGCCGGGCGCGGCCAGGAAGCGCAGCGCGCCGCTGCTGTTGAGCTTTACCTCGGCGAAGATCGTCGCGCCGTCGGTGTTGTCCGGGTCGTCGCCGGCGTACTTCAGCACCTCGGCGCGGACGGTGTTTTCGTCCAGCCAGGCCACGCTTTCTACCGGCACCGCCAGATAGAAATCCGGGTCCGGCAGGCTGATGAAGACCTCGTCGGCGTCCACGCCGTCCAGCAACAGCATCAGCGCCGCCTTGACGGCGGCGGTGGCGCAGCTGCCGGTGGTGCGGCCGCGGCGCATGCCGTTGGGGGCGGGGGCGGCGAGGTCGTAAGGCTGGCGCACCGGGTTCATTCTTCCCGTTGTTGCTGCTGATGGACGTGTTCGATCGCGTCTATCATCAGCGCGTTGACCACGGTGGCCGCCCACGGCGAGCCGCCGCGGGTGCCGCGGTTGGTGATGCGCGGCACTTGCAGCAGCGCGCGCAGCTCTTCCTTGCATTCGCGGGTGCCGACGAAGCCCACCGGCAGGCCCACCACCAGCTGCGGCCGCCAGCCGTGCTCGCGCACCAAGCGCACCACCTCGCGGATCGCCGTCGGCGCGTCGCCTATCGCCACCACGCAGTCGTTGCCGAATTTCTGCCAGGCGCGGCGGATGCCGGCGGCGGAGCGGGTGAGGCCGCTGGCCTCGGCCAGCAGCCGGGTTTCCTCGTCGTGCACGCCGCACCAGGTTTCCACTTCCAGCTGGCGCAGCACTTCGCGTTTCAGCCCGGTTTCCACCATGGTGACGTCGGTGACCACGCGGCGGCAGCGCAGCAGCGCCCGCATGCCGGTTTCGCAGGCGCCGGGCGAGAAGAACAGGTCGTCGACGCTGTTGAAGTCGCCGGTGGTGTGCACCAGCCGCATCAGCGCGGTGCGCTGCTCGGCCGGGAAGGCTGACCAGTCGCGGCCTTCGTCTATGATGCGCATGCTTTCCGCCTCGATAGGATGCGGGGTGTAGCGTTTCCAGGCCGGCGGCTGATTGGCGGCAGGCTCGCGCTCCAGCAGGCCGCGCACCTTGCCGTGGTGGCCGCGCTGCGGCTCGCCCACCTGCTGCTCGAAGCCGACGATCTGCACCCGGTACTTGCACAGCGCGCAGTTCATCGCGGCGCGGCCTTCCACGCCTTCCCGCGCCCTCTCCAGGAACACCTCGGCCACTTGGGCATCCGGGCCCAGGTAGCCGGCGCTGAGCACCTCGATTTCCGGATGGCGCGCCGCCAGGTCCGCCGCCGCGCCGTAGATGCGCTTGACCAGCACGCCGTCGAACAGGAAGTAGGGCAGCACCACGATGCGGCGGTAGCCCAGCATGGCGGCGGCGCGCAGGCCGTCCGCCACCAGCGGCTTGGCGGTGCCGGAGTAGCAGACGAAGGACGCGGCGAAGCCCAGGCCTTCCTCCAGCATGCGCGCGAGCTTGGAGATTTCGGAATTGGCGTCCGGGTCCGAGGTGCCGCGGCCCACCACCACCAGACAGGCGTCGTTGCGCGAGATGGTCTGCGGCGACGCGGCCTCGGCCTCGACGATGCGCTGGCGGCACAGCGCCAGCAGCCGCGGATGCAGGTCCAGCGCCGCGCCGAAGTGGAACGTCACGCCGGGATGCGCCTGCTGCAGCGCCAACAGCTCGCTGGGCATGTCGTTCTTGGCGTGGGTGGCGGCCAACAGCACGCCGGGCACCATCACCACGGTCTTGGCGCCGGCGGCGATCACCTGCTGCACCGCCTCGTCTATGGTCGGGCGGGCGAACTCCAGAAAACCGTGGGCGACGGGGCGCTCGCCGGCGCGCGCCTTCAGCGCGTCCACCAGCTGCATGAACTCGTTGACCCCGTCCGGGTCGCGGCTGCCGTGGCCGGCCAGCACGATGGCGTAGTCTGGCTGGCTCATTTGTGGGTCGGCTCGATCTGGCTGTCCATCGGCGCGAGCGTGCGGATCAGCATGATGCTCATGTCGGAGAAGCGCTGCTCGGCGCACTCGGCCAGCGTGCCGCGCCATTCCGCCTCGTTGCGGGTCAGGTTTTCCCACACTTCCACCGGCTGGCCGGCCGGGATGCCGTTTTCCAGCAGGTAGGCGGCGATATGCCAGGGCATGAAGGAGCGCGCCTCGTCCCACGGGCAGGGGATCACGATGGCGTTGCGGCCGTCCTGCAGCACGTGCACCAGGTGGCGCTTGAACGGGGTCAGGTCGCCGCGGCGGTGGAAGGTGATGAAGCTGGTCTCGTCGAAGCACACCTTGCCGCGCGAGGCCAGTATCTGCGCCGAGGAGATGCCCGGTATCGTCTCCACCGGGTGGCCGCAGGCGCGCTCCACCCGCTCCAGGTACTGGAAGCCGCTGAAGTGGATGTCGCCCATGAACACCACCACGCACTTCTTGCCGGCATGGTGGCGCTCGGCGACGATGTCCAGCTGGGCCACCTGGTCGCGGTAGCCCATCTGTATCACTTCGGCGCTGTCCGGGATCAGCGGGCGGACCACGTCCACCACCGCGTTGAAGCCGGCCACCACGTCGGCCTCGCGTATCAGTTGGGCCGAGCGCTGCGGCAGGTAGCCGATGTCGCCGGGGCCGGCGCCTATGCAGATGATCATGCGTATTCCTTTGGCTGCAATGTAGTCATTCGATTCTGTTCTACAGGACCCGGCAAAGCCGGGCCTCTTCATTGTGCGAGTTCAGTCGGCAGCCATCTTGATCCGCTCCCATCCTTCCGCTGAGCGAGCCTCAAGGCTCGCACGCATGCCGCCCTTGCCCTGCAAGGGAGCCTCGCTGCGCTCGAGTGCTGAGGGGCTACAGGACGCCAGCGCCACCGTCGGTCCGATGACGATCAGCGCCGGGCTGTGGATGCCGGCCGCGCCCATGTCTTGTTCCAAAGCGTCCAGGGTGCTCAGCACCTGGCGCTGCTGCGGCAGCGTGCCGTTTTCTATCGCCGCCGCCGGGGTGTCGGCTTTCAGGCCGTGGCGCAGCAGCTCGGCGCGGATCAGCGGCAGCCGTTTGACGCCCATATAGATCACCAGCGTCATGCCGCTTTGCGCCAGCGCCTGCCAGTTGGGCTCGTCGCCGTCCTGATGCGGATGGCCGGAGACGAAGGTCACGCCGTGGACGAAGCTGCGGTGGGTCAACGGAATGCCCAGCGTGGCCGGCACCGCCAGGCCGGCGCTAAGGCCGTTGACGATCTCCACCTCGACGCCGGCCGCTTGCAGCGTCAGCATTTCCTCGCCGCCGCGGCCGAAGACGAAGGGATCGCCGCCCTTGAGGCGCGCCACCGTTTTGCCGGCGTGGGCTTCGTCGACCATCCGCTGTTCGATGGCGGCTTGCGACGCCGACGGGCAGCCGCCGCGCTTGCCGACCGGCACGATTTCGGCGTCCGGCCGCAGCATGGCGCGAATGTCCGGATGGACCAGATCGTCCACCAGCGCCACGTCGGCCAGCTGCAGGCAGCGCGCGGCCTTCAGCGTCAGCATGTCCAGGTCGCCGGGGCCGGCGCCTATCAGGTAAACCTTGCCCGTCATTTCAGCGGCCCAGTCTTTGTTGAATCGTCAATGTCAGCTGCTCGCCGGTGAGGGCGTCGCAAGCCAGGTATTCCGCGCCCAGGGCCTCGGCCAGCTCGCGGGCGCGGCCCAGGCGGACGAAGTCCTGTTCGGTGTCCAGCACCAGCGCCGGCGCGCCGGCCAGCTGGCCGGCCAGGTCCAGCGCCTGCCGCCACGGGTCGCCGTCGCCGTCCAGCGCCACATTGGCGCGGCCGTCGCTGAGGATGACCAAGAGCGGCGCCGGGCCGCCGAGCTGGCGGGACAGCGTGTCGGCGGCCAGCGCCAGCGCGTGCGCCAGCGGCGTGCGGCCGCCGGTGGGCAGCTCGCGCAGCGCGGCTTCGGCTTGTTCGACGCGGTTGCACGGCGGCAGCAACAGCTCGGCCTTTTGGCCGCGGAAGGCGATCAGCGCCACCTGGTCGCGGCGGCGGTAGGCGTCTTCCAAGAGGCTCAGCACCGTGCCCTTGACCTGCTCCATCCGCTGGCGCGCGGCCATCGATCCCGACGCGTCCACCACCAGCAGGATCAGGTTGCCCTGCTTGGCGACGCGGACCTTGTCGTGCAGGTCGGCGCGGGTGACGGCGAAGTGGTCCGGATCGCGCAAGATCGCGTGGCGCAGCGTGGCGTCCACCGCCAGCTGGGCCGGCTGCGGATTGGCCTCGGCGCGCACGTAATGTCCGCGCTGGCGGCTGGCGCCGTCGCTGCGGCGGCCGGCCGCGTCGCCAGTCGACGGCGCCTGGACGCGGATGCGGGCGATGTCGCCGGCCGGCGCGGCGGCGAAGATCTGCTCCGAACCATGGCCGGTAGGCTTCGGCTCCTGCTCGCCGTCGGCGTCCGGCGGCGGCTGCGTGGCCTCGCCCTGGTCCTGCGGCAGCGGAGGCGGCGTGGACGCCTGCCGCGTCATCCGCTCCAGCTTGTCCTGGTCCAGCCCGCTCTGCTCGAAAGGCTTGCGGCGGCGGCGGTGCGGCAGCACCAGCCGGGCGGCGTCGCGGATGTCTTCGGCAGAGGCGTCAATGCGGCCGTCCAGCGCGGCCAGCGCGCGTGCGGCCTTGTTCAGCACGATGTCGGCGCGCAGGCTGCTGACTTCGAATTCACAGCACAGCTCGCTGACGAAGTGAAATAATTGGTCGCTGAGCCGGGTGTGCGGCAGCAGCGCGCGCGCGGCGGCGATGTTTTCGCGCAGCGCCTCGCTGTCGGTTTGCCACTGGGCGGCGAAGCCGGCCGGGTCGGCCTCGAAGGCCAGGCGGCGCCGCACCACTTCGGCGCGCAAGCCAGGCTCGCGCGGCGCGGCCACGTCCACCATCAGGCCGAAGCGGTCCAGCAACTGCGGCCGCAGATCGCCTTCTTCCTGGTTCATGGTGCCGAGCAGCGTCACCCGCGCCGGGTGGCTGACCGCCAGCCCCTCGCGCTCGACGGTGTTGACGCCCATCGCGGCGGCGTCCAGCAGCACGTCCACCAGGTGGTCGGCCAGCAGGTTCACTTCGTCGATATACAGCATGCCGCGGTGGGCTCCGGCCAACAGGCCGGGCTTGAACGCCTGCTTGCCGCCTTGCAGCGCCTTTTCGAAGTCCAGGCTGCCCAGCACCCGGTCTTCGGTGGCGCCCAGTGGCAGGTTGATGAAGGGCACCGGGCCGTCATGCAGCTCGCGCGCGCCGCCGGAGCATACCGGGCATAGCGGCAGCGGGTGGTCCGGCTCGCAGTTGTAGCCGCAGCCGGCGGCGCGGCGGATAGGCGGCAGCACGGCGGCCAGGCCGCGCGCGGCGGTGCTCTTGGCGCTGCCCTTGTCGCCGCGCACCAGCACGCCGCCGACGGTGGGGTCCACCGCGCAGATCAGCAGCGCCTGTTTCAATTGCTCTTGGCCGACGATGGCGGCGAAGGGGTAGATCGGACTCATGCTTTGTTCTCTCCGCGCGCTTCCAGCAGCGCTTCGCTATCCAGATGCAGCTGTTGCAGGGCGGCCAGCGTGGCTGGGTCCGGCTCCGCCCACAGCTGGCGCTGCGCGGCTTCCAGCAGGCGGTCGGTGATGGCGTTCAGCGCCCACGGGTTGCTGTCGGCGAAGAACTGCTGCATCGCCGGGTCCAGCGCGTAGCTTTGCGCCAGCTGCTCGTACACCCAGTCGTCCACCACCTGGGCGGTGGCGTCATAGCCAAACAGATAATCGACGGTGGCGGTCAGCTCCAGCGCGCCCTTGTAGCCGTGCTTCTGGATACCGGCGATCCACTTGGGGTTGGCCACCCGCGAGCGGAACACGCGCAGCACTTCCTCCTTCAGCCCGCGCACTGCCGGCGCTTCCGGATTATGGCTGTCGCCGAAGAAGGCGCGCGGCTGGCGGCCGCTGAGGCTGCGTATCGTCGCGATCATCCCGCCGTGGTACTGCAGGTAGTCGTCGCTGTCGAAGATGTCGTGCTCGCGGTTGTCCTGGTTGTGCAGCGCCACTTCCACGCCGGCCAGCCGGTGGCGCAAGGCGTCGCGGGCGTCGGCGCCGTTGGCCTCGCGGCCGTAGGCGTAGCCGCCCCAGTTGACGTAGGCGGTGGCGAAGTCGGCGTCGTTCCGCCAGTTCTGCTCGTTGATCAGCGGCAGGATGCCGGCGCCGTAGCTGCCTGGCTTGGCCCCGAACACGCGGTACAGCGATTGCGCGTCGGCGTCGGGCAGCGCGCCCAGCAGCTCGTTCTTCAGGTCGGCCAGGTAGTGCTTGCGCAGGAAGTTCTGCTCCACCGGCTCGTCCAGCCGCGCCACGGTGTGCACCGCCTCGTCCACCAGCGAAATCAGGTGCGGGAAGGCGTCGCGGAAGAAACCGCTGATGCGCACGGTGACGTCGATGCGCGGTCGGCCCAGCTCGGATAGCGGGATCACTTCCAAGCCCTGCACGCGGCGGCTTTCCTGCTGCCAGCGCGGCTTGACGCCGAGCAGAGACAGGATTTCGGCGATGTCGTCGCCATGGGTGCGCATCGCGCTGGTGCCCCACACGCTGATGGCCACCGATTCCGGATACTGGCCGGTTTCCTTCAGATGGCGCGCCAGCATCTCGCGCGCCAGGCCGTCGCCTATGCGCCAGGCGGCGTGGGACGGCAGGCTGCGCGGGTCCACCGAATAGAAATTGCGGCCGGTGGGCAGGATGTGGGCCATGCCGCGCGTCGGCGCGCCGCTGGGGCCGGCCGGCACGTAGCCGCCTTCCAGGCCGCGCAGCAGGTTGTCTATCTCCTCGGCGGTGCGGGCGAGCTTGAGGCACAGCTCGGCGCAGATGAAGTTCAGCACCCGTTCCAGATCGGCGTTCGGCTCGACGCCGAGCAGGATGTTTTCGACAGCGGCCGGGATGGCTGCGGCGTGGTAGCCGCGCGCGGCCAGCTCGGCGATCAGCGCGCGCGATAGTTTCATTACCGCGTCGTGCGCGTCGGCGCGGGTGACCAGCGGCTGGCCGGCCAATGCCTGCAAGACGGCTGGCGTCTCGGAAAGGCGCTTGCCCTGGTCTTGCTGCCATAGGACCCAATCGCCGCCGCAGGCCGCCGCGACGCTGGCCGGCAGGCCGGGTATGGCCAGATTGGGCAGCCGGGTCAGCCCCAGCAGCATGTCGACCAGCGCCTCGCCCTGCGGCGCGTTGCCCAGCACGTGCAGGCCGTCGCGGATCTGCGCCGCGCCCAGCTCGCACAGATAGCCGTCTATGTCTTCGATCAGGTGGGCGACGTCGACGCCGTCCATCTTGGCCAGGCTCAGCGGCACGCCGTCTTCGTTCAGCGTGTCGTCCCAGTCGTGGTCATGGTCGTGGTGGTCGTGGCCGTGATGATCGTGATGGTGGTCATGGTGATGGCCGTGGTCGCCATGATGGTGATGATGGCGACCATGGTCGTGGCCGTGCGCGGCCTTGGCCGGGCGGTATTTCGCCGCAGCGGCCGTCGCCGGCTTCATCGCGGCCGCCGGCTTGGCTGCCTGCGGCCGGTACTTGCCGTGGACGGCGGCGGGCGCGCGCTGATGGCCGCCATGCGGATGATCGTGGCCATGGTCGTGATCGTGCTCATGCCCGTGATCGTGGTCGTGCTTCAGCATCGCCGCCAGGTCGGTGTCGAGCTTGGCTTCCTTGATCAGGTCCCAGATCTGCTGCTGCAGCAGCGGCAGCTTGTTCGGGTCCAACAGCTCCACCTGGTAGTACTCGTCCACCAGCTGGGTCAGCTGCGCCAGCGGGCCGTAGCTGTCGGCGGTGGTCATCGCCGGCGTCAGGTGGTCGATGATCACCGCGTGGCCGCGGCGCTTGGCCTGCGAGCCTTCGCCCGGATCGTTGACGATGAAGGGGTAAAACAGCGGCATGTCGCCCAGCAGCGCGTCCGGGAAGCAGTGCTGCGACAGGCCCACGCCCTTGCCCGGCAGCCACTCCAGCGTGCCGTGTTTGCCGACGTGGACGATGGCGTCGGCCTGCCAGTCGTCGCGCAGCCAGCGGTACAGCGCGTAGTAGTGGTGGGTGGGCGGCAGGTCCGGCGTGTGATAGATGGCGTCCGGGTCCATGCCGTAGCCGCGTGGCGGCTGCAGCGCGACGAAAACGTTGCCGTAATCCAGGCCGGAGAACACCAGATCGTCGCCGTCGACATAGGCGCCGCCCGGCGGCTGGCCCCAGCGTTGCAGCATCTTGTCGCGCAAGCTGTCCGGCAACTCGTCGAACCAGGCTTGGTAGCGCTGGGCCGGCACGCGGGCGGCGGCGTTTTTCATCTGTTCGGCGCTCAGGTAGTCCTGATCGTAAGCGCCGCGGTCTATCAGCTCGTGCATCAGCGCGTCGCTGTCCGGCGGCAGCTCGGCCATTTGGTAGCCGCGCGTCTGCATGCCGCGCAGCATAGCGTATAGAGACGCGGGGGAATCCAGGCCCACCGCGTTGCCGATTTGAGAAGCCTTGCTGTTGGAGTTGGTGAAGATGAAGGCGATGCGCTTGTCGGTATTGGGCACATGACGCAGCCGCGCCAGCCTGGCGGCGATGCCGGCCAGGCGGCGGGCGCGGTCCGGCAGCGGCGCGTATTGCTCGGCCTGGCCGGCCTCTGCCGGTTGCTTGAAGCTCAGCGGCACGCCGATGAT
This sequence comes from Chromobacterium violaceum ATCC 12472, assembly GCF_000007705.1. NCBI lineage: Bacteria > Pseudomonadati > Pseudomonadota > Betaproteobacteria > Neisseriales > Chromobacteriaceae > Chromobacterium > Chromobacterium violaceum. The sequence goes on from NC_005085.1 coordinate 1,688,102, forward strand.
GCGGCCGTCGAACTCCGGCAGCGCCACGTTCATCGCGGTGTCCAGCGGATTGAAGCCGCGGTCGGACGCTTCCCATTGCTCGCGGGTCATGCTGCTGGTGATCGCCTGCAGCACCGGCAGGTCCAGCCGGTCCGACGCCTCCACCGCCCAGCCGGGCTGGGTAGGGCCGTCATTGTTGATGTCGCCCATCGCGAACGAGGTGGTGTTGATCAGCAGGGACACCTGGGCGCGCGGGTCGGCCAGCAGCGCCAGCGCCGCCGGCAAACCTCCCTGGTCTATGGTCCGCAAGGACGAGGTGAACACCGGCAGCGCATTGACGCCGCGCTCGGCCAGGCAGTCCACCAGCAGGTCGATGAAGCGGGTGTTGCCGGACAGCCAGTGGGCGCGGTAGAAACACAGGCCGACGCTAGGCCAGTCCGGGTTGCGGATTGCAAGCCAGTCGTCCAGCGAGCAGGGCGCGGCCAGCGCCGGGTGGTAGATCCCGTGCTCCGGCAACGGCCGCGGCGGCTGGTAGCCGAAACCGGTCAGCAGCAGCCTGTCGGCCAGGCAGCGCATCAGCTCGCCCAGGTTGGCGCTGCCGCCGGCCTGCAGATAGGCGTGGACGTCCTGCTGCAGCGATACCGGCGCGCTGCACAAGGCCTGCAGCTCCGGGTCCGGCTCGCCGGTGCCGCTGACCACGATGACCGCGGCCTGCAAGCGGCGGGCATGGGCCAGCAGCCGCTCCAGGCCTGGGATGGCGTCGGCGCGGCCCAGCACGCGCAGCACGATGGCGCGGGCGTGGGCCAGCTGGCCGTCCAGCAGCGCCTGCATCGCGGCCTCGTCGGCTATGCCTTGCAGCGAAATGCCGGCGACGGCGGGGAAGTCTTCCGGCCAGCGCGCGCGCGACAGCGCGGCGAGGTCGGTGCCGGCATGGCTCAATAGTGCGATTTCGGCATTCATGGCTGCGGTTCCGTTTCAATGTCGCCGATGCCGGTTTTATGGAACACCAGCTCTTCAACCGGAACGCCGCCCTTCAGATGCTGGCAGACGATGCGCTCGATATCGGTTTCGTTCACCTTGCGGTACCAGACGCCGTCCGGGTACACCACCATCACCGGGCCCTCCTTGCACACGGCGAAGCAGTGGCTGCGGGTGCGCTTGGCGCGCAGGCCGTCGCAGGCGTCTATGGCGCGTCCCAGGTGCAGGAACATCGCTTCCGAGCCCTCGCCGCCCGGCGTGCAGCGCGGGCCGGTGCACATCAGCACGTGTTTGTCGTGCGTTCTCATTGAATCTCCGGGGCCAATTGATCGAAACGCTTCCATTTGTAGATGGCGGCGGAGGCGAGCCAAGTGAGCAGGAACACGCCGACCACGAAGTAGCCGAAGTGGGCCAGGTTTTCGTTCAGTTCCGCCACCAGATCCCATGCGCCGCCGGACAGCCGCATCTTGTTCACCAGCAAGCCCAGCGCTTCCAGCCCGCCTATGCCCACCGCGACGACGACGGAGACGAAGGTGATGGTCAGGTTGTACCACAGCTTGCGCACCGGCTTGACGAAGGCCCAGCCGTACACCTCAACCATCAGCAGGCTGTCCAGCGTGTCCACCAGCGCCATGCCGGCGGCGAACAGCACCGGGAACACCATGATGTGCCACAGCGCCACGCCGTGCGCGCTTTGCGTGGTGGCGATGGCGAACAGGCCGATCTCGGTGGCGGTGTCGAAGCCCAGGCCGAACAAAAAGCCGATCGGCAGCATGTGCCAGCTCTTGGTCACCATCTTGAACAGCGGCCGCAGCAGGCGCGCCAGCAGGCCCTGGTTGTTCAGCAGCAGGTCCAGCTGTTCGTCGCAGATGGGCTCGCCGGCGCGGGCGCGGCGAAAGGCGGACCATACCGCGCGCAGCGAGGACAGGTTGATCATGGCCAGCGCCAGCAGGAAAAAGGCCGATACGCTGACGCTGATGGTGCCGCCGATTTCGCGGAAGCCGTCGATGCGGCTCTGCAGCGCGGAGGCGGCCATGACGATGACGGCGACGGCGAACACCACCACCGCCGAGTGGCCGAGCGAGAAGAACAGGCCCACCGCGGACGGCTGGCGCTTCTCCTGCATCATCTTGCGCACGGTGTTGTCTATGGCGGCGATGTGGTCGGCGTCCACCGCGTGGCGCAGGCCGAACAGGTAGGCGAGCAAGGCGGTGGCGAGCTGGGCCGGATAGTCGGCGAAGGCGGCGAACGCCCAGGCCCAGGCCAGCAGGTTGGCCAGGATCAGCCCGGCGAGTATGGGAGCGTGGCGCGCCAGTCGGCGGCCGACGGACGGCGCGGTGGATGGATGCATGGTGCCCTCGGAGACGATACTCGTCGCGCAAGCGAGGGCACAGACCGCCGCGTATCCATGGACGGCGCATGTGCGTATCCCCCGGTACACCCCGCCCGGCTTCTGCTTGCGTCGACACGTTTGACGGCCGGTCTCCTGGCTCGCGCGTCGCCGTCCGGGCGCCGCCTTCCCGACCTTGCTAAGGGCCAGTGGCGTCAGGCGTGGACTCTGCGCTTACAGTTGCGGGGGCAGCCGCGGCATTCCACCGCGTTCCCGTTTCACCCTTTTGGGGCACCGTCAAGAATGGCAAGAATGATACGCGACAAGCTTGGGGCTGTGAACCGAAATGGTTCCGATTACAAGCGACGCCAATCGGTCAGCGCCTGCTCCAGCCGAACCCAGTCGGCGTCGGTCCTGGGCAGGCCGAAGCGCAGGCTGGGGATGGCTTCGAAATGGCGGGTCAGGATGCCGCGGCCGGCCAGGTAGCGGTGCGCGGCCAGGCTGTTTTCGTCCGGCACCCACTGAAACAGCTCGCAGCCGCCGGCGGGCGGCAGGCCGTGCCGCTCCAGGCAGCGTTGCAGCCTGGAGCTATCGCGCTGCAGCTTGGTTTTCATCGCCTGTTGCCATGGGGCATCGCGCAGCGCCAGCTTCACCGCCTCGCGCGCCGGGCCGGCCACCGTCCACGGCCCCAGCTCCTCGGCCAGCGCCCGCAGCAGTTCCGGCCAACCGAACACGAAGCCGGCGCGCGCGCCGGCCAGGCCGAAGAACTTGCCGACCGAGCGCAACACGATCAATCCCGGCTTGCCGGCGTGCGGCAGCATGCTGTCTTGCGGCGCGGCGTCCAGAAACGCCTCATCCACCACCAGCCAGCCGCCGCGCGCGGCCAGCCTCTGCCGCCAGTTTTCCAGCAACGCCGGGTCGAAGCGGTCGCCGGTGGGGTTGTTGGGGTTGCACAGCAACACCACGTCCAGCTGGTCTATGCCGGCGGCCAGTTCTTCCGGCGACAGCCTGAACAGCTGGTGCCCGCGCTTCTGCCAGTGGTGCGGGTGCTCGGCGTAGCACAGCGCCAGCATGCCGACGCGGCAGGGCGCGCGCAGCCGCGGCAGCAACTGGATCGCCGGCTGCGAGCCGGCCACGGCCAGCAGTTTGTCGCTGCCGTAATACTCCGCCGCCGCCGCTTCCAGCCCGTCATGGTTTTGCGGCAGCCGCAGCCAGCTGTCCGCCGGCAGCGGCGGCACCGGCCAGCCGTTGGGATTGACGCCGGTGGACAGGTCCAGCCAGTCGCCGACGGGTATGCCGTATTCCGCGGCCGCGCGCAGCAGGCCGCCTCCGTGTTCAAGCATGGATCGCTCCGATCAAGATGGCGGCCGCCAGCGACAACGCCGCCCACAGCCACATGCCGCGGTTGACCAGCCGCACCGCGCGGCCGATGTCTTCATGCGTGGGCGTGGGGCCGCAGCCAAGCGGCGGACGTTCCTTCCACTGGCCGTGATAGCGCGCGCCGCCGCCCAGGCTGACGCCCAGCGCGCCGGCGCCGGCGGCCATCACCGGGCCGGCGTTGGGGCTGTACCAGGTCGGGGCCTGGGTTCGCCAGCAGCGCCAGCCCTTGGCGGCATGGCCCAGCAGCAGATAGGTGAGGGCGGTCAGACGCGCCGGGAGATAATTCAGCATGTCGTCGAAGCGGGCGGCGGCCCAGCCGAAATGCAGGTAGCGCTCGTTCTTGTAGCCCCACATCGCGTCCAGCGTGTTGGCCAGCCGGTACAGCACCGCGCCGGGCGCGCCCAGGACCAGGAACCAGAACAGCGCGGCGAAGACGGCGTCGCTGCCGTTTTCCAGCACCGACTCAATCGTCGCGCGGGCGACGCCGGCTTCGTCCAGTTCGCGGGTGTCGCGGCTGACGATCCAGCCCACCCGCTCGCGGGCAAGTTGAAGGTCGCCTTCGGCCAAGGCCTTGCGCACCACCTCGGCGTGCTGGGCCAGGCTGCGAGCGCCGACCGCCAGGTAGAGCAGGGCGACCGGAACGATAATCTCCAGCAGCGGCAGCCTCGCCAGCGCCCAGGCGGCCAGCGTGAAGGGCGCCAATAACAGCGCGATGGCCGCCGCGCCGCGCAGCCGCATGCGCCAGACAGGCTCCGCGCCGGGCGCGGCCGGGTAGGCCGCGCGCTCCACGGCCTTGACCAGCCGGCCGAAGCCGACCAGCGGGTGCCAGCGCGGCGGTTCGCCCAGCAAGCGGTCCAGCAGCAGCGCGATCGGCAGAAACAGTGCGGAATTCAACGAACAGCCCTATATAATGGCCGGCCGCCGCCGGGAATTATCCAATGCGCAAGTCTGTCGCGCTTTGGGCGGCCGGAATGAATCAAGCCGCCATTCTAAGCGTTGTCAGCCATCCATGCGCAGGGAGATCGCCATGAGCGCCAAAACCATCATGATCCAGGGCGCCACGTCCGACGCCGGCAAGAGCGCGCTGGCCACCGGCCTGTGCCGGCTGCTGGCCCGGCGCGGCGTGAAAGTGGCGCCGTTCAAGCCGCAGAACATGGCGCTGAACAGCGCGGTGACGGCGGACGGCGGCGAGATCGGCCGCTCGCAGGCGGTGCAGGCGCAGGCCTGCGGCGTGGAGCCGCACACCGACATGAACCCGGTATTGCTCAAGCCCAACAGCCACACCGGCTCGCAGGTGATCATCCAGGGCCGCGCCATCGGCAATATGGAGGCGCGCGGCTACCACGGCTACAAGCCGGTCGCGATGAAGGCGGTGCTGGCGTCGCACGCCAGGCTGGCGGCGCAATACCAGTGCATCGTCGCCGAAGGCGCCGGCAGTCCGGCCGAGATCAATCTGCGCGACGGCGACATCGCCAATATGGGCTTCGCCGAGGCGGTGGACTGCCCGGTGATCCTGGTGGCCGACATCGAGCGCGGCGGCGTGTTCGCCCACCTGGCGGGCACGCTGGCGCTGCTGTCGGAATCCGAGCGCGCCCGCGTGGTCGGCCTGGTGATCAACCGCTTCCGCGGCGATCCGTCCTTGCTCAAGACCGGCGTCGACTGGCTGGAGCGGCACACCGGCAAGCCGGTGCTGGGCGTGCTGCCCTATCTGTACGACCTGCACCTGGAGGCCGAGGACAGCATGGGCCTGGACAAGCCGGGCGGCGCTGTGGGCGGCGGCGACAAGCTGCGGGTGGCGGCGCCGGCCGCGCCGCGCGTCAGCAACCACACCGATTTCGATCCGTTGCGCCTGCACCCGCAGGTGGAATTCACCTTAGTGCGCGCCGGCCAAGCCATCCCGCCGGCCGACCTGATCGTTTTGCCCGGCAGCAAGAACGTGCTGGCGGACCTGGCCTGGCTGCGGGCGCAGGGCTGGGACGAGGCGCTGCGCCGCCACCTGCGCTACGGCGGCAAGGTGCTGGGCATCTGCGGCGGCCTGCAGATGCTGGGCAAGAAGCTGCATGATCCGGACGGGCTGGAAGGCGAGCCGGGCAGCGGCGACGGCCTGGGCTGGCTGGACATGGAAACCACGCTGGCGCCGGAGAAGCGGCTGACGCGGATGCGCGGCCGGCTGACATTGGGCGACGCCGAGGCTGCCGGCTACGAAATCCACATGGGGGTCAGCCAAGGGCCGGCCTTGGCCAGGCCCGCGGTGAGATTCGATGATGGCTCGGCCGACGGCGCGCGCTCGGAAGACGACCAGATCTTCGCCACTTATCTGCACGGCGTGTTCGACGAACCGGCCGCCTGCCAGGCCATCCTGCGCTGGGCAGGGCTGAAGGAGCCGGAGGCGCTGGACTACCCGGCGCTGCGCGAGGCCAATATCGACAAGCTGGCGGACATGCTGGAGCGGCATCTGGATCTGGAGCCGATCCGGCGCTGGCTGCCCGAGACCCGCTGAGCAAACCCCTGCGCTGCGCCTGCCGGTCGCACGACTTGCGCCGCCTGCGCCGGCGCGTCGTGGACCGGGCGCGGCGCAAGCTTGGCCCAGCGGTGTTCAATCGCCCGGCATCCGCTCCGCCGTTATCGCCGCCAGCAGCGTCTCCGCCAGTTCCGGCCGGCAGATCAGCAGGTCCGGCATCTTCACGTCCGCCTGGTTGAACGCGCAGGGCGAGCCGTCTATCCGCGACGCGTAGAGGCCGGCGGCCAGCGCCACGCCCACCGGCGCGCAGGTGTCCCATTCGTTCATGCCCCCGGCGTGCAGATAGGCGTGGGCTTCGCCGCGCAGCGCCGACATCGCCTTGGCGCCGGCCGATCCCATCGGGACCAGCTCGGCGTCCAGCCGGGCGGCGACGCGTTCGGCCAGCGCCGGCGCGCGGCTGCGGCTGACCAGGATTTTCAGCCGGCCTGGCGGCGCGGCGGCAAGCCGGGGGTCGGGCGTGGAGAACAACTCGCCGCGCGCGGGCAGCGCCACGGCGGCGGCGGCGGGCGCGCCGTCCAGCGCCAGCGCGACGTGCACCGCCCAGTCGTCGCGGCCTGGCTCGCAATATTCGCGGGTGCCGTCCAGCGGGTCGACGATCCACACCCGACGCTGGCCCAGGCGGGCGGGATCCGGCATGGATTCCTCGGACAGCAGGCCGTCATCCGGCCGCGCCGCGCGCAGCATATCCAGAATCAGGGCGTTGGCTTCGGCGTCGCCGCGCGCGCCCAGCGCCTTGCCGCCTTCCGGATGGCGGCGGCGTAGGTCGAGCAATCGTTGGGCGGCGGCTGCCGCGATGTGGGCGGCGAGCTGATGGTCGTCCGGCATGGGGGGCTCCTGGCGTCGATGCCGGAGTGATACACGGTATCGGCGCGCGCGGCAATGCCGGCGTCAGAAGTATTCCACGCCGGGCTGCGGGCTGGCCCCGGTCTGCTGCAGGATGAAGGCTTCCGCCTCGACGGCCGGCAACGGCTTGCATAGCAGGTAGCCCTGCACCACGTCGACGTGGATGCTGCTCAGAAAGGTCAGCTGCTGCTGGGTCTCGACGCCTTCTGCCACCACCTGCAGCCCCATGCGGTGGGCGAGGTAGGCGATGGTGTCGCACAGCGCCGTGCCTTTTTCATCATTGCTGATGTTGCGGATGAAGGACTGGTCTATCTTCAGCGTGTCCACCGGGAAGCGGGTCAGGTAGGCCAGCGCGGAGTGGCCGGTGCCGAAATCGTCTATCGAGCTGTGTATGCCCATCGCGCGGAAGCGCTCCATCATCCCGATCGACTGCTGCGGCGACAGCATGGTGCAGGATTCGGTGATTTCCAGTTCCAGGTGACGCGGCGAGACGCCGGTTTCTTTCAGCACGTCGGCGACGAAGTCGGGCAGCTCGTGGTCGGTGAACTGGGCGACGCTGAGGTTCACCGCCATCCGCAGGTCGTCCCGTCCCTTGTCCTGCCAGACCTTCAGCTGGCGGCACGCCTCCCGCAGCACCCAGCGTCCCAGCGGCAGGATCAGGCCGGATTGCTCGGCGATGGGAATGAAGCGCATCGGCGGGATCATGCCCTTTTGCGGGTGCTGCCAGCGCACCAGCGCCTCCACGCCCACCACCCGGCGGGTGGAGAGCTCGATCTGCGGCTGGTAGTGCAACACCAGTTCGCCGTGGTCGATCGCGTGGCGCAGCGACTTTTCCAGCTCGACGCGCTCGCGCATCTGCTGTCCCAGCTCTTCTTCGTAAACCTGGACGCGGCGGGCGCTCTTCTCCTTGGCCCGGTACAGCGCCATGTCGGCCCGCGCCATCAGCTCGCGGCCGTCTGCGCCGTGTTCCGGACCCAGGCTGATGCCGATGCTGGCGGTGACGCTGAGCATCATTTCGTCTACCGGGAACGGCTCGCTGACCGCATCCAGCATGCGGCAGGCGATGGCTTCGGCTTCGGCTGCGCCGGCCACGCCGGTCAGCAGCGCGGCGAACTCGACGCCGCCCAGCCGCGCGGCGTGTCCATGGGGGCCGATCGCCTGCTGCAGCCGCTGCGCGACATGGCACAGCAGCAGGTCGCCGATGCGGTTGCCGTAGACGTCGTTGATGAATTTGAAGTCGCCCAGCTCTATCAGCAGCACGGCGAAACCCGGCTGTTGCCAGGATAGCGAGTACAGCGCGCTGAGTTGTTCGAGCAGGCCGCTCTGGTTGTGCAGGCCGGTCAGCGTGTCGAAATAGGCCAGGCGATTGATCTTTTCCTGGGCCGCCACGCGGGAGGAGATGTCGATATAGCTGACGCGCAGCAGGTTGCCGGTTTCGCTGGGCAGCTTGCTCAGCCGCACCTCGCAGGGAATGGCGCTGCCGTCGGGGCGCTGCACGATGCGCTCGAACGGCGGGATGTCGCCCTTTTGCGCCTGCTCGGAATGCATGCTGACGCTTTCCGCCACCGGCAGGCCGTCGGGCTGCTCGGGCGCGTACAGCGCGGCGGGGCTGATGCCGACCAGGGTCTGCAGCGAGCGGCCGGTGAGTTTTTCCGCTTGCCGGTTGGCGTCGACGAAGCGGCCGGTGTCCATGTTGTACACCATGATGGCTTCCGGCGCCTGCTCGATCAGCGCGCGGAAGCGCTGTTCGCTCAGCCGCAGCGACTCCGTTTTCTCTTCCACCAGCTTGCTCAGCCGTTTCTTCAGCCGCGCCAGGTCGAGGTGGGTGTTGACCCGGGCCAGCAGCTCGCTGCGCTCGAAGGGCTTGATGATGAAATCCACGGCGCCGGCGGCGAAGCCGTCGACCTTGGTCTGGGAGTCGCTGACCGAACTGAGGAACAGGATGGGGATGTCGCGGGTGCGCGGGTTCAGCTTGAGCTCGCGGCACACGGCCAGCCCGTCCATCCCGGGCATGCTGAAGTCCAGCAGGATGAGGTCCGGCGGATGCTTCAAGGCCAGATCCAGCGCCTCGGCCCCGCTCTGGGCGGAGCTGACCTGATAGCCTTGCGTAGACAGCAGGGCCACCAGCATCATCAGCGCGGTCATGGTGTCGTCGACGACCAGAATGTCACCTGGCACCGGCATTCCGTTTCTCCCGGGAGTAATTCCGCTTCATCCAGTCTAGCCGTTTTCAAATCCATTAGTAGTATTGCGGATTGTCTACACTTCAACTTCGGCATAGAGGCGAGCGGGAGAGCGGAGTGAAGCTTACTGTCGGCAAGAACATGGCCTTGCTGGTGCTGGCCGCGCTGCTGGGCCTGGCGTTGTTGACCGCTCTGGAGCAGTACCTGATGGAGAGGGTGTACGACGGCGCCAACTTCGGCAACGTCAACGCGGTGCCCAGCCTGAAGGTGCTGGGGGATCTTCGGCGCGCGTTCCAGGAGTGCAGCACCCAGGCGGGGCGGCTCGATTACGACGCGGACAAGGCCGAGCGCCTGAAAGTGGAAAACAAGGTGCTGGCGGCGCGGGAGGCGGTGAGCAATGCGATCCGCGCCTACGAGACCAATGGCTGCGCCGGCGGCAGCTGCTTCGCCGACGAAACGGACAAGGCGTGGCTGGATACGGAAAAGCCGGTCTGGCAGCGCTACCAGGCTGGATTGGAGCAGGTGCTGCAGGCCAGCGCCGGGCAGGGCGCTGCCCGCGCGCACCAGATGCTGCTGACGCTGGATCCGATTTCCGACCAGATGCTGGAGACCATAGACAAGCACATCGATTACAACATCGTGATCGCGAAGAAATTCTCGGACGAGGCGGTCGTCACCAAGCGCAACGCCATCGCGCTGACGTTGGTGATTTGCGGCCTGATGCTGGTGGCCATCGCGGCGATAGGCTACTGGACCAGCCGTTCCATTCTCGGCCAGCTGGGCGGGGAGCCGTCGGAGGCGGCGGAAATCGCGGCGCGGCTGGCCGAGGGCGACCTGTCCAGCGATATCCGCGTGCGCGCCGGCGACGACAGCAGCCTGATGGCCAGGATCAAGAGCCTGATCGAGTCGCTTGAGCAGCTGGCCAACCGGGCCTACGCGATCGGCAAGGGCGATCTGAGCCAGGAGATCCGGCTGGCGTCGGACAAGGACCGGCTCGGCATCGCCATCAACGAGATGATACGGATGCTGCGCGCCGCCCGAGACGAGGACGACAGGCGCAACTGGCTGAAGGACGGCTACGGCCAGGTTTCCGCGGCGCTGACCGGGGACCTCACCACCGAACAGCTGGCCGACGCCGCCATCGGTCTGATCGGCCGCTACCTGGATGCCGGCCGCGGCGTGTTCTACCTGTACCGGGACGCCGAGCAGCGGCTGGATCTGATCGGCAGCTACATGTACACCGAGCGCAATAACCTGGGCGCCAGTTTCGCGCTGGGCGAGGGCGCGGTGGGGCAGGTGGCGCGGGAGCGCAAGCCCATCATCCTGGAGGTGAGCGGCGACGACGCCGCGCCCATCGTCACCGGCACCATGCTGGCGCTGCCGCGCTACACCTATACCTACCCGCTGCTGCACGAGAAGGAACTGGTCGGCGTGATCGAGCTGTCCAGCTTCGATCATTTCGACGAGCGCAAGCTGGAGTTCCTGGCCAACGTCGGCGGCATGCTGGCCTCCTTCCTGTTCGTCGCCGAGCAGCGCGTCCACATCCGCAAGCTGCTCGCGGCCAGCGAAGAGTCGGAAAAGGAGATGCGGCAGCAGAGCGAGCAGCTGCGCGAGAGCAACGCGCGGATGGAGGAGCAGCAGCAACAGCTGCAGCAGCAGTCCGAGGAGCTGCAGCAGAGCAATGCGCAGATGGAGGAGGCGCAGCAGCAATTGCGGCAGCAGACTGAGGAATTGCAGCAGGCGAACGCGCAGATGGAGGAGTCGCAGCAGCAGCTGGAGCAACAGAACCGCGAGCTGGAGGAGTCGCGGCTGGAGCAGGAGGCCAAGGCCAGGCAGCTGGACCAGGCCAGCAAGTACAAGTCGGAATTCCTGGCCAATATGTCGCACGAGCTGCGCACCCCGCTGAACTCCATCATCCTGCTGTCCAAGATGATGGTGAACAACGACGACGGCGCGGTGAAGGACGAGGCGCTGAAGTGGGCGCAGGTGATACACCGCTCGGGCGAAGACCTGCTGCGGCTGATCAACGACGTGCTGGACCTGTCCAAGGTGGAGGCCGGCCGGATGGACGTGCATCTGGCCACCTTGAACAGCCGGGAGCTGTGCGCGGAGCTGCAGGGCATGTTCGAGCATCTGGCGCGCGACAAGGGCCTGGAGTTCGTCGTCGACGACCGCTTGCAGTCGGACTTCGTGTCCGATCCGGACAAGCTGTCGCAGATTCTGCGCAATCTGTTGACCAACGCGATCAAGTTCACCCGCAGCGGCGGCGTCACCCTCTCCATGAGCCGTCATCCCGATTTGCCGCTGCCGGTGCGCATCAGCGTGCGCGACAGCGGCATCGGCATTCCGGCCGAAAAGAAGAGCGTGATCTTCGAGGCCTTCCAGCAAGCGGACGGCTCCACCTCGCGCGAGTTCGGCGGCACCGGCCTGGGCCTCACCATCAGCCTGCGCTTCGCTCAGATGCTGGGCGGCACCATCGAGCTGGAAAGCGCGCCGGGCGAGGGCAGCGAGTTCATCGTCTGGCTGCCTGAGCGCGGCAAGGCGGAGGAGAGGGCCGTCGAACATGCCGCGTTGGAGGTGGAAGACGACAGGAACGCGCTGCAGCCGGGGGACAGGGCCATCCTGCTGATAGACGACGACCCGGCGCTGGGGCGGATGCTGGTGGCGATGAACCGGCGGCTGGGCTACAAGACGCTGCTGGCGCAAAGCGGGGGCGAAGGCCTGGCCCTGGCCGCCGCGCACGGGCCGGCCGGCATCCTGCTGGACCTGGGCCTGCCCGACATGGACGGCGCCCAGGTGCTGCACGAAATCAAGACCCGGCCGGCGCTGGCGGACATCCCCGTCTACATCGTGTCGGCGCGCGATCGCGACGAGGCCTTGCTGCATCAGGGCGCCATCGGCTTCCTGCGCAAGCCCGCCAGCGACCAGCTGCTGGCGGCGGCGGAGGCCGAGCTGGTCAAGGCGGTGGGCGGCCGGGGCGGCGGCATCGTGGTGGTCGAGCGCGGCGGCATAGGCCGCGACGAAGTGGCCAAGCTGGTGGGCGGCATCGGCGGCGATATCGTGGCGGCGGCGCCCGACACGGACTGGCAGGCGCTGCTGGAGCGGCACCGCTGCCAGCTGGCGGTGCTGGACTTGGGCAAGGCGGCGATCGCGGACAGCGTGGCCGTCGCCGAGGCCTTGCGCGGGGTCGATCCCGAGATATCGCTGGTGTTCTACGCCAGCGGCAAGCCGGGCGAGGAGGACGAGGCGGCGCTGCGCGCCTATTCCGACTGCGTGATCGTCAAGACGCCGCAGGCGGGGCAGCGGCTGCTGGAAAACGTGGAGCGCTTTCTGCGGGACGTGCCCAGGCAGCGGGCCGAACGCAAGGCGCCGGCGGCGGCGTCCGGGAGCAAGCTGCTGGATGGCCGGCGCGTGCTGGTGGTGGACGACGATCCCCGCAATCTGTTCGTGATCACCGCCGCGCTGGAGCGGCACGGCGCCAAGCTCAACAGCGCGGTCAACGGCCGGCGCGCGCTGGAGTTCCTGCAGCATCAAAGCGTGGACCTGGTGTTGATGGACATCATGATGCCGGAAATGGACGGCTACCAGGCCATCGCCGCCATCCGGGCCAACCCGGCCTGGAAGGATATCCCGGTGGTGGCGATCACGGCCAAGGCCTTGCCGGCCGAGCGCGAGAAAATCCTGGCCACCGGCGCCGACGACTACCTGTCCAAGCCGGTCGACTACGATCTGCTGGTGGCCAGGGTCGCGCATTGGTGCGAGGGCCGGGGCCGGTGAGCGTCGCCGTTCAGCGGCGATCCGGGCAGTGCCGGGTCGCGATACTGGGGAGGCTGGACGCGCCGGAGGACCGCGCCGCCATGCTGGAGTTGCTGCAAGGACCGGCGGAGCAGGCGCTGGACCTGAGCTTTTACGACGCCGATCTGTTGGGCGCGGAGCTGTTGTGCGCGATCGCCGACCGCCTGGACCGGGGCGGCAAGCTGAAGATCCACGCCTACCACGCCTTGCTGGCGCACGGCCTGATGCGGCTGAACCTGCCGGCCAGGCTGGTGTCGAGCCAGCCGCCTTCCGAGGCCAGACCGTGGCCGCGCGCGCTGGCGCTGGCCGGCTCTGCGCAGAGCCTGGACTGCATCCTGCGCATCATCGAATGCCTGCCGCTGTCCGACATGGCGGTGTTCGTCGCCCAGCACGTGCAGGAAAGCCAGATCAACCTGCTTGATCAGTTGCTGAAGTCGAGGACGGACTACGCGGTGGAGATGCCGCAGAATATGGCGCCTGTGCGGCCGGGAACGATCTATGTGGCGCCGCCCGGCCACCACATGCGGGTGGGGCACGGTTACGTCTACCTGACGCGCGACCGCCAGATACAGTTCGCGCGGCCGTCCATCGATGTGCTGTTCGAGTCGCTGGCCGGCGAGTACGGCGCGGAAACGCTGGCGGCGCTGCTGTGCGGTTTCGGCCAGGATGGCGCGGACGGCTGCGCCGCGCTGCGCGCCGCCGGCGCCTGCGTGATCGTCCAGGATGGCGGAGAATGCGCGCCGGCGCGAGTGATGCCGGACGCCGCGCGCAAGGCCGGGCATTACGACTATGTGATGAAGCTGTCCGCCATCGCCAGCGTCGCGGCGGCGGCGGCCGCCGGGCCGGACGCCCAGCCGGACGGAGAACTGCTGGAGCGCTTCCTGTCCGCGCTGGTCTGCCACTACGGCTACGATTTCCGCAATTACCAGCGGGACAGTCTGAAACGCCGCATCCACAACCTGATGGGCCAGTTCAACCTGGGGCGCTTCGCCGATTTCCAACGCGCGGTGCTGACCGATGTCGGGCTGTTCGAGCGGCTGTGCGTCGAACTGCCGGTGGGGGTGACCAGTTTTTTCCGCCACCCGGAGCAGTTGAAGCTGCTGCGGGACGAGATCCTGCCCTATCTGTCCAGTTTTCCGCTGATCAAGCTGTGGTCCGCCGGCTGCTCCAGCGGAGAGGAGGCGTATTCGCTGGCCATCGTGCTGGACGAGCTGGGCCTGCTGGACCGCAGCCATCTGTTCGCCACCGACTTCAATCCTTATTCGCTGGCGCAAGGCAGCAGCGCGCTGTTTCCCGCCCAGGCGCTGGAGGAAAACCGCGCCAACTACCTGGCGGGCGGCGGCACGCGGCTGTTCGACGCCTACCTGTCCCGCAACGGGCGTTTTCTGCGGGTGGACGACCATTTGCGCCAGCGCATCCTGTTCTATCGCCACTCGCTGACCGACGAAGGCATCTTCAACGAGTTCCAGCTCATCGTCTGCCGCAACGTGCTGATCTATTTCGACGGCGAGCTGCAGCGGCAGGTGCTGCGGCGTTTCGCGCAGTCGCTGCACGCCGAGGGTTTCCTGGTGCTGGGGCCGCAGGACGGCTTGCATCGGGCGGCGCTGGAGGCCGGGTTCGAGCTCTACCGCAGCGGCAGCCACATTTACCGCCTTGGCCGGAGCGTCGGATCATGAGCCGGAAATTCGTCATCCTGGTAGTGGACGACAACATCAACAACCGCGTCACCCTGCAGGCCCTGCTGAGCCGGCTGGACGACTGCGAGGTGCTGGAGGCCGGGTCGGGCGAGGAAGCCCTGCTGATCACGCTGGAGCGGGAGGTCAACCTGATCCTGCTCGACGTGCAGATGCCGGGCATGGACGGCTTCGAGACCGCCGGCCATCTGCAGATGACCGAGCGCACGCGCGGGATTCCCATCGTTTTCGTCACCGCCATCTTCAAGGCCGACGAATTCATCGGCCGCGGCTACGGCCTGGGCGCGGTGGATTACCTGATGAAGCCGCTGGACGACAACCTGCTGCTCAACCGCGTCCGGCTTTACCAGAAGCTGCACGAGCGCGAGACGGCGCTGGAAGCGCGCAGCCAGGCGCTGCAGCAGGCCAATGTCCAGCTGACCGAGGCGCGCGACGCCGCCGAGGCCGCCAACCGGGCCAAGAGCGAGTTTCTAGCGGTGATGAGCCACGAAATCCGCACGCCGCTCAACGGCGTGATCGGCATGACCGACCTGCTGCAAAGAACCCGGCTGGACGATCGGCAGCGCCATTACGTTAGCGTGGTCCATCGTTCCGGCGAGGATTTGCTGGCCATCATCAGCGACATCCTGGACTTCTCCAAGATAGAAGCCGGCAAGTTCGAGCTGGACCGGCAGCCGTTTTGCCTCAATCTGCTGGTCGAGGAAATCGTCGAGCGCCTGGCGCCGGTGGCCTACGGCAAAGGGCTGGAGCTGATGTGCGCGCTGCCGCTGATGCCGGTGGAGGTGGTGGGCGACGGCAAGCGCCTGGGCCAGGTATTGACCAACCTGGTGGGCAACGCGATCAAATTCACCGAGTCCGGCCATGTTTTGGCGAAGGTCGACCGGGCGGGCGAGTCGGACGCCGGCGTGACCTGCCGGATCAGCGTCAAGGATACCGGCATCGGCATCGCGCCCGATCAGCAGAAAAGGCTGTTCAAGCCATTCTCCCAAGCGGACAGTTCGACCACTCGGCGCTTTGGCGGCACCGGCCTGGGCCTGGTGATTTCGCAGCGGCTGGTCGGCATGATGGGCGGGCGGATCGAACTGGAAAGCGAACCCGGCTCAGGTTCGGAATTCCACTTCACGCTGACGCTGCCGCGCGCGTCGGACAGCCAGCTGTGCCCGCCTGCGGAGGATGTGGCGCGCATGAGGGTGCTGGTGCTGGACGACAATGTCACCAATCTGGAGATACTGGAACAGCAGCTGGCGTCCTGGCATTGCCGCGTCGCCGCCTTTCACCGGCCGCGGGAGGCGCTGGACTGGCTGACGGCGGGAAACGAAGTGGATCTGATCATCTCCGACATGATGATGCCGGAGATGGATGGCCTGATGTTCCTGGGCGAGGCGAGGGAACGCCTGGGCGAAGCCGCGCCGCCCGCCATCATTCTCAGCTCCGCCGCCGACGATTTTCAGAAGCTGACCGGCGCCTCGCGGCTGGCGCGGCAGGTGCTGACCAAGCCGATCCGCCGGTCTGATCTGTACAACGCGCTTCTGCAACTGGGCTCCGCCGCCGCCAAGGTGGAGCCTGCGCCGGACGGACACGACCAGCCGAGGCTCTCAGGCCGGGTGCTGTTGGTGGAGGACAACCTGGTCAACCAGGAGCTGGCGACAGCGATGTTGAGAAACCTGGGGTGCGAGGTGGAACTGGCGCGCAATGGCGAGGAAGCGCTGCGCTTGTGCGAGGCCGGGGGCTTCGACCTGGCGCTGATGGATTGCGAAATGCCAGTGATGGACGGCTGGCAGGCCACCGGCGCGATCCGGGCGCGCGAGCGGCCCGGCGGCGCGCGCCTGACCATCGTCGCGCTGACCGCCAATGCGGGACTGGGCGAGCGGGAGCGCTGCCTGCAGGCCGGCATGGACGATTACCTGTCCAAACCCTTCACGCAGAATGAACTGGGAGCGGTGCTGTCGCGCTGGCTGTCGCCGGGGGAGGAGGCGGAAGCGAGCGCGGAGCCGGCCGGAATCGCGGCGCGAGACGACGGAGAATGGGTGGACGCCGGGGCGCTGGACGCGATCCGCGCCATTCAGCAGGATCTGCTGCCGCGCATGCTGGCGGCGTGGATGAGCGAGGGACCGATGCTGTTGGCCGGCATTCGCGAGGCCATCGACGCCGTCGACGGCCCGGCGCTGTTCCGCGCGGCCCATGCGCTGAAAAACTGCGCCGGCAGCGTGGGCGCGCAGCCCTTGGCTTCGCTGTGCATGGAGCTGGAGCGGCTGGGCAAGGGCGAGGATCTGGCCGGCGCCGCGAACCTGTTGCCGGAGCTGGATCAGGCTTTCGGCTGTTCGATGGCGGCGCTGAAGGCGGTGGACGAGGGCAGCGGCCTGGCCTGACGGTGGCGGGTGGGCGAAGTTGCAACAGGCCTGGCGCGGCAGGGCGGCCGTACTCGTTCTCCTGTCCCGCATGGGATGTGCGGCGGCGCGGCTTGAAGGGGGTGGAAAAGCGCCATGTTTATTCTTTTAAATGATTGCCTCATATTAAACATAAATTTTAATTTGTCATTTTGACGAATATAAGATTATTCCTATCCGTTACACTTTCCGTTTTTGCGGGGAGCTTGGGAATTGCCTGCCTTGTTTGCGATTGGCCTGTTCGGCGCCTGCGCCGCCGCCGCTTGGGCGGGGTGGGAGGCGCGTCGTCGCGGGCGCTACCTGCGTTGGTTTGAGCAGTATCCGGACGCGGTGCTGGTGGTGGGCAAGACCGGCCGCATCCTGTGCGCGAACCAGCGGGCGGCCGAGTTGGCGGGGGGAGACGCGAGCCATCTGACAAACTCGCCGCTGAGCCAATGGCTGCCCGCGGGCGACCCCCTCGCCACGCCAGCCTGGAAAGCCTTGTTCGCCGCCGAAGGCAGCCAGGCCTGCGGCAGCCTGGGCTTGCACGTCTGGAGAGGGGTCGACGGAGAGGCGTGCGAATGGCTGATCACCGCCCGGGCATTGTCCGAGGATAGGGCGGTGCTGCTGTCTTTGAGGCGGCCCCAGGAATTGTATCCGGACCAGCCGAAATACTATCTGGCGGAGAAGCTGCTCCATACCGCCGAGAGCGATGCCGGCATCGGTTCCTGGGTGCTGCACATGGAGAGCGGCAGACTGGAGTGGAGCCAGGCGGTCCATGATATTTTCGGCACCGATTCCGCCACCTTCGACGCCACCGAAGACGCGTATTTCCAGCGCGTGCATCCGGACGACCGCGCCAGGGTGAGGCGGGAGCTGGATCGGCATGTCCTGGGCGATCGACCGTTCGACGTCGAGTACCGCATCGTCAGGCCGGACGGACAGGTCAGGGAGTTGCTGGAGCGCAACCACATCCAGCGGCAGGCTTCCGGGCAGGTCGACCATCTATGGGGCACGGTGATAGACATGACCGAGCACAAGCAACTGAAGCGGCAACTGCAGCTGTCCCAGTTGGCCGTCGAGCATTGCTCGGAAGGCATCGCCATCGCTGACGAAGGATTGGACTGGCTGTACGTCAATCCGGCGCTGGCGAGGATGGGCGGACTGACCATGGCGGACCCGTCCCAATTGAGCGGCCTGTTCATGGCCCCGGGGGTGGAAGCGCGGCTGGAGCGGGAAGCCTTGCGCGAGTTGCTGGACGCGTCCGGCGCCTGGCAGGGCGAACTGTTGCTCGCGCGGCGCGGCGCGGCGCCGCTGCCGGTGCTGGCTTCCGCGACCAGGCTGCGGGACGAGGACGGCAGGCTGTTGTCCGTGTGGGTGGTCAGCGATATCAGCGGCATGAAGGAGTCCGAGCGCAGACTGCACGCGCTGGCCTTTTTCGATGGCCTGACCGGTCTCGCCAACCGCGCCCTGTTCGGCGAGCGGCTGCGCTGGCATCTGCAGAACGAGCCGGCCGGCGGGCGGTTGGCGATCCTCTTCCTGGACCTGAACGGCTTCAAGCAGGTGAACGATCTGCTGGGCCACGAGGCGGGAGACCAAGTGCTGCGGGAAGTGGCGCGGCGGCTGCAGGCGGGCTGCCGTCCCGGCGAACTGGCCGCGCGCTGGGGCGGCGACGAGTTCGCGGTATTGCTGCCCGGCGTCGCCGACGATGCGGTCCTGGCCGCGCGTTTGCGGGAGCTGCGGGAGGCTGCGCGCGCCGAGCGCTGGGGCGGCGGACGCTGGCTGCGGGTGTCGGCGAGCCTGGGGGCGGCGGTCTATCCGGAGTCGGCAGAAGACGCCGAACGGCTGATCCAGCTGGCGGACCGGGCGATGTACCGGGCCAAGTCGGAGGGCGGCGGCCAGGTGTGGCTGCACGACGGCGGCGGTTTGCGGACGCTGGCCGGCGCCGATTGCGGCGCGTGAATGAAAAACGGCGCGGGAAAACCGCGCCGTCTGCCTTGGGTCGCGCGAAAGCGCTTATTCTTCCGGCACGTTCAGCGCGTTGACGCTGTAGCCGGCGTCGACGTAGGTGATCTCGCCGGTGATGCCGGACGACAGGTCCGACAGCATGAAGGCGGCGGCGTTGCCGACTTCCTCGGTGGTCACGTTGCGGCGCAGGCAAGCCTGGCTGGACGCCATGTTCAGCAGCTTGGAGAAGCCGGAGATGCCGGAGGCGGCCAGGGTCTTGATCGGACCGGCGGAGATGCCGTTGACGCGGATGCCTTCCTTGCCCAGGCTGGCGGCCATGAAGCGCACCGACGCCTCCAGGCTGGCCTTGGCCAGGCCCATCACGTTGTAGTTCGGGATCGCGCGGACCGCGCCCAGGTAGGACAGGGTCAGCAGCGCGGCCTTGCGGCCCTGCATCATCGGGCGCGCGGCCTTGGCCAGCGCCGGGAAGCTGTAGGACGACACGTCGTGGGCGATCTGGAACGCTTCGCGGCTCAGAGAATCCAGGAAGTCGCCTTCCAGCGCTTCGCGCGGGGCGAAGCCGATCGAGTGCACCAGGCCGTCCAGACCGTCCCATTCCTTGGCGAGGTCGACGAACAGCTGGTTGATCTCGTCGTCGTTCTGCACGTCGCAGCGGTAGACCAGCTGGGAGCCGAAGTCGGCCGCCATTTCACGGACGCGTTCCTCCAGCTTGTCCACCACGTAAGTGAAGGCCAGCTCGGCGCCTTCGCGATGACAGGCCTGAGCGATGCCGTAGGCGATGGAGCGATTGGAGATCATGCCGGTGATCAGGATTTTCTTGCCTTGCAGAAAGCCCATTTGGTGTCCTTCTCATGTAAACAGCCGGTCATTATACCGAATGCCGGCGATTTGCAGCAGCGTCGTCTGCGCTAACTGCCCGTTTCAGCAAGGATAACCCCTTGGGCGGAGGGGGAACGGAACTTCGTGCCGCAGGTTGCCGCCCGCTCCATCGCTTGCTACCATCCCGAATTAAGCACACTAAATCTCGACGAGGAAGCCATGAGCGATCTGATCCTGCACGTAACCGACGATTCTTTCGAAAACGAAGTCCTGAAGGCCGACCGCCCGGTATTGGTCGATTACTGGGCCGAATGGTGCGGCCCGTGCAAGATGATCGCCCCGATCCTGGACGAAGTGGCCAAGGAATACGACGGCAAGCTGAAAATCGCCAAGCTGAACATCGACCAGAACGAGCAGACTCCGCCCAAGTTCGGCATCCGCGGCATTCCAACCCTGATGCTGTTCAAGGACGGCCAGGTCGCCGCCACCAAGGTGGGCGCGCTGTCCAAGAGCCAGCTGACCGCCTTCATTGACAGCCAACTGTAAAGCGTCTATCCTCCACGCACAATCTTTCATGACGGGTGGCATATAGCAAGCCGCCCGTTTTCTTACGCTTCCACACCCTCGACGGCGTTCCGCCCGAATACTACCGAGTCGACCTCACGACCGCTATGCACTTATCTGATCTCAAACATCTCCACGTATCCGAACTCGTTGAAATGGCCATTTCCAACGAGATCGACGGCGCCAACCGGTTGCGCAAGCAGGACCTGATCTTTGCGCTTTTGAAGAACCAGGCCAAGAAAGGCGAGAGCATTTTCGGCGAGGGTACGCTGGAAGTGTTGCCGGACGGCTTCGGTTTCCTGCGCAGTCCGGATACCTCCTATCTGGCCGGTCCCGACGACATCTACGTCAGCCCGTCGCAGATCCGCCGCTTCAACCTGCATACCGGCGATTCGATCGAGGGCGAGATCCGCACGCCGAAGGACGGCGAGCGCTACTTCGCGCTGGTGAAGGTGGACAAGGTCAACGGCGAGGCGCCGGAAAACTCCAAGCACAAGATCCTGTTCGAGAACCTGACGCCGCTGTTCCCGACCGAGCAGTTCAAGCTGGAGCGCGAGATCCGCGCCGAGGAAAACATCACCGGCCGCATCATCGATCTGATCTCGCCGATCGGCAAGGGCCAGCGCGCGCTGCTGGTCGCTCCGCCGAAGTCCGGCAAGACCGTGATGCTGCAGCACATCGCCCACGCGATCACCGCCAACCACCCGGAGGCGGTGCTGATCGTGCTGCTGATCGACGAGCGTCCGGAAGAAGTGACGGAAATGCAACGCTCGGTGCGCGGCGAAGTGGTGTCCTCCACCTTCGACGAGCCGGCCACCCGCCACGTGCAAGTGGCCGAGATGGTGATCGAGAAGGCCAAGCGTCTGGTCGAGCACAAGAAGGACGTGGTGATCCTGCTGGATTCCATCACTCGCCTGGCCCGCGCCTACAACACCGTGGTGCCGGCGTCCGGCAAGGTGCTGACCGGCGGCGTGGACGCCAACGCGCTGCAGCGTCCGAAGCGTTTCTTCGGCGCCGCGCGCAATGTGGAAGAGGGCGGCAGCCTGACTATCGTCGCCACCGCGCTGATCGACACCGGCAGCCGCATGGACGATGTGATCTATGAAGAATTCAAGGGCACCGGCAACAGCGAAATCCACCTGGACCGCCGCATGGCCGAGAAGCGCATCTTCCCGGCGCTGAACATCAACCGTTCCGGCACCCGCCGCGAGGAGCTGCTGGTTCCCCAGGACCAGTTGCAGCGCATCTGGGTGCTGCGCAAGCTGCTGTACCCGATGGACGACCTGGAGGCGATGGAATTCCTGCAGGACAAGATCAAGGCCACCAAGTCGAACCAGGCTTTCTTCGACTCGATGCGCCGCTGAGCGGCAACCGCCCGCCAAGATGCCAGACCATGCCGGTCTGGCATTTTTTTTGGTACATTGGAGGGAGGTCCGCCGGGAAGAGCGGATGCCGGGAGGCAAAAGGATAACGATTATGTGGTCTATGGAGGCAGACAAGGCCGCCGCGCTGATCGCCGGGCGGCTGCAGTCCTATGATTTCACCGGCAGGGTGGCCGATCTGCCTTACCGGGCGGCGTCGCCGGGCTTGAAGCCGGCCGCGGTGCTGGTCCCGCTGGTATGGCATGCGGACGGGGCCACCGTGCTGTTCACCCGCCGCACCGAGCACCTGTCCAGCCATCCCGGCCAGGTCAGCTTTCCCGGCGGCAAGCTGGAGAGCGGCGACGCTTCCGCCCAGGCGGCGGCGCTGCGCGAGGCGCGCGAGGAAACCGGCTTGCCCGAATCGTCGGTATGGGTGCTGGGCAATCTGCCGGACTACGTGACGGTGACCGGCTACGTGGTGACGCCGGTGGTGGGCTTGCTGAATCCGCCGCTGGCGCTGGCGCCGGCGCCGGACGAGGTGGCCGAGGTGTTCGAAGTGCCGCTGCCCCTGCTGCTGGACAGGCAGGCTTACAGCCGCCATGACTACGTGCGCGACGGGGTGGCCGGACAGTACCTGTCGCTGCAATGGGACCGACACACGATCTGGGGTGCGACCGCGGCGATGATGTGGATGCTGGCGGACGCGCTGGGCGGCGCGTCCGTCTAGCGCCTGGCGTCGCCAGGGGCGACGTCGCGCATCGGCGCAAAGCCGCGGCAAGGCGATGGCGGGGAGGCTTGGCTGGGATGCCGCCGCGCGGCCTGGCGCCTGGGGCGGCTAACCTGTCCTCTCACGCTTCTTCCTGATCCGACAGCACCACGTTGCGGCCCGCCTGCTTGGCGTCGTACAACAGCTTGTCGGCGCGGGACATCATCAGCGCCGGGCTGTCTCCCGGCCGCCAGTCGGTGACGCCGCCGCTGAAGGTGATGCGCTGTTCGACGAAGGGGAAGGTGGTGTGGGTCAGCGCCATCTGCAGCCGGCTCATCACCTTGTGGGCATCGCGCAGCCGCGTGTAGGGGAAGATCACCATGAACTCCTCGCCGCCGATGCGCGCGTTGATGTCGGTATTGCGGGTGGTGTCGCGCAGCGCGTTGGCGACCGCCACCAGCACGTCGTCGCCGGCCTGGTGGCCGTATTGGTCGTTGAAGCGCTTGAAATGGTCGATGTCGAACACCGCGATGGCCATGGTCTGGCCGTAGCGCTCGCAGCGGCTGATTTCGTCGCGCAGCACCATGTCGGCGTGGCGGCGGTTGTATAGCCGGGTCAGCGGGTCGGTGACCGCCATTTCGGCCAGCTGCTGGTTGCTTTCGTGCAGTTGCTGTTCCAGCAGCTTGCGGCCGGAGATGTCGTACAGCGCGATCAGCGCCGACGGCTGGCTGTCGTGCCCTAGCCGGCGCAGCGACACGATCGCCCACAGCCTGCTCTTGTCCTCCAGCTCCAGCTCCACTTCCTGTTGCAGCACCTCTTCGCCTTCGCTCAGCCATTGCTCCACCGGCTGCAGCTTCAGCGGCAGGTTCAGCTCGCTGCCGGCGGCCTGTTCCGGATCGCGCGGCGGCAGGCCCAGCATTTCCCGCGCCAGCGAGTTGGCGTGGCGGATGCGGGCGGTCTGGGGGTTGACCAGCAGCAGCGCCAGCGGCGCGGTGTCCAGGATTAGCCTGGCCTGTTCTTCGCTGTCGCGTATGCGCTCGTTGCCTTGCAGCAGCTGCTGGTGCTGGCGCAGGTTGGACAGGTGTTTGCGCAGCGCCAGCAGGGTCAGCGCCGCGACGAACAGCCAGCCGGGGATGGCGAGCCAGGCCTTGTCCCGGACATAGCGGGTGAAGTCGCGCCGCGACAAGCCGACGGCGACCTGGAACGGGTAGCTGCCGGTCTGGCGCATGCTGTACAGCCGCTCGCCGCCGTCGAAGCTTGACGGCGCGTCGAAAAGCATCTGCCCCGGGTCGTGGGACAGGATTTCGCGCGGCTGCAGCGACCGGTAGCTTTGCGGATCGTTGCGGCTGGATTGAGGCCAGCGCGTCACCGTCAGCTGGCGCTGGTCCAGTACCAGGATCTCGCCGTGCTCGCCCACCGTCAGCCGGCTGACCTCGTCCTGGATGAAGTTGTGCTTGATCAGGCCGGTAGCCATGCCGATCAGGTTGCCCTCGCTGTCGTACAGCTTGTTGGCCAGCACGATGCCGCCCTCGGTGGGGCTGTGTATCACCGTGGTGTAGTTGCTTTCCTTGGGATCGACCCGGTGCAGCCAGCGGCAGAATTCGTTGTGATGCGGATGGGGGGCGCCATCGCGCTTGCTGCTGAACACGGTCTGGCAGGCGGTGTCCACGATTTCGATGCGGCTGAGGTAGGGCGCCAGCTGCAGTTGCTGCTGCAGCTTCTGCGCCAGGTTCTGGCGCGCGTCGGTATCCAGGGAACCGTAGCGCAGCAGGCGCTGGACTTCCGGAATCTGGTTGCTGCTCTGCAGGATCAGTCCGGCCTCGTGTATGCCCGAGCTCAGTCTTTCCGCCAGCAGCTGGCTGAGGCCGCTGGCCTGGCGGCCGGCCTCGGTTTCCAGCTGGCGGTAGCTGGTGGACAGGTCCACCGCCAGCAGGGCCAGGGTGACCAGCAGCAATAGCGCGGCGCCCCACTTGGCATGGCGGGCGGAACGGGAGCCGAATCTGCGCGGAGTCATGTCCATGGATGGTGAGGGCTATGCTTTTCTTATAGTAGGCATGCCTTCAGTATGACAGCTCTCTCCGCGGCTGCGTAGCAAGTTACAGGGTGAAGCGCATGGACAGATCCAGCGCGCGAACATCCTTGGTCAGCTTGCCTACGGAGATGCGGTCCACGCCGGTGGCGGCGATGGCGCGCACGCTGTCCAGATCGACGCCGCCGGAGGCTTCCAGCTCGGCGCGGCCGGCGCAGATTTCCACCGCGCGGCGCATGTCGTCCAGCGACATATTGTCCAGCAGCACCAGCCGGGCGCCGTGGTTCAGCGCTTCCTCCAGCTGCGCTAGGTTTTCCACCTCGATCTGCAGCGTGACGCCCGGCGGCAAGTCGGCCAGCGCCTGCTCCATCGCCTGGGCGACGCCGCCGGCCGCCATGATGTGGTTTTCCTTGATCAGGATGCCGTCGAACAGGCCGATGCGCTGGTTGTCGCCGCCGCCGGCGGTGACCGCGTATTTCTGCGCCAGGCGCAGGCCGGGCAGGGTTTTGCGGGTGTCCAGGATGCGGGCGCGGTGACCGGCGACCGCGTCGACGTAGCGGCGGGTTTCGCTGGCCACGCCCGATAAGAGCTGCAGGAAGTTGAGCGCGCTGCGCTCGGCGGTGAGCAGCGCGCGGGCCGGACCGCTGATCCGGCACAGTTCGCGGCCCGCGGCCACTTTCTCGCCTTCCGCGGCCAGCCATTCCACCCGGCAGCGCGCGTCCACCTGGCGGAAGCACTCATCGAACCAGGCCTGGCCGCAGATCACGGCGTCTTCGCGCGCGATCACGCGGGCGGAGCCCGCCTTGTCGGCGGCTATCAGTTGGGCGGTGCGGTCGCAGGGGCCGATGTCTTCGGCCAGGGCCAGGGCGACTTGCTGGGCGATCAGGTGGGGGGCAGGCAGGGGCATACGGGTCTCCATCCAAAAACGTATTGTAACGGCAGGCGGTGAAGTTGGCGCGCGGTCTGCGCCGAAAATGCGAGGGATGGGATGTCATCTGCTATGCTGGAGCCCCCTGGGATCGCAATTTCAATGTCATGGATTTATCCGCATCGTTGTTCCCCGGCTGGGCGCTGTGGCTGGGATGCGCGCTGGCGGCGGCCTTGCTGGCCTTGGCGGCGCTTCGCGTGCGATGGCGCGCGCTCGATCCGGCGGCGCTGAACGCCTGGATGGGCGCCTGCGTGCTGGATCTGGCGCTGTGGCTGCTGCGCGGCGGGCTGCAGCCCGGACTATCCTTCCATCTGCTGGGCGCGGCGCTGCTGACGCTGATGATGGGGCCATGGCTGGCCTTGCTGGCGCTGGCTGTGGCGCAGCTGGCGCTGGCGGCGGCCGGGCACGCGGACTGGTCGGCGCTGGGATTGAACTGGCTGTTGACGCCGCTGCCGGCGGTGGCTGTGACGGCCGGCATGCTGGAACTGGCGCGGCGGCGCTTGCCCGCCCATTTCTTCATCTATGTCTTCGTCAACGGCTTTCTGGCCGGCGGGGCCAGCCTGCTGGCGGCGGCCCTGTGCGGCGTGCTGGCGCTGGGCGCTGCCGGCGCCTATCCCTGGGACGGCTTGCTGGGAGAGGCCTTGCCCTACTATTTTCTGCTGTCGTGGTCGGAGGCGTTCACCACCGGCCTGCTGTTGGCGGTGCTCACCGTGTACAAGCCCCGCTGGGTATCGACTTTCGACGACGGGCGCTATCTCGGCGGCAAGCCGGGGCCGAGTTGAGCGCCGTCGGCGCGCCCGGCCATGCGGAATGGCGATGGTTTCATCGGTCTGATAAAGGAGGAGGCGATGCCCTTCGTTTTGTGGAGTCTGTTGCTGGCGGCGCTGTTGCCGCTGATCTGGGCCGGCGCGGCCAAGGCCGGCGCGCGTTACGACAACCATCGCCCGCGGGAGTGGGCCGCCAGGCTGGACGGCTATCGCCAGCGCGCCAACTGGGCGCAGCAGAACGCCTGGGAGGCCTTGCCCACCTATCTGGCGGCTGTGGCGGCCGCCTGGTGGATGA
Organism: Chromobacterium violaceum ATCC 12472; assembly: GCF_000007705.1. Lineage (NCBI taxonomy): Bacteria > Pseudomonadati > Pseudomonadota > Betaproteobacteria > Neisseriales > Chromobacteriaceae > Chromobacterium > Chromobacterium violaceum. The sequence goes on from NC_005085.1 coordinate 1,714,608, forward strand.
AGGTGCCGGTGGCCGAGATGAACGCCGCCGCCGGCGTGTTCGCGCTGGCGCGCGTCGCGCATGGCTTGCTGTACGTGGCGGACAAGGCGGCGCTGCGCTCGCTGGCCTGGCTGGTCGGCCTGCTGGCGGTGCTGTACCTGTTCCTGCGCGCCGGCGGCGTGATCGCCTTATAGCCAGCCCTGCGCCTGCAGCGCGGCGCGGACCTGGGGCAGGCCGGCGGTGTGGAAGGCCTGCCAGCCTTGTTCGCGCGCGGCTTCCACGCATTCGATGTTGTCGTCGAAGAAGGCGATGGCTTCCGGCGCGACGCCCAGAGTCTGCTGGACGTGCCGGTAGATGGCGGCGTCCGGCTTGCGCAGATGCAGCAGGTGGGAGGCGAACGCGTGCCGGAAGTGCGGCAACAGGCCGAATTCGCGGTCTATCTTGTCCCAATGCAGCGCGTTGTTGTTGCTGAGCGCGGCGAGCGGGAAGGCGCGGGACAGCTCGGCCAGCAGCTCGCCTGCTCCGGGATAGGCGCCGGCCAGCCAGTCGGACAGTTGCTGGAGCATCGCGTCGGCGTCCACGCCCAGCTGCAGCGTGTCGCTCATCGCGGCGGCGAATTCCCGCGGCTCGCATTCGCCCAGGTCCAGCTTGGCCACCCAGGGGCTGTCGATCCAGAACAGGCGCGCCTGTTCGCGCTCCAGCCTGCCGCCGGACAGCCGCACCAGCGGGTCGATGCCGTTCCAGTCCACCAATACGCCGCCCAGATCGAATACCAGGACTTCCGGTTTCTTGCTCATTTGCTCTCCAAAGACATTGCGTTGCGGGGGCGGGCTGGGGCGCTTACAGGATCAGCGGTTCCGGTTCCAGCTCCACGCCGAATTTCTCTTTCACGGTCTGCTGCACCTTGCGCGCCAGCGCGCGCATCTGTTCGCCGGTGGCGCGGCCGTGGTTGACCAGCACCAGCGCCTGTCTGTCGTGCACGCCGGCGTCGCCGTCGCGGTAACCCTTGAGTCCGCATTGGTCTATCAGCCAGCCGGCGGCCAGCTTGACCTTGCCGTCGGCGGCGGGGTAGCGCGGCAGCTGCGGATGGCGTTCCAGCAGCGCGGCGGCCTGTTCCGCGGGGACGACCGGATTCTTGAAGAAGCTGCCGGCGTTGCCCAGCACGGCGGGATCGGGCAGCTTGCTCTGGCGGATGGCGACCACGGCGCGGCTCACGTCCAGCGGCGTCGGCCGATCCACGCCGTCGGCTTGCAGCTGCTGCTGGATGTCGCCGTAGCCGGTGCGAAGCTCCGCGCGGCGCGACAGCCGAAAGCGGACCGCTGTCACCAGCAGACGGCCGGCCGCCTCGTGCTTGAACACGCTGTCGCGGTAGCCGAAGCGGCACTCGGCGTTCGACAGCGTCGCGGCCTCGCCGTTCCGGTCCAGCTGCGCGCACACCACCTCCAGCAGGCGGTCCTTGACCTCGACGCCGTAGGCGCCGATGTTCTGCACCGGGCTCGCCCCGACAGTGCCGGGGATCAGGCTGAGGTTTTCCAGGCCGTACCAACCCTGGGCCAGCGCGTGCTGGACGAAACCGTGCCAGTTTTCGCCGGCCGCGGCCTCGACGATCATGTCGTCGCCGTCCTCGCGCAGCAGGCGGATGCCGGCCAGCGCCACCTTGACCACCAGGCCGGGGTAATCGCGGGTCAGCAGCAGGTTGCTGCCGCCGCCCAGCCACAGCACCGGGCCTTGCCGATACAGCGGATGCGCGAGCAGGGCCGGCAGGTCGGCGGCATCGTCCAGCTGGCAGAAATGCGCGGCGCGCACGGCCATGCCGAAGGTGTTGTAGGGGCGCAGATCGACGTCCGCGCGAAACTGCAGGGTCATAGCAGGATTCCTTGGTCGCGGTGCAGCCGCTTGCGGCTGGCGCGGGCCAGATAGTAAGTCAGAAGCAGGCCGGCCACGGTCAGGCTGATCACCAGCGCGGTCCAGAAGCCGTAGATGCCCATCCGGGGCACGATCCAGTCGGTCAGCCCCAGCAGCATGCCCAGCCCCAGCCCCGCCACCCAGAACGAGGTGATGTGGATCAGCATCGGCACGGCGGTCAGCTTGTAGCCGCGCAGCGCGCCGGAGGCGATGGTCTGGGCGGCGTCGGTCAGCTGGTAGACGGCGGCGAACAGCAGCAGCGTGGTGCCCATCGCGATCACCCGGGGATCGGCGCTGTACATCCACATGATGGGTTCGCGCAGCAGCAGCACCAGCGCCATCGCGCCGCCGGCCATCGCCAGGCCCATCAGCATGCCGACGCCCGAGATGAAGCGGGCGGCCCGGTAGTCGCCGGCGCCGGCATGGTGGCCGACGCGCACCGACAGCGCGGTGGCCACGCTTTGCGGCAGCATGTAGATCAGGCTGGAGAAATTCAGCACCGACTGGTGCGTGGCCACGACCACCGTGCCCAGCTCGGCGATCAGCAGCGCGATGAAGGAGAACAGGCTGACTTCGACGAAGAAGGACAGGCCGATGGGCACGCCCAGCTTCAGGAAGGCGAGGAAACGGCGCCAGTCGGGCGCGGCCAGCCCCGCCAGGATGCGGCTGTCGCGGAAATGGCGATGCCAGCTGACATAGGTTAGCAGCGCCAGGCAGTTGAACCAGAACACGATGCCGGTGGCCCAGCCGCAGCCGGCGCCGCCCATTCTGGGCATGCCGAACAGGCCGTGGATCAGGATGTAGTTGAGCGGGATGTTCAGCGCCAGCGCCAGCAGGCTGACCACCATGATGGCCTTGGGATGGCCCAGGCTGGACGCGTAGGCGTGCAGCGCGCGATGCGCCATCGCCGCCGGCATGCCGATGGCCGCGCCGGTGATGAACAGCATCACCTTGTCGGTGACGTCGGGCGGCAGGTGCAGCCAATGGCGCAGCGGCGCCTCCAGCAGCAGCATCAAGCCGGCGCCCAGCGCGCCGAGCATCAGGCCGAACCACAGGCCCTGGGCCGCGTCGCGGCTGAAGGCGCGACGGTCGCGCGAGCCCAGGTGGTGGGACAGGATGGGGTTGAGCGCGGCGACCACGCCCATCAGCGTCACGTAAACGGTGATGAACACGCTGGCGCCGAGCGACACCGCGGCGAGGTCGTCGGTGCCGACGCGGCCGGCCATCACGGTGTCGACGAAGCTGGTGGCCACCTGGGCGATCTGGGCGACCATCATGGGCAGCGCCAGGCCGGCGATCTGGCGCGCCTCGGCCAGGATTTCGGCGCGCGAGGCGCGATTGAGTTCAAACAGCATGCGGTCCTGCGGATTCGGGGCAGAAACTGTCCATTATAGCGGTCCGGCCGGAATACTGTCTGCATGTGGACCGGCCAGCTTTCGCCGTCGGATTCTCATTCCGGGCCGCAGGCTTGCCGCGGCCTGGAGCAGGCTGCGGCCGCGGCGATCAGAAGCGCACCGGCGGGTCACGGCGCAAATCGCAGCTGATGATCAGCGCGCCGCCGAAGCGGGTGTTGATCGCCAGCGCGTCGGCCAGGCTGATGTCGCGGACGGTCAGTTGCTGTTCGCATCGGTCTATGTCATAGCCCTGGTCGCGGGCGAAGGCGGCAAGGTCGTGCAGGGCGCTGTCGTCGCCGGACGGCAGCGGTGTGGCGCTCAGGCTGCCACACAGGGGGCGAGGTCTTCCCACGGCATCAAAAATCGCAAAAGAGAAATCGGTATAGCTGTCTTGCAGGCAGTCGTACATTTTGGCTCTCCCAGGTTCGGTCGCGCTGCGCGTGCCGGGCCCGGACGGCCGGCGACGCTTTAGCAGGATTTTTCGGCGCCCTGCAAGTTGTCATTAACTCGGCGCCTGAACCGATCCGGAACCGCTTGCGGGAGAGCATGCCGGCCAGCATGAAAAAACCCGCTGGCCATTAAGCGCAAGCGGGTTGATCCGGATACGCTTTAGCTGGCATTTATCGAGCGCCCGCAAGCTGTGTCAAATCGGCGCATGAACATTAGACTATGCCGATGGCAGCGGGCTGTCAACCCTGGGCCGCGGCATCGCGGGCCGGCTGTTCCGGCGCGTTTTCGATCAGTCGGTAGCCGACGCCGGTTTCGGTGACGATGTGGCGCGGCATCGCGGGGTTGTCTTCCAGCTTCTGCCGCAAATGGCCCATGTAGACGCGCAGGTACTGGTTGTGTTCGGAGAAGGACGGGCCCCAGACCGCGAGCAGCAGTTCGCGGTGGGTGATCACCTTGCCGGCGTTGCGGATCAGCGTGGACAGCAGCCGGTATTCGATCGGCGTCAGATGCACCGGCGCGTCGCCCTTGTGCACCAGGCGGTTGACCAGGTCGACGCGGATGTCGCCGAACTGGAAGGTTTGCTGCGGCGCGGCGCTGCCGTGGATGCGCCGGCGCAGCAGCACCCGGATCCGCGCCAGGCATTCGGCCACGCCGAAGGGCTTGGTCAGGTAGTCGTCGGCGCCGGCGTCCAGCGCCGCTACCTTTTCGGTCTCCTGAGTGCGCGCCGACAGCACCAGGATGGGGATGTCGGTCCATTCGCGCAGGCTCTTGATCACGTCTATGCCGTTCATGTCCGGAAGCCCCAGGTCCAGGATGACCAGATCGGGCTTGCGGGTGGCCACCTCGATCTGTCCCTGCTTGCCGGTTTCCGCTTCGTAGACGGTGAGTTTTTCCTCTTCCAGCGCGGCGGACAGGAAGCGGCGGATCGGCTTCTCGTCCTCGATGATCACTACGGAAATGGGGGCGTCGTTCATGTCTTGTCGCTCTTGTGGTTTCAGGCGTCTTCCGGCGGCAGCTCGGGCGGAGAGCCGGCCGGCAGCGTGAAGGAGAAGCGGGCGCCGTGCGGCTGCGCGTTGCCGGCTTCTATCGTTCCGCCATGGTTTTCGATGATGGCGCGGCAGATGGCCAGGCCCAGCCCGACGCCGGGCGTGGTCGATTCCGGCGCGCCGCGCGTGAACTTGTCGAAGGCCCTGTGCTCCATGCTGGCGGGCAGGCCGGGGCCGTCGTCGGTGACGGTGATGCGCACCTTGTCGCCATCGTGCCGGGCGGCCAGTTCGATGCGGGAGCCGGCCGGCGTGTATTTGCCGGCGTTTTCCAGCAGGTTGACCAGCACCCGCTCTATCAGCACCGCGTCGTATTCCAGCACCGGCAGATCGCGGCTGAGCTTGAGCTCCAGCTTGTGATGGCGCAGGCTGTGCTCGCAGGCGCGCACCGCGCTGCCAACCACTTCGTCCAGCAGCTGCCATTCCTTGTTCAGCTTGACGCCCGACTGCAGCTTGGCCATGTCCAGCAGGTTGGTCACCAGCTTGGTCATCCGTATCGCCTCGTCCTGTATGGACTGGGCGATCTCGCTTTGCCGGCCGGGCGGCAGGGTGGGGGCGTTCAGCATATTGGCCAGGCCCAGCATGGTGGTCAGCGGCGTGCGCAGGTCGTGCGACACCACCGACAGCACGCTGTTGCGGAGACGCTCTGACTCCATCGCCACGATGGCGTCCTGCGCCACCTCCACGTAATGCACTCGCTCCAGCGCCAGCGCGATCTGCGCGGCGCAGGTCTCCAGCAGCCGCTGCTGTTCCGGCAGGAAAGGGTGAACCGCGTCCTCCGGCAGCAGCGCGATCACGCCGCGCACGCGCATCGGGGCCTTCAGCGGCACGTAAAGCGCGGCGTTGGACGGCAGCGTATTGGTGCCGAGGCCGGCGGGCTGCTGGTTGTCGAACACCCACTGCGCGACCCCGGCGTCGGCGTCGTTGCCGGTTTCGGTGGCGGCGCGCAGCCGGTCCTCGCTATTGGGGATGAACAGCATCACCTTGGCGCGGAACAGCGGCTCCAGCCGGCCGACCGCGGTTTCGATGATCTGCGACGCGGTCAGCGCGCTGGCCAGCTCGCGGCCCAGGTCGTACAGCGCGCGGGTGCGGCGCTCGCGGTAGGTGGCGATGGTGGCCTCGAAGCGGAAGCGGGCGGTCAGCTGGCTGATGATCAGCGCCACCACCAGCATCACGCCGAAGGTGAGCAGGTACTGGGTGTCGGATACCGCGAACGACAGCTGCGGCGGCACGAAGAAAAAGTCGAAGGCCGCGACCGACAGGAAGGATGCCAGCACGCCCGGCCCGCGGCCGTAGCGGGTGGCGATCAGCACCACCGCCAGCAGGTGCACCATGATCACGTTGGACAGCGCGAAGTAGGGCACCAGCAGGTGGTTGAGCTCGGTGGTGGCGAAGCAGATGGCGGCGGCGGCCAGGTAGCCGCGGGCGGCGTGGCCGGACTCGCTATCGCTGAACAGCAGGCTGGGCACGCGCTTGCCCCGCTGGTCGGCTTCTTCTTCCAGTTCGTGCGCGACCACGTAGACATCGACGTCGCCGGACAGGCGGCTGAGTTCGCCGACCAGCGAGCCTTCCCACAGGCGCGCGGCCCAGCCGCGGTTGGACTTGCCGACCACCAGCTTGGACACGTTGCGGGTGCGGGCGTAGGCGAGCAGGGTGGCGGCCAGCGAGCTGCCGCCCAGCACCGTGGTTTCCGCGCCCAGCTCCTGCGCCAGCTTCAGCCCTTTCAGAATCCGCGCGCGCTGCTCTTCGGGCAGCCGCTGCAAGCGCGGCGTTTCCACGTAGACGGCGATCCAATCGGCGTCCAGGTTGGCGGCCAGGCGCTTGGCGCTGCGCACCAGCTTCTCGGTGCCTGGGCCTGGGCCGACGCAGACCAGCAGCCGCTCGCGCGCGTGCCACACCGGCTTGATCGACTGGTCGGCGCGGTAGGCGCGCATCTGGGCGTCGACCCGGTCGGCGGTGCGCCTGAGCGCCAGTTCGCGCAGCGCCAGCAGATTGCCCTTGCGGAAAAAGTTCTTGACCGCGCGCTCGGCCTGGTGCGGCAGGTAGACCTTGCCGGCTGCGAGGCGGGACAGCAGCTCGTCCGGCGGCAGGTCCACCAGCGAGACTTCATCGGCCATGTCGAACACATGGTCCGGCAGCGTTTCCCTGACGATGATGCCGGTGATCTGGCCGACCACATCGTTAAGGCTCTCCAAATGCTGCACGTTCAGCGTCGTGTATACGTCGATGCCGGCGGCCAGCAGCTCCTCCACGTCCTGCCAGCGCTTGGGATGGCGCGAGCCGGGGGCGTTGGAGTGGGCGAACTCGTCGATCAGGATCAGCTGGGGTTTGGCGGCCAGCGCCGCGTCGATGTCGAATTCCGACAAGGCGCGGCCCTTGTACTCGATGCGGCTGAGGGGCAGGATGTCCAGCCCCTCCAGCTGCTCGGCGGTTTCCTTGCGGCCGTGGGTTTCCACCACGCCGACCAGCACCCGCACGCCTTCCTGGCGCTTGACGCGCGCTGCGGCCAGCATGGCGTAGGTCTTGCCGACGCCGGCGCAGGCGCCGAAGAATATCTTCAGGCGTCCGCGCTGCGCTTCCAGCGCTTCGCGTTTCAGTTCGTCCAGCAGGGCATCCGGGTCGGGGCGCTGATCGGTCATGCGGGTTTAGGCTTTCTTCGAGAGTTCGTCCAGCGCCAGGTTCAGCTCCAGCACGTTGACGCGCGGCTCGCCCAAGAGGCCGAAGGTTTCGCCGACGATGCGGCCGTCGACCAGCTTGCGCACCGCGTCTGCCGGCAGTTTACGCGCGGCCGCGACGCGGTCAACCTGGTAATAGGCGGAGGCCACCGAGATTTCCGGGTCCAGGCCGCTGGCGGACGCGGTCACCAAGTCCACCGGCACCGGGCCGGTCTGGGTCGGGTGCGCCTTGCGGATGGCTTCCACATTGCCTTTCACCGCGGCCAGCTGCGCCGGATTGGTCGGACCCAGGTTGGAGCCGCCGGAGTTGCCGGCGTTGTACGGCATCGGGCTGGTGGCCGACGGGCGGCCCCAGAAGTATTGCTCGCCGGCGAAATTCTGGCCGATCAGGCGCGAGCCCACCACCTTGCCGTCTTTCTCGATCAGGCTGCCGTTGGCCTGGGCCGGGAACGCCGCCTGGGCGATGCCGGTGGTGACGAGCGGGTAGGCGAGGCCGGTGATCAGCGACAGGCCGCCGAATACCACCAGCAGGGGACGAATGACTTTCATGATAATCCTTTCCAATCTTTTGACGCCGCGCCGCCAGGCCACCGTCGTTCCGGAGGCCTGGCCCGCCGCTTACACCAGGCCCATCGCGCCCAGCAGCATGTCGATCAGCTTGATGCCGGCGAAGGGCACCAACAGGCCGCCCAGGCCGTAGACCAGCAGGTTGCCGCGCAGCAGCTCGGCCGCGCTTCTGGCATGGTATTTCACGCCTTTCAGCGCCAGCGGAATCAGCGCCACGATGATGACGGCGTTGAAGATCACCGCCGACATGATGGCCGAGGCCGGGCTGTTCAGGCCCATCACGTTCAGCGCGTTCAGCTGCGGATAGGTGCTGGCGAACGCCGCCGGGATGATGGCGAAGTACTTGGCCACATCGTTGGCGATGGAGAAGGTGGTCAGCGAGCCCCGCGTCATCAGCATCTGCTTGCCGATTTCGACGATCTCGATCAGCTTGGTGGGATTGGAGTCTAGATCCACCATATTGCCGGCTTCCTTGGCCGCCTGGGTGCCGGTGTTCATCGCCACCGCCACGTCGGCCTGGGCCAGCGCCGGCGCGTCGTTGGTGCCGTCGCCGGTCATCGCCACCAGCTTGCCTTCGGCCTGGTGGCTGCGGATCAGCTTGAGCTTGGCTTCCGGCGTGGCTTCGGCCAGGTAGTCGTCCACGCCGGCCTCGGCGGCGATGGCGGCGGCGGTGAGCGGGTTGTCGCCGGTGATCATCACCGTCTTGATGCCCATCTGGCGCAGCTCGGCGAAACGTTCCTTGATGCCGCCCTTGACGATGTCCTTCAGCTCGATCACGCCCAGCGCGCGGTCGCCTTCGGCCACCAGCAGCGGGGTGGAGCCGCGGCGCGCCACGTCCTCGGCGCTTTTCGCCAGCGCGTCCGGGAACTGGCCGCCTTGTTCCGCGATGTGGCGGCGGATGGCGTCGATGGCGCCCTTGCGGATCTGGCGGCCGTCGTAGTCGATGCCGGACATCCGGGTCTGCGCGGTGAACGGGATGAACACGGCCTCGTGGCTGGCCAGCTGGCGTTCGCGCAGGTTGAATTTCTGCTTGGCCAGCACCACCACGCTGCGGCCTTCCGGCGTTTCGTCGGCCAAGGACGCCAGCTGGGCGGCGTCGGCCAGGTCTTTCTCCGATACGCCCGGGGCCGGGATGAAAGCCGATGCCTGGCGGTTGCCCAGCGTGATGGTGCCGGTCTTGTCCAGCAGCAGCACGTCGACGTCTCCGGCGGCTTCCACCGCGCGGCCGGAGGTGGCGATCACGTTGGCGCCCATCATCCGGCTCATGCCGGCCACGCCGATGGCGGACAAGAGGCCGCCGATGGTGGTCGGAATCAGGCAGACCAGCAGCGCCACCAGGGTGGTGATGCTGATCGGCGTGCCGGCTTTGGCCGCGTCCACGCTGAACAGCGAAAACGGCAGCAGGGTCACGGTGACGATCAGGAACACGATGGTCAGCGCCACCAAGAGGATGGTCAGCGCGATCTCGTTCGGCGTCTTCTGGCGCTTGGCGCCTTCCACCATCGCGATCATGCGGTCGAGGAAGGTTTCGCCCGGGTTGGCGGTGATCTTGACCACGATCCAGTCGGACAGCACGCGGGTGCCGCCGGTGACGGAGGAGAAGTCGCCGCCGGACTCGCGGATCACCGGCGCGGATTCGCCGGTGATCGCGGATTCGTCGACCGAGGCCACGCCTTCCACCACGTCGCCGTCCACCGGGATCACGTCGCCGGCCTCCACCAGCACGAAGTCCCCTTTGCGCAAGGTGGCGCCGTCGACGATGCTCTTGGCGGCGCCGTGATTGCCGCCGGCCAGCTTCTTGGCCACCACGTTCTTCTTGGCGGAGCGCAGGCTGGCGGCCTGGGCCTTGCTGCGGCCCTCGGCCAGCGCCTCGGCGAAGTTGGCGAACAGCACGGTGAACCACAGCCACAGCGCCACGGCCAGGATGAAGCCGGACGGGGCCTCTCCGTGGCCGCCCAGCGACTGGATCCACAGCGCGGTGGTCAGGATGCTGCCTGCGTACACCACGAACATCACCGGATTGCGCCACTGGGTGCGCGGCGACAGCTTCCTGAACGAGTCGACGATGGCGGGCTTCATCAGCGCCGGATCGAGCAGCGACTTGCTCGCGCTCTTGTGGCCGGCGTCGGGGGCCGCCGCCAGCGGTTTGGAATGATTGTTGTCGTTCATATCGAATTTCCTTGACTGACGGGCTTAGCGGGCGGCGAGCATTTGCAGGTGCTCGACCACCGGCCCCAGCGCCAGGGCCGGAACATAGTTGAGGGCGCCCACCAGCAGCACGGTGCCGATCAGCAGCGTCACGAACAGCGGGCCGTGGGTGGGCAGGGTGCCGCCGGTGACGGCCAGGCGCTTCTTGGCGGCCAGCGAGCCGGCGATGGCCAGGATGGGCACGATCATGAAGAAGCGGCCGAAGAACATCGCGAGGCCGGTCATGATGTTGTAGAACGGCGTGTTGGCGGACAGGCCGGCGAAGGCGCTGCCGTTGTTGTTGGCGGCCGAGGTGAACGCGTACAGGATCTCGCTGAAGCCGTGCGCGGCCGGATTGGCGATGCCGGCCTTGCCGGCGGCCAGGCTGACGGCGATCGCGGTCAGCGCCAGCACCAGGGTCGGCGTCACCAGGATGGTGATCGCGGTCATCTTCATCTCGTAGGTTTCGATCTTCTTGCCCAGGTATTCCGGCGTGCGACCCACCATCAGGCCGGCGATGAACACCGCCAGGATGGCGAAGATCAGCATGCCGTACAGGCCGGAGCCGACGCCGCCGAACACCACTTCGCCCAACTGCATCAGGAACATCGGCACCAGGCCGCCGATCGGCGTCAGCGAGTCGTGCATCGCGTTGACCGCGCCGCAGGAGGCGGAGGTGGTCACGGCGACGAACAGCGAGGTGTCGATGATGCCGAAGCGGGCTTCCTTGCCTTCCATATTGCCGCCGGATTGCAGCTGGCTGGCGCGCTGGTCTATGCCCAGCGAGCTGTATTGCGGCACGCCGGCCTGCTCGGCGCGGGTTTCCACCACCACCGCGGTGGCGAACATGATGGTCATCGCGGCGAGGATGGCCCAGCCTTGGCGGCGGTCGCCGACCATGCGGCCGAACAAGAAGCACAGCGCGGCCGGGATCAGGAAGATCGCGATGTCCTGCAGGAAGTTGGCCAGCGGGGTCGGGTTCTCAAACGGGTGGGCGGAGTTGGCGTTGAAGAAGCCGCCGCCGTTGGTGCCCAGCATCTTGATTGCTTCCTGCGAGGCCACCGGGCCCATGGGCAGGGTTTGCGTCTGGCTGGTCTTGTCCTCCATGACGGGTTTGCCGTCCTTGCCCAGCACCGGGTTGCCCTTGGCGTCCTGCTTGGGCTGCTGGTATTTGACGGTTTCGACGGTATGGACGTCCTGGTAGGCGGACAGGTTCTGGATGGCGCCCTGCTGGGTGAAAACCAGCGCGAATACCACAGCCAGCGGCAGCAGCACGTACAGCGTCATCCGGGTGACGTCGACCCAGAAATTGCCGATCTTGGCACTGCTGTGGCGGGCGAAGCCGCGGATCAGCGCGATCACCACCGCGGCGCCGGTGGCGGCGGACACGAAGTTCTGCACCGTCAGACCCAGCATCTGGGTCAGGTAGCTCATCGTGGTTTCGCCGCCATAGCCTTGCCAGTTGGTATTGGTGACGAAGGAAATGGCGGTGTTGAACGAGGAGTCGGGCGATACCGCGGCCATCGCCTGCGGATTGAACGGCAGCATGCCTTGCAGCCGTTGCAGCGCGTAGACGGCGGCCACGCCCAGCACGTTGAACAGGATCAGCGCCACCGCGTAGCCGCGCCAGCCCATCTCCTCCTCCTGCTTGATGCCGGCGAGGCGGTAAAAGCCGCGTTCCAGCGGCGCGCACCAGCGCGCCGGGCCGATGTTCTCCCCCTGCATGACGCGCGTCATGTAGGCGCCCAGCGGCCAGGCCAGCGCGATCAGCACAACCAAGAACAGCCCTAGTTGCAGCATGGCGGGTGTGCTCATGATTAGAAATTCTCCGGTTTGACCAATGCGTAGATCAGATAGACGAACAGTCCCAGCGCCAGCAGGGCGCTGATCAGGTACCAGGCGGTCATTGCTTGCCTCCCAAGCGGTCGCAGGCTGCGATCAGGAGCCAGGTCAGCGCGCCGAACAGCGCGACCAGGCCCAGGTAGAGCAGATCCATAACGAAAATCTCCATGCGTAATGTGCGATGTGGAAGGTAATCAAACCGGCGTCAAAAACCTGATAAAAGCGCGCGGGCAGGCATAAAGAAAATATAAAAATTATCTTTATCGGTAATTTTTTGATCGATTAATTACAGGTTTGGCGATTTTTTTGAATTTTCTTTAGGTTAAACGCCAAGGCCTTGGCAAGTTTGGTCGCCTTGCCTGTTGGTCATCAACGGGTCGTTCGGGCGGGAGAGGGGATGTAAAGAAAAAACAAAGAGGAGTCAGCCTTGGGCGAGAGATAGGCTGTCGCGGGGCCCGCGAGGCCCCTGGCGAAGGGGAGGTGGCGATCAGAACAAATCGTCGCAGCGGTCGGCCAGGAAGCGGGCATCGTCGCGGTCGTGCGCGCGCTGGCGGACTTTCTGCTGGCGAGATCGCTCCTCATCGCTCAGCTGCGGCTTGGCTACCGCGTAGAGAAAGCTTTCATGCTGGTCACGGGCTTGTTTTCTGCGAACGCTCAGGGGGATACGAGAAATCATCCTGCACCTTTCGATCTCGAAACGTGGGCTTCTCAGGGGGCCTGGCGGCTGGCGTGCTGTTGGGTGTCGCAAGCGGTCAGGCTGCGCCCTGACGGTATCAAGTTGACGCGATTTGTCAGGTTTGTAAAGCACTTGGGTGTAAATCGGGAAGGGGTTGTGGCGTTCCTTGTCGTTTTGTTCATATCAAAACATAGTCGGGTCTTGTTACATGGGCTTGACGATGCGATGAAGCCTGCATGCAAGCATGGTTTTAGGTTTAATACTCATATTGTTGTAGCTAATAGGTCTAAATTGTTATAAGCAAAGCGCGTAGCATCAAGGACATCTTGCAGCATGAATGGGGGTTCCCATGGATTTGGGATATACGGTGGCGGGGTTGGCCGTCGGTTTCATCGTCGGCTTGACCGGCGTGGGCGGCGGCTCGCTGATGACGCCCATTCTGCTGTGGTTCGGCATTTCGCCGGCAACCGCAGTCGGCACCGACCTGCTGTATGCCGCGGTGACCAAGGCCGGCGGCGTGGTGGTCCACCATCGGCAGCGCCACATAGACTGGCGCATTACCTGGCATTTGTCGTTGGGCAGCGTGCCCGCGGCGCTGCTGACGCTGGGCCTGCTGTCCTGGCTGCATGTGCCGGCCCAGGTGATGGACGCACTGTTCCGTTTCGTGCTGGGACTGGCGCTGCTGCTGACGGCTTTCGCCATCCTGTTCAAGCCCTGGCTGCTGAAAGTCGGCGGCCATCATGCGGCGAAGCTGGGCGCAGACGGTCGCTGGTGGCCGACGGCGCTGGTCGGCGTGATGCTGGGCGTATTGGTGACGCTGAGCTCCATCGGCGCCGGCGCCCTGGGCACGCTGGCCCTGTTCATGTTGTACCCGACCTTGCCGACTTCCCGGCTGGTCGGCACCGAGATCGCCCACGCGGTGCCGCTGACGCTGGTGGCGGGCCTGGGCCACGCCGGCATGGGCCATCTCGACTGGATGTTGCTGCTGAAGCTGCTCAGCGGCTCGCTGCCGGGCATCTGGCTGGGCAGCCGCCTGGCCGGCCGTCTGTCCGACCACTGGCTGCGGCCGGCGCTGGCGGTGATGCTGGCCTTGGTTGGCGGCAAGCTGGTGCTTTAGCTTTTCGCGCCGCTGACAAAAGCCCGGACTCCGCCCCGCGCCTTCTGGCGGTGAGATTGCGCTGTCTGCGTCGGCGCGCCTTGGCTAGGGGCTTTGCCAGCGGCGCTGGCGTTTGGAGAGGGGCGGCGCCGCGCTTTCTTTGCCGCTTTGTTCCCTATGGATGGTTGTAGCGTTTCAGCAGCGCGGCATAGCGGCCATCCTGCTTGATTCTGTCCAGCGCCGCCTGCAGCCGGGCGGCGTATTCCGGCTTGCTGTCCTTCTGCAACGCGAAGTAGAACCGGGTATGGTCGTCCAGCACGCGCACCGATTCCAGCCGTTCGGGATCCAGTCCCTGCTTGCGCGCCGCGTAGCGTTGGAACAGGGCGACGCCGACGCTGAACTGCACCCGGCGCGCGTACAGCAGCTTGGCGGATTGGGCTTCGTCGTTGGTTAGCACCAGCGCGTCCCTGTCGGACAAGCCCAGGTCTTCCAGCATCTTCTGTCCCGGCGTGTCCCGCGCCACCGCCACCCTGGCCCGGCTGAGGTCTTCCAGCGCAAAGAAGGGGACGGCGTTGGGGCCGCTCAGCCGAAACAGCTCGATGGGCAGCGGCAGCGCTGGGCCCACCCATTTGAACCACGCCTCCCGCTCCGGCGTCCTGACCGTCAGGTAGAGCAGGGTGTTGGGCGTTTGCTGGGCTTCGCGCAGCGCCCGGCTCCAGGGTTTGATTTCCACCGCCGCGCGCAAGCCGCTGTCGTGCAACATCATCTGCAGCAATTCATTGGCGAAGCCTTTGCGGGCGCCGTCCTCCTCGTAGCTGAGCGGGGGAAGGGTTTCGGTCAGCGCCAGCAGGTCGGGAGGCGGCGCTTCGGCGCGGATGATGGGGGAGGCGAGTGCGAGCAGCAGGGCAATGAGGCGGGCGCGCATGGGTTTCACCGGTGCGTTGGCATGCTTTCTTTTCCCACTATAAGCGCGGCGGATAAAAAAAGAGCCCCGGTGGAACCGGGGCATCGAAGCAAACAACAAAGGAGAAGCCATAAGAAGCATCGTTATATTAGTAATTCTTGATTCTGCTTGCTTTGACTTGAAACAAACTTACAGATTCTGTTGGTTTGGATTATCTGTTGTATTACAGCCTGCTCATGCGGCCAGCGTCTTGCTCAGCTCGATGCGCTCATCGTCGACGCCGGCCGGATAGGGCTGGATCGCGCTCTGGCTGTAACCCAGCCGCTGGTAGAAGCGCAGGTTGTCGGGCAGGCGCCGCCGGGTGGACAGCTTCAGTTTCCGCACGCCCTGGCGGCTGAGCTGATGTTCCGCGTGGCTCATCAACGCCGATCCGAGGCCGTAGCCTTGCCAGTCCGGATGGGTGCAGACGCGCTTGACTTCGGCGCAGCCGTCGTCGGGCGGCAGCACCAGCAGGCAGGCCACCGGCTGTCCTTGCCGTTCGGCGACGAAGATCTGGCTGCCGCTGGCCAGGTGGCCGGTCAGGCTGGCGACGGTTTCGTCCAGCGCGGTGGGGCGGCTGGGCAGCATCGTTTGCAGCGGGCCGAAGGCCTGTTGCAGCAACAGGCGGATGGCGGGGAGGTCGTCCCAGCCGGCGAGGCGAAATGCGGTGTCGCTCATGGCGTGCTCCTGAGGATGGGCCGCCGTCGAGTGTAATGAAAAATTATGAAGATATGAAAAACGGCCACATGGAATCCATGCGGCCGTTTGTTCTGCGCAACACGAGGGGACGGTTTACAGCTTGCCGGCCACCCAGGCTTGCACGCCGTTCAGCGCGGCGTCCAGGTTTTCCGGCTGGGTGCCGCCGGCCTGGGCCATGTCGGGGCGGCCGCCGCCCTTGCCGCCTACTTGCTGGGCGACGAAGTTGACCAGTTCGCCGGCTTTCAGCTTGCCGGTCAGGTCGGCGGTGACGCCGGCCACCAGCGCCACTTTGCCGTCGCCCTTGGCGGCCAGCACGATGGCCGCGGAGCCCAGCTTGTCCTTCAGCTTGTCCAGCGTCTCGCGCAGCGCGGTGTTGTCGGCGCCCGGCAGCTCGGCGGCCAGCACCTTGACGCCGTTGATGTCGGCGGCGGCGTCGGCCAGGCTGTCGCCGGCGGAAGAGGCCAGTTGTCCCTTCAGCTTGGCCAGCTCCTTCTCCAGCGCCTTGGCGCTGTCCTGCAGCGCGGCGATCTTGGCCAGCACTTCGTCGCTGGTCTGCGCTTTCAGCGCGGCGGCGGCTTCCTTGATCAGCGCGTCCTGGGCCTGGATGTAGGCCAGCGCGCCTTCGCCGGTGACCGCTTCGATGCGGCGCACGCCGGCGGCCACGCCGCCTTCGGCGACGATCTTGAACAGGCCGATGTCGCCGGTGCGCTTGACGTGGGTGCCGCCGCACAGTTCGGCGGAGAAGTCGCCCATGGTCAGCACGCGGACCTCGTCGCCGTATTTTTCGCCGAACAGCATCATCGCGCCGGACTTCTGCGCCGCTTCCATGCTCATCAGCTCGGCCTTGACCTCGTAGTTGGCGGCGATCACGTGGTTGACCACGCGCTCCAGCTCGGCGATCTGCGCGGCGGTGACGGCTTCGCCGTGGGCGAAGTCGAAGCGGGTGCGTTCCGGGTTCACCAGCGAACCCTTCTGCACCACGTGGCCGCCCAGCACATGGCGCAATGCCGCGTGCAGCAGGTGGGTGGCCGAGTGGTTGCGGGCGCTGGCCTGGCGCTGGTGCAGGTCGATGGTGGCGGTGACGGCGTCGCCCACTTTCAGCGCGCCGCGGGCGAGCTTGCCCTTGTGGCCGAAGGCCGCGCCCTGAATCTTCTGGGTGTCGGCCACGTCGAACAGCGCGGCGATGCCGCCGGCGGCGGAGATTTCGCCGACGTCGCCCACCTGGCCGCCGCCCTCGGCGTAGAAGGCGGTGCCATCCAGCACCACGATGCCTTCGTCGCCGGCGGACAGGCTGTCGACCGGATCGGTGCCCTTGTACAGCGCCAGCACTTTGGCCTCGACGCTGGACTTGTCGTAGCCGTGGAAACGGGTGTCTTCGCCGTCGTAGGCGATCTTGCCGCTCATCTTGAAGTTGGAGCCGGCGCGGCCGCGCTCGCGCTGGGCCTCCATCGCGCGCTCGAAGCCTTCCAGGTCGGCGTGGATGCCGCGCTCGCGGCAGATGTCGGCGGTCAGGTCCACCGGGAAGCCGAAGGTGTCGTACAGCTTGAAGATGGTGTCGCCGTCCAGCGCCGTCTTGCCGCCTTCCAGCGCGGAGTCCACCAGGCCCATGCCGATTTCCAGCGTTTCGGCGAACTTGATTTCCTCGGCGCGCAGCGCGTCCTCGATATGGGCCTGCTTCTCGCGCAGCTCCGGATAGGCTTCGCCCATCTCGGCGACCAGGTCGGCGACGATCTTGTGGAAGAACAGGCCCTTCTGGCCCAGCTTGTAGCCGTGGCGGATCGCGCGGCGGGCGATGCGGCGCAGCACGTAGCCGCGGCCCTCGTTGGACGGCAGAATGCCGTCGGCGACCATGAAGGAGCAGGCGCGGATGTGGTCGGCGATCACTTTCAGCGACGGCACGTCCTGGCTGTATTCGACGCCGGTTTCGCGGGCGGCTGCGCGCACCAGACAGGCCAGCGCGTCGGTTTCGTAGTTGGACTTCACGTGCTGCAGCACGGTGGACAGGCGCTCCAGGCCCATGCCGGTGTCGACGGATGGCTTGGGCAGCGGGTGCAGCGTGCCGGCTTCGTCGCGGTTGAACTGCATGAAGACGTTGTTCCAGATCTCCATGAAGCGGTCGCCGTCTTCGTCCGGGCTGCCCGGAGGGCCGCCGGCGACGGACGGGCCGTGGTCGAAGAAGATCTCGGTGCACGGGCCGCAAGGGCCGGTGTCGCCCATGGTCCAGAAGTTGTCGGACGCGTACGGCGCGCCCTTGTTGTCGCCGATGCGGACGATCTTGTCGGCCGGCAGGCCGACGGTCTGGTGCCAGATGTCGTAGGCTTCATCGTCGGTGGCGTACACCGTCACCATCAGCTTGTCCTTCGGCAGCGCCAGCCATTGCTCGCCGGTGAGGAATTCCCAGGCGAAGGTGATGGCGTCGCGCTTGAAGTAGTCGCCGAAGCTGAAGTTGCCCAGCATTTCGAAGAAGGTATGGTGGCGCGCGGTGTAGCCGACGTTTTCCAGGTCGTTGTGCTTGCCGCCCGCGCGCAGGCATTTCTGGCTGGTGGTGGCGCGGGTGTAGTCGCGCTTCTCGAAGCCCAGGAACACGTCCTTGAATTGCACCATGCCGGCGACGGTGAACATCAGCGTCGGGTCGTTGCCGGGGATCAGGCTGCTGGAGGGAACTACCTGGTGGCCTTTGGAGGCGAAGAAATCCAGGAATTTCTTGCGAATTTCAGAGGTTTTCATGATTTTTCGGTCAATTTTCAAAATCTGGTCCGGGCGCCGTGCCAGGACGAATCCATCGATTGTGTCAAGCCGGGGCCTGGCTGGCAAGCGCTTCGCAGCGCTGCTTCAAGGCCTGGTTCATTTGCAGGAAGCCTTGGCGGACGCGTTCCAGCCGCCCGCCGCCGATCAGCGGCAGCAGAATGCCCGAGAAATCTTCGCCGTGATGCAGGCGGGTGCCGCCGTCATCCAGCGCTTCCAGCCGGAAGCGGTGCTCGCCGTCCAGCAGGCCGGAAACGAGCAGTTCGCCGCGCCAGGCCAGCAGCGCGCCGGCATCGAACGCCGTCAGCCGCGGCCGGAAGGTCAGGTGGCGGCCGCCGGGCGGGCGGAGGGTGGCCACCAGCCGCGCGCCCGCTTCGTGGCGGCCGTGCAGGCCGACGATGAACGGGTTCCACTCCGGGTAGCGCCGCCAGTCTGTCAGCACCCGCCACACCCGCTCCGGGCTGGCGGCGATGTCGATCTGGGTGGCGATGCTGCGCGTGGCCATGGCTCAGTCCTCGTAGAAGTCGTCGTCCGCGCCGCCCGCCAGCACCTGGCGGATCACGTCGGCCGGAAAGCCGCGCTGCGCCAGGAAACGGTACTGCCTGGCTTTCTCCGCGGCGTCGGCCGGCAGGCGGCCGAATTTCTTGCGCCACTGCTCGCGCGCGCTGGCGAGGTCGTCCTGGCCGGACAGCGCCTCGCGTATGGTGTCGCTGTCCACGCCGCGCTGGCGCATTTCCTGCGCCAGGCGGCGGCTGCCGAACTTTGTTCCCTTGCTGCTGGCGAACTGGCGGGCGAAGCGGTCGTCCGACTGCCAGTTCGAGGCGGCCAGCTCGTCCAGCGCCGCGTTGAGCTCGTCCTCGCTGTCGGCAAAAGGCGCGAGCCGCCGAACCAGTTCCTGCCGGGTGTATTCCCGGCGGGACAGCAGTTCGGCGGCCCGCGCCTTCAGGCTTTTGCCTTCCGCCGCCATCAGGCGTCGAAGGCGTCGTCGGCGAACTCTTCGTCGCCCTGGTTTTCGTTGATTTCGATCTTCACGCCCACCGCTTCGCGGATCTTGCGCTCGATCTCGTCGGCGATGGCCGGGTTGGCTTTCAGCCATTCGCGGGTGTTGTCCTTGCCCTGGCCGATCTTCTGGCCGTTGTACGCGTACCAGGCGCCGGACTTGTCGATGAAGCCGTGCTTGACGCCCAGCTCGATGATTTCGCCCTGGCGCGAGATGCCCTCGCCGTACAGGATTTCGAAATCGGCCTGGCGGAACGGCGGGGACACCTTGTTCTTCACCACTTTGACGCGAGTGTCGTTGCCGATCACTTCGTCGCCCTTCTTGATGCCGCCGGTGCGGCGGATGTCCAGGCGCACGGAGGCGTAGAACTTCAGCGCGTTGCCGCCGGTGGTGGTTTCCGGGTTGCCGAACATCACGCCGATCTTCATGCGGATCTGGTTGATGAAGATCACCAGGGTGTTGGTGCGCTTGATGTTGCCGGTCAGCTTGCGCAGCGCCTGGCTCATCAGGCGGGCCTGCAGGCCGACGTGGCTGTCGCCCATCTCGCCCTCGATTTCAGCCTTGGGCACCAGCGCGGCGACGGAGTCGACCACGATCACGTCCACGCCGCTGGAGCGAACCAGCATGTCGCAGATTTCCAGCGCCTGCTCGCCGGTGTCCGGCTGCGAGATCAGCAGGTCTTCGACGTTGACGCCCAGCTTCTGCGCGTAAACCGGGTCCAGCGCGTTTTCGGCGTCGATGTAGGCGCAGGTGCCGCCCAGTTTTTGCGCCTCGGCCACGGCCTGCAGACACAAGGTGGTTTTACCCGACGACTCCGGGCCGTAGATTTCGACCACGCGGCCGCGCGGCAGGCCGCCGACGCCCAGCGCCAGGTCCAGGGTCAGCGAGCCGGTGGAGATCACTTGCAGGTTTTCGGTGATCTGGTTGTCGCTCATGCGCATGATCGAGCCCTTGCCAAATTGCTTTTCAATCTGGGCCAGGGCAGCGGCCAGCGCCTTGCTCTTGTCTTCGGAAGCCATGCTGTCTCCAAATGGGGTAGTCGGACCAATGATGGGGGCGATTATCGCAGAAAAAAGCTGGGCCAACAGCAGCTTGGGGCCGCGGTTTTCGTGCCATGGTCGTAAAGCCGCGCCACGGCCCCTTTTGGCGCGGTGCAGGATGTGTACAATGGGGACATGATGAACGAACGCGCCCAACATTTGCTGAAGGCGCTGATCGAACGGTACATCGCCGACGGTCAGCCGGTCGCCTCCAAGACCCTGTCGCTGCTGCCCGGCGTGGAGCTGTCGTCGGCCACGGTGCGCAACGTGCTGGCCGATCTGGAAAACATGGGCCTGATCGCCTCGCCGCACACCTCGGCGGGCCGGGTGCCCACTGCGCGCGGCTACCGGTTGTTCGTCGACCGGCTGCTGACGATACGGCCGCTGGACGAGCTGTCGCGCCACGAACTGGAGGCCAATCTGCAGCCGGACAGCCCGCAGCGCATCGTGCAGGCGGCGTCGTCGCTGCTCTCCGAGCTGACCAGTTTCGCCGGCGTGGTGCTGACGCCGCAGCGCAGCGACGTCGCTTTCCGCCAGATCGAATTTCTGCGCCTGTCCGAACGGCGGGTGCTGATGATACTGGTGACGCTGGACGGCGACGTGCAGAACCATTTGCTGGTGACGGAGCGCGATTACACGCCGAGCGAGTTGATCGAGGCCGGCAATTTCATCAACCAGCATTACGCCGGCCAAGGGCTGAGCGCCGTCGCGCAGCGGGTGGAGAGCGAGCTCAAGCAGCTGCAGGGAGACATCGCCGAGCTGATGGCCGCCGCGGTGAAGCTTGGCCAGCAGACGCTGGCCAAGCGCAGCGAGGACGTGGTGGTCAGCGGCGGCTCGCGCCTGCTGCAGGTGCACGACCTGTCCGACGACCTGTCGCGGCTGCGGGAGCTGTTCGGCGTGTTCGAGCGCAAGACCGAGCTCTTGAAGCTGCTGGCGCAGGGCAGGGAGGCGCAGGGCGTGAACATTTTCATCGGCGAGGAGTCTGGAGTCATGACGCTGGACGAATGCTCGGTGGTGACCGCGCCCTACTGCATCAACGGCCAAGTGGTCGGCACGCTCGGCGTGGTCGGCCCCACGCGCATGGCCTACGAGCGGGTGATCCCCATCGTCGACATCACCGCCCGCCTGGTCAGCAACGCGCTGTCCTTCCGTGAATGAATCCGAGCCATACCCAAAAGAAAGCAGAATCATGAAATCGATGTTGAAACTGGCCATCGCCGCCGCCCTGGCCGGCGCGGCCCTCACCGCCCCGCCAGCCCAGGCTGACGCCGCCTTCCTGTCTCGCCCCGATGTGCAGCGCTACATCGACGAGCAGGTGGCGAGCGGCCAGTTCAATCGCCCCGAACTGGAGGCGGTGTTCGCCAATGTCGAGCTGAAGCCCAACATCATCCGCATCCTGGACAAGCCGTCCACCTCGCGGCCGTGGTACCAGTTCCGCGCGTCCACCGTCAACGACAAGCTGATCGCGGACGGAACCGCGTTCTGGCAGGCCAACGCCGACGCGCTGTCCCGCGCCGAGCGCCAGTACGGCGTGGCGCCGGAGGTGATCGTCGCCATTCTGGGCGTGGAAACCCATTACGGCCGCAACACCGGCAGCTTCCGCCTGGTGGATTCCTTGTCCACCATCGGCTTCGACTACCCGCGCCGCGCCGCGTACTTCCGCGGCGAACTGACCCAGTTCCTGCTGCTGGCGAAGGAGGAGGGCAAGGACCCGCTGACGCTGAAGGGGTCCTACGCCGGCGCGATGGGCCTGCCGCAGTTCATGCCGTCCAGCTACCGCAAGTGGGCGGTGGACTTTGACGGCAGCGGCCACCGCGACATCTGGAACAACCCGCATGACGCCATCGGCAGCGTCGCCCATTATTTCCAGCTGCACGGCTGGCGGCACGGCGACGACGTGGTGGCGCCGGCCAGCGTGGCGCCAGGCGCCCAGGTCGACAAGCTGCTGGCCGACAAATTCAACTTGCACTACACGGTGGGCGAGCTGCGCAAGCTGGGCGTGGCGCCGCAGGCGCAGCTGGCCGACGACGTGCCGGCGGTGCTGTTCTCGCTGGAGACCGCGCCCGGCGTCACCGAATACTGGCTGGGCCTGAACAACTTCTACGCGATCACCCGCTACAACCGCAGCACGCTGTACGCCAAGGCGGTGCAGGAAATCGCCGATCAGCTGCGCGCGCGCTACTACGCGACGCTGGCGCAGCGGCCGGACCCGGCGTCCGTCGCGCAGTAAGGCCGGGCCCGCGCAACCGGCCACCGGCGCCGCCCGCGCGGCCGCGCCGGTGAAACCTGTCGCCTTGCGCGGCAATTCCCGTTAAAATCCGCCCCCATGAGCTATCAAGTCCTTGCCCGCAAGTGGCGCCCCAAACGCTTCGCCGACCTGGTCGGCCAGGAGCACGTGGTGCGCGCCCTCTCCAACGCCCTGAAAGAGCAGCGGCTTCACCACGCCTACCTGCTGACCGGCACCCGGGGCGTCGGCAAGACCACCATCGCCCGCATTCTGGCCAAAAGCCTGAACTGCGAGACCGGCACCACGGCCGAGCCCTGCGGCGAATGCCAGGCCTGCCGCCAGATCGACAGCGGCCGCTTCGTCGACCTCTTGGAGATCGACGCCGCGTCCAACACCGGCATCGACAACATCCGCGAAGTGCTGGAAAACGCCCAGTACGCGCCTACGATGGGCCGCTTCAAGGTCTACATCATCGACGAAGTGCACATGCTGTCGAAGAGCGCGTTCAACGCGATGCTGAAGACGCTGGAAGAGCCGCCCGGCCACGTCAAGTTCATCCTGGCCACCACCGATCCGCAGAAGGTTCCGGTGACGGTGCTGTCCCGCTGCCTGCAGTTTTCCTTGCGCAACATGACGCCGCAGCAGGTGTCCAGCCACCTGGCCCACATGCTGGACATCGAAGGCATCCATTACGAGGCGCCGGCGCTGGCCTTGCTGGGCCGCGCGGCGTCCGGCTCGATGCGCGACGCGCAGTCGCTGCTGGACCAAGCCATCGCCTACGGCCTGGGCGAGGTCAAGGAAGACGGCGTGCGCGCGATGCTGGGCGCGGTGGACCGCCGCTACCTGTTCACCCTGCTGCAGGCGCTGGCCGCGTCCGACGGCCCGGCGCTGATGGCCGAGGCCGACAGGCTGGCCGAGCGCGGCGTCAGCTTCGATTCCGCGCTGTCCGAACTGGCGGTGCTGCTGCAGCAGCTGGCATTGGCGCAGACGGTGCCGGCGGCGCTGGCGGCCGACGAGCCCGAGCGCGACACGCTGTTCGCGCTGGCCGACGCCATCGCGCCGCAGGACGTGCAGCTGTACTACCAGATCGCCATCCACGGCCGCAAGGACCTGGCCTTGGCGCCGGATGAACACGCCGGCTTCAATATGACCCTGCTGCGCATGCTGGCCTTCCATCCGGCCAACGCGCCGGCGCAGACCGCCGCGCCCGCGCGCCCGGCCGCGGCGGTCCAGCCGCGGCCCGTGGCCGCATCGGCGGCCGCCGTCGCCAGCGTCTCGGTGCCGGCGGAGCGGGGCATGTCGCCGGCCGCGCGCGCGTTGCAGGCCGCGGGCCTCGGCGCGCAAGCGCAAGGCAAGCCCCGCGCGGCGGAACCGTCCCCGGCCGCCGAGCCGGAACCCGAGCCCGCGCCACTGCCGTCCGCCGTGGTTTCGGCTGTGTCGGAACCGTCAAAGCCCGCGCCGAGCCCGCAGCCGGCTCCGGCGCTGGCCGCGCCGGTGTCCGAGCCGGCTGCGCAGGATGACGAGGACGAGCGCGACGAGGAAGAGATCGTCGAAGCGCCCTGGTCCGACGACGACGCGATGCCGGCCTACATGCAGCAACCGCCGCTGGAGGACGAGCCGTCCAGCTATAGCTTCGACGGCGACTGGCAGCGGCTGGTCGCCGACCTGGGCGCCAAGCTCGGCGCGGCGCGGATGCTGGCGCACAACGCCGTGCTGAAGCGCTGGAGCCAGGACCGCCTGGAACTGGCCGTGCCGGAGAGCTTCCGCCACATGAGCGGACGCGACTACCAGGAAAAACTCAAAGCCGCGCTGGCCGAACGCTTCGGCCATCCGGTGGACCTCGCGGTGACGGTGGAGGAGCTGGGGATGGAAACCCCGGCGATGACCGATGCCAGGCTGCGCCAGGAGCAGCTGGCCGTCGCCCGCGAGTGCATGCAAAACGATCCGGTGGTGCAGCAGATGGTACGCGAATTCGGCGCCACGCTGCTCATCGAGACCATTCAACCCGTACAGGAGTGACCGCGATGTTCGGTAAAGCTGGTATCGCCGGCCTGATGAAACAGGCCCAGCAAATGCAGGAAAACATGAAGAAGGCCCAGGAAGAGCTGGCCAAGGTGGAAGTGGAAGGCCAGTCCGGCGCCGGCATGGTCAAGGTCACCATGACCTGCTCCCACGACGTCAAGCGCGTCGCCATCGACGACAGCGTGCTGGAAGACGCCAAGGAAGACAAGGAAATGCTGGAGGACCTGATCGCCGCCGCCTTCAACGACGCGGTGCGCAAGGTCGAGGCCACCACCCAGGAGCGGATGTCCGGCTTCACCAACGGCCTGAACCTGCCGGCCGGGATGAAGTTCCCGTTCTGATCCCAGGGCCCGGCGACGGGCCTTTTCTTCGGCGCGACAGCGGCCCGCATCCCATGCCGCGGCGCTGCGCCGAGTTTCCCATCCGCGTCCCGGGACGCCGTTTTGCCTGCAGGTTGATGCCGTGTCGATGAAGAATCCTCCCGCGCTGGAGCAGTTGATCTCCGCGTTGAAAGTGTTGCCGGGCGTGGGGCCGAAAACCGCGCAGCGGATGGCTTTCCACCTGCTGCAGCGCGACAAGCAGGGCGCCGACAAGCTGGCGCGCGCGCTGGATCGGGCATTGACCCAGCTCACGCATTGCCAGCGCTGCAACACCTTCAGCGAGGCGGAGCTGTGCGCCATCTGCGCCGACGAGACGCGCCGCCGGGACCAGCTGTGCATCGTCGAAATGCCGGCCGACCTGATGATGCTGGAGCAGGCCAAGTGCTTCGACGGCCTGTATTTCGTGCTGATGGGGCGGATTTCGCCGCTGGACAACATCGGGCCCAAGGACCTGCACCTGGACAAGCTGTTGGCGCGGGCGCTGGACGGGCAGGTGAGCGAGATCGTGATCGCCACCAACTTCACCGCCGAGGGCGAGGTGACGTCCCACATGCTCAGCGAGTTGTTCAAGGAGCGCGGCCTGACGGTGACGCGCATCGCGCGCGGCATGCCGGTGGGCGGCGAGCTGGAATACGTCGACCTGGGCACGCTGGCGCAGGCGGTGTACGAGCGCCGCGGCGTGTAGTCCGGCATTGTCTTGTCATGGCCGCTTCGCTAGAATCGGTCCTTCCTACCCCGATTTCATCCTCAGGAGCCCTGTCGAAATGAACAAGTGATGCCCGGATGCCCCCGCATCCCCGATTCGTTCCGCCGTCCGGCGCGTGCGAGCGTGCGCATTGCTTGTTTTCGACAATCCGTTCCCAACCGTCTTCCCGTGCCGCGTGAGCCTGGCATGGACGGTTTGCGCGCAGCGCGCGTCGGCATTGCTGTTCCCTTCCCTCAACGGAGGACAAGATGCCCGATGCCGTACAACAACACGATGTTTTCCATTACAACCAGGCCGCCTGGGACCGTCAGGCGCGCGCCGACTGCGAGTGGTCGCGGCCGGTGGATGCCGCAGAGATCGCCGAGGCCCGGCAGGGCCGCGTGCTGGCCAGACTGACGCCGAAGCCGTTGCCGGCAGGCTGGCTCGACGACGCGCGCGGGCTGGATATCCTGTGCCTGGCCAGTGGCGGCGGCCAGCAGGCGCCGCTGCTCGCCGCCGCCGGCGCGCGGGTGACGGTGCTGGACGCGTCGGCGGAACAACTGGCGCGCGACCGCGTAGTGGCCGAGCGCGAAGGCCTGGAATTGAGATTGGAGCAGGGCGATATGCGCGACCTGTCGCGCTTCGCCGACGCGAGTTTCGACTGCGTGTTCCACCCCATCTCCAACCTGTACGTGCCGGACGTGGCGCCGGTATGGCGCGAGTGCTTCCGCGCGCTGCGCCCCGGCGGCCGGCTGCTGGCCAGTTTCTACAATCCGGCGGCGTTCGTCGCCGACCGCGATCCGGCGCTGATGGAGCAAGGCCTGATCCGGCCGCGCTTTTCCATACCGTACGCCGATCCCGCGCACCTGTCCGAGGCCGAGCTGGAGGCCAAGCGGGAGAGGGGCGAGGCGCTGGTGTTCGGCCACAGCCTGACCGAGCTGATCGGCGGGCAGGCGGCGGCCGGCTTCCTGATCGCCGGTTTTCATGAAGACTGGCAGCCGCGGCCGCGTTTCCTGATCGACCGCTATCTGCCCGCCTTCATCGCCACCTGGGCGCTCAAACCGGCCTGAGGCGCAAAAAAGCCCGCCGTTTGCGGCGGGCTTCTTCAAGCGAAAAACAAGATCAGTCGCCGCTGACCACGTCCACGCCCTTGGGCGGAGCGAAGGCGAAGCGGGCGGGCGGCAGCGCGGCGTTCTGCCGCTGCTGGCTGAACACGATGCGGGTGTCGTTGCCGAAGCTGTCGGTCAGCTGCATTTCCACCAGCACATTGTTCTTGAAGCCCATGCGGATGGCGCTGAAGGTGTTGTCCTGCTTTTTCGGGCTGGCGGCCAGCCATTCCAGGTCGCCCTGCTTGCCGGCCTCGTTCAGCTTGTAGCTGCGCTCGATTTCATTGTTGCCGGCCAGCAGCGCGGCCGGGCTGGAGCCCAGCGCGGCGCCCTGGGCCTTGCGGGTTACCTGGGCGAGGTCCTGGTCGTAGATCCACAGCGTCTTGCCGTCGCCGACGATCAGTTGGGCGTAGGGTTTGGTGTATTCCCAGCGGAATTTCCCCGGGCGGGCGATCTCCAGCCGGCCGCTGGCCTCTTCGCGCTTGCCCTTGTTGGTCACGGTCTGGTTGAAATCTGCCGACAGGGTCTTGCTGCCGG
The DNA here is from genome assembly GCF_000007705.1 of Chromobacterium violaceum ATCC 12472. Lineage (NCBI taxonomy): Bacteria > Pseudomonadati > Pseudomonadota > Betaproteobacteria > Neisseriales > Chromobacteriaceae > Chromobacterium > Chromobacterium violaceum. Next base: position 1,741,806 of record NC_005085.1, read on the forward strand.
ACACGAAGGCCTTGAGCTGGGCGACGGCGGAGGCTTGAGCCGGGGCGGCCAGGCCAGCGGCGATGGCGGCGGCGGTCAGCATGGGGAAAAGCGGTTTCATGGCGTCAATGTCCTTGCGGGCGGTGCGGACCGGAATGAAAAAGGATAGGACCGGAACGGCGCCGGCCCGGTTCATCGCCGGGCCGGCGAATGTGTTGGCGATTATTGCGCGCGGCGGGTCTTGCGCTTTTTCTTGGTCTTGGCCTGGGGCTGGGACGGCTGCGCCTGCGGTTCCGCGGCCGCGGCAGGCGCCGGAGCTTCGGCGTGATCGCCGGGCAGCAGCTTGTCGGTGTCCTTCAGCCAGTCGGGCAGTTCCAGCTTGTCGAAATCGACGATGTCGCTTTCGCTGAGCTGGTAGACGAACTGCGGCTTGCCGTAGTGGCTGTAGCGCACGTTGACGTAGGCGTCGCCGCTGAACTCGGGCGCTTCGATGTGGATCTTCTGGCGCAGGGCCAGCAGATCGCCGCCGCGGCTGGCGTAGAGGTCGCTGACCGTGCGGCTCTTTTCGCCGCTGGTCGGCTCGAGCTTGATCAGGCCCTGCACCAGGCGGATCATCGCCTCGGCGCCGGATTTGTCGTCAGGCTGCTTGGCCTGCTCGCGCGCCACCTTGGCCAGGCCGTCCAGCATCTGCAGGGTCAGCTTCTGCTCCTGCTGGCGGCTCAGCTCCATGCGCAGCTTGTAATGCGCGCCGACTTCGCCGGCATAGGCGTCCAGCGGCTGGAGGCTGAAGGCCTGCTTGTCCACCTGCGCGTACGCGTCGTCGATGATCTTGGGCATCGCCTGGTACATTTCCTTCAGCGGAATCCTGGCGGCCATGTCGGCCGGCAGCCTGGCGCGGATGAATTTGCCAGACTGTTTGCGCAGCGAGGGCAGGAACAGGTCTACGGCGGACGGGTCCAGCAATAGCGACATGTCCTGGGCGTGGAACTGCAGCGGCATCTTAATGCTGGCCAGCAGGTTGCGGCGCTCGAAGCGCAGCTCGGGGATGGCTTCCATCCGGCCGCCGGGCGCGTCGACCGCGCCGCTGACATTGACGCGGACCGAGCGGCCGACCTGGTCTATGGTGTCGGCGATATCGGGCTGGGACAGCTTGGAGTCGCCATCGGTGAAGACCAGCTTGTCGAAGCCGATCTGGGCGTCGAAGTTGTAGCTGGCGTTTTTCCAGTTCTGCAGCATCACCTTGCGGGCGGCTTCGTCGGGCGCCTTGCCTGCCAGCGGGGTGGCGCAGCCGGTGAGCAGGGCGAGGGAGGAGAGGGCGGCAGCGGCCGCCAGTTTCATGCGGATCATCGGTTTCAAGGTCCTGTGAATGTCCATGGTGCGCGATCTTGGCCGATCGTCTGGGTATGCCGGGATTATATCGCAGCCGGGATGGCCATGGCTTTGGCTTGTCCCCGCGGGACGGCCGGCGGCCGCCCGGGCAGGGCTCAGCTGAACTTGTTGGTGATCGGGTAGCGCCAGTCCTTGCCGAAGCCGCGCTGGGTGACGCGCGGGCCCACCGGCGCCTGGCGGCGCTTGTATTCGTTGATTTTCAGCAGCCGCACCACGCGGTTGACGTCGGCTTCGGCAAAGCCCGCGGCGATGATGTCGGCGGCCGACTGGTTGTCCTCGACGTAACGCGCCATGATGGCATCCAGCACCTCGTAAGGCGGCAGGCTGTCCTGATCCTTCTGGTCTGGCCGCAGCTCGGCCGATGGCGGCCGGGTGATGATGCGCTCCGGAATGATGTCGGACACGGTGTTGCGCCAGCGGCAGAGCTCGAACACCAGGGTCTTGGCCACGTCCTTCAGCACCGCGAAGCCGCCGGCCATGTCGCCGTACAGCGTGCAGTAGCCGGTGGTCATCTCGGATTTGTTGCCGGTGGTCAGCACCAGCTTGCCGCTCTTGTTGGACAGCGCCATCAAGAGCGTGCCGCGGATGCGCGCCTGCAGGTTCTCCTCGGTGGTGTCCATCTCCAGGCCGGCGAACGACGGGGCCAGCGCGGCCATGAAGCTTTCGTACATCGGCCAGATCTCGATCTCGTCGTACTTGACGCCCAGGCGGCCGATCATGTCGCGGCTGTCGGTCACCGAAATGTCGGCGGTGTAGCGCGACGGCATCATCACGGCGTGCACCTTGTCGGCGCCCAGCGCGTCCACCGCCACAGCCAGCGTCAGCGCCGAGTCTATCCCGCCGGACAGGCCCAAGAGCGCGCCGGGGAAGCCGTTCTTGCCTATGTAGTCGCGCACGCCGACCACCAGCGCGCGGTAGACGCTTTCCTGCGCTCCGGGCAGCGCGGCTTGCCGGCCGGGCTGGAAGTCGCCGTAGGCGAAATCCACCAGCAGCAGCTCGTCGTCGTAGGCCGCCGCCTGTGCCGCCACGTTGCCGGCCTTGTCCAAGGCGAAAGAGCCGCCGTCGAACACCAGTTCGTCCTGGCCGCCGACGAGGTTGGCGTAGGCCAGCGGCAGGCCGGTCTCCTCCACGCGGTAGCGCATCACTTGGTGGCGGGTCTCGATCTTGTCGCGGTGGAACGGCGAGGCGTTCAGGCTCAGCAGCAGCTCGGCGCCGGCGTCGGCGGCTTCGGCCGCCGGCTCCAGCTGCCAGGCGTCCTCGCAGATCAGCACGCCCACCTTGACGCCGTTCTGCTCGAACACCAGCGGCGCGGCGCCCGGCGTGAAGTAGCGGCATTCGTCGAACACTTCATAATTGGGCAGCAGCATCTTGTGATACTGGCCCAGCCGGTTGCCGTCGCGCAGCACGGTGGCGGCGTTGAAGCGCTCGTTGCCTATCCTGGCCGGATGGCCGACGATGACGGTGATGCCGTCCAGCTGCTCGATGATGTCCAGGCCGCGCGCCACTTCGCGGTAGAAGCTGTCGCGCAGCAGCAGGTCTTCCGGACTGTAGCCGGTCAGCGCCAGCTCCGGCGTCAGCAGGATGTCCGCGCCCTGGGCCAGGGCCGCGTTGGCGAGGTCGACGATTTTTTGGGCATTGCCGACGATGTCGCCGACCACGGGGTTGAACTGGGCGAGAGCGATACGCATCTTGAGAGGGCACCGATGATTCTTGATCGTTCAATTTTACCTGAACAGGCTCTCGGAAAGGAAAAGCATTGCAGCTGCAACTGTATGACGGCGTGGCCGCCATCGCGCAAGCGGCGTGGCCGGCGGCAGGCGGGGCGGGCGTGTTCGTCGGCCGCGAATGGCTGGCGGCGCTGGAGGAGACCGGCTGCGTCGGCGGCGCCACCGGCTGGCTGCCCCTGCCGCTGGCGCTGGAGCGCGACGGGCAGGCGGCCGGATTGGCGCCGGCCTATCTGAAGCGGCACAACCGCGGCGAGTACGTGTTCGACTGGTCCTGGGCCGAGGCCTATGCCCGCGCCGGACTGGATTACTACCCGAAGCTGGTGGTGGCGTCGCCGTTCACGCCGGTGACCGGCCGCCGGCTGCTGGGCGGCGCGGACGCGCAAGCGCGTCTGATCGCCGGTTTGCGGCAGCTGGTGGACGATAACGGCCTGTCGTCCGCCCACGTGCTGTTTCCCACGGCGGAAGAGGCTGCGCGATTGGAGGAGGCCGGCTGGTTGCTGCGCGAAGGCGTGCAGTTCCACTGGCGCAACCAGGCCTATGCCGATTTCGATGATTTCCTCGCCGCGCTGAGCCGCGACAAGCGCAAGAAAATACGCCAGGAGCGGCGCAAGGTGGCGGAGGCGGGCGTGGCGGTGCGGGCGCTGGAGGGCGGCGCGATCCTGGACGCCGATTGGCAGCTGTTTTTCCGTTGTTATCGGCAAACCTATCTGGAGCGCCATTCATCGCCCTATCTGAACCTGGATTTCTTCCGGCGGATAGGCGAGCGCCTGTCCGGGCATTGCCTGATGTTCGTCGCCAGCCGGGAGGGGCGGGATATCGCCGCCAGCCTGTGCATCCGGGATGGCGACGCGTTGTATGGCCGCTATTGGGGCGCGCTGGAAGAGGTGCCTTGCCTGCACTTCGAGCTGTGCTATTACCAGGGGCTGGAGTATGCGATCAGCCGAGGGCTGAGCGTCTTCGAAGGCGGGGCCCAGGGCGAGCACAAGCAGGCCCGCGGTTTCGAGCCGGCGCGCACGGTTTCCGCCCACTATATCGCGGATCCCAGGTTCCGTTCCGCCATCGCGGATTGGCTGCGGCGGGAGCGAGATGGCGTGGCTGATTATGTCGATCAGTTATTTTCCCATTCGGCTTATAAAACACTTGCGCGCGAAGAATAGGGCTTATATACTGCGCAGCCTCTGTGAACGAAACGCCCGGCGTCTCGATCCAGGGTTCTGGAGAGGTGGATGAGTGGTTTAAGTCGCACGCCTGGAAAGCGTGTTCAGGTTAATAGCCTGACGGGGGTTCGAATCCCCCCCTCTCCGCCAGAATTCATTACGGAATCGCCCTGGCGGTTTCGACAATCCAGCAAGACACCTCCGGAGAGGTGGATGAGTGGTTTAAGTCGCACGCCTGGAAAGCGTGTTTAGGTTAATAGCCTAACGGGGGTTCGAATCCCCCCCTCTCCGCCAAATTGAAAAGCCCCGATCCGTCGGGGCTTTTCGCTTCTCCGCCGCAAGAAAACCGGCGTCCTATTTTCCGCCTCGACTTTCTGTTTTTCCGATATTGCGACGTGTCAGGCGGTTTTACCCGGTTTGGCAGGCAATGCTTGGAGCTGTTGTAAGTGTTGCTCCGGATTGCGGACCGATGCGGAAGAATCTAATCAGGATAGTGCCATGTTGAATAAATACGACCGGCATATCCGCCGCGGCCTTCATTTCGCCTGGCGACATCTTTAGCAATCGCATCCACCATTCCGCCGCGGCCAAGCGGCAACACGGCCAAGCGCGCGGGAACGGATTCATCACCATGATCCGCATCCGGGAGGAAACATGTCCGATTTGAATCGTCGTCAATTGCTGAAGGGCGGGGCCATCGTCTTCGGCAGCCTCGCCCTGTCCGAACCCTCGCTGGCCCGGTTGCTGCGCCTGAGCCGGGGCACCCGCTACAATGTCGCCAGCCCGCAAGGCAAGGCGATGCTGGAGATCTACGCCGGCGCGGTCAGGAAAATGATGGATCCCGCCCAATATCCGGAAGGCAATCCGCTGAACTGGATATTCCAGTGGTACACCCATTTCGTGCGGGGCGACCGGACCAAGCAGCAGGAACTGAACCGGGTCTACCCTTCGCCGTCGGCCAACCGCACTTTGGCCGAAAAGATGTGGAATACCTGTCAGGCCCACAGTTCGGGGCAGCGCGAGGATTTCTTCCTGCCCTGGCACCGGATGTTCATCACCTATTTCGAAGACATCATCCGCCAGGTGTCGGGCAGGCATGATTTCACGCTGCCGTACTGGGACTATACCGACCCCAGCCAGCAGGTGCTGCCGATCGAGTTCCGGCGTCCCGGCGACCCGGTCTGGGGGCCGTTGTACCGCGAGACCCGCTGGCCAGGCACCAATGCCGGCAAGAACGTCACCGAGGGGAGAAGCAAGCTGACCCTGGACTGCATGAAGTCCAATCTGTATTCCGGCTCGGCCGGCGACGCGGGGTTCTGCGCCAACACCGACATGAATCCGCATGGCGCGCTGCACGTCGACGTCGGCAACAGCCAGGGCATGGCCCAGGTGCCGTGGGCGGCGAACGATCCCATCTTCTGGATCCACCATTGCAATATCGACCGGATCTGGGCCAGCTGGAACCTGGCCGGCGGCAAGAACCCTGCCGATGCGCCCTTCCTCAACCAGCAGTTCGTCTTCGCGTCGCCGACCGGCACCGCGGTGGTCGCGACGGTCAAGAACTTCCTGTCGCTTCCCAGGGATGCCTATTCCAGCTATGTCTCGCGGCCGCCGGGCAGCCTGCCGTTCCCGCTCAAGCTGGCGCCGCTCAAGGCGCCGCTGGCCTTGAAGCTGGAGAGCTTCGCGAGCGAAGCCGCGGGCGTGGTGAGGTTGGGTAACGCGCCGGTCACCGTCGATCTGGGCGACGCGAAGTCGACAGCCGCGTCGGCGCCGCGGGTCGAGATGCTGTCGAGCCGCCTGGGCAGGCTCGGCAAACAGTCCAACCTGTTCCTGCGCTTCGAAGGCCTGTCCGCCCATGGCGCCGTCAACGGCGTTTACAATGTCTATGTCCATGCCGGCGACGCGCCGGCCGCCGATACGCAGGGACCGGGCTTCGTGGGGCAGATCAACTTCTTCAGCGCCGCCGGCACCCATCAGCATGACGGCGAGGATGCAGGCAACCATCCGGACAAAAAGGCGTTCAGCTTCCTGCTGCGGGCGGAGACGCGCGCCTGGCTGCAGAAAAACGGCGGGGGCGAGCCCAAGGTCACGCTGGTGCCCTCGGAGCCCTCCGGCAACGATGAGGCGATGCCCACGATAGACAAGATAGCGCTGGTGGCGCCGTGACATCGCGCGGCGCGGGCGGTTTGGCCGGACCGCGCCGCCGCTGGCCGCCGGGGAGGGCGTGGCGAATGGGGCCGAGAATGCGTTCCGCTTGCGCCGCGCTTGCGCTCGTCTTGTCCGGACCATCGCAGGGAGACGCGGCCGGTATGCGTTTGCTGGGAAAGTACGATGGGGGCGGACGCGGCGTGGAGCTCGGCGCGGATCCCGTGCGCATCGCGATCCCGCTGGATGCGCGGGCTTGCGATGGGAAAAGCGCGCGCGTCACCCTGTACCTCAGGGGCTTGCGGGCGGACAGCGGAGCGCATCCCGGCTATCGCGTGCTGCTGATTGGCCGAGGCGCCCGCGCGGCTGGGGAGCGGGTCGGCGAGATCAATTTCTACGGCATCGGACCCGAGGTCCGGCGGGACGCCAGTTTCGAACTGGCGCCCAGGCTTCTGATGACCCGGCAAAGGCCATGCGCCGTCGTGCTGTTGCTGCAGCCAGAGGGCGGGGCGGGGAGCGCGGGCAAGGCGGCCATCGGCAGCGTGGAGATATGGCGCGAGTGATCTGTCGGCCATGCGCGCGGCGCGGCTTGGTTTCCTTTTCAACCCGGGCGAGTCCTCTTCCGTAATAGTGCGTACCGCGGCTTCGCCCGGGCGCGAGGCAAGGCTTTGCGCATGCCGGCTGCCGAAAGTACCGGCGCGCGCTGGACTTTCTCCTAACCTTAGCCTCATTGCATAACTACAATGGATGGAATACAGCGGCAAATTTGACCAGCAAGCCGGCATGCCGGATGCGGGGGCGCCGACGCTCGCATCTTGCTGCCGTCGTCACAAGGAAGCCCGATGTTCAACGACTTGCGACGCGAGCAGGCGAGCATCCTGATCGTCGACGATGTGGCAAGTAATATCCACGTGATTAGAGAGGCGGTAAGGGGCCTGGGAGAGGTGCGCTTCGCCACCAGCGGCAAGGCGGCGCTGGAGATCGCCCAGAAAAACGCGCCGGATGTGATCCTGCTCGACATCGAAATGCCGGGCATGGACGGCTACGAGGTGTGCAAGGCGATCAAGGCGTCTCCCCGGCTGCGCGACATCCCGGTGATCTTCGTCACCTCCCACGATCAGCGCGAACACGAGCTGCAGGCGCTGAACATGGGCGGCGTCGACTTTCTGCACAAGCCGCTGAACGTGCCGGTGGCGCGCGCCCGGATCCAGACCCATCTCGCCTTGCAGCTGAAGACCAGGCAATTGGCCTTGGCCAAGAAGGACCTTGCCGACGTGCTGCAGCATCTGCCGGCCTTCGTCGCGCATTGGAGCGGCGGGCTGTGCTGCCAGTTCTGCAACGACATCGCCGGACACTGGTTCGGCGTCTCCGCCGCCACCATGCGCGGCATGCACGTGCGCAAGGTGCTGGGCGAAACCAACTATGCCGCGATCGAGGAGCACCTGAAGGACGTGATGCGCGGCAACTGCCCGTCGTTCGATCTGGGCTTCGTTCGGCGCGAGGGTGGACTGCTGTATGGCCAGGTGTCGCTAGTGTTCCGTCCTGACGAGGAAGGGCAGCCCGGCTTCCTGATGCTGATCACCGACGTCACCGAGCGCAAGCGGGCCGAGCAGGCGCTGCGCGACGAGAAGGAGCGGATCCGCATCACGCTGAATTCGATCGGCGACGCGGTGATCGCCACCGACGCCAACGGCAACATCACCTTCCTGAATCCGATCGCCGAGGACATGACCGGCTGGCAATCCAGGGAGGCATTGGGCGAGCCGGTGGAAAAAATCATGCCGCTCAGGGAGAGCTCCCAGGGCCACGCGATGTTCAACCCGATCCGGCTGGTGCTGTCGGAGCAGCGGTCGGTCGGCATGGCGATGAACTGCGCGCTGCAGCGCAGGGACGGCCAGTTGCTGGAGCTGGAGGATTCGGCCTCGCCCATCCTGGACCACGCCGGCAAGCTGACCGGCGCCATCATCGTGTTCCACGACGTTAGCGAGGCCAGGGCCATGGCGGTGAAAATGACCCACCTGGCCCACCACGACGCGCTGACCAATCTGCCCAACCGGATGCTGCTGCAGGACCGCACGCAGCAGGCGCTGCAGCAGGCCGCCCATAGCGGCGACCGGCTGGGGCTGTACATCCTGGACATAGACCATTTCAAGGTGATCAACGACTCGATGGGACATTCGGTCGGCGACCAGCTGCTGCAGCGGGTGGCGCGCCGGCTGCAGGCCGCGCTCCGCCCCTGCGACACCGTCAGCCGGCAGGGCGGCGACGAATTCATCATCCTGGTGCCTGGGCTGGGCGGCATTGAGCAGGCCGGCGCGATGGCCGACAAGATGCTGAAAGCCATTTCCGAGCCCTATCTGCTGGATGGCAACCGCTACGATCTGTCCGGCAGCATAGGCGTCGGGATTTACCCGGACGACAGCAAGAACCAGGAAGAGCTGTACCGGCACGCCGACGCTGCGATGTACCGCGCGAAGCAGGAAGGCCGCAACCGCTACCGTTTCTTCTCGTCCGAAATCGAGGAGGCGCTGCTGACGCGGCAGGCGCTGGAGCGGCATATCCGCATGGGCGCGGAACAGGGCGGTTTCCTGGTTTACTACCAGCCCAAGGTGGACGCGGGCGGCGGCGGCGTGGTCGGCCTGGAGGCGCTGCTGCGCTGGCGCAACGACAAGGATGAAATCGTGTCGCCGTCGCATTTCATCCCGCTGGCGGAGGAAACCGGGCTGATCGTGCCGCTGGGGCTGTTCGTGCTGCGGCAGGCCTGCCTGGACGGCAAGCGCTGGCTGGATGCCGGCCGGCGGCTGAGGATAGCGGTCAACGTGTCGGCGGTGCAGGTGATGGAGTCCGACTTCTGCGATGCGGTGAGGCGGGTATTGAAGGAAACCGGCCTGCCGACCGAGCTGTTGGAGCTGGAAATCACCGAAGGCGTGCTGGCGCAGGACGTCGAGCGGACCATGAGCGTGCTGGCGGAGCTGAAGAGCCTGGGCGTCTCCATCGCCATCGACGATTTCGGCACCGGCTATTCCAGCCTGTCCTATTTGAAGCTGTTTCCGCTGGATGTGCTGAAGATAGACCAGAGCTTCATTCACGACATGCTTGACGATAGGCACAGCGCCGCCATCGTCGCGGCCATCGCCAGCATGGCGCAGGGCATGGGCCTGCGCCTGGTGGCGGAGGGCGTGGAGCGCGAGGAGCAGGCCCGGGAGCTGCTCCGGCTGGGTTGCCGCATCATGCAGGGTTTCCTCTACGGCAGGCCGGAGCCGGCCGCCGAAATCGACAGGCGTTTCGCCTGACGGCGTTCTTCCCGAGATCCGGACCGGCCAGACCGGTCCGGTCGCGTTTTGACGATGAAGCTGGGGGCATGCCTTGAGTGAACATTGCGATTCGTCCGCCTGGATGAAAAAACCGCTATTGCCCGCGTCGGCCACCGCGCTGCTGGTTCTGCTGCTGGGCGCCGTCCTGAGCCTGTCGCTGGGCTGGAAAGTCTCTCGCGACAACCGCGAACGCGTCGATGCCGAGCTGCGGCGCGAGGCGCGGCAACTGGGCGTGGAGGTGGCCGCCCGCATCCGGCGCTACCAAAATGGCTTGGGCGGCGCGCGGGGCGCGATCGCCAGCAACGGCGAGCACGGCATCAACCGCCAGCGTTTCCGGGTCTATACCCAGAGCTTGAACGCTGCGGTCGAATTCCCCGGCTTGCTTGGATTCGGCTATGCGCGCAGGGTGCCGCCGCAGCGGGTGGCGGAATTCGTGCGACAGGAGCGCCGGGATGGCGAGCCTGGCTTCTCCATTCGCCAGCTGCGTCCGCATGAGGGCGAGCGCGCGGTCATCGTCTATTTCGAGCCGGAACCGGGCAATCGTTTCGTCATCGGAGTCGATATCGCGTCCGAGCCCAGCAGGCGGGCGGCGGCAGAGGCCGCGCTGCGCAGCGGGCAAGCCCGGCTGAGCGAACCCATCGCCCTGATGCCGCATCCGGAAGACAAGGCGCAAGCCTTTCTGCTGTTGTTGCCGGTGTACGCCGGCGGCGCGACGCCGGCCAGCGAGGAGGGCAGGCTGCGGGCGGGCTTCGGCTGGGTTTTCGCGCCCATCCGGGCGCAGGATGCGATGGCGGGGCTGATGGCCGACCTCCCGGGCGTCGCCGTGGAATTGGCCGACGTGACGGACGGCAGGAAGGCGGTTTTCTTTCAGGGCGGGTCGAATCCGGCCCAGCCCATCGCCGCGGCCTCGGAGCTGCAGCCGCTGTTCGGCCGGGACTGGAGGCTGTCCTTGCGCGCCGGACCGGCCTTCGCCGACAGCCTGAAGCTGCCAAGCGCCGCGCTGGTGGCGTCGTCAGGCTTGGCGGCGAGCGTCCTGTCCGCTCTGCTGGCGCTGGTGGTGGGGCGCAATCGCCAGCGGCGGCGAGAGCTGCTGGCGGCGCAGAGCCGGCTGGCGGCCATCGTCGAGGGCTCGGTGGACGCCATCATCAGCAAGACCCTGGACGGCGTGGTCACCAGCTGGAATCTCAGCGCGGAGCGGCTGTTCGGCTATCGGGCCGACGAGGCTGTGGGGCAGCCGCTGGCGAAGCTGATCGTGCCGGAGGACAGGCGCGGAGAGGAGGTGGACATCCTGCGCCGGATCGCCCGCGGCGAGCGCATAGAGCACTTCGAAACGGTACGCATGCGCAAGGACGGGAGCTTGCTGATCGTGTCGGTATCGATCTCGCCGGTGCTGGACGAGGCCGGGCGGGTGGTGGGCGCGTCCAAGGTGCTGAGGGACCTCAGCGAGCAGAAGCGGATCAAGGCCGAACTGCAGGTGCTGAGCGAAAATCTCGAGCAAAGGGTGGCCGACCGCACGGCGGAACTGGATCAGGCCTGGCGCACGCTGCAGACGGTGCTGGACGCCGTGCCGTTCATCATCGGCTATTGGGATTGCGACCAGATCAATCGCGTGGCCAATCACGCGTACCGTACCTGGTTCGGCATCGATCCAGGGGCCTTGCCGGGCATGCGGATGCGCGATTTGCTGGGAGAGCCGCTCTACCAGGCCAACCTGCCGCATATCGAGGCGGTGCTTGGCGGCGAACCTCAGGTTTTCGAGCGGCAGATTTGCGGACAGGACGGCGTGGTGCGCCATTCGCTGACGACGTATCTGCCCGACCTCGTCAACGACGAGGTCCGGGGCTTCTACGCCATCGTCCAGGACATTTCCGAGCAAGTGGAGAGCCGCAGCCGGCTGACTTCGGCGCTGAAGGAGCGCGAGTTGCTGCTGGACACTATCAACCAGCAGCTGCTGTACACCGCCACCGATACCGACGGACGGATACTGGAGGCCAACGATCTGTTCTGCCAGGTTCACGGCTACGAGCGCAAGGAATTGCTGGGCTGGGATCACCGCAAATTGAGCGCTGGCGTCCATCCGGCGATGTTCTGGCAGTCGCTGTGGCGCACCATAGCCTCGGGCCGCGTGTGGCGCGGCGAGGTCTGCAACCAGACCCGGGAGGGCAGGCAGCGTTGGTTCGACACCGTGATCGTGCCCCATGCCGGGGACAGCGGCCGCATCGAGCGCTATATCGCGCTGCGCATCGACATCACTGAGCGGAAGTTGGCCGACGCCGAGCTCGCCCGCGTGCATGGCATGTTGAGCAATGTGCTGCGCGCGGCGTCGGAAGTGGCCATCATCGCCGCCGACGTCCATGGCGTGGTTTCGCTGTTCAACAGCGGCGCGCAGCGCATGCTCGGCTACAGCGAGAACGAGATGGTGGGGCGGGCGATGCTGACCCATTTCCATCTGCCGGAGGAGTTGCGCGAGCATGGCGAGGCCTTGAGCCAGCGTTATGAGCGCCAGGTGGAGGGGTTGCGCGCGCTGGTGCAGGAGCCCGAGGCCAGCGGAGCCGAGACGCGGGAATGGACCTATGTCCGCAAGGACGGCTCCCAGCTTCAGGTATCGCTGATGGTGACCGCGATGCGGGACGCCGACGAGCTGGTGGTCGGCTACCTGGCCATCGCCGCCGACATCACCATTCCGCAGCGGCAGCAGCGGGAGCTGGTGGCGGCCCGCGACCAGTTGCAGCTGGCTGCCGAAGTGGCCCAGCTTGGAGTGTGGAGCTGGTCGCCGGCGGACAACCAGCTGCGCTGGAACGCGCAGATGTTCGAAATCTACCGCCAGCCGCCGGAACTGGCAGAGCGGGGGCTGGAGTACCGGCACTGGCGCGAGCGGGTGCATCCGGACGATGTGGACAGCGTGGAGGCCGACCTGCGCGCGCTGCTGGAGCGCGGCGAGGCGATGGACAGGGTGTTCCGGGTGCGGCTGCCGGACGGAGAGATGCGCTACGTGCAGGTCGGCGCGCGTCTGGAGCGCCACGGCGACGGCGTGCGGGTGACGGGCATCAACCGCGACATCACCGAAACCCGCGCCTACGAGCAGAATCTGCTGGAAGCGAAGCGCCAGGCCGAAGAAGCCAGCATGGTGAAGAGCCAGTTCCTGGCCAATATGAGCCACGAGATCCGCACGCCGATGAACGCGGTGCTGGGGCTGCTGCAACTGATGCAGCATACCCGGCTGGACGAGCGCCAGCTCGATTACGTGGGCAAGATCCAGGCGGCGGCCAAGTCGCTGCTGGGCCTGCTCAACGACATCCTAGACTTTTCCAAGATCGACGCCGGCAAGCTGCAGCTGGACCTGCACCCTTTCGATCTGGAGGGCCTGATGCGGGAGTTGGCGGTGGTGTTGTCCGGCAATACCAACGACAAGGACGTCGAGGTGCTGTTCCGCATGGAGCCGACGCTGCCCGCCATGCTGATCGGGGACAAGCTGAGGCTGCAGCAGATCCTGATCAACCTGGCCGGCAACGCGCTCAAATTCACCACGCAAGGCCAGGTCGTCCTCGCTGTCCGGGAACGGGCGCGCCGCGAAGGCGAGGTCGAGTTGCGCATCGAGGTCAGCGACACCGGCATCGGCATCGCGCCGGAGCAGCTGTCGCGCATTTTCGAAGGCTTCACCCAGGCCGAGGCCTCCACCACCCGGCGCTTCGGCGGCACCGGCCTGGGCCTGGTGATCAGCAGGCGGCTGGTGGAGCTGATGGGAGGGCAGCTCAGGGTGGAGAGCCAGCTCGGCTGCGGCAGCCGTTTCTGGTTCGACCTGACCCTGGGCATGGCGGCGGATCAGCCGCTGGCGCAACTGCCCGAGCCGCTGGGACAACTGAACGTCCTGGTGGTGGATGACAATCCGCTGGCGGGCGAGATACTGATGGATACCATCTCGACCGTCGGCTGGCGCGCCGAATATGCCGATGGGGGCGAGGAGGCGCTGGAGAAAGTGCACGGGGCGGGTTCCGCCGGCCAGCGTTACGACGTGGTGCTGATGGACTGGCGCATGCCCGGCCTGGACGGCGTGGGCGTCGCCGAAGTGATGCGGCAGCAACTGGCGGGCGACAAGCCGCCGGTGATCATCATGGTGACGGCTTTCGGCCGCGAGGTGCTGGCCGAGGCGGCCGAGCGGCCGAACCCGCCGTTCAACGATTTCCTGACCAAGCCGATTACCCCGCAGCAACTGGTGGACGCCGTGGTCCGCTCGGTGACGGGAGAGGGCGAGGCGGAAAGGACGCCTGCGACTACGGCGTTCGGCCGTCGCCTGGACGGCATGAGCGTCCTGCTGGTGGAGGACAACGCCCTCAATCGCCAGGTGGCGTCCGAGTTGCTGCAGGAGGAGGGCGCGAGAGTCAGCCTGGCCGAGGGGGGACTGTCGGGGGTGTCCCAGGCGGTGTCGGCCGACCCGGCGTTCGACATCGTGATCATGGACGTGCAGATGCCGGACATCGATGGATTGGAAGCCACCCGCCGCATCCGCGCCGACATGCGCTGCCAGCGGCTGCCGATTCTGGCGATGACGGCCAATGCGTCCCAGGCCGATCGCGCGGCCTGCCTGGCGGCGGGAATGAACGACCACGTCGGCAAGCCGATAGACATCGACGAACTGGTGCCCAAGCTGCTGGCGTTGGCGGGGCGCGAAGGCGGTCCGGACGGGACGGCGGCGAGCGTTCCGGCGCCGAGGGCCGACGATTCCGGCGCGCTGGTCGAATCGCTGCCTTCGCGGTTGCGCCGTTTCGGCAACAAGCTGCGGGTCTATCGCGCCGCGTTGGCCACCTTCCGTCCGGAATGCGAGACGCTGCTGTCCGGCATCGCAGAGAGCGGCCGCCTGGATGCGCGGCCGGAGCTGGCGTCGGGCTTGCATACCCTGAAGGGGCTGGCGGCGACGCTGGGCGCGCAGGCGCTGAGCCGGCTGGCCGCCGAGCTCGAAAAGCGCGCGCGGGACGGGGAGGCGATAAGCGGCGAGGATCTCGAGCGTTTGCGCGGGCTGCTGGGCGACAGCGTGGCGCAGCTGTTCGACAGCCTGCCGGCGGAAGAGACGGGCAAGACGGCGAAACCGCTTCCGGACGGGGATTGGAGGAGGCAGCTGCGCGACATCCTGGCCTTGCTGGAGGACAGCAATCTGGCGGCGATAGACCTGGTTGACGAATTGCTGGACCGGCCGCTGGGCGCTCAGGAGGACTCGGTGCGCGAAGTGGCGGCCTGCGTGCAACGGCTGCAGTTCGAGCAGGCGATCGCCATCGTCCGGGAGCTGCTGGCATTGGCGGACTGAGCAGGCCGGACCGAGGCCGGCCTGCGGGCGGCAGGCGTCAGCCGGCCGAGCGCCGCAGCAGC
Organism: Chromobacterium violaceum ATCC 12472; assembly: GCF_000007705.1. Classification (NCBI taxonomy): domain Bacteria; kingdom Pseudomonadati; phylum Pseudomonadota; class Betaproteobacteria; order Neisseriales; family Chromobacteriaceae; genus Chromobacterium; species Chromobacterium violaceum. Next base: position 1,756,878 of record NC_005085.1, read on the forward strand.
ACCGGCACCGACTTGGACGTGGGCGTGTTGGAGACGCCGGCCACGCTGTCCAGCGGGATCAGCGGGTTGGTCTCGGGAAAGTAGGCGCCCAGGCAGCCGCGCGGGATGTCGTACTCCACCAGCCGGAAGCCGTCGGCGCGGCGCTCTATCCCATCGTGCCAGACGGTGAAGAGGTCCACCCGCTCGCCGTCGGCGAAGCCCAGCCGCGCGATGTCATCCCGGTTGATCAGCAGCACCCGGCGCTGGCCGTAGACGCCGCGGTAGCGGTCGTCCAGCGCGTAGATGGTGGTGTTGTACTGGTCGTGGGAGCGGGCGGTCATCAGCACCATCAACCGGTCGCCGTGCAGCGCGCGGGCGCGGGCGATCGGCGTGTCCTTCTCCAGCGCGTTGACGATGAATCGCGCTTTGCCGTCGGGCGTCAGCCAGCGCCGCTCGCGCGAGGCCGGCGTCAGGTGGAAGCCGCCGGGCTTGGCCACGCGGGCATTGAAATCTTCAAAGCCGGCGACGGCCTTGGCGATCTCGTCGCGGATTTTGGCGTAATCGTCCGCATAGGACAGCCAGTCTATTTTCCCGCCGCCCAGCGTCGCGTCGGCGATGCCGGCGACGATGGCGGTTTCCGAGCGCAGCTGCTTCGAGGCCGGCGGGTTGATGCCGTAGGACAAGTGCACCATGCACATCGAGTCCTCCACCGTCACGCCCTGTGGGCCGGTTTTCTGCAGATCGATCTCGGTGCGGCCCAGCGTCGGCAGGATCAGCGCGTCCCGGCCGTGGATCAGGTGGCTGCGGTTCAGCTTGGTGGAAATCTGCACGGTCAGATCGCAGTTGCGCAGCGCTTCGAAGGTGCGCGGCGTGTCCGGCGTCGCCATCGCGAAATTGCCGCCCAGGCCGACGAAGACCTTGACCCGCCCGTCCAGCATCGCCTTGATGGTGTCCACCGCGTCCAGGCCGTGCCCGCGCGGCGGTTCGAAGCCGTAGACATCGCGCAGCCGGTCGAGGAAGGCCGGGGCGGGCTTGTCCTCGATGCCCATGGTGCGGTCGCCCTGCACATTGGAGTGGCCGCGCACCGGACACAGGCCGGCGCCGAGGCGGCCGATGTTGCCGCGCATCATCATCAGGTTGGACAGCATCTGGATCGCCGCCACCGAATCGCGGTGCTGGGTCAGGCCCATGCCCCAGGTGGCGATCACCGCCTTGCCTTTCGCGTACACCCGGGCCAGCGCGTCGATATCCTGGTAGGGCACGCCGGAGGCGGCGGCCAGGTCCGGCCAGCTCTCGGCGCGCAGGTCGGCGGCGAAGGCGTCGAAGCCGGAACAGTGCTCGGCCAGGAAGCCGATGTCCAGAATCCGCTCGCCGCCGGCGGCGACGGCCGCGTCGTCCAGTTCCAGCACGCGTTTGGCCACGCCCTTGATCAGCGCGAAGTCGCCGCCCAGCGTGGGGCGGATGAACAGCGAGCTGATCTCGGCGCCGCCGTTGACCAGATCCAGCGGATGCTGCGGGCTGGCGAAGCGGTCCAGGCCTTTTTCCTTCAGCGGATTGATCGAGACGATGGTCGCGCCGCGCTTGGCGGCGGCTCGCAGCTCGTTCAGCATGCGCGGATGGTTGGTGGCCGGGTTCTGGCCGAACACCATGATGGTGTCGGCGTGCTCGAAGTCCTCCAGCACCACCGTGGCCTTGCCCACGCCCACCGTTTGCGGCAGCGCGCGGCTGGACGATTCGTGGCAGAGGTTGGAGCAGTCCGGGAAGTTGTTGGTGCCGTACAGGCGCACGAACAGCTGGAACAGGAAGGCGGTTTCGTTGCTGGTGCGGCCGGAGACGTAGAACGAGGCCTGGTTGGGATCGGGCAAGGCCTTCAGATGGCCGGCGATCCGGGCGTAGGCGTCGCTCCAGGCAATCGGCAGGTAGCGGTCGCTGGCCGCGTCGTAGGCCAGCGGCTCGGTCAGGCGGCCGTGTTGCTCCAGCTCGTAATCGCTCTGTTCCAGCAGCTGGGCCACGCTATGCCGCGCGAAGAAATCGGCGCCGATGCGCTTGGAGGTGGCCTCGGCCGCCACCGCCTTGACGCCGTTCTCGCAGAATTCGAAGGTGGAGGTATGTTCCCGATCCGGCCAGGCGCAGCCCGGGCAGTCGAAGCCGTCGGGCTGGTTCTGGTGGAACAGCGTCTTATACCGGCTGCCCGGCACCTTTTCCTTGAGCAGCGAAACGGTGGTGCTTTTGATGGAATCCAGCCCGCCGGCCGGCTGCGCGTACGGCTGGATGCGTTCGCTGGTCTTGGAATGGCTCATGTCGGGGCGGCTCCTGCGGGAAAGGTGTGGTTCCGGTTTTGCTTTGGGTCAATCGATGCAAGGATAAAGGATGGCGGCGGATCACGGTCAAATTCCTTGCGAGCCGGCGTCGCCGCGCTGGCGCGCGCGGCGGCGCGGACGGGATAATGTCAGCTTGGGTCGGCGCCGGCGAACCATTCCCGGCAGCAGGCGAGGCCTTCCTCGTTGAGCCAGGCGCGTCCGCGGCCATCGGCTTGGATGTCGGCCTGGACCAGGCCCAGTTCGGCGAGCAGATTCAGGCCGCGCAGCAGCGTGCTCATTCTCAGGCCGGACTGCTTGGCGAGCCGGGCCAGCGACCAGGGACGGCCGCCGGCCGCCGCGGCCCGCCACAGTTGAGCGAGCAGGGCGGCGATATTCGGGTCCAGCTGGTCGGCGGCGGGGCGGTCGGTCATGGCAGTCGCGCGGGGACAGGGCGCGCCAGTATAAGCGATGGCGGCGAGCCGGGCGGACGGATCGGTGGATTTTTTTGCAGCGGGCGCCGCGGGCGGCCGCGGATGGGCGGATGAGCATGCAGGATCACGACAGAACGGAACAGGGAATGACATCGCTGGCGGTGACGCGCCATCTCGATGGGTCGAGCCGGCCCGATTGGGACCGGGTGGCGGAGGAGACACCGGTGGCGCTGGTGTTCAACGGCATCTCGCACGCGGTGATGATGGCCACGCCGCTGGATCTTGAATGGCTGGCGGTGGGCTTCGCGCTGAGCGAAGGCATTGTCGCGCGGCGTGCGGAGATTTTCGACATCGAGTCCGATTTCGTCTGCGGCGGCGCCGAGGTCAGGCTGGAAATCGCGCAGCCGGCCTTCCTGGCGCTGAAGGACAGGCGACGCAGCCTGGCGGGCCGCACCGGATGCGGCGTGTGCGGCATCGAGAGCCTGGCGATGCTGGATCTGTCCCCCGAGCCCATCGCCGGGCCGGCGGGGCCCGTGTCCGCCGATCCGGCCGCGATCGCGCGCGCGGCGGCCGAGCTGCCGGCCCATCAGCGGCTGATGCAGGCGACGGGCTGCGCGCACGCGGCGGCCTGGTGCGGCCGCGACGGCGGGGTGAGGATGGCGTTCGAGGATGTGGGCCGGCACAATGCGCTGGACAAGCTGATAGGCTGGCTGGCGCTCGAGGGCATGGACCCCGCGGACGGTTTCGTGTTCATGTCCAGCCGCGCCAGCTACGAGTTGGCGCGCAAGTGCGCCAGAACCGGCATCCCGCTGTTGGCGACCATTTCCGCGCCCACCTCGCTGGCGGTCGACATCGCGCGCCGCGCCGGCGTCGCGCTGGCCAGCTTCTGCAGGCGTACCGGCTTCGTCGAGTACACGGCCTAGGGCGCCGGCTCATCTCCGGGAGGCGGCGGCCAGATCGTCCGGTGTGTTGAGATTGCGAAAGGCCTGCGGCGCGTCGTCGAAGTCCACCATCGCCGCTCCCGCCTGCGCCTGCCATTCCCTGACCTTGCGTCCGCCGCCGCGCAGATAAGCGCGCAGCGAGGGCAGCAGGTCCGCGCAAACCGCCATGCATACCGGGTGCGGATGTCCATCGCAGCGCGCGACGCTGAGCGGGGCCTCGCCTCGCAGCAACGGCGCCATCAGCCGCGCGGCCAGATCGTCGGGCAGGAAGGGCAGGTCGCAGGGCGCGCTCACCAGCCAGTCGCCATCGCAAGCGGACAGTCCGGCCTCCAGCCCCGCCAGCGGTCCGCCGCCGGCGAATTCCGCCGCGTCGGTCACCACCTGGCCCAGCGCGGCGTAGCGCTCAAGATTGCGGTTGGCGCTGATCAGCAAGGCGCCGGCCTGCGGCCGCAGCCGCGCCGCCGCCCGCTCGGCCAGCGGCACGCCGTCCAGTTCCAGCCAGCCTTTGTCCGCGCCGCTCATGCGCCGGCCTTCCCCGCCGGCTAGCAGCAGGGCGGTGACGAATTCGGCGGGACGGCTGGCTGGCATGGCGGCTTTCCTGTGCGTGGAATGAAAACAGGCGGCCGGGGCCGCCTGTCGGATCATAGCGCAGTACGCGGGCTTAGTGCTGGGCCGCTTCTTCCGGCGCGGGCTCAGCTTTTTCCTCGCGGCGCGAGGCGATGAACATATACATCGCCGGCACCACGAACAGCGTGAACAGCGTGCCGATGGACAGGCCGGTGAAGATCACCAGGCCCATCGCGTAGCGGCCGGCCGCGCCGGCGCCGGAAGCGATCACCAGCGGGATCACGCCGAACACCATCGCCGCGGTGGTCATCAGGATCGGGCGCAGCCGGATGGACGCCGCCTCTTCGATCGCCTCGCGCTTGGACAGGCCGGTCTTGCGCAGCTCGTTGGCCACCTCGACGATCAGGATGCCGTGTTTGCTGATCAGCCCCATCAGCGTCACCAGGCCCACCTCGGTGTAGATGTTGAGCGAGGAGAAGCCCAGGAAGATGAAGATCATCGCGCCGAACAGCGCCAGCGGCACCGATACCAGGATCACTACCGGGTCGCGGAAGCTCTCGAACAGCGCCGACAGCGCCAGGAACACGATGATCACCGCGAACAGCATGGTCACCAGGAAGCCGCCTGACTCCTGCATGAACTGCCGCGACTGGCCGGAGTAGTCGACCGAATAGCCGGTCGGCGCCACCTGCTGCACGGTGTCGCGCAGGTATTGCAGCACCTCGCCCTGCGACGCGCCTGGCACGCCGGAGATGGTCACCGAATTGAGCTGCTGGAAGCGGGTGATGGACTGCGGCACCACGTCGTACTTCAGCGTGGCCACGGTGCCGACCGGGATCACGCCGTTGTTCGGGGTCTTGATGTAGTAGTCCAGCAGCTGCGACGGGTTGAGCCGGTCCACCTGCTGCACCTGCGGGATCACCTTGTAGGAGCGGCCGTCGATCGAGAAGTAGTTGACATAGCCGCCGCCCAGCGCCGCGCTCAGCGCGTTGCCGACGTCCTGCTGGGTCAGGCCCAGCGCGGTGATCTTGTCGCGATCCATCATCACCGTGGCCTGCGGCTTGTCGATCTTCAGGTCGGCGTCCAGGAAGTAGAACTTGCCGGAGGCGCGCGCCTTGTCCATCACCTGCTGCGCCACCTGGTTCAGGTTCTCGAACGGCTCGGTGGTGTTGATCACGAACTGCACCGGCAGGCCGGACGCGCCCGGCAGCGGCGGGAACTGGAACGCCGCCACGCGCGCGCCGGCGATCTTGTTCCAGCGCGACTGCAGGTCCATCTGGATTTCGTGCGCGTTGCGCGAGCGCTGATCCCACGGCTTGAACAGCACCCCGCCGATGCCGGCGTTGACGGTCGGCACGCCGGTGATCTGGAACATCTGCTCGTATTCCGGCATGCCCTTGGCCACCTGGAACACTTGCTTGGCGTAGGTTTGCATCTGCTCGGAGGTGGCCGTCGGCGCGCCCACCACCTGGGACAGCACGATGCCCTGATCCTCTTCCGGCGCCAGTTCGGACTTGGACATCTTGAACATCACCGCCAGCAGCGCGATCAGGATGGCGCCCATCACGATCAGCACCGGCCAGGTTTCCAGCAGACTGTGCAGGATGCGGCGGTAGCCGTGGCGCACGCGCTCGAAGGTGCGGTCGATCGCGTGGACGAAGGGGCTGTTGTCCATGTCGGCGTTGAAGAAGCGCGAGCACATCATCGGCGACAGCGTCAGCGCCACCACGCCGGACACCGTCACCGACGCCGCCAGCGTGAAGGCGAACTCGGTGAACAGCGCGCCGGTCAGGCCGCCCTGGAAGCCGATCGGCACGTACACCGCCACCAGCACCACCGTCATCGCCAGGATGGGGCCGCCCAGCTCGCGCGCGGCGATGATGGAGGCCTCGAACGGCGTCTTGCCCTCGCGCATGTGGCGGTCCACGTTCTCCACCACGATGATGGCGTCGTCCACCACCAGGCCGATGGCCAGCACCAGCGCCAGCAGCGTCAGCAGGTTGATCGAGTAGCCGAGCATCAGCATGATGAAGAAGGTGCCGATCAGCGACAGCGGCATCGCGATCACCGGCACCACCACCGCGCGGAAACTGCCCAGGAACAGGAAGATCACCACGGTCACGATCACCAGCGCCTCGACCAGGGTCTTCACCACCTCGTGGATCGAGGTGTTGATGAAGTCGGTGGAGTCGTAGACGATCTGGCCGGTCAGGCCGGTGGGCAGCTGCTGCTGGACGGCGGGGAAGGCCTTGCGCACCCGTTCGGCGACGTCGAGGATGTTGGCCTCCGGCGCCACCTTGATGCCGATGAACACCGAGCGCACGCCGCTGAAGGCGACGTTGAAGTCGTAGTTCTCCGAGCCCAGCGTCACCATGGCCACGTCTTCCAGCCGCACGATGGCGTCGCCGTTGCGCTTGATCGCCAGCTGCTTGAAGTCGGCGACCGTGTGCAGGTCGGTGTCGGCGGTCAGCGGGATGGTCACCATCTGGCCCTTGCTGGAGCCCGGCGCGCTCAGCGCGTTGTTGCTGGCCAGCGCGGCGCTGATGTCGGCCGCGGTGACGCCGTGGGCCGCCATCTTGGCCGAATCCAGCCAGGCGCGCAGCGCGAACTGGCGCGCGCCCAGGATTTCGGCGGTCTGCACGCCGGCCACCGAATCCAGCTTGGGCTTGACCACGCGCACCAGGTAGTCGGTGACGTTGTTGGTCGGCAGCGTCTCGCTGTAGAAACCCATGTACATCGCGTCGGTGGTCTGGCCGGTCTGCACCGTCAGCACCGGCTGCTGCGCCTGGGCCGGCAGCTGGTTCTTCACCGAGTTGACCTGGGTGTTGATCTCGGTCAGCGCGCGGTTGGCGTCGTAGTTCAGCCGCAGCGTGGCGGTGATGGTGGACACGCCGTTGTTGCTGGAGGACGACAAGTAGTCGATGCCCTGCGCCTGGGCGATCGCCGACTCCAGCGGCTGGGTGATGAAGCCGGCCACGGTCTTGGCGTCGGCGCCGTAATAGGTGGTGGAAATGGTCACCACCGCGTTCTGCGTCTGCGGATACTGGTTGATCGGCAGGCCGAACAGCGAGCGCAGGCCGAGCACGACGATCAGCAGGCTGATGGTCGTGGCCAGCACCGGCCGCTTGATGAAGATGTCGGTGAAGTTCATGGCGCGGCCTCAGTGTTCTTGCGGCGTCGGACTCGGGTTGTCGGACGGACGCACCGAGTTGTTGACCGCGATCGGCGTGCCGGTCTTCAGCTTCAGCTGGCCGCTGGTCACCACTTCCTGGCCTTCCTTCAGGCCGCCGGTGATCGCCACCTGGTCGCCGCGGGTGTCGCCGGTGGTGACGAAGGCCTGCTGCGCTTCAGGCCCGTTCTTGCCCTGCTTGACGAGGAACACGGTGGAGCCGTACGGGTTGTAGGTGATCGCGGTTTGCGGCAGCGTCAGGCGGTTCTGCTTGCTGCCCACGTCGATGGTGGCGTTGCCGAACATGCCGGGCAGCAGCAGGCGTTTGGGGTTGGCGATGGTCGCCTGCACCTGGACGTTGCGGGTGGCCGGGTCGATCTTGGGACTGATCGCGTTGATCCGGCCGTGGAAGGGCTCGGTTCCGAAGGCGTCGCTCTTCACCTTGACCTGCTGGCCCAGGCGGATTTGCGCGATCTGCCGCTGGGGCAGGTAGAAGTCGATGTAGACCGGGTCTATGGTCTGCAGCGTGACGATCTTGTCGCCCGGATTCAGGTACTGGCCGGGATTGACCGCGGTGATGCCGACGCGGCCGGCGAACGGCGCGCGTATCGTTTTTTTCGCCACCACCGCCTCCTGTTGCGCCACCTGGGCCTTCTTGCTCTTCAGGTCGGCTTCGTCGGCGTCCACTTGGGCCTGGCTGACGCCCTGCACCGCCAGCTGGGCGCGGTCGCGCTTCAGCGTGGTGGCGGCCAGTTCGGCGGCGGCCTGCAGCGCGCGCAGCTGGGCGACGTCGGCGTCGGCGTTCAGCTGCACCAGCACCTCGCCGGCCTTCACGTCCTGGCCGGACTTGAAGTGCAGGCTGCGCACCAGGCCGGCCACCTCGCTGCTGACGTCCACGCCGTGCACGGCGGACAGCGTGCCCACCGAACCCAGCTGCGGCTGCCATTCCTGCATCTTGGCCACGGCGGTGGACACCGTCTGCGGCCCCGGCTTGGGCGAGCTGGCGATCAGCTTCTGGATGTGGAGGAAAAAGCCCACGCCCAGCGCCACCACCAGCGCCAGCACGCAGCCCAGCATGATCAACATTCGCTTGGTCATGATTCGTCTTCTCTATATGGCGATTCGAATTGGCTGGCCCGCCGTCGCCGGCGGGCGATGTGTGTGTCTTGCCCGCTCAGTTGGCGGCCGCGGGCTGTTGCCACCAGCCGCCGCCCAGCGCCGCGAACAGCGCCGCGCTGTCGCTGTAGCGCGCCGCCTGGGCCTGGATCAGGCCGATGCGCGCCTGCTGGTAGCTGCGTTGCGCGTCCAGCAGCGACAGGTAGCTGATGCCGCCCAGCTTGTACTGGCGGGTATGGACCTCCAGCGACTCGCGCGCCTTGGCCTCGGCGTCGGCCTGGGCCTGCAGCGCCCGGGCGTCGGCGTCCACCGCGCGCAGGCTGTCGGCGACGTCCTGGAAGGCTTTCAGCACGGTTGTCCGGTACTGGGCCTCCGCTTGCCGGTAGGCGGCCTCGGCGGCGCGGCGCTTGGCGCTGAGCGCGCCGCCGTTGAACAGCGGCTGCAACAGTCCGCCGCTGACGCTCCACAGCGTGTTGCCGAGGTCGGTATTGGGCAGCACCGTGTGCTGGGTGCCGTAGCTGCCGCTGAGGGTGATCTGCGGGTACTGGTTGGCGGTGGCGACGCCGACGTTGGCGCTGGCCTGGTGCAGCAGCGCCTCGCTGGCGCGGATGTCCGGGCGTTGGCGGGCGAGGTCGGACGGCAGCGACACCGGCAGCTCGTCCGGCAGGCGCAGCGACTCCAGGCGGAACTCGGGCAGGCCGCCCTCGCCGGGGAAGCGGCCGGCCAGTGTGGCCAACAGGTTGCGGGTCTGGGACAGCGCTTTTTCCAGCGGCTGCAGCTGGGCGCGGGTCTGCGCCACCAGCGTGCCCTGGCTCAGCGCCGCGGCGCGCGCCTGGGCGCCGAGGGCGACCTGCTTGTCGACGATGGCGAGCTGGGCCTCCTGCGCCTTCAGCAGCTCGCGCGTGGACTGCAGCTGGCCGCGCAGCGAGGCTTCCTGGACGGCGGCGGTCACCACGTTGGCGATCAGTGTCTGGTAGGCGGCCTCGGTCTGGAAGCGCTGGTAGTCGGCCGCCGCCATCAGGCCTTCGAGCTGGCGGCGGGAGCCGCCGAACAGGTCCAGCGTGTACGACACGTTGACGGTGGCGCTGTAGACGTTGAATTCGCTGGGCGCGGTGCCGGAGAGGATGGCGCGCTGGCGGCCGCCGCCCAGCTGGGCGTTCACATTGGGAAACAACAGGCTGCCGGAGGCGGCGTTGTAGTTCTCGCGCGCCTGGGCCAGCGCAGCCTGCGCCGCTTCCAGCGAGGGGTTGTGCGCCAGCGCGGCGCGGATCAGCTGGTCCAGTTCCGGCGATCTGAACAGCGTCCACCATTGGGCGGGCAAATCGCCGCCGTTCACCAGCCGCTGTCCGGCGCCGGCGGGGCCGGCACGTTCGTCGCTGGCGGTGGTTGCGGCCAGCGGCGTCTCGGCATAGCCGCGCTTGGCGGCGTCCGGCAGCGCGGGCGGCTTGAAGTCGGGGCCGACCGCGCAGCCGGCCTGGGCCAGAACCAGGGCCAAGAGCGCGAGGCGGCGCCAGGGCGCGGGAGAGGATAGGCCGTCGCCGGCCGCGGGGCGCGGCCGGGCGGAAGGAGGATTGGATCTGGAATACACAGCGTGCTCCTGAATGTGCAGGAACGCCGCGCGGCCATCAGCCGGACCCGCGGCCTTCCCCGATTTCTTCCCTTGCGACGGCTCGCCTGGACGGAGCAAGGGAATGAATCCCGTATGCTCTCTGGATTTTGTCCATATGTCTACTGGGTTGATGGTGTGGTCATGTGAATGTCGTCTTGCTGAACATGGCTGTCGCCTCCTGCCCGTCCGTCCGCGCCGCCCGCCGAGGACAGCCATTGCCGCGCCGCCTGAGCCGGCGTCGCGCCCTGGCGGCAGATCAGATGGTCAAGCCAGGCGACGACCCGGTTGCCCAGCCGCAGCCTGCGCAAGTCGTCGACGGCTGCGGGCGGCAGGCGGGCCAGCGCGTCCTTGCGGGCGATCAGCGTCGCCTCGTCGCGGCCGCGCAGCAGGTTTTCCGGGTCGGCCAGCGCGCGGATGCGGTGGCGCCAGTGCAGGAATTGCGGCTGCCACAGCGGCGCCACCACCCAGTCGCCGCGCGCGACCGCCTGTTCGAACGCCTGGGCGCAGTCTTCCAGGCTGCCGTTCTCGAAATGGTAGCCGGCCCCGTCCAGACGGTAGTGGGCGATGATCTCGCGCGAAAAGCGGCTGATGCCGGCGCCGGGATTGATGCCTTGTATCCTTTTGATCATCCGCGACGCGACCTCCGGTTTTTTCAGGTCGGCGATTTCGGCGACGGCCCCCGCCGGCACGTAGTCCGGCACGCCCCACAGCGCGTAAGGTTCGTAGAGCGCGGCCAGCTTTTCCATGTCGTTTTCAATGGGGGCGAGATAGCCGCCATGGCTGCCGGGCAGCCAGGCGCTGCACAGCATGTCGCCCTGGCCGGCGGCCAGCAGCGCGAACGCGCGCTCGTGCGGCGCGCGCAGCTCGTCTACTGCCACGCCGTGTTTTTCCAGCAGTTGGGCAACTACCGCGGCGCTGGCGGCGTGAAAGGACAGGTCTATCGTGATCAGGGTGATGCGGGGCGTATTCATGTCGTCGGACCGGAAAGGCCGCGTTGCGCGGCCGGGGAGGGAAAGAAGGGCCCGTGGCGGCCTGTGCGGTGCCGGCCGCCACGGCGCGGCTGGGTCAGAAACCGCTGAGCACGATCTTGCCGCGGGCGGCGTTGCTTTCCAGCAAGGCGTGGGCGCGCTTGAGGTTGGCGGCGTTGATCGCGCCGAAACGCTCGGCGACGGTGCTCTTGACGATGCCGGCGTCCACCAGCCGCGCCAGCTCGGTCAGCAGCTTGTGCTGCTCGATCTGGTCGTCGGTGGCGAACATCGAGCGGGTGTACATGAACTCCCAGTGCAGCGAGATGCTTTTCACTTTCAACGGGCGCGCGTCCAGCGCTGCCGGGTCGTCGATCAGCGCGAGCTTGCCCTGCGGCGCCAGCGATTCGACGATCTCGCCGAAGTGGGCGTCGGTCTGGTTCAGGCTGGCGACGTAGTCGACGCTCTCGATGCCGATGCGTTTCAGCTCCCGGCTCAGCGGCTGGCTGTGGTCGATCACGTGATGGGCGCCCAGCTCTCTGACCCAGGCCTGGGTTTCCGGCCGCGACGCGGTGGCGATCACGGTGAGGCCGGTCAGCTGGCGCGCTAGCTGGATCATGATGGAGCCGACGCCGCCGGCGGCGCCGACGATCATCAGCTTGCGGCCGGCCGGCTGGCCGTTGGCCAACACCTGCAGGCGGTCGAACAGCAGCTCCCAGGCGGTGATGGCGGTCAGCGGCAGCGCGGCCGCGGTCTCGAAGTCCAGGCTGTCCGGCATGCGGCCGACGATGCGCTCGTCCACCGCGTGCAGCTCGCTGTTGGCGCCGGGGCGCTGCAGCGCGCCGGCGTACCAGACGCGGTCGCCCGGCTGGAACAGCGTGGTCTTGGCGCCGACGGCGCGCACCACGCCGGCCACATCCCAGCCCAGCACCTTGGGCTGGCCGGCTTCCGGCGCCATATTGGCGCGCACCTTCACGTCTACCGGGTTGACGGAAATGGCTTGCACCTCCACCAGCAGATCGCGCTCGCCGATGACGGGCTCGGGCAGTTGCACGTCCTGCAGCGCTTCCGGATGGGAGATGGGCAGATTCTGGTAATAAGCGACGGCTTTCATGGGGTTTCCTCTGGTTACGCAATCCCGGCGGCGGGGCCGCCTTCGTGATGCCTCGCATGGTATTGCTGTTTGATTTGAAGAAAATCCGGCTAATATACGAATCAGTTTCAAAATATTTTTGATAAAAATGGTTAGAGTCGATGATTTGCAGGTATTCATCCGCGCCGCGGACAACGGCAGCCTGTCGGCCGCCGCGCGCCAGCTGGACCTGAGCCCGGCGGTGGCCAGCGCCGCGTTGAAGCGGCTGGAGCAGGCGCTCGGCGCGCAGCTGCTGGCGCGCTCGACCCGCAGCCTGAGGCTGACGCTGGCCGGCGAGCGCTACCTGGAGCACGCGCGCGCGGCGCTGGATGCGCTGCAGGCCGGCAGCCTGGCGCTGGAGCAGGACAGGCGCGAGCTGTCGGGCAGCCTGTCGCTGTCGATGCCGTCGGACCTGGGGCGCAACCTGCTGCGGCCATGGCTGGATGATTTTCTGCGCCGGCATCCCGGCCTGAGCCTGCAGTTGCAGATCAGCGACCGCGTCGCCGATCTCTACCGCCAGCCGGTGGACGTGGCGTTGCGTTACGGCGTGCCGGAGGATTCCAGCCTGGTGGCGCTGCCGCTGGCGGCTGACAACCGCCGGGTGCTGTGCGCGTCGCCGGACTACCTGGTCCGCCACGGCGCGCCGGAGACGCCGCAGGCCCTGCGGGGCCGCCAGTGCCTGCGGCTGGTACTGGGCGCGGCGGTGCACGAGCGCTGGAGTTTCGAACGCCAGGGCGAGCGGCAGACGGTGACGGTGTCCGGGCGCTGGCTCAGCGACGATGGAGAGATCGTGCGGCGCTGGGCGGTGGACGGCTGCGGCATCGCCTACAAGTCGCGGCTGGACGTGCTGGCCGATCTGCGCGCGGGCAGGCTGACGCCCCTGCTGCCCGATTACGGAACCGAGCCGACGCCGCTATGCCTGGTCACGCCGCATCGGCTGATGTTGTCGCCGGCGGTGGCCGCGTTGCGCGCGCATCTGCAAGATTGCCTAGAACGGTATCTGGCGGAGCCGTGACGCGGAGGCGCGCGGCGCGGACCGTATCGATTGAAACAAGTTTCGGGGGAGGGAAGGGCCGATGTGTATTTTCCGCGGGGATTCGGGCTATAATCGCGGCCTTGAATCCCTAACCTTGCGAATCCAGCATTCCAAGCCACTATCTTCCACATGATCCGCAAGCTCATCCGTAAAGTCCTGGAATTGCCCATGGGCAAACGCCGCGGCAAACCGCGCGTCTATCCGTTGCCGCAGCACGGCATCCGCCGCGACCAGCTCAGCCACGCCGCGCTGCGCGTGACTTCCCGGCTGCAGGAAGCCGGCTTCTCCGCCTTCGTGGTGGGCGGCGCCGTGCGCGACCTGATGCTGGGCGTGTCGCCCAAGGATTTCGACGTGGCCACCAACGCCACGCCGGAGCAGGTGCACCACCTGTTCCGCCGCTCCCGCATCATCGGCCGCCGCTTCCGCATCGTCCACGTGATGATGGGCCCGGAAACCATAGAAGTGACCACCTTCCGCGGCGGCAGCGTCGACGACACCAATGAAACCGGCCGCATCATGGCCGACAACAGCTTCGGCAGCCAGGAAGAGGACGCGCACCGGCGCGACTTCACCGTCAACGCGCTGTTCTACGACCCGTCCGACGAAACCGTCATCGACTACCACCACGGCGTCAAGGACCTGCACGCGAAGAAACTGGTGATGATAGGCCAGCCGGCACGCCGCTATCAGGAAGACCCGGTGCGCATGCTGCGCGCGGTGCGCCTGGCGGCCAAGCTGGGCTTCGAGATCGACGAGGACACCAAAAAGCCGATCCGCGCGCATGCCCACCTGCTGAAGAAAGAGCCGCCGGCCCGTTTGTTCGACGAGCTGCTGAAGCTGCTGATGTCCGGCCACGCCTACGCCTGCCTGAAAAAGCTGCGCGAGGAGGGCCTGGCGCGCGGCGTGTTCCCGCTGCTGGACGCGGTGATCGACGACAAGGGCGGCGAGGACGCCTTCCTGAAGCTGAGCCTGGACAACACCGACGCCCGGCTGCGCGCCGACAAGCCGATTTCCGTCGGCTTCCTGCTGGCCACGCTGCTGTGGCGCCAGGTCGACCAGGGCTGGCAGCGCCGCCGCGAGGCGGGCGAGAAGAGCCTGCCGGCGCTGCTGGACGCCATTTCCGACGTCGAGAACGAACAGGACAACGATTTCGCCATTCCGCGCCGCTTCAGCGTGACCATGCGCGAGATCTGGACGCTGCAGGCGCGCTTCGACAGCCGCACCGGCGCCCGCCCATACCGCTTCCTTGAGCAGCCCCGCTTCCGCGCCGCCTATGATTTCCTGGCGCTGCGCAGCGAGGCCGGCGAGGTGCCGCGCGCGCTGGTGGAGTGGTGGGAGCGCTTCCAGCGCGCCGACGCCGACGAGTGCGAGCGCCTGATCGCCGAAGCCAAGGAAGGCGGCGCCGAGGAGCCCGCCAAGAAGCGCCGCCGCCGGCGCAGCGGCCGCCGCAAGCCCGAGGGCGCGGGGGAGAGCGCCGAGTGACGCTGGCCTACGTGGCTCTGGGCAGCAATCTGGAGCAGCCTCAGCAGCAAGTCAGGGCCGCTCTTGCGGCCCTTGGCCATTTGGATGGCGCCACGTTGCTGCGCCATTCCTCGCTCTACCGCACCGCGCCGGTCGGTTACGCCGACCAGCCCGATTTCATCAACGCGGTGGCCTTGCTGGACACAGAGCTGCCGCCGTTGCGCCTGCTGGACGCGTTATTGGCGCTGGAGCAACGCTTCGGCCGCCAGCGCAGCTTCCGCAACGCGCCAAGGGTACTGGATCTTGACTTGTTGTATTACGATGGCGTCTTCCTTGAAGAGCCCCGGCTGATCCTGCCCCATCCGCGCATGCGCGAGCGCGCCTTCGTGATGGTGCCGCTGGCCGAGATCGCCGCCGGCGCCACGCTGCCGGGCGTCGGCGACATCGCCGCGCTGGCGGCGGACCTGGCCGGTTCCGGCGTGGCGCGCCTGGACGACGAGTCCAACCCCAACAAACAGGAACAAGCATGAGTCAATTGCGATACGTGGTGGTGGAGGGGCCGATAGGCTCGGGCAAGTCTTCGCTGGCGCGCCGGCTGTCCGAATACTGGGGCGTGCAGCTGAAGGCCGAGGACCCGGCCGCCAATCCCTTCCTGCCGCGCTTCTATCGCAATATGCCGGCGCACGCGCTGTCCACCCAGCTGAGCTTCCTGCTGCAGCGCGCCGACATCGCGCGCGAGATGATCAGCGGCGAATTGCAGGCCGCGCCGCTGGTATCCGACTTCCTGTTTGAGAAGGACGCGCTGTTCGCCCGCCTCAACCTGGACGAGCACGAGCTGGCGATCTACCAGCGCCTGGCGAGGCTGGCGTTGCCGGAATACCCGGTGCCGGACCTGGTGATCTATCTGCAGGCGTCCGAGGACATCCTGCTGCAGCGGGTGGCCGCGCGCGCCGTCGATTACGAGGTCAACTTCCCCGAGGGCTACCTCAAACGCGTGCATGCCGGCTACAGCGAGTTTTTCCACCAGTACGAGGCGGCGCCGTTGCTGATCGTCAACACCGACCACTTGAATCTGGTGGACGGCGACGAGGACTTCGAGTTATTGATCCGCTGCATTGCCGAAATGCGCGGCCAGCGCAGTTATTTCAACAAGAGCGTCTGACCGGGTTGGTTCCCGCGCGGCGCCGAAGATGGAACGCGAGGAAGTCGAGATGAAAATAACCGTCAATACCCTGCACAAGCTGGCCGAGGAAGGCCGGAAGATCACCATGCTGACCTGCTACGACGCCAGCTTCGCCAGCCTGCTGGACGAGGCCGGCGTGGAAATCCTGCTGGTCGGCGACTCGCTGGGCCCGGTGATGCAGGGCGTGGACTCCACGCTGCCGGTCAGCGAAGAGGACATGCTCTACCACATCCGCTGCGTGGCCCGCGGCGCCAAGAACGCGCTGATCCTCGGCGACATGACCTTCGGCGCCTACCAGGAGAGCCCGCAACAGGCCTTCGCCCATGCCGCGCGCCTGCTGCAGGCCGGCGCCCACATGGTGAAGCTGGAAGGCGGCGCCTACATGGCCGAGACCACCCGCTTCCTGGTGGAGCGCGGCATTCCGGTGTGCTCCCACATCGGCCTGACGCCGCAATACGTCAACATGTTCGGCGGCTACCGCGTGCAGGGCAGGGGCGAAGACGCGCAGCGCATCCTGAACGACGCCAAGGTCCTGGCCGAGGCCGGCGCCAGCCTGGTGCTGATGGAGTGCGTGCCGGCGCCGCTGGCCAAGGAGATCACCGAAACCGTCAAGGCGCCGACCATAGGCATAGGCGCGGGCGCGGACACGTCCGGCCAGGTGCTGGTGCTGCACGACATGCTGGGCGTGTATCCGGGCAAGAAGGCCAAGTTCGTCAAGAACTTCATGGAAGAGGCCGGCAGCATCCAGGGCGCTGTCCAGGCTTACATCAAGGCGGTGAAGGACAAGACCTTCCCGGCCGAAGAGCACACTTACTAAGCCCGGAAGAGAACGAGAGATGGAAATCATCCGTACCGTGGCCGAGATGCGCGCCTGGCGCAAGCAGGCCGGCAAGCTGGCTTTCGTGCCCACCATGGGCAATCTGCACGAGGGGCACCTGAAGCTGGTGGCCGCCGCGCGCGAACGCGCCGAGAAAGTCGTGGTCAGCATCTTCGTCAACCGGCTGCAGTTCGGCCAGGGCGAGGACTTCGACGCTTACCCGCGCACTTTCGACGCCGACTGCGCCAAGCTGGCCGCCGCCGGCGTGGACGCGCTGTTCTTCCCGTCCGAACGCGAGCTGTACCCGCGCGTGCGGCAGGATTTCAACGTCGAGCCGCCGCACATCCAGAACGAGCTGTGCGGCGCCTTCCGCCCCGGGCATTTCCGCGGTGTGGCCACCGTGGTCACCAAGCTGTTCAACATCGTGCAGCCCGATCTGGCCTGTTTCGGCAAGAAGGACTACCAGCAGCTGCACGTGATCCAGGCCATGATCGCCGACCTGAACTCGCCGATCGAGATCGTGCCGGTGGACACCGGCCGCGCCGGCGACGGCCTGGCGCTGTCGTCGCGCAACGGCTACCTGTCGGCCGAAGAGCGCGCCGAAGCGCCGCGCCTGTACCGCAACCTGTCCATGATCCGCGACGGACTGATGGCGGGCAGCCAGGATTACGCGGCGCTGGAGCAAGCCGCGCGCGACGATCTGGCCGCAGCGGGCTGGACCGTGGACTACGTGGAAGTGCGGCAGGCCGATACGCTGGAGATCGCCCACGCCGGCGAGAAGCGCCTGGTGGTGCTGGCCGCCGCTCGCTTGGGCAAGACCCGTCTGATCGACAATATCGAAGTGTTCCGCTAGGCCGGGACGAGAAGGAAGGCTGTCATGCAACGCAATATGCTCAAGTCCAAGCTCCACCGCGTGACCACCACGCATGCCGAGCTGCATTACATCGGCTCCTGCGCCATCGATGAGAACCTGCTGGAAGCGGCGGACATTCTCGAGTACGAAGAGGTGCAGATCTGGAATGTCACCAACGGCGAGCGTTTCGCCACTTACGCGATCAAGGCCGAGCGCGGGTCCGGCGTGATTTCGGTCAACGGTTCCGCCGCGCGCCGCGCCGCGCCGGGCGACCTGCTGATCATCGCCTCGTTCGCGCAGTACGAGGATGCGGAACTGAAGGGCCACTCGCCCAAGCTGGTGTTCGTCGACGGCGACAACCGCCTGACCGAGGTGAAGGGCGCCACGCCGACCCAGCCGGCCTGAGCGCCGGTTTTTCCGCCATCGCCGCGCGTGGCCCGGATGGGCAACCCGCGGCGATTGTCTTTGGATCAGCGCTTCACATACTTGGCCAGCAGCTTGGCCAGCTGTCCGGAGCGGCGCATCGCTTCCAGTTCGCTGTCGATCAGCTGCCTCAAGGCTTCGCCGCGCGGATTTTTGCGGCTGAAGATCATGTGGAAGGGGTTGGCGTTGGCGCCGGGCAGCGGCGCGCGGCCGATGGACGGATCCCCGATGATGTCCAGCGTGCCTATGCTGGCCAGGCCCGCCATGACTTCGTAGTCTTCAGCGAACACGTCCAGCCGGCCGGCTTTCATCATTTTGACCAACTCCGGATAGCTGGCGGCCCGCACCATCCTGTCCTTGTCAACCGTGCCTAGATTCGAATAGGCATAGCCTTTGATGCCGCCCAGCCGGTATCGGTTGAGATCCGCCTGGCTGTCCAGCTTCAATCCCTGAGGGAAGCGATCCTTGGCGTAGAAGACGTAATAGTGGGTTTGGTAGTAGGGCATGGAAAACAGGAAGCGCCGCTCCCGGTCGGGATTCTTGCTGGCGCTGAGCGCCATCACGTAGTTCTCTCCCGCCTCTATTGACGCCAGGCAGCGTTTCCAGGGAGGCAACGCAATGGTGAATGGAATGCCGTGCTTGCCGAGGATGGCGCCTATCACTTCGACCGAGAAGCCGGTGATCTCGGCTGTCGGCTCGCCGTTGGTCCGGCGGTAATAGGTGTAAGGCGGCCATTCGTCGCCGTCGTCGCAGATTCGCACCGGCGAGCGGTCCGGTTCTTCCGCGGAGGCGGGGCCATGGGGCAGGAGCAGGCAGAGCAATAGGGCGGAGAGGGCGCGGCGCATGATGGTTTCCGGAGGTGTGCATGTTCCATTTTATGCGGCGCTCGCCGGCTATGCTTCCGATGTCCAGCGGCGGTTTGATGGTTTTTTTGCACTTGCAGCATGGCTGAGGCATAGTGAAAAGGAGGCGCGGCAAAGACCGCATTCCAATCCTGCGGGGGGATCGTCGATGAGCGTAGGACTGACCGGAGGCTGTCTGTGCGGCGCGGTGCGCTACCGTCTGCGAGGCACGCCGTTCCACATCACCCATTGCCACTGCCGCAGCTGCAGGCGCGCCAGCGGCGCCGCCTTTGTCACCTGGTTCACCGTCCGCGTGCACGAACTGGAGTGGCGCGGCGAGAAACCGGTGCAGTACCACTCGTCTGCGGCGGTGTCGCGCGGCTTCTGTCCGCATTGCGGCTCCACGCTCACATACTTCCACGAGTCCGATCCGGAGGAGATCGACGTGACCGCCGCCTCGCTGGACATGCCGGAGGCGCTGGCGCCGGAGCATCACTCCTGGTGGGAGCAGCGGCTGGAGTGGGGCACCGCCAGCGCGCAGGGCGCGCTGCCGGTGCATCAGCGCGAGGGCGGCTAGCCCAGCGGGCGTCCGCTGACGATCACGCCGTCCTCGTCGGCGTAAAGCCATTGTCCCGGCAGGATGTCGCAACCGGCGACGCGCAGCGGCAGATCCCGCTGGCCGCTGTCCCGCTTCACCGACTTGCGCGGATGCGCGGCCAGCGCCTTGACGCCGAGCGGCAGCTTGCCCAGCGCCGCGCTGTCGCGCACGCAGCCGTCTATCACCAGTCCGGCCCAGCCGTTTTTCACCGCCAGCTCGCCCAACTGGTCCCCCAGCAGCGCGCAGCGGCGCGAACCGCCCCCATCCACCACCAGCACCCGGCCGTTCCCGGGCTCGCCCAGCATTTGGCGCACCAGGCTGTTGTCCTCGAACAGCTTCAGCGTGGCGATGGGGCCGTGGAAGCGGGCATGGCCGCCGAATGATTGAAACACCGGGTCCAGCACTTGGATTTCGGCATCGAACGCGTCGCACAGATCGGTGGTCGCCAAGCTCATGTCGTTCTCTCCGGATAGGAAAATGCCGCCCGGCCGTAAGACGGGGCGGCACCGCCCGCGGGGTACGCGGGCTGATGAGTGGCCGCTTGTGGCGGCAACGCGGCTGGCATGGCTGCCAGCCGCCCACTTTTAGTGGAACTGCTCTTCCTCGGTGGAGCCGGTCAGCGCGGTGACGCTGGAGGTTCCGCCCTGGATTACGGTGGTGACGTCGTCGAAGTAGCCGGTGCCCACTTCCTGCTGGTGGGACACGAAGCTGTAGCCGCGGTCGCGGGCGGCGAACTCGGGCTCCTGCACCTTCTCGACGTATGCGGACATGCCGCGCGCCACGTAGTCCTGCGCCAGGTCGTACATGTTGAACCACATGCTGTGGATGCCGGCCAGGGTGATGAACTGGTACTTGTAGCCCATCGCGCCCAGCTCGCGCTGGAACTTGGCGATGGTGGCGTCGTCCAGGTTCTTCTTCCAGTTGAACGACGGCGAGCAGTTGTAGGCCAGCAGCTTGCCCGGGTGCTTGGCGTGGACGGCCTCGGCGAACTTGCGGGCGAACTCCAGGTCCGGCGTGCCGGTTTCGCACCACACCAGGTCGGCATAGTCGGCGTAGGCCACCGCGCGGCTGATCGCCTGCTCCAGGCCCTTCTTGGTCTTGTAGAAGCCTTCGGCGGTGCGTTCGCCGGTCAGGAAGGGCTCGTCGTTCGGGTCCACGTCGCTGGTCAAGAGGTCGGCCGCTTCGGCGTCGGTGCGGGCGATCACCAGGGTCGGCACGCCGTAGACGTCGGCCGCCAGGCGGGCGGCGATCAGCTTCTGGATCGCTTCCTGGGTCGGCACCAGCACCTTGCCGCCCATGTGGCCGCATTTCTTCACCGAGGCCAGCTGGTCTTCGAAGTGCACGCCCGCGGCGCCGGCGCGGATCATCGCCTTCATCAGCTCATACGCGTTCAGCACGCCGCCGAAGCCGGCTTCGGCATCGGCGACGATGGGGGCGAAGTAGTCGACATAGCCCTTGTCGCCCTTGTCCAGGCCCTTCGCGTGCTGGATCTCGTCGGCGCGGGTGAAGGCGTTGTTGATGCGTTCCACCACCTTGGGCACCGAATCCACCGGGTACAGCGACTGGTCCGGGTACATCGCCGAGTATTCGTTGTTGTCGGCGGCCACCTGCCAGCCGGACAGGTAGATCGCCTTGACGCCGGCCTTCACCTGTTGCATCGCCTGGCCGCCGGTCAGCGCGCCCAGACAGTTGATGTACGGTTCGTTGTTGACCAGCTGCCACAGTTTTTCCGCGCCATGGCGGGCCAGGCTGTGCTCCACCTGCAGCGAGCCGCGCAGGCGTTCGACGTCGGCGGCGCTGTAGCCACGCTTGATTCCCTTCCAGCGCGGGTTTTCGTCCCAGTCCTTCTGGATGGCTGCAATGCGTTGTTCGCGAGTCGTCATGTTGAAACCCTTCTCGAAACGTTTCTGTGCTCGCCGGCGAACCGGCGTCCTCGATGGCTGTACGGCGTATCCGGTGTGCCGGATTTTTTGTCGAAACCGGGTTGGATCGACCCGAATTTCCTTGACCGCGCAGGGTTGCGCTTTTGCGCCGCCGCAGCGGTTTGCTCCTTGGTGTGCGGCCATTATAAGCACAAAAAAATCACCTTGTGTGCAGTGCTGCACAGAAAAAATCCAGTGTTTTCATAAGCTAACAATGTGCTGCTTCAAACGAATATTTGAACGCGACAAATGCATTGTTTGCGAAAAAATGGCCGTAGAAATACGCACATTGACTATTTTTGCCTTGAGATGGAGATATGCGCGTCAGGGCTTGAAATCGGGACGAAAGTCCCTACCTTGCATCTGGACATCAATTTAGCCGGTGCAATTCCGAGGAAACGTCATGCAAGAGAACCAAAACCAAGCGGCCGAAGCCGTGGAAAACGAAATGACCGAGACCGCCAGCGCGGCGCATACCGAGCTGGAGCAGACCCCCGAGCAGCGCATCGCCGGGCTGGAAGCCGAAATCGCCGAACTGAACGACACCCTGCTGCGCGCCCGCGCCGAGCTGGAAAACCAGCGCCGCCGCGCGCAGGACGAGGTGGCCGCCGCGCACAAATACGCGATCGGCAAGTTCGCGGCCGAGCTGGTGACGGTCAAGGATTATCTGGAAATGGCCCTGCTGGACCAGAGCGGCCAGATCGACGCGTTGAAGATGGGCGTGGACATGACGCTGAAACAGCTGGTGTCCGCCTTCGACAAGGCGCAGATCAAGGACATCGCGCCCAAGCTGGGCGACAAGCTGGATCCCCACCAGCACCAGGCGATGAGCGCGGAAGAGTCCGACGCCGAGCCGAACACCGTGGTGCGCGTGATGCAGAAGGGCTATTTGCTGGCCGACCGCGTGCTGCGCCCGGCCATGGTGGTGGTGGCCAAGGCCAAGGCATAAAAAAGGCGCATGCCGGCCTCTTGAAAAGTTCGGCATAGCCAATATTTATTGAGACAACAGGCTCTGACTATCAGATAAGTCAAAGCCGGAACGAATAGAGAAAAGGAATACATCATGGGTAAAATCATCGGTATCGACCTGGGCACCACCAACTCCTGCGTGGCAGTGGTAGAGGGCGGCAACCCGAAAGTCATCGAGAACGCCGAAGGCAACCGCACCACCCCGTCCATCATCGCCTACGTCGAAGACGGCGAGATCCTGGTGGGCGCGCCGGCCAAGCGCCAGGCCGTCACCAACCCGAAGAACACCATCTACGCCGCCAAGCGCCTGATCGGCCGTCGCTTCGAGGACAAGGAAGTGCAGAAGGACATCGACCTGATGCCTTTCGAAATCCTGAAGGCCAAGAACGGCGACGCCTGGGTCAAGGTGCGCGACCAGGAACTGGCTCCGCCGCAAATCTCCGCAGAAGTGCTGCGCAAGATGAAAAAGGCCGCCGAAGACTACCTGGGCGAGGAAGTGACCGAAGCCGTGATCACCGTGCCGGCCTACTTCAACGACAGCCAGCGCCAGGCCACCAAGGACGCCGGCCGCATCGCCGGCCTGGAAGTCAAGCGCATCATCAACGAGCCGACCGCGGCCGCGCTGGCTTTCGGCCTGGCCAAGCAGGAAGGCGACCGCAAGATCGCGGTGTACGACCTGGGCGGCGGCACCTTCGACGTGTCCATCATTGAAATCGCCGACGTGGACGGCGAGCACCAGTTCGAAGTGCTGTCGACCAACGGCGACACCTTCCTGGGCGGCGAAGACTTTGACCAGCGCCTGATCGACTACATCGTCACCGAGTTCAAGAAAGAGCAAGGCGTCGACCTGAAGCAGGACGTGATGGCACTGCAACGTCTGAAGGAAGCCGCTGAAAAGGCCAAGATCGAGCTGTCCAGCGCCACCCAGACCGAAGTGAACCTGCCGTACATCACCATGGACGCCACCGGTCCCAAGCACTTGGCGATGAAGATCACCCGCGCCAAGTTCGAAAGCCTGGTGGATGACCTGATCGCCCGCTCTATCGAGCCGTGCCGCGTGGCGCTGAAGGACGCAGGCGTGTCGCTGTCCGACATCACCGACGTGATCCTGGTCGGCGGCCAGACCCGCATGCCGAAAGTGCAGGACGCGGTCAAGGAATTCTTCGGCAAGGAGCCGCGCAAGGATGTGAATCCGGACGAAGCCGTGGCCGTCGGCGCCGCGATCCAGGGCTCCGTGCTGTCCGGCGACCGCAAGGACGTGCTGCTGCTGGACGTGACCCCGCTGTCGCTGGGCATCGAAACCCTGGGCGGCGTGATGACCAAGCTGATCCAGAAGAACACGACGATCCCGACCAAGGCGTCGCAAACCTTCTCCACCGCCGACGACAACCAGACCGCGGTGACCATCCACGTGCTGCAGGGCGAGCGCGAGAAGGCCGCCGCCAACAAGTCGCTGGGCCAGTTCAACCTGGGCGACATCCCGCCGGCGCCGCGCGGCATCCCGCAGATCGAGGTCGAGTTCAATATCGACGCCAACGGCATTCTGCACGTGTCCGCCAAGGACAAGGCCACCGGCAAGCAGGCCAACATCACCATCCAGGCGTCTTCCGGCCTGTCCGAGGCCGAGATCGAGCGCATGGTGAAGGATGCCGAGGCCAACGCCGAGGAAGACAAGAAGCTGCATGAGCTGGTGACCGCGCGCAACCACGCCGAAGGCCTGATCCACAGCATCAAGAAATCGCTGGGCGAGCACGGCGACAAGATCGGCGCCGATGAAAAGGCCAAGATCGAGTCCGCGCTGAAGGAAGCCGAGGAAGTGGTGAAGGGCGACGACAAGGAAGCCATCGAGGCCAAGGCCGAAGAACTGGCCAAGGCCAGCCAGAAACTGGGCGAGATCATGTACGCCCAGGCTCAGGCGGAAGCCGGCGCCCAAGGCGGCGCCGAGCAGGCCGAAGCCGGCAAGAAGGACGAAGGCAACGTGGTGGACGCCGAGTTCGAAGAAGTGAAGAAAGACAAGGCCTGATAGCCGTCTTGTCATGAAGGCGCCAGATGACCGGGCCAAGCCCTCCGGGAAGCCCCGGGGCTTGCTCCGGTCATCGGCGTTTGCGTGACCGCCTTCAGGTTTGGTCTTTTGGAGAGTGCATGTCGTCCCGTATCACCTTTTCGGCCCGAGGGCCGTTTTTCGAAACGCTGAAGTCCCGGGTTGACGCCTACTTTCAGCAAACCGGCCAGCGCCACACCGGCAACCGCCTGTTGCATTTCAAGACCGCGTTCGCTTACGCGCTGGCCGGCTTCAGCTACGCGGCGCTGGTGTGGGGCGCGGAGCATTGGTGGTCGGCGCTGCTGGCCGGCTTCGGCCTGGCGCAGGGCCTGGTGCTGATCGCCTTCAACGTGATGCACGACGGCGCCCACGGCAGCTATTCGCGCAAACGCTGGGTGAATTGGCTGATGGGCTCCAGCATGGAGGTGCTGGGCGGCAGCCAGAGCTTGTGGCAGCAGAAGCACAATGTGCTGCACCACACTTACACCAATGTGGACGGCAAGGACGACGACATCGCGCTGGGCAGCCTGATGCGCTTGTCGCCGGCCACGCCGTGGCGGCCCTGGCACAGGCTGCAGCATTGGTACGCGGTGTTCCTGTATAGCCTGTTGACGCTGTTCTGGTTGTTGTTCAGCGACTGGCACAAGATGATACGCGGCAAGATCGGCGATACGCCGCTGCCGAAGCGGGCATGGTGGGAATGGCCTTATTTTGTGGCCACCAAGTTGCTGTACGTCGGCTACACCCTGGTCTTGCCGGCCTTGTACCACCCGTTTTCGCATGTGTTGCTGGCTTTCATCGGCGTGCACCTGCTGTTCGGCCTGACGCTGTCGGTGGTGTTCCAGTTGGCGCACACGGTGGAAGGCGCGGCTTTCCCGCTGCCGGGAGACGACGGCAAGATGGCCGACGAGTGGGCGGTGCATCAGCTGAAGACCACGGCCAATTTCGCCTGCGGCAACCGCCTGGTGACGTTTTACATGGGCGGCCTGAATTTCCAGGTCGAGCATCATTTGTTCCGCAAGACCAGCCATGTCCACTACCCGGCGCTGAGCCGGATCGTGGCCGATGCCTGCCGGGAGCACGGCATGCCCTACCAGTCGTTTCAGTCGGTATGGGCGGCGATGAAGGCGCATTTCCGCTTTTTGAAACAGATGGGGCGACAACCGGCCGCGCTGAGCGCGGGCCCTGTTGCTGCGGCAACCAGAATTTGAGAGTGACAGCAAGATGTCAAAAAGAGACTACTACGATGTGCTCGGCGTCAATCGCGACGCTTCCGACGACGACATCAAGAAGGCTTACCGCAAGCTGGCGATGAAGTACCATCCGGACCGCAATCCGGACAGCAAGGAGGCCGAGGACAAGTTCAAGGAGGTGAAGGAAGCCTACGAGATCCTGTCCGATAGCCAGAAGCGCGGCGCCTACGACCAGTTCGGCCACGCGGGCGTGGATCCGCAGGCCGGCATGGGCGGCGGCGGCCAGGGCTTCGGCGGCTTCGGCGATTTCGCCGACATCTTCAGCGACATCTTCGGCGGCGGCCGGGGCGGCAGCGGCGGCGGGCGTTCCAACGTCTACCGCGGCGCCGACCTGCGCTACAACATGGAAATCACGCTGGAAGAGGCGGCGCGCGGTTGCGAGAAGCAGATCCGCATCCCATCGCACGAATCCTGCTCCACCTGCAATGGAACCGGCGCCAAGCCGGGCACCCAGCCCAAGACCTGCGCCACTTGCGGCGGCCACGGCCAGGTGCGGATGAGCCAGGGCTTTTTCTCGATCCAGCAGACCTGCCCGACCTGCCACGGCACGGGCAAGCAGATCACCGATCCGTGCGGCAGCTGCCACGGCGCCGGCCAGAAGAAGACCACCAAGACGCTGAACGTGAAGATTCCGGCCGGCGTCGACGAGGGCGACCGCATCCGCCTGGGCGGCGAGGGCGAGCCGGGCCAGAACGGCGGGCCGGCCGGCGATCTGTACGTGGTCACCCATATCAAGCAGCACGCGGTGTTCCAGCGCGACGGCATGGACCTGCACTGCGAGATGCCGATCTCCTTCTCCACCGCGGCGCTGGGCGGAGAAGTGGAAATCCCGACCCTGGACGGCATGGCCAAGGTGAAGATTTCGCCGGAAACCCAGAGCGGACGGGTCTACCGCCTGCGCGGCAAGGGCGTGAA
Organism: Chromobacterium violaceum ATCC 12472; assembly: GCF_000007705.1. NCBI lineage: Bacteria > Pseudomonadati > Pseudomonadota > Betaproteobacteria > Neisseriales > Chromobacteriaceae > Chromobacterium > Chromobacterium violaceum. The sequence continues at coordinate 1,783,400 of NC_005085.1, forward strand.
GGCGGTGCGCGGCGCCGAGTACGGCGATCTGCACTGCCACGTGGTGGTGGAAACCCCGGTCAAGCTGACCGAGCGCCAGAAAGAGCTGCTGCGCGAGTTCGAGGCGATCAGCCAGGGCGATGTGGCCACCCACAATCCGCGTTCCAAGTCCTTCATGGACAAGCTGCGCGATTTCTTCGAATAAGCTGTTGAGTCGGAACTGCGAAACGCCAGCCTCAGGGCTGGCGTTTTTGTTTGGCTGCCGTTCAAAGCAAAACAGCCGCCCTGTGGGGCGGCTGTTCGCACATTCCAGAAACCGAGGAGACTTAGAAGTTGTGCTTCATCATCGCCCAAGCCAGCGAGGACGTATCTTTGGCGTGCTGGTTGATGGTTTGAGCGTCCTTGTTTTCCTTCAGTTCGCCGTAGCCGACTTGCACCATGGTGCGCTTGCTCAGGGTGTAGTCCAGAGCTGCCGCCCACTGGCTGGCGCCCAGGCTGTAGCGGACGCCGTCGATCTTGGCGTCGCCGCGCTTCGAGTAGACGATGGACGGCTTGAAGTTACCGATGGTATAGGCGGCGTTGATGGCCCAGCCGGTGTTTTCCACCTTGTTGGTGCCGCTGCCTATGGTCGGGCTCAATTGCTTGATGCCGGGAATGACATAAACCGGCTGTTTGTTGTCGTCAACCTTGAGTGTGCCGTCGGCATTCTTGGCTTGCGCGGAAGCGTTGCCATAGGTGGTCAGCCACTGGTAGGTAGCGGCCAGGTACAGGTTGTTGGCGCTGTAACCGCCTTCCAGGCGGTTGGTGGAGCTGTTGCTGCCGCCCTTGGTGTTCAGCACGCCGGCGTAGGCCCAGGCGCCGAAGAAGCCGGAGTTCTGATAGGCCAAACGTGCGCCGTATTGTTCGCCCTGTTTCATCTGGCCTACGGCGGCGTTCTCGCCCGCGCCGTATTGCAGCGTGAGATTGAAGCCATTCCAGGTGGGGGAATCGTAGCGGACGCTGTTTTTGTAGCGGCTGTCGCCGTAGGAGAACAGGTCGGTTGCCTCGTACAGCGGGAAGTTGGTGCCCATGCCGTCGCGGCGCGGACCGTACAGGTTGTCGGTGGCTTCGCTGTCGCCCAGCACGTCGGTCAGGTAACCCACGCGCAGCTTGCCGTAACTGCTGTCGATGCCAACATAGCTTTCACGGTTGGCGAAGGTGCCGGACGCGGTGCCGCCGCCGGAGACGCCATCCATGGCGAAGCCGGTTTCCACTTGCCAGATGGTTTTCAGGCCGTTGCCCAGATCTTCGTTGCCGCGGAAGCCGATACGGCTGCCGAAATCGTCGACGCCGAAAGTGGAGCTGTAGTTGTTGGTGCTGTTCTTGGTGACGGAGACGCCGGCGCGCAGCGAGCCGTAGAGGTTGACGTCGGCTTGAGCGAATGCCGGGATGGCCGCTGCGACTGCGGCGGCGAGTACGATTTTCTTCATTTTCTCTAAAACCCTTTGTTTCGATTTCTTGCCCTGAGGCGCCTGCCGGCGGTGTTGTTTTTATTCCGCCGTGATAGGTTCGGCAGTGTGGAGGAGGGATGAGTTTTTCGTCAAGACATACTTCTTAACATATCAGAACAATTCACTGTAATGACAATTGCCTGTCAAGGCGCTTTTTTTGCATGAAAAATGATATTTTGTTTCACATCAAAAGCTTGTTTTCAGGTTTTCTGGCTGTGGAAGCTATTTGTAAAATTTGTAATTTATATGGAATATAAAAATTTCCATTAATAGTGAAATTTATTGTTGCTTTTATGCATTTTGCTGCAATTGCACAATTCATGATGATTGAGTTTTTATCATGCAAATTCATGGCCGGCCGATGGCGGGTGAGTTGCGCACGGTCATACGCTTGGCTGCGATTGGCTGGCGGGCGCGCTCAAGATCCGCGTCGCGGAAAAAGATGCGCGGGTTAGGATTCCCCTGTCCACGCGCAGTGCCTTGGAGCCGGCTATATCGCCTGAGCGGTTCCGCAGCGGCGGCCAGGCATGGAGGCATGCTGAAAAGGGTTTGATTGCTAAATAGATCCCATAAACCGATAGATTCTATGCTTTTGCTCAAAACTTCAGAATGCGGGAGGACTGGGCGAGCCGGGAGATGGCGCGCCCACGCGCAGGGGGCGGGCAGGCGGCCTCGCTGCAGGAACGCATCGCGACGATGCGTAAAGCCCGCTGCCGCGTCGGGGGGATTGGGCGTACAATTGCCGATGTCTTTTTTAGGGGGCTGTCGTCATGATTTTTGCCAATCGCTATTTCCCGGTGACCCGCATGCGCAGGATGCGCAAGGATGCGTTCAGCCGCCGGTTGATGCGCGAGAACGTGCTGACCACCAACGACCTGATCTACCCGGTCTTCGTGATGGAGGGCAGCAATCAGGTGGTGGATGTGCCGTCGATGCCGGGCGCGCCGCGGCTGACGCTGGACAAGCTGCTGCCGGTGGCCGAGGAGGCGCTGGAGCTGGGCATCCCGATGCTGTCGCTGTTCCCGGTGATCACCGGGAACAAGGACAATGAAGGCAGCGAGGCCTACAATCCGGAAGGGCTGGTGCCGCGCGTGGTGCGGGAGCTGAAGAAGCGCTTCCCGGAGCTGGGCGTGATGACCGACGGCGCGCTGGATCCTTATACCATCCACGGCCAGGACGGCGTGATCGACGCCAACGGCTACGTGCTGAACGACGAGACCACGGAAATCCTGATCAAGCAGGGCCTGTGCCATGCCGAAGCCGGCGTCGACGTGTTCGGCCCCTCCGACATGATGGACGGCCGCATCGGCGCGATCCGGGAGGCCTTCGAGGAGGAAGGCTTCATCCACACCAAGATCCTGGCCTACTCCGCCAAGTATTCGTCCGGCTTCTACGGCCCGTTCCGCGACGCGCTGGGCTCGTCCGCCAACCTCGGCAAGGCCGACAAGAACAGCTACCAGATGGATCCGGCCAATATCGAAGAGGCGATCCAGGAGGTGGCCCAGGACTTGGAAGAGGGCGCCGACATGGTGATGATCAAGCCCGGCATGCCCTACCTGGACGTGATCCGCCGCGTCAAGGACACCTTCCATGTGCCGACCTTCGCCTACCAGGTGTCCGGCGAGTATGCGATGCTGAAGGCGGCCTTCCAGAACGGTTGGCTCAATGAAGAGAAGTGCATGATGGAGAGCCTGCTGGCGTTCAAGCGCGCCGGCGCCGACGGCATCCTCACTTATTTCGCGATGGACGCCGCCCGGCTGCTGCGCCAGCGCGGATAGCCGATAATAGGTAGTGACGGACCGCACCCCTTGGCGCGAGCGTGGCAAGGGGTGTTCGCTTTTCGAGGATGAACCATGGACGTGCTGCATTCCACCTGGTTCTGGCTGGCGGTGATCGCCGCGCCGGCCATCACCGCCGTCGGCGTGCTGGCCAGGCTGGCCAGGCGCGAGCCGCCGGTGGAACTGCCGCCCGGCGTCAAGCCGCTGGGTTGGGACGGCGATGAGGAAGACGCGCCGTCCGGCGAGGCGGAAATATTGCCGCACGGTGACAGAGCGCCGCCAAAACGCTGACAACTGTCACTGCTAGCCGCCATGCGGCTGGGCTAGAATGGCGGCAGTTTCCGGCGCGCAGCCGCCAAGCGCGGCGCGCGGTGCCTGCGGACGCGGGTTCGATTCCCGCGTCCCGCCTATCCAAAGGACTGCCATGAACCACACCTATCTCGCTCACCTGCAGGCTACGCTGGCCCAGATCCGGGCCGACGGTTTCGAGAAGCCGGAGCGCGTGATCGCCACGCCGCAAAGCGCCGACATCGCGCTGGCCGGCGGCGAGCATGTGCTGAACTTCTGCGCCAACAACTACCTGGGCCTGGCCGACGACAAGCGCCTGGTGCTGGCCGCCAAGGCCGGCATGGACCAGTACGGCTACGGCTGCGCGTCGGTGCGCTTCATCTGCGGCACCCAGTCCATCCACAAGCAGCTGGAAAAATCGATTTCCGAGTTCCTCGGCGCCGACGACACCATCCTGTACTCCAGCTGTTTCGACGCCAACGGCGGCGTGTTCGAAACCCTGCTGACCGAAGAGGACGCGGTGATCTCGGACGAGCTGAACCACGCGTCCATCATCGACGGCGTGCGCCTGTCCAAGGCCAAGCGCTTCCGCTACAAAAACAACGACATGGCCGATCTGGAGGCGCAGCTGGTCGCCGCCGAACAGGCCGGCGCCCGCTTCAAGCTGATCGTCACCGACGGCGTGTTCTCCATGGACGGCATCATCGCCGATCTGAAGGGCATCTGCGACCTGGCCGAGCGCCACGACGCGCTGGTGATGGTGGACGACTCGCACGCGGTGGGCTTCATCGGCGAAACCGGCGCCGGCACGCCGGAATACTGCGGCGTCTCCGACCGCGTCGACATCTACACCGGCACGCTGGGCAAGGCGCTGGGCGGCGCGTCCGGCGGCTACGTCGCCGCGCACCAACCCATCGTCGACCTGCTGCGCCAGCGCTCGCGCCCCTATCTGTTCTCCAACACGCTGGCGCCGGCCATCGCCGCCGCCAGCGTGGAAGTGCTGAACATCCTGAAGGGCGGCGAGGGCGCGGAGCTGCGCGCCAAGGTGCGCCGCAACGCCGAGCTGTTCCGCAAGGAAATGTCCGCCGCCGGCTTCACCCTGGTGCCGGGCGAACACCCGATCATCCCGGTGATGCTGGGCGATGCCCGCCTGGCAGGCGAGATGGCCGCCAAGCTGCTGGCCGAAGGCGTGTACGTGATCGGCTTCTCCTACCCGGTGGTGCCCAAGGGCAAGGCGCGCATCCGCACCCAGATGTCCGCCGCGCACAGCGAGGAGCAAGTGAAGAAGGCTGTTGCCGCCTTCATCAAGGTCGGCCGCGAGCTGGGCGTAATCTGATTTGACCGCATGACAGGCCGCGCGGCGTCCGCGCGGCTTCAAGGATAGAGACATGAAGGCGCTTGCCAAGCTGAAGGCCGCTCCCGGCCTGGAAATGACCGATGTTCCGCTGCCGGAAGTCGGCCACAACGATCTGTTGATCAAGATCGTCAAGACCGCGATCTGCGGCACCGACATCCATATCTGGAACTGGGACGAGTGGTCGCAGAAGACCATCCCGGTGCCGATGCACGTCGGGCACGAGTACGTCGGCGTCGTCGCCGGCATGGGTTCGGAAGTGCAGGGCTTCAAGATCGGCCAGCGCGTGTCCGGCGAAGGCCACATCACCTGCGGCTATTGCCGCAACTGCCGCGCCGGCCGCCGCCACCTGTGCCGCAACACCACCGGCGTCGGCGTCAACCGCGAAGGCGCGTTCGCCGAATACCTGGTGATTCCGGCCTTCAATGCCTTCCCGATCCCGGACGACATCTCCGACGACCTGGCCTCCATCTTCGACCCGTTCGGCAATGCCGTGCACACCGCGCTGTCGTTCAACCTGGTGGGCGAGGACGTGCTGATCACAGGCGCCGGCCCGATCGGCATCATGGCGGTGGCCATCGCCAAGCATGTCGGCGCGCGCCATGTCGTCATCACCGACGTCAACGACTACCGGCTGGAGCTGGCGAAGAAGATGGGCGCCACCCGTGCCGTCAACGTCGCCCGCGAGGACCTGAAGGCGGTGATGCAGGAGCTGCACATGAGCGAGGGCTTCGACGTGGGCCTGGAAATGTCCGGCAATCCGCAGGCTTTCCGCCAGATGCTGGAAACGATGAACCACGGCGGCAAGGTGGCGCTGCTGGGCATTCCGCCGTCCAATACCGCCATCGACTGGAACCAGGTGATCTTCAAGGGCCTGGAAATCAAGGGCATTTACGGCCGCGAGATGTTCGAGACCTGGTACAAGATGGTGGCCCTGATCCAGTCCGGCCTGGACATCAGTCCTATCATCACCCACCACTTCAAGGTGGACGAGTTCGAGCAGGGCTTCGCCGCGATGCTGTCCGGCCAGAGCGGCAAGGTGATCCTGGACTGGCGCTGAGTCCCGCGTCCGTCAGCATGCGAAGCGGCCCCGTAACGGGCCGCTTTTTTCATGCCGGCGCGGCGCGTGTCCTGAAGTAAGCGATCATCCGCCGCAGCTGGTCGGCCTGCGCGTTCAACTGGTCGGAAGCGGCGGACAGCTGCTCCGAGGTGGAGGCGCTCAGCTGGGTGGCCAGCGACAGATGGCAGACGGCGGTATTGATCTGCTGCAGGCCCTCGCTCTGTTCCTGCGAGGCCAGCGCGATTTCCTGAACCAGCTCGGCGGTCTTGCGGATCGCCGGCAGCATCTCGCCCAGCGCCGTGCCCGCCTGCTCCGCCATGTCCACGCTGCCGCCGGCCAGCGCGCAGATTTCCCGCGCCGCGTCCTGGCTGCGCTCGGCCAGCTTGCGCACCTGGGCGGCCACCACGGTGAAGCCCCGGCCGTGGCTGCCGGCCTGGGCGGCCTCGATGGCGGCGTTCAAGGCCAGCAGATTGGTCTGGTAGGCGATGTCGTCTATCACGTCTATCCGGCTGGAAATGTCGCGTATCGCCGCCACCGTGCGCGACACGGCCTCGCCGCCACAGTTGGCCAGCAGCGCCGCCTGGCTGGCCATGGTGTCGGTCAGATGGGCGCTTTCCGAGTTCTGCGACACCGTGGCGGCGATCTGTTCCACCGAGGCGCTGGTCTCCTCCAGGCTGGCGGCCTGCTGCGACGCGCTCTGGCTCAGCGACTGCGCCGAGGCGGAAACCTCGGACGAAGTGGCGTTCAGCTGTTCGGCGTCCAGCCGCAGCTGCTCGATCACGCCGGTCAGCCGGCTCACCATGTGCTGCATCGCCGCCAGCACGCTGCGATCGTCGCCGCCGCGCGGCTCGAGTTTCACGGTCAGGTCGCCGCTGGCCACCCGGTGGGCGACCTCGGCCACCATCGCCGGCTCGCCGCCGACCTGGCGGAACAATCCCCGCCCGATCTGGGCGATGGCGCCGGCCAGCGCCAGCAGGCTGACGGCGGAGATGGCGGCGAACAGGTCGCGGGTATGGCGGTAGCCCTTGTCCGCCTCGGCGATCTGCTCGGCCAGCGTGCGCTCGAATCCTTCCTGCACGCCTGCGCTTTGCCGCAGCAGCCGGTCGGTCATGTCGCGGTCCATGCCGCGCACCAGCTTGTCCACCGCCTGTCCGGCCAGAGGATCGTCCTGGCGGAAGCTTGCCAGCGCCGCGCGGTAGCGGGCATTGAGCCGGCGGTGCTCGTCCCGCACCGCGTCTATCGCCGCGCTGGATTCGCCGCCATCGCGCAAGGCGCCTGACGCCTGGGTCAGCGTCTGCTCGACGATGGCGCTTTCGGCCTCGAAGGCGGCGAGGTAACGCTGATAGTCGGCCGGATTGTTGCCGCGCAGCAGCACGTCTTTCCAGTCCTGCACTTGCACCTTGAAATGCAGATTGGCCAATTGCATCGCGTGATTGATGCGGCTGCCGCGATTGACCTGCTCCAGTTCCCGCCGGGTATCGTCCGCCATGCCGCGCAGCTGACCCAGGCAGGCGATGGAAAGCATGAGCAGGACGGTGAGGTTGATCAGGGCCAATAGCCAGAGCCTGGCTTTCATGCTGAGGGCGTGTCGCATCGGCATGCCTTCGAGTGGGACGGATTGCTATCGGTATAGCTCTTCGGGCGCGGGTCTTCGCCCCGCGGTGATGCCGGGCGCGGTTGACCGCAGTCAATGAGGGGTGGCCATGGGCAAGGATAATCGTGATGGAATCGATTTTTCGGGAGACGATCATGATCGCGGTAATCGGCGCCGGCGTTTCAGGGCTGTCCTGCGCCTGGTGGCTGCAACGGCACGGCATGCCGGTGCGGGTGTTCGAAGCGGCGGAACGCGTCGGCGGCAAGGTGAGCACCTTGGCGGGGGAGGCGCTGTGCGAGCAGGGGCCCAATACGCTGCTGCTGGACGAGGAACTGGGGCAATGGCTGGCGGAGCTCGGCTTGTCGCCGCTGTGGCCTGAGCAAGGGAGCGATTTGCGGCATGTGCTGCAGCGTGGGCGCTACCGGCCGTTGCCTGCCGGCCCCTGGCAACTGATGGCGGGCGGCCTGCTTAGCTGGCGGGCCAAATGGCAGCTGTTGCGCGGACTGTTGCGGCCGGGCGATCCGGCCGAGGCCGAGTCCTCCCTTGCGGCTTTCTGCCGCCGCCGTTTCGGGCAGGAAGTGCTGGACAAGCTGCTGGACCCGCTGGCCTGCGGCGTGTTCGCCGGGGATCCGGAGGAACTGGCGCTGGACGAGACGCTGCCCAGGCTGGCGCGGGCGGCGGCGCGGCCGCTGCCATTGTGGAAGGGACTGTGGCGCGAAAGGGCCGGGCGCGCCCGGATGTGCACCTTGCCAGGCGGGCTGCAGCAATTGCCGCAGCGGCTGGCGCGGGATCTGGACATCAAGCTGGGCGCGCCGGTGACCGCGCTGCGCCGCGACGGCGACGGCTGGCGGCTGCGTACCCGCGAGGGTTGGGAGTGGGCCGATCGGGTGGTGTTGGCCGTGCCGGCCGCCGCCGCCGCCGAGCTGCTGCATCCGCTGGCGCCGGAAATGGCCGACGTCTGCCGGCGCATTCCGTACGCGCCGCTGGCCGTGGTGTCCACGCTGCTGGACGGGGAGGCGATGGAGAAGCCGCTGCCAGGCTACGGCGCGCTGCATCCGAGCGGGGAGGGCGCGTTGACGTTGGGCCATCTGACGGTCAGCAACATCTATCCGCACGTTTGTCCCGACGGCACCCGGCTGGTGACCAGCTTCATCGGCGGCCGCAAGCATCCGGAATGGCTGGAACAGGACGACGACGCGCTGCTGGCGGGGCTCAACCAGGAGCTGGAACGCCTGTTCGGCATGCGCGGCAGGCCGCTGGCGCAGCACCTGACGCGTTGGCCGCAGGCCTTGCCGCAGGGCACGCCGCTGCAGCGCCGGCTGCGCGGCGCGGCCGAGCAGTGGGGCGGACGGGGCTTGCATCTGTGCGTCAACTGGCTGGATGGCGCATCCCTGCCGGATTGCCTGAGAAAAGGGCGGCGGCTGGCCCGGCGATTGGCGGAGCGGGAAGGCGGCTTTGCGTGAGCGGCGTCAGGCGGTAGAATCGACCCTTGTTTCTTCAATTTTCCAACACCACCTTTATGCTTACCTTCCAGGAAATCATCCTCACGCTCCAGCACTACTGGAACCGCCAGGGCTGCGCGCTGCTGCAACCGTACGACACCGAAGTGGGCGCCGGCACCTCCCATACCGCCACCTTCCTGCGCGCGCTGGGTCCTGAGCCCTGGAACGCTGCCTACGTCCAGCCCAGCCGCCGTCCCAAGGATGGCCGCTACGGCGAGAATCCGAACCGCCTGTTCCAGCACCACCAGTTCCAGGTGGTGTTGAAGCCGTCGCCGTCCAACATCCAGGAGCTGTACCTGGGTTCGCTGCAGGAACTGGGCCTGGATCCGACGGTGCAGGACATCCGCTTCGTGGAAGACAACTGGGAAAACCCGACGCTGGGCGCCTGGGGCCTGGGCTGGGAAGTGTGGCTGAACGGCATGGAGGTGACCCAGTTCACCTACTTCCAGCAAGTGGGCGGCCTGGACTGCAAGCCGGTGCTGGGCGAGATCACCTACGGCCTGGAGCGCCTGGCGATGTACCTGCAGGGCGTGGAAAACGTCTACGACCTGATCTGGACCCACCTGCCGGACGGCCAGCCGGTCACCTACGGCAACGTGTTCTACCAGAACGAGGTGGAACAGTCGAAGTACGCGTTCGAGCACAGCAATGTCGAGCTGCTGTTCCGCCAGTTCAACGACTACGAAGCCGAGGCCAAGAAGCTGCTGGAAGCCAGCCTGCCGCTGCCGGCCTACGAAATGATCCTGAAGGCGGGCCATACCTTCAACCTGCTGGACGCCCGCGGCTCCATCTCGGTGACCGAGCGCGCCGCCTACATCGGCCGCATCCGCAATCTGTCGCGCGGCGTGGCGCAGGCGTACTACGACGCCCGCGAGGCGCTGGGCTTCCCGATGTGCCGCAAGGACTGAGCAGCCCGGCAGTCTATGCTGTTAGGGGCGGCGGTTTAGCCGCCGCGCCTGACAGGGGATGGATATGAGAATCAAAGCCGCATTCTGGCTGTTGTTCGCTTTGCCGGCCTGGGCGCAGCCGGCCGCCGACTGGGTGGTATACCAGGACGGCGGCCAGATGCAACTGGCGATAGACGGCAACTCGCTGTGGCTGGGCAAGGACGGGCTGGTGCATTTCATCAACCAGGAGCGCTTCGCCAAGCCGCGCTACGAGAAGTCGTACCGGCTGAGCTTCCATATCCGCCGCACCACCGGCTACGCCGATTGCAAGCAGTACCAGTACGTGTTTGTCGGTTCCGAGTATTTCGACAAGAACAACAAGCACCTGTTTTCCACCATGTTCCCGGTGCCGCGCTATGCCTGGAAGTGGCAGCCGGTGAGCGAGGATTCGGTCGCCCACGCCATGATGAAGGTGATTTGCGAGGCGGCCGGAGCCGCATCCCGATAATTGAAACGTTAGAGAATGAACGCGACCCTGCTGATCGAACTCCTGACCGAGGAGCTGCCGCCCAAGGCCCTGCCGCGTCTGGCCGCCAGTTTCGCCCAGACCATCACCGAAGAACTGAAAAAGATGCAGTTCGTCGCCGCCGACGCCGCGGCGGTGACCTACGCGTCGCCGCGCCGCCTGGCGGTGCAGCTGCCCGGCGTGCTCGCCGTGCAGCCGGACCAGCACATCACCCGCCAGGGTCCGGCCGCGGCCGCCGGCATGAAGGACGGGCAGCCGACGCCGGCCCTGGCCGGCTTCGCCCGCTCCTGCGGCGTGGAAGTGTCAGAACTGTCCATCGTCAACAACGGCAAGCAGGACGTGTACGCCTATTCCAGCACCAAGCCGGGCGAGGCGCTGTCCGCGCAGCTGGCCGAGGTGGTGTCGCTGGCGCTGAAGAAGCTGCCGGTGCCCAAGCTGATGCGCTGGGGCGATTCCGACGTGCAGTTCGTGCGCCCGGTGCACGGCCTGATCATGTTGCACGGCGACAAGGTCATCGCTGGCGAGGTGCTGGGCCTGAACAGCGGCAACGCCACCCGCGGCCACCGCTTCCTGTCGCAGGGCGAGGTCGTCGTCGCCAATGCCGACGCCTACGCCCGCGTTATGCATGAGCAGGGCAAGGTGATCGCCAGCTTCGACGCCCGCCGCGAGCTGATCCGCCACAAGCTGGCCGAGGCCGCCGCCAAGCTCGGCGCCACCATCGCCGCGCCGGACGAGCTGTTCGACGAAGTGACCGCGCTGGTGGAATGGCCGGTGGTGCTGGAGGCCGGCTTCGAGGCCGAGTTCCTGCAGGTGCCGCAGGAGTGCCTGATCCTGACCATGCAGCAGAACCAGAAGTACTTCCCGCTGCTGGACCGGAACGGCAAGCTGATGAACCGCTTCCTGCTGGTGTCCAATGTCGAGACCGCCGATCCGTCCTTCATCGTCGGCGGCAACGAGCGCGTGCTGCGCGCCCGCCTGTCCGACGCCAAGTTCTTCTTCGAGCAGGACAAGAAGCACCGCCTGGACAGCCGCCTGCCGCGCCTGGCCAACGTGGTGTACCACAACAAGATCGGCACGCAGCTGGAGCGCGTCGAGCGCCTGCAGAGCATCGCCGGCGCCATCGCCCATCAGCTGGGCGCCGACGCCGCGCTGGCCGCCCGCGCCGCCTATCTGGCCAAGGCCGACCTGGTGACCGACATGGTCGGCGAATTCCCGGAACTGCAGGGCATCATGGGCATGTACTACGCCCAGCACGACGGCGAGCACGCCGAAGTGGCCGCCGCGGTGGAAGGGCATTACCATCCGCGCTTCGCCGGCGACACCCTGCCGGAAGGCAAGATCGCCACCGCGGTGGCGCTGGCCGACAAGCTGGAGGCCATCGTCGGCATCTGGGGCATCGGCCTGATCCCGACCGGCGACAAGGATCCCTTCGCGCTGCGCCGCGCCGCGCTGGGCGTGGTGCGCATGGCGCTGGAAGCCGACCTGGACCTGAAGCCGCTGCTGGCCATCGTCGCCGAGGCCTTCCCGGCCGGCAAGCTGTCCGCCAACGTCGCCGACGAAGTGTTCGGCTTCATGATGGACCGCCTGAAGAACTTCCTCGCCGCCGACTACAAGGGCGACGAGATCGACGCCGTGCTGGCGCTCTCGCCCAGCCGCCTGAACGAAGTGCGCGCGGTGCTGGCCGCCGTGGCCGCGTTCAAGTCGCTGCCGGAAGCCGCCGCGCTGGCCGCCGCCAACAAGCGCGTCAACAACATCCTGAAGAAGGCCGAAGGCGAAATCGGCGCGGTGGACGCCGCGCTGCTGCAGGAGGCCGCCGAGCAGGCGCTGTATGCCGCGGTGCGGGATCTGGCGCCGGCGGTGGAGGTCAAGTTCGCCGCCCACGACTTCTCAGGCGCCTTGTCGCAGCTGGCCAGCCTGAAAGCGCCGGTGGACGCGTTCTTCGACGGGGTGATGGTGATGGCCGAGGACGCCAGGGTGCGCGCCAACCGCATCGCGCTGCTGGCCAGCCTGGCCGCGCTGTTCAACCGCGTGGCCGACATTTCGCTGCTGGCGGAGTGAGGGCAGGGCGGAGGCCCGGCTGTGCCGGGCGTTCCGCCAAGCTCGCAGTCGACGGGAATACAAACGGCGGAACGCCCCGGCGGGGCTTCCGCCCTACTCATTGGAGAGAGCGTGAAGCTAGTCATTCTCGACCGCGACGGCGTGATCAACGAGGATCGCGACGATTTCGTGAAGAACACCATCGAGTGGGTGCCCTTGGAGCACAGCCTGGAGGCGATCGCCAATCTGACCCAGTCCGGCTGGCGCGTGGTGGTGGCGACCAACCAGTCCGGCATCGCCCGCGGCCTGTTCGACATGCATGCGCTGAACGCGATGCACGAGAAGATGCACCGCCTGGTCGGCCAGGCCGGCGGCCGCATCGACGCGGTGGTGTTCTGTCCGCACAGCGCGGATCACGGCTGCGAGTGCCGCAAGCCGCTGCCCGGCATGGTGCTGGAGATCGCCGAACGCTTCAACGTCAAGCTGGAAGGCCTGCCGATGATAGGCGACAGTCTGCGCGACCTGGAGGCGATCGCCGCCGTCGGCGGCCAGCCCATTCTGGTGAAGACCGGCAAGGGCGCCAAGACGCTGGCCAAGGGCGGCCTGCCGGAGAGCACGCTGGTGTTCAACGACTTGTACGATGCCGCCGAGCATCTGATCAACCATCATTGAGGCAGAGACTGAAAGCATGATCGGCTTGTGGATACGCAATCTGTTGTACTGGGTGGTGCTCATCGTCATCACACCGGTGTTCTTCCTGCTGCTGATGCTGGCGGCGCCGCTGCCGCGCCGCAGCCGCCACGTGTTCGGGGTGACTTGGGCGATGAGCCTGCTGTGGATGCTTGAGCATGTGATCGGGCTGAAATACAAGGTGATCGGCGCGGAGAACATCCCGTCGGCGCCGTCGGTGATCGCGTCCAAGCACCAGTCCGGCTGGGAAACGTTGGCGCTGCAGAAGATCTTCCCGTGGCAGGTGTATGTGGCCAAGCGCGAACTGACCTGGATCCCGTTGTTCGGCTGGGGCCTGGTGCTGATGAACCCCATCATCATCAACCGCTCCGACCGCGCGCGCGCCAACCAGCGCCTGCTGGACCAGGGCCTGGAGCGCAAGCGCCACGGCTTCTGGATCACCGTGTTCCCGGAGGGCACCCGCACCAAGCCGGGCGTGGGCGGCAAGTACAAGCTGGGCGCCGCGCGCATGGCCAAGCAGTTCGACATGCCCATGGTGCCGGTGGCGCACAACGCCGGCGAATTCTGGCCGCGCAACGCCTTCCTGAAATACCCGGGCGAGATCACCGTGGTGGTCGGCCCCGCCATCCACCCCGACAACGAGGCCGGTCCCGAGGCGATGATGGCCCAGGCCGAAGCCTGGATCGAAGCCCGCCAGCGCGAAATCGGCGGCGTCGGCCCCTTTGCCCATCCCGATGAAAAACGCCAGCGTCTGGCATCGACTGCCTCTGCCTGACGGCGAGGTGCCGGTGCTGCTGACGCGCCGCGCGCGCCAGAGCATAGGCATCAAGATCCGCGACGGCGTGGTGGAACTGATCGCCGCGCCGGGAGTCAGTCAACAACGTCTGCACCAGGTCCTGCAGCAGCGCTACGACTGGATAGTCGGCCACGTGCTGCGCCAGCGCAGCCACCTGGAGGCCGGCGAGGAGCTGAGCCGGCTGGCGCTGTTGGGCGAGCCGCTGGCCTTGAGGCTGATCGGCGGCGCGCGCAAGACGGTGCGCCGCGAGGGCGGGGAACTGCTGGTGGCGGGCGTGGCCGACGGCGACGCCGCCGCGCTGAAAGCCGCGCTGGCCACATTTCTGAAACGCGAGGCGGCGATGCTGTTTCCCGGCCGCCTTTCCCTTTTGGCGGCGCATTGCCGCCGCAAACCGAGCGGGCTGCAGCTGTCTTCGGCGCGCACCCGCTGGGGCAGCTGCAGCGCCGACGGCCGCATCCGCCTGAACTGGCGGCTGGCGCAGGCGCCGTTGGCGGTGGTCGATTACGTGGCCGCCCACGAGCTGGCCCATCTTGAGCACATGAATCACTCGCCGGCGTTCTGGGCCGAGACCGAGCGTCTCTGCCCCGGCTGGCGGGATGCCCGCCGCTGGCTGCGCCAGCACGGCGGCGGCTTGTTTGTCTTGGATTGATCTTTAAAAGGAAAACGCCATGAGAATGCTTCACACCATGCTGCGCGTCGGCAACCTGGATCGCTCGATCGCCTTCTACCAGGAAGTGCTGGGCATGAAGCTGCTGCGCCGCAACGACTTTCCGGAAGGCCGTTTCACGCTGGCCTTCGTCGGCTACGGCGACGAGGCCGAGCACACCGTGCTGGAGCTGACCCACAACTGGGACACCGAATCCTACGATCTGGGCAGCGGCTATGGCCACATCGCCATCGAGGTGGACGACGCCTACGCCGCCTGTGACATGGCGCGCGCCAAGGGCGGCAAGGTGACGCGCGAGGCCGGCCCGATGAAGCACGGCACCACCGTGATCGCCTTCATCGAGGACCCGGACGGCTACAAGATCGAGTTCATCCAGAAAGGCAGCCGCTAAGAGCGGCTAACAAAACCCCTGATGCTGCGTGGCGCCGGCTTGCCGTACGGCTTGTGCCGTCTGCGTCGGCGCGCCTTGCCTCAGCCGTAAAACTGGGTTTTGTAAGCCATTCTAGGCGCTGCCGGCGGAATGTCCGGAGGCTTTCGGATATTCCGCCGAATTCGCCGGCCGCGCGCGACGCGGCTGGCCGCGGGCGGGAGGGGCCGCCCAGGCGGACCGGCACCCGGAAGCCGGTCCGCTTTTCAATAAAAGGGCCTGCTCGGGCCCTACCAACCGGGAATGTTCCGGCAGCCGCGGCTGCGTTTTGGCATCACGGGCATCTGCTCGTTCGGGAAGGACTGATGAATAAAAAACTGATTGCACTGGCGGGAGGCTTGCTGCTCCCCGCGTTCGCCCGCGCCGCCGATCTGGACGGCGCCACGCTCGGCCTGGCCTGGGGCGTGCCGTTCGCCGGCATCCTGCTGTCCATCGCGCTGTTTCCGATGCTGGCTCCCGGCATCTGGCACCACCATTTCGGCAAGATCACCGCGGTCTGGACCGCGCTGTTCCTGCTGCCTTTCGCCGCGGCCTTCGGGCTGGGCCACGCCGGCGCGCTGGTGCTGCACGCGCTGTTCACCGAATACATCCCCTTCATCGTGCTGCTGTTCGCGCTGTACACGGTGTCGGGCGGCATCCTGGTGTGGGGCTCGCTGCACGCGTCGCCCCGGCTGAACACTGTCATCCTGGCCATCGGCACCGCGCTGGCGTCGGTCATGGGCACCACCGGCGCGGCGATGCTGCTGATCCGGCCGCTGCTGCGCGCCAACGAGGGCCGCAAGCGCAATGTGCACGTGGTGGTGTTCTTCATCTTCCTGGTGGCCAATGTCGGCGGCGGCCTGACGCCGCTGGGCGATCCGCCGCTGTTCCTCGGCTTTCTGAAGGGCGTGACCTTCGGCTGGACCTTCCAGCACATGCTGGCCCCGGTGCTGTTGCTGTCGGCGCTGCTGCTGGCCATTTTCTACTTCCTGGACCGCCACATGTTCGCCAAGGAGGCGAAGGAAGGCACGCTCAAACCGGTGGACACCAGCCACGACAAGCCGCTGAAGCTGCACGGCAAGCGCAATTTCTGGCTGCTGGCCGGCGTGGTGGGCGCGGTGCTGATGTCCGGCCTGTGGAAGCCCGGCATCGCCTTCGCGCTGCCCGGCGTCCACCTGGAGCTGCAGAACCTGCTGCGCGACGGGATCCTGCTGCTGCTGGCTTTCGCCTCGCTGTGGATCACGCCCAAGCAGGTGCGCGCCGGCAACGAGTTCAACTGGCTGCCCATTCTGGAAGTGGGCAAGCTGTTCGCCGGCATCTTCATCACCATCGCGCCGGTGATCGCCATCCTGCGCGCCGGCGACCACGGCGCGCTGGCCGGCCTGGTGCAGGCCGTGTCCGGCCCCGATGGCAAGCCGCTGGACGGCATGTACTTCTGGATGACCGGCATCCTGTCCAGCTTCCTGGACAACGCGCCGACCTATCTGGTGTTCTTCAACCTGGCGTCCGGCGACGCCGCCGAACTGATGGGCCCGTTCGCCAGCACCTTGCTGGCCATCTCGATGGGCGCCGTGTTCATGGGGGCGATGACCTATATCGGCAACGCGCCCAACTTCATGGTCAAGGCCATCGCCGAGCACCGCCACGTCAGGATGCCGGGCTTCTTCGGCTACATGCTGTGGTCCGGCGCCGTGCTGCTGCCGTGCTTCGCGCTGCTGACGCTGGTGTTCTTCCACTTCTGATTCTGTTGGGTCGGCAATCAAAAAGCCCATCGCGTTTGCGATGGGCTTTTTTGTTGGACAAGAGGGAGGTCAGGCTTTGGCGGCGGCGGGCTCCAGGGCGGCTTGAGGCGCCGGACGGCCCAACAGCGCCTTCCAGCGGCGGACGGCGGAGACCAGGATCGCCAGCCCCAGGGCCAGCATCACGATGGAGATGCCGGCGTTGAACAGGTTGTAGCCCTTGGCGGCCGGGTTCAGGTACACGTTCTTAACCATCCAGTAGCCGGCGTAGTTGACGGTGACGTACAGGTAGGCCAGCGGCACCAGGCAGGTCAGCATGTAGCTGCGCTTGTGCGACAGCCGCAGGATGATGGTGGCGCCGATGATCAGGCCGATGGAGGCCATCAGCTGGTTGGACACGCCGAACAGCGCCCATACCGAGTTGATGTCGCCGGAGTTCAGCAGGTATCCCCACATCACGCAGGCCACGACGGAAGCGCCGATGGCGCCGGGCATCCAGTCGGTGCGCTTCAGCGGCGCCCACAGATCGCCGACGAAGTCCTGGATCAGGTAACGGGCGACGCGGGTGCCGGAATCGATGGCGGTGAGGATGAACACGGCTTCGAACATCACCATGAATTGGAAGAAATAGGACGCCAGATTGCTGAACCACGGGATGCGGGTGAAGATGTCCGCCATGCCCACCGCCAGCGTCACCGCGCCGCCGGTGCGGCCGTACAGATCGAGGCCGATCTCCTCGGACAGCTTGGGCAGATTCACCACGTCCATGCCCAGGGTGTGGAACACGGCCGGGGCGGAGTTGATGGCGAAGTAATCAGCCGGATGCAAGGCGGTGGCGGCGATCAAGGCCATCACGCCGACTACGCATTCGGCCAGCATGGCGCCGAAGCCCACCGGCAGGATGTCGCTCCACTTGTCGATCTGCTTGGGCGTGGTGCCGGAGCCGATGAAGGCGTGGAAGCCGGAAATGGCGCCGCAGGCGATGGTGATGGAGATGAACGGCCATACCGGGCCGGACAGCACCGGGCCGCCGCCATGGATGAACTGCGTCACCGCCGGGAACTGGATCTGCGGGTTGATGAACACCACGCCGGCCACCAACAGGCCGAACACGCCTATCTTCATGAAGCTGGACAGGCAGGCGCGCGGGGTCAGCAGCATCCAGACCGGCAGCGCGGTGGCGAAGAAGGCGTAGATAGGCAGCAGCAACGACACGGTGGATGCCTTCAGCGACAGCCATTCGCCCAGCGCGGTGTGCTGGATGTAAGGGCCGGCGAACACGCAGGCCATGATGGCGGCGATGCCCACATAGCTGGCATTCTTCATGCTTCCGGTGACGCGCTCCCACAGGCCGACGGCTATGGCGATGGGGATGGTCATGAACACGGCGAAAGCGCCCCACGGGTTGCGCTCCAGCGCGTGCACCACCACCATGGACAGACCAGCCATGGTGATGGTGATGATGAACAGCATGGCCAGCCCGGTGCACCAGCCGGCCACCGGGCCGAGTTCGGCCTTGGCCACTTCGGACAGCGACTTGCCATGGTGCTTCATCGACGCGAACAGCACCACGGTGTCGTGCACCGCGCCGCCGATCACACAGCCGATCAGCAGCCAGACCATGCTGGGCAGATAGCCGTACTGGGCGGCCAGCACCGGGCCCACCAGCGGGCCGGCGGCGGCGATGGCGGCGAAGTGGCCGCCGAAGGCCACCCACTTGCTGGTGGGCACGTAGTCCTTGCCGTCCTTCAGTTCGTGAGAGGGGGTGACGGCGCTGTCGTCGACGCCCAGCACCTTGCGCGTGAAGAATACCCCGTACAGGCGGTAGCAGATCGCAAGAATGCACAGGCTGCCGATCACAAAAGTCAATGCGTGATCCATGATGGTGGCTCCGGTGAAATCGTGGCTTCACCTTACGCCGTAAAGGACGTGCGCCGGCGCCCGAAGTCGGCGAGCGGCAGCCTGGCGTCGCGAGCGGCGGCGTGGCGGGGGCGAGCGGCGGCGGGCCGCTACGGCTGCCAGTCCTGATAGGGCTGGTGCACTCTGGCGTAGGCCTTCTGCAGCTCGCCGCTGGCGCGGGCGGCCCTGATGGCGCGGCTGAGCGCCTGATTGACGAAGTCGCCCCGGCGGTTGCAGGACATGAACAGCACGTCGGGGAAGTCGTCGAAATGCTCGCGATGGATGTGGCTGAGCTTGTTCTTGCGCACCAGGTAGTCGGCTTCCTCCTGCGCCCACAGCACGGCGTCGACCCGCCCCAGATTCAGCTGCTTCAGCGACAGCTCCAGGTTGACCACGCTCTTGCTGGGGAAGCCCCAGTTGACCGGCGGCGCCTCCACCGCATACCGCGCGAGGTTGGCGGTGCGCAGGATGTCGATCTTGCGCAACGGCTTGGCCTGATGGGAATAAAGCACGAAGGTGACCTTGCCCATCATCTCGTGGGAGAACTGGTAGGGCGTGGCGCCGTCGGCGTTGTCGCGCACTTTCATGATGGGGAAGCGGAAGTCGGCCCCGCGGTCGTCCGTGTCCAGGTAGACGCGCTTGACCGGCTTGATCTCGAAGCTGATCCTGCCGGCCGGGTAGTGGCGGGCGATGGTTTGCAGCAGGTCGGCGAAGGGGCCGGACTCGCTGTTTTCCAGCACCCGCGGCAGGTATACCGCGATGCCGCGCAGGTCGGGAGCATCCACCCGAGGCGCGGTTTCCGGCGTGGCGGTGCCGTTGCAGGCAAGGGCCTGCGCCGCGCACAGGGCCAGCGGCAGGCAAAGCGTTTCCGGCGCGATCATGGCCATCCCCTCGCATCCATCCGTCTCGTATCGCGCCTTGTATGGAGCGGCGCTTGCTGATTTGGGTGTAGCACAGGGGGGGAGGGGGCGTCAGCCGGGAATGCCCAGCGCCTCCTTCAGCGGCTTGAGGAAGCGCCGGCTGACCGGCAGCGAGCGGCCGGCATGGGTGACGATGTCGGCCACGCCGTTCTCGCCCAGGCGGATCTCGTGGATCGCGCGCAGGTTGACCAGATGCTGGCGGTGGCAGCGGAACAGCGCGCTGCGCTCCTCGAAGGTGCGCAGCGTCAGCTCGGTGAAGTGTTCGCGCCCGTCCCCGGCCTGCACGAACACGCCGCTGACGCGCGAAGACACGTACTCCACCTCGGCGAGGGGCAGCAGCACGATGCGGTTGACGCCGTGGCAGGGCACCAGTTCCAGCGGCGACAGACGGCGCAGGATGTCCAGCGGCTGCGGCGCGGCCTCCCGCCTGAGCCGGACCAGCGTCTTGGCCAGCCGTTGCGGGTCCACCGGCTTGAGCAGGTAATCGAAAGCGTGTTCTTCGAAGGCCTGGATCGCGAAGTCGTCGAAGGCGGTGACGAACACCACGCGCGGCATTTTGTCCGGGTCCAGCATCGCCAGCATTTCCAGGCCGCTGATCCGCGGCATGCGGATATCCAGGAACACCACGTCCGGCTGCTGGCGGTGGATGAAGGCGATGGCTTCGATCGCGTTGCCGCATTCGCCGACGATGTCGAAATCGCCATGCGCGGCCAGCAGCTCGCGCAATTCGTCGCGTGCCAGCGGCTCGTCGTCGACCAGCAGGGTTTTCAGCATGGGATTTCTCCAGGCTCGGGGCAGGGCACGCTGAGCGTGACGCGGGTATAGGCCTCCGGCTCGCACTCCACCGACACGCCGTAAGCCGGTCCGTGCCGGGCGCGGATGCGCCGGTCCACCAGCGACATGCCTAAGCCGTCGCCGGGGCCGGCCGGCGCGTACAGGCCGGCGTTGTCTTCCACCGTCACGCAAAGCCTGCCGTCGGCGCAGCGCGCGGCGATGCGGATGCGGCCGGCTTCCAGTAGTTGGGAGGTGCCGTGCTTGATGGCATTCTCGACGATGGGCTGCAGCGAGAACGCCGGCAGCCGCGCCCGGCGGGCCGCCTCGTCCAGCGAGATCTCCACGTCCAGCCTCCCGGCGAAGCGCGCTTCCTCGATGCGCAGGTAGGCGCTGACGTGTTCGATCTCGTCCTCCAGCGTCGCCGCTTCGCCGGAGCGTTTCAGGTTCTTGCGGAAGAAGGTGGACAGGTACTGCACCAGCCGGCGGGCATGTTCCGGGTTGCGCCGTATCACCGCCGACAGCGTGTTCAGAGCGTTGAACAGGAAGTGCGGGTTCACTTGGGCGTGCAGCAGTTTGATCTCGGTCTGCGCCAGCAGCTGCTTTTGTTTATCGTACTGGCCCTGCAGGATCTGGGCGGACAGCAGGCGGGCGATGCCTTCGCCCAGCGTCAGGTTGATGCGGGAGAACAGCTTGTTGCGCGGCTCGTACAGCTTGATGGTGCCGATCACCCGTTCGTCCTCGCCGCGCAGCGGGATCACCAGCGAGGACGCCAGCCGGCACTGGGGGCTGATCGAGCAGCGGTAGGGCGTTTCGTTGCCGTCGGCGTACACCACCTCGTTGCGCTCGATCGCGCGGTGGGTGTGCGGCGAGGTGATGGCCGTGCCGGGCAGGTGATGATCCGCGCCTATGCCGATGAAGGCCAGCAGCCGCTCGCGGTCGGTGATGGCCACCGCGCCGACGCCCAGCTCCTCGTACAGGATGCGCGCCACGGTCATGCTGTTTTCCGGGTCGAAGCCCTGGCGCAGCACCCCTTCGGCGCGGGCAGCGATCTGCAGCGCCTTGCCGGAGAAGGCGGTGGAGTATTTTTCCGCCAGCACCCGGCGGTCCAGCAGAATGCGCATGAACATCGCCGCCCCCAGCGTGTTGGCCGCCATCATCGGCAGCGCGATGCTGGCCACCAGGCGTTCGGCCGCCTCGGACGGGCGCACCAGCGCCAGCAGGATCAGCATCTGGCCGATCTCGGCGACGCAGGCCACCGCCGCCACCACCAGCGGGTCGAACAGCCGCGCGCGCAGGCCGCGGCGCACCAGGTAGAGATGCACCAGGCCGCCCAGCAGGCCCTCCATCATCGTCGACACCATGCAGGCGCCGGCGGTGAGCCCGCCCAGCGAATAGCGGTGCAGGCCGCCGGTGAAGCCCACCGCCAGCCCCACCCAGGGGCCGCCCAGCATGCCGCCCAGCACCGCGCCGATGGCGCGGGTATTGGCGATGGAGTCCTGGATGTGCAGGCCGAAATAGGTGCCCATGATGCAAAACATCGAAAACACCAGATAACAGACCAGCTTGTGGGGCAATTGCAGCGTGATCTGGGTCAGCGGGATGAACAGCGGCGTCTTGGACAGCAGGTAGGCGATCACCAGATAAACGCACATCTGCTGCAGCAGCGACAGCACCAGGGTCAGTTCTACGATCATTCGATGGCATGGATTGTTTGCGCGAGAACAGTTTAACGACCGTGCCGTCCCCGCGGCCTTGTTCTGGCTCAAGGGTGGACGGCATCCGGCCGCTGCCCGGGCGCCAGGGGCCTGGTGTCGGCCCGGGCGGCTTTCCGGTATCCTTGCGGTTTCGTTGTCTTTAGCTGCGTTGAACGATATGCACATCCACATCCTGGGTATCTGCGGTACCTTCATGGGCGGCATCGCCGCCATCGCCAAACAGGCCGGCCACAAGGTGACCGGTTGCGACGCCAATGTCTATCCGCCGATGAGCACCCAGCTGGAGGCGATGGGCATAGAACTGACCCAGGGCTTCGGCGCGGAGCAGGTGGACCTGAACCCGGACGTGTATGTGATCGGCAATGTGGTGACGCGCGGCAAGCCGCTGATGGAGGAAATCCTCAACCGCGGCCTGCCTTATATTTCCGGCCCGCAGTGGCTGGCCGAGAACGTGCTGCGCGACAAATGGGTGCTGGCGGTGGCCGGCACCCACGGCAAGACCACCACCAGCTCGATGCTGGCGTGGATACTGGAGGACGCCGGCCTGGCGCCCGGCTTTCTGATCGGCGGCATTCCGGAGAACTTCGGTGTGTCGGCGCGGCTGCCGGGCGCGCCGGCGCTGGATCCGGCGAGCGTCAGCCCCTTCTTCGTGATCGAGGCCGACGAGTACGACACCGCCTTCTTCGACAAGCGTTCCAAGTTCGTCCATTACCGCCCGCGCACCGCGATCCTGAACAACCTGGAATTCGACCACGCCGACATCTTCGCCGACCTGGCGGCGATTGAAACCCAGTTCCACCACCTGGTGCGCACCATTCCGGGCAACGGCCGCATCGTCAGCAACGGCCGCGAGGCCAATCTGGACCGCGTGCTGGCGCGCGGCTGCTGGACGCCGGCGGAGCGCTTCGGCGTGGACGCCGGCTGGCAGCTGGGCGCGCTGCACGAGGACGGCGGCTTCGACGTGCTGCTGAACGGCGAGCAGCAAGGCACGGTGCGCTGGGCGCTGATGGGTGAGCACAACCGGCTGAACGCGATCGCCGCCATCGCCGCCGCGCGCCATGCCGGCGTCGCGGTCAAGGACGCGATAGACGCCTTGTCCCGTTTCGCCAACGTCAAGCGCCGGATGGAAGTGAAGGGCGTGGCGGGCGGCGTCACCGTCTACGATGATTTCGCCCACCA
Source organism: Chromobacterium violaceum ATCC 12472 (assembly GCF_000007705.1). Lineage (NCBI taxonomy): Bacteria > Pseudomonadati > Pseudomonadota > Betaproteobacteria > Neisseriales > Chromobacteriaceae > Chromobacterium > Chromobacterium violaceum. Next base: position 1,806,680 of record NC_005085.1, read on the forward strand.
CCCCACCGCCATCGCCACCACGCTGGAAGGCCTGCGCCGCAAAGTGGGCGACGCTCGCATTCTGGCCGTGCTGGAGCCGCGCTCCAACACCATGAAGCTGGGCACGATGAAGGACGCGCTGCCGGGTTCGCTGGCGCTGGCCGACAAGGTGTTCTGCTCGGCCGCGGGGCTGAACTGGAATCCGGGCGAGGCGCTGCAAGTCATGGGGGCGAAGGCGCAGACCTTCAGCGATTTCGACGCGCTGCTGGGCGCCATCGCCGCCGAGGCCAAACCGGGCGACCATGTGCTGGTGATGAGCAACGGCGGCTTCGGCGGCATTCACCAGAAGCTGCTGGACAAATTGGCCTGAGCCGCGCCGCCGGCTTGGCGCATGGATCCGGGGCGTGCGGAGATGCCCCCCCGCCTCAGGGCAGCTGGATGATGTAGTTGGCGCCGCCGTCGCGCGCCTTCTTCAGCGCCTCTTCCAGCCGCTCCAGCATAGGAGTGGGGCTGGATTCCTCCGGCCGCAGCGCGCTGATGCCGACGCAGGCCGCCGCCTGGTGTTCCGTCCCCTGGTAGAGAAAGGTGAGCTGGCGCAGCGACTTGATCAGGCGCCGCCCCATTTCGTTGGCGCCGCCGATCGCGGTATGGGGCAGCAGGATGACGAAGGTGTTGGCGCTGCGCCGCGCCACCAGGTCGCTGTCGCGGCTGCTCTGCAGGCACAGGCTGCCGGCCAGGCGGATCAGGTGGCCATAGGCGGAGCCGTCGTCCTCGCGCGGCACCATCTCGGGTACGTTGACCAGCTCCAGCGCCAGGCCGGACAGGCTGCCGCCGTAGCGCTTGGCGCGGCTGGTTTCGGAGTGGGCGCTGGACATCAGCCTGTGCATGCCCACCACGCCGGTCAGCTTGTCCTCGTCGTCGTTCTGCCGGCCTTCTTCCTTCAGCGTCTTGACGATACTCAGCGAGCGTTCCACCAGCTGGCGTTCGAAATCCAGCAACTGGCCCAGCACCTTGGTCTCGGTGCGGTCGGAGAAACTCACTACCAGCAAGGGCACCTGGTCCAGGCTGATGCGCCGCGCCGACAGCTGGACGTCGAAGATGCGTCCGGTGCTGGTGCTCAGCTGCATGCCGCGGTTGTAGATCATATTGTTGCCTGCCAGTTCGCGGCAGATGGTGTAGGCCTCGTTCTTGTCCGGCAGAAAATCGTAGACCGAGGACTTGAGCAGTTCGCTGTGGGGGCTGGCGAGCAGGATGCAGGCCAGCTGGTTGGCGCAGTAGATGTGGCCATCGTCCGGCGAGGCCAGCAGCAGGCTGCCCTGCACCGTGTCTATCAATGGCTGGAACGCCTGCAATGTGACCATCTGTCCGCCTCCCTTGGCTGCCGAAGGTAATGACGCGGCTTGGGCACCTGGGTGAGGCGTCGCGGCACACTACGTTCTTCTACTTAGTTTATTCATTGTTCTCGTGGTTTTCACGTAGCTTGATGAAGATTAACTCGTTAATTTCAAATGATATTTGTGTATTTCTCGGGCGCGGCGGCTTCCATCTGGATATCGAGCACATCCGGTGCGTGCCGGCGCGCGGGGGCGCGCAGCGCCTGGCCGCCGCCAGCTCGTGGACGGTTTGTCACCGCAAAGGAAAACGCGCCCGCAGGCGCGTTTTTTCCCAGCCGGAAGCTGGCCTATTGCCACAGTTGGCAGTATTCGGTGTTGGCTTCGTAGTTGTCACTGACGGTGCCGTCGCTGTAGATCTTCTTCACCCAGCCGTTCGGTTGGCGGCTGGTCGGCTGCGCGCCGCAGTTGGGGTGCACCCAGTGGATGCCGACGCCGCTGGTGTATAACTGGCCGCACAATTGCAGGCGGTCGCCCCGTTGGATGGTGTTCAGCGGGGAGGGCACGTCTTCGCCGGCGTAGTCGTAGCCGTAGGCGTACACATTGTCCATCGCCACATCATAGGTGCGGCCGTCCTGGTCGGCGCGCAGGCGCACGTGGGTGTGCGACAGCTCGACGCCGTTCAGCATCTGGCCGGAGGCGAAGGTCGGTCCGCTGACCACGGTGCCGGTCAGGTAGCTGCCGGCGGCGGCGCGGCAGTCGGATTTGGCGTCGGCCAGCGCCGCGAAGGAAGCGCCCAGCAGGCAGGCGGTCAAAACAAGTTTCTTCATTTTCATAACCTTTGCAGTTTTAATGACATTGTTTTGTTGCGCAGATGATTCTAGTGATAATGAGTAGCGCTTATGTTGCATTTGCAATAAGAGTGATGTGTTTGTTTTTCAATGATGAATAAAGTGTGAAGATGGCTGCGATGGGTGGGTGGCGGCGCGCCGTTTGCCTGATTTCGCGCGGGGCGCCGGCAGGCAGCCGGTAGCAGCCCGCGGCAGGACCGGAAGAGGAAAAGAAGGGGCGACTGCCCGGCGCGTCGCGCCGGATGGCGCCGCATGTGCCCGGCGGCCGTCGATCCCATCCGGAGACAGGCGGCGCATCGAGTGTTGATTCCGGCTTGCCGGCATCATGTAAATGTCGATTTACACTGATGTCAGTTAGATACCACCCGCAATCGTGTTACATTCTGAAACGCATCTGCAAGATGCATCGCGAGGACTGGCAGGCTTCACCACCCCGAGGCGCCCGTAGCAACCGTCCAACAGACGGCTTCCTCTCCCGGTTCCGCCGCGCAGGCGGCCGCGGTCCGCTCTAGCGGCCGCGACGCGCGCGACGGACATCTCGACTCCGCGCCACGCCGCATCGGCCGGCGCGGGCGTTCGGCGACGCCGCGGCACCGCGCGTTTCCCGTGCACGTCAGACCCGCTCCGTTTCGACGGGGCGCTTTCGCGTGCCCGGACGCCCGCCGCGGCAAAGACAAAACCATTACACGACAAAGATTTACAGGACATGGCTAGATCTCAATGGGGCTCGCGCCTCGGTTTCATTCTCGCGGCAGCCGGCTCGGCCATCGGGCTGGGCGCCATCTGGAAGTTTCCCTACGTGGCCGCCACCAACGGCGGCGGCGCGTTTTTGTTCATTTACCTCGGCATCTGCCTGACGCTGGGCCTGGTGCTGATGCTGGCTGAAATGGCGTTGGGACGCGCCACCAGCGCCGGCGCCGTCGGCGCGTTCCGCAAGCTGGCCGGCGGCTTCTGGCCGCTCATCGGCTACATGGGCGTGCTGGTGTGTTTTCTGATCCTGTCGTTCTACAGCGTGGTGGGCGGCTGGACCATCGCCTACATCGTCAAGTCGCTGCAGGGCGGCATCATGACGTCCGATCCCAAGGCGCTCGGCGCCATTTTCGGCGGCTTCATCAGCGACCCGGTGCAGCCGCTGCTCTATCACGGCGGCTTCGCGCTGCTGACGCTGGCCGTGGTGGTCGGCGGCGTGCAGAAGGGCATCGAGGCGCTGTCCAAGTTCCTGATGCCGGCGCTGTTCGCGCTGATGCTGGTGCTGATCGCGCGCGGACTGACGCTGCCGGGCGCGCTGGAGGGCGTCAGCTATTTCGTCGCGCCGGACTTCTCCAAGGTGAGCGCCAGCATGCTGGTGGACGCGCTGGGCCTGGCCTTCTTCTCGCTGTCGCTGGGCCTGGGCATCATGATCACCTACGGCTCCTACGTCGGCCGCGAATCCAAGCTGCTGGGCTCGGCGCTGTGGGTGATCCTGCTGACGGTGGCCACTTGCTTCCTGGCCGGCCTGATGGTGCTGCCGGCGGTATTCGCTTTCGGCTTCGACCCGTCCGCGGGCCCCGGCCTCACCTTCATCACCATGCCGGCGGTGTTCGCCCACCTGCCGCTGGGGCAGCTGTTCGCGGTGATGTTCTTCTGCCTGCTGCTGCTGGCGGCGCTGACTTCGTCGGTGTCGCTGCTGGAGGTGGTGACCAGCTTCGCCATCGACGAGCTGCGCCTGTCGCGCCGCACCGCCGCCATCCTGATGGCCGCCGGCACCTTCCTGCTGGGCATCCCTGCCTCGCTGTCGCTGGGCGTATGGGGCGATTACCAACTGTTCGGCATGAACTTCTTCGATCTGCTGGACTTCGTCACCTCCAAGCTGCTGATGCCGGCGGGCGAGCTGCTGCTGGCGCTGTTCGTAGGCTGGAAAGCCTGGCCGGTGGTCAGGGCCGAGCTGTCGTCCGGCCGCTCGCCGCGGGCGATGCAATGCATGCGCGGCTTCTGCATGGCGCTGGCGCCGCTGTTGATAGGCTGCATCATGGTGGCCAGCTTCCGCTGATGGCGGCATGAGAAGACGGGGAGCGGCGGCTCCCCGTTTTGCTATGGTTCAGACAGTACGGACGGTCTGGAGTAGCCATGGCGAAGTGGCGAGTGGCGGCGATCCTGTCCGGCGCCTTGCTGGCGGCGGATGCCCGGGCTGAAGCCTTGCGCATGCTGCTGACGCAAATCCCCGGCATCATCGAGCAGGCGCCCGATGGAGCGTCCATGCGCGGCGTTGGCATCGACCTGATGAAAGAGGTGGGGCGCCGGGCCGGCGTGGAATTGCGTTTCGAAGCCTATCCACAGGCCCGCGCGCGGCTGCTGGTGGAGCGGCAGCGCGATGCCTGCCTGCCGGTGGCGCATCTGCCGGAGCAGGCGGCGAATTTCAAATGGAGCGCCCCGCTGCTGCAGATGCGCCTGGTCTTGCTGGCCAGGGGGGACGATGGCCGCCAGCTGCGCAGCCTGGAGCAGGCGGGGGGGCTGCGGGTGGGGGCGATGCGCGGCACCATGGCGGCGGCGCGCCTGAAAGAGCGGGGCGTGGCGGTGGAGGAAAGCGCCGATTACCTGAGCGGCCTGGAGAAGCTGAGGCTGGGCCGGCTGGATCTGTGGGCGATGCTGGATGTCGGCGTCGCGTCGCTGGCCCGGCGTCTGGAAATGCCGCCGCCCAGGGTGGCCTGGGTGATGGATACGCTGGACGTGTCCTTCGCCTGCAACCGGCAAGTGGACGACGCGCTGATCGCCCGGCTGGATGGCGCCATCGCCGCGATGCGCGCCGACGGCAGCATGGCCCGTTTCGATCTGCGCTGACGGCGGGCATGCCAAATGGGCCCGCGCTGGGCTACACTGCCGTTTTTGCCAGTCTGCGAGAACACCTTGAACGCCCGTCTGACCCTGCTGGCAGGCTGCCTGCTGCTGGCCGCCTGCGCCACGCCCCCCCATCCCGCCTCCGCGCCTGCGCCCATCGTCGCGCCGGATATGCCGGCCTCCGCGCCGGCAGTCGACGTGTTTGCATCCTCCCAGCCGGCTTCTGCGCCGGCCGCCGCGCTGCCGTCGCGTCCGGTCGCGCGGCCGGTGCAGCCGCCGACGGCGATCTCCGAAAGCCAGGGCCGCGCCTTGCTGGACCGCCTGCTGCCGCCAGGCATTCCGGACCGCAAGGGCTGGAGCAACGACGTGATGGGCGCGTTCAGCCACCTGAAGATTCCGTACACGCCGCAGTTCTTCTGCGCGGTGCTGGCGGTGGCGGAGCAGGAGTCCGGCTTCAGCCCGGACCCGGTGGTGCCGAATCTGTCCAAGATCGTCTGGGGCGAGATCGAGCAGCGCCGGCAGAAGTACCTGATCCCGCAGTTCGTCGTCGATGCGGCGATGGGCAAGAAATCCCCCGACGGCCGCACTTTCAAGCAGCGCGTCGACGCCCTGCGCACCAAGCGCGAGATGAACGCCTTGTACGAAGACATGGTTCGCGAGCTGCCGTTCGGCCAGACCATCTTCGAACACAAGAACCCTATCCGCGACGGCGGGCCGATGCAGGTCAGCGTCGCTTTCGCCGAGACCCACATCCGCGCCTGGCCGTACCCGTACAATTATTCCAGCCTGCGCGACGAAGTGTTCGGCCGCCGCGGCAGCGTCTACTTCGGCACCGCCATCCTGCTGCAGTACCCGGCGCCGTATCACGAGATGGTCTACCGCTTCGCCGACTACAACGCCGGCCGCTACGCCAGCCGCAACGCCGCCTTCCAGCTGGCGGTGTCCCGGCTGTCCGGCCGCAAGCTGGCGCTGGACGGCGACATCATGCTGTACAGCGACAAGATGAACCGCGTGCTGTCCGGCGAAACCAGCGACACCCAGCGCGCGCTGCAATCCATCGCCGGCCGGCTGGGCATCAGCGACGCCGACATGATGCGCGACCTGCGGCTGGAGAAGCTGTCCGGCTTCGGCCAGAGCCCGCTGTATCAGAAGGTGTTCGCGTTGGCCGGTCCCAAGGCCCCGCGGGAGATCATCCCGCAGATCGTGCTGGTCAGCCCCAAGTTCACCCACAAGCTGACCACCGAGTGGTTCGCGCGCCGCGTCGACGGCCGCTACCAGCGCTGCCTGCAGCGCGGAGGCTGAGCGGCCCGCCGGCTTGAGTCTGGACCGATAGCACCTATAGTGATTGCAGCGGCGCCTGGGCGCCGACACGCATCCGGACGGCGGCCATTCCATGGTCGTCGTCTTCTGTTTCTCGGCTCGGGAGGCAAGGCATGAAGGTTTCCATCAACGGCAAGGCGGTGGAGCTCGGCTCCTCCCCCGACACGCCCCTGCTGTGGGCATTGCGCGACGAGCTGGGCCTGACCGGCACCAAGTTCGGCTGCGGCGCGGCGCTGTGCGGCGCCTGTACGGTGCTGAAGAACGGCCTGCCGATACGTTCCTGCGTGACGCCGATTTCCTCACTGGCGGCGGACGACAGCATCACCACGGTGGAAGGCAACGCCGACAAGGTGGCGCAGGCGGTCAAGCAGGCCTGGCACGAGCTGGACGTGGTGCAGTGCGGCTTTTGCCAGAGCGGCCAGCTGCTGGCCGCCACCGCCTTGCTCAGCGCGAATCCTCATCCCTCCGATCAGGACATCGACCTGGCGATGAGCGGCAACCTATGCCGCTGCGGCACCTATCCCCGCATCCGCGCGGCCATCCACGCCGCCGCCAAACTGTTGTAGGAGGCCGCGATGACGACCACCGGAGTTTCCCGCCGCGGTTTCCTGAAGATGAGCGGCGCGGTCGGCGGGGCGCTGTGCCTGGGCTTTGTCCTGAACGAGAGGGGGGGCAAGGCCGAGGCGGCCGAGGCCAAGAGCGCCATCCCCGCCCCCAACGCCTTCGTCCGCATCGAGAAGGACGGCGGCGTCACCATCGTCAGCAACAAGTCGGAAATGGGGCAGGGCATCTACACCTCGCTGGCGATGCTGATCGCCGAGGAGCTGGAGTGCGACTGGAACCGGATCAAGGTGGTGTCGGCGCCGGCGGCTCCGGTCTATGTCCATACCGCCTTCCATATCCAGATCACCGGCGGCAGCACCAGCACGCTGTCCAGCTACGACCAGTACCGCAAGATAGGCGCCGCCGCGCGCGACATGCTGATCGCGGCCGCCGCGCAACGCTGGCGGGTGCCGGCCTCGCAATGCCGCGCCGAAAACAGCCGAGTGTTCAACAACGCCAACGGCGCCAGCCTGGGTTACGGCGAGCTGACCGAGGCCGCCGGCAAGTTGCCGGTGCCTGACACGGTGGAGCTGAAGCCGCGCCACCGCTGGAAGCTGCTGGGCACCCGCGTGCACCGGGTGGACGGCGACGAGAAGCTGGACGGCCGCGCGCAGTTCGCGATGGATGTCCGCTTGCCCGGCATGCTGACGGCGCTGGTCAAGCGCTGCCCCAGCTATGGCGGCAAACCCAAGGGCTTCAACGCCGACGCGGCCAGGGCGGTGCCCGGCGTCAGGGACGTGTTCGCGATCAGCAACGGCGTCGCCGTGCTGGCTGACGGTTTCTGGCCGGCCAAGAAGGCGCGCGATCTGTTGACCGTGGACTGGGATCATGGGCCGAATGCCGGGTTGGATTCTGCCAAGCTGCGCGCCGACTATCGCGCGCGCGCGGCCACGCCCGGGCAAACCTATCGCAGCGAGGGCGACGCCGAGGCCGCGCTGGCCGGCGCGGCCAAGAAGCTGGAAGCCTGGTACGAGGTGCCGTACCTGTCCCACTCGCCGATGGAGCCGCTCAACTGCGTGGTCTGGCTGAAGCCCGGCAGCTGCCAGATCTGGAGCGGCACCCAGTCGCAGACGCTGGACGCCGGCATGGCCGCCGCAATGGCCGGGCTGAAGCCGGAGCAGGTCTCGCTGCACACCACCTTGCTGGGCGGCGGCTTCGGCCGGCGCGCGGTGCCGGCGGGGGCCGACTGGCTGAAGGAGGCGATGGAAGTGGCCAAGCGTCACGGCCAGGGCGCGCCGATCCGGCTGATGTGGACCCGCGACGACGATTTGGCCGGCGCCTACTACCGGCCGATGTGGCTGGACCGCGTGCGCGGCGGCATAGCCGCGGATGGCAAACCGGCCGCCTGGCTGCAGACCGGCGTCGGCCAGTCCATCATCGCCGGCACGCCGTTCGCGCCGATGATGATCAAGAACGGCATCGACGCGGTGTCGGTGGAGGGCACCGACGACATGCCCTACGCGCTGCCGGCGGTGGCGCTGGACCTGCACACGGCGCAGACGCCGCTGCCGGTATTGTGGTGGCGCTCGGTCGGCCATTCCCACAGCGCCTTCACCAAGGAAAGCTATATCGACGAATTGGCGCGGCTGGCGCGCCAGGACCCGGTCGCCTACCGGCTGGCGCTGCTGGGCAAGGCGCCGCGCGAGCAGGGCGTGCTGCGCGAGGCGGCGCGGATGGCCGGCTGGGGCCGCAAGCTGCCCAAGGGCCACGGCCTGGGCGCGGCGGTGCACAGCTCCTTCGGCTCCCATGTCGCCCAGGTGGTGGAGGTGTCGCTCAAGGGCAAGGAGCTGAAAGTCGAGCATGTCTGGTGCGCGATCGATTGCGGCGTGGTGGTCAACCCCGACCAGGTGGCGGCGCAGATGGAGGGCGGCATCCTGTTCGGCCTGTCGGCGGCGCTGTTCGGCGAGATCACCTTCAAGGACGGCGAGGTGGAGCAGAAGAATTTCGACGGCTACCCCATCGTCAGGATGTTCCAGGCGCCCAAGGTGGACGTTTCCATCGTCGCCAGCGAAGAGGCGCCGGGCGGCACCGGCGAGCCGGCGGTGCCGGTGGTGGCGCCGGCGCTGGCCAACGCCATCCACGCGGCTTCCGGCAAGCGGCTGCGAGAGCTGCCGCTGAGCCGGCACGGTTACCAGGCGGTATGAGGGAGGCCGACATGAACATCTCGACTGTCCTGTGCTGGGCGCTGGCCGCCTGGCTGCCGGCCGCCTGGGCGGCGGACGATCCGGCCGCGTCGCGGCAGGCTTTCGGCGAGGTGGCCCGGGTGCTGCAATCGCCGCGCTGCCTGAATTGCCACACCGTCACCGACTTTCCCCGCCAAGGCGACGACCGCCATCCGCATCAGCAGATGATCAAGCGCGGGCCGGCGAACATGGGCCATCCCTCGCTGATGTGCCTGGCGTGCCACCAGACGGCCAACTCGGCCGACGGCGCGGTGCCGGGCGCGCCCAGCTGGCGTCTGGCGCCGCTGAGCATGGGCTGGGAAGGGCTGAGCGCCGGCCAGCTGTGCCGCAGTCTGGTGAACAAGAAGCAAAACGGCGGCCGCGGCGTGCCGGAGCTGGTCGCCCACATGACGACGGACCCTTTGGTGCAATGGGCCTGGCAGCCGGGCGGGCGGCGCACGCTGCCGCCGCTGTCGCAGCGCGACTTCCACGTCGCGGTGCGGCGTTGGGCCGACACCGGCGCTTACTGTCCGAAATGAGTGCGGCGATGCGCGGCAACGACGAGACCGTGCTGGCGCAGGCGCTGGACTGGCTGCGCCAGGGCCGCCGCGTCGCGCTGCTGACGGTGCTGGGCACCTACGGCGCCAGTCCCAGGCCGCCGGGCGCGCTGGCGGCGATACGCGACGACGGCGTGATCTGCGGCTCGGTGTCCGGCGGCTGCGTCGAGGACGATCTGCGGCGGGAAATCGCCGAAGGCGGCGTGTTCGGCGCGGCGCCCTCGGCCCGGGTGCGCAGCTTCGGCGTCAGCGTCGAGGAGAGGCAGCGTTACCGGCTACCCTGCGGCAACAGCCTCCGGGTGGCGGTGGAAACGATGCCGGATCCGGCGCAGCTGGAGGCTCTGCTGGCCGCGGTGCGGCAACGCCGCTGCCTGTGGCGGCGGGTCGACTACCGGGACGGCGCCGCCCATCTGCTGGAGAGCGGGCCGCCGGCCGCCTTCGCCGAGGATGAGGCGGGTTTTTCCGCGCTACACGGCCCGCTCTGGCGCTTGTTGATCATAGGCGGCGCCGAACTGGGCCGTTACCTGGCGCAGATCGCGCTGACGCTGGACTACGCGGTGACGGTGTGCGAGCCGCGCGAGGAGTACGCGGCGGGCTGGGAGCCGGACGGCGTCGCGCTGTCGGCCCAGATGCCGGACGACCTGGTGCTGGCTTTCGGCTGCGACGAGCGCACCGCGGTGGTGGCGGTGACGCACGACCCCAAGCTGGACGACCTAGCGCTGATGGAGGCGCTCAGGCTGCCTTGCCATTATGTCGGCGCGCTGGGTTCCGCCACGACTACGATGAAACGAAAGGCGAGGCTGGCCGAGCACTTCGGCCTGACGCCGGCGCAACTGGACAGGCTGCACGGACCCGTGGGGCTGCCTATCGGCTCCCGGACCCCGGCCGAGATCGCGGTCTCCATCGCCGCCGATCTGATCGCCAGCCGCAGCGCTTGTCACCGGGAGGGGGTTCATGGCGAGGAAGGGAGCTGCCGGGCATGATGGCGGGCGCGCTGCTGGCGGCGGGCCAGGGGAGCCGATTCGGCGCCGACAAGCGGCAGGCGCGGCTGCTGGACGGCCGCACCCTGCTGGAGGCCAGCGCCGGGGCGTTTATCGGCCGGCTAGAGCCGTTGGCGCTGGTGCTGCCGGAAGACGACGCCTTCGGACTGGAGCTGTGCGGCCGCTTGGGCCTGCAGCCGCTGGCCTGCAGGCTCAACCGCGGCGGCATCGGGCATTCTCTGGCCTGCGCCGCCGCCTGGGCGCTGGGCCTGCCCGGATGCCGGGGCTTGGTGCTGGGTCTCGCCGACATGCCGGCGGTGCGGCCGCATACCGTCAGCCAGGTGGCCGCGGCGCTGGCGCACGGCCGGCTGGTGTTGCCGTGCTACCAGGGCCAGCCAGGCCATCCGCGCGGATTGCCGGCGGATTGCCTGCCTGGATTGCTCGACTTGCGGGGCGATGCCGGCGCGCGGAACGTCCTGGACTGGAGCGCGGCGCTGAGGCTGGAGCTGGACGATCCGGGCGTACTGATCGACATCGATGCGCCGGAGGATCTGAAGACGCTCGGCTGAACGCCGTACCCTGGTATTTACGCTTAGCTGCCAGCCTCTCCTATAGTGGGAAGTGTTCCGGCTCGGGGTGGATGACGGATATGCGGGTTCGTTTCACGGTTGCCCACAAACTGGTGCTGCTGATCGCGCCGCTGGTGCTGGCGCTGTCCTGCGTGGCAGTAGGCTACGCCTGGCACCAGCGTCAGCTGCTGCAGGAGCTGGACCGCGACCAGGTGCTCAGCGCCAATATCGAGATGGTCGGCGAGCTGATCCAGCAGTTGCAGATAGAGCGCGGGTTGGGGTACGGCTACCTGAGCCGCCACCAGGCGCTGCCCCCGGAGCTGGTGCAGGCGCGCGCGGCGGCGGACGAGGTGCTGAAGCGGCTGCGCGCCCAGCCGCAGGACGACCAGTCCGACGGCTTGCGCGCCTATCTCGCCCATAGCGTGCCGGCGCAGGATCAGCTGGACCAGCTGCGGCGCGACATCAACGCCCGCCATATCTCTCCCACTCCGGAGTTCAACCGCTATTCGGACATGATCGAGCAGTTGTCGGGCATCATCACGCTGTTCAATGCCCAGACGCCCGAAGCGCAGGCGCTGTTGCTGCAATGGTCGGCGGTGAACTGCCAGAAGGAGTTCACCAGCCGCAGCCGCGGCCTGGTGACCGGCGTGCTGACCGTCGGCAGCTTCAGCATCACCAATTTCCGGCTGGTCAGCGGCATGGTGTCGCAGGAGGAGCTGTGCCGCTCGCAGTACCGGCAGTACGGCGGCGACCAGGCCGCGCTGAAGGCGGCGATGGACCGCAGCCGGCAGTTCGAGTCCATGAGGGATTCTGTGCTGGCGCGCGGCGCCGGCGCGATGCAGAGCGAGACGCCGGACGACTGGTTCCGCACCGCCGGGTTCAGGATAGCGGAGCTGTACCAGCTGCAGAGCCAGTTGCTGCAGCAAATCCGCCGGCAGCTGGACGCGCAGGCGCATAGCGCGCGGGTGTACGGCTACCTGGTGCTGCTGGGTCTGCTGCTGCTGTTGCTGCCTATCGGCCTGGCCGTGCTGGTGGGCCGCAACATCATACGCACGCTGGGCGCGGAGCCAGACGAAGTGGCGCGCGGCATGCGCGAGCTGTCCGCCGGCCGGCTGGATTTCTTCCTGCCGCTGCGGCATGGCGACGACCACAGCCTGGCCGCCCACATCCGCCAGATGGGAGAGCGCTTGTCCGGCGTGATCCTGCAGGTGAAGGAGGACGCCGACGCGGTGGCCAACGCCTCCACCGAGCTGAATTCGGCGTCGCAAGGCTTGTCCCAGGGCGCGGCGCGCACTTCGTCGGACGTGGAGGAGAGCAGCAGCGCGATAGACGACATCGCCCGTTGCATGTTCCACATGGCCGGCGACGCCAACGACGCCGGCTGCATGGCGGACACCGCCAGCGGGCAGGCGGCCGAAGGCAACCGGGTGGTGCAGCAGACGATCGCGGCGATGCGCCAGATCGCCAAGCGCACCGACATCATCGATGACATCGCCTACCAGACTAATCTGCTGGCGCTGAACGCGGCGATAGAGGCGGCGAGGGCGGGCGAGCACGGCCGGGGCTTCGCGGTGGTGGCGGACGAGGTGCGCAAGCTGGCGATGCGCAGCCAGACGGCGGCCAAGGAGATAGGCAAAGTGGCGATAGACAGCGTCGAGCTGGCGGAAAACGCCGGCCAGCAGTTGAGCGACATCGTCGAATCCAGCCGCCAGACGCTGGAGCTGGTGAAGGGCATTTCCAGCGAGGCGACGACGCAGGCGCAGCGGGTGGGCGGGATCAACCAGGCGATGCAGCGGCTGAACCAGCTGTCGCAGGACAATGCCGCCGCCAGCGAGGAGCTGTCGGCGGCGGCGCAGGAGGTGGCGATGCGCGCCGACAGCCTGCGCCGGCAGATGCATTACTTTCAGCAGGGCGCGCAGCCCCCGGCGGATTGACGGTCAGCGCACCTCGCGCAGATTGTCGCGGTCGAAGCGCAGCCGCACCGGCGCGCCGGCCGGCAGCAGGTCGCCCGCGTGGCGGTTGAGCCGGTCCACTTGCAGCGTCGCGCCGCCGGCGTCCACCTGGTAGCGGATGATGTTGCCCAGGAGCTGGTGCTGGCGGATCACCGCCGGCAGCGCCTGGTTGTCGTCGGCGTCATCGTTGCCGAGCAGTTCTATCGATTCCGGCCGCACCGCCAGGTGGCCGCGAACTTCCAGCCCCAGCAGCGCATGGCTCTGCTCGGCCGACAGCAGGTTGTAGTTGCCCATGAAGCGGGCGACGAACTCGGTGGCCGGCTGGGTGTAGATGGTCTCGGCCGCGCCTTCCTGCTCCACCTTGCCCTGGTTCATCACGAAGATGCGGTCCGACATGGTCAGCGCCTCTTCCTGATCGTGGGTGACGAAGACGGTGGTCAGGCCCAGGCGGCGCTGGATGTCGCGGATCTGCTCGCGCAGGTTCTTGCGGATGCGGGCATCCAGCGCAGACAGCGGCTCGTCCAAGAGCAGCACGCGCGGCTCCACCACCAGCGCCCGGGCCAGGGCCACGCGCTGGCGCTGGCCGCCGGACAGCTGGTGCGGGAAGTGCTTCTCGCGGCCGTTCAACTCCACCAGCGCGATCACCTCGCCCACCTTGCGGCGGATCTCGTCGGCGGAGCGCTTCTGCATCTTCAGGCCGAAGGCGATGTTGTCGGCCACGTTCATGTTGGGAAACAGCGCGTAGCTCTGGAACACCATGCCGATGCCGCGTTTTTGCGGCGACTGGCGGGTGATGTCGTCGCCGGCCAGGCGGATGCTGCCGCCGCTGGGCGTCTCGAAGCCGGCGATCATGCGCAGCACCGTGGTCTTGCCGCAGCCGGACGGGCCGAGGAAGGTGACGAACTCGCCGGCCTCCACCTGCATGTTGAAATCGTGGACCACGGCCTGCTGGCCGAAGCGTTTGTTCAGATGGTCGATTTGCAGAAATGCCATGATGCTTTCCGTTTCCAATTCAATGTTCGTCGGCGCCGAAGGCGGCGCGGTTGCGGCTGACCACCTGCATCAGCCCCATCGCCGCCCAGGTGACCAGGAAGGCGATGATGGCGAGCGCGGCCGGTTCGTAGGCGCGGTTGGCGCCGATCAGCTGCAAGTAGGGGCCGAAGGCCGGGCGGGCCAGCAGGCTGGCCAGCGTGAACTCGCCGATGACGATGGCGAAGGTCAGGAAGGCACCGGACAGGATGGCGGTTTTCAGATTGGGGAAGATCACCAGCCTGAGGATGTCGAACCAGCCGCTGCCCAGGCTTTGCGCCGCCTCGGTCAGCGAGCGCACATCTATCGCCGACAGGCCGGTGTCCACCGAGCGGTACAGATAGGGCAGGGCCAGCGTCACGTAGCCGAACACCAGCAAGAGGTCGGTGCCGCGCTCGCTGCCGGTGAACGGCAGCCAGCCGCCGCTGCCGTAGAGGCGCAGGTAGCCGAACACCAGCACGATGGCGGGGATCACCAGCGGCAGCAGGGTGATGAACTCGATCAGCGGGCGCAGCCTGGGCAGCTTGAGCTGGATCCAGAAGGCGGTGGGCACCACCAGCAGGATGCCGGCCAGAATGGTCAGCAGCGCCAGCAGCGCGGAGTAGCCGAAGCTGGCCTGGAAGCCGGGATCGCTCAGAACGACTTTATAGGCTTCCAAGCTGTAGCCTTCGCGCCTCATCTTCAGGCTGAACTCGAAGGTGGCGATCAGCGGCAGCAGGAAGTAGCCGCTGCCCAGCAGGATGGCGAGCCAGGCGCCCAGGCGCGAGGTGGCGGTGGGTTTCATGCGGCCTCCCTTTGGCTGCGCTTGCGCAGCCAGATGTAGCCGGCGTTGGCGCTGCCGGTGATCAGGACCATGCCCAGCGCCAGCGCGTAGCCCAGGTTCTGGTCGTGCAGCACGTCGCCGTGGATTTGCGCGTACAACAGGATGGTGACGATGTTGAGCGAGCTGCCGGTCAGCGCGTAGGCGGTGGCCACCGCGCCGAAGGCGTTGGCGAACAGGAGCAGCGCGGCGCCCACCATGCTGGGCCACAGCACCGGCAGCGCGATGTAGCGCCAGTAGGCGAGGCCGGAACCGCCCAGGCTCTCGCAGGCCTCGCGCCATTCGTCCTTCAGGCCTTCCACGGCGGGGGCGATGATCAGCACCATCAGCGGCACCTGGAAGTAAAGATAGGTCAGGGTCAGGCCGGCGAAGCTGAGGATGGAGAAACCGCCGGCGTACAGGTCGACGTCCAGATACTTGCGCAGCAGCATCGTCACCAGGCCCATCCGGCCCAGCGTGGACAGGAAGGCGAAGGCGAGCGGAATGCCGGCGAAGTTGGAGGCGACGCCGGAGAAGGTGGTCAGCGTCGGGCGGATCCAGGCCGGCAGGCCGCCGCGTATCGCCGCCAGCGCCAGCAGCAGGCCGAGCAAGGTGCCCAGGATGGCAGAGGCAGCGCTGATCTGCAGGCTGATCTGGTAGGCGCCGAGGATGTTGTCGTCGAATAGGCGGACGATATTGTTCAGCGTGAAATGGCCCTGCGCGTCCTGGAAGGCGCCCACCATCAGCATGCCGGTGGGCAGGATCAGGAACAGCAGCGCGAAGATCAGGAAGGGCGCGACGCCCAGCCACGACAGCAGCGGCGCGCGGGCGGCGCTGGGCGGACTGGCTGTGCGGGAGGAGGGCGTCGGCATGGATTCTGAGGATGCGGACATCGGTGTTTCTCTAGGTGAACGGGCCGCCAGCGGCGGCCCGGAGATGAAGCTAGGCGCAGCGTTTTACTTCACGTTGCTGCCGACCACGCTGTCCCACTGCTTGGTGATGCCGGCCTTGTAGGCCTCTTGCTGCTCGATGGTCGGGAACACCGCTTTCTTGTAGGCGGCGGCGTCCGGCAGCTTGCTGATCAGCTCGGAAGGAATCTTCTTCTTGGCGGTCAGGTCGTTGAAGCGGATCGGGTGGCAATAGCCCTTCAGCCAAGCCACCTGGCCTTCGTCGGAGAACAGGTATTCCATCCACAGCTTGGCGGCGTTCGGGTGCGGCGCGTAGGCGCTGATGGCCTGGGCGTAGACGCCGGCCACCACGCCGCTCTTCGGCACGATCACGTCCACTTTCGGGTTGCCCTTCAGCGTGTCGCGGTCGGCCAGCGCGTTGTAGTCCCAGCGCACGATGATGGGGGTGGTGCCCTGGGCCAGCGAGGCGGCCTTGCCGATCACCGGCACGAAGTTGCCGTTCTTGTTCAGCTGCGAGAAGAATTTCAGGCCGGCGTCGGCGGCTTTGTTCACGTCGCCCTTGGCGTGGGACAGGCCGGCGGCGAACACGCCCTGGATGGCCTGGTTGGCGGCGCGCGGGTCGCCCGCCAGCGCCACGGCGTTCTTGTATTCCGGCTTCAAGAGGTCAGCCCAGTCGGCCGGGGCCTTGCTGACCAGGTCGCGGTTGACCTGGAAAGTGAGCACGCCGTAGTAGTCGCCGTACCAGTAGCCGTCCTTGTCCTTGACGTTGTCGGGAATGCTCTTCCAGGTGGACACCTTGTACGGCTGCAGCAGGCCGGCGGCCTTGGCTTGCGGGCCGAAGGACAGGCCGACGTCGATCACGTCCGGCGCCTGCGGTCCCTTGTTGTTCTTGTTGGCCTTGATGGCTTCCAGCTCGTCGGCGGAACCGGCGTCCGGATTCAGTTCGTTGACCTTGATGCCGTACTTGGCCTTGAAGCCGGCGATCACATTGCCGTAGCCGCACCAGTCGTGGGGCAGGGCGATGGTGTTCAGCTCGCCTTCCTTCTTGGCGGCCTGGACCAGGGCGGCGAGATTGTCGGCGCTGGCCGCGTTGGCGATCAGACCCAAGGCGCCGGCGACGGCGATGTAACCCAGTTTGTGCTTCATCATTGCTCCCCTTCTGCGGCCGGTGGCCTATCTATCGAAAAACTGATGCGATGGTATGAGGGATTGATGACAAAACGACGTCATTAATATGACAAAACGGTTTCATCGGCGGATGTCGGGCCGATGCGCGAAAAAAAACCGCCAGGCCATCAGGCCGTGGCGGCTCAGTGAGAGGAACTTGATCAGGCGTGCAGCGCGAAATCCATTTCTTTTTCGGTGCGGTTAGGGAAGCGGCCGGCCAGGAAGGGCGCGATGTCCAGCGGCAGCGGCTCGCCGCGCACCAGCCCGTTCAGCAGCACCCCGGTGATGGCCGAGGTGAGGATGCCGGTGCGGAAGTGGCCGCAGGCGTTCAGATACCCCTCGACGCCGTCTTCCGGCCCCAGGATAGGCAGCTCGTCGGGCGTGCCGGGGCGCAGGCCTGCCCAGCAACGCTTGATGTTGACGTTGGCGAGCTCCGGCACGCAGCGTATCGCGCCCTGCACCAGTCCGTTGATTTCCGGATAGGTGATGGCGGTGTCGTAGCCCTTGTCCTCGGTGGTGCTGCCGATCAGGATCTCGCCGTTGTCCTTCTGCGCGATGTAGCAGTCGCTGGTGGTGATGCAGCCGCGCAAGAGCTTGGGCATCTTCTCCGACAGCACGATCTGGCCCTTGACCGGCTTGACCGGGATGGTGCGGCCGGTGGCCCAGCGCGACAGCTCGGCCGCCCAGGAGCCGCCGGCGTTGATCAGCGTATTGCAAGAGAAATCGCCGGCCTCGGCGGTGCGCACGCCGGTCACGCGGCTGCCCTGGCGGGTGACGCCGGTGACGTTGACGTTGAAGAACACGTCGACGCCGTTTTGCCGCGCCGCCTCGGTGTAGGCGTCGGTCAGGCGGAACGGGCTGACCTGATGGTCGCACAGGAATTCCAGCGCGCCTTGCGCCTCGCCGCTGACATAGGGCTCGCTCTCGCGCAGCTGGGCGCGGTCCAGCCAGCTCACCTCGCTGGCCAGGTGCGGAATCTGGGCGGCGATGTGCTCGGCGTACAGCTGGTCTTCTTCATCGTAAATGATGTACTTGAGCCCGGTGCGCTCGAACTTGAAGTCCATGCCGTGGTTTTCCATCAGTTCCTGGTGCAGGGCCGGGTACAGCGCGTTGGAGGCCAGCGCGAAGTCGAAGAAGCTCTGCGGCAGGATGTGCGGCGTGCTGGCGTCCACCGCCACCGCCGCGCCGGCCGCCTCGCGCTTGCGCTTGGCCGAGGTCATGCGGAAGAAGATCACGCCGCAGCCCAGGCCCACCGACTCGCCTATCGCCCACAGGCCGCCGGCCGACGCGCGCGACGCGTTGCCGGGACGCTTGCTGTCGATCAGCGCGATTTTCAGATCGCGGCGCTTGGACAGCTGGTAGGCGCAGGAGGCGCCGATCACGCCGCCGCCGGCGATCACGATGTCGTATTGCTTGCTCATGTCAAATCTCTTCAGTCTGTTGGGCGTCGATGGCGGAGAAGGCCGAGAACGGCAGCGGGTCCAGCGGGAAGCGCGGGCGTATCCAGCCCACGTCGCGCTTGCCGGTGTGCTCGCGCAGGCGGTCGCTGCAATAGCCGACGCACATCTTGCCCTGGCAGTCGCCCATGCTGACCCGGGTGCGCATCTTCAGGCTGATCAGGTCGTTGACGCCCTGTTCCAGCGCGGTGTCGATGTCCTGGCGGGTGGCGTGCTCGCAGCGGCAGATCACG
Organism: Chromobacterium violaceum ATCC 12472; assembly: GCF_000007705.1. Lineage (NCBI taxonomy): Bacteria > Pseudomonadati > Pseudomonadota > Betaproteobacteria > Neisseriales > Chromobacteriaceae > Chromobacterium > Chromobacterium violaceum. Next base: position 1,825,391 of record NC_005085.1, read on the forward strand.
GTGTCGCGCGCCGGCAGCGCCAACTGGCCGCGGCCGCGGCGGGTGAAGCTGTCTATGCCCTTGCGGAAGCGCAGGATGGACGCCATCTGGTCCAGGCATGCCTGGCGTTGGCGCAGCGCCTGTTGCTCGTCCAGCTTGCCCAGCTGCAGCAGCATGGACAGCGCGGCGATGCGGCCGCTGATCATCGCCGCTTCGCCGCCGCGCAGGCCGCCGATGTCGCCGGCCAGGTGGATGTTGCCGCGGCTGCTGCGCTGCCATTCGTCGTTGACCGGCTTCAGGTAGCCGTCGTCGGCGTAGCGGTGCTCCAGGCCCATCTGCTGGGTCAGCTGGGTGCGCGGGATGAAGCCGTAGCCGACGGCCAGCGTCTGCGCCGGCAGGCGGCGGCTGCGCGTCAGGTCGGCGCGCCATTCCGCGTCGTAGGGCGCGACGGTCACTTCGCCCAGCTCGGCGTCGCCGTGGGCCTCGACCACGCCCCAGCCGTAGTGCAGCGGGATGCCGTGGCGCTTCAGGTAGGCCACCATGCTCAGGCCGTCCAGGAACAGCTGCGGTTGGTTGAGCAGGGCGATCGTTTCCTTGGCCAGCCGGCCGAAGGCGCTGGCTTCGTAAACGCCGGCCACTTCCACGCCGGCGCGGTGCAGCTGGCACGCCACCAGCGGCAACAGCGGGCCGGTGCCGACCAGCACGGTGCGCCCCAGCGGCTTGACCACGCCGCTCTTGATCTGAAGCTGCAGGCCGCCCAGCATGATCACGCCGGGCAGGGTCCAGCCGGGGAAGGGCACGCTGCGCTCATGGCAGCCGGCGGCCAGCAGCAGCTGGGAAAAGGGGACGGCCTCGACTCGCTCGTCCGGCGTCAGCGCGAACAGTTCGCCCTCTCCGCCGCCGACGACGCGGGTGTTCAGCCGGATGTCGATGCGGTCGCGGACTTGTTCGAATTCGCGGTGCAGCGCCTGCATGTTTTCGCGATAGCGCTCGCCCAGGTAGTCCAGCACCACGCCTTCCCGCAGCGGGCCGCGATAGACCACGCCGCCCACGCGGGAGGCCTCGTCCAGCAGCACGCACTCCACGCCGTGGCGCGCCAGCTCCATGGCGGCCGACATGCCGGCCGGGCCGCCGCCTACGATGACGGGTTTGGCGCTCATTGCAAACCCTCCGTATTCAGACGGTTGCTGGCGGTTTCCACCTTCATGCCGGGGCGGACCACGGTCTGGCAGGCGCGGCGCTTGTGGCGGCCGTCTATCTTGACCAGGCAGCAGTGGCAGACCCCCATCCCGCAATAGGAGCCGGCGATCTGCTGGTTGTCGTTGCGGCTGAGCTGGCGCAGGCCGACGGCGTTGAGGACGCTGAGCACGGTTTCGCCGCTTGCCGCGGCGACCGGTTGATCATTGATGTGTATCGTCAGGGTCTGGCCCTGCAATGCCTGGATATCGTGACTGCGATGTAAGGACATGGTGCACCTTGCTTGTTTTGGCTAACTGGCAGGTTTCTTACAACGAAGCCGGGGTTCCGCCATTGCCCCGGTTCGGTATCGCGATACAGGTGTCGTTCGCTTATTGGTGTAATGGATTTTCAAATTTGAATGCAAATTGACTTGCCATTGGCAATCAAAGTTCGTTTTAGCATTATGAAACTTCCATTTGTTTAACTCATGTCAATTTTTGAATTTAAACTCTACAAAAATGACAAACAGACAGTCTGTCTGTTACTTTTTTGCCGACTGTATATATCCAGAGGGAGAAAGTCTTAACGCTTGTTAATCAGGCAGCCGGCTTGGGACATGACTATGCAAAGCGGCCATGCCGTCGGCCATTCCGCGCTACAAACGCTTACACGCGGAAACCTGAACCTTGCTGAATTCGTCACGGGATGCCGTCAAGCTGTAATCGGTTTTGCATGAGGCTGAATACAGCAGGCTGGACGGCTGAACCGATCCAGCCCGGAATCCAAGGAGACGAATGATGAAAACGATGATTGTCGGCGTCATGAGGTTGACGCCGCTGTTGGCGGCATGCGGGCTCAGCGCCTGCGTGGTGGCGCCGCCGCGCGCGCCGGCCGCGTATCGGCCGGTGATGACGGTCCAGGTGGAGGCGCCCCGGAGCTGGCGGCCGGCCGAGCATCCGTACTACCTGCACGCGATGAGCGATTTGCGCCAGGCGCGCGCCTACCTGGCGAGGCCGGACTATCCGCAGATCGCCGACGACGAGCGACGCGCGGTGGCGGAAATCGACGCGGCGCTGGGCGAGATGCAGCGCGCCGCCATCGAGGACGGCAAGGATCCGTGGCGCTACGAGCAGCCGGATGCCCGCATGAGCCCGACCGACCGCTTCCACCGCGCGATGGAGCTGCTGGACGCCGCGCGCCGCGATGCCGGCCACCAGGAAGACGACCCCTGGGTGCGCGATCTGCAGCGCCGCATCCTGCGCCACATCGACGGCGCGCACCGCGCCGTGCAGCAAGCCGTCAACGACGCCCTGCGCTGAGCGCCGGGCCGATTTCGATCATACGAGGAGACCATCATGAAACTGCGCGGAATTCTGGCCATTCTGGCGCTGGCCGCCGCCGGCAACGCGATCCTGAGCGCGCCGGCGCTGGCCGACGGCTGGCGCGACGGCGATGCGTGGACCTGGCAGCAGCACCAGTGGCATCCGGAAGCGCATCCCTACTATCTGCACGCGATGAGCGATCTGCGCCTGGCGCGCGATCTGCTGGCCCGTCCGGACTATCCGCGGGTGATGGACGACGAGCGCCATGCCGTCGATGAAATCAACAAGGCGCTGCGCAAGATGCGCGACGCCGCCATCGACGACGGCAAGGACATCGACGACCGCATGCCGCCCGACGCGCGCTGGCGGCCGGATGACCGCTTCCATCAGGCCCGGATGTTGCTGGACAAGGCCCGGCAGGACGCCACCCATCGCGAGGACGATCCCTACCTGCGCTCGCTGCAGCGCGACATCGTCCATCACATCGACGAGGCGCGCCGCGCGGTCGACGTGGCGGTGTCCGACGCGCTGCGCTGATCCGGTCTGTTCCGCCGGCGTGTGACGCCGGCTGAGGCTTGCGCTACCATCGTCCGCAGACCAAGTGCGATGGAGTATGCAATGAGCCGAATCCTGGTGCTCTACACCGGTGGTACCATAGGCATGGACCACACCCCTGAAGGCCTGGCCCCCGTGCCGGGCCTACTGCCGCGCCTGCTGCAGCGTTTCGCCCGTCCAGGCCTGGAGTTCGATATCGTCGAATTCGAACAACTGATCGACTCCTCGGCGCTGACGCCGCGCCAATGGAACCAGATACTGGACGCGCTGGTTTCCCGCTATCACGACTACGACGGTTTCGTCGTCATCCACGGCACCGACACCATGGCCTACACCGCCGGCGTGCTGGCCTTCGCGCTGCGCGGCCTGGCCAAGCCTGTGGTGCTGACCGGCGCGCAGCTGCCGTTGGTCCATCCGCGCTCCGATGGCTGGAGCAATCTGGCCGACGCGCTGGAAGCTGCCTGCCAGCCTGACCTCAACGAAGTGGCGATCGCCTTCGACCGGCTGCTGCTGCGCGGCAGCCGCGCCCGCAAGCTGGATGTCGAGCGTTTCGCCGGCTTCAACAGCCCCAACGCCGAGCCGCTGGCTGAGTTCGCCATCCACGCGCATTGGCGCAAGGAGCGGTGGCTGAAGCCCGACGGCGAGTGGAATCCGCTGCGGATAGAAGAAAATCTGAAGCTGGCCGCGCTGATGCTGACGCCCGGCCACGGCAGCGCGCTCGCCGGGCAGGTCTTGCGCGACGGCGGGCTGGATGGCGCCGTCCTGCTGGCTTACGGCAGCGGCAACGCGCCGGCCGACCCGGTTCTGCTCGACGGCATCGCGGCGATGACCGCCCGCGGCTGCCCGGTATTGACGCTGACCCAGGCGCCCAGCGGCGCGGTGGAGGTGGGCGCTTACGCCGCCAGCCAGCCGCTGGCCCGCGCCGGCGCGCTGCCGGGCGCGGACCTGACGCCGGAGGCCGCGCTGGCCAAGCTGCAGGCGCTGCTGTCGGCCGGCGTGTCCGGCGACGAGTTGCGCAAGCGGCTGGTCCGCCCGCTGCGTGGCGAAATGACGGTCTGAGTTTTCTCTGTTGGAGTGAAAGGCTGCCTAAAAAATGGGCAGCCTTTTTTCATGCTTTCCGTTCAGAGGCTTGCGAGGCTTTTCCACAACGCTTCCACATGGCTTTGCACCGGCGATGTGGGAAACCGGCGCGTTGGCAGAAACGGGCGACATCCTGCGGGTGGGCGGTTTTTGATTAATAAATAGGCAGCCTGCGCCGAGCCATGGAAAATCAGGCATTTGCCGGACTTGTCCACATTCCGCGCACAGCTTTGTGTACCGGAGCGGGGGATGACTTCACGCCCAGCATGCTTAAAGCTGCCTAAAAAAAAGGCGGCAAAGAATTTCCTTTTCCATACAGCGCCTTGTGGAATCTATCCACAGTCGACCCACACGACTCTGCACCGGAGGTGGGGAAAAAATACGGAATTGATTAAAAAATAGGCTGCATCTGAAAAGCGAAGGCTTTCAGTCGCTTGCCTCATCTGTCCACAGCCGGCTCACAGGGCTGTCCCCGGCTTGTGTTGGGAATCGGGGCGGGAGGATCCGCGCGGCGGCCGCGCCGCGCGCGTCTGGCGGCCTCCTCGCCGTAAAACGTCGCCTGGAAGCGTGGCCTCGGTGCCTGAATGTCCGGGCGGCGTTCCAACATTTCCGCGGGAGTGTCGGCCGGCAGCGCGCCGGACTGCGCGGGCGTGCAGCCAGGGATTCGCATCAGAGCCTCCATTGTCAACGCGGTTGGAGGCGGAAAAGCGCGCTTGACGCGGCGCGCGGCGATTTTGATCAGGCGTTATGGTCAAATCAAAGATTGTTGGGATGTGCCGGCAACTTCCGCGCGCGGCGGATGGCTGAGGATGGCGGGGGGCTGCTTGGCGCGTTTGCCGCGGAGCCATTGAAAATCCGGGAAAGCACGATCTGTCGCGGTATAATAGCGGGCTTGGCCTGAACGATGGCCGGCGGGTCGCCGGCCGAGCCGGGGAAGATGGGCGATGATGGAGCGAAGACAGGCCGGCGGGCCGATCCGGGTGGCGATAGTCGGCCCGGAGTCCAGCGGCAAGAGCACGCTGGCTGAGGGTTGGGCGGCGCGCCTGCGGGAGCTGGGCTGGAACGCGGCGTGGGTGGAGGAGTATTCGCGCGCCTATTACGCCGATCGGCCCTACGTTTCCGCGATGTCCGACATCGAGGCGATCGCCGCCGGCCAGCTGGCGTTGGAAATGCGCGCGGAAGAGGCCGGGGCGGAAATCCTGTTGTGCGACACCACGGCGCTGACCTGCAAGATCTGGGCCGAAGTGGCGCACGGGCGGGCGTCGGCCGCGCTGCTGGACCTGTACCGGCCGCGCGATTACGCGCTGACGGTGCTGGCCTGCCCGGACATCCCCTGGGAGCCGGACCCGCTGCGCAGCCATCCGACCCAGCGCGGCTGGCTGCTGGATCTGCACCGGCAGGAACTGGCGCGGCAGGGCATCGCGGCGGTGGAGCTGAGCGGCGCGCGCGACGCGCGGCTGGCGCGGGCGATGGCGGCGCTGTCGCCCTTGTTGATTGCCTAAAAAATAATCAGCTGGCGAAAGATTTGAAAAATCATGGTTTTGGGGCGCTTGTCCACAGCGGCTCCACAACATTGTTCTCCGGGCGCGTGGATAGCCCGGCGCGGTTGCCTAAAAAATGGGCGGCCTGGAAAAGTTAAGACAGATTAAGGACTTGTCGGCCTTGTCCACAGGCCGCTCACAAGCCTGTCCAGAACGAGTGTGCAAAACATGAAGGAAACTTACCAACTCTCCGGCGAGTACATCGCGCTGTGCGATCTGCTCAAAGCCTGCAATGTCTGCCATTCCGGCGGCGCGGCCAAGCATTTCATCGCCGAAGGCAATGTGTCGGTGAACGGTCAGGTCGAGCTGCGCAAGACCTGCAAGATCCGCGCCGGCCAACAGGTCAGCGGCGACGGATTTCTGATCGTGGTCGAGGCCGCCTGAGATGGAGGACCCCGCCGACATCATGCCCGAGCCGCCGTTCGAGGTGAGCGACGACATGTGCTGCGGCAGCGGCTGCGAGCCGTGCATCCTGGATATCCACCAGCAGGAGTGGCGCGCCTACCGCGAGCGGCTGGCCGCATGGCAGAGGCGCAGGGCCGCGCGGCAGGCCGCGGGAGGCGACGATGGCCAACATTGACCTGCATTTCCATTCCCGCACTTCGGACGGCGCGCTGACGCCGACCGAGGTGATAGACCGCGCCGCCGCGCGCGCGCCGGCCCTGCTGGCGCTGACCGACCACGACTGCACCGGCGGGCTGGCCGAGGCGGCCGCGGCCGCCGCGCGGCGCGGCATACCTTTTCTCAACGGCGTGGAAGTGTCGGTGAGCTGGGGCCGGCACACGGTGCACATCGTCGGCCTGGGCATAGACCCGGCCGAGCCGGCGCTGGCCGCGGGCTTGAAATCGATACGCGAAGGCCGGTTGGAGCGGGCGCGGCAGATGGGCGCCTCGCTCGAGGCGGCCGGCATCGCCGGCTGTTTCGACGGCGCGATGCGCTGGTGCGACAACCCCGAGATGATCAGCCGCACCCATTTCGCCCGCCACCTGGTGGACAGCGGCGCGGTCAAGGACATGCGCACCGTGTTCCGCAAGTATCTGACGCCGGGCAAGCCGGGCTACGTCTCGCACCAGTGGGCCAGCCTGGAGGACGCCGTCGGCTGGATCGTCGGCGCCGGCGGCATGGCCGTCATCGCCCATCCCGGCCGCTACGACATGGGCAGGACGCTGATCGAGCGGCTGATCCTGGACTTCCAGGCTGCCGGCGGACAGGGCATAGAGGTGGCCAGCGGCAGCCACAGTCTGGACGACATGCACAAGTTCGCGCTGCACGCCGACCGGCACGGACTTTACGCCAGCAGCGGCAGCGACTTCCACGCCCCGGGCGAGGGCGGGCGCGACGTCGGCCACACCGAGGACCTGCCGCCCATCTGCAGGCCGATCTGGCGCGAGCTGGAAGCGCGCATCCTCCGGCCCGCTGACTGACACCACAAGGACAAGAACATGGCGCAATTCTTCGTGATCCATCCCGAGAACCCCCAGGCCAGGCTGATCCGCGAGGCGGTGAAGATCCTGCGCGAGGGCGGGGTGATCGCCTATCCCACCGACTCCTGTTACGCGCTGGGCTGCGCGCTCGGCGACAAGGAGGCGATGGAGCGGATTCTGGAGATCCGCGGCGTGGACCTGAAGCAGCGGCTGATGACGCTGGTGTGCCACGATCTGTCCGAACTGGCCAACTACGCCAAGGTGGACAACCGCCAGTACCGGCTGCTGAAGAGCACCACGCCGGGCAGCTACACCTTCATCCTGCAGGCGACGCGCGAGGTGCCGCGCCGCACGCTCCACCCCAAGCGGGCCACCATCGGCCTGCGCGTGCCGGACCACAAGGTGGCGCTGGCCTTGTTGGAGGAGCTGGGCGAACCCATCTTGTCCTGTACCCTGATGCTGCCGGGCGACGACGTCCCGATGTCCGACCCCTACGAAATCCGTGAGCGGCTGGAGCATCTGGTGGACGCGGTGCTGGACGGCGGCTGGTGCGGCACCGAGCCGACCACCGTGGTCGACATGACCGACGGTGTCGAGCTGGTGCGCGAAGGCAAGGGCGCGCTGGCGCCGTTCGGTTTTTGATTCATCTTTAGTCTGTTAGGAAATCATGCAGGAACTCTCCCTGATCCAGACGCTGGCGGTATCGATACTGCCGGTGCTGTTCGCCATCACCATGCCCGCCGGCGCCCAGGCCTTCATGGCCGACCGGCTGGGCGACCGCACCGCCTACATGACCGGGCGGCGCACCTTCAGCCCCTTTGCCCACATCGACCCCATCGGCTCCATCGTGCTGCCGATGATAGGCGTGGCGATGGGCGGCTTTATCATCGGCTGGCCCAAGTCGCTGCAGCTGAATCCGGGCGCGATGCGCAAGCCGCGCACCGCCTTGGCCAAGGTGGCGATGGTCACGCCGCTGGCCAATCTGGTGATGGCCTTGCTGTGGGCCGGGGCCATCGCCGCCTCCGCTTACGCGCCGGACTATTTCCGCGCGCCGCTGCAGTGGATGGGGCTGATAGGCGTCAAGGTCAATGTGGCGCTGATGATCTTCACGCTGATCCCGCTGCCGCCGCTGCCCGGCGGCGTCATCCTGCAGTCGCTGCTGCCGGCGCGCGCCGCCTGGCAGTTTTCCAAGATCGAGCCCTACAGCTTCTGGATCCTGCTGCTGCTGATGTTCAGCGGCGTGCTCGGCGGCCTGCTGATGCCGCTGCTGAAGCTGGTCAACCTGCTGATCCTGAGCCTGGCGCTGTAGCGGCCGATTGCGGTCGGATTTGCCAAATCCGCGCGGGGCTGTCATGTTCATAGCATGGCAGTGCGAGGAGGACGGGCATGTTCGACTTCAATCAGCTGGTGCAGCAGGTCACGATTTTCGCCTTGCCGGTATTGCTGGCGATCACCCTGCATGAGGCGGCGCACGCTTACGCCGCGCGCCGCTTCGGCGACGACACCGCCTATCTGCAGGGGCGGATGACGCTCAATCCCTTCAAGCACATCGACCCGATAGGCACGGTGCTCTTGCCCTTGCTGACCATCTGGCTCGGCAGCTTCATCTTTGGCTGGGCCAGGCCGGTGCCGGTCAATTTCAACGCGCTGCGCAAGCCGCGCCAGCATATGCGCTGGGTGGCGGCGGCCGGGCCGCTGGCCAACCTGGCGATGATGCTGGGCTGGGCCGTGCTGCTCAAGCTGGCGCTGGGCATGGACGGGGCCTACCGCGACCCGCTGATGCTGATGAGCAAGGCGGGCATCAGCATCAATATCTCGCTGATGCTGCTCAACCTGTTGCCGATCCTGCCGCTGGATGGCGGACGCATCGTCTACAGCCTGCTGCCGCCGGGCGTCGCCTGGCGCTACGCGCAGACCGAGAGCTGGGGCATGTGGCTGTTGCTGCTGCTGGTGGCCAGCGGCCTGTTGGGTGCCATCCTGCAGCCCTTGTACGTCTTGATGTATCATCTGCTGCAACTGTTTTTCTAGAACCCTGAGCGGGCCTGGCCGCCGGATGGTGCCGGCGGCTTTTCATTTCCCGCGCAACCGAGAGCATAACAATATGTCCGCCAACCGCATTCTCTCCGGCATGCGCCCCACCGGCAGCCTGCACCTTGGCCATTACCACGGCGTGATCAAGAATTGGGTGGAGCTGCAGCACAGCCACGAATGCTTCTTCATGGTGGCCGACTGGCACGCGCTGACCACCAATTTCGACGACGTGTCCATCATCGGCAAGTCCATCGACGAGATGGTCATCGACTGGCTGGCCTCCGGCGTCGACCCGGAAAAATCCACCGTCTTCGTCCAATCCAAGGTGCCGCAGCACGCCGAGCTGCACCTGGCGCTGTCCATGGTGACGCCGCTGTCCTGGCTGGAACGGGTGCCGACCTACAAGGACCAGATGGAGAAGCTCAGCCACAAGGACCTGACCACCTACGGCTTCCTCGGCTATCCGCTGCTGCAGGCCGCCGACATCCTGGTGTACAAGGCCGGGCTGGTGCCGGTTGGCGAGGACCAGGTGCCGCACATCGAGCTGACCCGCGAAGTGGCGCGCCGCTTCAACCACATGTTCGGCCGCGAGCCCAACTTCGAAGAGCTGGCCCGCGCCGCGGTGAAGAAAATCGGCAAGGCGGGCAAGGATTTCGATCGTTTGCGCACCGCTTACCTGCAGGACGGCGACGCCGGCGCGCTGGAGAAGGCGCGCGAAATCCTGGCGGCCAGCCAGAACCTGGGCGCGGCCGATCGCGAGCGGCTGCACGGCTGGCTGGAAAACAAGGGCAAGACCATCCTGCCGGAGTGCGAGGCCAAGCTGACCGCCGCGTCCAAGATGCCGGGTCTGGACGGCCAGAAGATGTCCAAGTCCTACGGCAACACAATCACCATGCGCGAAGCGCCGGAAACCGTGAGCAAGAAGATCCGCGGCATGCCGACCGATCCGGCCCGCGTGCGCCGCACCGACCCGGGCACGCCGAGCCTTTGCCCGGTATGGCAGCTGCACGAGGTGTACAGCGACGGCGAGACCAAGGAATGGGTGAAGGCGGGCTGTACCAGCGCCGGCATCGGCTGCCTGGACTGCAAGCAGCCGGTGATCGACGCCGTGGTGCGCGAGCAGCAGCCGATGTTCGAGCGCGCGGAGAAGTATCTGGCCAATCCGAAGCTGGTCGCCGAAATCCTGGCCGACGGCAACGCCCGCGCCGAGAAGGTGGCGCGCGAAACGATGAACGACGTGCGCGCCGCGATGGGCCTCGGCTATTGATGCCGCTCTGTCCGCGCCATGGACGGGAGAAATGAAAAACGGGCCGCGATCATGCGGTCCGTTTTTTTTTGCGGCTGGGCGGTTCAGCTCTGCTGCAGCAGCTCCGAGACTTCTTTCACCACCAGCACCACGTCGCGCGCGCCGCTGCGGATTTCCTGGATTGCGTCGCGCGCCTGGTCCGCCAGCTGCAGGCTATTGCCGGCCAGCGCCTGCATCTGCCGCATCGCCTCGATCGCGGAGCGGGAATCGTCCTGGATGCTCTTGACGATGCCGGAGATCTCGCCGGTGGACTGACTGGTGCGCTCGGCCAGCTTTCTCACTTCGTCCGCCACCACGGCGAAGCCGCGGCCCATCTCGCCGGCCCGCGCGGCCTCGATCGCCGCGTTCAGCGCCAAGAGATTGGTCTGGTCGGCGATGTCGCTGATGGTGTTGACGATGCTGCCGATCTGGTCGGAGCTGTCGCCCAGCTTGGACAGGATGCCGGACGAGGTTTCCACGCTGCCCGCGACGCGGTTGATCTCGGTGGTGGCCTGCTCCAGCACCGAGCTGCCCTGTATCGACAGCTGCTCGGTGCTCTCCGACGCATGCACCGCCGAACGGGCGTTTTCCGCCTGCTGCCTCAGTTTCAGCATTTGCTCGCTGATGTCGCTGGCGAACTTCACCACCCGCACCGGTCGGCCTTGCGGATCCAGCACCGGGTTGTAGGTGGCCTGCAGCCAGATCACCTCGCCATGGCTGTTCATGCGGCGGAACTGCCCCTCCAGGAAGCGCCCCTGTCTGAGTTGCTGCCACAGCTGGCCGTACTCCGGGCCCTGGGCGTAGCTGGGCTCGCACAGCATGCGGTGGTGCTTGCCTATCACGTCGGCGCGCCGATAGCCGAACACTTTCAGGAAGTTGTCGTTGGCGTCGAGGATGTTGCCGTCCAGGTCGAACTCGATGCGGGCCATCGAGTGGTCTATCGCCTGGCGCAGCGCCCTGCTGTCCTCTTCGTCGCGAACCTGCTGGGTGATGTCGGTGGCGACCTTGATCACGCCGGTCACGCGCCCGTCGCCGTCCAATATCGGCGAGTAGCTGGCTTCCAGCCAGATGTCCGATCCATCCTTGCGGCGCCGGAGGAAATGGCCGGCTTGGAATTCGCCGCGCGCCAGCTTTTGCCAGAAGTCGCGGTAGGCGGGGCTGTTGGCGTAGTCGTCCTGGCAGAACATGCGGTGGTGCTTGTCCCGGATTTCATCGGCACTGTAGCCCATGGCGCGCAGGAAATTGTCGTTGGCGTGGACGATTTTGCCGTCGACGGAAAACTCTATCACCGCCATCGAGCGCTCGATGGCGGCAAGCAGGCTGCGCGACTGGCGAAGTTGCTGATTGGCGTGTTCCAGTTCGGCGGCGAGCTTGCGGGTGAAAAAGACCATGGTGAATCTCCGGCGCTGTGCTGTTGCGGTGTTGCGATGGGGGAGGCAGGAAGGGTGGGACGCGCTTCCATTTTGAAGGTTAATGCATGCTTCGTGATTCTACTTAGTATTTTCTTGCCGGCGGAGCGTGAAAAAGAACGGCGGCGCCGTTGGGCGCCGCCGTTGAGAAGGGCGTCAGTCCAGCTTGTAGCGCACGCCCAGCGTGAAGGCGCGGCCGCCCGGATCGTACTGGGTGGCGTCGTAGTAATGGCTGGCGCTCGCGTCCCAGGGCGGGCGGCGATTGGTCAGGTTTTGCACGGCGGCGGTCAGCGTGACGCGCTTGATGCCGGCGTAGCTGGCGCTCAGGTTGAAGGTGTCCAGGCCGTCGACCCGTTGCTGAGTGGCATCGCCGCCGGTCTGGGCATAGCCATCGGTATGGAACCAGGTGAGGGTGGACGACCAGGCGCCGGCGTCCCAATTGGCTGAGGTCTGGCCCTTCCAGCGCGGCAGCGCGCCCAGCAGGTTGCTGCCGGCGCCTTCCTGCATCTCGCCACCCTGCTGCAGCGGCTGGCTGAACGACAGCAGCCGGCTCCACTGCGCCGCCAGAGTCAGCTTGCCGCCGGGCAGCTTCCAGCCCTGTCGCAGTTCGATGTCGAAGCCGGAAGTGTCGCGTCCGCCCAGATTGGTGAAGCGCTGGGTGATGGTTTGCAGCCGGCCTTGGGCGTCGCGGACGATGGCGCCGGGGTAGGCGTCCGGATGGCGCACGATGTCGCTCACGTCTTCCAGGCCGATCACGTCGCGCTGGCGGATGCGGTAGTAATCCAGGCTGACGCTGGTATCGGCGGTCGGGGCGAGCACCAGGCCCAGGTTGGCGTTGGTCGAGCGCTCGGGCTTGATATTCGGATTCGCCGTGATCAGATGAGTGAAGGACACGTTCTGGTTCGGCGTCAGCGGATCGTACGGGTCCTGCACCGAGCCGTAGCTGACCGCGGTGCTGCTGGTGATTTCCGGCAGCGACGGCGCGCGGAAGCCGCGCGACACCGAGCCGCGCAGCGTCAGGCTTTGCAGCGGCTGGTAGCGCAGGCCCAGCTTGGGCGAGAAGGCGTTGCCGAAGTCGCTGTAGTGGTCGGCGCGGGCGGCGGCGTTGAGGCTGAGGGTCTTGCTGATCGGCACGTTGAACTCGCCGTAAGCCGCCTGTATGGTGCGGCCGCCGCGGATCAGGTCCAGCGCCGGCCGCAGCTCCGTGCCGCTGGCCACTTCTGACGAGGTGCCGGAATTCATCATTTCGCGCCGCAGCTGGTAGCCGGCGGCGAAGCCCACCGGGCCGGCCGGCAGCTGGGCCAGCTCGGTGCTGGCGGTGGCGTCCAGGCTGGCGACGCGGTACCAGGCGGGGCGCATGGTGCGGATGCGCAGGCTGTCGCGCACCGCCTCGCTGTTGCGCGAGGGATCGATGAAGTTGTAGCCGCCGTTGGCCAGCAGCTGCTCGTAAGCGTAGCGGTTGACGAAGTTGTACGCGTATTCGCGCAGGCGGCTGTCGGAATACAGGCCGGACACGTCCCAGTCCCAGGCGTCGCCGCTGCCCTTGACGCCCAGCAGCAGGCGGCGGAACGACACGCTGTCGGTCTTGTTGCGCTGGCCCAGGTCGAACAGGTTGGCGGTGAACGGCGTCGGCGAGGCGTTGGGATTGGAGGGGTTGCCGGCCGGCAGCACATTGCTGACCGGCGTCAGCGATTGCGAGGCGGAGTCCCAGGCGCGCAGGCTGCTGGAGATGGATAGCGGCGGGCCGAAGATCTGGGCGCTGTGGCTGGCGCCGTAGAGGAATTCGGCGTAAGCCTCGGTCGCCGGGGTCAGCCGGTAGCTGCCGTGCAATGCCGCGTGATAGCGCTCGATGCCCGGCATCAGCGTGGTGTACTGCGCCGGGTTGTAGGCCCAGATGCGGCCGCTCTTGCCGGGATTGACCGCGCCGTAGTCCAGGTCCTGCGCCGGTCCGGCGGCGTGGGGGAAACGCTGGGTCGGATTGCCGTTGTAGTAGTTGGTCGGCGTGCGCACCAGCTTGCCGCCGGGCAGGCCGCGGAAGTCGTTGTCCTTCAGCCAGTCCACGCCGCTCTGGTCCAGCCGGTCGCGCTTTTGCGCGTCGAAGGAGAACCAGACGTTGTAGCCGTCCTTGTCCAGGTCGCCTTTGCCGGCCAGCAGGTTCATGCGGCGCTCGTCCTGGCCGGTGCTGGTGTCGCGGCCGATGTCGGCGCCCAGCTCCAGGCCCTGGTAGGACGGGTAGAGGATGATGTTGACCACGCCGGCGATGGCGTCCGAGCCATAGATGGCGGAGGCGCCGTCCTTCAGGATTTCGATGCGTTTCACCGCTTTCAGCGGCAGCGAGTTCAGGTCGACGAAGGTTTCCTGCAGGTCCTGGGCGGTGGCGTAGTTGGATACGCGCTTGCCGTTGACCAGCACCAGGGTGTTGCGCTGGCCCAGGCCGCGCAGCGAGACGCCGGCGGTGCCGGCGGAGAAGCTGCCGGTGTACTGTTCGTTGAAGCTGTTGCCGCTGTTGACGGCCAGCGCGCGCAGCACGTCGGGCAGGCTGGTCTTGCCGCTGCGCTCGATGTCGGCGGCGCTGAGGACCTGCACCGGATTGGTCTTGGCCTTGGCGCTGGCGCGCAGATTGGAGCCGGTGACGGTGACGCGTTCCAGCGAGTTGTCGCCGGCGTCGGCGGCGAGGGCGGAAAAAGGCAAAGCGGCGCCCAGCCCGGCCAGCAGCAGGGTGTGTTTGATCATCACGGAGACTTTCTTGGTTATGAAATGAAGCGGCGGGCCTGTCCGGCGGGAGTCAGCCGGACAGGCGGCGACAGCGGAGGCGTCGCGCGGAATGAGAAGAGGTGTGTGGCTGCATCATGGATACAAAATACATAAGACGATATGCAAAATGTATCGATGCGAATGGAATCTGTGAAATGAAAGATTCGGCTTAGCAAATTCGCCGGAAGGGAAAGCGCTCACTCCAGCGGCGCGACTTCTCCTTGGGCGCTGACCCGGGCGTTGATGATCTTGTTGCTGGAGGTGTTGCGCACGCGGATCACCTCGCCTTGGCGGCCATTGGCCAGCGCTTCGCCGGCGCTGGTGACCTCGATGCCGTCCTGGCGCGCGACGATGCTGACGGCGTCGCCGCGTTTCACCCATTGCGGCGGCTGCAGCTGCCTGCGGCGCAGCGGCTGATCCTGGCGCAGCGGCGTCCTGGACGCCAGGCCCTGCGGCGGGCTGGCCTGGCCGAACAGGTCGGCGGGGTCGCCGACCGGGCGCCGCGCCCAGGCGACGTCCTGCGGCGCCAGCGCGACGCCGGCGGGCAGGTCGCGCGCGGCCACCGCCACCCGGGCGCTGACGGCGGCGCGGACGATGACGCCGCCGCGCCAGCCGCTGGCGGGGCAGGCGAGGTCGAAGCGCATGCGGCTGAAGGCGCGGCTGTCGCCGGCCTCGGCCTGCCAGGGCGAGGCGCAGGTTGCGGGCAGGTCGCGCGGCGGGAGCGTCTGCAGCCGGATGTCGGCTTGGTCAAGCCCGGCGTCGGCCAGCCGTTGCCGGATCAGCTTCTGCGCCTGGCGCTCCACTTCCTGTTCGGCCGGCGAGGCGGCCAGGGCGATCTGGGGGGCCTGGACGAGGGCGAGCAGCAGGCAGCCGGCTGAGATATAACGGGTTTTGGTGAATTTGGCCATTACAAAATGCGTGGTAATTGTTGCGTATACGGTGACGGGCGCGCTTATTAGTATCGCTTTCCAATTGAATGGCTATTCATAGCAAATAGCTTGAACATGGTAGTGAACTGATAGGGTCAAGGCAATGGGCATGCATTTGGACAAGGCCCTGAGCATCCACCCCGAGGCCTTGCGGCTGCGGGCGGATCGGACCCGGGTGCTGGCGTCCAACATCGCCAACGAGAACACCCCGGGTTATCAGGCGCGTGACATCGATTTCAAGGCGGCGCTGGCATCGGCGGCCGCCGATTCGCCGTTGGCGTTCGACGACGGCGGCGGCGACCTGTTGTACCGCCTCCCCAACCACCCGTCCCGGGACGGCAACACCGTCGAACTCAGCGTCGAGCAGGCCGAGTTCTCGCAGAACGTTTCCGAATTTCAGACCAGCCTCACCTTCATCAACATGAAGCTGCACGGTCTGGCCAAAGTGATAGCGGGGCAATAATCCATGTCATTCCGCGACATCTCGCGCATCGCCGGTTCCGCCATGACCGCGCAGACGGTGCGCCTCAATACCGTGGCCAGCAACATCGCCAACGCCGACACCGCTTCCGGCGCGGAACAGTCCGCCTACCGCGGCCGCAAACCCGTGTTCAGCAGCCAGATGCAGGGCGAGGGCATGGGCGTGCAGGTGCTGGACGTGGTGCAGAACCAGGAGCCGGTGCGCAAGGCGCACGAGCCGGGCAACCCGCTGGCCGACGCCGACGGCAACGTTTTCTACAGCAACGTCAACGCGGTGGAGGAAATGACCGACATGCTGTCCGCCACCCGCGCCTTCCAGACCAATGTCGAGGTGCTGGCCAAGGTGAAGACCATGCAGCAGGACCTGCTGAAACTGGGAGATAGCGCATGAGCGTGGAACAGGCGCAGGCGCGGCAATTCAGCGCAAGCAACCAGCAGGGCGGCGAACAGAAGGTCGCCCCGGCGGCGGGCAAGAACGGCGCCCAGCCGGGCAACGACATGTTCATGACGCTGTTGCTGGCGCAGATCCGCAACCAGAGCCCGCTGGATCCGGCCGATCCGTCGCAGTTCGTCAGCCAGCTGGCGCAGATGAGCCAGATGCAGAGCACCCAGGACATGCTCAAGCAGCTGCAGAGCCAAGGCGCGATGCTGCGCGAGCTGCAGGGCGTCGCGCTGGGCGCGCAGGTGGGCAAGCCGGTGCTGCTGCAGACCGACCGCATCCGCAGCGACGGCCAGGGCGAGCTGAACGGCCGCTTGACGCTGTCCGGGCAGGAGGAAAGCGCGACGCTGATCCTGACCGACGCGGCCGGCCAGCGCACCCGCATCGAGCTGGGCAAGCGCGAGGCCGGCGCATCGGATTTCAAGATCAAGCTGGCCGACTACCACCTCGCCGCCGGCAACTACCAGGTGGAGCTGTCCACCGCGTCCGGCAGCAAGGGGCTGTTCGAGCTGAAGGCCGAGGTCAGCGGCGTGCGCCTGCCGGTCAACGGCGGCGAGCCGGTGCTGAGCCTGGCCGGCCTCGGCGACTTCCCCGCTTCTTCCGTATCCGCCTTGCTTTCCGCTTAAGCCACCCCGGAGATAACCATGAGCTTCGAGATCGCCCTTTCCGGCATCAACGCCGTCAACAACCAGCTGGGCAGCGTCAGCGACAACATCGCCAACTCCGGCACCTACGGCTTCAAGTCCGGCCGGGTGACTTTTGCCTCCGCCTACGCCGGCAGCCAGGCGATGGGTGTCAACGCCAATCCCAACAGCCAGAACATCGGCCGCAATGGCGGCCTGGTCAACACCGGCCGCGCGCTGGACGCCGCCATCGACGGCCGCGGCTTCTACGTGTCGCGCAGCGTCGCCGGCGCCGTGAGCTACAGCCGGGTGGGCATTTTCGACACCGACAAGGATGGCTACTTGGTCGATAACTACGGCGGCCGCGTGCAGGGCTACGCCCAGTCCGAGGGCGGCGCGCTGGGCGCGCTGGGCGACATCCAGATCCCGACCGGCAACATCGCGGCCAAACCCAGCGACCAGCTGAAGTACTCTGGCAATATGTCGGCCGGCTGGGCGGTGCAGACGGTGCCGTTCGACAAGGGCGTGTCGCAAAGCTTCAACCATTCCACGGTGTCGCCGGTGTACGACTCGCTGGGCAACAAGCACAATCTCACCCAGTACTTCTGCAAGAGCGCCGACAGCACCATCACCGTCCACTACCAGCTGGACGACAAGATGCTGCCCGCCACCACCGACCTGAAGTTCGACACCGCCGGCAAGATGACGCAGCCCACCGCCGCGGTGGACCTGGACCTGGGCACGCCCGCCGGCGCCAACGCGCTGAAAGTGGCGGTGGACTACAGCGGCACCACCCAGTTCGCCGGCGAGCCCAGCACCGTGCGCAACGCGGCCAACGGCTACCCGCCGGGCGCGCGCACCGGTGTCAGCCTGGGCGAGAACGGCGAGGTCATCGTCAGCTACAGCAACGACCAGAAGCAGGTCGTCGCCCGCCTGGCCATCGCCAACTTCGCCAACCAGGGCGCGCTGACCGCCGCGTCGCAGACCAGCTGGCAGGAATCGTCGGCATCGGGTCCGGCGCTGCTGTCGCCGGCCGGCAGCAATATGGCCGGCAAGCTGGTCACCAGCTCGCTGGAGCAATCCAACGTCGACGTCACCTCCGAACTGGTGTCGCTGATGACCGCGCAGCGTAACTACCAGGCCAACACCAAGGTGATCTCCACCGAGAACCAGGTGATGCAGGCGCTGATGCAGGCGGTGTAAGGCGATGGACAAGCTGATCTACACCGCGATGAGCGGCGCCGGCCGCATGCTGCGCGCGCAGCAGATCCACGCCAACAACCTGGCCAACGCCGAAACCGGCGGCTTCCGCGCCGACATCGACACCGCCGTCAGCCAGCAGGTGCCGGGCTACGGCTACGACGCGCGCCTGCTGAGTCAGAACGCGCCGACCGCGTTGTCCGACCGCAACGGCACGGTGGTGGAAACCGGCCGCGACCTGGACATCGCGCTGCAGGGCGACGGCTTTTTCGCCGTTTCCGCGCCTGACGGCAGCGAGGCCTACACCCGCGCCGGCAGCATGGTGGCGGGGCCGGACGGCACGCTCAGCGTCAATGGCCACCCGGTGTTGGGCGACGGCGGCCCGATCCGCCTGCCCGAAGGCTTCCTCAAGGTCAGCGTGGCCGCCGACGGCACGATTTCCGTGCTGAACCCGGACGACGCCGCGATGCAGCCGGTGGA
The DNA here is from genome assembly GCF_000007705.1 of Chromobacterium violaceum ATCC 12472. Taxonomy (NCBI): domain Bacteria; kingdom Pseudomonadati; phylum Pseudomonadota; class Betaproteobacteria; order Neisseriales; family Chromobacteriaceae; genus Chromobacterium; species Chromobacterium violaceum. The sequence goes on from NC_005085.1 coordinate 1,844,101, forward strand.
CAAGCTCAAGCTGGTCAAGCCCGATCCGCGCGAGGTGGGCAAGCGCCCCGACGGGCTGATCGCCGCCCGCCAGGGCGGGCCGCTGCCGGTGGACGACAGCGTGCGGGTGCAGAGCGGCCACCTGGAGCGCAGCAATGTGTCCGCGGTGGAGGAAATGGTGTCCACCATGACGCTCAACCGCAATTTCGAGATGCAGATGAAACTGTTCAACGCCGCCAGCGACATGAACGAGGCGGGCAACCGCCTGGTGCGCGGCTGAACGGCCGACTGATTGGGAGATACGATGAATCCGGCACTTTGGATCAGCAAGACCGGCATACAGGCGCAGGACGCGCGCCTGACCGCCATCGCCAACAACCTGGCCAACGTCAACACCACCGGCTTCAAGCGCGACCGCATGATATTCGAAGACCTGTTCTACCAGGTCGAGAAGCAGCCCGGCAGCAAGGTGGACGACAACAACGTGTCGCCGTCCGGCGTGCAGATGGGCAACGGCACCCGGCTGGTGGGCAGCCAGAAGGTGTTCACCGAGGGCAACATCACCACCACCAACCAGAGCCTGGACGTGGCCATCATCGGCCAGGGCTTCCTGCAGGTGAAGATGGCCAACGGCGAGACCGGCTACACCCGGGCGGGGCAGCTGAGCCTGAGCAAGGACGGCGTGCTGCAGACCGCCCAGGGCCTGCCGCTGGAGCCCGAGATCCGCATCCCGGCCGACGCCACCAAGATTTCGATCAGCGAAACCGGCGAGGTCGCCGTGACCCGCGGCAGCGGCACCACGCCGGAAGCGGTGGACCGCATCCAGCTGGCCAGCTTCATCAATCCGGCCGGCCTGCTGGCGCTGGGCGACAATCTGTTCCAGAAAACCGACGCCAGCGGCGACGCCAACCCAGGCGATCCCGGCAACGGCGCGCTGGGCAAGCTGAAGCAGGGCAGCCTGGAAGGCTCCAATGTGCAGGTGGTGGAAGAGATGGTGGACATGATCGCCGCCCAGCGCACCTACGAGATGAACACCAAGGTGCTGTCCGCCGCCGACAATATGCTGCAGCAACTGGGCCAGTCGGTACGATGACGCTTGCCCGCCTCGCGCCGCTGGCCGCCTTGCTGCTGGCGGCCTGCGCCCAGTTCCAGCCGCCTCCGCCGGAGCCGGATCCGCTGCCCGACCTGATGCGCCAGCAAACTTCGCTGCCGCAGGGCGGCGGCGTGTTCACCGCCGGCGGCTCGCTGTCGCTGACTTCGGACAACCGCGCCTTCCGCCCCGGCGACGTGCTGACCGTGGTGCTGGAGGAGACCACCCAGGCCAGCAAGCAGGCCGGCACCAGCTTCGGCAAGAAGTCCGGCGCCAAGATCGGCCCTTCGCTGATCGGCAACACCACTTTCAACGCCCAGGTCGGCATCGACGCCAACCGCGACTTCAACGGCTCGTCCAGCTCCACCCAGCAGAACGCGCTGGCCGGCTCGCTGACCGTAGTGGTGCACCGGGTGCTGCCCAACGGCCTGCTGCAGGTCAAGGGCGAGAAGCAGCTGACGCTGAACCAGGGCGAGGAGATGCTGCGCGTGGCGGGCTACGTGCGGGTGGAGGACATCGACACCGACAACCGCGTGTCCTCGCTGCGCATCGCCAACGCCCGCATCGGCTATTCCGGCAGCGGCGCGCTGGCCGACGCCAACAGCCCGGGCTGGCTGATGCGCTTCTTCGCCAGTCCCTTGATGCCGTTCTAGGGTTCGCAATGATATTCAAACAGATTCGACGCCTGATCGCCGCCGCCTTGCTGGCGGCGTTGTCGCTGCCGGCCGCGGCCCAGCCGCTGCGGCAGCTGGTCAATGTGGAAGGCATACGCGACAACCAGTTGATAGGCTACGGCATCGTCGTCGGCCTGGACGGCACCGGCGACAACTCCCAGGTCAAGTTCTCCGGCCAGTCGGTCGCCAACATGCTCAAGCAGTTCGGCCTCAAGATGCCGGAGAAGACCGACACCCGCGTCAAGAACGTGGCCGCGGTGATGGTCAGCGCCAGCCTGCCGCCCGGCTACAGCCGCGGCCAGACCATAGACGTGACCGTGTCGTCGCTGGGCGACGCCAAGAGCCTGCGGGGCGGCACCCTGCTGCTCACTCAGCTGAAGGCGGCCAACGGCGAAGTGTACGCGCTGGCCCAGGGCAGCGTGGTGATAGGCGGCCTGTCGGCGCAGGGCAAGAGCGGCTCCAGCGTCACCGTCAACACGCCCACCGCCGGCCGCATTCCCAACGGCGCGTCGATCGAGCGCGAGATTCCCAGCGATTTCGAGCAGGGCGACAGCATACGCCTGAGCCTGCGCCGCCCCAGTTTCGAGACCGCGACCAATGTGGTGCGGGCGATCAACCGCAACTACGGCAAGATCGCCACCACCCGCAACGCCACCACCATCGAGGTGAGGGCGCCCGGCGATCCGACCGAGCGCGTCGCCTTCGTCGCGCGGCTGGAGAAGATGAACGTCGACGTCGGCGCCGAAATCCCGCGCGTGGTGTTCAACTCCCGCACCGGCACCGTGGTGATCAGCGAGGGCGTCACCGTGCGCCCGGCCGCGGTGTCGCACGGCAGCCTGCGTGTGGTGATTTCGGAGTCGTCCCAGGTCAGCCAGCCCGGCCCGTTCAGCAACGGCACCACCCAGGTGGTGCCCGACTCGCGGGTGCAGGTGGAGCAGGGCCAGGGGCGGATGTTCAAGTGGCCGGCCGGCGCCAGCCTGCGCGCCATCATCGACACGGTCAACCGCACCGGCGCGACGCCGGACGACGTGATGGCCATCCTGCAGGCGCTGGACCAGGCCGGCGCGATAGACGGCGAACTGGTGGTGATCTGATGCTGAACAACGATTTGCAGAATCCCGCGCCGAACGCCGGCGGCGGGGAGGGCGCGGTGGCCCCCGCCAATCCCGAGTACCGCAAGAAGGCGGAAAAGGCGGCCGAGATGTTCGAGGCGCAGTTCGTGCGAGAGATGTTCAAGCAGATGCGCAAGACCACCCGCGAGATGGCCGGCGAGGACAGCATTTTCGCCAGCTCCGTCAACGCCGACATGCTGGACATCGCCGACGGCGCCCTGGCCGACCAGCTGGCCAGCCAGCGCACCTTCGGCATCGCCAAGGTCATCCTGGCCCAACTGCTGCCGGAGAATGGGAATATTCCCGTTAAGGACGTGGACGCCGCCGTCGCCAGTCTGAAGCAGGGCCGGGATGCCGGCCAGGGCCTGGCGGCCTTCGCCCCGGCCATGTTCCCACTCACCAAGTGATGACAGCCAACCATGCGCATGATCAATAACGCGCTGTCCGGCGCCCAGGCGGCGCAGGTCGCGTTGAACACCGCCAGCCAGAACATCGCCAACCAGCAGACGCCCGGCTATTCCCGCCAGGGCGTGGTGCTGGCCACCCAGGCGCCGGGCGCCGGAGACCCGCTGAGCGCCGGCTACGGCGTCAACGTCAGCAATGTCCGCCGCTTCAGCGACGACTACAAGAATCTGCTGCAGTGGCAGGCCGCTTCCAATGTCGGCTCGCGGGCCGCGGCCCAGCCTTATTTCACCCAGCTGGAAAAGGTGATGGGCAGCAAGGGCAGCAGCCTGTCCGACGGCTTCGACCAGTTCTTCGCCGCGCTGAACGCCGCCAGCCTGGACTCCAACACCATGCGCGACCAGGTGATCCGCTCGGCCGACGCGCTGGCCCAGCGCTTCAACAACCTGGACGGCGTGCTGACCTCGCAGCTGGCGGCCATCTCCGAGCAGCGCAACGCGACGCTGACGCAGATCAACAGCGCCACCGCCAACCTGGCGGCGCTGAACGAGAAGCTGATGTCGGCCAAGGCCCAGGGCATCAACACCTCCGGTCTGGAGGACGAGCGCGACCGCCAGGTGGACGCGCTGTCCTCGCTGATCGAGGTCAGGGTGGTGGCGCAGCCGGACGGCAGCAAGTCCATCTCGCTGAAGAACGGCTTGCCGCTGGTGACCGGCGACAGCGCGGCCACGCTGAGCAGCGAGGCCCAGCCTGACGGCAGCCAGCAGTTGAAGCTGGCCTTCGGCACCGAGAAGTACGCGATGCCGGGCGGCGACCTGGGCGGCCAGCTGGGCGGCCTCAACCGCTTCGAAACCGAAAACCTGCGGCCGGTGCAGGCCCAGGTGCGCACGCTGGCCGGCGAGCTGGCCACCCGCGTCAACGACCAGCTGGCCAAGGGCTACGACATGAACGGCCAGCCGGGCAAGCCGCTGTTCCAGTACGACGCCGGCGCCGCCCACGGCCTGCTGCAGACCACCGGCATCCTTTCCGCCGAGCTCGGCTTTTCCGCCGATCCGGCCAAGCCGGGCAACAACGACAATCTGCGCGAGGTGCTGAAGGTCAAGCAGCAGGCGTTCCCGCTGGCCGGCATCGGCAATGTGACCTTGGGCGACGCCTATTCGCAGATGATCGGCCACCTCGCCATTTCCAGCCAGCAGAACTCGTCCAGCCTCGATACCGCCAACGTGATCCGCGCCGAGGCGGAAAAGAACTGGCAGAGCACCTCCGGCGTCCAGCGCGACGAAGAGGCGGTCAGCCTGATCGAATACCAGAAGATGTACCAGGCCAACATGAAAGTGATAGCGGTGGCCAACCAGCTGTTCGAAAGCACCTTGGCCATCCTGTAAGGACCTAGCATGCGTATCTCCAGCAACCAGTACCAATCCGTCGTGCTGTTGGCCATGCAGAACAGCAGCGCCGGCATGTCCGAGCTTTTGCAGAAGATGTCCAGCGGCCAGAGCATGCTGGTGCCGTCGGAAAACCCGATCGCCAGCGTGCGCCTGCTGCGCCTGCAGCGCGAAGAGGCGTCGCTGCAGCAGTACCGCGACAATATCGGCGCGCTCAAGTCGCAGCTGACCAAGAACGAAACGCTGCTGGACGGCATCAGCGCCAATCTGCGCGACGCGCGCGACCTGCTGGTGGCCGCGGCCAACCAGCCGCCGACCGACGACCTGAAGGCGATGGCCTCGCCGCTGGTCAGCCTGCGCGACAGCATCCTGTACGCGGCCAATACCAAGGACAGCGAAGGCCGCTACATGTTTTCCGGCAGCGCCGTGAACAACGCGGCCATCGTCGTCGACGACACTCAGCCGGCCGGCAGCCGCTACCGCTACAACGGCAACGGCGACCGCCAGCGGGTGACGGTGGGCGAGGGCGTGACCGAGGCGTCCAACGTCACGCTGGAGTCGATGGCGCCGCTGCTCAACCAGCTGGACAAGGCGATCGCCACGCTGCAGAGCCCGACGCTGGACAGCAAGGACCCGGCGGTGGGCGCCACCATCCGCGAGGTGATGGGCGGCGTGGACACGGCGCTTGATCGCGTGGGCGGCACCATTTCCGAGCTGGGTGGCGCGCAGAACGTGCTGAAGACGCTGGACGGCAACCACGACAGCCTGAGCCTGGCCAACCAGGAGAGCATCATCGAGCTGGGCAGCCTGGACTACGGCACCGCCTATATCGCCATGAACAACCTGTCGATGGCGCTGCAGACCAGCCAGAAAGCCTATGGCAAGGTCAGCCAGCTGACGCTGTTCGACGTGATCTAAGCCATGTCCACCACTTTCAGCGGCATCAACCAGACCAGCGGCGACAAGCGCTGGAGCAAGGATGGCGCGGCGGTCGCGCCGGCGAGCCCGCGCCCGTTCTCGTCCGCCCGTCCGGCGCTGGAAAGCCCGCGCCCTTCGGCGGGCGCGGCCAGCGGCTGGCGCTACAGCACCCAGCTCAACGAGCAACTGAGCGCCGCCCAATGCGCGCTGGGCTTCGTCGACGGCATGCTGCGGCAACTGGAAAGCTTCAAGGGCAATCTTAGCCGCCAGCTGTCCCAGCGCCGGCTGGACAGCGACGGTCTGAAGCAGCAGCGCGGCGAACTGGATGCCGACTGGCGACGCCGCCAGGCAGACAGCGCCGGCAGCCTGGACAGCCAGCTGCGCCTGTCGCTTGGGGCGCCGGCGCGGCAAAGCTTCACCGTGCGCGGACTGGACCTGGACAGCCTGACCGGCGGGCAGCCGGAAACCCTGGTGTTCGCGCTGGACGGACAGACCGCGCCGGCCGCGGTGCGGGTGGGCGACGGTATCGGCCGCGATGCCGTTTTGCGCCGCCTGAACCAGGCGCTGGGTCCGCTGGGCGTGCGCTGCGAGCTGGACGACCACGGCCGCCTTGGCTTCAGCTGCGTCGAACAGGACTGGCCCAAGCTGCGGGACAGCCTGACCGTGCGCGGCGGCGGCGTGCGCTTTCCCGGCGGCATGCCGCAGCCCTTGCCGGCCCAGGCCGAGCAGGCGGCGCTGGACGCCGGCCAATGGCAGGTGGACGATCATGCCCAGGTGCGCCAGACGCTGCAGGGCGTGGTGCGCTCCATCGCCCAATTGCAGCAGACCCGCGCGGCGATCAACAGCGCGATCGCCGAGGCCAGGCAGTCGATCAGCCAGCTGGCCCGCACCGACGAGCAGAGCTGGGCCAGCGGCTTCGCCAGCGATTTCAACGCCCGCCTCAACCAGACCGCCGATTTCAATCATCTGCAGCAACTGGTGCCGGCATTGCTCGGCATCAGCCGCTACCGCGTGATCTCGCTGCTTTCGCTTCGTTGACGGACCACAGCGGGTACGTCTTGACGGCTGTCCCTCCCGGGCAGCCTTTTTTCATGCCGGCTACATACCTGCTTAACATGTCCATGGCATGATTAACAGTTTCGCAAGGAAGCCGCAATGTTCAAATACGGGTGGCCGCTGGCCCTGATCCTGGCCGCGCCGCTGGCCCGCGCCGACTTCTCCATCCCCGGTTTCGAGCTGGTGCACACCGCGCCGCAGCGCGCCGGCCTGAACACGCCGGATCTGCGCGATCCGGCCGCGGTGTGGCGGCAGATGTTCGATTCGGCCAAGCGCGAAATCGCGCTGGAGCAGTTCTATGTAGCCGGGCAGCCGGGCAGCCTGCTGGACGGCGTGATCGAGCGGCTGGACGCCGCCGGGCGCCGCGGCGTGAAGATCCGCTTCCTGATGGAGAAGAAGGGCATGTTCGCCAGCGACCCGGCGACGATAGAACGGCTCCAGCGCATCCCCAATCTGGAATACCGCCAGCTGGACTACAACCAGCTGACCGGCAACGGCATCATCCACGCCAAGTTCATCGTGGCGGACGGCAAGTCCGCCTATGTCGGCAGCCAGAATTTCGACTGGCGCTCGCTGCAGCACATCCACGAAACCGGGCTCAAGGTCGACGACGCGGCGATGGCCGGCCGCATGCAGGCCATCTTCGAACAGGACTGGGCGGCGCAGGCGACGCTGGCCGCCGGCGGAAAGGTCAAGCCGCTGCGGACGGCCGAGCAGGCGGCCGACCTGTCGCAGCCGGCGGCGCTGCTGGCCAGCCCCAACGCCTACAATCCGGACGGCGTCGGCGATTCCGAAGAAGCGCTGCCGCGGCTGATGGCCGAGGCGAAGCGCGAGGTGCGCATCCAGCTGCTGGATTACGCGCCGCTCAGCTTCGGCAAGCCGCGCAGCTACTATCCGGTTTTCGACAACGCCATCCGCGGCGCGTTGGCGCGCGGCGTCAAGGTCAAGCTGATGGTGTCGGACTGGAATCTGGAAAAGCCGGGCGTGGACTATCTGAAAAGCCTGGCGGTGCTGCCCGGCATGGAGCTGCGCATCGTCACCATTCCGCGCGACGGCACCTGCATCCCCTTCGCCCGCGTCATCCACAGCAAGACCATGGAGATAGACGGCAGCATAGCCTGGGTGGGCACCAGCAACTGGAGCGGCGGCTATATGGACAAGTCGCGCAATGTCGAGGTGGTATTGCGCAACGAGGCGATGGCCAGGCGCATCGCCGAACTGCACGAGCAGACCTGGTCCTCGCCGCATGCGGTGCCGCTGGAGGTGTCCCGCCAGTATCCGGCGCCGGACAAGGCCTGCCGCCAGGCCGGCTGAGGTCGAAGCTCGGCGGGGGCCGGGCTTCGACAAAATACGTCAATATCCCATTCTTATTACCAGTCCCGCTTTCGCGGCGGCCCCCTCTGCACTAATTATGCTTTAGGCATAATGCGAGCCGGCGGACCCCTTCGCCCGGCCGCTGACAAGAGGAGAGCCGAACAATGTGTGGAATTGCCGGATGGGTGAGTTTCGAGCGTGATCTGAGCACGCAGCGCGCGGTCGCGGAGACGATGACGAAAACGATGGCCCTGCGCGGGCCGGACGACGAGGGACTGTGGCTGGACCGCCGCGCGGCGCTGGGGCATCGCCGCCTGTCCATCATCGACCTGGAGGGCGGCCGGCAGCCGATGACAGCCGACGAGGATGGCAGGACGCTGGCCTGCCTGGTGTACACCGGCGAGGTGTACAACTTCCGGGAGCTGCGCCTTGAGCTGCAGGGCCTGGGCCACGCTTTTCGCACCCGCAGCGACACCGAGGTGGTGCTGCGCGCCTATCTGCAGTGGGGCGAAGCGATGCTGGAGCGGCTGAACGGCATGTACGCGTTCGCGTTGTGGGACGCCCGAGAACAGCGGCTGTTGCTGGTCCGCGACCGGATGGGCGTCAAGCCGCTGTACTACTATCCGATGCCGGACGGCGTGCTGTTCGGCTCCGAGCCCAAGGCCATCCTGGCGCACCCCGAGGCCGAGCGACGGGTGACGGCCGGCGGCCTGCGCGAAATGCTGGATCTGGTGAAGACGCCGGAGGCTGCGGCGTTCGCCGGCATGCACGAGGTGCGGCCCGGTCAGGTGGTGACGATAGACCGTGGAGGCCTGCGCAAGCGCCGCTACTGGCAGCTGGAGGCGCGCGAGCACACCGACGACCTGCCGACCACCATCCGCACCGTGCGCGAGCTGCTGGACGACATCGTCGAACGGCAGATCATCGCCGATGTGCCGCTATGCACGCTGTTGTCCGGCGGGCTGGATTCGTCGGTGGTCACCGCGCTGGCCGCGCGGAGCATGCGGCGCCAGGGCAAGGGAACGGTGCGTTCGTTCTCGGTGGACTTCGTCAAACACGGCGCCGCGTTCGAGGCCGACTACCTGCGCGGCTCGCCGGACGCGCCCTTCGTGCGCGATCTGGCGGCGCACGCCGGCACCGAGCATAGGGAAATTCTGCTGGAGAGCCGCGAGCTGGCCGATCCGCGCTTGCGCGCCGCGGTGCTGGGCGCGCAGGATCTGCCGCCGGCGTATTGGGGCGACATGCTGCCGTCGCTGTACAAGCTGTTCGAGGCGATCCGGGCGCAATCGACGGTGGCGCTGTCCGGCGAGTCGGCGGACGAGGTGTTCGGCGGCTATCGCTGGTTCCACGACGCCGCCGCGGTGGACGGCGACGCGTTTCCGTGGCTGGCCGGGTCGAGCGGCGCCTTCTTCGACGGCCAGTCGCTGATCGCGCCGGGCCTGCTGCGCGAGCTGGACATGCCGGGCTTCCGCCGCGACAGCTACGCGCAGGCGCTGGCCGAGGTGCCGCGGCTGGCGTCGGACAGCACCCGCGAGCGGCGGATGCGCGAGATCAGCCATATGCACCTGACCCGCTTCGTCCAGGCGCTGCTGGACCGCAAGGACCGGATGAGCATGGCGGTGGGGCTGGAGGTGAGGGTGCCGTTCTGCGACCACCGGCTGGTGGAGTACGTGTTCAACGCGCCGTGGAGCATGAAGAATTTCGACGGCCGGGAGAAGAGCCTGTTGCGCGCTGCCGGCAAGGACGTGCTGCCGGAGTCCATCGTCCGGCGCGTCAAGAGCCCGTACCCGGCCACCCAGGATCCGGCTTACGAGCAGGCGCTGCGCCAGGGGCTGGCCCGGGTGCTGGACGACTCCCGCTCGCCGGCCTTGCCTTTGCTGGACAAGGCCGCCGCGTGGAAGCTGCTGGACCGGCCATTCGGCAAGACCAGCACCTCGCCGGAGCGCGCCGGGCTGGAAATGGCGCTGGGCCTGGATGAATGGCTGCGCCATCATCAGGTGTCGCTGGACTTGTAAACCCGCTCAGCGGGGCGGCCGCACCGGCCGTCCCTGAATGGGCGTGGACAGGATGATGGCGGTGCGCGTCTCGCCCAGATCGTTCAGCTGCGCCACCAGCTGTTCCAGGTGGGAGACGTCGCGCGCCAGCAGGCGGAACGTGTAGGAATCGACGCCGGTGACGTGATGGCACTCCATCACCTCCGGCATCGCCTCCAGCCGCGCCAGCAGCGTCTTCTTGTCCGGCTGCGGCACGGTGATGCCCACCAGCGCCGACAGCGCGTAGCCGGCGCGCAGCGGCGCCACCTGCGCGTGGTAGCCCTGGATCACGCCGGCTTCCTCCAGCCGCCGCACCCGCTCCGATACCGCCGGCACCGACAGTCCGACGGTCTGGGCCAGCTCGGTCAGCGACTGCCGCGCGTTGGCCTGCAGGGCGGCGAGTATCGCCCAGGATTTGACGTCCACTTCCATTCGTAAACCCATTCGCATCTATGACCTTGATTTCCAAGGTTAGCATCGATCTCTGCCTTAAAGGCGCCATGTTTTCGATGTCGGGTTTGCCGCAGACTATGGCGAGGTATCAAGAAAGGAGCGGACATGTTCTGGCAAGCGATGTGGATAGGTCTGGCGATTGCGGCGCCGGTGGGGCCGATAGGCCTGCTGTGCATCAGCCGCACGCTGCGAGGCGGCCCGGCATTGGGCCTGGCCACCGGGCTGGGCGCGGCGAGCGCCGACGCCTTGTTCGCCCTGGCCGGCGTGTGCGGCGGCAGCCTGCTGCTCGCTTGGGCGAGCGCGCTGTCCCGGCCGCTGGCGTGGGCGGGCTGCCTGCTGCTGGCCTGGCTGGGCTGGTCGACGCTGCGCCGGCCTCCCGCGCGGGAGGGCGCGATGGATGGAGAAAGCCAGCTTGGACGCGCCTACCTGGGCACGCTGGCGCTGACTCTGAGCAATCCGATGACGATCGTTTCCTTCGCCGCGGTGGCCGCCGGCCTGTCGGGCGGCTTGCCGCTGACCGCCGCCGGACAGGCGCAGGTGGTGGCCGGCGTGTTCTCCGGCTCGGCGCTATGGTGGCTGCTGCTGGCTTACGGCGGCGGCGCCTTGCTGTCGCGGCTCGGCCAACAGGGGAGGCGGGGGCTGGACATCGCCTGCGGCATGCTGCTGCTGGCGATGGCCGCCGCGCTGGCGTGGAAGGCCGCCGGGGGCTGAGTCCCGGCGGCGATCGCAGTCTGGGTGTTGTTCCGGGCCGCGCCGGATCAAGGCCGGACTACAGCTTGAAATGGCCGACCAGCCGCTCCAAGCCTTCCGCCAGCCCGCGCAGCTGGTTCACCGCGGCGCTGACTTCCCGCACCACCAGGTTGTTGCCCTGGGCCATGCTGCTGATGCGCTCGACGTTCTGCGCGATCTCCACGCTGGCGCTGGACTGCTCGCGGGTGGCGGAGGCGATGTCGACGATGCTGGTGACCAGCTGGCCGTTGTAGTCCTGCACCTCCCGCATCGCCTGGTTGGCCTCTTCCGCGATGCCGACGCTGAGATCCACTTGCTGGCTGCTGTGCTGGACGTCGCTGACCGCCTGCCGGGTTTCGCTGCTGATCGCGTCCACGATGCGGGTGATCTGCACTGTCGCCTCTGCGGTGCGCCCGGCCAGGTTGCGCACCTCGTCGGCCACCACCGCGAAGCCGCGGCCCAGCTCGCCGGCGCGGGCGGCCTCGATCGCCGCGTTCAGCGCCAAGAGATTGGTCTGGTCGGCGATGTCCTTGATCACGCCGACAATGGTGGTCACTTCGTTGGAGCGCTCGCCCAGGCCGTTCATCCGTTCCGCCAGCGCGTGCATGCTGTCCGTCATGCGCTGGATTTCGCTGGTGACGCGGTTGACCTTGGCCACGCTTTGCTCGGTCAGCGCGCCGGTTTTCCGGGCGATGTCGCCCGCCTGCTGGGCCGTGTTGGCGATGTGTTGGGCGCCGACGGTGACCTGCTCCACGCTGGCGGCGCTGGCGGTGGCGGCGTCGGATTGCTGCGCGGACGCGTCGTGCACCTGCCCGGCCGACTGGCTCAGGGTCAGGGCCGCCTCCGATACCTGGCGGCTCTGCTCGCGCACCTTGCCGAACATGTCGCGCAGGCTGTCCAGCAAGCGGTTGAAGGCATCGGCGGTGCGGCCGATCTCGTCGCGATTGGCGATGTCTATGCGCACGGTCAGATCGCCGCCGCCGCCGGCCAGTTGCTCCATGGTGTCGGCCAGCCGGTTCAGCGGACGGGTTTGGGCGCGGATCACGCCGGCCAGCAGCAACAGGATCAAGGCCAGCGCCACCACGCCGATGGCGATGGCGCTGAGCATGGCCTTGCGCGCGTCGGCGGTGAGCGCCGAAGTGGGGATGCTGATGCCCAGCGACCAGAACTGGCCGGTTTCGCCTATCCGTATCGGATGGAAGAAGTGGGTGAAGCCGCCGTCCTCGTAGACGAAGTCCTCGCCTTTCTTGACGTCCGCCAAGTGGGCGAACAGCGCGTCCTCCTTGGGCACCGGCTTGCCCAGCAGTTCCGCCTTGGGGCTGACCACGTAGAGCCCGCCCTCGGAGACGATGCGGATGTAGCCGTTGCCGCCGGGCTGGATCTGGCCGAAGCGCTTTTGCAACTGGTCCAGCGCCACGTCGGTGGCGGACACGCCCAGCATCTTGCCGGCGGCGTCCTTGATCACCACCGCCAGCGAGCTTTCCAGCACCATCTTGCCTTGGACCTCGTAGGGGAAGGGCTCGGTGACGGTGTCGCGGCCGCGCTGCTTGGGCACGTAGTAGAAATCGCCCCAGCCGGGTTTCTCGTAATCCGGCTTGTAGGTTTCCGGATGTTCCTTGTACTTGGGGAAGTCCTTGATGCGGTCGGCCGACATCATCACGTCCATCTGCGCCTTGCCCTGGGCGTTGCGGGTGATGTAAGGCTGGTAGCGGCCGGTAGGGTCGTGGCGCGGCCAGTCGAAGCGGAAGGCATTGTCGTCGCCGTCGAAGGCGTTGGGTTCCCACAGCATCCACAGGCCGATGGACTGGGGCGCATGGTCCAGCATTTCCTGGATGATGTTGTCGGTCTGCTTGCGATCCGGCCTGCCGGCGCGCTTGATGCCGGCCACCGTGTCGGCCAGATGCCGCGGCAGCAGGAAGCCCTGCGACATCATGTTCTCGGCGTCCTTGGCATAGCTGTCGGCCTGTTCCGAGGACAGCTGATAGCCGGTATCGAGGGCGGAGGTGTAGTTGAGGCGGGCGATCAGCGCGATCATCGCCGCGAACGCCAGGGAAATGGCGGCGGCGGCCACCAGGGTGATGCGGGTGCTCAGCCGGCCCCATTTTATTTGTGCTTGGCTCATGGCGTTTCCTGCGTGGGTGGCGGATCATGCATTAAGCAACTAAGTAAAAATTCTTAGTTGAATTGAATATAACGGCTGACTGTCGATACAGGCAACGAGCTTGTGCACCCGGTGGCCCGGGCGTGCTCGCGTCATGGGCCGCCGGCGGGGCTGTCTGCCACAGGGGCGGCAGCCGTTGCGCCAGGTTTGGGCGCAAGGCGGGCAGCTCTTTCCGGAGGAGGCGTCAGATGAGGTTTGGGTCCGCGCGACGGCCGTCATGCACCGGTCTGCATCCCCGTTTGCAGGCATGGCGGAGCGGCTGGCCCAGTTGAAGGGCGATCTGCGCGGCGGCTTGGCGCGGCAATCCCTTGGCGGCTGCATCTGCGATGACAAGGCGGCAGTTGCAGCCGTTTGGCGGCAAGCGAGCGGCCAGGCTGGATGCCAGGCTGGCGCCGCTCACCTCCCGCTGGATGCCATGCGACGCATTCGGCATCCGCCGGCAGCGTTCAGCAACAGGCACGCGCTAGATTTCCTGGGCGATTTCCAGCAACCGGCTGCGTTCCCGGCCGGTGAGGCCGTTCTCGCTGATCAGCTGCACATGGACGCCCAATTGTTCCGCCAGCCTTTCCTCCATCTCGAACATGTCGAAATAGGATGTGTCGGGGGATGGGGATATCAGCAAGACCAACTCCGCGTCGTCGGCGCAGACGCCCGGAACGTAGCGCAGGTGATGGGGATGGAAGGGCTTGAGCGCGTGATTGATCTGGCTCTTGTGCTCGCGGACGAATTGTAGGTCGTGCATGCGTTTCTCCCCGGATGGACCTGGACGGGTCTGGATCTCGATGCTTGGGGAATGGGCTTGCCCTCAGTATGTTCCGGGGCAATCCGTGGGGCAAGATGTGGTTGAAGATAAAGGTTTTTTTGTTTTTTCCGGCAAGGTGTTGTGCCCATCGATTCCGGAGCGGGCAAGATGGTGTGTGGCGTTCCGGTAACAGCCTCCGCTCGCCGCGGCGCTTACGCTTGCGCCGGCGTGCCGGTATTGTTCCGCGGCAGGTGCAGCGACAGCAGTTGTTCCAGCTGGGCGAAGCTGAACGGCTTTTCCAGCTTGCCCGCCAGCAGCGCGCTGCGGGCATCGTTGAACTCCTGCCGGAACGCCGTCATGCCGATGATGGGCGTATTCCGGTTGGGGCCGAAGCGGCGGGCGGCTTCGGCGACTTCGTAACCGCTGGCTGTTCCGACTTGCAGGTCTATCAGCAGGATGTCGAAGCGGTGGCGCACCACTTGGGCCGCCGCGTCGTTGACCGTGGCGAAGCTGGACACGCTGTAGCCGTTTTCCTGCAGCAGCGCGCTGTAGGATTCGCGTATCGGATCGTCGTCGTCCAGCAGCAGGATGCGGCCTTGGCCGTAGCTGGCGCCGTCGCAGTCTTCCGGGGTGGACGCTTCCTGGACCGGCAAGCTCAGCGTGAACGTGCTGCCGCGGCCTTCCTGGCTGTCGATCTCGATCTGGCCGCCGAACAGCGTGACCAGCTCGTGCACGATGGCCAGGCCCAGGCCGCTGCTGCCTGGGCGACGGGTCTTGCCGCGGGTGAAGGGGCGGAACAACTGGACCCTGATGTCTTCGGGAATGCCCACGCCGGTGTCGGCGACGCTGAGCACCAGATTGCGCGGCCGATATTCCAGTTCCAGGCGGATTCCTCCCTGGTCGGTGTAGCGGATGGCGTTGGACAGCAGGTTCCACATGATTTGCCGCAGCCGGTTGCCGTCCAGCCACAGCAGCGGCATCGGCGGCACGGCCACCGTCAGCGCAAGTCCCTTGGCCTCGGCATTGCCCTGGTGGACGGCGACGACGCAGGCCACCAATTCCTCTATGTCCGTGGTGGCGGGTTCGAGCGCGAGCTGATGGTTTTTCAGCGCCGAGATGTCCATGATGTCCCGCACCTGGGCCAGCAGATAGGCGTTGCTCTGCTTGAGGCGGGACAGATAGCCGTAACCCGGATTGTCGGGCGGGATGCTGTATTCCAGCAGCTCGGTGCAAGTCTGTATGCTTTGCAGCGGTGAGCGGATTTCGTGGCTGATGGTGGCGAGGAAGGTGTCGCGGGCCAGCTCGGTTTGCACCAGCGCGGCCCTGGCGGCCTGCTCCCTCTCCAGCACCTGTTGCTGTTGCAGCGAGTGTCGCCTGATTTCCGCCAGCCGGTGCAGCACGAACCAGAAAATGCCGAGGAAGGCCAGCCAGCACATCAGGCCCAGCAGGTACATGGTCTGGTGCCGCTCCACCATGCGCAGCTGTTGCGCCACCAGGCTGTTTTCCGCGTAGCGGGCCTTGACGCCGTAATCGGCCAGCAATGGACGCATCTCCTCCATGTCGCGCGACAGTTCCAGCGCGTCCTGCTGCGTCCACTGGCGCGGCGGATGCTGGAAAATTCTGGCCAGCAGCGCCTTGATCTGGTCGAAGCCTTCTATCTTCTCCAAGTCGGTATTGACGGCCGATGGCCGGGTGAACATCCGGTACTTGCTGTAGGCGATGGCGTAGCTCTTGTCGGTTTCCTCGCGGGTGATCTGGCCGGCGCGGTACCGCCAGACGTCCATTTCCAGGCGGTTGAACGTCAGCTGCATCTGCGCCGCCATCCAGTACAGGTCGGAGACCTTGTTGGTGATCGGACGCTTGATCACCGCCGCGTACAGCGTAAAGGAAATGATCACGGTCGCGAGCAGCGACAGGGCCAGGAACGCGCGTTCGATTCCCCCCACGCTGCGGAACACGAGGCGGAAGTAGCGAGTCATTTGACCTCGATGCGGCTGACTTGCCAGGCGAGCTTGGCGATGAAGATCCCGCTGGTTTCGGAGGTCGACATGTTCTGGATGGGGTACATCACCCAAAACGGGCCGAAGTCGTTCAACTGCAGCGGCTGGTTGTTCCAGGTTCGGGCCAGGATGACGTCGTACTTGCTGAAGTCGCTGGCGGGAATGGTGACGTTGTAGTTGTCTTCGCCGTAGAACTTGATCTGGCGGCCGTGCGCGCCGACTTTGGCCAGCAGCTCCCGCAGCAGCGGCCCACGAAAGGTGCCCTTGGGCGTCCAGTCGGTCGCCGTGGTGATCTCGCGCATCGGCAGCGCGTTGAATTCGGCTTCGCTGAAGACATAGCTGTGGGCGGATGGGTTGGTGAATTTGCCGATGTTGCCGCTGATGGTCAGCGTGACGCCCGCGGCCATAGCCGGGTGGGTGTGCGGCAGCAGGCTGGCGGCCAGGAGCAGGACGGCGGCGAAGGACCGGCGTGCAGCAGGTCCGCGCCGCGCGCGGTGGGTGGTGTTAGGGTTGGAATCCATGTCTGTCTGCCGCCTTGACGCCTGACTGGGGCGAAGTTTCGGATGCCGCCGCGAGCGAGGCGGGCTGCCAATTATGCATTTGATCTAGACGATCACAAGCGAAAAATGGCCTGGATAGTTCGAAAGGACAGGTGTGGACAATCCCAGGCCAGCGCAAGGCGCCGGCCTGGCCGCGTGATGGCGCGTTCAGAACCTCAGCGTGTCGCGCTCTTCTCCGGTCAGCATGGCGGTGGGATCGCCGACGATCAAGGGATCGGCGGCGTGGGCGACGCGGGGATCCTTGCCCGGATAATCCAGATGGGACAGGAAATGGCGGATGCAGTTGAGCCTGGCGCGCTTCTTGTCGTCCGACTTCACCACCGTCCACGGCGCGTCGCCGGTATGGGTGTGGAAGAACATCGCCTGCTTGGCCGCCGTGTAGTCGTCCCACTTGTCCAGCGACTGTATGTCGATCGGCGACAGCTTCCAGTGCTTGAGCGGATCGTCGCGGCGGGAGATGAAGCGGCGCAGCTGCTCTTCGCGGCTGACCGAGAACCAGAACTTGAACAGGCGTATGCCGCTGTTGACCAGCATCCGCTCCAGCTGCGGGGTCTGGCGCATGAATTCCAGGTAGTCGTGCGGCGAGCAGAAGCCCATCACCCGTTCGACGCCGGCGCGGTTGTACCAGGAGCGGTCGAAGAACACGATTTCGCCCGCGCTGGGCAGGTGGGCGATGTAGCGCTGGAAGTACCATTGGCCGCGTTCCAGATCCGACGGCTTTTCCAGCGCCACCACGCGCGCGCCGCGCGGGTTCAGGTGCTCCATGTAGCGCTTGATGGTGCCGCCCTTGCCGGCGGCGTCGCGTCCCTCGAACAGGATCACGATTTTCTGCCCGGTTTCCTTGACCCAGCTCTGGACCTTCAGCAGCTCGATCTGCAGCTCCTGCTTCAGCCGCTCGTATTCGGCGCGGCGCATCCGGGTGCGGTAGGGGTAGTCCGCGGGCAGATCGGCGCTGGAACTGTCCTCGTCGCTGCCGTGAGGCGCCAGCGCCACCTGCAGCGCCATCGGTTGCTGGCTGATCTGTTCGATGATCTGGACCGATTCGTCGTGCACCCGCTGGACGTTGCGCTCGCGCGCGGATTGACGGCGCGGCTTGGCCGGCGCGGCAGGAGCGTCCGCTTCCGGCAGCGCGGAGACTGGATCCTTGTCTTGCGTCATGGCTGAACCTTTTCCATGTGGATGACATGGTTTATCGTACGCCGGCTGGCGCGGGGTGTCGATGGCGGAGAATGGGTGGCCCTTCTTTTTGGGGAATCTGCTGTCCGGATGGGGGCTGCGCAGATGCCGGCGCCGTCGCGGGATCGTCAAGCGCAACAGGCCCGTCAGCGTGGTGAGCCATCGACATGCCGGACAGCGGCAAGGCGCTGGGCGCGGCCAGCATCAGGTCGGCCATCTGCGGGAAGCGCCGTGCATGGAGGGTGCGCCTGAGTCGCCGAGGATATTCGAACTGGCGCAGCGAGCGGCGCGGAGCCAGCCATATCGGGTAAGGCATGCCGGTTTGCCGCTATGATTGAGTAAGACAACCCATGATTCACGCGGCCCTCGCGTTCGCGACGCCGCGTCATACCGAAAGCGCCCGATGCCCGCGATTGCCTTTCGCCCCCGCTTGCTGGATGCCCTGCGCGGCTACAACCGCGCTTTGCTTCGAGCCGACCTGATGGCCGGCGTCACCGTCGGCATCGTCGCCCTGCCGCTGGCGATGGCGTTCGCGATCGCCAGCGGGGTGCCGCCGCAGGCCGGCATCTTCACCGCGGTGATCGCCGGCGCGCTGGCGGCCGCGCTGGGCGGCACCCGGCTGTGCGTCACCGGTCCCACCGGCGCCTTCATCGTCATCCTGTACGGCATCGTCAGCAAGTACGGGGTGGCCAACCTGCTGATCTGCACCTTCATGGCCGGCGCGATGCTGGTGCTGATGGGCGTGTGCCGGCTGGGGCAGGTGATACGCTTCTTCCCGATGCCGCTGATTACCGGCTTCACCAACGGCATAGCGGTGCTGATTTTCTTGACCCAGCTGAAGGACTTCTTCGGCCTGCCCATCGCCAAGATGCCGTCCGGCTTTTTCGCGGTGATAGCGGAGCTGAGCAGGCACTTCTCCGGGCTGCACTGGCCGACCACGCTGCTGTCGTCCGCGCTGCTGTTGCTGATCCTGCTGTGGCCCAGGCGCCTGAACCGGCTGTTGCCTTCGCCGTTCGCCGCGCTGGTGCTGGCCACGCTGGCCACGATGTTGTTCGACCTGCCGGTCGCGACGCTGGGCAGCCGCTTCGGCGGCATTCCGCAGGGGCTGCCGGCGCCGGCAGGGCTGGATCTCAATCCCGCCCATCTGTCCGACCTGCTGGCGCCGGCCTTCACCATCGCATTGCTGGGCGCGATCGAATCGCTGCTGTGCGCGGTGGTGGTGGACAGCCTCACCGCCGATCGGCACGACGCCAACCAGGAGCTGATCGGCCAGGGCATCGCCAATATGGTCGTGCCGTTTTTCGGGGGCATCCCGGCCACCGGCGCGGTGGTGCGCTCGGTCACCAATATCGGCAACGGCGCCCGCACGCCGCTCGCCGCCGTCTTCCATGCGGCGCTGCTGCTGCTGGTGCTGCTGTTGGCCGCGCCGCTGGCCGCGCACGTGCCTTTGGCGGCGCTGGCGGCCATTCTGGTGTCGGTGGCGCTGAAGATGGGGGACTGGGATATCCGCAAGGCCAGGCAGTTTCCGCGCCACGACACGCTGGTGCTGGTGGTGACCTTCGTGCTGACGGTGGCGTTCGACCTGACGGTGGCGGTGGAAATCGGCCTGCTGATGGCGGCGGTGTTCTTCATCCGCAGCATGGCCAGCCATACCGGCTTCCGCAGGCTGCTGCCGGAGCACGCGCAGCTGTTCGAGCGGCACAGCATCGCGGGCAAGAGCGTGCCGGACGGTTGCGCGGCTTTCCGCGTCGAAGGCGCGCTGTTCTTCGGCGCGGCGGACAGCGTGGACATCATCCTGCGGGAAGCGCCGCGGGCGCGGGCAGTGATTCTGCAGCTGCACCGGCTGGTGTTGCTCGATACCTCGGGGCTGCTGGCGCTGGAGGCTTTGCGCGCGCGGCTGGCGGAGCAGGGCAAGACGCTGATCCTGTGCGGCGCGGCCGACGAAGTGATGGCCATGCTGGAGGGGTCCAGGCTGGCGGAGCGGCTGGGGGAGGGCAATCTGCAGCCCGACCTGACCAGCGCGCTGCGGCGGGCGGAGGCGGTGCTGACCGACGGCGTGGTGTGGGGGTGAGCCGCCCGCCGGACGTCGGCGGGCATCCGGCGGACGGCTGGCGTTTTCAGCGGGCGCGCTTCTGCTTGCGCATCTTCAGCCAGCGCGCTAGCGCGTGGCCGACCGCCACCGGCGACAGCGGCACCAGCGCCAGCAGGCCGTCGCCCCTGGTGGTAGCCGGGATTGACGCTGAGGAAGAAGCGGTCGGACGGTTTGGTTGAGTTCTGCCAGATTTGGTGGTCGTCCTTGCCTTCCCGGGTCAGGATGCCCAGGTTGGCGATGAAAGGGCGGTCCGGCGACACCGGCGTGATGTTGAAGCTGGCGAACAGCTCGTAGGCCTTGGCCGCCAGCGGATGGCGGTCGTCCTGCCCCGGCGCCGGCCAGAAGCGGTGGGAGAAGCGGTGCAGCACCGCGTAGCTGGACGGATGCAGCATCACGCCGAAGAAATACAGCGGACGCAGCGGATGCTGCAGCCAGTGGTACATCACCTGGCGCATCAGGAAGGTGATGTTGCTGTTCTTGCCGCGGAATTCCTTGTACAGCCCGGACTGGACGCGCAGCACGCTGCAGGTGCGCCCGCCTATCTGGCGGCGGAAGCGGTGCATCGTGCAATAGCCGACCAGGCGGCCGTTCTCGTCCCGGTGCAGCAGCAGGCTGCTGTGCTCGGCCGGCGGGGACATCACCAGGTTGATGAAGGCGGGAAGGTCGGTGCCGGCGAAGATGGCGTCGTGGACCTGGAACAGCTCCCGCGCCAGTTGTTCCCTTTCATGATCGGGCAGACGGGCGGGCTCCACGCGGATGGACTGGGCGATGCGGGCCATTTCATACCTCTTTGTGCGTTGCAGCAGAGAAATGGCGGCATGGTAGGAATCGGTGGCAGCGATCGCTACTGTCCTTTATCGCTATGCATTTGACATTAATTTTTAATGATGGAAATGCCTTTTAATTCAGATTCTTATCAAACGACTGTATGAATGCTTTGCGGGTCAACTGGATGTTGGGACAGGCCGCCGTCCAGGCGGCCAGGGCAGGGGCTCAGTAGCCGTTGCCGCGTTCCACCCGGCCGTCCGCCGCTTGCCCGGCGGCGAGCTTGCGCAGATTGGCGGCGATCTGTTCCACGGCCTGGCGGCGCAGCGTGATCGCGGCGATGTGAGGGGTGACGGCGACCGACGGATGGCTCCACAGCGGATGTCCGTGCGGCAAGGGCTCTTCGGCGAACACGTCCAGTTGCGCGCAGCGGATGTGGCCGTTGTTGAGCAGGGCCAGCAGGGCATCCTGATCCAGCAGGTCTCCCCGGCCGGCATTGATCAGCATGGCGCCTGCGGGCATCAGCGACAGCCGCTCGCCGTTCAGCAGGCCACGGGTCTGCGGGGTGGAAGGCAGCACGCAGGCCAGCACGTCGCTGTTCTCCAGCAGTTTTTCCAGCCCGGCTTCGCCATGCAGGTTGTGGACGTGGTGGATATGCTTGGGGCCGCGGCTCCAGCCGCTGACCCGGTAACCGTCCTTCGCCAGCGCCTTGGCCACCGCCGAGCCGATCTCTCCCAGGCCCAGGATGCCGACCCGGATCTCGTCGGGCAGGCGGGGCGCTAGCATCCGCCACTGTCCAGCCGCCTGCTGCCGGCGGTAGATGTCCATATTGCGCTGGTAACCCAGCACGCCGTAGCGGATGTACTCGGTCATCTGGGACGCCATGCCGCCGTCCAGCAGCCGGTAGATCGGCAGGCTGGCCGGCAGATCGGGCCGCGACAGTAGCTTGTCCACGCCCGCGCCCAGCGCGAACAGCGCCCGCAGCTTGGGCAGCCTGCCGAGCAGGCCATCGGGCAGACCCCAGGCGATCAGGTACTGCGCTTCGGCGCAATCGCCATGTTCCAGGCTGGCGAAGGTCTGTTCCGGCATCTCGGCGCGGAACAGGTCGAGATAGGCGGCGACTTCCTTGGGATTGGGCGTGTGTACGAGGATCATGGCGGCGACGCTTTGTTGGGATTATGCCCCCAGTATACATCGGCGCCTGGCCGCCAAGGCTTTGCCGCTGCGGGTCTGTTCTTGCGGATGGCCTGAGATTAAGGACAAACCGCAATGTGTTGCCGCCTTGGGACAGCCTCCCTATACCGTAAGCATCGTGGGAACGGCGGAGCGAGAGATGGAGCGGGGGGACATGGCGGGCCTGGAGACCGGGGGGCATCTGCGCGAGCGGCTGGACGGAGCGCGCATCCGGCCGCGTGGCTGGTTGCTGGCCAGCGATGTGGAAGGCCCGATGTTTCTGGGCGATTTCATCGCCGAGGCCTTGGCCGCCTGCCTGAAGCCCGTCGAGGGCGCGGTGGACGCTACGCCGTCCTATGGCCAGATTATTTACGCCGAAGGCTATGCCGCCTTCAGCGCCGACAACGGCGCCTTGCGGCGGCCGGAAGGCAAGAGGGGCGGCAAGACGCCGCCGGTAGGCGGCTACACGCTGGCGCAGGAGGGCAGCGACACCATCTTCGCCTTGCCGCTGCTGCTGGCCGCCGGCGTCGATCATCTCTACCTGGAGCGCTTGGCGCTGCGTTCGCAGCAGACGCCCGGCGCGGCTGAAATGGCGCGGCGGCTGGACGAAATGGGTTGGCAGCGGGCGGGCATCACCACGGCGCCGCAACAGCCGTACCGGGCGGTGGCCGAGCGTTGCGGCTGGCTGGCGGCGGAACGGCTGCTGGGATCTCCATTTCCGTTGGCGGAGGCGGAAGCCCTGCTGCGCCGGCTTGGCCGTTGGGAAATGGAAATCGGCTGGGTGAGGACGTATTTGCGCGACGCTTACGAGCTGATAGACCGGCATTCCGAGGCATGGCTGGATGGATCGGTTCGGCGGCGGCATTTCTCCGACACCGGCCGCAAGCTGCTGCGGCAGCGTTTCCGCCTTCTTTACCGCGGGGAGCTCGGCATTTCCTATTCCCGCGGCGAGCGGGCGGGCCGATCGGCCGCTTCTGCGCTGGGCCGCGTCATTGAGGCCTGCGCCATGGTGGGCGATCGCGCCAAGGCCGCGTTGGCGCTGGGCCTGGCGCGCCGCGCGGGAGGACTGGACAGGCTGGTGACGATGGGTGACGGCGCCAACGACGCGGCGATGCTGCGCCGCGCCCGCTGGTCGATAGGGGTCAACGGGCCGGACGCGGCGCGGGCGGCGGCCATAGGCCTGGTGACCGACGATATGCGGCATGCGCTGGTGCTGCTCAGGCTGATCGAGCGGGGCGGCGACGTCGGCGAGGTGGTCGGCCGCGCGCAGGCCGAACTGCGCGGCGCGGCGCTGGTGCATCGCGGCGGCGACGGGCTGTCGGCGGAATTGGCGGAAAAGCACAGGCTGATGAAGCGGAGGTTGCGTGGCGAATTCGTCACCTATTGACGCCGCCACGGACATGACCGGGAGGGGGCGCAGCCGCGCCTGGTCGGGCGCGGCGCTGGCGCTGGCATCGATGTGCTGCGCGCAGTTCGGCGCGGCGCTGTCCCAGCCCGCGGCGCAGAGCCTGGGCGTATTTCGCGCCACCGCGCTGAAGCTGGCGTTCGCGGCGGCGTTTTTGTGGCTGTGGCGTCGTCCGCCGTTGCGGCGCGCGCTGCGCGGCGAGCCCGTTCTGCTTGGGCTCGGTTTGGCGATGGCAGGCCTGTTGCTGGGCTTCTTTGCCGCCTTGCGGACGCTGCCGCAAGGCTTGACCGTGGCGATCACACTGCTGGGGCCGCTGGCGCTGGCCTGGGGCAAGGACAGGCGGCGCTGGCCCTGGCCCATGCTGGCCCTAGTCGGGACGGTGCTGCTGGCGAGGCGCGAGGAGCGCTGGCTGATCGACGTCGCTGGCCTGGCTTGGGCGGGACTGTCCGCCGCATGCTGGGCGGTTTACATTGTTCTGTTGCGGCGGGCCGGGGAAGTGTGCCGCGACGGGGACGGCGTCGCGCTGGCTTTGCTGGTGGCGGCGTTGGCGGCCGCGCCCTGGATTTGGCTGGACGGCGGTGCCTGGCCCGATGCCTCCATGCTGCTGCGTTTGGCGGGCTTGTCCCTGCTGATGCCCGCGCTGCCCTGCTTGCTGGAGCTGGAGGCCCTGCGCCGCATGCCAGCCGCCTCGTTCGGCGTGCTGATGAGCCTGGAGCCCGCGCTCGCGGTGTCGGCGGGCGGCCTGCTGCTGGGACAAACGCCGGCGGCGGTTCAGCAGGCCGGGCTGGCCCTGGTGGTGGCGGCCAGCCTGGGCGCGCTGGCCGGGAAGCGCTAGCTGCCCGCGGCCGCCGTCAATGCGGCATGCCGGCGTAGCGCTCGCCCAATCGTTGAATGGCGGCGATCAATTCGCGCTCCACATGCTGGTCGCGGATGATGCGCTCCCTGGCATGGGGCCGCAGCTGGGGATGGTCGCCAATCAGCACCGCGTGCCGGGCGACGGCGAACATCGAGAGGTCGTTGCTGTCGTTGCCGAAGCACACCATCTGGTCCGCGGCGATGCCATGGCGGGCAAGCGCGCTCGCCTTGTCCACGCCGCCGGCGGTGATGTCCATGATCTGCTGATCCGAATGATGGTGTATCCGGATGTCTCCGCGCTGTTCCAGCGCCTGCTTCAGGCTTTCTGCATCCTCGCATTCGGTGAACAGAAGCTTGGTCGCCCGGCTGACCTCCGCCCGCGCCACCTGCCGCGCCAGACGGCCCGGATCCACCATTTTCATGAATGGATGGGCGGGATCGCCGCTGTAGTGGTAGTGCCATTCCAGATCCACCAGGCAAGAGGCGGCGTGCCGCTCGGCCAGCGCGAACAGCTGCGCCAACGTGTCCTCGTCCAGCGGCGTCAGATCGGTCAATTGGCGGCGATGCCAGGTCATCGCGCCATTGGCGCCGACGAACAGGCCATCGTGAAAGCGCTCCTCCAGCAGCGGAAGGATGTCGCGATACGGGCGGGCGGAGGCGAAGCCGATGCTGTGGCCGCGCCGTTCCAGTCCGCTTAGCGCATCTTGAATGGCGGGGCTGACGCTGCGGCCGTCGAAGCAGATGGTGCCGTCTATGTCGAAGATGAAGTGCATGATTTATTTAAGATTGTGCCGATTTGGGGTGGGAGTGGACGTTGAATTGCTGATTTTGTTTATATTTTGACTAAATATTGCACCAATGCGGCCGATATGAAAAGAGGATGGCATTTTGTGAGGTGAGTCGTGAATGTGAATATCGGACAGGCCGTATCGTTGCTCCCGCCGCGCATCGGCGTTGCCGGCGCGGCGCGGGCGGAGGCTTCGGCGGCTGGTGAGAGGAGCAAGGTCGAGCCGCTGCAAGACATTAACGGCCGGACAGTCGGCTCGCCGGAGTCGCGTTACGGCTTGAGCATGCGGACATTGCAGTTGCTGAAGCAATACGATGTGCGCAACATCTCCGGCACCGACCTCCATGCGCTGGCGGAGATCCTGGCGGCTGGGGACGAGATCGGCGGCGAGGTGGCGGCAACCATACGCTCCGACATCGAGGTCCGGGGCTGGAAGAATTCTGGCGCCAGCAACGCGCTGGAAATCTTCTCCAAGCGGCGCGATGACGCGCTGGCGGAGGTCAAGGCGGGCGAGGTGTCGTTGAAGTTCGCGAGTTACAACATCAAGGGCTATGAGCGGACCCAGCAGGCGTTGGACAAATTGGCGGCGATCCACGACGCGCTGCAGAGCGAAGACGATGTTCAGTCGGCCACTGGCGACGGTATGGCGCAGGCCGCGGATTTGCTGCACGCCGAACGTTGGATGCGCACGGCGCAGCAGGCCGAAGCCAAGGGCGAGCCGCTGGTTTTGGACAAGGACACCGCGGAATCGATCGGCCGGGTCATGCAGCGCGCCGGCGCGACGCTGCCGCCGATGACGGGCGACTTGGAGGACGGGGCCTGGGCCAAACAGGCCTTGCAAGCGTATCGGTCGTGGCAGTTCCAGCATCCGGGCGACAAGCTCGACATAGATTTGAAACCGGCGGAGGAGGAGGACAAAAAGGTCTTCAAGGAGCCGCCGAGGCCGACGACGGATACCGTGGGGGAGCAGTTGCCGCAGCAAGCGCCGCCCAGTCCGGCCAAGCTGGCCCGCGAGGCGCTGGCCAAGCAGCAGGTACAGGCGCAGTACGGCATGAGCCTCCCCATGCTGCAGCTGATCAAGGGGACCGACGTGGCGGGCTTGTCGGTCGAGCAGCTCAAACAATACAGCCAGCTGTTGCAGACAGGCGGCGCGTTGTCCAAGGACGACGCGGAGTCGCTATTGCCGTTAACCCAGCGCGGGATGGCCGACCCGATGAACTATTACAAGCGTGATTTGAATTGGCTGGCGGACATGGCGGCGCAGGGGCGTACGCCGCAATTTTCGACGGTCGGCGGCATGGCCGATTTGGCGAATCCGACAGGGAGAATGCGGAACGACCAGCGGGGGCAAAGCGTGCTGGAACGGTTGCAGTCCCTGCACCAGGCCTTGCAGAACGACGACAGGGTGAGGACCGCGCCGACGGATAATCTGCGGCAGGCCGGCGACCAGGCCGCTTTCGACAAATGGGCCCAGGTCGAGAGCAAGGGCGCGCGCAATGCGGAAGGCGTGGAGCCGGAGTTTCGCAGCCTGAGTGACGTGGACGGCATCTTCCGCGTGCTGCAGCGCATGGGCGTGGAGCTGACGCCGATGGAGGGGGACAGCAGTCCCAGCAAGCGCTTGGAGCAGGCGTGGAAGGATTACCGGTGCTGGCAGGACGGCCACCCGGCCCGGCAGTCGGCGGGCGGAGCGGTCGGACGCGGCATCGACGCCTACGCCTGAGCGGTGTTTAGGCCAGCGCGCCGCAGTTTAGCCGCAACTGCGGCCTGACTTGATCCGCCAGGCCTCTAGCTGGCTGGGCGCATAGCCCCAGTGGGCCTTGGACGCCAGCGCGATCCGGTTCATTTGTTCCAGGTCGGCCGCCATGGCGCGGCGTATCGGCGGGGGCGCATGTCTCGCATTCCGCTAAAGTGGGGCAGTGACCTCATTGTCATCCATCGCCGGCGGCTTTGGCCAGCGCCGCCAGGCAGTCCGTCTGCCAGTCGAATTCCGGCTGAAAAGACTCCCGCTCCGACACCGCGCCATAGCCGCCTTGTCCGTAAACGGCGGCGTAGGCCGCGTAATCCGCCGCCTGCAGCGCCTGTCCCGCCAGCGCCTTGGCTACCGCGTAACTGGCCGATACCGCCGCGTGGCCGCAGCCGTCCAGCGAGCGGGAGCCGGGGTGGGCGCCGGCCAGCGCCGCCGCGCGGGCGGCGAGCGCGGCCAGGCTGCCGCGGTCCAATCCGCTCTCCAGCCAGCGTTCCAGCCCGTCCAGGCAAGCCAGCACTTCCCGATCTTCCAGCTGATGGGCGACGCGGCGCGCGCAGGCGAGGCCGAAGCGCAGGCGCAGGGTTTCCCGCTCCGGCGAATCCAGCCGGAGGGCGGCGGCGAGGCGGTCCAGCTTCTCGTTCGTGGACATGGCTCAGGTCAGGCAGATGGCGTCGCTTTCCAGCGCGTCCTCTTCCCTCAGCACGGCTTCCAGCGCTTCGAAGCAGGCCGGGTCCAGCGCGCTGCCCAGGTTTTTCCGCATGATGTCCAGCGTTTCCGGCACCGGGTTTTCCGGATGGTAGGGGCGGGCGGCGTGGATGGCGTCGAAGATGTCGGCGGTGGTGATGACGCGGGTTTCCAGCGCGATCTCGCTGGCCATCAGGCCGCGCGGGTAGCCCTTGCCGTCCAGCCGCTCATGGTGGGCGCCGGCCACCTTGGCCAGTTCGGCGAACGATTCGATGCGGCCGAGTATGGTTTCGGTGTGGCTGGCGTGAAGTTTCACCGCTTCCCACTCTTCGGGGGTCAACTTGCCCGGCTTGTCCAGGATGGTGTTGCTGACGCCCAGCTTGCCCACATCGTGCAGCAAGGCGCCGCGCTTCAGCCAGCGCCGCCGCTGCGGACTCAGGCCCAGCTCCTCGCCGATGCGGTCGGCGTAGTGGCCGACGCGCTGGCTGTGGCCGGCGGTGAACGGGCTCTTGGAGTCCACCACTTGGCCGAAGCCCTCGGCGATCTCGTCCATATAGTCCTCGTCCAGCGGCACCGTGCACTGGGCGGGTTCCAGCGCCAGCACCGCGCGCTCTATGTCGTCGGATTCCAGGCGCTGCCAGAACGCCGTGTCGCGGCTGGCGCCGCGGAAGGCGGCCACCAGTTCCGGGTCGAACCAGCCGCCGCCGCGGCGCACCGCCTCGTCCAGCGCCGCGTGGCGGCCATGGGTGACGTGGAACACGTCTATCACCTGGGCCAGCAGCGCGATGCGCGCGTTCAGCGGAATGGCGTCGCGCTGCAGCCCCAGCGGCCGGCCGGAGCCGTCCCAGTGCTCGTCCAGATACTGGATGCCGTTGGCCACGTTCTCGTTGAAGCGCAGCTGGCGGGCGATGTCGGCGCCGCGGTGGCAGCGGGTGTTGATCAATTCGTCGGCCATCTCTTTGCCCCGTCGCAGCACCTGGACCACGGAGGCCGCGCGCTCGCGCCACCCGGCGGCATGGGTGCCGGTGTGGCTGAACACGAAGCCCAGCATTTGCGGCAGGCTGGCGCCCACCTGCTTGAAGTCCTGCTTGAAGCTGCGGTCGTCGGTGCGGTACAGCTCGCAGATGCGGGCGGCGTTGCTGCTGCAGCCCAGGTCCTTCAGCAGGATGGCGTAGTAGAGATCCCACAATTCCTGCGGCGCCAGGCCCAGCGCCCGGCCGATGTGCATGCCTATCCAGCAGCTGCGCACGCAATGGCCCTCGGGCTGGCCTTCGGTGATGTCCAGCGCGTAGCTGAGCGCGCTGATCAGTTGCGACAGTTTCAGGGTGGCGGCCATCGGCGCTCCCTTGCCGTAGGGCGTGGTGGGGATGTTTTGTTTATGCGTGGCGGGAGGCATTTTCGCAATGACAGTCGTTTTTCAGATAAAAATCAGAACGGATGCGCTGGACAGCGCGGAGCTGGCGTCTGAAAATGCCATCGACATCTTGCTTGCCATCCGTTCCCGCCATGCCCCTGGAGACCGCGCCATGCTTGCCTCCGTTGTTCTGGATTTTCTGACTTCCGACGATTTTCCCGCCGTGGCCGAATTGGGCGCGGCCATCTGGCATAAGCACTTCATCGGCATGATCAGCCGAGAGCAGATCGACTACATGGTGTCCAGCCGCTACACGCCACAGAGGCTGGGCCGCTACCTGGACGCGCCGGACCGCTGGTTCCGCCTGCTGCGGGTGGACGGCAGGCCGGTCGGCTATTGCAGCTACGCGCTGACCGGGCAGCCGGGCGAGATGAAGCTGGAGCAGCTGTATCTATTGGAAGAGATGCGCGGCTGGGGGCTGGGCGGCCGCATGATGGACGAGGCGGAGGCCGCCGCGCGCGCGCTGGGCTGCGCCACGCTGATGCTGACCGTCAACCGCCATAACGCCGGCGCCATCGCCGTGTATCAAAAGCGCGGCTTTGCCGTGCGGGAAGAGGTGGTGGCCGATATCGGCAATGGCTTCGTGATGGACGATTATATGATGGAGAAACTGCTTTCTCGATAGAGAAGAGTTTGATCAGGAGGATTCAGCCGTGTGTGGTTGAATTTTTCAATAGGCAGGGAAGAATATTTGTGATTTGTGCCGAATCATAGAAAGCGCTGGTTTTTTAAGGTTGATATGTGCGTCTGATTTGGAGTGGGGTTTATTTGGTCGTATTGCCTGAGGGTTGAAATTTCTTGCTATGTTCTAGATGCTCTAATAGTTTTAAGCATAAGTATCCATATACAACTTCAGGGCCCGTGTCGCTTGCAACATATCGTATATGCGTGATTGAGTAATTTGTTCCCATCCTGCGGTTAGCTTCGGCTGCGCCTTCGATGACTCTTTGTGTGATGTTTTTTTTATCTAATGGTTTGTGTTTGCAGATGCAGTTTGAGGGAAGCGTTTCGCATACTGGGCTGCCTTGTGTTTCCTGGGTGACTCGCACCTGTAGTAAGTTGTGTTTGGGGCCTGTAATCATCGAGACGGCTAAGTATTCATCTATGCGAAAGAACTGCATTTAATGGTGTCTCGGCAGGTAAGTGGTTTTTGATGTCCATTAAGGCATTGGCAATGCCGAAAGTCAGTGGCTTTGGCGCAGCGAAAAGCTCAGTTCTGTCACGTCCCACAAAACGTCCTGTAGCCCTCCGCCAGCTCCGCCGCCGCCGGCTGAGCGTAGCGATCCAGCCCGTCGCGCTCGGCGAACGGCTGGTGCAGCGCTTCCAGCAGCTTCAGCGTCGGCCCCATGTCGCCGCGCTCGCTGGCGGCGTCCAGCGCTTCCTCCACCAGGTGGTTGCGCGGGATGTAGAGCGGGCTTTCGCGGCGCATCGCGGCGGCGATGTCGGGCGGGCGGCGGGTGCGCGGCACGTGGCGGGCGTGCCATTGCTTGAGCCAGGGCGTCAGCGCGTCCGGAGATGGGAATAACGCAGCCAGCCGTTCGCCCTTGCCCTCCGCTTCGTCCGCCAGGTAGCGCCAGGCCAGCGTGTGGTCGACGCCGTGGGCGGCCAGCAGCATCAGCCAGTCGTCGGCCAGCGCCTGGTCGTCGTCGCGCTCGCCTTCCAAGCCCAGCTTGCGGCGGGCCTGCTCCAGCCAGCGGCGCTGGTACAGGTCTTCGAAGCCTTCGACGATTTCGGTCGCGGCCGGCACGGCGGCGGCCGGATCGTCGGGGGAGATCAGCGGCAGCAGGGTCTCGGCGAAGCGGGCCAGATTCCACTGGGCGATGGCGGGCTGGTTGCCGTAGGCGTAGCGGCCCTGGTGGTCTATCGAGCTGAACACGGTGCCGGGGTAGTGGGCGTCCATGAAGGCGCAGGGGCCGTAGTCTATGGTTTCGCCGGACAGCGCCATATTGTCGGTGTTCATCACGCCGTGGATGAAGCCAGCGTGCATCCAGCGGGCGATCAGCGCCGCCTGGCGCTCCGCCACGGCGGCCAGCAGCGCCAGGTGGCGGCCGTCCCGGCCGGCCAGCTGCGGGTAGTGGCGGGCGATGGTGTAGTCGGCCAGCTTGTTCAGCATCGCGGTTTCGCCGCGGATGGCGAAGTACTGGAAGGTGCCGACGCGCAGGTGGCTGGCGGCGACGCGGGTCAGCACCGCGCCGGGCAGCGGCCGTTCGCGGTAGACCGGCTCGCCGGTGGTCGTCACCGCCAGCGCGCGGGTGGTGGGAATGCCCAGCGCCTGCATCGCCTCGCCGACGATCAGCTCCCTCAGCATCGGGCCGACGGCGGCCTTGCCGTCGCCGCGGCGCGAGAACGGCGTCTGGCCGCTGCCCTTGAGGGCGATGTCGCGGCGCTGGCCGTTGCGGTCCGTCACTTCGCCCAAGAGCAGCGCGCGCCCGTCGCCCAGCGACGGCGACAGGCCGCCGAACTGGTGGCCGGCATAGGCCTGGGCGATCGGTTGCGCGCCTTCGGGGATGTCCGCGCCGGAGAACAGCCGCGCCAGTTCGCCCTTGTCGGTCTGGCCGGCGTCCAGGCCCAGCTCATCGGCCAGTTCGGCGTTCCAGTAAAGCAGTTCCGGCGCGGGCGGCGTTTCCGGCCGCACCGGCGCCCAGGCCTCGGGCAGGTCGCGGGCGTAGCTATGGTCGAAGGCGATGCGGATCATGGCTGGCGTGATTTTGGATGAGTTGGCTTGGATGCTAACTGAAAAGTTTTACAAGACGTAATGCTGCTCGGTTATGCATCCAGTTCTGGGAGGCATAGGTCAGAACGATTTTCTCTCGTTGGAGCGGGTTTTTCAATTGTCGAATTGACATGGTAATGGCATTTAATTTGCGTGCAAAGTGTTAATTTATGTTGCGGACTTAATGTGAATATTGTATACATAAACTATTTGCATATGAATTTGAATTTTACTATCCATTTGAAGAGATTGCTTTTGGCCATCTCTAGTCCGATGTGGTGTGTCTTGCTTTTCTTATCATTCGGAGGGCAATGGGTTCACGCCACAGCAAACGATTTTCTGCAGTTGTTACAGCGTGCCTCTTACTCCCACCCCCAAGTTGCCATGGCGCAAAGTCAGCGCGAAGGCGCGGACGGTGAGCGCCAAGCCGCTCGCTGGCAAAGATATCCCATGCCCAGTTTTCAGAGCGTGACGCCGCAGGACCGTTCCCGTTCTGAGCCAGTCAATCGGTTTTCCCTTGAGCAGCCAATTTTCGCGGGCGGACGGATTGATGCAGGCATTGATGAGGCAGAAGCGAAATACACTGCGAGCGAAGGCAATCTGGATCAGGTGGCTGTTGATCTGGGCGTGCGCTTGAGCACTGTCTGGTATGAGTGGCATCGCCAGCGGGAGCGCAAGATGGTGCTGATGGATAGCGTGCAAGCACATCAGCGCCTGCGCGACCAGATTAGCAGGCGTGTCAAGGAGGGGGTGAGCGCGCAGGCGGATCTGACGCTGGCTGTGGCGCGTTTGTCGCAGGCCGAGGGCGATTTACAGCAAGCCAAATCAGCCGAACGCAATCTTTATGCACAGCTTGTCCAGTTGGCCGGCGCACAAATCCATTATCTGAGCACATTCCCAGTTCCTTCCGCCGATCAGCGGGTGAGGGAGGCCCCGTCTGTCGACTGGCGCGAGAAAGCGATTGCGCGAGCCCCTGGTTTGGCAAAGTTGGATGCGGAGGCCGACGCTGCCGCCGCTGAGATCCGAGTGAAGCGTGGACAGCTGTCTCCTGTTGTGAGTGTCCGTTACGACTACGACGCTTCCGGGTTTAGAAAGGGATCCGGCGTGTTCCTTCAAGTGTCCGCGCAGCCAGGCGCGGGTTTGTCCGGTCTTTCCGGCGTTAAGGCCTCGGAAGCTTACTACCAAGCTGCCAAGGATGCGCGGCGCAGCGCTGAGCTGGAATTGCGGCAAATGCTGGACACCGATTTTTCCGATTATGACTCTGCCTTGGGCCGGATCCAATCCTACGAACAATTACAGATCTCTTCCCGTGAGGTGGCTGCTTCATATGCCAGGCAGTTTGTCGCCGGGAGGAAAAGCTGGCTTGACGTGCTGAACGCGGTGCGCGAGTCGGTGGCGGCTGACCTTTCCATTATCGATGCGAAAACTCAGCGATCGCAGGCTTGGTGGCGTCTGCGCCTGCGGGCTTTTGGTCTTGGCGAAATAAGCAAGGAGCCGCAATGAATAATCTTGGCGCGGCGTTGTTATATCTCTGTCGTTTGCAGCGGCATCGGATCAACTATCACAGCGTGACTTTTGCGGTTGAGACTTGTCTGCCGACGAGCGGGGCGAGGGAAGAGCTTGCGGAGCTATGGCGCAGGCTTGAGCAGCCGGGGGAGCTTGCGATGCTTGACGCTTTGACTCCTGACCGTCTGCCTGCGTTGGTTTTTCATCCGCAATCAGGCTGGGGGGTGGCTGAAGCTCTCGATGCCCAGGGGCGACTGGTGGTGGCGAATGGTCTGGGAGAGCAAATAGCCATTGCCAAGGAGCAACAACCACGCCTGCAAGGCTTTGTCCTCCCCAAGAAGGAGAGTCAGGCTGGAGCTTTGTCGTGGGACATGATCAAGGCCTCGGTGCTGAAACATCGCCAAACGTTGATCCATGCCATGGTGGCGACGGCGTTGGTCAATCTGATCTCGCTGATCGTATCCATTTACAGCATGCAAGTGTACGACCGAGTGATTCCGACCTCAGGTGTGGCCACACTGACAGTGCTCACTTTCGGCGCGGTATTGGCGGCACTGTTCGAGTTTGCGCTCAAGTGGCTGCGCGGCCATGCCATTGATCAGGCCAGTGCAGTAGTGGATTGCGAGGTTTCCAATCAGCTGGTGGGCCGGCTGCTGGGCAGCCGCCTCGATGCGCGTCCAGCCCAGGTCGGCACTTTGGCGGCCCAGGTTCGAGGCTTTGATTACATTCGTGGCTTGATGACGTCGACCACGCTGTTCTTCGCTATCGATTTGCCGTTTGGATTGGTTTTCATCGCGGTGATTGCCTTGTTGGGCGGCGTGGCGGTGATCGCTCCCATCGTGGTGGTGGTGATCAGCATTTTGCTGGGATTGTATGCCGCCAAGAGGGTAAGGAGGCTGAGCGCGCAAAGCTTGCACAACAGCAACCGCAAAATGGGTGTGCTGGTCGAGGCGATCGAGGCGGGCGAAACACTCAAGGCGGGTGCCGGTGAATGGCGGCTGTTGGGCAAATGGCGCCATTTGGTCGAGCAAGTCGCTCTGGATGACTTGGAGCTGAAAAACCATAACTCAAATGTCAGCTATCTCGTCGCGCTGCTGCAAAGTGTCGGCTATGTCGCGATGATCGCCACCGGAGCGGTGCTGGCTATGGATGGCTACATCACCACGGGTGCTTTGCTGGCGTGTTCCATCTTGAATGGCCGCGCTGTAAGCCCGCTGCTGCAGTTACCTTCATTGTTGCTGCAATGGTCGCAAGCGAAGTCTGCGCTGCAGACATTGGATCAGATGCTGGCTTTGCCGGCGGATGCGCCGGAGGAAAGCGAGCAGCTTACGCCCGATTTCTGCACAGGTGATATTTGGTCGGACGAACTGGGTTTTGGCTATGCAGAATCTTCTGTCGCGAGTGTGGCGTTGCGCGCGCCATTGTCCATCCATGCGGGTTGCAAAGTGGGGATCGTCGGCGAAGTCGGCTCCGGCAAATCGACTCTTCTGAAGTTGCTGGCAGGTTTGTATGAGCCGCAAAAAGGACAGGTCCGCCTCGATGGTGTGGACATGCGCCATCTGAATCCGGGGTTTGTACGCGCCAATCTGGGCTACTTGGCTCAGGACTATCGTCTGGTGGGCGGCACCCTGCGCGAAAACCTGACCTTGGGTTTGGCTGATCCAGGTGATGAGGTCCTGCTTGATGCTTGTCGCGCCACGGGATTGATCCAATTGATCAATGCCAGCCCGAAGGGTTTGGCGCTGCTGATCAGTGAAGGAGGGCGTGGGGTATCTGGAGGGCAACGTCAACTGATCGGCCTGACCCGCTTGTTGCTGGCCAATGCCAAGGTTTGGCTGTTGGACGAGCCCACCGCCTCGCTGGATGGAAATAGTGAAGGAAAAATACTAAGCATGCTGAAACAGCAGGGGGGCAGCCGCACCATGGTTGTGGTGACGCATAAGCAAAGTCTGCTGCCTCTGTTTGATCGCTTGATTGTTATCGCGAATGGCAATGTTGTTCTAGATGGTCCTCGAGATATTGTTTTGGCCAAACTGCAGGGTAATGCCCGTGCGCAGCAAACTGTAGAAGCGAATTGATTTTCATGAATGTCCTCAAGCAGCAACGAACATTGAAACCGCCTTCAACTCATGGCGGACGTCTGATTTGGGCCAGTGCCGCGGCGGTGCTTGGCGCTGGTGTCTGGGCAGCGAATGCTCCTTTGGATCAGATTACTCGCGGATCGGGCCAAGTAATCGCAAGCTCTCACACGCAGATCGTACAAGCGGCTGATGGCGGCACTATGCAGCACCTGTATGTGCGAGAGGGGGATAGGGTCAAGCGTGGCCAGCTTTTAGCAGAGATGGACCGAGCTAGAGCCGAATCGATGGTTAAGGAAAGCGAGGCTAGAGCTGCGGCGTTGTATGCCAATATCTCTCGCTTGAAAGCAGAAGTATTTGGAGGCGAGCCGCAATTTCCGGTTGAGGTGAACGGGTATCCAGAGTTTCAGCGCAACCAGAGCATTTTGTTTATCAAGCGGCAGGCGGCAATACGCGAGGAGCTGAGCTCGTTGCAGTCCTCGCTGGCCATAGTCAAGAACGAATTGGACATGAATCTGCCGTTGGTGAAGCAGGGTGATGTCAGTAGGGCGGATATTCTCCGCTTGCAGCGTCAGATGGCTGAGCTGAGCGGGCAAATTACCAATAGAAAAAACAAATACTTGCAAGATAGTCAAACGGAATTGTCCAAGGCGGAAGAGGACTTGGCTTCTGTATCGCAGATCAAGGCGCAAAGGCAAGACGCGCTCAATAATACTCGTCTATCCGCACCGGTCGATGGCGTGATCAAGAGTGTCCGGATGACCACGCCGGGTGCAGTGTTGAAGCCTGGCGAGGAGTTATTGTCGATTGTGCCAGCTGGCGATGAGCTTGTGGTGGAAGCCAAGATCAAGCCCGCTGATATCGCATATCTAAAAAAAGGCCTACCGGCCACAGTTAAGTTTGATGCTTGGGACTACAGCATCTACGGTGCGTTCAAGGGGGTGGTGAGCTATATCAGCGCTGATACCTTGACGGAAGAGGGCAAGCACGGCGATCAGTTGTTCTATCGGGTGAAGATTAGTTTGCCCAGGCAGAATTTCTTGAACGTCAAGGGGAAGTTGATTGAACTGCAACCGGGCATGACTGCTCAGGTTGATATAAAGACAGGGACGAGAACAGTCCTGCAATATCTGACAAAACCTATTACCAAGACTTTGTTGGATTCCATGGGTGAGCGCTAAAGCACATCGCCCTTTATTTTCGTGATGAATATTAATTGTTTAGGGGTTTTCTGGCATGGCTATAAAAAAATCGGCACCGGCTCGCAGCGTTTCTGGTGTTATCGAAACGAAGGATAATATTGTTGCGACGCAGCTTGTTGAAAAGCCGGTAGGCAAAAAAGAAACGCAAGCTAAGAAGAAAATACTGGTAGCGGAAGCGGATGCCATCATCAAGTCTGATGCGGAGGCGAAAGGCATGGCTGCCGAAGAGCACGTTGTTTCGGGTGCTCAAAATGAGGTGGTGGCTCAAGCCGATGCATCTTCCGCTTCCTCGGTAGTCAGCAATGCTGGACAAGTTGATCCGTCGGCTTCTGCATCACATGAGGTCGTCGCAGGCAAAACCGGTTATTCGCCGTGGCTGCTCGGCACGGCGTTGGTGGGCGGTCTGGCTGCGGCAGCAGGCGGTGGTGGGGGCGGTGGAGGCAGTAGCGGTAGCAGCAGCAACGGAGGCAATGGGGGAGGTCCAGCGCCGCAGCCGACGGCTCAGTTTAAAGGCACCGTTATCGACGGCTACATCAAGGGTGCCGATGTCTTCCTGGTGGATAGGAATGGCAAGGAAATCGCTACTGGGCAAAAAACTGATGACAAGGGTAATTTCAGCATCAACAACCCTAATGGTTTGGCAGTCAAGATCACCGGCGGAGTAAACGTTGATACCGGCGCGGCTAATACCTTGGAGTTGTATGCCCCGGCAGGCCAGTCCGGCAAGGTGATGGTTACACCATTGACCACGTTGGTGCACAAGTTAGTCACCGCGCACGGCATGTCGAACGCGGATGCGAAAGCCCAGGTGCAGAAGGCATTGAGCTTGAAGGGCGATGCGGATTTGCTGACCCAAGATCCTATTGAGGCCAAGAATCTTGAAGCGCACAAGGCCGCGGTCAAGGTGGCGATTGTCATTGCAGGTATTGGCGCGGGCTCCGCGGCTACGGACAAGGTGTTGGCCGATTTGGTGGCGTCGATCAAATCGAATTCGTTGCAAGATCTGAACCAGACGTTGAAGACTTTGGTTGAGCAGCATGTGGGCAGCGAGAAATCTGCGACTGTTGAGTTGCAGATGAAAGCTATTGATGCGGCTGCGGACTTTCAGAAAATCTCCGAATCCCAAAAAGTGATCGCCGGAGATACCACTCCGCCCGAAAAAGCGCATATCGACGTTACAACTCTGGTTGGGGCCGAGGCGGCGAAATCTCCGCTGACGTTGAAAGTTAAGGCGGCGAGTGATGCCGAGACCGTAGTAGTCAAATTCAATGGCCAGGTACTGGTTGCGGATGGCAAGGGCGCTTATAGCATTGATGCCAGCAAGCTGGACGATGGCGATTACAAGGTGGAGGTGATCAGTGCCGACAAGGCCGGCAATGCTTCCATTAGCAGCCAGACGATCACTATCGATACAACTGCTCCGGTAGTGGAAATTCAGGCGCTGGGCGGCCAGGCTGGTTTCAGCAAGGGCTTCACGGTAAATGCGGGCGCGGTCGTCACTGGCGTGGATTTGGCCAAGTTCGACAAGACCAGCAAGGACGGCATCGATACTTATATCGCCAAGGCGGGGGCATTCAAGGGCGATGAAGCGCTGAAGCTGGATGCAAGCCTGATTGATGCAGCTGGCAATGAAGGCAAGGCTGGCCTGGAGCTGAAGATCGACACCATTGCGCCGGCTGTGCCGACGATCGCGCTGAAGGTCGACAGCGGCACCGTGGGCGACAAGATCACCAACGACGCCACGCTGGAGATCAGCCCGGCAACGGATGGTGTGGGTCGCGTGTTCAAGGTGGATGGCGTTCAGACAAGCGGCTACGACGCGGGCAAGCTGGCGGAAGGCAAGCATACGGTGGAAGTGATCGACACCGATGCGGCCGGCAACAGCGTATCGAGCGGCGAGTTTGTTTTTGACTTGGCCAAGACTGCGCCGGTTGTCGCGCTGAAGACGATAACAGGCGAGGGTGGCTTCAGCCATGGCTTTACGGTAAATGCCGGCGCGGTCGTCACCGGTGTGGATTTGGCCAAGTTCGACAAGACCAGCAAGGACGGCATCGATACTTATATCGCCAAGGCGGGGGCATTCAAGGGCGATGAAGCGCTGAAGCTGGATGCAAGCCTGATTGATGGCGCTGGCAATGAAGGCAAGGCTGGCCTGGAGCTGAAGATCGACACCATTGCGCCGGCCGTGCCGACGATCGCGCTGAAAGTCGACAGCGGCTCCGTGGGCGACAAGATCACCAACGACGCCACGCTGGAGATCAGCCCGGCAGCGGATGGTGTGGGTCGCGTGTACAAGGTGGATGGCGTTCAGACAAGCGGCTACGACGCGGGCAAGTTGGCGGATGGCAAGCATACGGTGGAAGTGATCGACACCGATGCGGCCGGCAACAGCGTATCGAGCGGCGAGTTTGTTTTTGACCTGGCCAAGACTGCGCCGGTTGTCGCGCTGAAGGCGATAACAGGCGAGGGTGGTTTTAGCCATGGCTTCACGGTAAATACGGACGCGGTCGTCACCGGTGTGGATTTGGCCAAGTTTGACAAGACCAGCAAGGACGGCATCGATACTTATATCGCCAAGGCGGGGGCATTCAAGGGCGATGAAGCGCTGAAGCTGGATGCAAGCCTGATTGATGCAGCTGGCAATGAAGGCAAGGCTGGCCTGGAGCTGAAGATCGACACCATTGTGCCTGCGCAACCGACAGTCGCGCTGAAGGTGGATAGTGGCATTGCTGGCGACCGGTTGACCAACGAAGCCACGTTGGACATTAGCTCTGCAGCCGATGGTGTGAGCCGCGTGATCAAGGTGGATGGTGTCAAGGTGGATGGCTACTACGGGGGCGAGCTGACGGAGGGTAAGCACACTGTTGAGGTGGTCGACACCGACGTGGCCGGCAACAGCGTATCGAGCGGTGAGTTCGCCTTCGAGCTTGACAGAACTGCCCCAGTGGTAACGCTGGAAACGATATATCGGGAAGCTGGTTTCTACTCGGGCTTTACCGTGACTGCTGGCGCTGTGGTTGCGGGCGTTGATTTGGCAAAGTTTGACAAGACTAGCAAGAATGGCGTCGATACCTATATCGCCAAAGTAGGGGAGTTCAAGGGCGATGAAGTATTGAAGCTAAGCGCGAGTTTGAAGGATGCTGCCGGGAACGAGGGCAAGTCACGGGATGTTGAGCTGAAGATTGATAGCACTGTGCCGGCGCAGCCGACGATCGCACTGAAGGTGGATAGCGGCATTGCTGGCGATCAGTTGACCAATGATGCTACGTTGAACATCAGTGAGACAGCAGCGGGCGTGACGCGTGTGATCAAGCTGGATGGATTTAAACTGGATTACTATAACCCGAACCATATGGATCATTATGATCCAAGCAAGCTGACTGACGGTTTGCATAAGGTGGAGGTAATCGATACCAATGCGGTGGGTAATAGCATATCTAGTGGCGAGTTCTCGTTCGTGCTTGATAAAACACCTCCGAAATGGCCGTTGTTGAAGCTGGTTGAGGATACGGGAACTAAGGGCGATAACATTACTCGCAATGGCGAATACACGGTTTCTGCTGAGGACGGTGTTCGTGTCGAGTATAAAGTGTATGGCGATGCTGAATGGCATGCTAATAAGCCTGTGGCCGTAGAGGGGCGCAATTATACTAATATTATTATGGCGCGTGCGGTTGATAAGGCGGGTAATGTTTCAGACGAAACTGAGCTTAAATTTACCTTGGTAACCACTCCGCCACCTAAGCCATCTTTGCTTATCGATGTGTCTAATAACATAGTTGATGATCCTTTGTTGACCAATAAGAATTTGCATGGCATTTCTAGTGCTTATTGGGCAGAGTATAGTGTTGACGGTAAGCGTTGGACGCATTTGGAGCAGAATGCTGGTGCATCTTATCTTGGAAGTGCGGAAGGGGTGAATCATTTCTATGCTCGCGCTACTGATGAAGCTGGAAATGTGTCGGAAATTGGAGAATATACCTTTACGAAAGATACTATTCCTCCTGCTCCTGCAGAAATTAATATCGATCCTTTGATAAATGGAGATCGGGCAAAGAGTCCCTTTTCTTTCACGGTTAAGAATCCAGATGATGTTGTTAAGACGCTAGTTTCATTCTCGGGTATGGGGTTTGGTGATTTTGCAGCTAATTCTGATGTGAATGGAAGTTATGTCATAGATCCCAAAGGTCTAATAAATGGAGTTTATAAGATACAAGTTTTGAGCTACGATAAGGCAGGTAATAAGACCGTATCTTATAAAGACTTCACACTGGATACAATAACGCCTCATATTTTCTTGGTTCATGATACTGGGCGTAGTGCAGTGGATGGAATTACTTCGGATGGCTATTTTGATGTGACTGCCATGCCCGAACTTGGTGCGACATTCTCTTATAGCTCGGATGGCGGTTTGACATGGTCCCAATACAAGCCAGATGCAGTAGAAGGTTTGAATGTCATCAAGGTGATTGCAAGGCCTGAGGCGGGGGGGGCTTCATCTGCCGCAGAGTTGCGTTTCATTCTAGATACTCATGCCCCGGATGTGCCGACTATTGCGTTGAAGGTGGACAGTGGGATCGTGGGAGATAAGATTACTAACGATGCCGCGCTGGAGTTTAGCAAGCTTGAGGATGGCGCAACGCGTGTGATTAAGCTGGATCATGTCAAGGTAGATGGTTATGATCCCGGCAAGTTGGGAGAAGGCAAACACACTATTGAAGTGATTGATACCGACGCGGCTGGCAACAGCGCATCGAGCGGCGAATTTACTTTCGAGTTGGACAAGCCCGCGCCTCTGCTGGATATCCGAGCGCTGTACCTTGACGGGCAGGTGGATTACAGCAAGGGCTTTTCGGTAACGACGGGCGCGACGGTGACTGGCGTGAATCTGGCTAAGTTTGATAAGAGCAGCCACGACGGTCTCGATTTCTACATTGCCAAAAATAATGCATTTAATGGCGAGATTTTATTGGCTAATGCCAGCCTGACGGATGCCGCAGGAAACGAGAGTAAGGCGTTTCAGCGATTCAAGGTGGATACTACTCCGCCGGATGTGCGTGTGACTCCTTTAAACCCACATAACGGTTTTTCTGATGGGTTTATCGTGCCAGCTGGGGCGGAAGTCTCTGGTGTGGATTTGAAAGATTTTTATAAGACTACAGAGATGGATTCCCCAGACTATTACGGGGGGGCGGATGTTTATAGGCCGTCGACGATAAAGTTTAATGATGAGATGGTGACGGTCGTCGCGCGCCTAAAGGATCAGGTTGGCAATGTTGGTCAAGCTGAATTGACGATCAAAATAGATAACGTCCCTCCGACTTTGGAGCTGCGCGCGATTCCCCATAAAGGCAGTTATAGCAGCGGCTTCACCGTGACCAAGGATGCGGAGGTGGATGGGCCGCTGGATAAGTTTGACAAAACGGTGGACAGTACGGGCCAGCTATATATCTACACTGCCAAGGCTGGGGCGTTTGATGGCGAGTCTCCGATTATTAGTGCCAGCCTGAAGGATGCGGCCGGCAACGTGGCCAAGGCGACTATCCAGCCTAAGATAGATACTACAGCGCCGCACACGTCAGGAATATATAGTGTTGGCGGGCGTGCCATTGCTCATGGATTTGGCGTAGACGCTGGGGCGGAGGTGATTGGGGTGGATTTGACGAAGTTTGTCAAGTCGTTTGATGGTGCGAAGCAGTGGGACATTTATACCGCTCGCGATGGGGCGTTTAACGGAGAGCTGGTGGCGGTGAATGTGCGCCAGGTTGATGGGGCTGGAAATGCATCGGATACGACTAGCGGGTCGCTTAGGATTGATACCCAGGCTCCCGATGCCCCAGGCTTCACGTTTGCAGCGGGTAATAGTATCAATTTTGTAGCGGAAGAGCATGCGTCATTGTGGTACAGCGTAGATGGTATTCAGTGGGATGGGGTCAAGCCCCTGATACTGCCCTTCAAGCCTCAATTTGGCAGTTATCTAGCGCATCAGGTTGATGAAGGCGGCAATGTGTCTGCCGCCGTAAAAACCTTCTATTCCACGACGACGCAGGCGGATCAGTTTGATATCCAAAAAGCTGATCCAGCTTCCAAAGTGGTATTAAAATTCAACAAGACCATGGACCATATTCATTTGGAAGGCTTGGCGGTAACGGCGGATACCGATTTGTCGGGCAAGGTCAGTGCGGAGCAGGCTGGCGGGGATGTGAAGCTGACGTTTGCTCAGGACAGCGGTTTTGCCGGCTCTTTGGTGCTGCATAATGTGACGCTGACTCCCGAAGAGTTGCACAAACCTAACGTGCTGTTCGTATAGATCGGTTCTTTTCTGTTTCTCGGACTTAGAATCGGAGAACCCGGCAAGCAAGCTTGCCGGGTTTTTATATGCGCAAAGTGAGCAAGATAAGAAAATGGCGCGCCGCGTTTTCACGCGCCGCGCCATCCGGTTCGAGTGCTGAGTGGCTCCGTGTTGCGTCAGCGGCTGCGGCTGGTCTTGCCGCCGGGTTTGGCCGGCGAGCGGCCAGCCTGCGGCTTGCCAGCACCCGGCCTGCCGCCTTGCCCGCCCTGGCCGCGCGCGCCGACGGCTGCGGCCGGCTTGGCGCGCTGCCCTTGCTGCGGGTGGCGGGCGCCGGGGGATTTGCCGCGGTTCATCGGCGCGCCCATCTTGTGGCGCACTGCGGCGGCCTTGTCGCCCGGCGGCGTCGGCGGAATCAGGCAGTGCTTGCTGTGGCCGATCAGGTCGCTGCGGCCCATCTGGATCAGCGCGTCGTGGATGATCTGCCAGTTGTCCGGATGGTGGTAGCGAAGGAAGGCCTTGTGCAGCTTGCGGCGGTAGCCGTCGCGCACCACGTCCACCTTTTCCGAGCTGCGGCTCAGCCGCTTGAGCGGATTGCGGCGGGTGTGCCACATGGTGGTGGCCATCGCCATCGGCGTCGGGGTGAAGGTCTGCACCTGGTCCAGGCGGAAGTTGTTCTTCTTCAGCCACAGCGCCAGATTCATCATGTCCTCGTCGCTGGTGCCAGGGTGGGCGGCGATGAAGTAGGGGATCAGGTACTGTTCCTTGCCGGCCTGGCGGCTGAAGCGCTCGAACAGTTCCTTGAACTTGTCGTAGGCGCCCATGCCCGGCTTCATCATCTTGGACAGCGGGCCGTCCTCGGTGTGTTCCGGCGCGATCTTCAGATAGCCGCCGACGTGGTGCTGCACCAGCTCCTTGATGTATTCGGGCGAGCGCACGGCCAGGTCGTAGCGCAGGCCGGACTGGATGTTGATCTTCTTCACGCCTGGCAGCGCGCGCGCCTTGCGGTACAGCTGGATCAGGTGGCTGTGGTCGGTGTTGAGGTTCTCGCAGATGTCCGGGAACACGCAGGACAGCTTTCTGCAGGAACGCTCGATCTTCGGGTCCTTGCAGCTGAGCCGGTACATGTTCGCGGTCGGGCCGCCCAGGTCGGAGATGTGGCCG
This sequence comes from Chromobacterium violaceum ATCC 12472, assembly GCF_000007705.1. Lineage (NCBI taxonomy): Bacteria > Pseudomonadati > Pseudomonadota > Betaproteobacteria > Neisseriales > Chromobacteriaceae > Chromobacterium > Chromobacterium violaceum. The sequence goes on from NC_005085.1 coordinate 1,887,759, forward strand.
GTGAAGCCCGGGGTCTTGTCGCGGATTTCCTCGATTTCGTGCAGGATGGACTCTTCCGAGCGGCTCTGGATGATGCGGCCTTCGTGCTCGGTGATCGAGCAGAAGGTGCAGCCGCCGAAGCAGCCGCGCATGATGTTGACCGAGTACTTGATCATCTCCCAGGCCGGGATGTGGGCGTCGCCATAGGCCGGGTGCGGGTTGCGGGCGTACGGCAGGCCGTAGACGAAGTCCATTTCCTCGGTGGTCAGCGGAATCGGCGGCGGGGTCAGCCACACGTCGCGCTCGCCGTGCATCTGCACCAGCGCGCGGGCGTTGCCCGGGTTGGATTCCAGATGCAGCGTGCGGCTGGCGTGGGCGTACAGCACCGGATCGTGGGCGACGGCCTCATAGGCCGGGATGCGGATCACGGTCTTCGCGCGTTCGGCGCGGCGCTTGGCCAGCCGTTCCTCGCGCGATTCGATGCGGATCACCTGCGGTTTGGACGGATCGATGCCCTTGGTGGCCTCGGCCGCCTGCTCCGGGATTTCCTGATACGGATTCAGGTGCGGATCGACGCGGCCGGGAATGTCCACCACGCTGGAGTCCATCTCCTGCCATTCCTCGTCCGGGCGCCAGCCGTGCGGCACGATGAAGGCAGTGCCGCGGATGTCGCGCATCTCGGACAGTTTTTCGCCCTTGGCGGCGCGGTGGGCGATTTCCACCAGCGCGCGCTCGGCGTTGCCGTACAGCAGGATGTCGGCCTTGGAGGTGATCAGCACCGACTGGCGCACCTTGTCGCTCCAGTAGTCGTAATGAGCGATGCGGCGCAGGCTGGCCTCGATCGAGCCTATCATCACGCCTATGCCGGGGTAGGCCTCGCGGCAGCGCTGGGCGTAGACGGTGACCGCGCGGTCCGGCCGCTTGTTAGGCTCGGCGTTCGGCGTGTAGGCGTCGTCCGAGCGCGGCCTGCGGTCCGCCGTGTAGCGGTTGATCATCGAGTCCATATTGCCGGCGGTGACGCCGAAGAACAGGTTCGGCTTGCCCAGTTCGCGGAAGGCGTCCGCGCTGTGCCAGTCCGGCTGGGCGATGATGCCGACGCGAAAGCCCTGCGCCTCCAGCAAGCGGCCCACCAGCGCCATGCCGAAGCTCGGATGGTCGATATAGCAGTCCCCGGTGACCAGGATGATGTCACAGGAGTCCCAGCCCAGCTCGTCCATCTCGGCGCGGGTCATCGGCAGGAACGGGGCGGTGCCGAAGCGGCTGGCCCAGTACTTGCGGTAGGAATCGATTGGTTTGGCTTGCGGAGTAGTCATGCGTTCACGTCGAATTCAGGCAGCCGGCTATTATGCCGCATTTTGGCAAAAAAATCAGCATAAACAATTGTTTATTCCGGCCAATCGCCCGCATGGCGATAGGGGCTTTCCAGCGGGGGATTCTCCAGCCGAATCAAGGCGCTGGCCGGCCCGTCCCAGCGAAGGGTGCCCGCGCCGCGGCTTTGGGTGTACCCTTGCCGGCTTGTGAGGCGCGGCCACGCGGCGCCGCGGCGATATATTGTCGGGTAGGAGACCAATCATGGTGGAACGCATTGTCGGCGTGAAAGAAGGGGACAAGGGCCTGGTGAGCAGGCTGGAGGCGGGCGCGGTGCTGCATGTGCCGGATTTCGGCTTTACGCTCAGCGCCGCCGAGCAGGCGCTGCTGAACCCGGCCATCGCCGATCCCAAGCGCAAGAACATCAGCCTGGAACCGAACAACGGCGCGCTGCATGGCGTGCTGGGCGGCGACGATGCCCAGCGGGCGGTGAGGGCGTTGATTTCCCGCTACCAGCACGCCGCGGCCGATCTGTTGGCCCGGGTGCTGCCGGAATACCAGGGCAAGACGCGCGCCGCCCCGACTAGCCTGCGTCTGGTTCGGGTGGAGGATCGCAAGACCTCGTGGCGCAAGGACGACAGCCGCCTGCACGTGGACGCCTTTCCATCCCGCCCCACCTACGGCGAACGCATCCTGCGCGTGTTCTGCAACATCAATCCGGCGGGCGAGCCGCGGGTGTGGCGCGTCGGCGAACCGTTCGAGGACATGGCCAGGAAGATGCTGCCGCGCGTGCCCGTGCAATGGCCCGGCTCGGCAGCGCTGCTGGCGGCGCTGAAGATCACCAAGCGCAAGCGCAGCGGCTACGACCACATCATGCTGCACCTGCATGACGCGATGAAGGCGGACCTGGAGTATCAGAAAAATTGCCCGCAGGAGACGGTGCCGTTCGCGCCCGGCGGCGCCTGGATCTGCTTCTCCGACCACGCGTCGCACGCGGTGATGTCCGGCCAGTTCATGCTGGAGCAGACGCTGTGGCTGCCGTTGGAGAAGATGGATGATCCGGCCAAGTCGCCGCTGCGGCAGCTGGAGCGCTTGACGGGCAGAACGCTGGCCTGAGTGCGTCACCTGTCCATAAGGATAGGTAAAACAGATTGCTATTCTGTAGCAGAATCAATATGTCCTTGCGATCCGGCGGCGCGTTTTCGCGTGCCGGACGTCTTGTTTCCCACCTTGAACCATAAGAAACGGCCGCACGAGCATGCATTCCCCGCAGATATCCCCGCCCATCGCTCCCTCAACCCCGCTCTTGGCCGGATGGCGTTCCGCCGGCAAGGCGCCGGAAGCCGCCATCCGCGGCGAAGCCGTGTCCCTGCAGCCGCTGGATGCGCCGCGCCACGGCGCCGCGCTGTTCAGGCTGTTTGCCGGCGATGATTCGCACTGGGAGCATCTGCCGTATGGCCCCTTCGAGGATGAGGACGCTTTCATCACCTGGCTGGCGCTGACGGTGGCGCAGTCGGACACCGCGCTGTACGTCGTTTGCGCCAAGGATTCAGACCAGGCGCTCGGTTTCCTGGGTTATCGGCAGATGGTTCAGGCTCATGGGGCGATCGAAATCGGCCACGTCAACTTTTCGCCGGCGCTGCGCCGCACCCGTTTGGCCACCGAGGCGGTGTTCCTGTTGCTGAAAACCGCGTTCGAGCTGGGCTACCGGCGTTGCGAATGGCGCTGCGACTCGCGCAACGCCGCTTCGGCCGCCGCGGCGCGACGCTTTGGCTTCCAGTTCGAGGGCACCCTGCGGCAGGCGATGGTGGTCAAGCGCCGCAATCGGGATACGCATGTGTTTTCCATGCTGGATGGCGAATGGGACGCGCTGAAGCCGGCTTATGCCGCCTATCTGGCAAACGGCAATTTCAGCGCCGATGGCAAGCAGCGCCGCCCGCTGGCCGATTTCCTGGGCGAGACGCGGTGAGCCGGCCTGAGCCGCCCGTGAGCCGGGATCCCTGGCTGGAGCGCTGGCTGCCCTTGTTGCGGGAGGCGGGCGGACAAGGGCCGGTGCTGGAGATAGGGTGCGGAGAGGGGGAAGATTCGCGGGCGCTGGCGGAGGCGGGGGTGCGGCTGATCGCTTTCGACCTGTCGGCCGACGCGGTGGCCGCGGCATCGGCCCGCGCGCCCGGCGCCAGATTCGTTTGCCAGGATGTCAGGCAAGCCTTTCCCCTGGGTGGCGAGAGGGCCGGCGCGGTAGTGGCCAGCCTGTCCCTGCATTACTTCCCTTGGGATGAAACAGTGGAGATCGTGGAGCGCATCCGCGACTGCCTGCCGCCCGGCGGCAAGCTGTTGTGCCGGCTGAACGCGACTGACGACCACCATTACGGCGCCAGCGGCCATCCTGAGATCGCGCCCGATTTTTATCTGGTCGATGGCGAGCCCAAGCGCTTTTTCGACGAGCGGTCGGCGCGCGCGCTGTTCGCCGACGGCTGGCGCATTCTGTCGCTGGAGCATCGCGTCAGCGGCAAGTACGCGCTGCCCAAGGCTTTGTGGGAGGCCGCGCTGGAAAAGACCGGTTGAAGCGGCTTGGTCGGTGCGCGCGGCGAATCCGGTCATTGGCGAAAATGCTGGAAAAATCGGTTACAATGCCCGATTCGCTATCCATACCCACAGCCAGAACATGAGCACGGAAAACAACGCGCCGGTTGTCAACAACTTCATTCGCAGCATCATCGACGAGGATTTGGCCACCGGCCGCCGCAGCTCGGTGGTGACCCGCTTCCCGCCCGAGCCGAACGGCTTCGCCCACATCGGCCACGCCAAGGCGATCTGCATCAACTTCGGCCTGGCCGAGGACTACAACGGCCAGTGCAATCTGCGCATGGACGACACCAATCCGGAAAAGGAATCGGACGAGTTCGTCGAGGCGTTCAAGCAGGACATCTCCTGGCTGGGCTTCAAGTGGAACGGCGAGGTGCGCTACGCATCCGACTACTTCGACCGCCTGTACGACTACGCGGTGGAGTTGATCCAGGCCGGCAAGGCCTACGTGGACGACCTGTCCGCCGAGGAAATGCGCCAGTACCGCGGCAATCTGACCGAGCCGGGCAAGAACAGCCCCTACCGCGACCGCACGCCGGAAGAGAACCTGGACCTGTTCACCCGCATGAAGAACGGCGAGTTCCCGGATGGCAGCAAGACGCTGCGCCTGAAGATCGATATGGCTTCCGGCAACATCAATCTGCGCGATCCGGCCATCTACCGTATCCGCCGCGTGCATCACCATCGCACTGGGGACAAGTGGTGCATCTACCCGATGTACGACTACACCCACTGCATCTCCGACGCGATCGAGGGCATCACCCATTCGCTGTGCTCGCTGGAGTTCGAGGACCACCGCCCGCTGTACGACTGGGTGCTGGACAACATCAGCATCGAGCACCATCCGCAGCAGATCGAATTCTCGCGCCTGGAACTGCTGTACGCGCTGACCTCCAAACGCAAGCTGCAGGCGCTGGTCAACGACGGCGCCGTCACCGGCTGGGACGATCCGCGCATGCCCACCATCGCCGGCATGCGCCGCCGCGGCTACAGCCCGGCCGGCATCAAGCTGTTCGCCCAGCGCATCGGCGTGTCGAAGAGCGAAAACATCATCGACATGGCCATCCTGGAAGGCGCGGTGCGCGAGACGCTGGAAAACGATTCGCCGCGCGTGATGGCCGTGGTCAATCCGCTGAAAGTGACGCTGACCAACTACGACGCCGCCGTCACCGCCAGCCGCAGCGCGCCGTTCCACCCGCACCATCCGGAATTCGGCGAGCGCGACGTGCCGATCGCCCGCGAGATCTGGATCGAGCGCGACGACTTCGCCGAAACGCCGCCGCCGAAGTGGCAGCGCCTGACCGCCGGCGGCGAAGTGCGCCTGCGCTACTCGTACGTGATCAAGTGCGACGAGGTGGTGAAGGACGCCGCCGACGAGATCGTCGAGCTGAAGTGCTCGATCGACCACGACACGCTGGGCAAGAACCCGGAAGGCCGCAAGGTCAAGGGCGTGATCCACTGGGTGTCGGCCGAGCATGCGATCCAGGCCGACGTGCGCTGGTACGAGCGCCTGTTCACCGAGCAGCGTCCGGACGCGGTGCGCGGCGAGGACGGCGAATACGTCGATTTCCGCCAGTTCCTGAACCCGGAGTCGCTGAAACTGGTGCCGGCCTATGTCGAGGCCTCGGTGCTGCAGGCGGAGCCGGAGTCGCGTTTCCAGTTCGAGCGTCTGGGCTACTTCGTCACCGACCGCTACGAGCACCGGAAGGGCGACAAGGCGGTGTTCAACCGCACCGTCGGGCTGAAAGACAGCTGGAAGTAAATCACCGCAGCACTGCCGGATGGCGAGCCCCAGGGTTCGCCATTTTTGCATGCGGAAGCCGTTTCCGCGCGCGAGGCCCGGCCTACCAGGAGAAAAAATGCGCACCGAGCTCAAATCCATCGCCGTATCCCTGCTGGCCGCCGGCCTGCTGTCCGCCTGCGCCACCCCGCCGGGCAAGGGCAATTACGAAAGCGGCAAGACCTACAAGATCACCATCCTGCACACCAACGACCACCACGGCCGCTTCTGGCCGAACAGCGACGGCGAGTACGGCCTCGCCGCGCAGAAGACGGTGGTGGACGCGGTGCGCGCCGAGGTGAAGGCCGACGGCGGCTACATGCTGCTGCTGTCCGGCGGGGACATCAACACCGGGGTGCCGGAATCCGATCTGCAGAATGCCGAGCCGGACTTCCGCGGCATGGACCGCATCGGCTACGACGCGATGGCGGTCGGCAACCACGAGTTCGACAAGCCGGTGCCGGTGCTGATGCAGCAGCGCAAGTGGATCAACTTCCCGATGCTGTCCGCCAACATCTACCAGGACGGCAAACGGATGTTCGATCCTTACGCCATGTTCAACCTGGGCGGCGTCAAGGTGGCGGTGATGGGCCTGACCACCGACGATACCGCCAAGATGGTGAATCCGGCGCAGATCAAGGGCATCGAATTCAAAAGCCCGATCGCCGAGGCCGCCGCGCTGGTGCCGGAGTTGCGCCAGAAGGCCGACATTGTCATCGCCGCCACCCATATGGGCCATTACGCCGACGGCAATCACGGCGTCAACGCGCCGGGCGACGTGGAGATGGCGCGCGCGGTGAAGGGGCTGGACCTGATCGTCGGCGGCCATAGCCAGAATCCGGTGTGCATGAAGGCTGAGAACGTCCGCGACGACGCCTACGTGCCGGGCGCGCCTTGCGCGCCGGACCGCCAGAACGGCGCCTGGATCGTGCAGGCGCACGAGTGGGGCAAGTACGTCGGCCGCGCCGATTTCGAGTTCCGCAACGGCAAGCTCAAGCTGGTCAAATACCAGCTGATTCCGGTCAATCTGAAAAAGACGGTGAAGACCGCCGACGGCAAGACCGAGAAAGTGCCGTACACCGAGCTGATTCCAGAGGACGGCAAGCTGCGCAGCTTCCTCAAGGCCTACCAGGACAAGGGCCAGGCGGAGCTGGGCGTCAAAGTGGGCGAGCTGTCGGCCAAGCTGGAGGGCGACCGTTCCGTGGTGCGCGGCCAGCCCACCAATCTGGGCGTGTTCGTCGGCGAGGCGATGATGGCCAGGACCCAGGCCGACTTCGCGGTGATCAACTCCGGCGGCATCCGCGACTCGCTGCCGGCCGGCGTGGTCAGCTACAAGGACGTGCTCAAGGTGTTCCCGTTCGGCAGCACCTTGGCCTACGTCGACATGAGCGGGGCCGAGGCGCTGGATTACCTGAAGGCCGCGGCGCGGATGACGCCGGGCGCGGGCGCCTTCGCCCAGTTCGCCGGCGTGAAGCTGCGCATCGTCGGCGGCGAGCTGCAGCGGGCGGAGGCGGGCGGCAAGGCCATCGTGCCGACCGGTCGCTACCGGGTGGCGATCAATAGCTTCATGGCCTCCGGCGGCGATGGTTACCCGAAAATGGTCGACCATCCGGGCTATGTGAATACCGGCTTCGTCGACGCCGAAGTGCTCAAGGATTACGTGGCCAGGCATTCGCCTATCCAGGCCGCTCGTTACGCGCCGGCCGACGCGGTGGTGCGCCAGTAGGCGCCGAGTCGGCCGCGGTGTTTGCACGCGGCGCGGAACTAGCCCTTAGTACTGGTGTGGGGTTCCGGAGGGTGGTCTAGCCTGACTGGGCCGGACGCGGCTTCGTTCGCGGACGGCGCAGCTGCCCCGCCGCGCCGTCGGCGCCGCTTGAGAGCGGCGGTTTCGGCATGCGGGGCTCACTCTTGGCAAAGGAGTTACCATGGCTCAGCAAGGCGTGTTCACGCTTCCCGCCCGCATCAATTTCGGCGTCACCGTTCTGGTCAATTCCGCGGCGACTCAGCATGTCGAAATCTTTGTCGATAATGAGCCGCGCGCCGCTTTCAGCGGCGTAGGCACCGGCGACAACAATCTGGGCACCAAGGTCATCAACTCTGGTTCCGGCAATGTTCGGGTGCAGATTACTGCCAACGGCAGGCAGTCCGACCTGGTATCCAGCCAGCTTGTCCTGGCCAACAAGCTGAATCTGGCCGTGGTTGGTTCCGAGGATGGTACCGACATGGACTACAACGACTCCATCGTCATCCTGAACTGGCCGCTGGGCTGATCCGGCGCGCAAGCGCAGCCCCGCCATGGCGGCGGGGCTTTTCTTTTGTCCCTCCGTGTAGCGCCGACGCTACTTTTCTTGCGGTTTGCCGCCGGTCAAGGAAGCGTTTTTTGCCGCGGCTCTGCGGCTTGAGGCTGTTCTCGGGCCAGTGGTATGGTGGTGGCGTTAGCAGCGTAGGCGTGCTGTCGGCCTTTGCGCTGCCCAGATTGTCCACTTTTCAGGTTGCGATCATGACCAAGCCAAGAGCCGTATATCTGCAATCCGGCGGACCCACCGCCGTTCTGAACGCTTCCGCCCAGGGCGCGATTGAAACCGCGCGTCGCCTCGGCCTTTCCTTGTACGCCGCTTACGATGGCCTGGCGGGATTGCTGGATGGCCGCCTGTGCGATACCGACGGCGTGTCCGACACCGCCATCGCCCAGCTGGCCTTCATGCCCGGCGGCAGCTTCGGCGTCAGCCGCCGCATGATAGGCACGTTCGAGGAAGCGCCGGAAGACTGGCTGCGGCTGCGCGACGTGCTGGCCAAGCACGACATCCACTACCTGCTGATCAACGGCGGCAACGGTTCGCTGGGCTGCGCCGAGCGCCTGGTCGATTTCGAAAAGCACACCGGCTACAAGCTGGGCGTGATCGGCATCCCCAAGACCATAGACAACGACCTGGTCGGCACCGACAACAGCCCCGGCTACGGCTCCTCCGCCAAATTCCTGGCCAGCGCGATGCGCGAGGTCGGCCTGGACATGACCAGTATGGGCTGGGGCCGGGTGTTCATCATGGAAACCATGGGCCGCCACACCGGCTGGCTGGCGGCCGCCTGCGCCGCCGCCTCCCGCAATCCGCACGAAGCGCCGCATTTGCTGCTGTTGCCCGAGGTGCCGTTCGACCAGGCGCGCTTCCTGGCGGCGCTGGACGCCAGCCTGGCGAAGTACGGCCAGTGCGCGATCGCGGTGGCCGAAGGCATCACCGGCCAGGACGGCCGCTTCGTCGCCGAGGCCAAGAAGTCCGAAACCTACGGCCACGAGCAACTGGGCGGCGCCGGCCACTGGCTGGCCCAGCTGATCCTGCGCGAGCGCGGCATCTCCGCCCACGTGGCGCAGGTGGACTATCTGCAGCGCGCCGGCGGCCACCTGGCTTCCGCCACCGACGTCCGCCAGGCCTACGTGATGGGCGAGAGGGCGGTGGAGTGGCTGCTGGCCGGCAAGACCGGCCTGATGGCCGGCATCAGGCGGCTGAACGACCATCCTTACTGCTGGGACGTGGCCGAAGTGCCGCTGTCGGCGGTGGGCGACAAGGAGAAGCGGCTGCCGCCGGAGTTCATCGGCGCCGACGGCTTCAGCGTCACCCAGGCTTTCCTGGACTACGTGAAGCCGTTGATAGAGGGCGAGCGCATCCCGCCGTTCAAGGACGGCTTGCCGGACTACCGCCCGATCGCCTGGCCGCGGGTCTGAGCGGGATCGAACGGCGAAGCGGCCGCCGCGTCGAGAGGCGCGGCGGCCGTTTGCGCATTTCAGCGCGTAATGTCGCGGCTCGAATGACAGAAGCCGGCGCCGCTCTGTTACAATCTCTTTCCTTTGAATCATCAACCATAGGTTTTTTTGATCATGCTGAGCCTGTACAACACACTGACCCGCCAGAAGGAAGCGTTCAAACCCATCGAACCCGGCAAAGTGAGCATGTACGTCTGTGGCATGACCGTTTACGACCTCTGTCACATCGGCCACGCGCGCATGCTGGCTGCTTTCGACGTGATCTACCGCTGGCTGAAGGCCTCCGGCTACGATGTGAACTACGTGCGCAACATCACCGACATCGAAGACAAGATCATCAAGCGCGCGCTGGAGCGCGGCATCACGCCGGAGCAACTGGTGGAGGAAACCATCGCCGACATGCGCCAGGACGCCGCGGCGCTGGGCCTGCTGCCGCCGACGCACGAGCCGCGCGCCACCCACCACGTGGGCGGCATGGTCGCGATGATCGAACAGCTGATCGCCAACGGCAAGGCCTATCCGGCCGCCAACGGCGACGTCTACTACGCGGTGCGCGAATTCGAGGGCTACGGCAAGCTGTCCGGCCGCACGCTGGACAAGCTGCGCGCCGGCGAGCGCGTGGAAGTGGATCCGAACAAGCGCGACCCGCTGGACTTCGTGCTGTGGAAGGCCGCCAAGCCGGGCGAGCCGTCCTGGGACAGCCCGTGGGGCAAGGGCCGTCCGGGCTGGCACATCGAGTGCTCGGTGATGAGCTGCCACCATCTGGGCGAGCATTTCGACATCCACGGCGGCGGCGAGGACCTGCAGTTCCCGCACCATGAAAACGAGATCGCCCAGTCCGAGGGCGCGCACGGCCACCAGTACGTCAACTACTGGCTGCACAACGGCTTCATCAATGTCGACGGCGAGAAGATGTCCAAGAGCCTGGGCAATTTCTTCACCATCCGCGACGTGCTGCAGCATTTTGACGGCGAGGTGATCCGCTTCTTCATCGTGCGCAGCCACTACCGCAGCCCGGTCAACTACACCGACAGCATCCTCAACGACGCCAAGCATGGCCTGACCCGGCTGTACACCGCGCTGCGCGGCATCGAGCTGCCGACGTCCGATGGCATCGACTGGAACCACGCCTACGCCGCCCGTTTCAAGGCGGCGATGGACGACGACTTCGGCACTTCCGAAGCGGTGGCGGTGCTGTTCGAGCTGGCCGGCGAAGTGAACAAGAGCCGCGACCCGCAGCTGGCCCGCCTGCTGAAGGACCTGGGCGGTGTGCTGGGCCTGCTCACGCGCGATCCGGAAGTTTTCCTGCAAGGCGGCGTGGGCGAGGGCGAGCTGTCGGCCGAGCAGGTGGAGGCGCTGATCCAGGCGCGCAAGGACGCGCGCGCCGCCAAGGACTGGGCCGAATCCGACCGCATCCGCGACGAGCTCACCGCCAAGGGCATCGTGCTGGAGGATGGCGCCGGCGGCACCATCTGGCGCCGCGCCTGATCCCGGTTTAGCCGCCAGCGCTTGTCAACGGCGGTCAAACGGCGGATAATGCCATGTTTCGCAAGCAGTACAGGCAAAACCCCTGTACCCGATTTGAAAGGTAGAGAGATGAAAAACGATATTCACCCGAACTACAAAGAACTGTCCGTGACCTGCTCCTGCGGTCAACAGTTCGTGACCAAGTCCACCATGGGCAAAGACGCTTTCTCGATCGAAGTGTGCTCCAGCTGCCACCCGTTCTACACTGGCAAGCAGAAGATCGTGGACACCGCCGGTCGCGTGGACAAGTTCAACCAGAAGTTCGGCAGCTTCTTCAAGCGCTAAGCGCGTTGCCGTATCTGGACCCCGAAAAAGGCAGCCTGCGGCTGCCTTTTTTCATTCCTGCGCAGCATGCGTGGGATAATCATCAGATCCTTCGGAACAACAAGGTGGCAAACGGATGCTGACTTATTCCGCTCAGGCCAGCTCGCTGGCCAAGCCGACCGAAAAACCCTGGATGCTGTTGCTGCTGTGCTTCATCTGGCTGTGGCCCGGCATTCTGGGGCACGATCCCTGGAAACCGGACGAACCCTTCGTGCTGGCTGTCGCGCAAGGCATGCTGGACAGCGGTAATTGGCTGCTGCCCACGCTCAACGGCGCGCCGTATCTCGAAAATCCCCCCTTGTACTACTGGCTGGCGGCCGGCTGCATCAAGCTGTTCTCGTCCTGGCTGCTGCCCGCGCACGACGCGGCCCGGCTGGCGACGCCCTTGTTGATGTCGCTGTCGCTGCTGCTGGCCGGCATGGCGGGCCGCGACCTGATAGGCCGCCGCCACGGCCGCAGCGTGGTGATGATACTGATAGGCTGCATCGGCCTGGTGGAGTCGGGCCACCAGCTGACGCCCAGCGTCGCCAGCTTCGCCGGCCTCACCGCCGCGTTCTACGCGCTGTCGCTGGCGCTGCGCTCGCCAGGGCTCGCCGGCGCGGTATTGGGCGCGGCCAGCGTGGCCATCTTCCTGGGCGGCAGCCTGCTGGACCTGGCGCTGATCTGGCTGGTGGCGCTGATGCTGCCCGCCTTCAGCGGCTGGCGGCGGAAGAACTACGCGATCACGCTGCTGCTGGGGCTGCTGCTGGCGCTGCCCGCCATCCTGGTATGGCCGATGCTGCTGCAGCGTCTGTATCCGGCGGTGTACGCCGAGTGGTGGGGCGGCTACGCGCTGGGGCAGACCAGCGGCTTCCATCATATCCGCCTGTTCCATGACTTCGGCTATTACAGCCTGAACGTGCTGTGGTTCGCTTTTCCGGCCTGGCCGCTCGCCTTGTGGACGCTGTACCGCCACCGGCTGCCGCAGTCGCCCAAGCTGCAGCTGCCGCTGCTGTTCGCGCTGATGAACGCGGTGCTGCTGACGTTGTCGGACCGCACCAACATCACCGACGCGATGCCGCTGCTGCTGCCGCTGGCCGTGCTGGGCGCGGTGGAGCTGGACAATCTGCGGCGCGGCGCCGCAGCCTTCCTCAACTGGTTCGCGCTGATGACCTTCGGCCTGTTCGGCCTGCTGGTGTGGCTGGGCTGGGCGGCGATGAACTATGGCTGGCCAGAGGGCTTGGCCGGGCGCGCGCAGTACTTCAGCCCCTTCTACCAGCCGCATGTCTCCTGGCTGCAGGCTGCAGGCGGCCTGATTGCCACCCTGGTGTGGCTGTGGGCGCTGACCCGGCCCCATCTGCGCGGCCGCCAGGCGATCACCAACTGGGCGGCCGGGCTGACGCTGCTGTGGGGGCTGGGCATGACCTTGTGGCTGCCGTGGTTCGACGCCGCCAAGAGTTACCGCCCGGTGGTGAACAGCATGCTGCGCAAGCTGCCTGCCACGGCCACCTGCATCGCGACGGAAAACCGCAACAGCCTGGCCATGATCAGCTGGCGCTACTACGCCGGCATCGACCTGCTGTCCTTCCCATCCGGGGAGACGCCGCCGTGCGATTACTGGCTGGTGGTGCGCAGCAGCGAGGAGGGCGTGGCCGAGCCAGGCTGGCAGGTGCTGTGGACCGGCAACCGCCCGCGCGAGCAGAACATGACCTTCGCGCTGCTGCAGCGGCTGCCGCAGGCGAAAGCGCCCAAGTAAGGGCGGCCGGCTGCGAAGAAGCCGTTCCGGGTCAATGCCGGGACGGCTTTTTTCATGGCGGACAGCCGCCGGAGGACACATCCCCGGCATGCCGCCGCATGCCTCCCACCAGCGCGCTGAACACCGCCTTGCAGGCGGGATTGTGCCGTAGGTCCTCGTGCATGGTGATCCAGGTGTCCAGGCGCAGCGCGTAATGCTCCGGAATGACGGACGTGCGTACTACTTTCTAAGCTGCCTATCCGGCAGTGAACATGCCGAAGTTCACAGCCCCTTGGCATTGGATTTTCTAAGCTGCCTATCCGGCAGTGAACCGATTTACAGTAGACCGGTGGACCTGGAGGTGTTTCTAAGCTGCCTATCCGGCAGTGAACCTCACGCTCCTTGGGCGTCACCCATAATTTCATTTTCTAAGCTGCCTATCCGGCAGTGAACGGCCAGAAATGGCCTGTTTCCATTTTGGAGATTTTCTAAGCTGCCTATCCGGCAGTGAACGCGCAGCAAACAACGGGACCAATTACGGCGGTTTTCTAAGCTGCCTATCCGGCAGTGAACGCTGCAGCGCTTGCTGCCGCGCGGCCGAGTGTTTTCTAAGCTGCCTATCCGGCAGTGAACCTGACGCTTGGATGGCTTACCTGCGACCTGTATTTCTAAGCTGCCTATCCGGCAGTGAACGTCATCGACCGTGCATTGCCTGTGATGGTTCCGTTTCTAAGCTGCCTATCCGGCAGTGAACTGGGGCTTTCGAGTGGGTTTTGCTCTCCAGGTTTTCTAAGCTGCCTATCCGGCAGTGAACAGATTGATTGTTTTGCTGCCGGTATTGGCATTTTTCTAAGCTGCCTATCCGGCAGTGAACTCTGGGTTCATGAAATGGCCAGGTTTCAGGTATTTCTAAGCTGCCTATCCGGCAGTGAACGTTTTCGAGCGAGAGCGAGCGCGGGCTGACCTTTTCTAAGCTGCCTATCCGGCAGTGAACTCGGTGTGACGTCTATATGGGTGTCTGGGTGTTTTCTAAGCTGCCTATCCGGCAGTGAACCCGTAGTAGTTGGGTTTGCCCAGCGCGCTGGATTTCTAAGCTGCCTATCCGGCAGTGAACTGCTGTGATCGACACCGAACTCACCTGGGCGATTTCTAAGCTGCCTATCCGGCAGTGAACATTCAACAGCCGCAGCAGGGTTGAATTGCGCATTTCTAAGCTGCCTATCCGGCAGTGAACGAGTCAGCATTACGCTCAATGGCGGTTCGGGCTTTCTAAGCTGCCTATCCGGCAGTGAACTTGAACATCACGTATGCGTGGCGTCTTGGACATTTCTAAGCTGCCTATCCGGCAGTGAACGCGAAGGGGCGCGTCACGGCAGGGCGGCAGATTTTCTAAGCTGCCTATCCGGCAGTGAACTGAAACCGATGCCGCCTTGAGGATGCGGTGCTTTTCTAAGCTGCCTATCCGGCAGTGAACGGGTTTGCCAGCTACGGCGATCCGGACGGATGTTTCTAAGCTGCCTATCCGGCAGTGAACCGATGCCGGACACCGTCGTGACGCCCCCGGTCTTTCTAAGCTGCCTATCCGGCAGTGAACCCGTCGCGTTGGCGATGCTCTGCACCGATGACTTTTCTAAGCTGCCTATCCGGCAGTGAACCCGGCCAGCGCGAACACCGCGCCCCAGCAGTATTTCTAAGCTGCCTATCCGGCAGTGAACCTCCTACCTGATCCAGGCGACCTACCAAGATCATTTCTAAGCTGCCTATCCGGCAGTGAACTTTTGTCCTTTCTATTCGTTGATGTGCCGTGAGTTTCTAAGCTGCCTATCCGGCAGTGAACTAGAGATCTTATTGCCCATCAGCCTTGTTCGGCAAGGCTGTCAGCCATTTCTGCCGGCAAAACCCTTTTTGCCGGCATGATGTTAAGTCTCTGATTTTAAAAGGTGGAGGTTGGCGGGAGAGAAAAGGGTCGCGGGCCTGGCCGCGACCCTTTCGGGCTACCAAGCCGGCAGGGCGGCGGCGGCGCTGAGGCCGTAGGCATTGAAGCTGCCCGCGGCGATGCTTGGCGCGGCCTGTTGC
The DNA here is from genome assembly GCF_000007705.1 of Chromobacterium violaceum ATCC 12472. Taxonomy (NCBI): domain Bacteria; kingdom Pseudomonadati; phylum Pseudomonadota; class Betaproteobacteria; order Neisseriales; family Chromobacteriaceae; genus Chromobacterium; species Chromobacterium violaceum. Next base: position 1,902,810 of record NC_005085.1, read on the forward strand.
TCGACGAACAGCCGGAAGCATTGGCCGGTGCTGGCGCTGTCTACGGTGAGGTAGGGCAGGTTCAGCCGCTGCGCCGTTTCGTCCGGTATCCGCCGGCGCGCTTCTTCCGCGCTGATGCCCTGGCGGCGCATCAGCCTGTCGCGCGCGCGCGCGGGGCTGCTCTTGGCCTGGCGGCGGCGCACGCTGACCGCGCTTGCGCCGGCGGGGACGGGGCGGATGTCGCCGACGATGGCGTGGTCGGCGAAGCCGCTGAGCCAACGGCGCGCCATCAGGCCATCCAGCGCCGCCGCGCTGCCATGCAGCCGCAGCGTCAGGCCCAGCGTGGGCGGCAGCGGCTTGCCGTCGTGGCTGCTCGGCGCCGGATCGTAGCCGGGAAAGCTGACGCCGATATCCTGCCTTTGCTGGGCAGCCAGCGCGCGGTGCAGCTTGGCGTACAGCGCGTTCATCAGCACCGGCGGGCCGAAATCGGCGTCCGGCAGCAGGCGGATGTCGAGGTAGTGGTCCATCAGCCGGCCTCGCCGAAGACGCCGCCGCGTATCAGCGTGGCAATGACGAAGTGCTGTTGCTCCAGGGGCGGGGCTTCGTCTTTCAGCACCCAGTTGTCCAGGAGGTTATAGAAGTCTTGCTTCTGCTTGGGTTGCCGGTAGGCTTTGCCCTGGGTGGTGACCGAGCCGTAGGGTTCGATGGCGATGGGGCCGTTGTCGTCGGCTTCGGGATACCAGGTGTCTATGGTGCGGATGGCGTTGCCTATCTTCTGCGAGTGGATGGCGGCGATATCGCCGTCTTTCTGCTTCACCGCGTACAGGGTTTTGCTCTTGTCGCCGCGCTGGCGGTCCAGAATCAACTCTTGCGACGGGAACACTTCCTGGCCGGCGCCGATGCGGACGAAGGCGGTGACGCGCAGCAGCACATGCTGCTCGCCATTCAGGCCTGCTGCGATCAGCTTGGCCACCGCGTCCAGATCACTGGCGGCCTGTCCGGAGGCGGCGAAGTCGCGCAGGCGGAGAGCCTGCGCGTCGAAGGTCCAGCCAGCTTGCTCCTGGCCATCCGCCAACCGCTGAATCCGCACTTCCACCTGTTCCGCGCCGACGCGGTTGCGCCACAGGAAGCGGCCATTGGCCAGATTGTGAGCGTAGCGGCGCGCCAGTTCGCCAAAGCCGATATCCCGGGCATAAGCGCTGACGGTGACCAGCAGCTTGGCGCGGTAGGCGGCGCTGTTGCAGGCGGACGGCGCGCCGGCGCCGGCCAGCACGCGCAGGGTGAAGCTGGCTTTCAGCGTGTCGGCGTCGTGCGGCAGCGCGGCCACGTCCACTGTCTGCAGGTTGGGGCTTTCGATGGCGGCGTCCAGCTTGGCCGGGTCCTGGTCTTTGGTTTTCAGGCGGTTGGAGATGGTGCCGCGCACCGATTTTTCCTGAATGGCGATGTGCGGCCAGGTCTGGCTGGCGTCGCGGGCATCCCAGTTTCCGGCGTAGAACAAGGCGTCGGACGGATCCAGCTTGCGTTCGAAGGCGAGGACGGACGGATTTTCCAGCTTGCTCATGCTTCAACTCCCAAATCGTTTTGAGTGGAGGGGGAGGGGGGTTGGTAATCGTTGCGGCAGCGGTAGACGCCAAGTTCGGCATCGTAGGCGGGGTACCACAGCAGATCGGCGGCATCCTGCAGGCGGTGCGGGCTGATCCATTCGCCCAGCGAGTACAGGCTTTCCACAAAGCGGAACGGCGCGGCGGCGTCTCGCGCGTTGGCCACGCTGCCGGCAGGGTAAAGTTCGGAGAGCGCGCCATAGCCCACAGGGATGGGCACGATCCAGCCTTCGCCCTGCTGGCGCGAGTGCCGCCAGATGGTTTGGCCGCCATCGCCGGCTTCCGGCCAGTGGTTGAGGCGGGATTTGTCCAGCCAGGCGTCCAGCAGCGTGGCGCCGGGCGCTGTCTCGCGCAGCCTGGCATGGTGGCCGCTCAGCAGGTCGTCGCGGGCCACCAGCGCAAAGCCGGGCAGCCAGCGGCGGCGCAGGGCGCGGAATCGCGCGGCGCGTTCGTCCTCGCCTTCCGGCAGGGTGATCAATTGCGGCTTGGGCGCGTAATGGCCGGCGGGGGGCGGAATCAGCGTGCCGCCCGCCACGCGCATGGTTTCCAGCGCGCGGCTGATTGCGGCGGCTCGCTCCGCCAGCGCGTCGTCGTTTTGCGCCAGCGCGTTGCCGCTTACGCCGAAGACCAGGGTGAGGTCGAGGTGGATGCGTCCTTCCTCGACGATGGCGGCCGTGCCGCCATCCTTGTCCACCGGATTGCGGCTGAGATTGAAGCGCTGGATGTAGTCGCCGTTGGTGTGGGCCTGGTAGCCGTGGCAGATGACGCCGACGCCGTGGAATGCCAGCTCGCTGTCCGCGCCCAGCTTGCGCTCCAGCGCCGTCATCAGGCCGGTGAAGGCCGACAACGCGGGAAAGCCCCAGGTGTGCGGGCTGGAGAGGGCGTTGGCGTTCTGCACGCGCAGCCGGGGCAGAATCAGCAGGCCTTGGGCGAGAGAGCGGGGATTAATCGGCATTTTGGCCTCCCGGATTATGTCCAGCGGGCAGCAAGCGGGTGTTTTGCTCGCGCAGCTTATTGTCCTGCTGGCGCTGCCAGTCGATGTCGTGCGCCAGCTCGCGCCGCCAGTGGTGGAATTCCGCCTCCGCCAACTGCAGCCTGTCGCCGCCGAGCTGGCCGTTCAGCCAGCGCGCGAAGCTTTCCGTCAGTTGCCGCGGCCAGTCCTGAAACTGGAAATGCCGGTTGAAGTCTTCATCGCTGTCGGCGCGGCGCGGGTCCAGCCAGCACTGCTCCTCCAGCGGCAGCCGGCATTCGCTGTCGGCTGTCCAGCCGCGCGGCAGCTGGTTGGCGTAGGCCGCGCCGAATTGCAGCAGTTCCTCGAAAATCTGTTCCAGATAAGCGTCGCGGCGATTGCGGACATGCCTGTTGCCGGGCTTGGCTTGGTCCGGCGGCGTGGCTTCCGGGTTGAGCTTGGCCAGCCATTGCTTCAGCTCGCGAATGGTTTCCCTCACCGTCTTACGGCGGCCGAAGCGGGAAAAAACGCTGTCGAGGCGATAGAGCGGGCGCAGGTCGCTGTTGTCCCACAGCGGCGGCAGCGAGGCCAGCAAGTAGCTGCTGCCCTTGCGTTCGCTGTTGAGCTGGGAAATGTTCTGCGGCTTGGTGCCGCCTTTCTTCTCCTCCGCCAGCAGCGGGTAGTCGCTGTAGCCGCGCGGGTGGTCGACGCGGTCGCGCCGCGCCTGCCGCGCCGCCTTGGCTTCCTCGCCGAAACGGTCCCGCTGGATGCGCTGGTACAGCCAGTGCGACAGCGAGCTGGAGTAGAGCGGGGCGAGCAGATGGTAGTGGCTGTCGTCGTGCGGGTTGGCTGGAAGGCCGGACTCGGGGGGAACCGGCCAGTAGATCTGCTTGGCGCGGGTGTGGCTGGCCGGGCCGCCGCTGGGTTCGGCGATGGCGCAGAAGGCGTCGCGCCAGGCGGCGGCTTGCTCCGCGTCGTCGCTCAGCGCCGCCAGCAGGTCCGGATCGCCGGCGCGCAGCAGCGCCAGCAGGGTGTGTCCTTCGTGTTCCAGCTTCAGGAATTTGTAGACGTCCAGCGCGGCGGCATTGCCCACCACATCGCTGGCGGCGGAAGCCAGGTGGTGGCTGCCCGCCTCTGGCCGGGGCGGCAGCGATTCCGGCGTCACGAACAGGCTGCTGCCGCGCGCATCCGGATGGCTGGCCTTGACCGGGTGGGTGACCAGCTGCAGCTGGCCGGCGCGGCGGGCGGCATCGGCCAGCCAGGCTTGCGGCCGGTATTGCGCGCGCAGCTCGGCGCGTTTGGGATCGTCGTCGGCCAGCTTGTCCAGCTTGTCGGAGAGGCGTTGCTGGATGAAGTCCTGAATAAGGGTTTGTAGTCCCCTTGCTCGTGGATTGTGCTCGTTCATGTCCCCCACCTGTCAAAAGTTTGCGCGGACATGCCAATCAATTTGTCATCCGGAATAAATAGTTGATTGGCAAGCTTTTTGCATGTTAAAACTCATTTGGCATTTTATCAACCAGAGAAATATGAAACTGTCGGATAGGCAGCTAAGCAAAGAGAGATATGTAGTCACTGCCGGACAGGCAGCCGCGGCCAAGCATTCCTGCTTGGCCGCTCCATTCACACCTTGCAGAACCCCAGCGCAGGGTGAAAGCGCCAGCCCTGGTGATGGTTCTGGTCAAACGGCAGCGACACGCAGCCGAAACGCCGCGCGCAGTCGGCCAGCGGCAGCTCAAGCTCCGCGGCCAGCCGTTCCAGTTCATTGAGGTAGCTCTCGTTGCTCCAGGGCGAGATGCCGTCCGCGCGGAACAGCGCCTCGTCGCTTATCCGATGCATCAGGTAATCGCTGGGCCGTTCGTTTTTCTGGTAGCGCTTGTCTCCTTCCGCCAGCCAGACCAAGTTGAAATCGTCCTCTTCCTCATTGGGCAGCAGCATCATTTCGCGCTCTTCCCGGTTTTGGCTGTCGCGGAAGGGTTGGCGGCGCAGCAGGCCGGCATGCAGCATCGCGTGTTTGATTTGCCAGCAGCTGGCGGCGCATAGCCTGGCCTGGGCGTCTTGTGGCCTGTCGCCGTTGAGCTCGGCGTTCAGCCGAACATGTTCCAGATCGGCCAGGCGGGTCTTGGGCTGGAGCGCGGCGCTCGGCAGCAGCCGCGGGCGGGCGTCCGGATGGCGGTATTCGTCCTCGCGCAGCAGCTGCGCCAGGTCGTGGCTGTCCAGCCGGTATTCCCTTTCGGTTTCGAAGCCGGGCCGGAGATAGGCTGCCTTGTCCGGTTCCAGCCAGCTCTTGATATTCTGTTGCAGGATCAAAAGGTTGAGCGGCGCGTAGGGTTCGGTCCAATGCCGCCGGACCCGGCCGGTCAGTTGAATCAGCGAACGCATGGATGAGGGCTCGGCTATCGCCCATGAATAGCAGTGGTCTCTTCCCACCTCGCTGACCGGCGACGACAGCGCGATGAACAGCTGGTCCGCAGCCGGGTTGGCGTCCAGGCGCTGGCGGATGTCGGGGAGCCGGAACAGCGCTTGCCTGTCGTGGCGGGACAGCGCGGCGTCCAGCCGCCGCTCAATGGCGGAGCGCAGGAGCAGCGGGTATTGCGCGTGGTAGACGCAGAGGTGGATCTGCACGCCATCCAGCCGGCCCAGCGCGTAGAACGACTGGGCCAGTTGGTAGAGCTTGTCGATGTTGGCGATACGGATCAGCCCGACGCTGACGCGCTTGCCGCTGGCCGGATCGGTTTCCGCATTCAGCCGGTGCAGGCGCAGCGCGCCCTCGCGCAGGCGTTCGGCCAGCGCCGGGTAGAAGCTGGCGTTGCCATGCCGCGGCAGGCCGGACAGGGGCAGCAGTTCGGCGGCGCGGCGCGGCGGCTGTTTGGCCAGCCATTGCGCGCGCGGCCGGGCGAAATCCAGATGGGCGGCGGCAAAGGCGGCGGCCTCGGCGCAATCGGCGGCGCGGGCGTCGTTTTCGTCCACCCACAGGCAGCAGACGTTCAGCGGCAAGCCGGGTTGGCCGCGGTTGGCCTGGTAGTGGCGGCGGCCGGCCAGGTAGGCGTCGAACAGGCAGCTCACCAGCGCCGGCGGCAGCGTGGCGGAGGACAACAGCACGCGGCTGCCCAACAGGCCGGCCCAATGAACCAGACGCGTCAGCGCGGGTAGATCTTCCATCGAGTAGTCGTCTATTTCGTCCAGCACGATGTCGGAGCTCATCAAGCGCAGCATTGGCGCGATCTGCCGCCCGCCGCGCGCGCTTTCCGTGGCCGGCGTCAGATGATCGACAGTACAAACCAGGACCGGCGCCGCCAGCAGCGCGTTGAAGCGCGGATCGTGGCTGAGCTTTTGCAGCAGCGGATGGTCGGGATTGCCGTCGAAGCGGATATGGCTATCCTCGTCCAGCAGCGCTTGGCTGGATTCCGAACCGCTTTGCTCCGCCGCATTCGCATAGTGCTCGAACAGTTCGCGGCTGGCCGCGCCGCCGACGCGTATGGCGAGGTCGCCGTCATCCAGCCGCAGGCGGTCGCGCAGCGCGAGGCCGGTTTGCAGCGTCAGCGCGCGCAGGCCCAGCGCATAGGCGCAGCGCAAGCCGGCGGCAGGGTTGGCCAGCGCGTAGAGCAGGCGGGCATTGGCAAGGGTTTTGCCGCAGCCGGTGGAGGCCAGGTTGACGATGAAGGCGCCGTGGGCGGCGGCCTTGTCGCGGATGCCCGCCGCCAGATCGAATGCCTTGTCCTGCCAGCGGAAACGAGGATCGGCGCTGCGTTGCCGCAGCGCCTTGTGCATCCCCAGCGCGGGCAGTTCGCGCGCGAGGCCGGGCAGGGCGCGGGCAGCGGCCAAAGCGTGGCGGGCCACGCCTGTCAGGTGTTCGGGCAGCGTTTGGTTGAAGCGGCGCTGCGGATCGTTTTTCAGCGTATTGGCGAAGGCGATGCGGTCCTCGTCTTCGCGTTGCCAGCGCTGTTTTACGGTCTGGCTGGAAAAATGGTGGTCGGCCAGCATCAGCAGCAGTCGGGAGATGTGCATCAGGTAGGCGTTGTCCAGCCATGGCGCCGGCTGGCCGGGCTGGCGCTTGAGCAGTTCGTTTGCCAGCGCCGCTGTTCTGTCGCGCCATAGCGCGTCGTCGCATGGCAGGCCGTAGGGAAAGGTCCAGTAAGTTTCGATTTCGCGGCGACCTGCCTCCGACAAGGGTTGGTTCCAGCCGGCATCCAGCTCGGCCAGACCGCTTTGCATGCGCAGGGCGGTGATGTCGCCGGCCTGTTGCGGCAGCCTGTGATGGCTGAGCACCAGCCAGCAGAGCGCTGCGGCCAGCGGCGGCAGCGCGCCGGGAGCGAACGGTTTGGCATGGCGGGCATCCGCGTCCAGGCCGTCGCGCAGCTTGCGCGCCTTCAGCCGCTTGATCCAGCTTGCGCCGTCGATCTTTGCCGGATCCTGCAACCGTGACAACCAGCCGGCATCGTCGTCGTCGCCTACAAACGCCTGAAACAGCCGCAGCGATACCCATTCATGGCGATAGAGGTTGGCCCCGGCCGGGCCATTTGGACGCAGCCGGACCTGGAATGCCGAGCAGGCCTTGCCCAGATCGTGCAGCAGCGCAGCCAGGCCGGAGATCAGACGGATGTCCTCGCCGCTGAGCCAGTCGTTCTCGTCATCGGCCCGCAGCACATCGCGCTGGGTGGCGTTGGTGGGCACCGCGCCTTGGAGATTGAAGCGGCGGGCGTCGCCGACTATCCACAACAGCTCGCTGTGGTCGCGTCCTCGTATCCAGTGGCAGGCGACGGAGGTGTTCTTGCGCGCGGTCTTGCGCAGCAGGCGGCGCAGCGTGTCCAGTCCAGCCTGAGTGATGGGCGTTTGCCAGACGCGGTCGCCGCGGCGCTCGGCGAACTGGTCCAGGATGCGGCGGGTTTCAGTCAGCGCCCGCTTGTCGCATTGCGAGATCAGCAGGATGTTCATCCATCCCGCCCCAGTTGCTCCGCGATGCGCTGAAGCTGATCGATCATGAAGTCCAGCGCCTCGCCGCGCGCCAGCTGTTCGATGCATTGTTGGCGGAAGGTTTGTTCGTCGTCGCCCTTCATCGCGCTGACGAAGGCTTGCGGCAGGATGGCTGCGTCTTTGACCAAGTCCGCGGCGTCGAACACCAGGCCGCCGCGGCGGGTTTTGCCGTGCAGGATAGCCAGGCTGTGCGGCAACCCCAACACCCAGGCGGCGGTGGCGCCGAGGCCGTAGGCCAGGTAGTTGCCGTGGTCCAGAAAACGGTTGGCTGGATCCACGCCGCCGCCGCGCTTGGCGCGCGTGAATTCGCCATAAGCGGTGGCTTGCGCCGCCAGCCGGAACAGCTGTTTGGACAAGCGGGCCTCTTCCGTCAGCAGGGCGGTATGGTCCGGCGCGCGCTCCAGCGAGGCGAGGCTGGCGTCGAGCAGCTGTGTCAGCCGGGAGGGTTCGATTTCAAAGCCGGCCTCGCGCAACTGGCGGTTGTCCAGCCATTGCGCGCGGATGCGGGCAAGCCGCGCTTGCTGCAATTGTTTGGCGGCTTGCAGCCGTTTGTCGTCGTCGAACCAGAAGCGAGCCCACCATTGAAGGTATTCGGTGGGGCGGTATTCGCTTTGCGGCGACTGCCAGGCCACTTCCATTTCTACTTCTCCGGCGCTGAACAGCGGCGTGCCGCCTCCGCCGCAGAATCCCACCATCACGCCGGCCTTGGCCAGTTCGCGCATCGCCGCCTGGGTAACGGAGGTGCCGGTGCCCAGCAACAGGGTGGTGGTGTTGGCGATGGGAATGTTCCAATACAGCGATTGCTTGCCGGCATCGGTGACGTATTCGACGCGGCCGCCGTTGACCAGCACCCGGCAGTGTTCCAGGTAGTAGAGGTTGGCTCGCTTGGAGTGAAGGATGGTTTTCAGATCGCCAGGGGTGAATGGCTCGCTCATGGTCCGTGTCCGGCAGAGAGGAGGAGCGATATTTTACTCAATGTAAATATTTTCGCGTTGATGGGACGCAAGCCGATGCCGAATGTGTATGGCGCAGTCCCGAATCCGCGGAGGAGCCGAGGCGGGTTTTTATGTTTGCAGGCCCGCAAGAACATGGGCCCTCTGCTCATCGGAAATCGGCAGGACGGAGACCAGTTTTTCCTTGGAGACGCCCGGGATGTATTGGGCGATATTGCCGATGTCGGAAGGCAGCGCCGGATTGTCGGGGTTTTGCGTCAGATGGCGGGCGCAGTCGATGGCGATTTGCGCGATATGGGTGCGCGGCCTGTCGACGCCCCGTATCAGTTGGCTGATCATTTGCGGCAATTGCCAGACATCGGATAAAACCAGCGTCAATTGCCGGAAGGTGAATCCGGCGGTGTTCAATTGGGCGAGGCCGGTGCGGCTGGCGCGTCCGGATTCGAATTCCGCGATCGCCTCGGTCGGCAGTTCCGGGGCGAAATGCCAGAGCAGCAATTCACCGGTTTCGGAAAGCAGGGTGGCCAGGGAAATTTCCTCGGGGGAGGCGTCGGCGCGCAAATTCGACCAGGCGCGCGCGATGCTGGACGCCATGACGGCGGTGGATACCGCCGCTTTCCAGCCCGAATGATCGACATTCACCACCGGGCTTCCCGCGATCAGCGAATACAATTCATCGCTGCCCAGCTGAAGTATGGTGCCCAGCTGGGTGGTGGTTTCCTTGCCCAGCCGCCTGGAGCGGTGCCGTTCGGCCTCTATCAGCAATTTGAGCGCCAGATAAGGATCGTCATGGACGAAATCGACCATTTCCCGCGGCGAGAATTCCGGCGCGTCCTTGCCTTGCGACTTGAGCGTCTGGAAAACATCCCGGGTCGCCGATAAAACCGGGATGTCCCTGTCTTTCAGATAGGCCGCCCACTGTTCAACACCCCAGCCTCGCTGGTGCCGGCTCAACATGATGCTCTGCTCCGAAAATCGTCGCGCTCCGTTTTCTGGCGTGTCGGACGGATTTCGCCTGGACCCGCAGGCCGATAGCGACTCGGGAAATACGCTGCCCCTGTTTTCATGATAATTCAGCTTGCAGCATTCAGTGTTTAAAAACATCCGGATTCGCGACTGCTGGCTTAAAACCCGCGGCGGTTTTCCGCGTGTGCTTGCCGTGGCGCGAAAGGAAACGAGGGCGCGCGGCCCTCGTTTGTCAATGGCATGCGTGGTCGCCGCTCATTCTCCCAGCTCGCTCAGGTTTTCGAACAGTTTCAGCGCTTCCGGATTGGCCAGCGCGCTGACGTTGCTGACCGGACGGCCATGGATGATGTTCTTCACCGCCAGCTCGACAATCTTGCCGCTGACGGTGCGCGGGATGTCGGCCACGGCGACGATGCGGGCCGGCACGTGGCGAGGGCTGGCCCCATTCTTGATCTGGGCCTTGATCCGGCTGCTCAGATCCTCGTCAAGCTGAACGCCTTCGCGCAGCTTGACGAACAGCACCACGCGCTCGTCGTCCTGCCAGGTCTGGCCGACGGCCAGGCTTTCCAGCACTTCCGGGAAAACTTCCACCTGGCGGTAGATCTCGGCGGTGCCGATGCGCACGCCGCCGGGGTTGAGCACCGCGTCGGAGCGGCCGTAGATGATCACGCCGTCGTGCTGGGTGACTTCGGCGTAGTCGCCGTGGCACCAGATGTTGGGGAAGCGGCCGAAGTAGGCCTGGCGGTATTTCTCGCCGTCCGGGTCGTTCCAGAAGCCTATCGGCATCGACGGGAACGGCTTCAGGCAAACCAGCTCGCCTTTCTCGCGGTACAGCGGGCGGCCCAGCTCGTCGTAGATGTCCACCGCCATGCCCAGGCCGCGGCATTGCAGCTCGCCGCGGTAGACCGGCAGCGTGGCGGCGCCCAGCGCGAAGCAGGACACGATGTCGGTGCCGCCGGAAATGGAGGCGAGGTTGAGGTCGGACTTGATGTTCTCGTACACCCAGTCGTAGCTTTCCGCCACCAGCGGCGAGCCGGTGGAGAACAGGCTGCGCAGCTTGGGCAGCTGCCAGTCGCGCGCGGGGACGATGGGCGTCTTCTTCAGGCTGTCGATGTACTTGGCCGAGGTGCCGAAATGGGTGAAGCCGTGCTCGGCGGCGTAGTCCCACAGCACGCGTCCCTCGTCGGCGAACGGCGAGCCGTCGTACAGCATCAGCGCGGCGCCGGAGGCCAGGCCGCTGACCAGCCAGTTCCACATCATCCAGCCGCAGGTGGTGAAGTAGAACAGGTGGTCGCCGGCATGAACGTCGGCGTGCAGCTGGTGCTCCTTCAGGTGCTGCAGCAGCGTGCCGCCGGCGCCGTGGACGATGCACTTGGGCTTGCCGGTGGTGCCGCTGGAATAGAGGATGTACAGCGGATGGTTGAACGGCAGGCGGAGGTATTCGACCGGACGGGCGTCGAAACCGGCCAGGAAGGCGTCCAGCGTCTGCGCGCGCGGCACGGCGGCGGCGAAGTCGGCGCCGTCGCCCAGGTAAGGCACCACCACGAAGCGCTCCACGCTGGGCAGCTTTTCCGCCAGGTGGATCATCTTGGCGCGGATGTCCACCGCCTTGCCGTTGTACCAGTAGCCGTCCGGGCAGAACAGGATCCTGGGCTCGGTCTGGCCGAAGCGGTCCAGCGCGCCGTCGGTGCCGAAGTCGGGAGAGCCGCTGGTCCACACCGCGCCCAGGCTGCTGGCGGCCAGCATCGCCGCCAGCGTGGCCGGCATATTGGGCATGAAGCCGGCGACGCGGTCGCCCGGCTGGATGCCGGCGGCGCGCATCGCCTGCTGCAGCCGGGAGACCAGCTGGTTCAGCTCATGCCAGCTCAGCTTTTGTTCGATCTTGTCCTCGCCGCGGAACACCACCGCCAGCGCGTCGTCGTCGCGGCGCAGCAAGTTTTCGGCGAAGTTGAGCCGGGCCTCGGGGAAGAAGCGGGCGGCCAGCATGTCGTCGCCGTTCTCCAGCGCGACGGCGCCCTTGTCGCCGATCACGCCGCAGTAGTCCCAGACCAGCGACCAGAAGCGGCCCGGGTCTTCCACGCTGGCGCGCCACAGGCGGTGGTAATCGGGCAATTCCTTGCCCCAGACGGTTTCGGCCAGGCGGGCGAAGGCGGTGAGATGGCAGCCGGCCAGCCGTTCGGCGGACGGGCTCCAGATCGGGGTAACGCGTGCTTGCATGATTTCTCCTGTGGCGGCCCGCGATGTTTTTTGATTGGAAGGGCGAGCCGGCCGGTATGATTCGGGCTCCGTCAACGCTCGGCGCGCGGCGGCGGAACGAGAGTCGGCAGGCCTAGCCCTGGCGGCCGAGCGCGTGCGCCAATTTGGAGGCGGGGGGCTTGCCCAGCGCGTCGGCGATGAACCAGGCGACGTCCACCAGTTTAGTGAGATCGATGCCAGTGTGGTAGCCCTCGCCGGCCAGCAGATAGGCGACGTCTTCCGTGGCGACGTTGCCGGATGCCCCGCGCGCGTACGGGCAGCCGCCCAGTCCCGCCACCGAAGCGTCGAACACGCGCAGGCCGACATCCAGCGCCGCGCGGATGTTGGCGACGGCCATGCCATAGGTGTCGTGGAAATGGCCGGCCAGCTGCCCGGCCGGCAGGACGTCCAGCACCGCGTCCAGCATCTCGCGCACCGAAGCCGGGGTGCCCACGCCTATGGTGTCGCCCAGCGAGATTTCGTAGCAGCCCAGATCCGCCAGCGCCTTGGCCACGTCGGCCACCTTGTGCGGGGCGATCCGGCCCTCGTAAGGGCAGCCGACCACGCAGGACACGTAGCCGCGCACCTTGACGCCTGCGTCCAGCGCGCGGCGGGCCACGCTGGCGAAGCGCTGCAGGCTTTCGGCGATGCTGGCGTTGATGTTCTTCTGGCTGAAGCTTTCGCTGGCGGCGCCGAACACGGCGATCTCGCGGGCGCCGGCTGCCAGCGCGGCGTCCAGGCCCATGTCGTTGGGCACCAGCACCGGGTAGGCGATGGCGCCGGTTGTGTCGAGCGCGGCCAGCACTTCGGCGCTGCCCGCCATCTGCGGCACCCATTTGGGCGAAACGAAGGCGCCGGCCTCGATCGCGGACAGGCCGGTTCCGGCCAGGCGGCGGATCAGCTCCAGCTTGATTTCGGCGCTCAGCGGCCGTTTTTCGTTCTGCAGCCCGTCGCGCGGGCCCACTTCCACTATCTTGACGCTCTGCATGGCTTTCCTTCAGCGCTTGGGCTGGATGGGGATGTAGATGTCCATCTGCAGCGTGTCCCGGCCCGGCGCGCAGCGCCCGTCGTAGCGTTCGAAGGATGCGCCGGCGGCGTGCTCCCACTTGGCGGACGCGGGCAGCCAGTTCTGGTAGATGTGCTGCCAGGTGGCGACGATGGCGTCGCCGAAACTGGCCGGGTCGGCGGCCGGCGGCGTGGTGAACACCGCGTACTTGGCCGGGGCCACGTTTCGGCGCTCGCTGTCCGGCGGCGGCGTGCCGTCCGCCGGGCATTCCATCGCGATCAGGTAGCGGAAGGCACCGGTTTCCGGGTTGAAGTCGCAGGTGACGCCGTATTCCGGCGCGTGGGGCTTGCCCAGCGCGTCCAGCAGCGGCTGGCGCAGTCGTTTGGCGTAATCATCCCAAAAAGCGGGAATCTGGCGCAGGTTATCGCCGTTTTCCAGCCGGGTGGGGATGCTGTAGCCGGCCAGGGACAGGCCGGGATGATTGATGATGACGGGTTCCATGTCGGTCTCGTTACCAGGTTCGGTCCAGGTCTTCCGCATAGAAGCGGATGGCGCGGCGGTAGGCGCGGATGCCGTTGTCGGCGCTGCCGTCGGCCAGCAGCGCGAGCAGGCTCTGCGTGGCTTCCTTGTGCTGGCCGCGGTTGTACAGCGCCATTGCCAGAAAAGTGCGCAGCGCATGGTGTTCGGGAAACCGCTGCACGCCCTCCCGCAGCGCGGTTTCGGCTTCGTCGAAGCGGCCCAGCGCGCGATGGCTGCTGCCCAGTCCCAGCCAGGCTTCGGCCGCGGTGTCGCCGCTCAAGCCCAGCTCCAGCGCCTGCTGGTAATGGGGAATGGCTTCCGCTTCCAGGCCCAGGCTGTCGTGGATGCAGGCGGCGAGGTAGTGCAGGTCGGCATGCTGGGGCTGGTGTTGCAGCAGCTCCAGCGCCTGGCGGCGCGCGGCCTCGTGCTCCCCGCGCCGGCGCAGTTGCTGGATGTTTTCCAGGGCGATATGCATATCCTTGCCTTTGGTTGCTATGGTAATGACTTCGTCATTCTGCGGCAAAATCGACCAGCTCGTCACCATCGTTAACCTGTTCGCCTGCCGCGAAGTAAAAGTCCTGCACCACGCCGTCGCCCGGCGCGGTGATGGTGTGCTCCATTTTCATCGCCTCCAGGATCAGCAGCGGCGAGCCTTTGGCCACCTTTTTGCCGATTTCCGCCAGCAGCGCCACCACCCGGCCCGGCATCGGCGCCTTGAGGTGGGTTTCGCCGTGCACGCCCAGCTCGGTGTAGGCGTAGGGATCGACGAAGTCGACGCTCAGCCGCTCTCCGCCTTCGAACAGCGCGCGCCGCGCGCCGTGGCGGACGATGACGGCCTTGACGCGAAGGCCATTGAGCACCGCTTCCAGCTGGTTGCCGGCAAGGCTGGCGCGAGCGTGGAAGCTTTCCGTACCGACGCGGACGACGCAGCCGTCGTCCTGGTATTGGAGTTCCACGCCGTAGTCTTCATCGTCGCGCTGGAAGGCGAAGCGGCGCGTCAGCCGCCCGTTCAGCCGCCAGCCGGCGGGCGCGGGGTAGGCGGCTGGATGCGCCAGGGCTTCGGCCAGCGCCAGCAAGGCCAGCTGCCTGGCGGTCGGCGCGGCGGGCGGCGGCAGCAGCGCGTCGTGGTGGCGGGCGATCAGGCCGGTGTCGACCTGGCCGCTGGCGAAGCTGGGATGGTTCACGATGCGGCGCAGGAAGGACACATTGCTGGACAGGCCCACGATCCGGTACTGCGCCAGCGCGGCATCCATCTGCCTGAGCGCGGCCTCGCGGGTCTCGCCCCAGACGATCAGCTTGGCGATCATCGGATCGTAGAACGGCGAGATGGCGTCGCCCTGCTCGACGCCGGTATCGATGCGCACGTGGGCGGATTCGGCCGGCGTCGCCAGGTGGGCCAGCGTGCCGGTGGACGGCAGAAAGCCCTTGTCGGGGTCTTCGGCGTAGATGCGGGCCTCTATCGCGTGGCCGCGCATCGCCAACTGTTCCTGAGCCAGCGGCAGCGCGCCGCCGGCGGCGACGGCCAACTGCCAAGCCACCAGGTCCTGGCCGGTGATCATCTCGGTCACCGGGTGTTCCACCTGCAGCCGGGTGTTCATTTCCATGAAGTAGAACTTGCCGGTGTCCACGTCCATGATGAACTCGACGGTGCCGGCGCCGACATAGCCCACCGCGCGCGCGGCGGCCACCGCCGCCTGGCCCATCGCCTCGCGGGTGGCCTGCGGCAGGTGGGGGGCTGGGGCTTCTTCCAGCACTTTCTGGTGGCGACGCTGTACCGAACAGTCGCGTTCGAACAGGTAGACGCAGCCGCCCAGCTTGTCGGCGAAGACCTGGATCTCCACGTGGCGCGGGCGGGTCAGGTATTTCTCGACCAGCACCTTGTCGTCGCCGAAGCTGGCGCGCGCTTCGCGCTGGCAGGAGGCGAGGGCGGCGGAAAAGTCGCCGGCCTGCTCGACGATGCGCATGCCCTTGCCGCCGCCGCCGGCGCTGGCCTTGATCAGCACCGGGTAGCCGATGGCGTCGGCCTGCTGTTGCAGCAGCGCCGGATCCTGTTCGTCGCCATGGTAGCCGGGCACCAGCGGCACGCCGGCCTTCTCCATCAGCGCCTTGGCGGCGGATTTGCTGCCCATCGCCGCGATGGCCGAGGCCGGCGGGCCGATGAAGGCGATGCCGGCGGCTTCGCATGCGGCGGCGAAATCTTCGTTCTCCGACAGGAAGCCGTAGCCGGGATGCACCGCCTGGGCGCCGCTTTGTCTGGCGATGGCCAGGATCAGGTCGGCGCGCAGATAGGATTCGGCGGCCGGCGCCGGGCCGAGGCGGTAGGCCTCGTCGGCCAGCTTGACGAAGCGGGCGTTCGCGTCGGCGTCCGAATAAACCGCGACGGTGGCGATGCCCAGGGCCTTGGCGGTCTTGATGACGCGGCAGGCTATCTCACCCCTGTTGGCGATCAGGATCTTGTTGAACATGGCGTTATCCTTGTTATTCCTGCCATTTCGGCGCGCGTTTGTCGAAGAACGAAGCCAGCCCCTCGCGGGCCTCGTCGCCGGCGCGGATGGAGGCGATGCGGCCGGCGGTGCGCTCCAGCAGCTGGTCGTCCCAGGGCGAGCCTTCGCGCAGCTCGGCCAGCAGCAGCTTGGCCTCGCGCAAGGCGCCGGGCGCGCCCTTGGCCAGCTCCTCGGCGATCTCGGCCACGCGCGCGTCCAGCAGTTCCTCGCTGACCAGTTCGTGGATCAGGCCCAGCTTCAGCGCGGTGCCGGCGGTGATGCGCTCGGCGGACAGGAAGTAGCGCCGGGCCTGGCGCGGGCCGATGGCGTCGGCGACGTAGGGGCCGATGGTGGCGGGGACCAGGCCCAGCCGCACCTCGGTCAGCGCGAATTTGGCGGCGTCGGTGGCGATGGCGACGTCGCAGACCGCGGCCAGGCCGGTGCCGCCGGCCATCGCCGCGCCGTGGATGCGGGCGATCACCGGCTTGGCGCTGCGGTAGATGCCCTTCAGCATGGCGGCCAGCTTTTGCGCGTCGGCCAGGTTTTCCGCCTCGCTGTAGCCGGCGGCGCGACGCATCCAGTCCAGGTCGGCGCCGGCGCAGAAGCTCTTGCCGCGGCCGGCCAGCACGATGACGCGAACGGCCTCGTTGCGGTTCAGCTGGCGCATCGCCTCGGTCAGCTCGGCGATCAGCACCTCGTTCAGCGCGTTGTGCAGCTCCGGCCGGTTCAGCCAGACGGTGGCCACCTTGCCGGTTTGCTCGATTTGCAGCGTGGTGTAGCTCATCATCCGCTCCTCACATCCGGAACACGCCGAAGCGCGTGGCTTCAACCGGGGCGGACAGCGCGGCCTCCAGCGCCAGCGCCAACACGTCGCGGGTCTGGGCCGGGTCGATCACGCCGTCGTCCCACAAACGGGCGCTGGCGTAGTAGGGGTGGCCCTGCTCTTCGTATTGCTGGCGCACCGGGGCTTTCAGCGCTTCTTCCTGCTCTGGCGTGAAGGCGTCGCCCAGCTGTTCCTTTTTCACCTGGGCCAGCACGCCGGCGGCCTGTTCGCCGCCCATCACCGAGATGCGGCTGTTCGGCCACATCCACAGGAAACGCGGCGAGTAGGCGCGGCCGCACATGCCGTAGTTGCCGGCGCCGAAGCTGCCGCCTATCAGCACGGTGAACTTGGGCACCTTGGCGCAGGCCACCGCCGTCACCAGCTTGGCGCCGTCCTTGGCGATGCCGCCGTTCTCATACTTCTTGCCCACCATGAAGCCGGTGATGTTCTGCAGGAAGATCAGCGGAATGCCGCGCTGGCAGCACAGTTCGACGAAGTGCGCGCCCTTCAGCGCCGATTCGCTGAACAGGATGCCGTTATTGGCCAGGATGCCGACGCGGTAGCCGTTCAAACGGGCGAAGCCGGTTACCAGTGTGGTCCCGTAGTTTTGCTTGAATTCGTCAAAGTCCGAATCGTCCACCAGCCGGGCGATGATTTCGCGCACGTCGAACGGTTTTTTCGGATCGGCCGGGATCACGCCGTAGATTTCCTCCGCGGCGTAGCGCGGCGGCTTGGGCTCGGCGCGGTCCAGCTCGCCCTGTTTCTTCCAGTTCAGGTCCGACACGATGCGGCGGGCGATGGCCAGCGCGTGGGCGTCCGTTTGGGCCAGGTGGTCGGCCACGCCGGAGATTTTTGTGTGCACATCGCCGCCGCCCAGTTCCTCGGCGCTGACTACTTCGCCGGTGGCGGCCTTCACCAGCGGCGGGCCGCCGAGGAAGATGGTGCCCTGTTCCTTGACGATGACGGTCTCGTCGCTCATCGCCGGCACGTAGGCGCCGCCGGCGGTGCAGCTGCCCATCACCACCGCGATCTGCGGAATGCCGGCGGCGGACAGATTGGCCTGGTTGTAGAAGATGCGGCCGAAGTGCTCCTTGTCCGGGAACACCTCGTCCTGCAGCGGCAGGAAGGCGCCGCCGGAGTCCACCAGGTAGACGCAGGGCAAGCGGTTGTCGCGGGCGATCTCCTGCGCGCGCAAATGCTTTTTCACCGTCATCGGGTAATAGGTGCCGCCCTTGACGGTGGCGTCGTTGGCGATGATCAGGCAGTCGACGCCGCTGATGCGGCCGATGCCGGCTATCATGCCGGCGCCGGGCGCGTCGCCGCCATACATGCCGTAGGCGGCCAGCTGGGACAGCTCGAGGAACGGCGCGCCGGGGTCGAGCAATAGGTCGATGCGCTCGCGCGGCAGCAGCTTGCCGCGCGCGGTGTGCTTGGCGCGGGCTTTCTCGCCGCCGCCCAGCGCGGCCTGGGCGACCTTGTCTTTCAGATCGTCGACCAGCGCGCGCATCTTGTCGGCGTTGGCGACGAAGTTCGCGGCGCGCGGCGACAGCTTGGATTCGAGGATGGGCATGTGGTTTACCTTGTCATTCGGCGTCGACGAACCAGACGGCGGCGATCAGGCCGTCGGCGTTGATGTCGTAGATGGCGACGGCGCGAAAACGGCTTTCGCCGTCCAGCGTCACGTCCTCATGATCGATGACGCGGCTGCCGTGGACGATGCGGTGCAGCAGCGCGGCGTGCAGCTTGGGCAGGTTGAAGCGCTTGGCGGCGTAGTGCTCGGCCAGCGCGGCGCGGCCGGACAGGCTCAGCGCCATGGCCGGCAGGCGGTAGACCTTGACGTTGTCGGCGTAGCAGGCGGCGAAGGCGTCCAGGTTGCGGGCGTTGTAGGCGTCCAGCTGGGCCTGGACGATGCGTTCGGCGTCGGTCATGTTCGGGTTTCTTCTAGCTTTGCTGAGATAAGCCGGAGCGTGGTGGAGAAAGGGACCGAGGCAAGGCGCGCCGCCGCAGACAGTACAAATCGTACGGCCAGGCGGCGCAACGCGGCATCGGCCCCTTTATCCGCCGCGACTACCTGGTTTCGGCCATCAGTTCGCGGCCGATGAGCCAGCGGCGGATCTCGCTGGTGCCGGCGCCGATCTCATACAGCTTGGCGTCGCGCAACAGGCGGCCGGTGGCGTATTCGTTGATGTAGCCGTTGCCGCCCAGGCACTGGATGGCGTCCAGCGCCAGCTGGGTGGCGTTCTCTGCCGCGTACAGGATGGCGCCGGCGGCGTCCTTGCGGGTCTGGCGGCCGGTCTCGCCTCGGTCCAGCGCCTGGCCGACGGCGTAGACGTAGGCGCGGCTGGCGGACAGCTTGACGTACATGTCGGCCAGCTTGCCCTGCATCAGCTGGAAGTCGCCTATCGGCTGGCCGAACTGGCTGCGCTCGTTCAGGTAGGGCACGACGATGTCCAGGCTGGCCTGCATGATGCCCAGGGGGCCGGCCGCCAGCACCGAGCGCTCGTAGTCCAGGCCGCTCATCAGCACTTTCACGCCGTTGCCTTCGCCGCCCAGCACGTTTTCGTCCGGCACGAAACAGTTGTCGAAGAAGATGGGGTAGGTGTTGGAGCCGCGCATGCCCAGCTTGTCCAGCTTGCTGCCGTGGCTGAAGCCGGCGAAGCTTTTTTCAATGATGAAGGCGGTGATGCCCTTGGGGCCGGCGTTGACGTCGGTCTTGGCGTAAACCACCAGCGTGTCGGCATCGCCGCCGTTGGTGATCCACATCTTGCTGCCGTTGAGCAGGTAGCCGCCGTCGGTCTTGTCGGCCCTGAGCTTCATGCTGACCACGTCGGAGCCGGCGTTGGGCTCGGACATCGCCAGCGCCCCGACGTGTTCGCCGGTGATCAGCTTGGGCAGGTAACGGCTGCGCTGGGCGTCGTTGCCGTTCTTGTAGATCTGGTTGACGCAGAGATTGGAGTGCGCGCCGTAGGACAGGCCCACCGAGGCGCTGGCGCGGCTGATTTCTTCCATCGCGATCATGTGGGCGAGGTAGCCCATGTCCACACCGCCGTACTGCTCGCTGACGGTGATGCCGAGCAAGCCCAGCTCGCCGAACTTGCGCCACAGATCGGCCGGGAACAGATTGTCCTGGTCGATGGCGGCGGCGCGCGGGGCGATCTCGCGCTCGGCGAAGTCGCGCACCGATTCGCGCAGGAGGTCGTAAGTCTCGCCGAAGGCGAAGCGCAGGCTGCTGTACATGGAATTCTCCTCGTTGGCGTGCGGCGCGGCTGGCGGCGCCTGATGAGCACATCATCGCTTACGTTTACGTAAGCGTCAATATGGCGGGATGATCAGGCCACGATCGGCGAGGAGGCCTATTCGCGATTGACGACGTGGCGCAGGCTGCGGTCTTCGCCGCTCAGCAAGTCTTTCACCGCCAGCGGCAGAATGCGCAGCGTCGCCAGCTGTTCACGGCTGTACCAGTCGAACTCCAGGCACGCGCCGCCGTCTTCGATAATGAAAGGCGCGGCGCGGCCAGGCAGCGCGGAGTCGACTGCCAGATGCGCCTGGAAATACAGGCCCAGCTCATGGTTGCGCTGGCCATCGGCGGCGAAGAAGTTTTCCATCAGCATCACCAGGTTGCCGCAGCGCATCGTCTCGCCCAGTTCCTCAAGCATTTCCCGTTCCACTGTCTTGGGTGCTTCCTCATCGGGTTCGACACGGCCGCCGGGCAAGGTCCAGAAGTCGTCGCGGATCAGGCGGTGCAGCAAGACCTTGCCTTCATGCTCGATGATGGCGGCGGCGCGCAGATTGAAGCGGGTGCCGGCTATGTCGATGCTGATCATTTGCTATCTCCTTGACATTTTTGGCGGGCGCGCAGGATAGCGGATTCTCATGTCATGGACAAGGGCGGGTATCATGGCGGCCTGTCGATAGAGAAAGATGCGATATGACGATCTGGGTAGACGCCGACGCCTGTCCCAAGGTGATACGGGAAGTGCTGTGCCGCGCGGCGCAGCGCACCGGCGTGGAGCTGGTGTTCGTCGCCAACCAGCTGCTGACGGTGCCGAAGGCGCCGAATATCCGCGCGCTGCAGGTGCCCAAGGGCTTCGACGTGGCCGACAACGAGATCGCCCGCCGCATCCAGCCGACGGACCTGTTGATCACCGGCGACATTCCGCTGGCGTCGGAGGCGCTGGCCAAGGGCGCGCAGGCGCTGAACTGGCGCGGCGACGCCTTTTCCAAGGAGACCATCGCCGCCCAACTGACGATGCGGGACTTCATGGATACGCTGCGCGCCAGCGGCGTGCAGACCGAGGGGCCGCCGCCCTTGAGCCAGGCGGATCGGCAGGCTTTTGCCCGACAGTTGGATATCTGGCTGGCGCGGCGGTAGGGCGGAAGTCCGGCTCAGGCCGGGCGTTCCCTTAAGCCATGGCCGCAGGGTGATGATGTCCTGGCACCAATTCCGCCTGGTAGGCGGGTCAGGGGGCTGCGCGGCCAGCCCCCCGACACCCCCAGGCCGCCCCTGCAGCCCGTGAAACCCCGGTAAAAAAGCGCCTAGCCAGGAGCCGCCGAAACTAGCTGCGCGCTACTGTCGCGCGGCGTCGAACAAGTCGGCGTCTTAAAACCTGGCCAGGCGCTTTTTTACCGGCGCGTGCTGAAGGGGATATGGTCGCATGGACGATCATGTGCCTGAATTGGAAAAGCCAACAAGCTGTCACTATCACATCGCATGAGAAAAGCCCCCGAATCCGGGGGCTTTGTCATGCAGGAAGGGGAGAGGCTCAGGCCTTGCCCAGCTGCGGCTCGGCGTCGAAGTCTTCCCGCTTGGACTGGGCCGCGCCTGGCTGGCGGATGGTCAGCGAGAACAGCAGGGCGACGATCAGCAGCGCCAGGATCAGGTGGAAGGTGGCGAGGAAGCCGCCGAACAGCGAGGCCACGATGGAGCCGACGATGCTGCCGATGCCGAAGCCCAGGTAGATCACGCCGTAGTTCTTGGTCAGGTTGTTCAGGCCGAAGAAGTCGCTGACCAGCGATGGGTAGACGGTGATGGTGCCGCCGAAGCTGAAGGCGATGCAGGCGATGGCGGCGAAGAACAGGCCGGCGTTGAGCGGCGCGAACAGCAGGGTCAGCATGCCGGCCAGCGCGGCGATCTGGGCGAGGGTGATCACGCGGATGCGCGGCATCTTGTCGGACAGCACGCCCAGCACCAGGCGGCCGGACAGGTTGGCGACGGCGATCACGGCCACGGCGTTGGCGGCGGTGGCGGCCGACAGGTGGACGAAGCTCTCGCCGATGTCCTTGGCCACGCCGATCACATAGAGGCCGCTCATGCACACGGTCAGGAACATCAGCGCCAGCATCCAGTACTGCGGTTGGCGCATCGCTTCGGCCAGCGTGAAGTCTCGGCTGCCGCCGGTTTGCGCGGCGGCGGGCTGCTGGGGCGCGTCGCTCATCAGCAAGGCGCCTGCCACCACCATGGCCATGGCGATCAGGCCCCATAGCTGGAAGGTGGCTTCCAGGCTGAAATGGGACAGCAGCGCCAGGTTGATGAACTTGAAGCCCAGGCTGCCCAGGCCGTAGGCGCCGATGGCGCAGGCGGAGATCAGGCCCTTGCGTTCCGGAAACCATTTCACGCAGTTGGACAGCGACATCAGGTAGCCGGCGCCGTCGGCGAAGCCCACCAGCAGGCCGGCGCACAGGTAGAGCATGATCAGGTTGTTGGCTTGCGAGGTCAGGTAGAAGCCCAGGCCCAGCATCAGGCCGGAGGCGATGGCGACCTTGCGCACGCCGAAGCGTTCCTGCAGCTTGCCGGCCATCGACGACGCCACCGCCAGCGCCAGACTAAGCAGGCCGAAGGCGAAGGCCACCTGGCTGACCGGCTCGGAGAGCTTGTGCGACAGCTGGGCGTTGAACAGGCTCCAGGTGTAGACGGAACCCAGCGCGAACTGGATGAGGACGGTACCGGCCAGAGTACGGTAGCGGATGGCGTTGCTTGAGGCGTTCATGGCGCTGCTCGCTTAAAGTCATTACTGTTGGCATGACTATAAGCCCGCGCTTATAGAGGTGGCGCAGCGCGGGAATGAAATGCAGGCGGCGCGGAATGAGCTGCAATCAGAGGTGCATCAGCTGCCTGAACGCCTTGATGTTGCTGCGGCTGACCGGGATTTCCGCCTTCAGGTCGTACAGCTTGATGATGTAGGTGCTGTTCTGCCAGGGCGCGATTTCGCGGATCTTGTGGATGTTGACGCAGAAGGAGCGGTGGCAGCGGAAGAAGCTGTCTGCTGGGAGGCGGGACACGAACTCGCTGATGCTCATCGCCATCACGTAGCGGTCGCGCGCGGTGTAGACCAGGGTGACTTTCTCGTCCGCCTCGACGTAATAGATGTCGTCGCAGGGGGTGACGATGATGCTGTCGCCCTTGGCCAGGTTCACCGTGCGGCTGACGGGCGCGCTTTCGGCTGGCTGAGGCGCGGCCGGCGCTGCGGGCGCGGAAACAGGCCGCTCCTGCGCTTCCAGCCTGGCCAGCACGCTGGCGATGCGGGTTTCGTTATAGGGCTTGAGAATGTAGTCGAAGGCTTCCAGCTCGAAGGCGTCCACCGCGAACTCCTTGTAGGCGGTGACGAAGACGATGCGCGGCGGCCGCGTGGTCTTGTGCAGATTCTTGGCCAGCAGCAGGCCGTCTATCGACGGGATGTTGATGTCCAGGAACACCACGTCCACGTCGTTTTCCTGCAGGAATTTGAACGCTTCCAGCCCGTCCTCGACGCTGGCGGCGATCTCGATGGCGCTGTGCTCGCGGATCAGGTAGGCGAGCTCTTCGCGCGCCAGGTATTCGTCCTCGACGATCAGCGCCTTCATCATGCTTTTTCCTCCAGCGGCAATTCGAAACTGACTTCGGTGCCCGGCTCCAGCCGGGTAAGCCGCAGGCCCTCGCCGTACAAGAGCTTGATGCGCTCGTTGACGTTGGACAGGCCGATGCTGCGGCTCTCCACCTTGCCCTCGGCGATGCCGTCCATCACTTCCTGGCTGATGCCGTAGCCGGTGTCGCGCACGGATACCCGGATGCGGTCGTCCAGCTTCTTCACCGCGATGCGCACCTCGCCCGCCTCCTTGCGCGGCTGGATGCCGTGCAGTATCGCGTTTTCCACCAAGGGCTGCAGCAGCAGGCTGGGCACGCGGGCGTGGACTTCGTCGATATCGAATGCGACGGACAGCTTGCTGCCGAAGCGTGCCTGCTCTATGGCCACGTAGTCGCGCACCTGCTTCAGTTCTTCCTGGATGTCGATCAGGGTGTCGCCCAGCGACAGGTTGTAGCGCAGGTAGTCGGCCAGCTTGGCGATCAGCTGCCGCGCCTCCGACGGCTGGATGCGGATCAAGGACGAGATGGCGTTCAACGCGTTGAACAGGAAGTGCGGGTTGATCTTGCTCTGCAGCGCGGCGAACTCGGCCTTGCGCGCCATCTCCTGCAGCTGCTTGATGCGCGACGCCTCCATCTGGGTGGAGATCAGCTGCGACAGGCCCAGCCCCAGCTCGCGCAGCGAGCCGGTGATGCCGCCGCTCTGGCGGAAGAAGATCTTCAGCGTGCCGGTGACGCGGCCGTTTTCGCGCAGCGGAATGATGATCACCGAGTGGAAGTCCGCCACCCGGTACTGGCGCAGGTCGTTCTCGATGATGATCTGGTCCTGCTCCACCGCGCGGCGGGTGATCTCGCCGATGGCGGAGTGGGCGGCCGGTTCGTAGTAGTCCTTGCCCAGCCCCACGTAGGCCAGCACGTCGCGGGTATCGGTGATGGCCACCGCGTCGGCGCCGATGTGGTTGCGGATCACGGTGCACACTTCCACCAGCGCGTCGCGGTCCACGTTCTGGAAATAGGGCAGGGTGCGGTTGGCGATGGTCAGCGCCAGCTTGGCCTGGCGGGCCGCCAACAGTTCCTTCTCGTCGTCCAGATCCTGCACCAGCTTGATGATGAGGCCGATGCAGACCGTGCCGGTGATCATCGGATAGGCGATGTGGCCGACGATGGCCTGGCCGACCGCCGGCTGGGTGAACCACAGGATCAGCGCCATGGTCAGGCTCTCGCAGGCGACGCCGGCGGCGATGCCGTACAGCCACAAGCGCTGGCGGCCGGCGCGGTAGTGGATGGCGGTGGCGAGCAAGCCGGCGCAGATGCTGGAGATCAGGCAGGCCAGCGAGGTGTAGCCGTGGATGTCGATCAGGTAGCGGTGCAGGCCGGAGACGACGCCGGCCGGAATGCCCACCCAGGGGCCGAACAATATGCCGCCGGCCAGGATGGCGATGGTGCGGACATTGACCAGCGAGCCGTCCACCGGAATGCCGGTATAGGTGCTGAACACGGCGAACAGGCAGAACAGCAGCGAGACGCCGGCCAGCTCCGCCGGGCTGTGCTTCTGCTGGCGCAGCAAATCCTGGAACGGACGGACGCGGGTCAGAAAGAACAGCGCCATCAGCATCAGCGCGGCGCGCTCGAACACCGCCAGCAGCAACATATTCGGGTTGTTTTCTATCATCGGGAATTGAGCCGCGGCGGCGGCCGGGAAATCGGTGAAAACGGAATGGTTGCCAGTATTTTAAGGCATGAGGACGGATGGAGCAGCCTGGCGGGCAATAAAAGACCATGGGCATGGAAGGGCCGGGGGCTGCCGGCCCCCGGCGACGGCGGGCTTACGCGCGGGTCTGGACCAGCGGAAAGTCCACTGCGGTGGCGGCGGCGTTATTGACGTAGTTGGTGAGGATGTTCAACGCCGCCGTCAGCACGATTTCCAGCGTTTCCGCCTCGTCGAAGCCGGCGCCGCGCAGCGCGGCCAGCTCCGCGTCTTCCACGCGGCCGCGCTGCTCCGCCACTTGCCGCGCGAAGCGCAGCGCGGCGGCCTGGCGGGCGTCGGCGCTGGCGAAATCGCGGGCGGCGGCGATTTCATCATCGCCAAGCTTGGCCACGTGCTTGGCCAGGTAGCTGTGGGCGGACAGGCAGTAGTCGCAACCGTTGAACTCGGCCACCGCCAACGCAATGCGTTCACGCAGCCCGGCGCTCAGCTTGCCCTTGCCCAGCGCGCCGTTCAGCGCCAGATAGCCTTCCAGCGCGGCCGGGCTATGGGCCAGCAGTTTCATCAGATTCGGCACCATGCCCAGTTGTTGCTGCACGGCGGCCAGCAGCGGCTGGCTGGCGGCGGGGATGGCTTCCGCGGCGGGGATGGCGATGCGGTTCATGGCAAGTCTCCTGGAGTGGGGGCGGAACGTTTCCGCCATGGAGCGCACTTTGCCAAATTCTTGATTGTGGAAGAATATCTGTTTTATTTAATTGATTGTTCCGTTTTGAGGAATAGCGAGTGGATCGTTTCCATTGGATGAGCGTTTTCGTCGCCGTGGCGGAGGAAGAGGGTTTCGCCGGGGCGGCGCGCAGGCTCAAGCTGTCGCCGCCGGCGGTGACGCGCGCGGTGGCGGCGCTGGAGGAAAACCTGGGCGTGCGCCTGCTTAACCGGACGACCCGTTACGTCAGGGTGACCGAGGCCGGCGCGCGCTACCTGGACGACGCGCGCCGCATCCTGGCCGCGGTGGAGGAGGCGGAGGAGACGGCGGCCGGCATCAACGCCGAGCCGCGCGGGCTGATCCGGCTGACCGCGCCCATGTTGTTCGGCCGGCTGTACGTGATGCCGGCGGCGCTGGATTTCCTGCGGCAATACCCGCAGGTGGAGGTGGAGGCGCTGCTGCAGGACCGCGTGGTGAATTTGATGGAGGAAGGGCTGGACGCGGCGGTGCGCATCGGCCATCTGCCCGATTCGTCGCTGCGGGCGATCAAGGTGGGAGAGGTGAGGCGAGTGACGTGCGCGTCGCCGGATTACCTGGCGCGCCATGGCGAGCCGGAGACGCCGGAGGCGCTGGGCGGGCACGCGGTGATCGCCTCCACCGCCGCGTCGTCGACGCTGGAGTGGAAGTTCGGCCCAGGGGGCGGCCATCGCCTCCGCGTCAGGCCGCGGCTGGCGGTCAGCAGCAACGACGTCGCGATAGACGCCGCTTGCGGCGGCTTCGGCGTTACCCGGGTGATGTCCTACCAGGTGGCGGAAGCGCTGGCGGCCGGCAAGCTCAAGCGCGTGCTCGTCCCTTACGAGAGCGAGCCCTTGCCCATCCACATCGTCCACGCGGAAAGCCGCCACGGCTCGACGCGGATGCGCCGCTTCATCGATTTTCTGGCCGAGCGGCTGCGCGCCGACCCGCGGCTTACAGGTTGATTTCCAGCTTGCCCGAGCCTTCGGCCGGGTAGGCGCAGCACAGCAGAATCTCCCCGGATCGGGCGGCGTATTCCGGCGGCTGCAGATAGGTCGCCTCGCCGGACAGCAAGGCGGCGCGGCAACTGCCGCAAGCGCCGCCGCGGCAGCTGAAGTCGGGGTTCAGGCCGCAGGACTCGGCCAGCTCCAGCAGGCTCTGGCCCGGCCGCCATTCGGCGTCGATTGACGATGCCGAGAAACGCACCGGCACGGCATGGTCGGCCGGCGGCGGCCGCTTGCCCGCGACCTGGCCGATCCGTTGGATACCGGCCGGGCCGAAGGCTTCGGCGTGGATGCGCTTATCGTCCACGCCCGCGGCGATCAACTGTTCGTACAGCGCTTGCATGAAGCCGGCCGGGCCGCACAGATAAAAGTCCCCATCCAGGCTCAGGCCATTGCGGCGCAGCAGGTCGATATCGACATGGCCGGCATGCTGGTAGTCGACGCCGAGGCGGCGTCCGGTTTCCGGCTGGCTCGCCGCCTTGACGATGCGCAGCCGGCCGGCGGCCTTGGCCTGCAGCGCTTCCAGCTCGGCGTCGAACGCGCGCTCGGCGATGGTGCGGGTGGCGTAGGCCAGCAGCGTGGGCGGCATGGCGGCGGGACGCGCCGTCAGCTGGTGCAGCATCGCCAGCAGCGGGGTGATGCCGATGCCGCCGGCCAGCAGCGCGATCGGGCGGTCGGCGCGCGCCAGCGTGAAGTCGCCGCGCGGCGGCAGCGCCTCGACGATGTCGCCCGGCGCCAGCTGGTGCAGCCGGGCGGACGCCTTGCCCTGGCGCTTGACGCTGATGCGGTAGCCGCCGGTTTGCGACAGCGTGTAGTTGCGCATCCGCACGCCGTCCACGCCCGCGACTTTCAGGCTCAGGTGCTGGCCGGGCAGGAAGGGCGGCGGGGCCGAGCCGTCGGCCGGCTCAAGATAAATGGAGCGGACGGCGTCGCTCTCGTCCTCGGCATGGACCACCCGCAGCGGCAGCCATTGCCGCTCCGGCGCGGCGTGCGGCCAGGCGCCGGTGGCGAGCGCGAACGGCGAGTATTCGCGCAGCGTCCAGCGCAGGGCCAAGGCGTTGCGGCGGCGGACCACGCGCTCGACGCGAAAGGTCCACCAGCGCTCAGCGCCGGCGAACGGCGGCGGGGTCTCGGTGTCCGGCACCTCGGCGCGGCCGGCCAGCTGCAGCGTGTCGCCGCTGGCGAAATCGACGAACAGCAGGCCGGCGCGCGGCTGCAGCAGCAGATTGCCCAGGGTGTTGAAATAGCCGTTGCCGGCGAAGTCGGGGATGGTCAGCGTGTCGCCATCCATCTTGACGAAGCCGGGCTTGCCGCCGCGGTGCGAGGCGTCGGCCTGCCAGCGGCCATGGCTGTCTTGAACGGCGCTGGCGACGAAGAAGGTGTCGGCGGCGGCGATGGCGGCGCGCGCGTCGTCGTCAAGCTCGTCCATCCACTCGACCGAACCCAGGATGCGCGGACCCGGCTCGCGGGAGAATTCGAACTCGCGCAGCTGGATGTACTTGGGGCAGTTGCCGAACGATTGGCCGACGGCGACGGCGAAGCCGCCGTCGTCCATCGCCGTCAGTTCGCCGTTCATCCGGTTGCGGCGGCGGGTATGCAGCTCGATGCCGAGCAGGCCCACCGCCGCGCCGGGACGCAGGCAGTCGCGCAGCGGGTCGGCGGGACTGGGCTGCGCGGCGATGCGCAGGCTGCGGGGATCGGGCGAGTCGACGAAGCCGGGGCGCCCCTCGACGATTCCCGCCCACGGCCTGCCGGCCTCGTCCACCGCCGCCATCACCATGAAGGGCAGTTGGCGGAAGAAGTCGCGATGCTGTTCCGGCATGTGGTCGCGCACCACGCGTGGGCCTGTCGCCGCCATGTGCTCCAGGCTGCCGGCGCGGCGTTGCATTTCCCGTTCGCCGGAGTGCCAGGGGATGGGAGGGGAGTCGGACATTCGCGGTTCCTGTCATTTAAGCGTTGGCGGGCGGCATCGCCACGAAGCCGGGCAGCGCCTCGACGCGGGCCAGCCAGGCGCGGACATGCGGATACGGCGCCAACGGAATGTCGCCTTCCGGCGCGTGCGCGGTGTAGGTGTAGAGCGCGACGTCGGCGATGGTGGCGGCGTCGCCGGCCAGGAAGGGGCGTTCGGCCAACTCCTCGTCCATCACCTGGAGAAGCGCCCTGGCTCGGCTGGCGGCCAGTTCGTAGTCCAGCGGCACGCCGCGCCATTTGTGCAGCCGCGCCTGGGCGGCGCCGAAGGCCAGCGGGCCGGCGGCGGCGGACAGCCAGCGCTGGACGCGGGCTTCGCGGACGGGATCGGACGGCAGCCAGTCGCCGTGGCCGTAGCGGCGCGCCAGGTAGACCAGGATGGCGTTGGAGTCGGCGATGACCTCGTCGCCATCGACCAGCACCGGAATCTGGCCGAAACGGTTCAGCTTGAGGAAGGCCGGCTGTTTATGCTCGCCTTCGCGCAGATTGACCGGAACGGCTTCGTACTCCAGGTCCAGCAGCGACAGCATCAGCCGGGCGCGGTGGCTGTGGCCGGACAGGGCGAAATCGTACAGTTTGATGTCGGCGGGGGACATGCTTTTCTCCTTGTGGCGGAAGCGGAACACGGCCACGACTTTGCCTGATGGCGGTTAAAAGCTGAATCGCCGTCAAGGACAATGGATTATTCCATTATCTGAAATAAACCGGATCAGCCGCGCGGTGCCTCCAACGCCGCCAGCAGTTCGGCCAGCCGTTTTTCCAGCGCGTCTACGCTGCGCGCCGGCAGCGCGGACAATATCGCGTGCTCGTTGACGACATGGCCTTCCAGCGCGCGCTCCACCAAGGCGAAACCTTCCCCGCTCAATCTCACCAGCGTGCTGCGGGCGTCCTGGCTGCTGGCTTCGCGCACGATCCAGCCCTTGCCTTCCAAAACTTTAAGCCTGTGGGTCATGGTGCCCGAAGTGACCATCAGCGACGAGAACAATTCTGTCGGCGCCAGCTGGTAGGGCGCGCCGGCGCGGCGCAGTGTGGCCAGCACGTCGAACTCCCAGCCGCTGAGTCCGTATTCGGCGAACACCTCGTCCAGCCGTTGCGACAACAGCGCGGCGCAGCGGCTGAGCCGGCCTATCACCCCCATCGGACTGACATCCAGGTCCGGCCGCTCGCGCGCCCACTGTTCGAGTATGCGGTCCACCGCGTCGCCGCCTCTGGCATCGCTCATGCCGTCTCCTTGTCTTGAATTCAAGATTTATTTGCCTTGAATTCGAGATAAATGTTATCTTGAATTCAAGTTAACTGTGATCGGGATTATAAACCCCGAAGAGAGGATTGCCCATGTCTGCGAAAACCGAAGCCGGACACTGGCGGGATGTGCTGCTCACCGCGCTCACCCCGGTGATCTGGGGCTCCACCTATATCGTCACCACCCAATTGCTGCCGCCGGACCGTCCGTTCACCGCTGCCTTGCTGCGGGTGCTGCCGGCGGGCCTGCTGCTGGTGTGGATGGGCGGGTGGCGGCCGCGCGCATCGGAATGGGGCAGGCTGTTGATCCTGTCAGCGCTCAACATCGGCGCGTTCCAGGCCTTGCTGTTCGTCGCCGCCTACCGTTTGCCGGGCGGCCTGGCCGCCGTGGTGGGGGCCTGTCAGCCCTTGCTGGTGATGGCGCTGGCCTGGCGGCTGGACAGCAGGCGTCCGGCGGCGATGGCCTTGTGGGCCAGCCTGTCCGGCGTGGCCGGTATGGCGGCGCTGCTGCTGTCGCCGGGTTCGAGCTGGGACGGCCTGGGCATGCTGGCGGCTTTCGGCGGCGCGGTATCGATGGCTTGCGGCACTTATCTGACGCGGCGCTGGCGATTGTCGGCGCCGGTGACCGCGTTGACTGGCTGGCAACTGGCGCTGGGCGGCCTGATGCTGCTGCCGCTGGCGATGGCCATCGATCCGCCGCTGCCCAGCCTGGGCTGGACGCAGGTGGCAGGCTATGCCTACCTGGCGCTGTTCGGCGCGCTGCTGGCCTACCTGTTGTGGTTCCGCGGCATCGCGCGGCTGTCGCCGGTGGCGGTGTCGTCGCTGGGCCTGCTCAGCCCGCTGACCGCGGTGATCCTGGGTTGGGCGTTGCTGGGGCAGGCGTTGTCCGCGCAATCGCTGCTGGGCATGGCGGTGGTGTTGGCCAGCGTGCTGGCGGTGCAGTGGGGCATGATGAATGCCGCGCCAAAGTAAGGGAGTTTGCGCTTAGCGTGGCTCATGCGGGCTTAGCCGCGCCATCATCAAGACATCTATGCGGCGGCCATCGATGCAGACGGCTTCCCGCTTGCGGCCCTCCAGCAGAAATCCTTGCCGTTGGTATAGTTTGATTGCGTTGAGATTGTCCGCGTGAACGGTCAGCTCCAGGCGGCGGAAGCCGCGTTGCTCGGCTAACCGCACGGTGCTTTCCATCAGCCATCCGCCCAGGCCCATGCCGCGGTAGCGGGGAAGCAAGCCCATGCCCAATGTCCCGCCATGCTGATAAATGGGAAGACGATGAGGCGTGACATCGCACCAGCCGACGACCTGTTTGCCATCCAGCAGCAACAGGTGCGGCGCTTGGCAGGCAAGCTGGCTGCGCGCGTATTCAGCCGAGGCCGCCTGCGGAATTTCCAGAAAAGCCAGGTAGCGCCGCTCTCTGGCCACGCTGTCAGTGACGCGCCAGAAATCCTCGACGCGTTCGTCGCTTAGGTGTTGCAGGGAAAATGCGGTCGTGTAGGGGCTGGGCATGGCAATGACCTCCATAGAGAGGACCATTGTGCGGAATGGAAAATGCCATTGCAATATTGTTGCGGATCAGGCGACGGAGCTTTGGCTATCAATCACGTCGCGGCAATGATTTTCCAGCGTAGCGATCTCATCCAGCACCGCGTCGATGTCGCGCCGCTGCGCTTCCAGCTGGCGGCGCCGCGCCAGCAGCAGGTCCAACAGCTTCTGCGACTGGCTGGCCTCGTCTCGGGCCAGCTGGTACATGTCTATGATTTCGCGGATCTCGGCCAGCGACAGGCCGATGCGCTTGCCGCGCAAGATCAGCTTCAGCCTGCCGCGGTCGCGGCGGGTGAACAGGCGTTGGCGGCCGTCGCGCTGAGGTTCGATCAGGCCTTGTTCTTCGTAGAAGCGTATGGTGCGCAGGGTGACGTCGAATTCGCGCGCGAGATCGGAGATGGTGAATAGTTCGGCTTGGCTCATACAATTTCCTTCAGGCGCGATTGTAGCGTTTTTTCCACGAAGCTTGCTGAAAGCTTGATTTACGTTTACGTAATCGTCAATCTGTTCTTTCGCGATATGAGGGGAATTCCGATGCCGAACGCCAGTTATGCGCAGGGCGCCTGCGATCAGCCGTTGCTGGAGCGTACGATAGGCAGCTTTTTCGACGCGGCTTGCGAACGGCATGGCGGCCGCCTGGCGCTGCGGGTCCGCCATCAGGACATTTCATGGAGTTACAGGGAGCTGCGCGACCTGGTGGATCGCGTGGCTTGCGGCTTGCTGAGGCTGGGCTTGCATGCCGGCGACCGGGTGGGCATCTGGTCGCAGAACCGCGCCGAATGGGTGCTGATGCAGTTCGCGGCGGCCAAAGCGGGCTTGGTGTTGGTCAACATCAATCCCGGCTACCGCCGCGCCGAGCTGGAGTACGCGCTGAACAAGGTGGGGTGCCGGGCGCTGGTGTTGTCTCCCAGCTTCAAGAGCAGCGATTACGTGGCAATGATCCGCGATCTGGCGCCGGAGCTGGATGACTGCCGGCCGGGCGAGCTGCAGTCGGTGCGCTTGCCGGCATTGCGCTGGGTGCTGCGCATCGGTCAGCAACGCCTGCCCGGCATGCTGGCATTCTCCGAACTGCTGGCGGAGCCGTCCGCGGACGAGCTGGCGGCCTTGCAGGCGTTGGGCGCGGCGCTGCGGGCGGACGAGGCGGCCAATATCCAGTTCACCTCCGGCACCACCGGCCACCCCAAGGGCGCGACGCTGTCCCACCGCAACATCCTCAACAACGCCTGGTTCGTCGGCGCGGCGATGCGGCTGGAGGCGGACGACAGGCTGTGCATTCCGGTGCCGCTGTACCACTGTTTCGGCATGGTGATGGGCACCTTGTGCTGTCTGTGCCGCGGCGCGGCCATGGTGTTCCCGGGAGAGGGCTTCGACCCGCTTTCCGTGCTGGAGACGGTGCAGGAGGAGCGCTGCACCGCGCTGCATGGCGTGCCGACGATGTTCATCGCCATGCTCGACCATCCGCGTTTCGCCGAATTCGATCTGTCCAGTCTGCGCACCGGCATCATGGCCGGCAGCCCGTGCCCGGTGGAGGTGATGCGGAGGGTGATAGACAGGATGCACATGGCCGAGGTGACCATCTGCTACGGCATGACCGAAACCAGTCCGGTCAGCCTGCAGAGCGCGACCGATACCCCGCTGGAGCAGAGGGTTTCCACCGTGGGCTCCGCGCATCCTCATGTGGAGCTCAAGATCGTCGATGCCGAAGGAGGCGTGGTGCCGCGGGGCCAGAGCGGCGAGCTGTGCGTGCGCGGCTATTCGGTGATGCTGGGATATTGGGAGGATGAGGCGATGACGCGCGCCGCCATCGACGCCGAAGGCTGGATGCATACCGGCGATCTGGCGTCGATGCGGGAGGATGGCTCGGTCAACATCGTCGGCCGGGTCAAGGACATGGTGATACGCGGCGGCGAGAACGTGTACCCGCGCGAGATTGAGGAGTTTCTGTACCGCCATCCCAAGATTCAGGATGTGCAGGTGATAGGCGTGCCGGACGCGCGTTATGGCGAGGAGCTGTGCGCCTGGATCCGGCTGCGCGACGGCGAATGCGCGACGGAGGAGGATATCCGTTCTTTTTGCCAGGGGCAGATCGCCCACTACAAGATTCCGCGGTACATCGAGTTCGTCGACAGCTTTCCGATGACCGTCACCGGCAAGATACAGAAGTATCTGATGCGGCGGACGATGGTGGAGAAGCTGGGCCTGGACGACGCGCGAACCGCCTGATCGCGGACAAGTCCGACAGTCAAAATGCGAGGCCGCCGCCGCGCTTTTGGCTTACAATGCCGCCAGACCAGATACACCCTTGAGGAATCACATCATGACCGCAACCGTATTCAACGATGCAGACCTGACCCGTCTCGAAACCCTGCTGACCCCGCTGTCGGCCAGCGGCAGCACCATGCGCCCGGACGAGGTGCAGGGCTTCTTCGCCGCCCTGGTCAGCGGTCCGGACGCGGTTGACGCCGATTTCTGGCTGCCGGAGGTGCTGGGCGACGCGCCGGCCTTCGAAAACCAGGCCGATGAAGCCGAGCTCAAGACCCTGCTCCAGAAACTGTTCGACTCCACCCGCGCCGCGCTGGCGGCGGGCGATGAGCTGGACCTGATCCTGTACGCGGAAGAGGACAGCGAGGAAGAGGGCGAGCCTGACTACTGGCCCTGGGCGAACGCCTATCTGTACGCGCTGGACCTGGTCGATACCGACTGGTTCGAAGTGGCGGAAGAGGACGAAGGCTTCGAAACCCTGATGATGCCGATGCTGGTGCTGGGCGGCGCCTTCGAGGACGAGGAAGGCGGCGAGGACCTGCTGACCTTCTCCGACGAGGAAGTGGACGGCTACAAGGAAGAGCTGAGCGACGCGCTGGCCGCGGTGTTCGGTTACTGGCGCGCCAAGGAGCTGGCTCCGACCACCGTCCGCCGCGAAGGCGACAAGGTGGGCCGCAACGATGCGTGCCCGTGCGGCAGCGGCAAAAAGTACAAGGCCTGCTGCGGCGCCAACTGAGGCGGCGGCTCGGATCATGGAAAAGCGGACTTCGGTCCGCTTTTTTGTTGGCCGGGCGGGGCGCGCCGTCGTTGGATGCGCCTAGCCTGTCGCCGGGTCGGATGATAGAACGAATGATGGGGCCACGCCGAAGCTGGGGCCTGTCTCAGCGGCCGGCTGCGGTGGCTGGCAGCGCGGCGCAAGGATCTGGAGCAGGCTGTCAAAGCGGCGCGGGAGGGCGGATGGACTGGAAGATGGGTTGTGCTTGCGCGGCCGTGCTGTGGGCCGCCGCCGCGCAGGCCGCGGATGTGGCGTCGGCGCAGTTGCGACGGCCCGAAGGCCTGCGCGGCTACCTGAGGGTGACGCCCCAGCCCCTGCCGGCGGGCAAGCGGCCGTTGGTGATCCTG
This sequence comes from Chromobacterium violaceum ATCC 12472, assembly GCF_000007705.1. NCBI lineage: Bacteria > Pseudomonadati > Pseudomonadota > Betaproteobacteria > Neisseriales > Chromobacteriaceae > Chromobacterium > Chromobacterium violaceum. The sequence continues at coordinate 1,937,696 of NC_005085.1, forward strand.
TTGCATGGGCATGGCGGTTCCGCCCGCCAGTTGCTCGGGCTGGGAAGCGGCGCGGCGCCGCTGTCGCAATGGATGGAGATAGCCGACCGCGAAGGCGTGCTGCTGGTCGCGCCCGACGGCGCGCGCGGCGGCGACGGCAAAGCGGGTTGGCACGATTGCCGGCTTGATGCCGCCAGCAGTCCGCAGACCGACGACGTCGGCCTGATCGCCGCCATCATCCGGCGCGAGGTGGCCGAACGCGACGCGGATCCGGCCCGCGTCTACGCAATGGGCATGTCCAACGGCGGCATGATGGCGTTTCGCTTGGCCAGTGAACTGGGCGGCAGTCTGGCGGCTTTCGCCACCGTCGGCGCGTCGATGGCCCGCCGTAGCGGCTGCGCCGCGCCTAGCCATCCTTTGTCCGCGCTGATCGTCGCCGGCACCGCCGATCCGGTGGTGCCTTATGCGGGCGGTCCGGTCAGCCTGTTCGGCGGCAAGGGGCGGGGCGAGGTGATCGCGGTGGCGGACAGCGCGTCGTTCTGGCGCAGGCTGGACCAGTTGCCCGATATCCCGCATTCCAGCGCGCAGCTGCCTCATTCGAATGCCGACGATCCCACCCGAGCCACGCTGACGCAATGGGGGGAGGGCGGGGCCGCCCGGCGGGTGTTGCTGTTGACCATCAGCGGCGGCGGCCATGTCGAGCCCAGCATTGCCCACCGGGTCGGTCCGCTCTACGTGCACTTGTTGGGCCATCAGAGCGCCGATGCGGAGTCGGCGGAGCTGGCCTGGAAGCTGTTTCGCGACCAGCGCAGGCCTTAAAGCGGCAGCAAAAATCAGTTTCACGGCTGAGGCAAGGCGCGCCGACGCAGGCAGTACTTGAGTACGACAAGTCGGCGCAGCGCCGCATCAGGGGGGGTGTTAGCCGCTCTTAGCCGGCTGGCGGGGCGGGTCTCGGGATGACGCGCGCCGCGGCCCGTTGCATTCCCGGCTTGCGGGAAAGCGGGCGGGACGGTCAGGCGATCTGCAGCCGCTCCTCGAACAGCCGCTGGGTCAGCAGGAGCAGGCCTTGCAGCTGGCCGGCGACGGCGGGCGTGTAGACATTGAGCTGGCGCAGCACCTGGCAGGCTTCCTGGTAGCCGCGCTCCAGCCCGGCGCGCGCCAGCGGCGCGAACGCCTGCCGGATGGCCGGGGCGGTCCAGTCGGGATGCTGCTGGCGGTACAACTCCATCAGGATCTCCATGCCCAGCAACAGGTGCTGGCTGTGGCTGTCGCCGGTCAGCTCACTTTCGGGCAGACGCACTGGTTCGATGTCCAGCTCAGCCAGGCGGGAAATCTGATCCATGGCGGCGCTGAACAACAGCGCCGCGGCCTGCGCGCCCTGGCTGAGGCTGATGTCTGCGCTGTCCTCTCCATCCGGGCGTTTGCCATGCTGGCCGGCGCGGGAGGGGACGGCGAACGGCTCATGGCTGCCGGCCGGACGCGGCTGCACGCCGCGTATCGGTTGCACGGTGATATCGTCGTCCATCACCATCGCCGCCTCCCCCGGGTTCAGCTAGCGCTGGCCTGGCTGTTTCCCGATACGGCGGCGGACGGGGAGGCCTTCGCGCCGGCGGACAGCATGTTTTGCAGGAAGGCGTCCAGGCCTTTTTCCACCAGATCCTTGGTCTTTTCCACGCCGCTCTGCACGTCGCCGTTGAACACCTTGAGGCTCTTCAGGATGTCGGTGGCTTCGCCGTAGCCCTGCTCGAATCCCTGGCGGATCAGGTTGACGAAGTTTTTCGCCTGATCGTCGGCGCTGAGCTCCGGGTGTTGCTGCTGGTACAGCGCGAACATGCCGGTGGCGCCGTCCAGGATGCGCTTGGACGTGGCTTCCGGCGAGTTGTCGTCGGCTTGGCCGTCCTGCTGGATGGAGATGCTCAGCTGGGTGCTGCTGATCTGCAGCGATGCGCTGCCCTGATCCTGCTGCGAGCCGTTCTGGTTGGAGAAATCGGCGTTGAGGATCTGGGTGATGTTGGTGATCGACGCGTGGAACAGCAGCGTTTGCGATTGCTTGCCGCTGCTGATGGACACGTCCAGCGATTGCACCAGCACCGAGTTCAGCTGATTGCGGGCGTTCTGGGGGCTGTAGGCGGCGCTCTGGGTGGCGCGCGCGCTGCCGGCCTGCCCGGGCTGGTTGTTGTTCAGAGAGGATATCGACATCACGGACTCCTGTCGCCGCGTCGTTATTCTGCAGGCGCACGCGCGTTGAGTTGAGGGAACGACTTCAGTATGCCCCCTTATCGGCAGCTTGGCCGAAAACTTGGGGCGGCCGCAGGCAAGTAAGTGATTTTGCTGATCAAAATGACACAGGCCGCGCCTGGGCGCGGCCTGCGAGTGGAGGATGGCGCGGCTTAGAAGGCGAAGTGCGCTTCGTCCAGCGCCATCAGGGGCTTGGCGCCGGCCTTGATGCCGGCTTTCAGCGCTTCCGCTTCCGGCAGCAGCTTGGCGTAATAGAAGCGGGCGGTGGCGATCTTGGCGTGGTAGAACGCGTCGTCTCCCTGGCCGAGCTTGGCGAAGGACACCTCGGCCATGCGCGCCCACAGCCAGGCGTAGGTCAGGTGGCCGATCAGGCGCAGGTAGTCGGCGGCGGCCGCGCCGGCCTCGTCCTTGTCTTGCAGGCTGGCCATGCCCACGCCCATGGTCAGTTCGCCCACTTCCTTCATCAGCTTGGCCAGCGGGGTGACGAACTCGCCCAGCTGCGGATGGCCTTCGTGCCGCTGGCAGAACGTGTGGATCAGCTTGGTGAACTTGCGCAGTTTGGCGCCTTGGTCCAGCAGCACCTTGCGGCCCAGCAGGTCGATGGCCTGGATGCCGTTGGTGCCTTCGTAGATCTGCGAGATGCGGGCGTCGCGCACCAGCTGTTCCATGCCCCATTCGCGGATGTAGCCATGGCCGCCGAACACCTGCACGCCATGGTTGGCGGCGACGAAGCCGTTGTCGGTCATGAAGGCCTTGGCCACCGGGGTCAGCAGCGCCACCAGGTCGGCGGCGTCGGCGCGGACGGCGGCGTCCGGGTGCTTGTCCTCGATGTCCAGCTGCAGCGCCAGCAGGGCGGCCAGCGCGCGGCCGGCTTCGGTGTAGGCTTTCTGCGTCAGCAGCATGCGGCGTACGTCGGGATGGACGATGATGGGATCGGCCGCCTTGTCCGGGCACTTGGCGCCGTTCAGCGCGCGCATTTGCAGCCGCTCGCGGGCGTAGGCGAGCGCGCCCTGGAACGAAGCCTCGCCCAGGCCGAGGCCCTGCATGCCGCAGCCCAGTCGGGCGGCGTTCATCATGGTGAACATGCAGGACAGGCCCTTGTTGGCTTCGCCGATCAGCCAGCCCTTGGCGCCGTCCAGATTGATCACCGCGGTGGCGTTGGCCTTGATGCCCATCTTGTGTTCCAGGCTGCCGCAGGCGACGGCGTTGCGGCTGCCGTCGGCCAGGTACTTGGGCACGATGAACAGCGAGATGCCCTTCACGTCCTTGGGCGCGTCCGGCAGGCGGGCCAGCACCAGGTGGATGATGTTTTCCGACAGATCATGCTCGCCGGCGGAGATGAAGATCTTGGTGCCGCTGATGCGGTAGCTGCCGTCTTCCTGCGGTTCCGCCTTGGATTTGAGCAGGCCCAGGTCGGTGCCGCAGTGCGGTTCGGTCAGGCACATGGTGCCGGTCCAGCTGCCGTCCACCAGTTTGGGCAGGTAGGCCGCTTTCTGCTCGTCGGTGCCGTGGGCGTGGATGGCGGAATAGGCGCCGTGGGACAAGCCGGGATACATCGACCACGCCACGTTGGCCGAGCACTGCATTTCCATGATGGGGAAGCCCAGGCTCTTGGGCAGGCCCTGGCCGCCATAAGCCGGGTCGCAGTCCAGCGCGGGGAAGCCCAGCTCGCAATACTGCTTGTAGGCTTCCTTGAATCCGGCCGGCGTGGTGACGGACTTGGTGGCGCTATCGTAGTGACAGCCTTCCTCGTCGCCCTGGCGGTTGAGCGGGGCGAGCTCGGATTCGCAGAATTGGGCCGCCTGCTCCAGATAGGCGCTGAAGATGTCCTGAGTGGCTTCTTCATATCCCGGCAACGTGGGGATGATGTCCTGTACCTTGATCAGCTCGTTGAGAACGAAGTCAAAATCGCGCAGCGGGGCTTTGTAAGCAGGCATTCGGTTTCTCCAGTTGGTTGGGCGCGGCCTGGTGCGTGCCAGGGCGATACGTTGTTATGATGGGTCCTGATCGGGCCATGATATTCGTTCAAACGTTTGTTTAAATTATTCCCGAGCTTTTGACAACTAAATCGCGTTTGCGTATCCACCCGAGTGTGGTTTAACGGCAACGCGACGGCATGAAATGAAATGACCTGGCTCAAACGCAAAATGCGCCGCTTTTCCGCGGCCAGGCACAATTGGTTCGCGCGGCCTGGCATGCGCTTGCTGGCGCCGTACCTGGACCGACCCGCCTATTGGTCGTTCAATCGCCGCAAGGTGGCGATGGGCGTGGCGGTGGGCTTGTATTCCGGCGTGATGCCGGGTTTCACCCAGAAGGCGACCGCGCTGGCGCTGGCGCTGCTGCTGCGGGTCAATCTTCCGGCGGCGATGGTGGTGTCGCTGTACAGCAATCCGCTCACCGTATTGCCGCTGTACTATCTGGCCTATTGCTACGGCAGGTGGTTACTGGGTTCGGATGCGGCGGCTACAATGACGGCTCCTCCCGGCCTGTTCGTCTTGGGACCGGCTGCCTGGATGAGGCAGACTTTGAGCTGGCTGATCGATCTTGGCTGGCCGCTGCTGGTGGGCATGCCGGCGCTGGGGCTGACCTTGGGCGCGGCCGGCTATCTGGCCACCCGGGTGCTGTGGCGCTGGGCGGTCGTCAGCGCGTGGAACGATAGAAAGGTGAAGTGTGGATCTCGTTGAGAAGCAGTTGTCGTCGGAGCTGGTCTATCAGGGCGGTTTCATCAAGGTGCGCAAGGACAGGGTGGCCCTGCCGGACGGAAACGAATCCGCGCGCGAATACATCCTTCATCCCGGCGCGGTGGCGGTATTGGCGCTGACGCCGGAAGGCGAGCTGGTGCTGGAGCGGCAATACCGCTATCCGGCCGGCCGCGAGTTCATCGAGATTCCGGCCGGCAAGATCGATCCGGACGAGGCTCCGGAGCTGACAGCCAGGCGCGAGCTGCTGGAGGAGACCGGCTATCGGGCCGGGCGCTGGACTTATCTGGGCACCGCCCATCCTTGCATCGGCTATTCCAACGAAAAAATCAGCTATTACCTCGCGCAAGATCTTATGCTTAGCGAAAGGCAACTGGACGCGGGCGAATTCCTGGAGGTGCTGACCCTGCCCCTGGATGCCGCGATGAACATGGCGCTGACCGGCGAGATTTGCGACAGCAAGTCCATCGTCGGCCTGCACTGGCTGGCGGCCTACCTGGGCGGGAGGATGCGAGGTGTCGAGATTTGACGCGTATTACGACCGGCGGCGCGGCCGCCGGGTCAGCATGGGGTGCAAGGCCCGCATCAAGTCGCTGCTGAGCGGGCAAACGTTTTACGGCGAGTGCGTGGACCTGTCGGTGGACGGCATGGCCCTGCGTTCTGCCTTCGTGCCGCAGTATGGGGAAAAGCTCAATGTGATCGTGCTGGTGCCCGGCGTCGGCGCAGCCTCGGGCAAGCCTTTCGAGGCCGAGGTGGAGGTCAAGCGCTGCAATGAGGTGCAGCGCGGACTGATATATGAAATAGGTGTTCGAATTCTGGTGCGGAAAACCTGAGCGGACAATATTCAACGGTTTTTTCGCATTAATTTCTGTAGGTATTACAAGAATTTACTAAGCTTCATCAATTGTTACAAAAATCAGAATTTAAAAAAATCCATTGATTCAATAGCTTCCCTCGCACAATGTTCTCGGCGCTGCCTGACCCGGTTCGGACCGGCTTTTATCCGGTTGATTGGCGCTGCTATGCTATACCCAAAACAGAACCGGAGACACCGTCAGTACTCTAATTCAGCAAGGGGAAAGGCAGATTGCGAGTCGCAGCATGCCAAGCCCCTGCTACCAGCCAGGAGAGAGTCATGCACCCGGATATCTTCAGTCACTACGCAGTGCGATACGACAAGACCCGCGAGGAGGAGTACACGATCCAGGAGTACCTGGAGCTGTGCAAGAAAGATCCGGGCGCCTACGCCACGGCGGCGGAGCGCATGCTGACCGCCATCGGCGAGCCGGAACTGGTCGATACCCGTCACGATTCGCGGCTGTCCCGCATTTTCTCCAACAAAGTCATCAAGGTTTACCCGGCGTTCCGCGATTTCTACGGCACCGAAGAGGTGATCGAGCAGGTAGTCGCCTATTTCCGCCACGCGGCCCAGGGCCTGGAGGAGAAGAAGCAGATCCTCTATCTGCTGGGACCGGTCGGCGGCGGCAAGTCGTCGATCGCCGAGAAACTGAAGGAACTGATGGAGCTGGTGCCCTTCTATTGCCTGAAGGGCAGCCCGGTCAACGAGTCGCCGCTGTCCCTGTTCAATTACGATGAAGACGGCCCCATCCTCGAAGAGCAATACGGCATTCCGCGCCGTTACCTGAAAGGCATCCCCAGCCCGTGGGCGGTCAAGCGCCTGCACGAGTTCAACGGCGACATCGGCCAGTTCCGCGTGGTCAAGCGCTATCCGTCGGTGCTGCGCCAGGTGGCCGTGGCCAAGACCGAGCCGGGCGACGAGAACAACCAGGACATCAGCTCGCTGGTGGGCAAGGTGGACATCCGCAAGCTGGAAAAGTACGCGCAGGACGATCCGGACGCCTACAGCTATTCCGGCGGCCTGTGCCTGGCGAACCAGGGCTTGCTCGAGTTCGTCGAAATGTTCAAGGCGCCGATCAAGGTGCTGCACCCCTTGCTGACGGCCACCCAGGAAGGCAACTTCAAGGGCACTGAAGGCTTCGGCGCGATACCCTTCGAAGGCATCATCCTCGCGCACTCCAACGAGAGCGAGTGGAAGCAGTTCCGCAACAACAAGAACAACGAGGCCTTCCTCGACCGGATCTACATCGTCAAGGTGCCTTACTGCCTGCGCGTGGCCGAGGAAATCAAGATCTACGACAAGCTGATCCGCAACTCCTCGCTGGGCAAGGCGCCGTGCGCGCCGGGCACGCTGAAGATGATGGCCCAGTTCGCGGTGCTGTCGCGGCTGAAGGAACCGGAAAACTCCAGCCTGTACAGCAAGATGCAGGTGTATGACGGCGAGAACCTGAAAGACACCGATCCCAAGGCCAAGTCGCTGCAGGAATACCGCGACTACGCCGGCGTGGACGAAGGCATGTCGGGCTTGTCCACCCGTTTCGCCTACAAGATCCTGTCCAAGGTGTTCAACTTCGACCACAGCGAAGTGGCCGCCAACCCGGTGCATTTGCTGTACGTGATCGAGCAGCAGGTCGAGCGCGAACAGTTTCCAGCCGAAACGGAACAGAAATACCTGACTTTCCTGAAGGAATATCTGGCGCCGAAATACGTTGAATTCATCGGCAAGGAAATCCAGACCGCCTATCTGGAAAGTTATTCCGAATATGGCCAGAACATTTTCGACCGTTATGTGACTTTCGCCGATTACTGGATTCAGGATCAGGAATATCGCGACCAAGATACCGGCGAAATATTCGACCGCACGTCGCTGAATGCGGAACTGGAAAAGATCGAGAAGCCGGCGGGAATCTCCAATCCCAAGGATTTCCGCAACGAGATCGTCAACTTCGTGTTGCGGGCCCGCGCCAACAACGGCGGCAAGAATCCGACCTGGACCAGTTACGAGAAGCTGCGCACGGTGATCGAGAAGAAGATGTTCTCCAATACCGAGGAGCTGCTGCCGGTGATCTCCTTCAATGCCAAGGCCAGCGCCGAGGATGCCAAGAAGCACGAAGACTTCGTCAACCGCATGGTGGAAAAGGGTTACACCGCCAAGCAGGTGCGGCTGCTGTGCGAATGGTATCTGCGCGTGCGCAAGTCCTCATAAGCCGCCCGCGCCGGCTTGGCTCCCCGAGCCAGGCCGGCAGGAGGCGCCGACCCCAGATGGGGCGGCGACAAGGAGACACAACCGCGCGCGGCGATCGGCCATCGGCTCCGGAGACGGAGCCGGCGGCCCCTCGCAGCGCGCCAGAGAGGTGGCTATGTCCCACATCATAGACAGACGCCTCAACGGCAAGAACAAGTCGGCGGTCAATCGCGAGCGCTTTCTTCGCCGTTTCAAGGCGCAAATCAAAGAAGCCGTCTCCAAGGCGATCAAGGGGCGGAGCATCACCGATATCGAAAGCGGGGAAAAGGTTTCCATCCCGGTGAAGGACATCTCCGAGCCTTCGTTCCATCATGGCAAAGGCGGGGTGTGGGAGAACGTCCATCCCGGCAACGAGGAGTTCGTCAAGGGCGACCGTATTCCCCGGCCCCAGGGCGGCGCGGGCGGCGGCGGCAGCAAGGCCAGCCAGGACGGCGAGGGCGAGGATGATTTCGTGTTCCAGCTGTCGCGCGAGGAATTCATGAACGTATTCTTCGACGACCTGGCCCTGCCCAACCTGGTCAAGACCCAGCTGATGGGCATCGAGGAGATGAAGACGGTGCGCGCCGGCTATACCAACGACGGCACGCCGACCAACATCAACATCGTCCGCTCGCCACGCGGCGCGCTGGCGCGCCGCGTGGCGATGGCCGCGCCGACGCTCAGCAGCATAGACGAGGCTGAGGAGGAGCTCGATACGCTGATCGAGTCCGACGACGACAACGCGCTGGAAGTGCGGGACCGGCGGCAGCGCATCCACCAGATGAAGGAGCGGCTGGCCAGCATCCCGTGGATAGACCCGTTCGACCTGCGCTACAACAACCGCGTCAAGCAGCCTAAACCGACCAGCCAGGCGGTGATGTTCTGCATCATGGACGTGTCCGGCTCGATGGACGAGCAGAAGAAGGACATGGCCAAGCGCTTCTTCATTCTGCTGTACATGTTTCTGCAGCGCAATTACGAGAAGATCGAAGTCGTGTTCATCCGCCACCATACCAGCGCGGTGGAGGTCAACGAGCAGGATTTCTTCCACTCCCGCGAGAGCGGCGGCACCGTGGTGTCGTCGGCGTTGAACCTGATGAGCGACGTCATCCGCAAGCGCTACGCCAGCAGCGAGTGGAACATCTATGCCGCCCAGGCGTCTGACGGCGACAACTGGGACAGCGATTCGGCCAACTGCGGCCGCATCCTGGAGGAAAACCTGCTGCCGTACTGCCAGTATTTCGCTTATATCGAGATCACCGAGGGCGAGCCGCAGAACCTGTGGTACGAGTACCTGAAGGTCAAGGCTCAGTGTCCGCAGTTCGCGATGCAGAAGATTCGTTCCGCATCCGACATTTACCCGGTGTTCCGCGAACTGTTCAAGCGCCAGCCGGCGAACGGGAGGGTGTCGGCATGAAACGGACGCGCAAGGGGGAAGGCTCGACGCCGATTTCCACGGGGTCGGAATGGACGTTCGATCTGGTGGGCGAATACGACCGCGCGATCCGCGAGATCGCGGTGGACGAATTCAAGCTGGACGTGTATCCCAACCAGCTGGAGATCATCACCGCCGAGCAGATGATGGACGCCTACGCCTCGGTGGGCATGCCGGTCAATTACCATCACTGGAGCTACGGCAAGCATTTCGTCTCCACCGAGAAGAGCTACAAGCGCGGCCAGATGGGGCTGGCCTATGAGATCGTGATCAATTCCAATCCCTGCATCGCCTATCTGATGGAAGAGAACTCGATGATGATGCAGGCGCTGGTGATCGCCCATGCCGCCTATGGCCACAACAGCTTCTTCAAGGGCAACTACCTGTTCCGCTCCTGGACCGACGCCTCGGCCATCATCGACTATCTGGTGTTCGCCAAGAGCTACATCATGAAGTGCGAGGAGCGCTACGGCATCGATGAGGTGGAGGAGCTGCTGGATTCCTGCCACGCCTTGATGAATTACGGCGTGGACCGCTACAAGCGGCCGCAGAAGCTGTCGCTGGCCAAGGAGCAGGCGCGCCAGGAAGAGCGCGAACACTATCTGCAGATGCAGGTGAACGATCTGTGGCGCACGATACCCAAGCGCGACAAGGACGGCGGCGACAAGCTGCCGCCGCGTTTCCCGGCCGAGCCGCAGGAGAACATCCTGTACTTCATCGAGAAGTCGGCGCCTTTGCTGGAGCCGTGGCAACGCGAGGTGGTGCGCATCGTCCGGAAGGTGGCGCAGTATTTCTACCCGCAGCGGCAAACCCAGGTGATGAACGAGGGCTGGGCGACATTCTGGCACTACACCATCATGAATCGGCTGTACGACAAGGGCCTGATCACCGATGGCTACATGCTGGAATTCCTGCAGAGCCATACCAATGTGGTGACGCAGCCGCCGGTCACCGCCCGCTGGTACAGCGGAATCAACCCCTACGCGCTGGGCTTCGCGATGTATCAGGACATCAAGCGGATCTGCGAGGAGCCGACCGACGAGGACAGGGCCTGGTTCCCCGACTTGGCCGGCAGCAACTGGCGGGAGTCGCTGGAGTTCGCGATGCGCAACTTCAAGGACGAGAGCTTCATCTCGCAATATCTGTCGCCCAAGCTGATCCGCGATTTCCGCTTCTTCTCGATTCGCGACGACGATCGCGATGACAAGCTGGAAATCTCCAGCATCCACGACGAAGAAGGCTACCGCGACATCCGCGGCAAGCTGGCGGAGCAATACAATCTGGGGTCGCGGGAGCCCAACATCCAGGTCTGGTCGGTCAATATGCGCGGCGACCGCAGCCTGACACTGCGCCATACCATGCATAACCGCCGGCCGCTGGAGGAGCAGAGTGCCCAGGAAGTGCTGAAGCATGTGTGCCGGCTGTGGGGTTTCGACGTCAGGCTGGAGAGCGTGGACAGCAACGGCGAGGTCAAGCAGGTGTACGAGGTGCAGGCGGTGCGGGAGACGGCGACGGCCTGAGCCAGCCAGGGCGCGAGAGGCGGGCGGCGCGGAAGCGCCGTCCGTTTTCATTTGCGCGGGGGCTTGAGCCGTTCGGGGTCAGGCGGTGCCGGCCACCGGCGACAGCCGGCAGTGCGAACGGTCCTCGAAGCTGCCGCCAGGCTCGCCCCAGGCGTGGGCATACAGCAGCTGGCCGCTGGCTTCGATGCGGATGGTGATCTCCTGGCGGAAATGCTCGCTCAGGCTGCGGGGGCCGCTGGAGAACACCACCTCCAGCACGCCATGCCCGCCTTCCGCTTGGCGTATCGCCGGATGGGGCAGCACGTAGGGCAACTCGTCCATCACCGGCCACAGGCAGAGCGTGCCGTCGGGCAAGTAACCGAGCAGGGTGGTCTCTCGATGCAGGATTTCGCCATCGGTGCCGTTGGCCGTGTAGTGCAGCAGCAGCGCGCGCTGGCCGGGCAGGGCTTGCCAATGCAGGCAGCCGGTGAAGGTCTGGTCCTCGTGGTTGATGCCTTCGCCACAGAACTGGTTGGGAAGCGATTGCAGAGCGGCTAGCAGCGGCATGTCTTCTCTCTTCCGTTCGCGGATGCGAGAAGGTCAGGATCGCAGGTTTGCCCGGCTAATGCAATACAGGTCAGGGCTTGCCGGTCGCTTGGCCTGGCATGGGAATGAAGGCGCGCCATGGTTGTTCGGGGTGCGTCAGCTCCGCCAGCCGCACGCCGTAAATGGCCTCCAGCCGCTCGCGCTCCATCATCGCGGCATTGTCGCCGCAGCCGGCGACGCGGCCGTCGTTCAGCAGCAGCACCCGGTCGGCGTGGCGCAGGGCCAGGTTGAGGTCGTGCACCACGGCCAGCGCGCCGATGCCCAACTCATGGGCCAGTGTCCGGACCCGGGTCATCAGCGCGTCGGCCATCGCGAAGTCCTGCGCCGCGGTGGGCTCGTCCAGCAGCAGATAACGTTCGGGGCGCGGCGACAGCAGCAGCTGGCACAGCGCGCGCGCCAGTTGCAGGCGCTGCCGCTCGCCGCCGGACAGGTCGGCCAGGTGCCGGTCGGCGAGTCCGGCCGCATCGCATAGGCGCAAGGCTTCGTTCACGGCCGCGCAGACGCGCGGCCTGTCTGCGGATGGATACAGGTAACTGCCTGCGGCGACCAGTTCCGCGCCGCGCCAGCCCGACGGCGTCACCGGATGCTGTTCAACCACGGCCCGCCAGCCGGCGAGTTCGGCGCTGCGCATCCGCGCCGTAGGGCTGCCGGCGATCAGGATTTCGCCGGCATCCGGCTTCCACAGCCCCGACAATAGCTTGAGCAGGGTGCTTTTCCCCGCGCCGTTCGGCCCCAGCACGGTCAGCAATTCGCCGGGCTTCAGGGACAGGCCGGCATCGGTCAGCAGGGCTCGGCCGCCTTTGCGCAGCGACAGGCCGCGGGCTTCAAGCATGTCGGGCCTCCTGGCGGCGCAGCAGCCACAGGAAGAAGGGCGCGCCCAGCAGGCTGGTGATCACGCCGACCGGCAATTCCGCCGGCGCCAACAGCCCGCGGGCCAGCCAGTCTGAACTGACGGTCAGCCAGGCCCCCAGCAGCGGAGAAGCGGCGAGCAGGCGGCGCGAGTCGCTGCCGACCAGCTGGCGCGCCAGGTGCGGGGCCATCAGTCCGACGAAACCTATCATGCCGCACCCGGACACCACCAAGCCGGCGGCCAGCGCCGCCAGCAATACGATGCGCCATTCCTGGCCGCGCACGGAAAAGCCCAGGTGGAAGGCGGCACTCTCGCCCAGCTGCAAGGCGTTCAGGAAGCGCCAGTGGCCGAAGAGCGCCAGCCAGATCAGCGGCGCGGCCACGGTCAGCGTCAGCGCCTGCGGCCATTCTGCGCCGGCGAAGCTGCCCATCAGCCAGAAGGTGACTACGCGCAGCGATCCGTCGGGCAGCATGGTGATCAGCAGGGTCAACAGGCTGCCGAGCAGGGTGCTGACCGCCAGTCCGCTCAATATCAGCCGGTTGCCGTCGTGGTCGCTTCCCAGCACTCTCACCAGCAGCAGCGCGCCCAGGCCGCCGGCGAAGCCGGCCGCCGCCACGCCATAAAGGCCGGCGCCCAGGCTCAGCGCCAGCGCCGCGGCCAGCGCCGCGCCGCTGTTGATGCCGATCAGGCCCGGCTCGGCCAGCGGGTTGCGGAAGCGCGCCTGCACCGCGCAGCCGGCGCTGGCGAGCAGCGCGCCGGCGGAGGCGGCGGCGAACAGTCGCGGCAGGCGCAACTCCAGCAGCAGCTGCCATTCCAGCGGCGGTTGCGGATCCAGCTTCAGCAGGCTGAGGGCTTGCAGCTGGCTGTGATGGAGCAGGGAGGCGAGGGCGGTGAGGCCCAGCAGCGGAAGCAGGACGAGGATGAGGGAGCGAACGCGCATGGGATGGAAAGGGAGGGGCGGGCGCCCCTCCGCGGGCGTCAGCGCAGGCCCAGCACGTCCTGCATGTCGAACAGGCCGTTTCGCTTGTCGGACAGCCAGCGCGCGGCGCGCACCGCGCCGTTGGCGAACGTGGCGCGGCTGGAAGCCTTGTGGCTGATCTCCACGCGCTCGCCCAGCGCGGCGAACAGCGCGGTGTGGTCGCCGACCACGTCGCCGCCGCGCACGGTCGCGAAGCCTATCGCCTGCGGGTCGCGCTCGCCGGTCACGCCTTCGCGGCCATAGACCGCGCATTGCTTCAGATCGCGGCCCAGCGCGTCGGCGATCACTTCGCCCATGCGCAGCGCGGTGCCGGACGGCGCGTCCACTTTGAAGCGGTGGTGCGCCTCGATGATTTCGACGTCGTAGCCTTCGTTCAGCACGCGGGCGGCCATGTCCAGCAGCTTGAAGGTGAGGTTGACGCCCACGCTGAAGTTGGACGCGAACACGATGCCGATCTTGCCGGCCGCGGCGCGGATGGCGGCTTTGCCTTCGTCATCGAAGCCGGTGGTGCCGATCACCATGCGCACGCCGCGCTCTACGCAGGCCAGCATGTGCTCCAGCGTGCCTTCGGGGCGGGTGAAGTCGATCACCACGTCGGCGCCGTCCAGCGCGGCGATGAAGTCCGAGCTGATGAAGACGCCGCTGCTGCGGCCGCAGAACAGGCCGGCATCCTGGCCGACGAAGCCCGAATCCGCGCGGTCTATCGCCGCGTGCAGCCGGGCGCCGGGAGCGTCCAGCACCGCTTCGATCAGCACGCGGCCCATGCGGCCGGACGCGCCGACGATCACGATGTTCTGGCTCATGGCTTTTTCGCCTCCTGGGCGGGGGCGGAAGCGTCCAGCTGCTTGGCGGGCGGCGCCGGTTGGGCATTGCCTTCGACGCGGTCCAGCGCGTCGCCCTTGAAGTGGATGGTCAGCAGCTTGTCGGTGGATGGATCCACCTTGCCGCCTTTGGCGTCGCTATACTTGTAGTCCCAGCGGTCGGCATGGAAGGGGTCGGTCAGCAGCGGGGTGCCGAGCAGGAAGCGGACCTGGGCGCGGGTCATGCCGGGCTTGAGCTTGGCGACGGCGTCCTGGGTCACGTAATTGCCTTGCTGGACTTCCACGCGGTGGCTCCAGTCGAGCGGGTTCATCGAGCTGCAGCCGGCGACTGCGATGACGGCGGCGAAAATCAGGGCGCGCATGGTACTCCGATTGACTCAAACGTTTATGAGGCTGTAATTAGGCAAAGCCGTCAAAAGGCTTTATCATGATTCGAAAACCGAGACACTTTATATCACGATGAGCAAAGCCAGTCACCTCAAAGATATCGGCCTCAAAGCCACCGGACCGCGTCTGAAAATCCTCGACCTGTTCGAGCAGGGCGACGCCGGCCATATGTCCGCCGAAGACGTTTACCGCAAGCTTCTGGCGGAAAACATCGACATCGGGCTCGCCACCATTTACCGCGTGCTGACCCAGTTCGAACAGGCCGGCATCCTGGTGCGCCACCATTTCGAGACCGGCAAGGCGGTGTACGAGCTGAACCAGGGCGGCCACCATGATCACATGGTCTGCGTCAGCTGCGGCAAGGTGGTGGAGTTCTTCGATCCGGAAATCGAGGCGCTGCAGGACCGCATCGCCGAACAGCACGGCTTTCGCATCGTCGAACACGCGCTGTACATGTACGGCGAGTGCCCGGATTGCCTGGGCAAGAGCGGCCGCCGCGGATGATTCCCTGGCTCGGTCCCGAGCCTGTCTTCCCGCCGGTGTCGCAGGCCCTGAGTCATCCCAACGGCCTGCTGGCCGCCGGCGGCGATCTGTCGTCCCGCCGCATTCTCACCGCTTACTCGGAAGGCATCTTCCCCTGGTTTTCCGACGGCGAGCCGATACTGTGGTGGTCCCCCGCGCCGCGCATGGTGATGTTTCCCGACGAGCTCAAGGTCAGCCGCTCGCTGGCCAAGACGTTGCGCAATCTCGATTATGAAATCCGCGTCGACAGCGCCTTCCCAGAAGTGATGCGCGCTTGCGCCGAGCCCAGGGCCGGGCAGGACGGCACCTGGATCGTGCCCGAGATGGTGGCCGCCTATTGCCGGCTGCACCAGATCGGCTACGCGCACAGTTTCGAAACCTGGATCGATGGCGAGCTGGCCGGAGGGCTGTACGGCGTGTCCATCGGCCGCATGTTCTACGGCGAGTCGATGTTTTCCCGCAGAAGGGACGCCTCCAAGCTCGCCTTCGTCCACATGGTCCGGCATCTGCAGGCGCAGGGCGTGACGATGATAGACTGCCAGATGCATACCGAGCATCTGGCCAGCCTCGGCGCGAGGCTGATATCGCGCGATGTTTTTCTTGCTACTCTGAAAGAGAATGTCCGGCATCCCCAGCCGGATCGGATGTGGGATTACCATTACCGCCATGAGTCATCGTGAAGCCGGCCAGGTCGCGGCCATCCATTTCTACGCCACGGCGCCGTACCCGTGCAGCTATCTGTCCGGGCGGCAGGCGCGCTCCCAAGTCGCGATCCCGGCCGAGGCGATAGACGGCGGCGTCTACAGCCAGCTGGTCAGGCTGGGTTTTCGCCGCAGCGGCCTCTACACCTACCGGCCCTATTGCGACTCATGCCAGGCCTGCATCCCGGTCAGGCTGCCCGTCGACCAGTTCCGGCCCAACCGTACCCAGCGGAAAGTGTGGCGGCGAGGCGCCGGGATGAGCGCGCGCTGGCTGCCGCTCGCATTCGACGCGGAACATTACGCGCTGTACCGCTGGTATCAGCAGACCCGCCATGCCGGCGGCGGCATGTCGGACGACGACGCGCAGCAGTATTCCGAGTTCATCCTGAAGAGCGGCGTGGACAGCCATCTGGCGGAATTCAGGCTGGATGGCGAGCTGAAGATGGTCAGCCTGGTGGATAGGCTGGTGGATGGCTTGTCGGCGGTTTACACCTTTTACGATCCGGAAGACAGCCAGTCCAGCCTGGGCGTCTACAACGTGCTGTGGCAGGTGGAGCAGGCACGCATGCTGGGGCTGAGCTACGTCTATCTGGGCTACTGGATAGCAGACTGCCGCAAGATGGCGTACAAGTCCGGTTATCGGCCGCTGCAGATGCTGCATGGCGGCCGCTGGCAGACGATGCCGGAAGGCTAGATGCCTCCTTGGCCGCCGGTTTGACGGCTAGGCTGCGGGCTGCCCATTCCCAGATGGAAAAACGTCGAGAGCACGCCTAGCGCGAATCCCGCGGCGGCTACGCCGTTCCAATTCAGCATTTGCCAGCAGAATCCCCCTATGGCCGAACCCAGCGCGCCCGCCACAAATAATCCGGTCATGTAGACGGTGTTGATGCGGCTGCGGGCCGCGGGGTTCAGCGCGAAAATGATGGTCTGGTGCGAGACCATGGCGACTTGCACGCCCGCGTCCAGAAGAATCACGCCGACGACCAGTCCCATCAGGTTCGGCGCCACGCCGAAGACCAGAAACGACGCGACAACCAGCGCGATCCCCAGCTTGACGATGCCGTGAGGTCCGCGCGCGTCTGCAAGCTTGCCAGCCTGTGGCGCAAGCAGGACGCCGACCAAGCCGATGATGCCAAACAGGCCCGCCTCGCGGCTGCCCATATGGAACTCCGGTTGTTGCAGCAGCAAGACCAAGGTGCTCCAAAAGGCGCTGAACGCGGCGAATAGCATGCCCTGGGTCAGGATGGCGTAGCGCAGTTCCCTTTCCTCTCGAGCCAGCTTGAACAGGGAGGCGAGCAGTGCCGGATAGCCGTGCTGCGCCGTCGGTTTGCTGCTCGGCAGAAAGGCCAGCAGCATCAAGCCCATGGCGATCGCCAGCGCCGCGCCCACCATGAACATCGCCCGCCAGCCCAGATAGGCGCCGGCGAAGCCGCTCAGCGTGCGCGCCAGCAGAATGCCGCTTAGCAGGCCGCTCATCACATGGCCGACCACCTTGCCGCGCTGTTCCGGTCCGGCAAGCTCCGCGGCGAACGGAATGATTTGCTGAGCGATGGTGGCGGTGGCGCCGACCAGGACCGAGGCCAGCAACAGCAACGGCGGCGTCGGGCTGGCGGCCATGCAGGCGAGGGAGGCGATCAGCGCCAGCGTCTGCGCCAGAATCAGCCGCTTGCGGTCCATGGCATCGCCGAGCGGAACCAGCAGGATCAGGCCGAAGGCGAACCCCAGCTGCGTCATGGCGGGTATCAGGCCGATCAGCGGGGATGCGCCCCACTCGCGCTGCAGCAGGCCCAGCAGGGGCTGGTTGTAATAGATGTTGGCGATGGAAAAGCCGCAGGCGATGGCCATGACCAATATCAGCCTGAAGGGGAGTGCCTTGCTCATTTTGTTCTCGTGATTGCCTGGTGCGTGAAGGGCGGGATGCGCCCGGCCTGCCGGCTCGGGCGCATCGCAGTCGGTTGTCCGCCGATGGCGGGACATCTGGCTTAGCGCGGGGTGGCGACTTCCTGTTGGATGCGGTTCACTACATTGATCCCCATCGCGGTCCAGAAGTCCGAGCGTTCCGCATCGGCGAAGCGCTGTTCGTCGCGTTCAATGGCCTGATAGTCTTCGCTCAACATGAAGTCCTCCAGATCGTTCAGGCTGGAAAAAGCCATCAAGGTCACGCCGTCTATCTTGCTGCTGGCGGGGTGCCAGAACGGTTGGCCTTCCTGTTCCGGGCCGATCGCGTGCAACTGGACGTAGCGGCGGACATAACGCGCGGTGGCGGGTGTGGTGCGAACCAGGTCGGCGTGCTCGGCCAGCCATTGATGCTGGAATTCCTGACGGCTCAAGCCGGCGCGGCGCTGGTGGGTTTTGACCAGCAGGATGGGGTCTCGCTGAGTCGCGCTGGGAATGATGATGTGCTGGCGGGACAAAACCGGGGCCAATTCGCGGAAGATGGCCTTGTCTTCCGGGATGATGGTGGCGGCGAGGCTGGGTTGGGAGAAGACGGCGCCCATGTCGTCGGTGCTTTTGAATCCCAGGTAGGCGATGCCGTCCCAGTCTGGGCGACGGTATGCCGGCACGTGGTCTACCACCGTATGGAACAGCTCGCCGTCATTGTCGACGGGCGGGAGGTACGGCAGCGGGCTGCCCTTGCTCGGGCCGAAAGCGAGGCGGTGCACCTGATCGTAGCGCACCATGCGCTGGATGCCGCCATCCTGCGGTTTTTGAGCATACAGGAAGCGCGGGCCATGCACTTTTCGCCAATACTCACCCCATTTTTCAAACGATACGTTGACCGGGCTATCGAAAGCGGGGCGTTGATCGTGGCCAGCCGGATCCTGGATGGATTGGCCGTCGCGGTCGATCAGAAAGCCGGGGTCGCGCCGTCGCTCGCTGAGCGGCGAGTTGTCGGCCCGGGCGAGCAGGGTGCACAAGACGATCAGAGGGTCGCTTGCTGTCTGCAGGTCTTGCAGGCGCGGCGGACGGTAGTCGTATTCGTTGCGGGACAGCTTCATGTTGGATCCTTGCGTGTTGGAGAAGGCTCGAGGCTTCATTCCTTCGGCCTGGGCCGCTTGCGAAGCGAAGGGGGCCAGCGCTGCATACAGCAGGCTATGTTCCAGAAACGCGCGTCGCGACAGGTTCATGCGCCATCCCCTCCGTTGGCCACCGAGTGGAGCGTGCCGGATGGGGTGAGGCGGTCATGCCAAAGGGTGTTTTCAGCCCGGTCTTTATGACCTTCAAATATGATCGCATGCGAGTAATAACTATAGAAATAGTATTTGATTATTGAAGATTTGGCCATGATTTGCCTATTCAATTGACATGCCCGCTCAGGGCTGGATGATTTTCATGGATCAGGTGCAATTTGTTTTATCTTTTTGAAAAATAAGAAAAAATATTTCTATGATGTTCTAGTTAAATTTTTCCATCTGCGCTATTTTGCTGAATAGAATATACCATAATGAATAATTATGCTTGATGGATATTTATTACTAATGTAAATTCCGCCGCGGTGAATGGCTTTGTCACTTTTCCGCGGGAGCAGGTCATGGTGGTGAAACGTCGTACTTTTGAACGCACTAGATTTGATGGCAATTCATTGATTGAAAGGGGAATTGTCATCGCTGGTGCGGGGTTGGTGGGGCTGGTGCTGGCTCTGGATCTGGCTAGGCGGGGGGTGCGCACGCTGGTGGTCGATCAGGATGACAAGGTTTCTGATGGATCGCGTGCGATTGTTTTTGCCAAGCGCAGTCTGGAAATACTGGGACGGCTGGGTTTGGGCGAGCAACTGTTGGAAAAAGGCGTCAGTTGGCATCTGGGCAAGGTGTTGCACGGAGACCGGCAGTTGTTCGAGTTCAATTATCTGCCTGAGCCGGGGCACCAGTACCCGGCCTTCATCAATCTTCAGCAGTACTATCTGGAGGAGTGGTTGATCGATGCCTGCCTGGCATCGGGCTTGGTCGAATTCCGCTGGGGGCATCGCGTTGCAGGCGTTCAGCGCGAGCCGCGCCGCGCCATTGTCGATATCGCAACCGACCAGGGCGGCTATCAGATCCATTGCGACTGGCTGGTGGCGTGCGATGGTGTCCGATCCTTTGTGCGCCAGGCGCTACAGCTGCCTTTCGAGGGACGGACGTTCAATGACCGCTTCCTGATCGCCGATGTGCGCATGCCTGCCGCTTTGCCTGCGGAGCGCCGCTTTTGGTTCTCGCCATCCTTCCATGAGGGGCAGTCAGTCCTGATCCACAAACAGCCTGATGATGTCTGGCGCGTCGATTTCCAGCTGGGGCCGGATGCAGACCCAGTGCTGGAGCGCGAGCCGGAGCGCGTGGCGGCCAGGCTGCGCAGGATGTTCGGCGACGATATCGATTTCGAACTTGAATGGGTCAGCGTCTATACCTTCCGTTGCCGCCGGCTGGCTCGCTTCGTGCATGGACCGGTGGTGTTCGCCGGAGACAGCGCGCATGAGGTTAGCCCTTTCGGCGGCCGCGGCGGAAATGGCGGCATTCAGGACGCTGACAACTTGGGTTGGAAGCTGGCTGAAATCATTACAGGACGGGCGGGGCCGGCTTTGCTGGACAGTTACGGCGAGGAGCGTGGTCTGGCGGCTGACGAGAATATTCTCAACTCCAGCCGCAGCGCTGACTTCATTACGCCGCGTTCGGAGCGCGCCAGGCTGCTCAAGGAGGCTGTGCTGCTGTTGTCCGCCGAGCAGGAGGCCATCCGCCCCATGGTCAATTCCGGACGGTTGTCGCGGCCGGCGTCGCTGGCGGGTTGCAGCTTGCTGCAGCCTGCCGGACATCGGGAAGGACCGGGGCCGGGCGATGCCGCTCTGGACGCGCCGGTGTCGCTGGCGGGCCAACCCGCCTGGCTGCTGGAGCGCATCGGCAACCGCTTCACTTTGCTGTATTTCGTCGATGGCGAGTCCGACGTGGATGCCGCGTGGCATTTCTGCCGCCTGCACGGCGCGGCGCTGTTGACGGTGGGCCGTTCGGGAAGCGAAGGCGGCGATGGCCGCATTCATGTTGTCGATGACGCCGGGCTGGCCCATGAGCGTTACCGAGCGGCGCAACGCCGCGTTTATCTGATCCGCCCCGACCAGCATATCTGCTATGCCGCCGACCTGCTTGACCCGGTCGAGCTGGCCGCGGCTCTGCGGCTGGCTTTGGGCCACTCCGTTTCCTCCACTTTCGAAAGGCGCGCCTGATGTCCAGCAATGTGCAAGCCCCTATGCAGCCGTCTCCCGACGAGCTGTTTTCCATGCTGCTGGAGGCCGGGCAGGACTTGCCGGACGAGCAGGCCAGGCTGGTCGATGCGCAGTTGCTGGTATTGCTGGCCAGCCGGGTCAACGACAGGGCGGCAATCGCCGATGCGATCGAAACCGCCAGGCGGTTGGCGCAGCGATCCGACTAGCGAGCAACCATAAAAGATGGAGATGCTTCATGGAAATTGACAATGGTTTTAGCGGTGCAGACCGCTATGAAATCGGAATTTCCCGCCCGGGCGGCCGCATCATGTTGTCGGGAACGCAAGCCATCGTGCGGATGATGCTGGCTCAGGCCGCGGCGGATCGCGAGGCGGGCCTGAATACCGCGGGTTTCGCCAGCGGCTACCGGGGTTCGCCCTTAGGCGCGGTGGACATGGAGATGTGGAAGGCGAAGAGGGTTCTCGAGCAGGCGGGCATCCGCTTTCTGCCGGCGATCAATGAAGAGCTGGCCGCAACCGCCGTGCTCGGCACGCAACGGGTGGGCAGCGATGCCGACCGCAAGGTGGATGGCGTGTTTGGCCTCTGGTATGGCAAGGGGCCGGGAGTGGATCGCGCCGGCGACGCGTTGCATCACGGCAATGCCTATGGCTCATCCGAGATGGGAGGCGTGCTGGTCATCGTCGGCGACGACCACGGCTGCGTGTCGTCATCGATGTCCCATCAGTCGGATCAGACTTTGATCGCCTGGGGCATGCCGGTCATCCATCCGGCCTCGGTCGCCGATTACGAAGCATACGGTTTGTGGGGCTGGGCGGCGTCGCGGCATTCCGGCTTGTGGATCGGATTCAAGGCCATCAGCGAAACAGTGGAAAGCTCGGTCTCCTGCCGCTCGGTCGAACGCCGCTCTTTCTCGCTGCCGCCGGTAGATCCGGGCAACGACGGCTTGCACTGGCGCTGGCCCGATTTGCCGGGGCCGCAGATGGAGCAGCGGATGGCGTTCAAGCTGGAAGCCTTTTCCGCCTTCGCCCGAGCCAATCCGTTGGACAAGCTTACCTTCGGCCAGGCTGCGCCGCGCTTGCTGATCGCTGCAGTCGGCAAGGCGCACGGCGACGTGATGGAGGCCTTGCGCCAGCTGGGCGCGGGCGAGGCCGAGCTGGAGTCGGCCGGCATCGCTTTATTGCAGGTCGGGCTGGTGTGGCCATTGTCTCCGTTGCTTGCGGAGCTGGCGGAGACGGCGGAAGCGGTACTGGTGGTCGAGGAGAAGGCTGCTGTAGCGGAGGCGCTGCTGAAGCAGCATCTGTACAACGTGCCGGAGGCGCGGCGGCCGGTAGTCATCGGCAAGGAGGATGAAGAGGGCCGGCCCTTGTTGCCGGTGGCGGAAGAGCTGCGCCCGTCCCGCTTGGCGCCGTTGCTGCTGGCGCGCTTGCAGGCGCTGGGCGTCAGCGCCGGCCTGCCGGCCTGCTGGCAACAGCCGGTCTTGGATCATCCCGCCGGCTTGTTGAAGCGGACGCCTTATTTTTGTTCCGGCTGCCCGCACAATCTGTCGACATTGGTGCCCGAGGGCAGCCGGGCGCAACTAGGGATAGGCTGCCATGCGATGGCAGCCCGGATTCCGGAACGCCATACCAGCGGCAGCGTGCAGATGGGGGGGGAGGGCGTGGACTGGCTCGGCGCCGAAGGCTTCGTCGACACCGGCCACATCTTCCAGAACATGGGGGATGGCACTTTCTTCCACTCCGGGCATCTGGCGATCCGCCAGGCGGTGGCAGCCGGCAGCAACATCACTTACAAGCTGCTTTACAACGATGCGGTGGCGATGACCGGGGGGCAGCCCATCGACGGCAAGCTGACAGTGCCGCAAATCGTCAGGCTGGCGCTGGCGGAGCGGGTGGCCAGGGTGGTGGTGGTGGCCGACGATCCCGGACGATATGTCGGCGACAATGCCTTGCCTGGCGACACCCGCGTCTATCATCGCGACCGCATGGACGAGGTGCAGCGTGAGCTGAGGGAGCTTAACGGAGTTTCGCTGTTGATCTACGACCAAGTCTGCGCGACCGAGGCCAGGCGGCGCCGCAAGCGCAAGCAGGCGCCGGCGCTGAACCGCAGCGTGGTGATCAACGAACAGGTCTGCGAGGGGTGCGGCGATTGCCAGAAAGCCTCCAACTGCCTGTCGGTTGTGCCGCTGAAGACGGATCATGGCGTCAAGCGGCGCATAGACCAGCATTCCTGCAATACCGATATGTCGTGCCTGAAGGGCTTTTGCCCCAGCTTCGTGACGCTGCGGGGGCGGCCTCGCGTCAAGCGGTCGGATGCCGAGCTGCAAAGAGCCGTCGGACAGGCGGTGGCGCGCTTGCCCGAACCCGGCGCGGCGCTGGGCACGGCGCCGTACGAAATACTGCTGACCGGCATTGGCGGTACCGGCGTAGTGACGGTGTCGTCCATCGTGGCGACCGCCGCGCATTTGCAGCAGGCCGCGGTATCGGTGCTCGATTTCACCGGTTTCGCGCAGAAGGGCGGTTCGGTGCTGAGCCACATCCGGCTGGCGAGCGACCGCGCGCAGTTACATCAGAACCGCATAGACCGGGGCGGCGCCGATGCCCTGATCGCCGCCGATTTGGTGGTGGCCACGGAGCGCGAGGCGCTGGAGTGCATCCGCGCCGGGAGGACGCGCATCGCCGCCAACCTGCATGAGACCCAGGTTGGCCTGATGCTGCGCGATCCGACGCTGCAGGTCGACAGCGACGGAATGCTGTCTCTGTTGGAGAAGCGCAGCGGCGCGCAGGCGCTGGCGCTGGATGCGAAGGCGTTGGCCGAGCGCTTCGCCACTCCGCTGCAAGCCAATGTCTTGTTGCTGGGCTTCGCCTGGCAGGCCGGCCTGGTGCCGCTGCGGCTGGATGCCGTACGGCAGGCGATACGGCTGCAGGGAGGCAGCGGCGACGACAATCTGGCGGCCTTCGATTGCGGCCGCCTGGCCGCCGGCGATCCGGACGCGCTGCGGCGGCTGGATGGCGGCGAGCGGACGCAGGATGAGTTCGACGATTATGAGCGGCTGAAGTTGAGCCGCATGCGCCTTCTGGCCGAATACCAGAATCCGGAGTACGCGGCCCGCTATCTGCGGCGGCTGGGCAAGGTGGAGCAGGCCACCCGCGACTGGCAGGGCGAAGACGCCGTCCAGGCGGAGGCGCTGCGGATCGCCGTCGCGCGCAATCTTTACAAGCTGATGGCTTGCAAGGACGAGTACGAGGTCGCGCGGCAACTGAGCGACAGGGGGTTTCTGCAGCGTTTGGCCGAGGAGCACGGCAGCCTTGATGGCTTGCGCTTCCATCTGGCGCCGGACGTATTCAACTTCTGGCGCCGACAGCCGCGCAAGGTGGCTGTCGGCCGCTGGATCCTGCCGTTGATGCGTGGTCTGGCCCGGTTGCGTTTCCTGAGGGGCTCGATGTTCGATCCTTTCGCCGGCCAGGAAGACCGCCGGGCGGAACGGCAGTTGCTGGCCGACTACGAGTCCTTGCTGGACACCCTCTGCGCCGGCCTTGAGCGCGGCAAGCTGGCCATCGCGGTGAAGTTGGCCAGGTTGCCGGAGTCAGTGCGCGGTTACGGCCACGTCAAGCTGGCCGCCATTCCGGCGATGGGCAAAAGGAAGGCCGAATTGCTGCTGGCCTTCTCCGAACCGTCGACCGGACAGCCCCTGCCGGAGCAGGCGCAGCGACGGCATATCCCGATCGTGGCCAGATAACGCCGGCGGTTGCCGTGTTCCGGCCATGGAGTTGAACGATGATTGACAACAGAGAAGGCAAGCGACGATGACGACGGTTCAGGCCTCTTTTTCCGCCACGGGCACGCCGCGGCGTGATTCCGCGGTATGGCAGGCCATAGAGTGGCTGGTCGATAGCGGCAGTTTTTACCAGCTGGACGCGCTGAGCGAGCATGATTGCCAGCACTTCGGCACCGCCGGCCGCAAGGTACCCGGCGATGGCCTGGTGACCGGGCATGGCCGGATCGACGGCCGGCCTGTGCTGGTTTACGCCCATGACCGCGATTTTCTCGGCGGCAGTTCCAGCCGGGTGCATGCGGTGCGGATAGGCAAGTTGCTGGACATGGCGCTGCAGCTTGGCCTGCCGGTGATAGGCCTCAACGATTCCTCCGGGATTCGGATACACGAAGGAGTCGACGCCGGCGCGCAATTCAGCGAGGTGTTCCACAAGACGGTCAAGGCTTCCGGCGTGGTGCCGCAGATCTCGGTGATCCTGGGCGACTGCGCCGGGGGCGCGGCCTATGCGCCGGCCTTGACCGACTTCATCGTCATGGCGGGCGCGGAGTCGACGATGTTCCTGACCGGGCCGTCGGTGATCCGTTCGGCGACGGGCGAAAGCGTCACCAAGGAGGAGATCGGCGGCGCGCAGCTGCATGCCGAAGTCACTGGCTTGGCTCATTTCAATTGTGATGGACGCGAGCAGGCGGTGGCGCTGGTGCGGGAGCTGCTCGGTTACCTGCCGCAGAACAACGCCAGTCCGACGCCGCGCGTCGATCGCGGGGATACCGGTCCCAGGCGCACCCCGCGCCTGGAGCGGCTGATTCCAGCCCATCAGAACGAACCCTACGATGTGCTGGATGTCGTCGCCGAAATCGCCGACAACAACGAATTCCTCGAAATCCAGGCCCAGTACGCCCCAAACCTGGTGACCGGCTTCGCCCGCTTCGGCGGGCGCACTGTTGGCGTGCTGGCCAGCCAGCCGTTGCAGCGCGCAGGTTGTCTCGATGTCGACTCCTCGCTGAAGGGCGCTCGCTTCGTGCGCTTGTGCGACAGCTTCGATATCCCGCTGTTGACGCTGCTGGACGTGCCCGGCTACTTGCCCGGCCGCGAACAGGAGACGCGCGGCATCATCGGCGCCGGGGCCAAGCTGCTGCACGCCTATTGCGAGGCCAGCGTGCCCAAGCTGGCCATCGTGCTGCGCAAGGCTTACGGCGGCGCTTATCCGACGCTGGCCAATTGGTCCGCGACCGACTTCACCTTCGCATTGGAGCAGGCGGAAATCGCCGTGATGGGGCCGCAAGGGGCGGTCGACATCATTTTCCGCAGAGAGCTGGCCGCCGCGGCGGATCCTGCGTCATTGAGGGAGAAGCTGCTGGACGACTACCGCGCAGCGCATGCCAATGCGTCGTATTCCGCCAAGAAAGGTTATGTGGATGGCTTGCTGGCTGCCGCTGAAGTGCGCAACGCCGTGCTGTCCCATCTGCAGCTGCTGGCGGACAAGGTGGGCGGCACCCCGGCCCGCCGCCATTCCAACATCCCGCTTTAGAAAGGTCTGTATCTCATGAAGATTCCCCGTTCCAAGGAAGACGATTACAGCCAGGCAATCATCGCGCAACGCCACGGCTGGCTGGAGACGTTCACCGGGCAGCATTTTCCGTATTTGCAGGGACGGCCCTACGAGCCGGGCTCGGTGCTGGGCACTTGCGAGAACTATGTCGGCACCGTCGGCGTGCCGGTCGGCCTGGCCGGGCCGCTCGCCATTCACGGCAGCCGGGCGCAGGGGGAGTTCGTCGTGCCGATGGCGACGACGGAGGGCGCGCTGGTGGCGTCCTTCTCGCGCGGCATGAGCATCATCACCGAAAGCGGAGGTTGCCATGTGCTGAGCCCGGGCAATGTCCTGCCGGGCGAGACCGGGCAGCCGTACCGCGTGCTGGGCGACGCGCTGACCAAGATCTCCGCCGTGGTGCTGCGGGACGCGGCCGAGGCCGGCCGGTTCGACGGCTGGTTGCGAGAACACCTGCCGCAGATCGTCGCCGCAGCCAACGCCACCAGCCGATTCGCCAGGCTGCTGGAAGTCAGCCCGCTGTTCCATGGCGACTTGGTCGGCCTCGCCTTCACCTACTCCACAGACCAGGCGATGGGGCTGAATATGGCGACCAAGGCCAATGAAGCGGCTTGTCGCTATATCCTCGCCCACAGCGGCGGCTTGGCCATCGACTATTTCAACACTTTGGGAGGGGACAAGCGCTTTGTGCCGGACCAGGCCAAGGGACGGTACGTGTCGGCCAGCGTCAGAATCCCGGCCCAGTTGCTGCAACAGCGGCTGCGCACCACGGCGCACAGGATGCGGCGCTTCCTCGGAGCCTGCAATATCCTGCTGGCTCAGCGCGGCGCCACGGCGCCCAATATCCATATCGCCAATGCGCTGACGGCCATGTTCATCGCCTGCGGCCAGGACCCGGCTTTCGTCACGGTGTCGTTCAAGAACGCCAGCACCATGTTCGAGCCGCAGAGCAACGGCGATCTGCTCGCCTCTGTGACGCTGCCCAATTTGTTGCTGGGCACGGTCGGCGGCGGAGTCAAGCTGCCGGGGCAGCAGGAATGCCTGCGGATGCTGGGCTGCGAGGACGACGTGATCAAGCTGGCCGAGATCATCGCCGCCGTCGCGCTGGCCGGCGAAGTCTCGGTGGCGGGCGCCGTGACGGCGGGCGAGTTCACGCATGCGCACACCGTGCTGGGGCGCGGGCTGCACGGCGACAATGCGGAGCGCAAGGCATGATACGGCGGCTGCTGCTCTGTTGCCGCGGCGAGATCGCGCTGCGCTTCATCCGCACTTGCCGCTTGATGGGTGTGGAAACCGTGGCGGCTTATCCGGCGGAGGATGACGGCCACCCCTACGTTCTGGCCGCCGATCAGCGCTTTCCCATCGAGGCGGCCAGCGCCGGCAGCGCGATGGCTGAAGTGCTGCAAGTCGCCCGCTTGGCGCGGGTGGACGCGATCGCGCCGGGCTATGGCCCTCTGGCGGAAAACGCCGAATTCGCCGCGGCTTGCGCCGAGGCCGGTTTCATCTTCGTCGGTCCCAGGCCGGAGGCCATCCGGCAGTCCGGCGACAAGCTGCGCGCCCGCGAGGCCGCCTGCCTGGCCGGCGTGCCGGTGATCCCCGGCGGCCATCCTGGGGACGGGCTGGAGCAATCGCTGGATCTGGCGCGGGAAATCGGCTTTCCGGTGCTGATCAAGGCGGTGATGGGAGGCGGCGGCCGCGGCATACGGGTGGTGGAGGCGCCGGAGGCCTTCGCCGGCGCGCTCGATGAAGTGAGGAGTGAGGCGCTTTCCGCATTCGGCTGCGGCGATGTCTATCTCGAGCGGTTCCTCGGCACCGCCATCCGCCATATCGAGGTGCAGGTGCTGGGCGACAAGCACGGCAATGTGCTGCATCTGGGCGACCGCGGCTGCAGCGTCCAGCGTCGGCGGCAAAAACTGGTGGAGGAAGCGCCGGTGCCGGGACTGGACGCGGCGCTGAGGAACGAATTGCGGCTGGCGGCGCTGGCGATCGCGCGGCAGCTGGGCTACGACAGCGCCGGCACCGTCGAATTCCTGGTTGCCGGCGACGGGCGTTTCTACTTCATCGAAATGAACGCGCGCATCCAGGTGGAGCATCCGGTGACGGAGGCGATCACCGGGATCGATCTGGTCGAGCAGATGATTCATGTCGCCGGCGGCGGACGTTTGTCGCTGCGCCAGGATGACATCGAATTCCGCGGCCATGCGGTCGAATTCAGGCTCTGCGCCGAAGACCCGCGCAATCAGTTCTTTCCGGCTGCCGGACGGGTCGCCAGCTATGCCGTGCCGGAGGGCGAGGGCGTGCGGCTGGATTCGGGCGTGGCCAGCGGCGTCGCGCAGTCGCCGCGATTCGACAGCTTGTGCGCCAAGCTCATCGTCCATCAGTCCAGCCGTGAACGCGCGCTGGCGCGCGCCTCGCATGCGCTGGGAGAGTTCCGCCTGTTCGGCTTTCCGACCAATGTCCCGTTCCATCACTGGTTGCTGGAGCAGCCGCAGTTCCGCGACGGCAGCTACGACTTGTCGTTGCTGGAGGATTTCGAGCTGCCGCCGGAGCGACTGCATGCCGTCGACCGAAGGGCGGTGTTTGCCGCGGCGCTGGCGACGGCGCTGGCTGGCGTGGCCGGGCGCAGGCCGGAGGGCTCGGCCGCGGTGTCGGGCTGGAAACTGCGCAACGATCCGCTGCTGGCGGCCGGCGCGCGAGGCTAGGAGGGGAGTGGATGAACGATAGAGTGGACAGAGAGGGCGGCGTGGCGTTGCGGTTGCACGCCGCTCTGCCCGCAGGCTGGAGCGGCGGGATCGAACTGCGCGGCGATGGCGAGGCGGGTTACCGGTTGAGCGCGGAAGGGCTGCCGCCGGTTGACGGCGAACTATTGTATTTCGACGCGGACTCGTTCCGGCAGGGCAAGGCCAGCCGTCTGCAATGCCGGCTGGACGGGATGCTGGTCGAGTGCTCGGTGATGGCTGGGCCTTCCGGCGCCGTCTGCGTACTGGCGGACGGGTTCTACAGCGAAGTCCGCTTGGCCGATCCGTCATCGTCGCGTTTTTCCTCGCGCCGCTCCGGGCGAGCATCGTCGGAGGAGGGCGTGTTGGTCGCGCCGATGCCGGCGACGGTCACCGAGCTGCTGGTGGCGCCGGGCCAGGCCGTGACGGCAGGCCAGCCGGTGGGGCGGATAGAAGCGATGAAAATGGTGATGACGCTGACCGCCCCGAGGGATGGCGTGGTGGGCGAAGTGGCGGTGGCGCCGCGGGATCCGGTTCTCGCCGGACAGCGGCTGATGGTGTTCGAGTAGGCGGTCCCGCGGGGCCGAATCATTACGCTTGAGGAGAAACGATCTTGAGTCTTGAAGCAAGCATTGCCCGTTACGCGGCGACGATCCAGTTTGAACAATTGACGCCAGGCGCGGTAGAGATCGCCTTGCAGGCCATCACCGACATCCTGGGGGTGACGATAGCGGGCGCGGAGGATCCGGACGTCGCCATCCTCGCCGGGGTGGTCGAGAGCTGGGGCGGCGCGCCCCAGGCTACCGTGCTGGGGCGACGGGCGCGGTTGCCTGCGCCGATGGCGGCGCTGCTCAATGGCGCGGCATCGCGCGTTCTGGATTTCGACGATGTGGCGGATCCGCTTGGCACGCATCCCAGCGTCGCGCTGTTTCCGGCATTGCTGGCCATCGCCGAACAGACCCCGGGTGTCAGCGGCCGGGAATTCATCACCGCCTTCGCCATTGGCCAAGACCTGTCGGTGCGCTTGGCGGAGGCGCGCCGGGAGACGCTGCTGCAAAGCGGCCGCTATGACTTGAGCAAGGTGATCGCCGCTACCGCGGCTGCGGGCCGGTTGCATCGGCTCAGCGAGGAACAGTTGCGTCATGCGATGGGCATCGCCTATACCTCGGCGCTTGGAGAGGCGCAGTGCATGATAGACGGCGCGCCTACGGTGTCCTATCAGCAGGGGCTGGTCGCTTCCAATGCCGTCAAGGCGGTGCTGCTGGCCAAGGCGGGTTTCGGCGGCACGGTGAATTTCCTCACCGGGCGCTGGGGCTATTATTCCTCGTTCGAGCCGGGCTCCGATCTGTCCAGGGTCTCGGGCGGGCTGGGAGAGCGCTTCGCCGGCGAGGGCGGCGTGGCGTTCAAGCCTTATCCGACCTGCCGGCCCAATACCTCGGCAGCCGCTGTGACGCTGGCATTGACCGGCGGCCGTCCCTATCGGGCCGAAGAGATCGAAACCATCTCGATCCGGACCAACCGGCAGATATACGATCTGGTCAGCGCGCCGGTGGAACAAAAACGCGAGCCGCAGACCATAGTCGATGCGCGCTTCAGCATCGCCTACAATGTCGCGGTGGCGTTGGCGACCGGAGACGTGTTCATCGACGATTTCACCGAGGAGGCGATACGGCGCCCGGACGTGATCGCGATCAGCCGTCTGGTCCATCCGGAAACTGCTGCTGAGTGTGAGATTCCTGAGTTGGGCACCCACGGCCTGATCAAGGTGGAGATCCGGCTGCGCGACGGCTCTGTGTTGCAGGGCCAGATCGACTATCCGAAGGGCAATCCGCGGAATCCGATGAGCCGGGACGAAATCCAAGCCAAGTTCGTGAAATGCGTTTCACGCAGCGGACAGACCGCGCTGGCGGGCCGGGCTCAGGCCATATTGCGCGCGATAGACGGTCTGCCGGAACAGGATAGCCCGTTCAGCAGCGTGCTGGGCCTGCTGTGCGACTAAGCGCCGCTTGATGGGCCATCGAGTGGGCATCCCGCGCGCGCCGCGGGATTTTTCATTCCCTGATCCTGTCGGCGGCCCGGGAGATGGCGTCCAGCGTCAGATCCGTGATGTGCAGCGCCTCGGCGCTGACATCCTGCAGCAGCCGTTCGCGGATGTCGCGCACGACTTGATCGACTTGCGCCGCCATTGTCTTGCCTGCCTCGGTCAGCATCAGCACTTTGGCGCGGCGGTCGGTTGGGTCGTCGCGGCGCACGACCAGCCCGGAACTTTCCAAATGGTCGATCAGCCTGACGAGAGACTGGCCCTCGATGCCGAGATGTTCGGCGAGCGCGCGCTGGCGCAGTCCTTCTCCCAGCCGGCCAATCAGCCATAGCGGCGTCGTGGTAGCTTCGGACAGGCCGTACTTCTTCAGCTCTTCATCGGCGACTTGGCGCCATAGGCGGGCGGCGCGCTGCAATCGCAGGCAGAAACTGTCGTTGGCGACAGAGAGCAGGCTGATGGACAAGAATTTCTCCCGTTGGCGGTGGCGCTTTCGCGAACCGGGTTGGCGTATCGCGGCAGATCATGCCATATGATACGCCAACATCGGCTCTGCGATGAAACGTCGCGTTCGGGGAGAAAGGTTAGTATGGCACGACGCGGTCGTTGCCGCCGCCGCTCAGCACTTTGACGCGCTGGTTGACGACGAAGGGGATGTCGGCTTCCTGGACGATGGAAATGGTGCGGCCGGTATCCAGCTTGACGGTGATTTCCAGCGCGTTCTTGGTCATCGCGCGTTGCGCGGCCTGGGTGCCGAAGCCGCCGGCCAGCGCACCGACGATGCCGCCGGCGATCTGGCCCTTGCCGCCGCCGATGTTGCTGCCGGCCAGGCCGCCCAGCGCGGCGCCGCCGAGGGTCAGCAGCTCATTGTTCTGGCCTTCCATTTTCACGTTCTGCACCGACAGCACGGTGCCGAGCTGCACGGTCTGCGCCTGACGCATCTGACCCTTGGAGTAGACAGCTGCGGAGTCGGACGTCGAGCAGCCGGCGAGCACGCCGACGCTCAGAAGGCTGATCAGGGTGATGCGGTTGAGGGAAGAAATCATTTTTCCTGCTCCATTCTTAACTTTAGTTGCGAGCTTGTAGATATTGCGCCGTCGCCCGGGCGCATTCGCCGACCAGTTCAGGGCCGCGATAGATCAGGCCGCTGTACAGCTGCACCAGGCTGGCGCCGGCATCCAGTTTTTCCACGGCGTCATTGCCGGAAAGGATGCCGCCAACACCTATGATAGGCATGGCGCCGCCAAGTTCCTTGTGCAGTTTGCGTATGACTTCTGTGGATCGGGCGCGGACCGGCGCGCCGGACAAGCCGCCCGCCTCGCTTTCCAGCGGATGGCCGGCCACTTCGCGGCGCGACAGCGTGGTGTTGGTGGCGATGACGCCGTCTATGCCGTTGCCGGTCAGCAGGCGGGCGATTTCCGCGATCTGCTCGTCGTCCAGGTCCGGCGCGATCTTCACCGCCAGCGGCACGTAGCGGCCGTGCTGATCGGCCAGCGCCAGCTGGCGCTGTTTCAGCGCGGCCAGCAGCCGGCCCAATTCGTCGCCTTGCTGCAGTTGGCGCAGGTTCTTGGTGTTGGGCGAGGAGATGTTGACGGTGACGTAGCTGGCGGCGGCGTAGACCTGATCCAGGCAGGCCAGGTAGTCGTCCACCGCGTTTTCTATCGGCGTGATCGCGTTCTTGCCGATGTTGATGCCCAGCACGCCCTTGAATTTGCTGCGGCGGACGTTGTCCAGCAGCGCGGCCACGCCATGGTTGTTGAAACCCATCCGGTTGATGATGGCTTCGTGCTCAGGCAGGCGGAACAGCCGCGGCTTGGGATTACCGTCCTGAGGGCGGGGGGTGACGGTGCCGATTTCGATGAAGCCGAAGCCCAGCGCGGCCAGCGCGTCGATGTGGGCGCCGTTCTTGTCCAGGCCGGCGGCCAGTCCCACCGGGTTCGGGAAAGTCAGGCCCATCGCCTGGACCGGCTGGCGCGCGGCGGGAGAGGCGGCCAGCGGCGTCAGATGCAGCCGATGCGCGCGGTCGAGCATCTTCAGCGTGTGCTCGTGGGCGGTTTCCGCGTCGAACTTGAACAGCAGCGGGCGCAGCAGCGGGTACAGCATGGCATTCTCCGGGCAGACAAATGCCCGGCATTATAACCGGGCATTGGGATCAGGCCAGCGGCAATCGTCTGTTTACAGGATCTGGCAGGCCTCGTCGAAGCCGAAGCGGGGCGAGCGCGGGAACAGCTTGTCGGCTTCGCCGTAGCCCAGGTTGATCAGGAAGTTGGACTTGACGCGCCCGTCCGGGAAGAAGGCGGCGTCCACGGCGGCGTTGTCGAAGCCGGACATCGGGCCGCAATCCAGGCCCAGCGAGCGCGCGGCCAGGATCAGGTAGGCGCCTTGCAGCGTGCCGTTGCGGAAGGCGGTGGTATCGATCAGCGGCTGGTTGCCCTCGAACCAGCTCTTGGCGTCCGCGTGCGGGAACAGCTGGGGCAGATGCTCGTAGAAGCGCGTGTCATGGGCGACGATCACGCAGACCGGCGCGGCCATGGTCTTGTCGACGTTGCCGGCGGCCAGGCAGGGTTTCAGCTTGGCCTTGGCCGCTTCGCTCTTGACGAACACGAAGCGGGCCGGCGAGCAGTTGGCGCTGGTGGGCGCCTGTTTCAGCAGCTCGTGCAGCTGGTGCAGCAGCTCGTCGCTCACCGGACGCGGTTGCCAGTGGCTGTGGGTGCGGGCGTTCAGGAACAGCTGTTCCAGCGTGGCGTGGGAGAGGGGAGTGCTCATGGTCTTACCTCGGTTGGGGTGGGGGTATGGTTGCCTGGCGCCTTGGCGGCAGGGGCGGCGTTTTCGGCGGCAGGTTCCTCGAAGGTATTCGCCTGGACGGAAATGGTGACGCGGCGATTGCGCGCGCGGCCGTCCGCGGTGGCGTTGTCTGCCACCGGCTGGTTGGCGCCGTGGCCGACGGCGACCAGGCGCTGGGGATCGACGCCGCTTTCCTGGAACAGGCGCACCACGCCGCCGGCGCGGGCGGCGGACAGCTCCCAGTTGGATGGGAACACCGGCGTGCGGATCGGCGCGTCGTCGGTGAAGCCTTCCACCTTGATCGCGTTGTCGACGCCGGCCAGCAGTTTGGCCATATTGGACATCAGCGGCATCGACTGCTGGTTGGGGACGGCCTGTCCGACGGCGAACAGCGCGCTGTCGCGGATGTCGATATGGATGCCCTGGTTGCTTTGGGTGATGGTGACTTCGCCGCTCTGCACCAGCGGGCTCAGCGCCTTGGCCAGGTTCTGCGTCAGCTGGCCCAGCTTGGCCGCTTCCTCGGCTTTGCGGTTGCGGGCGGTGGACTTGGCGATCGGCTTGGTCTGCGGAATTTCTATCATGGTGTTGGCGCCGCCGGTGGGCGGCGTGGTCTGCACCGTGATCGTCGTGCCGCTGCGGAAGGCGTCCATGATGGCGGAAGACATCACCCGGTACTTGCCCTCGTTCAGCGACGAGATCGCGTACATCACCACGAAGAAGGCGAACAGCAGCGTGATGAAGTCGGCGTAGGAAACCAGCCAGCGCTCGTGGTTCTCGTGCTCTTCTTCCTGCTTCCTGCGTCGCGATGCCATGTCCGCCTCCGCGTGTCAGAACAGTTTGGCGTCGAACAGCGACTTCACGCCGCCGGCGAACTCCACGCCGATGCGGCGAGCCACTCGGCTGGAGAAGTCGTCCTGCTGGGTGAAGTCCACGGTCTTCTGGGCCTTGACCACGTCGCGGGCCACCGAGGCGACGGTGCCGTAGCCGTCGGCCAGTCCCAGCGGAATCGCTTTTTCGCCCAGCCAGACCATGCCGCTGAATGTCTGGGCGTCCTTCTTCAGCCGCTGGCCGCGGCCGGTCTCCACCGCCTGGATGAACTGATGGTGGATGTCGTCCAGCAATTGCTGGCGGATGGCGTCGTGTTTGGGATTGGGCGGGGAGAACGGGTCGCCCATCGCCTTGTTCTCGCCGGCGGTCTTCAAGCGGCGGTCTATGCCCAGTTTTTCCATCGCGCCGGTGAAGCCGAAACCGTCCGACAGCACGCCGATGGAGC
The DNA here is from genome assembly GCF_000007705.1 of Chromobacterium violaceum ATCC 12472. Classification (NCBI taxonomy): domain Bacteria; kingdom Pseudomonadati; phylum Pseudomonadota; class Betaproteobacteria; order Neisseriales; family Chromobacteriaceae; genus Chromobacterium; species Chromobacterium violaceum. Next base: position 1,972,815 of record NC_005085.1, read on the forward strand.
CGACGATGCTGGCCTTGTCGACGAAAATCTTGTCGGCGGCGGCGGCGATGTAATAGCAGCCGGACGCGCAGACTTCGCTGACCACCACGTAGACGGGAATGTCGGCATGCAGCTTCTTCAGGCGCCGGATTTCATCGTAGACCATGCCGGACAGCACCGGGCTGCCGCCGGGGCTGTTGGCGTCGATGATCACGCCCTTGGTGCCCTTGTCGCGGAAGGCGTGGTCCAGCGCCGAGATCATTTTCTTGCCGGTTTCGTTTTCGCTGCTGATGGCGCCGTCCAGCTCGATCACCGCGGTATGGCCGCCGCCGGTCAGGCTGGCGCCGCTTTTTTCCTCGCCGCGCATGAAGACGCTGGCGGCGATCAAGCCTATGACCAGCAGCCAGGCCAGCCGGAAGAAGATTTTCCATTGCCGGCTGCGGCGCTGTTCCACCAGGGAGGCGGAGGCGAGCTTTTCCAGCAGTTGTCGTTCCCAGTTTTGGGTGTCGCTCATTTTTCGGGCCTGCTCCAGGATAATCCCGTGAGTCTAGCAAAATTCAGGCGGGCATGACATTCAGCCAGACTTGGCCGTTTTCCTCGAACACATCGAGCGCGGCCAGCGATTGCCCGCGGCAGGGGCCCCAGGTGCAATAGCCGGTGTCCGGCCGGTAGCGCGCGCCGTGCATGCCGCAGATCAGGTAGTGGCCGGACAGGTCGAACAGGTTGCCATCCTGCAGGTCCAGCTCCACCGGGATGTGGCAGCAGCGGTTCAGATAGCCGTAGGCTTGCCCGCGGTAGCGGATGACGAAGGCGGGCAGGCGGCCGCCATCGGTTTGCTCGATCTCGAAGCGGCGGCCGAGGCCGCCGTCTTCCAGTTCGGCGGAGCCGCAGATCAGCAGAGCCTGGGGAGCAGCCATGACGACAGCTCGGGCAGCGAGTGGACGATGGCGCGGGGCTGGCAGCGCGTCAGCTCCTCGCTGCCGTGGGCGCCGTGACTGATGCCGACGCCGTGGCTGCCCGCATTCAGCGCCATCAGCAGGTCGTGGCTGGTGTCTCCCACCATCACCGCGCGGCGGCATTCGACGCCGAAATAAGCGGTCAGCTGCAACAGCATGTCCGGGTGCGGCTTGGAGTGGCATTCGTCCACGGTGCGGGTGGCGTCGAACAGCTCGCCTATGCCGGCCGCGGCCAATGCGCGGTCCAGGCCGGCGCGGCTGCTGCCGGTGGCGATGGCGACGAAGGCGCCGGCGTCGCGTATCGCCTCCAGCGTGTCGCGGGCGGCGTCGAACAGCGTGACGCGGTCGAGATCGGCCTGGTAGCGGCGGCGAAAGGCGTCTACCAGGTCCGGCAGCCGCGTCGCCTGGTCCGGCGGGCAGAACTGTTGCATCGCCTCGGCCAGCCTGAGTCCGATCACGTGGCTGGCGGCCTCGCGGCCAGGCACCGGCAGGGCCAGATCGCGGCAGGCTTGCTGGATGGCGTTCACGATATGGGCGGTGGAGTCCATCAGCGTGCCGTCCCAGTCGAACACTACCAGATCATATTCACGCATCAGCGCGGCTCCAGGCTTTTCAGGAATTTCTGCAGCTCCGGCGGCAGCGGCGCCTCCAGTTTCAGCGTGGCGCCGGTCAGCGGATGCGGCAGGGTCAGGCTTTTCGCGTGCAGGAACATGCGCTTCAGTCCGCGCCGCGCCAGTTCCTTGTTGTAAGCGAAATCGCCGTATTTTTCGTCGCCGGCGATCGCGCAACCGTTGGCTTGCATGTGCACCCGGATCTGGTGGGTGCGGCCGGTGCGCAGATGCGCTTCCACCAGCGTAAATTCAGTGTAGCGCTGCTGGATGGAGAAGTTGGTGTGCGCGTATTGGCCGTCGTCGCCTTCGGCGATTTTCACGCGCCGCTCGCCGTCCGGCGTGTGGAATTTGTACAACGGCAGTTTCACCTGCTTGACGTTTTCCGGCCAGTGGCCGGTGGCCAGCGCCAGGTATCGCTTGTCCGGCACGTTGTCGCGCATCATGTCGTGCAGGCGGGTCAGCGCCGAGCGCTTCTTGGCCAGCATCAACAGGCCGGAGGTCTCGCGGTCCAGCCGGTGGACCAGCTCCAGATAGCGCCATTCCGGATGGGCGCGGCGCAGCTGCTCGATCACGCCGAAAGATACGCCGCTGCCGCCGTGCACCGCCACGCCGGCCGGCTTGTCGATCACCAGCAAGGCGTCGTCTTCGTAGACCACCGGGAAGGTGGCCGCGGGAACGGTCTTTTCCGCGCGTTCGGCGACGCGGATGGGCGGGATGCGCAGCATGTCGCCGGCGGCCACGCGGTAGCTGGCGTCGACGCGGCCCTTGTTCACCCGCACCTCGCCGGAGCGCAGGATGCGGTAGATGTGGCTCTTGGGCACTCCCTTCAGCAGGCGTTGCAGGTAGTTGTCCAGCCGTTGGCCGGCATCTTCTGCGTCCACTTCAAGGAAGGTTACGGAATCTTTGCGAATGTCTGTCATATTGCTTATACTTATGGCGCTGTCCGCGGTGCGCGGCACCCGAAGCGGGCAGCGGTCGGAAAGCCAAGGTCACGGCCTGTTTCGCGTGATGCTGCTGCGGAAATCCGAAATGGCCGGCAGGGGCCAACTCCTGACCTGATGCCGTTTTCACAGCCGCAGCCAAGGTTAACTCGCTCACCGAAAAGTAGCGATGGTAATGCATTTATACGCATAACGCACTCACGAGTATTCCATCTCTCGATGCCAAGCCAGTCGGGAGATTTTGCAGCGAAGTTTGACCCGGCATGCCAGCCGTTCTGCAATGTTTGTCCCGCCAGGCAGGCGGGATCGGCGGCGACGCCGATGCGCCGGTTGCGCACAGAATCGCGGGGCTGCATGTGACCCAATCAGGAAGTCGGCTTTCATAGCAAACCTGTTTTTCTCGATCTTTACCTCGACACTTCTTTCGGAAAGCGCCCATTTATAGTCACTGGGCCGTCAAATACTGGCTGCATCCTTGCGTGAGTGCTGCGCAAGGAATGTAAATGAAACGTATGTTGTTCAACGCGACGCAGGCCGAAGAGCTGCGCGTCGCGATTGTCGACGGGCAGAAGCTCGTCGATCTCGATATCGAGACCGTAGGCAAGGAACAGCGCAAGGGCAATATCTACAAGGGTGTGATCACCCGGATCGAGCCTTCGCTGGAAGCCTGCTTCGTCGATTACGGCACCGAGCGCCACGGCTTCCTGCCGTTCAAGGAAGTATCCCGCTCCTATTTCCAGGGCTATGACGGCGGCCGTCCGCGCATTCAGGACGTGCTGCGCGAAGGCATGGAGGTGGTGGTGCAGGTGGAGAAGGACGAGCGCGGCAACAAGGGCGCGGCGCTGACCACTTACATCAGCCTGGCCGGCCGTTATCTGGTGCTGATGCCGAACAACCCGCGCGGCGGCGGCGTGTCTCGCCGCATCGAGGGCGAGGAGCGCCAGGAGCTGAAGGATCTGCTGTCGCAGCTGGAAGTGCCGCACGGCATGAGCCTGATCGCCCGCACTGCCGGCATCGGCCGCAATCTGGAAGAGCTGCAGTGGGACCTCGGTTACCTGATGCAGCTGTGGCGCGCCATCGAAGGCGCCGCCGGCGCCCAGTCCGCGCCGTTCCTGATCCTGCAGGAAGGCAGCCTGGTGATCCGCGCGATCCGCGACTATTTCCACCCGGACATCGGCGAGGTGCTGATCGACACCGAGGAAATCCACGACCAGGCCCGCCAGTTCATGAGCCATGTGATGCCGAACATGCTGTCGCGTGTGAAGCTGTACAAGGACCATGTGCCGCTGTTCTCCCGCTTCCAGATCGAGCACCAGATCGAAACCGCCTTCTCGCGCAGCGTGCAGCTGCCGTCCGGCGGCGCCATCGTGATCGACCACACCGAAGCGCTGGTGTCCATCGACGTGAACTCGGCCCGCGCCACCAAGGGCGCCGACATCGAGGAAACCGCGGTCAAGACCAACCTGGAAGCGGCGGAAGAAATCGCCCGCCAGCTGCGCCTGCGCGACCTGGGCGGCCTGGTGGTGATCGACTTCATCGACATGGAAAACCCGAAGAACCAGCGCGACGTGGAAAATCGCCTGCGCGACGTTCTGAAGCATGACCGCGCCCGCGTGCAGATGGGCAAGCTGTCCCGTTTCGGCCTGTTGGAGTTGTCCCGCCAGCGTCTGCAGCCGTCTCTGGGCGAAACCAGCCACGAGCCATGTCCGCGCTGCCACGGCATCGGCTTCATCCGCGGCACCGAATCGTCGGCGCTGCACATCCTGCGCATCATCCAGGAAGAGGCGATGAAGGAAAACACCGGCGCGGTGCACGCGCAGGTGCCGGTCGACGTGGCCACCTTCCTGCTGAACGAGAAGCGCGCCGAGATCCATTCGATCGAGGAGCGTCTGGACGTGGATGTGGTGCTGATCCCCAACATCCATCTGGAAACCCCGCATTACAAGATCGTGCGCGTGCGCCACGACGACGTGGCCGAGCTGGGCGAGGCGCCGAGCTATACCCGCGTCGAGGTGCAGGAAGAGGACGTGATCACCAATTTTGGCCAGGAAAAGCCGAAGGTGGAGCGCCAGGAAGCCGCGGTCAAGGGCATCACTCCGCAGCAGCCGGCGCCCAGCGCCAGCGTCAGCGCCGCGGCCAAACCGGTCGAGCAGGGCGGCCTGTTCGCAGGCATCGCCGCCTGGTTCAAGGGCCTGTTCGCCGAGCCTGAAAAGGCGCCGGTCCAGGATGCCAAGAAGAAGCCGGTCCAGTCTTCCTCGCGCGGCAACGAGCAGCGCGGCAACCGCCAGCGTCCGCATGAGCGCCGCACCGGCGGCCAGGCGCGCCGCGAGCACGAGCAGCGCCGCAACGGCCAGCAGGACGAAGGCAAGTCCCGTCGTCCGGACGAGCGCAAGGATGCGGAACGCGCCGAGCGCGCTGACCGTCCCGAACGCAAGGAGGCGCCGAGCCGCGACCGCGAAGAGCGCAACGAGCAGCCGCGCGAGCGCGGCAGCCGTCGCCGCGAGCGCGAAGGCCGCGAGCCGCGCGAGCCCAAGGAAGTCCGCGAACAGGCGCCGCGCGAGGAGCGCGTGAGCGAGAAGGCCGAAAAGCAGGACAAGCCGCAGCAGGAGCCGCGTCGCCGCCAAGCGCCGGCAGCCGCTCCGGCCGAGGCCGTCGAGAAGCCGCTGCACGAAGAGCTGCGTCTGGATGCCGAAGGCGAGCAGGCCGAGCAGGAGCGCGGCGAGCGCCGCCGCCGCCGCAGCCGCCGCGACCGTCAGCGCGATACCTCGAAAGCGCAGCAGGACGGCGCCGTTGAAGGCGTTTCCGAGTCCCCGGCCGAAGTCCCGGTGGCAGAAGCGGCGGGCGCTGCTGTGGCTGTAGCCGTGGCCGCGGTAGCGGTGGAGGCTGCCGTCGAGGCCAAACCGCAAGCGGAAGCCCTGCTGGAAGCCGAAGCCAAACCGGTAGCGCCGGCGGTAGAGCCGGTACGGACCGAAGTTGTGGCTGAAGCCGTCGCCGTCGAACCGGAAGCTCCGGTTGTCGTGGCGGTGGTCGAACCGCAACCCGAGGCCGTAGTGGTTGCGCCGGCCGTGGTCGTCGAGGCAGAGCAGGCGCCGGTTGCCGCCGAGCCGGCGGTTGTCGCCGAGCCCGTGGTCGAAACGCTGGCCGCCCAAGCCGTTGTCGAAGCCGCTCCGGTTGCGGAGGCGCCTGCCGCGGTGGATGCTCCGGTTGCCGATGAGCAGCTTGCCGAGCCGGTTGTTGTCCAAGCCGAGTCCAAGCCGGCGGCGGTGGAAGCCAAGCCGCTGGATCTGGGCGGCCTGGTCATGGTGGCGACCAAGCCGGCGACCGAGCAGGCCGCGGCCGCGTCCGAGCCGGAGCTGCCGCAAGGCCCGCGCCGCCGCGACGTCGTCGTCGCCGAGGCGGCGGCCGTGGAGCCGGCCCAACTGGTGCAGGTGGAGACCCGCAACGGTTGAGCGTGAAGCCGCGCGGGGAGGGGCGACCCCTCTCCGCCGGTTTCAGGTATTGACAGGCATCCTTGTCTAGGTTAATATCGCTTTCTCTGATGTTCCCTGATAGCTCAGTCGGTAGAGCGACGGACTGTTAATCCGCAGGTCGCAGGTTCGAGCCCTGCTCGGGGAGCCAGGAATTCAAAAAAAGCCCATGCGTTCGCGCATGGGCTTTTTGCATTCCGGGATCGCGCCGGGAGAATCAAGCCGTTGCCGCCGTCTGGCGGCTAAAGCAGAGCCCAAGCGGCGGGCAAGGCGCATGCCCGTCCGGCGCGACGCTGACGGCCGGATTCATCAGGCCCGCGGCCAGCAGTTTGAGGTCGAAGATCAGATCCATCGCTTGGGCCATGGCCACAGGGCTCCCGCCGAAGGCGGCGTCCAGGCCGCGCAGAAAGTCGGCATAGCATGCCGCGTAGCGTTCCAGCAGCGAGCGTTCGGGACTGCCGGGGGCGTGGTCGTCGATGCGGGCATTGGCGGGCATCGCCCATACGCCATCCGGCGCGAAGCCGGTTGGCGAGTCGGATGCGGCGAAGGCCGCCAATCCATTGCGCAGCGGCGTGTCGTGGGAAGCCAATTCGTCAAGCGCGGCCAGGGCGCTGTCCGTGTCGCGGATGACTGGCAACGGCGCGCCGGGAACGTGTTCCAGCAGCTGTCGCCTTGCAGTGTCGAAACCGCGCTGCCGATCGAGCGGTTCGAACTCGCGGCGCATGGCGAGATAGAAGCCGGCGATTCCGGCGTCGCCGGCTGACCCGAGGGCGATCTGGGGCAGCAGCGTGTCGCGCAGCAGGCGGGGGCTGAACCGTTCTATCCCCATCGGGGGCGAATGCGGCGGCATCAGCGGCGGCGTTGCGGGATAGGCTGGCACGAAGCCTGGCAGTGCCGCGCGCGGTCGCCCGCCGATGGCGATCTGCAGATTGGCGGCCAGCGCCATGCGCCGCAGCTGCGACGCGATCGCCTCCTGGAGCAGGCCGGCCAGCGCACGATTGGCGGCGGGTTTCAGCGACAGCCATGCGGCGAGAAGCGGCGGGATCAGGCTGTGCTCGCGCCGCAGCGCCTGTTGCAGCAGGAGAGGGAGCCTTGCCGCGCGATCCGCGTCTTCCGGCCGCCATGGCGCCGGAGAATGGGTGTCCTGCGTCATCTGCTGCAGTGACTTGCGATGCGAAACGCTCATGCCGGATTCTCCCTCGGAAAAGGCGCGCCGTGTTGGCGCCGACAACGATGGAAGCATGGACGGGCCGCCGCTACGGCGCGTACTGTTCTTTGGTGTAGACGGCAGTGCCGCCGGCGCGGATGAATGGGAATGTCGTTGGTATTTTTAAGGCCGAGGGAACCAAACCGCCGCCATTCGCCCTAATATGTCGTTTTTATTACTGGTCTTCGCGCCCGTGCGGCCGCGTTTCACTGCTAGCCGATGTCTCAAGTCGAAATCCTGAATCAATCGTTGTTCCTGCTGATCAACGCCACGCCGGAAACCTCTCCGTTTACCATCAAGCTGGCCGTTTTCATCGCCCAGGACATCATGCGGCTGTTGCCGCTGTGGCTGGCCGCGCTGTGGCTGTGGGGCCGTCCGGCCCTGCGCGACACCATTTTGAAATCGGTGGCGCTGACCGCCGTCGCCTTGATGGGCAACGGGTTGATCGGCCTGGCCTGGCCGCATCCGCGTCCCTTCGCTGTGCCGCTGGGCCACACCTTCCTGCTGCACGACGCCACGCCGTCCTTTCCCAGCAATCACGGCACCATCTTCGCCATGATGGCTTTGTGCTGGTGCTTCAGTCCGGCGCGAGGCTGGGGCTGGCTGCTGGCGATTGCCGGCGCGGCCGTCGCCTGGTCCCGGGTGTTTCTCGGCGTGCATTTCCCGCTGGACATGCTGGGCGCCTTGCTGGTATCCGTCTTCTGGTACGCTAGCCTGTCGCCGCTGTGGTCCCGCAAGGGAGGGGCCCTGACGGCGGCGCTGGAGTCGCTGTACCGCCAGTTATTGGCCAAACCGATCGCCTCCGGGTTGATCAGGCGCTGAGCGTCGCTGGCAAAACTCCGAGTCCTGTGTTGCGCCTCCTTGCCGTACGGCTTGTGCTGCCTGCGTCGGCGCGCCTGGCTCAGGTGTTTTGTCGTCAGCTGCGCTAAATGTGCTTGAAGCTCCCGGCGGCGGACATGCCGCTGGGAGCCTTCGTGCCGCCGTCCTCCACTCCGTTTTCCGTCTCTGCCCGCGCCGCGATGCCGCGCGGGGTCTGGGTTTTGGGCCTTGTCAGCCTGCTGATGGACGTCTCGTCCGAGCTGGCGCATAGCCTGCTGCCGCTGTTTCTGGCCGGCACGCTGGGGGTGCCGATGCTGGCCATCGGCCTGATCGAAGGCGTGGCCGAGGCCACCGCGCTGATCTGCAAGGTATTTTCCGGCGCGATCAGCGACTGGCTGGGCAGGCGCAAGCCGCTGCTGCTGTTCGGCTATGGCTTGGCCGCCGCTTCCAAGCCCCTGTTTCCCCTCGCGCATTCCGCCTCCACCGTGCTGCTCGCGCGGTTCGTCGACCGTGTGGGCAAGGGCGTGCGCGGCGCGCCGCGCGACGCGCTGATCGCCGACATCACGCCGCCGGCCATCCGCGGCGCGGCTTTCGGCCTGCGCCAGAGCATGGACACCGTCGGCGCGGTGCTGGGCCCGCTGCTGGCCATTGGGCTGATGTTTCTTTACCGCGACGACATCCGCAGCGCGCTGTGGTGGTCGTTGCCGCCTGCGCTATTGGCGGTGGCCGCCATCTGGCTGTGGGTGCGGGAGCCGGCCGGACATGGGGAGAAAAGGGAGCGAGCGCCCTTGTTCAGCCCTAGGGTTTTTGCCCAATTTTCAACAAGCTTCTGGGGCGTGGCCGGGCTGGGCGCGGTGTTCACGCTGGCGCGCTTCAGCGAGGCCTTTCTGGTGCTGCGCGGCGCGCAGCTGGGGCTGCCGCTGGCCTGGGCGCCATTGACGATGGTGGCGATGTCGGCCAGCTACGCGCTCAGCGCCTACCCGCTGGGCTGGCTGTCCGACCATGTCAGCCGCGCGCGCTTGCTGCAGTTGTCCTTGTTGCTGTTGATCGCCGCCGATCTGGCGCTGGCAGCCGGAACCGGTCCGGCGATGCTGCTGGCCGGCGCGCTGTTGTGGGGCCTGCATCTGGGCTGCAGCCAGGGACTGCTGTCGGCGCTGGTGGCGCAGACTGCGCCGGCGGGCCTGGCGGGATCGGCATTCGGACTGTTCAACTTGATTTGCGGCTTGGCGACGCTGTTGGCGAGCGTGGTGGCCGGCGCGCTGTGGCAGGAGTGGGGCGCGGCGGCGACGTTCCATGGCGGCGCGGGGTTCGCGGCGGCGGCGCTGCTGCTCGGCCTGGTTTTGCGTCCGCTGCGACAGTTCTGACGGCTAGTGTCTTGACTGTGCGCATATCGCCTGTTTTTTAGGCGCACAAGGCGGTGAGTTGATGGTAAAGTAAATGTAAAGTTATTTGCTTATATCAATTTGTTCTGTGTCGGCGGAGTGAGCATGTCTGAACGTGAAGTTAGGTTGTGGCCGGAGTTCGTCAAGGCCCTGAAACAGGAAGTGGTGCCGGCCTTGGGATGTACCGAGCCGATTTCGCTGGCGCTGGCCGCCGCGCTGGCGGCGCGCGAACTGGGCAAGGCGCCGGAGCGCATCGACGCCTGGGTGTCGGCCAACCTGATGAAGAACGGCATGGGCGTGACCGTGCCGGGCACCGGCACCGTCGGCTTGCCCATCGCGGCAGCGGTCGGCGCGCTGGGCGGCGACCCGGACGCCAAGCTGGAAGTGCTGAAAAACCTGACGGTCGAGCAGGTGGCCGCGGGCAAGCAGATGCTGGCCGATGGCAAGGTGAAGCTGGGCGTGGCCGCGGTGCCCAACATCCTGTACGCCGAGGCCTGCGTCTGGCACGGCGACGAGTGCGCGCGCGTCGCCATCGCCGACGCCCACACCAATGTGATCAAGATCGAGCTCAACGGCGAGGTGAAGCTGAAGCGCGAGGCCGCCGACGCCAAACCGGTGGAAACTTACGACTTGGGCGACGCCACCGCGCGCGACGTCTACGATTTCGCGATGCGCGCGCCGCTGGACAGCATCGCCTTCATCCATGACGCGGCGGTGCTGAACAGCGCGCTGGCCGACGAGGGCATGAGCGGCAAGTACGGCCTGCACATCGGCGCCACGCTGCAGCGGCAGATCGAGGCCGGCCTGCTGTCCGAGGGCTTGCTGTCCAACATCCTCACCCGCACCACCGCCGCGTCCGACGCGCGGATGGGCGGCGCCACGCTGCCGGCGATGAGCAATTCCGGCTCCGGCAACCAGGGCATCGCCGCGACCATGCCGGTGGTGGCGGTGGCCGAGCACGTCAAGGCGGACCGGGAAACCCTGATCCGCGCGCTGGCGCTGTCCCACCTGATCGCGGTTTACATCCATACCCGCTTGCCCAAGCTGTCGGCGCTGTGCGCGGTGACCACCGCGTCGATGGGCGCGGCGGCCGGCATGGCCCAACTGCTGAACGGCGGCTACCCGGCGGTCAGCATGGCGATCTCCAGCATGATCGGCGACCTGGCCGGCATGATCTGCGACGGCGCGTCCAATAGCTGCGCGATGAAGGTGTCCACGTCGGCCGGCTCCGGCTACAAGGCGGTGCTGATGGCGCTGGACGGCACCCGCGTCACCGGCAACGAAGGCATCGTCGCCCACGATGTGGACGTATCGATCGCCAACCTGGGCAAGCTGGCCACCCAGGGCATGGCGCAGACCGACACCCAGATCCTGCAGATCATGATGGACAAGCGCTGAGCGCGGCCTTTCATCATTCCACAAGCCCGGCGAAGCCGGGCTTTTTTATGGCTCGCCGCCGCGCGCGCTCAGGTATTGCGCCGGCGGCGCGCCCAGCGCGCGCCGGAACATGGCGATGAAGTTGCTGGGCGAGGCGTAGCCCAGCGCGTCCGACACTTGGGCGACGGTTCGGCCGGAGGCCAGCCGCTCCATCGCCCAGACCAGTTGCGCCTGCTGCCGCCAGCGCGAGAAGCTCATGCCGGTGTCAGTCTGGATCAGCCGACGCAGGCTGCGACCGGACAACGCGCCCAGCGCCGCCCATTCGTCGGCCGAACGATCCGCGGCCGGATCGGCCAGCATCGCACCGGCGATACGCTGCAGCCGGGGATCGGATGGCATGGGCAGGTGCAGCGCCTCTCGCGGCGCCAGCCGGATTTCGTCGAGGATGACGGCGGCGATGCGTTGCTGCTCCGGACCATGCGGCGCGTCGGGCCGCCAGGAGGCCGCCCGTCGCACCAGCTCCTGCAGCAGCGGCGTGATGGCCAGCACGCAGGGCTGGGCGGGCAGCAAGCCGCAGCGGGCGGGCAGCAGGTAAACGCTCCAGCCGCTCAGCGCGCCGCTGACGCGCACCCGGTGCGGCGTGTCCGGCGGGACATAGCCGGCGCGGTGCGGCGGCAGCAGCCAGGAGCCGCGGGGCGTCTGGACATGGATCAGCCCGTTGCCGACGCAGAACAGCTGCGCGCGCGCGTGCCGGTGCCAGTCGTATTCCCGGGTGCCCAACCGGTATTCGCGGTCAGCTTCATCTCCGCCGCTTAGCGCGATCAGCTCGGGGCCTTCCAGCCATTCGCTGAAGTCAGTGGTCGATTCCATGATGGCCATTATTCACTATTTATCGTCCAGATGGCGTTATTGAGCCAGGACGGGTCGCGCGGACAATGGCTGGCACGCGGCCGGCGCGGCCGCGGCATCCATTGGAAGGGAGTGTCATCATGAAGAGCGTGATCATTGTCGGCGCCGGCATCGGCGGTTTGTGCCTGGCGCAGGGATTGGCGAAAGCCGGCATCGAATTCGAGGTGTGGGAAGCAGACGCCGGGCCGCAGGTGCGTGGTCAGGGGTATCGGTTGAGGATAGACGCGATGGGGCAGCGGGCGCTGCGGCAATGCCTGCCGCCAGACTTGTTCGAACTGTTCCGCGCCAGCTGCGCGGTCAGCGGGCCGGCGCGCTTCGTCGATCCTCAGTTGAATCCGCTGCCGGGACGCCGGCCGGAAAACTGGCGGGAAAACGCCGACGCGGGGGAGGCCGGTGGCGATCTGAGCGCGGACCGGCAAGTGCTGAGGGACATCCTGAGCCATGGGCTGGCGCCACAGATCCGCTGGGGACGGCGGGCGCGGGGATTCGAGCGCGGCGGCGATGGCATCGTCGTGCATTGCGCCGACGGTTCCGAGCATGGGGCGGCGCTGGTCGTCGCCGCCGACGGCTTGCATTCGCCGCTGCGCCGGCAATGGCTGCCGCAGGCGGAGCCGGAGGCGATCGGCGCGCTGAACCTGTATGGCAAGACGCCGCTGGATGGTATCGACCCGGCCTTGCTGGCCGGTCCGACCATCGTCTTCGCCGACGGCTGGACGCTGGTGGTCGAGCCGATGCGTTTTCGCGCGGCGATGAGCGGGCTGGCGGCGCGCCACGCGCCGGATTGCCGCTTGAGCCCGACGGACGATTACGTCTACTGGGCGATGTTCGGCAGGGAGGCCTGCCTGGGCGGGAGCCTGTCCGGGGAGGAGGACGCCGCCGGATGGCGGCGGCGGATCGAGGCGGCGTCTGGCGGCCTGCATCCCGGCTTGTCCGACTTGCTGCGCCGCACCGCGCCGGAGGCCGTCATGGGTAGGGCGGTGAGAATGGCCGCCGGCGTTCCGTCATGGCCGCCGGGACGCTTGACCGTGCTGGGCGACGCCATCCACGCGATGAGCCCGGCCGGCGGAGTCGGCGCCAACACCGCGCTGGCCGACGCCGCGATGCTGGCGGTCTGCCTCGCGGATGGCGATGTCGACCGGGCCGTCGCCCGCTACGAGGCCGACATGCGCGGCCGGGCCGAGCGGGCGCTGGTGGCGACGCGCGCCGGCACCGAACGCCTGCTCAGGCGGCTTTGATCGCGGCCTATTCCTGCAGCGCCGGGCTGAGCGCCTGGCGCACGCTCTGCTCGTTCAGCGCCGGCGCGCACAGCTCGATGAAGCGGTAGGCGTAGCTGCGCAGGTAATGGCCGCGGCGTATCGCGATGCGGCTGGTCTGCTGGCCGAACAGCGGCGGGCCTTCCACCACCTTGACGCCGGCGTCGCGGCGCGGATCCACCGCCATCGAGGCGACGATGCCGACGCCCAGCTCCAGCTCGACATAGGTCTTGATCACATCGGCGTCCAGCGCCGCCATCACGATGTCGGGCGCCAGGCCGGCCTCGGCGAAGGTGTTGTCTATCTTGGCCCGGCCGGTGAAACCGTGGTGGTAGGTGACGATCGGGTGCTCGGCCAGCGCCTCCAGCGTCAGCGGCTCGCGGTGCAGCGGGTGCTCGGGCGGGGCGATCACGCAGTGGTGCCAGCTGTAGTAGGGGAAGGACACCAGTTCCGGCACTTCGGTCACCGCCTCGGTGGCGATGCCGATATCGGCGTCGCCGGCCAGCAACAGCCGCACCAGCTCCTCCGGGCTGGCCTGGTGCAGCACCAGGTGCACGCGTGGGAAGGCGCGCTTGAACTCGGTCACCACCTGCGGCAGCGCGTAGCGCGCCTGGGTGTGGGTGGTGGCGATGGTCAGCTGGCCCTCGTCGCGCAGGCTGAACTGCTGCGCCAGGCGCTTGATGTTGCCGGCGTCCAGCAGCATGCGCTCGACGATGATCAGCAGTTCCTTGCCGGGATCGGTCAAGCCGAGGAAGCGTTTGCCCTTGCGGATGAACAGCTCCACGCCCAGCTCGTCCTCCAGGTCCTTGATGTGCTTGCTGACGCCGGACTGCGAGGTGAACAGCGCGTTGGCCACCTCGGTCAGGTTGAAACCCTGGCGCACGGTTTCGCGGATGATGCGCAGCTGCTGGAAGTTCATGCTTCGCCTCCTTGCGGATCGGCGGCGAACACGCGCGCGGCGCGCGCCTGCAGCCGCACAGCCTGCCCGACGGCGAGCTCGGCCAGCAGCGGCGCGTCGGCCGGCAGTTCGGCGTCGAAGGATTGGCCGGCCAGTTCGTCGCGGCCCTCCAGTTCGATGCGGGACAGGCCGCCCAGGGTCAGCACCCGCTGCACCCGCGCCGGCAGGCCGGCGCCGTGTTCCGGCAGAATGGCCAGCTCGTGCGGGCGGATGAAGGCTTCCACCGGCTGGCCGTGCGGCAGCTGGTGGTCGGCGGCCAGAGTCTGGCCGCCGACGGCCACCGCGCCGGTCGCGCTGACGCCGCGGATGCGGTTGGCGCTGCCGAGGAAACCGTAGACGAAGGCGCTGGCCGGCTGGGAATACACCTCGGCCGGCGAGCCGATCTGCTCCACCTTACCGTGGTTCATCAGCACCACCCGGTCCGCCACTTCCAGCGCCTCTTCCTGGTCGTGGGTGACGAAGAGGGAGGTGATGTGCAGCTCGTCGTGCAATTTGCGCAGCCAGCGGCGCAGCTCCTTGCGCACCTTGGCGTCCAGCGCGCCGAACGGCTCGTCCAGCAGTAGCACGCGCGGCTCCACCGCCAGCGCGCGGGCCAGGGCGATGCGTTGGCGCTGGCCGCCGGACAGCTGGGCCGGCAGGCGGTCGGCCAGCCAGTCCAGCTGCACCAGGTCGAGCAGCGCGTGCACCTTGCGCGCGATCTCGGCCTCGGATGGGCGCTCGCGGCGCGGCTTCATCCTGAGGCCGAAGGCGACGTTGTCGAACACCGTCATGTGGCGGAACAGCGCGTAGTGCTGGAACACGAAGCCCACCTGGCGTTCGCGCACGTGGGTGGCGGAGGCGTCCTGGCCGTCCAGCAGCACGCGGCCGGCGTCGGCCTGCTCCAGGCCGGCGATGATGCGCAGCAGTGTGGTTTTCCCGCACCCGGACGGGCCCAGCAGCGCCACCAGCTCGCCGCCGGGGAAGTTGAGGCTGATGTCGTTCAGCGCGACGAAGTCGCCGAAGGCCTTGCGGATGTTTTCTACTTGTATGCTCATCTCAGTTTTCCTTGACGCTGCGCCATTCCACCCAGCTCTTCAGCGCCAGCGTGACCAGGGCCAGCAAGGCCAGCAGGGACGCCACGGCGAAGGCCGCGGCGAAATTGTACTCGTTGTAGAGGATTTCCACGTGCAAAGGCAGGGTATTGGTTTCGCCGCGGATGTGGCCGGACACCACCGACACCGCGCCGAACTCGCCCATCGCCCGCGCGTTGCTGAGGATCACGCCGTACAGCAGCGCCCAGCGCACATTCGGCAGGGTCACGTGCCACAGCACCTGCCAGCCGCGCGCGCCCAGCACCACCGCGGCTTCCTCCTCCTCGCGGCCCTGGGCCTCCATCAGCGGGATCAGCTCGCGGGCGACGAAGGGCACGGTGATGAACAAGGTGGCCAGCACGATGCCGGGCACCGAGAAAATGATCTTGATGCCGTACTCAGCCAGCCGCGGCCCCAGCCAGCCTTGCTGGCCGAACACCAGCACGAAGATCAGGCCGGCGACCACCGGCGACACCGAGAACGGCAGGTCGATCAGCGTGATCAGCAGCTGCTTGCCGCGGAAGTCGAAACGGGTGACCGCCCAGGCGGCGGCGATGCCGAAGGCCAGGTTCAGCGGCACCGACACCGCCGCCGCCAGCAGCGTCAGCCTCACCGCCGCCAGCGCGTCGGGCTCGGACAGCGCGGTCAGATAGGTGCTCCAGCCCTTGGCCAGCGCCTCGGCGAACACGACGAACAGCGGCAGCAGCAGGAACACGGCGAAAAAGCCCAGCGACAGCGCCAGGATGGTCCACTTGACGGCGCGCGACTCGCGGGTGGCGGCGCGGGATTCCAGTTGCGCGGCCTTGTCTGTCGCCGGGCGCGGATGGGTGATGGCGGCGCTCATCGGGCGCCTCCCGCGCGGCCGTGTCGGCGCGCGCTCCAGAACTGCAGGCCGTTGATCGCCAGCAACAGCAGGAAGGACGCGGCCAGCATCACGCTGGCGATGGCGGCGGCGCCGGCGTAGTCGAACTGCTCCAGCTTGCTGATGATCATCAGCGGGGTGATCTCCGACACCATGGGCACGTTGCCGGCGATGAAGATCACCGAGCCGTACTCGCCGACCGCGCGGGCGAAGGCCAGCGCGAAGCCGGTCAGCAGCGCCGGCTGCAGCGTGGGCAGGATCACGTGGCGGAAAATCTGCCAGCGGCGCGCGCCCAGGCAGGCCGCGGCCTCCTCCAGCTCGGACTCCAGATCTTCCAGCACCGGCTGCACCGTGCGCACCACGAAGGGCAGGCCGATGAAGATCAGCGCCACCAGCACGCCCAGCGGGCCAAAAGCCACCTTGACGCCCAGCGGCTCCAGGTATCGGCCCAGCCAGCCGTTGCCGGCGTACAGCGCGGTCAGCGCGATACCGGCCACCGCTGTCGGCAGCGCGAACGGCAGGTCCACCAGCGCGTCCACCAGCCGCTTGCCGGGAAAGCGGTAGCGGGTCAGCGACCAGGCCAGCAGCAGGCCGAACACGCTGTTGATGGCGGCCGCCGCCAGCGCCATGCCGAAGCTGAGCCGGTAGGACGCCAGCACCCGCGGCGAAGCGGCGGCCTGCCAGAAGCTTTCCAGCGGCTGGCCGGCGGCGCGCAAGGCCACCGCGGCCAGCGGAATCAGCACCAGCAGCGACAGATAGCTGACGGTGAAGCCCAGCGACAGGCTGAAGCCGGGCAGGACGCGGGGCGGGCGGGGTGGCGGAGCGAGTGTCGCTGACATCGTGGATTCCAATTCATATAACCGAATAAACGATATCCGTGAGGGTCTTATTCTGAAAATAAGTATTTCTTCAATGCTTATTCGATATTATGCAAAGTGGGCGACGGACGAAACAAAACCGTCCGGCGGAGGGGGCGGTTGGAGAGTATTGGACGTCCAGGTGTTTGTTTACGATCTGACTGGTTTTGAATCCGCTGCGCGGATGATGGTTGTGATTGCCGGGGCTGCCCGGTGGGCAGGGAGGGGATATTTGCTTGGCGGTACGGCCTAAGCAGATATCCCGGCCACCCTCAAGCCTGGCCTTCGGCTTCCCGCCGGGTCCCGTCAGGTCCGAGGCGCGGCTGAACTCTCTGCGTGCGAATCCATCACTGGGCGAGGCAAGACCTCGCACGTAGGGATTCGCTCAGCGATGCGCGCTAACGTCGCGGGGCTCAAACATGCAGCCGCTTAAGACCTCGGGCCTGCCACCCGTCGGCAGGCTAGAAGGGACCTGGGCGCGTCGGATGCGTGGCTGCTTTTCTCAAGCCCGGAAGTTACTGTCATGCCTCAGCGCGCGACGATCTGGTCGAACACGCCGCCGTCGGCGAAGTGAGTCTTCTGCGCCTTCTGCCAGCCGCCGAAAGTCTGGTCGATGGTGAACAGCTTCACCTTGCTGAACTGGCCGGCGTATTTGGCCGCCACCTGCGGATCGCGCGGGCGGTAGTAGTGCTTGGCCGCCAGGGCCTGGCCCTCCGGGCTGTACAGGTATCTCAGGTAGGCTTCGGCCACCTTGCGGGTGCCGCGCTTGTCCGCCACCTTGTCGACCACGCTAACCGGCGGTTCGGCCAGGATGGAGACGGACGGCGTGACGATGTCGAACTTGTCCGGCCCCAGCTCCTTGGTTGCCAGGAAGGCTTCGTTCTCCCAGGACAGCAGCACGTCGCCGATGCCGCGCTGGGTGAAGGTGATCAGCGAGCCGCGCGCGCCCGAGTCCAGCACCTTGACGTTGCCGTACAATTTCTTGACGAAGTCCTTGGCCTTGGCGTCGTTGCCGCCGGGCTGCTTCAGCGCGTAGCCCCAGGCCGCCAGGTAGTTCCAGCGCGCGCCGCCGCCGGTTTTCGGGTTCGGCGTCACCACCTCCACGCCGGATTTGACCAGGTCGTTCCAGTCCTTGATGTGCTTGGGGTTGCCCTTGCGTACCAGGAACACGATGGTGGACGAGTACGGCGACGCGTTATTGGGCAGCCGCTGTTGCCAGTTGGGCGCGATGGTCTTGGCCTGGCTGGCGATCTCGTCGATGTCGTAGGCCAGCGCCAGCGTCACCACATCGGCCTCCAGCCCGTCTATCACCGAGCGCGCCTGCTTGCCGGAACCGCCGTGCGATTGCTTGACGGCGACGGTCTCGCCGGTCTTGGCCTTCCAGTATTTGGCGAAGGCGGCGTTGTAGTCCTGGTAGAGCTCGCGCGTCGGGTCGTAGGAGACGTTGAGCAGGGTGACCTCGGCGAAGGCGGAGGCGCTGCCGGCGAGCAACAGGGCGATGGCGAGGCGGTGCAGGGGGCGCATGGTCTTGTTTCCCGTGATGGTGAATGTTTCGATAGAGGGCACTGTAGGCGGGGCCGGATGGCGGCGGGAAACAAGAAAATCTGCAATCGATATCGAAAATACGGCAAAGGCCGGCATTCCGGAAAAACAGATAGGCTTATCGGCAAATCGTATATGACCTTGTCACGGCCGGGACTATAGTTGCGCCAATTCCACTACCCGGGGTCCGGTCATGAAACGATTCAAGCCCGCCAAAACCCTGCCGGCCGGCTTCACGCCCGCGATGCTGGCCGCCTGTCAGCAGTTGCTGCAGCAGGAAGGCGTGCAGGTGAAGCTGCAGTGGAACGAACAGGAAATCTTCGCCAGCTTCGACGGCTGGTGGCTGTGCAGCAGCTTCATTCCGCAGGCTCGTGTGCGAGACGGCCGCTGCCAGTTGCTGCAATACGCGGCGCGGCTGCGCATCTTCGGCCAGTTCGGCCAGGCGCTGCCGGCCAATTGGCTGTTCGCGATGAATTACGGCGAAACCAAGGCGGTGGCGCTGCTCAAGCTGATCCGCGTGCTGCACGTGCTCAACCACCTGGGGCGCAATGGCCGCCACCTGCCGCTGCGGATAGACGTCGACCCGCGCATCTGCCACGCCTACAGCGACCGCATCGTCGATTTCACCGCCCGCCTGCTGGAAACGCTGGAGTTTCCGGCCAACCAGGCGCAGATGCTGCTGTTCCTGGACGAGCGCACCAGCGATCTGGGCTTGTCGTTGCTGCGGCGCTACCGCCAGCACGGCCATCGGCTGGGGTTGGGCGATTTCGGCGCCGGAGGGCAGGACTTGCTGAGGCTATGGCGGCTGGAGCCGGACGGCCTGGCGCTGGCGCCGCGCTTCATGAGCCGCGCGGTGATGTATCCCCGCGTGCGCGACCAGTTGCTGTTGCTGGCGCCGCAGCTGGTGGAGCAGGGCTTCGCGCTGGCGGTGGAGGACATCGTCTGCCAGAACATGCTGGGCCTGGCGCAGCGGATGGGCGCGGAGCACTGTTCGGGGCCGCTGCTGTCGGAACGGTTGAAGCGGCAGCGAGCGGCGCGGGAAGTGGATTTGTCCAATATCGCCTGTTAGGATATTGGCATTTTCGATCGTTCGGTCGAGTGCGTATCCAAAAGGGTGAACAATGAAACAACTGGCATTGGCGACGATGTGCGCATTGGGTTTGTCCGCCTGCGTGATCGGCAACACCGACGGCTACCGCGACGCGGCCCAGCTGCAGCGGATGACCGACCAGGCGCTGAAGACTTGCGGCCAGGGCAAGGTCAAGTCGGTCAGCTACAGCAGCTTCACCTGCGCAAACGGCGACGTGGCGGCGAAGTAGCATGGCGCTTGCTGCGGTGAACGGCGGGCTGTCGATCCGTCTGTTGAGCGCCGCCGACGCCGATGCCTACCAGGCGATCCGCGTCGCGGCGGCCAGCCACGATCCGGCGTCCATCCACGCCGATGCCGCCGAAATCGCCGCGCTGAGCCGGGAGGCCGTCCAGAGTCAGATCGAGCCAGGCGACGCGCAGCGGACGCTGGGGGCTTTCAGCGGCGGGGAACTGGTCGGCGTCGCCGCGCTGCGGCGCGATGTCCGGGCCAGAGTCCGCCATCGCGCGACGGTGCAGGGCGTGTTCACCCGGCCGGAGTGCCGCGGCAAGGGGGTGGCGCGCGGCCTGATGCAGGCGCTGCTGGACCAGGCCGCCAAGCTGCCCGGGCTGGTGTCGCTGGAGTTGGCGGTGCATGCGGACAACGCGCCGGCCAAGGCGATGTACCAGTCGTTCGGCTTCCGCCGCGTGGGCCTGATACCCGGCGCGGTCATGCTGGATGGCCGCAGCCTGGACGAAGTGTTGATGCAGCGTCCATTATTCTTCTCATCTCCCGCCGTCCTTCCCGGCCCGACCTCAGGCGGCGGCGATTACGCCTTGATCGAAGCGACGCCGGATGTCGACACCTACCGCCGCTTGCGGGCCGAGTCCGGCCTCAGCCCCAAGACCGAGGAGGCCGCCCGCCGCGGGCTGGCCGGCACGCTGTTCGCGGTGCAGCTGCGCCATGCCGGAGAAACCGTCGGCATGGGCCGCTTGATCGGCGACGGCGGCAGTTTCTACCAGGTGGTCGATATCGCCGTGTTGCCGGCGCATCAGGGCCGGGGGCTGGGCAAGCGCATCATGGCGGCCATTCGCGGCCACATCGACCGCGAGCTGCCGGTTAGCGCCTACGTCAGCTTGATCGCCGACGGCGACGCCAAACATTTGTACGCCCAGTTCGGTTTCGAGCCGACCGCGCCGCGGTCGGAAGGCATGGCGCTGTTCAAGCGCTGACCCCGCCGTCTGCGGGCGCGGCAGCGCAATGCCGCGCGCGGCGATACCTTCTCCTTCGAGGCGACGCCGGCGATGTTCGGCGCGATGGCGGCAGCGATCGCCACCGGCTAGCTTGCCGGGCGCATTCCCTCGTAGCACAGGCGCGCGGCGGCCCGGACGCGGGCGCGCAGGGCGGCGTCGACGCCGGGGGCGGCCAGGCCTAGCGCCATCTGCCGCAATGGTTCGGCGATGGCCATCGCCAGCAGCAACTCGGCGCAGGTGGCCGGATCGTCCATCCTCAGCAGGCCGCGGCGCTGCCGCTCGGCCAGCCAGTTCGCCAGCAGCGACGCGCTGTGGCGGACGCCGTGTCCGGCATAGGTCGCCAAGGCCTGCTCGCGGCCGGGAAAGTCGTTGATCAGCAGCTTGAACATGCCCACCGCCTCCGCCGACAGCACCCGTTCGGCGAGTGCCAGCAGCAGCGCTTCCAGCGCTTGCGGCAAATCCTGCCCCTCGTCCTGCGGCATGGCCACCGCGCCGGCCAGCCCCGCCGTCCAGTCGTCTACGATGGCCGCCAGCAGCCGTTCCCGATTGTCGGCGAAACGATACACCGTCTTCTTGGCCACGCCGGCGCGCTTGGCCACCGCTTCTATGCTCAGGGCCCGGTAGCCATCTTCCAGCAGCAGCTCGGTCGCGGCTTGCAACACCTGGCGGCGCAAGTCCTGTTCCGGAACGGCCGGGCGGCCGCGCGGCCGGGAAAGGGGGATGGGTGAAAGATCAGATGCGCTTGACATGGCTTCTCATGTTGCTTGAATATGGAAACGTATATCGTTTCTTAAATTGCGCGCCTAGGGTCGGACCAGGCGCTCCAACGACAAGGAGTTTACTGTGAACGCTCAGAATCGGATATCCAGCCATGACGAGCTGCTGTCGCCGCGCCCGCTGCCGCTGGAAACCGGCATCCGCCGGCTGGACGACGGCCGCCTGCTGGTGGCGGTGAGAACCGAGCTGCCAGGCTGCGCCGGCAGGATGCTGGAGTGGTGGTTCAAATTTTTCGAGACCACCCAGCACATCCGCTGGTGGCATCCGCACGACCATCACCGGATGCATGGCTGGGATAAGCAATGGCGGCGAGGCGAGAGCTATGTCGGCGCTTGCGTGCGCGCGGAGGAGTCGCTGGGCGACTTTCCGCCGGTGACGGCGGCGCTGAAGTTTCACGAGCCGGCAGATTTTTTCTCGGCCGACGCGCTGGCGCAGGCAAGACGCCAGCAGGCGGTGTCCGGGCTGGTGTGCGCCCGGATCGCTTTCGGCGACGAGCCGCGCTTGGCGGCCGACGGCGATCCGCAGGATGGCGAAATGATCCACCTGGTGCGCGACAAGCCGCAAGGCGCGGTGCTGCGCAGCCGCTTTGTGCTGGGCGGGGAGTCGCCGGTGCCGAACGAGTTGGGTTTAGGGCTGATGCAGCATTGTTACAACGAGTTCAGCAGCCTGGCGCGCTTCTTGCCGTCCTTGTATTACGGCGAGCACGCCAACGGCGAGAAGGGGCCGCTGGCATGGTGAGGCTTCAAGCGGGCCAAGCGGCGGGACGCTGGCTGCCCAGGTGCGCCGCCATCAGCGGCCACACCCAATCGGCCGCGTCCAGGCTCCAGCCGCCGTCTTTGGCCGCCTCGTCCAGCCTCCTCAGCGCCAGGATGTCGGCCAGGTCCGGCAGCCGCGAGAACGCGTCGGCCTCGTCCGCGCGCATCGGTCCGCCCTGGTAGCCCAGCGTGGCGGCGCTGGCCGGCGACAGCGCCGCCAGATACGCCGGATCGACCGAGCACAGGTAGCGCTTGGCTTCGACGTGCATGCCGACCAGCCGCGCCAGCCGGGGCGAGAAACCCTGCTGCAGCAAGTAATCCCGCGCCAGCTTGTCGTGGGCCATCACGCCGTAGCCGCCCATGGCCTGAGCGCCGTCGTGCTCCAGCAGGTGGCCGACGTCGTGCAGGAAGGCGGCCAGCGTCAGTTCATCGTCGCAGCCGGCGTCGCGCGCCAGCGTGGCGGCCTGGATCGCGTGGTCGAACTGGCTGACGGCCTCGCCGTAATGGCGCGCGCCGTGCTCGCGGTACAGTTGTTGCAACGTGGCGATCGCTTGTCGCATCAGAATACCCTCCTGCCGCTGTTCCAGACTTGCCGCACCAGCGGCACGTCGCCATGAACGATCATGGCCACCAGATCGGCGCGCTGGCCGACGGCGATGTCGCCGCGATCGGCCAGGCCCACCGAGTGCGCCGGGTTCAGGCTGACGGCGGCGACGGCGCGCGGCAGGCTCCAGCCCGCCTGCGCGTGCAGCAGCCAGGCGCCGTGCAGCAGGCTGGCGGGCACGTAGTCGGACGACAGGATGTCCAGCAAGTCATGGCGAGCCAGCTCCAGCGCCGCCACATTGCCGGAGTGGGAGCCGCCGCGCACCACATTGGGTGCGCCCATCACGGTGGCGAGGCCGTGTCGTTTCGCTGCTGCGGCGGCTTCCCGCGTGGTGGGGAATTCCGAGATCGCCACGCCGTCGCGCAGCGCCTCCTCGATATGCGCCTCGTCGGTGTCGTCATGGCTGGCCAGCGCGATGCCGCGCGCCTGCGCCAGCTCCACTACCGCCTGTTTGTGGCGGCCAGCGTATTGCGCCTGCTTGGTTTTGCGTTCGGCCACCGCGGCGAGAAAGGTGTCTTCGTTCCAGCCCACTTTCTTCTTGCCGTAGTACTTCTTGTACTGCTCCAGGTCGCGGTACTGGCGCTGGCCCGGCGTGTGGTCCATCACCGATACCAGCTTCACCGCCGGGTGGGCGATCAGCGCTTCCAGCTCGTCCAGCAATCCCGGATAGGCCAGCTCGCAGCGCAGATGGAAAAAGTGGTCGGCGCGCAGCGCGCCTTCGCGCATTCCCTGGTTGATGGCGTCGAACGAACTGTGCAGTGTGTCCAGCCGCACGCTTTCGCCCTCCAGATCGCCCACCGCCAGCGCGTCCAGCACCGTGGTGATGCCGGCGGCCACGCACTGGGCGTCGTGGGTGATCACCGCCGGCAAAATCGGCCACAGCACGCCGTTGCGCGGCATCAGGTGTTTTTCCAGATTGTCGGTGTGGATCTCCACCAAGCCGGGCAGCAGCAGGGCGCCGGCCAAATCCTCTCCATCGGGCAGGGCGTGTTCGTGTATCGCGGCGATCCGGCCGTCGTTGATTTCCAGCGCGCCGTTGTCGATGACGCGGTCGGCCAGCACGATGCGGGCGTGGTTCAAAATCTGTTTCATGCTGCGGTTTCCGTTTGTCGCGCCAGGGGAACCTGGAACACGCGGGTGGCGATGGCGTCGCGGGTGGGCGCGTCGTGGAAGATGCCGATCAGCGCCGCGCGGCGGGCCAGCGCCTCGCGCATCAGCTGGACCACCACCTCGCGGTTGGCGGCGTCCAGCGAGGCGGTCGGCTCGTCCAGCAGCAGGATGGGCCGCGGCGCGATCATGCCGCGCGCGATGTTGACGCGCTGCTGCTCTCCGCCGGAGAAGGTGGCCGGCGGCAGGCTCCACAGCCGCTCGGCGATGTTCAGCCGCGCCAGCCATTCGCCGGCGGCCAGCCTGGCTTCGGCGTCGGCGGCCCCCCATTCGCGCAGCGGCTCCGTGACGATGTCCAGCGCCGACACGCGCGGGATCACGCGCAGGAACTGGCTGACGTAGCCCAAGGTATGGCGGCGTACGGCGGCGATTTCATGCGGCAGCGCGCGCGCCATGTCCACCCATGCGCCCTGGTGAAGCACGCCGACGCGGCCGTTTTCGACTAGATAATTGGCGTACAGCGCTTTCAGCAAGGTGCTCTTGCCGGCGCCGGACGGGCCGGCCAGCGCCACGCATTCGCCGGCGGCCGCCTGCAGCGAGACCTCGGTCAGCACCGGCAGCCGCAGCCCGCCCTGTTGATGCAGGGTGAAGGTCTTGCTCAGATTTTGCGCGTCTATCAATAGATTCATGATTTCAGGCCTGCAGGATGGAAGACACCAGCAACTGGCTGTACGGGTGCTGCGGGTCGTCGAGGATCTGGTCGGTGAGGCCGGCCTCCACCACGCGCCCCTGCTGCATCACCAGCGTGCGCTGCGCCAGCAGCCGCGCCACGCCCAGATCGTGCGTCACCATGATGACGGCGATGCCGGCGTCGCGCACCAGGCGGCGGGTCAGGTCCAGGAAGCGCGCCTGCACCGACACGTCCAGGCCGCCGGTGGGCTCGTCCATGAACACCAGCCGCGGCTGCGTCACCAGATTGCGGGCGATCTGCAGCCGCTGCTGCATGCCGCCGGAGAAGGCGGACGGCTTGTCGTCCAGCCGCGCGCGGTCTATCTCCACTTTTTCCAGCCAATCGCCGGCGGTCTGCCGCAGCCGGCCGTAATGGCGCTGGCCCAGCGCCATCAGCCGTTCGCTGACGTTGGCGCCGGCGGAGACGCCCATGCGCAGGCCGTCGCGGGCGTGCTGGGTGACGAAGCCCCATTCGCTGCGCGCCAGCCGGCGGCGCTCGGCCTCCGGCAGGCAGGTTAGCTCATGCGTGGCGCCGTCGCGGTCGGCGAAGCGCGCGCTGCCGGCGTCGGCGGCCAGGCGGCCGGCCAGGGTGGACAAGAGCGTGGATTTGCCGGAGCCGGATTCGCCGACGATGCACAGCACCTCGCCCGGATACAGCTGGAAATTGACGTCGAAGCAGCCCTGGCCGTTGCCGTAGTCCTTGCTCAGCCCGCTCACGGTGAGGATGGGCGCCATCATGCTTGTTTCTCCCGCTGGCAGTAGTCGGTGTCCGAGCAGACAAACATCCGGCTGCCGGCGTCGTCGATGACGATTTCGTCCAGATAGCTGTCGTGCGAACCGCAAATCGCGCAGCCTTGCTGCCAGCTCTGGATTTCGAACGGGTGGTCGTCGAAGGCCAGGCTTTCCACCTTGGTGTAGGGCGGAATCGCGTACAGCCGCTTTTCGCGGCCGGCGCCGAACAGCAGCAGGGCCGGGTTCATGTCGAGCTTGGGGTTGTCGAATTTCGGAATCGGCGACGGCGAGGCCAGATACCTGTCGTTCACCATCACCGGGTAGTCGTAGCTGGTGGCGATGTGGCCGAAGCGGGCGATGTCCTCGTACAGCTTGACGTGCATCAGGCCGTATTCCTGGTGCGCGTGCAGCTTGCGGGTTTCCACCTCGCTGGCCTCCAGCGTGCGCAGCGGTTCCGGCTCCGGCACCTGGAAGATCAGGATTTGGCCGGGTTTCAGCGGCGTTTCCGGGATGCGATGGCGGGTCTGGATCAGCGTCGCGTCGGCGGTGCGAGTGGTGGTGGCGACGCCGGCCACGCGGCCGAAGAAGCGGCGGATGTTGACGGCGTTGGTGGTGTCGTCGGCGCCCTGGTCGATGACCTTGAGTACGTCGTCGCGGCCGATCACGCTGGCCGTCAGCTGGATGCCGCCGGTGCCCCAGCCGTAGGGCAGCGGCATTTCGCGGCTGCCGAACGGCACCTGGTAGCCGGGGATCGCCACCGCCTTGAGCAGGCTGCGGCGCAGCATGCGCTTGGTGTTCTCGTCGAGGAAGCCGAAGTTGTAGCGATCGTCGCGGGCCTTAGTCATCAGTCTTCTCCTGGGCGGCGTCGGCGCGCAGCTGGCGGATCAGCGCCAGCTCGGCCTGGAAGTCCACGTAATGCGGCAGTTTCAGGTGTTGAACGAAGCCGGAGGCCTCGACATTGTCGCTGTGGCACAGCGCGAACTCGGCCTGCTGCGCCGGGGCGTGGGCGGTTTCGCCCAGCTCCTCGGCGCGCAGGCTGCGGTCCACCAGCGCCATCGCCATCGCCTTGCGCTCGGCCTCGCCGAAGCTCAGGCCGTAGCCGCGGGTGAATTGCGGCGGCGCGGTCTTGCTGCCGGCGAACTGATTGATCATCTGGCATTCGGTCAGCGTGATCTCGCCGATGTCGATCTCGAAGCCCAGCTCTTCCGGGCAAACCATCACGCTGACTTCGCCCATGCGGATCTCGCCGGCGAAGGGGTGGCTCTCGGCGTAGCCGCGCTGGGTGGAGTAGGCGAGGCCCAATAGCCAGCCCTCGTCGCCGCGCGCCAAGTTCTGCAGCCGCGCCGGGCGGCCGGCGGGGAACATCAGCGGCTCGCGGGTCAGGTCCACCGGCTCCGGATCGCCGTTGGGCGGCAGGTCGGCCTCGATCAAGCCCTCGCGGTCCAGCAGCCGCAGCACGCCGGGCAGCGCATCCGGCAGCGGCGCGGCGGCCTGTTCCAGTTCCATCTTTTGCGCCGCTTCCATCAGGCTGAAATCCAGCAGGCGCTGGGTGTAATCGGCGGTGGGGCCGAGAATCTGCCCGCCCGGCACGTCCTTGAAGGTGCCGGACACGCGGCGGCGCACCCGCATCGCGGCGGTGTTAAGCGGCCGCGTCTGGCCGAAGCGCGGCAGCGTGGTGCGGAAGGCGCGCAGCAGGAATACGGCTTCGATGCTGTCGCCGCTGGCCTGTTTCAGCGCCAGCGCGGCCAGCTCTTCATCGTACAGCGAGCCTTCCTGCATCACGCGGGCCACGGCCAGGCGCAGCTGCTGGCGGATTTGAGCGATGCTCAGCTCCGGCGCGGCCTCGTCGCCGCGGCGGGCGGCGGCCAGCAGGTCCCAGGAGCGGGCGATGGCGGTTTCCCCGCCTTTGACGGCTACATACATCTCAACCCTCCCGGAGGCGGACGCTGCGCGGCAGGCCGGCGATGTGGGTGTCGGTAATCAGCACGGCGTCCACGCCGAGCGGGAAGCGGGCGCGGTTGTGTTGCCATTCGCGCCAGAAGCTTGCAGGCAGTCCGTCGGCGCCGAAGCGGCGCGGCGCGGCGAAGCCGGGGCCGCTGCCTTCGACCTGCTGCTGAGTGAAACCGTCCGCTTCGAGCAACAGCGTGGCGGAGCGGTCTGGATATTCGGCGCTGCCGGCTTTCAGGCGCATCAGGTCCGGCAGCGGCGATCCGGCGGCGATCACGATGAAGTCGGCTTCCTCCGGCCGATCGGTCACGCGCATGCCGGTGTGGAAGCGCAGGCTGGCGACGGTGTCGTCCGGCAGCGCCGGCAGCCAGACGCGCACGTCCTGATCGGCCAGCGTGTAGAGCAGCGCGGCGGTGGCGGCCTTCAGCCCCGGCAGGGCCGGCGGCAGTGCCGGCAGCGCGCGCGGCAGCAAGGGTTCGGCCATCGCGCTTAGGACTGCGCGGAAAATGCTTTGGGCCGCTTCCACTGGCTGGGAAAAACCTGTCAGCATCTCACGCCCCCCGGACCATGGTGAAAAACTCGACCTTGCTGGCGGCGGCTTCCCGAGAGCGGGCTGCGCGGCGCTCGGCCAGTTCGGTTTCCAGCGGAGCGATCCATGCGCGCATCAGCGAGTCGTGGAGGGCGGGGTCTTGCAGCAGCGCGTCGGCCTGGGCGATCAACTCGGCATGGCGGCCGTCGCCGCCGCGCACCCAGCCGTGTCCGACATGCTGGCCGATCTGGCAGCTGGCCCGGCTGACGCTGATCTCGCCCAGGTTGAAGCGGGCGCCGGCGCCGCCGCTTCGGCCCTGCAGCATCATCAGGCCGGTTTCGGCGCGGCGCAGCCAGCGCGTGCAGGAGGGCAGGGCCGGCGGCAGCAGTTCCTGCAGCCGTTCGAGCGGGCTGTTGGCCAGCACCGATAAGCAGCGCTGTCGGGTGGAGGTGTCCATCGTGTGCCTCATGGTTCAAGAAAAATTCATATAAACGTATAGACGTATCCATGATAATGGCTGCATGGAATGAATTAACAGCATGCGGCGATGAAGTTTTTGTGACGTTTTCAAGGCGGGCATGGATCTTTATAAAGACAGGGAGGCAGCATGATAGAGAGGGGTTCCGGCGTCGCCGTGTGGCGACAGATCGAGGAAACGCTGGCGGCCGACATCGCCGCCGGCGCGCTGCATGCGGGCCAGCAACTGCCCACCGAGCTGCAACTGGCGGACAGGTTCGGCGTCAACCGCCACACGATACGCCGCGCGGTGGCCACGCTGGTGGAGCGCGGCCTGCTGCGCGTGGAGCAAGGACGGGGCACTTTCGTCCAGGACAACGCGATCGACTACGCGATCAGCAAGCGCACCCGCTTTTCACAGAACATGGCGCGGCAGAATCTCAGCTCGGACATCGACATTCTGCAAAGCGACACGATGCCGGCCAACGCCGAACTGGCGGGACTGCTGCAGGTGGCGGTGGGCGACACCCTGTTCCGCATCAAGGTATTGAGCAAGGTGGAAAACCGGGTGGTGGATTATGCGACGATGTTTTTCCCGGCGGCGCGGCTGCCCGGTCTGCCGGACGCCTATCTGCGCCACCGCTCTGTGACGCGCGCGCTGGACGACTGCGGCGTGGCCGACTACACCCGCCGCTTCACCCGCGTCACTGCGCGGCTGCCGGACGCGGAGACGGTGGACTATCTGGGGATCCCCAAGAACCGGCCGGTGCTGCACGTGAAGTCGCTGAACGTCGACGGCGAGGGCCGGCCGGTGCAGTACGGCGTCACCTGCTTCAACGGCGACCTGGTGCAATTGGTGATGGAGCAGGAATGATGCGCTATGCCGCCTATTACGCGCCCCGACCAGATTCCGCATTGTGGCGCGCCGGCTGCGAATGGCTGGGGTATGACGCCGCCGGCGGCGCCCAGCTGCCGCGGCCCGACGTGGAGGGCGTCGAGGCCGGCGAGCTTGCCGGCCTCACCCGCGAAGCGGCCCGCTACGGCTGGCATGCCACGCTGAAGGCGCCGTTCGCCTTGAGGCCCGGAGTCGGCGAGGATGCCCTGCTTCTTCAGACCAGCATGCTGGCGCGGAGGTTTCAGCCGTTCGCCTTGAGTCTGCAAGTGGGCTGGCTGGGCGATTTTCTGGCCTTGCGGCCCGCCGGGCCCTGCGCCGAGCTGGATGAGCTGGCCGCCGCCTGCTCGGTGTCGCTGGAGGGCCTGGCGGATAGACATGCGCCCTTGAGGCCGAGAGAGGGGCTGGATCCGCGGCAGCAAGCGCTGTATCGCCGCTGGGGCTATCCCTATGTGTTCGAGCAATTTCGCTTCCATTTGACGCTTTCGGATCGCCTGGACCGGGAGTCGGCGGCCGCGGTCCTGATCGAGCGCGGCGCGCGCCGCCATTTCGCCGGGCTGCTGCAGCAGGTGGCGGTGGCCGGCGTGACGCTGTTCGTCGAACGCGAGCAGGGCGGGCCGTTCCGCTATCTGGCTTACTGCGGTTTCAATGGCGAGGTGGCGCGCCATGGCAGATAAAACCGGCACGCTGTGGTATGTGATGGGCCCCTCCGGCGCCGGCAAGGACAGCCTGCTGGCGTATGCGCGGCAGCGGCTGCCCGGCGGCGTGATGTTCGCCCACCGCTACATCACCCGGCCGGCCGACGCTGGCGGCGAAAACCATGTGGCCTTGAGCAGGGAGGAGTTCGACGCGCGCGAGGCGGGCGGTTGTTTCGCGCTGGTCTGGCGGCGGCACGGGCTGGCCTATGGGCTGGGCGTGGAGACGGAATTATGGCTTGGACAGGGAATGGACGTGGTGGTCAACGGCTCGCGCTCCAGCCTGCCGCTGGCGATGGCGCGCTTCCCCACGCTGCGTCCGCTGTGGATCACCGCCAGTCCCGAGGTATTGGCGGTGCGGCTGCGGCAGCGTGCCCGGGAGTGCGGGGAGGTGATCGAGCGCCGACTGGCGGAGGCGGCGTCTTTCGCCCCGCCTGCCGGCTGCGAGGTGCTGGTCAACGATGGCGCGTTGGCGCAGGCAGGCGATACATTGCTGCGCTGGTTGCGGGGAGGACGGCGTGTCTGTTAGTCCAAAGAGGGGAGAGGCGCCGGCATTTTCTTTCAGTCTGACCCAAAGAGTGGTTTTCGGCTATGGAGCTTCGAGCGCTTCTCTGCGGTGCCAAGGGCCGTCCGCGCCGCGGCGCGCATGACGGACCAAAGTTGACTCCCTCTGCATCAGGAGCCCTTTCATAGATCCAGCCGTTGTAAGCGGTTTGCCGAGAAGCGAGCCTGAACCGCAACGCAACAGGGCGGTAAGCTGATGGTTGCCGCCCTGTTTCGTTTCCGCGGCGGCGGCTGATATGTCCAGAGCGCCGGCCAGATTTAATTGTCCACCGCGAAACGCCGCATCTGCGCCTGCAATGCGGCGCTCACCTCCCGCAGCTTGCCGCTGTTGCGGCTGGCGTCCTGGCTGGCCTTGAGGCTTTCATCCGCGGACTCGGCGATGGCTGATACGCTGTCGGCGATGGACTGGCTTTCCCTCACCTGTTCGGCGATGTCGGTCGCCAGCCGGTCCAATTCGCCCACCGTGGCGGTGGCGCCGCGTTTCAATTCGGTCAAGGGCTCCACGATTTCGCCTATCAGCGCCACGCCGCGGGCCATTTCGCGCTGGCCCTGCTCGATGCGCCCCATCGCGTCCGAGGTCTGCGCATCCATGGCGCTGATCACGTCGTTGATTTCCCGGGTCGCCCGGGCGGTGCGGGCGGCAAGATTGCGCACTTCGTCGGCCACCACGGCGAAGCCGCGGCCCATCTCGCCGGCGCGGGCGGCTTCAATCGCCGCGTTCAGCGCCAGCATATTGGTCTGCTCGGCAATGTCGGTGACGGCCTCTATCATGCCGTGCATCGAATTGGCGCGTTGGCGCAGCGCGTCCACCGATTCGGCGCTGCCGCGGATCTGGCCGGCGATCAGGCCGATCTCGCGCGAGGCGGTCTCGATCAGCTGCTGGCCGTTGTCGGCCAGCTCCGCTGCATTCCTGGCCTGGCGCTGAGCCTGGCTGGCGGTGGCGGCCGCGCGATCCAGCTTGGCCGAGAAGGCGCCCACAAGCCCGTTGATCTGGTGGATTTCCGTCTGCTGCTTTTCCACGCTGCCCGCCACTTCCGACGCGCTGCCGTCGGTGGAGGCGGCGGCGGAGGCCACCATGTCGCCGCTGGCGCGCATTTCGCGCACCAAGGCGGCCAGTTCGGCTTGCATCGCGTTCATTCTCCGCAGCATCTGCGCAGTCTCGTCCTTGCCGTCGGCCTGGACCCGGCTGCGCAGATCGCCCTGGGCCATCGCGTCCAGCACCGCCACGCTGTGCTCCAGCGGCCGGGTGATGCTGCGGGTGACGCGCCATGCCAGCAGCAGGCCGATCAATACCGCGGCGGCGCTGCAGGCAAGCAGCAGGCTGCGGGTGGCGCTCATCAGCGCCAGCACGCTGCCCATTTCCGCATTCATGTGCTGCTGTTGGGCGGCCGACAGTTCGGCGGTGGCCGCCAGCAGCGCCTGCAGCGCCGGGCGGGTCTGTCCGCCGTACTGTTTGGCCAGCGCCTCCGGGTCATTGGCCTCCACCAGGTCCACGGTGTCGGAGAAGGCCTTGGCGTAGGCGGCGCGCAGTTCGGCCAGTCTTTGCAGCGAGCCGGCCTGCCCGGCGTTCCAGGGCAGGGCCTTCAGGCGCTGCATGACGTCGCCGGCGCGGCGGTTGGCGTCGTCCATCGACGCGTACAGGGGTTCGCGTTGTTTCCGCTCCGGCGTGGCGATGATTTGCAGCAGCAGCAAGGCAGCGTTTTGCGAGTGCCTATCCAATTCGGCCGCCGCCTGCTGTTTGCTGGCATCGTCGTTGACGATGGCCTGGGCCGACTGCTCGATATGGGAGAGGCCGCTCCAGACGCTGGCCGAGATGGCGAGCAGGATGGCCAGCAGCGCCGCGAAGGATGCGCTCAGGCGCGGGCCGACTTTGATCGATTGCAACAAGCTCATCAGGTGCGCCTCTCGATGCGGAAAACCGTTGGTCGGAGCTGCGTGGGCGATATGTCATCATAGCCGGCGAGCCTGGCGCGTGCGGATGGCCCGCCGCGCTAGAGGCAGATGGTGGCGCTGCCGCTGCTGCCGGTTTTCTTGACGCGGTACATCGCCTGGTCGGCCGCTTGCAGCAAGCTGTCCGCGCTGCTGTAGCCGTCGCCGATGGCGATGCCGATCGAAATGCCCAGCTGGCAGGCGGTGCCGGAGACCAGGAAGGGGACATTGAAGGCCTCCAGGCATTTGTTGGCCACGGTGCGGGCGACGTCCTCGGCCTTGTCGTCCAGATCGCTGATGAGCAGCACGAATTCGTCGCCTCCTATCCGCGCCAGCGTGTCGCTTTGCCTGACGATGCCGGACAGGCGCTGGGCCGCCTGCCACAGCACCTTGTCGCCCGCCTTGTGGCCGAGGCTGTCGTTGATCAGCTTGAAGCTGTCCAGGTCCATGAACAGCAGCGCCAAGCGGGTGTCGCGGCGCTGGGCCTGGGCCAGCGCGACGTGCAGCCGGTCGGACAGCAAAGAGCGGTTGGGCAGGCCGGTCAAGGCATCGTGATGGGCCATCTGCGCCAGCTCGGTCTGCTTGTCCTCCAGCTTGCGCAGCAGGCGGTTGAAGGCGGCGATCAGATGGCCGACTTCGTCCTTGCGGCGTATCGGCAGCGGCTCCAGCGGCAACTCCCCCCTGGTCATCCTGTCGGCGTGCCGCGCGGCGCGGAACAGCGGACGCAGCACGATGTACATGCCGCCGCAGGCCAGCACCGAAAACACGAGGAAGGCGATCAGCGCCTGGCGCAGGGTGAAGTTTTGTACCCGCGCCACGGTGGCGAAAGCCTCGCTGCCGGGCAGGCGGGCCACGAGGAACCAGCCGGTGCTCGGCACCTGGACCACGGCGCGCACTTCCTCCTCGCCTTGCGGCGTGGCGGCCACGGCGGCGCCTCGATAGCCGGCCATCGCCTGGTCGTATAGCGGGTTCTGCCCCGGCGCCGGAGTGGATTGCAGCGTCAGCTCGCTTTGCGAGGCGGCGATGATCTGGCGGTCACGCGGGGAAACCAGCAGGAAGCTGTCGCGGTGATCGCCGATCCGCGACTGCTGCAGCAGGTCGAGAAAGCCCGGCGCGGAGATGGCGGTGACGCCCACCAGCACGGCCGGCACTTCGCCGCCGATCCGTATCGGGGCCGACATCGGCAGCACCGGGACGCCCGAACTGCGGCCGGTGACCGCCTTGCCGATGTAGAACTGGCCGGCGAGCGACTGCTGGATATAGTCGCGGTCGCCGTAGTTGACCTGCATGCGGTGCGGCACCACCGGGTAGTCGGCGATCGCGCGGCCGTCGGGGCGCACCACGAACAGGCCGATGGTGAACAGCGGCTGATATTGATAGCGCTCCTTCAACCAGGCGCGCAGGGCGTCCGGGTTGTCCAGCAGCTCGGGCGGAAGCGCGGTGGCCAGGCGCGACAGCAGCGCCTTGCGCTGGTTGATCTTGTCGTCGATGTCGTGGGCGACGTAGCCCGCCAGCGCCAGCTGCTGCTCGGACACGACCTGGCCCAGGTCCTGCCTCAGGAAGGAACCCAGCGTGTAGTAGCGCGACAGCACGCCGATGATCATGATGGCCAGAGACAGCGCCAGCAGGCGGATGATGATGCTGTCCAGCAGGCGTCTGACCTTCATGTCCGCTTTCATGTTCCGCTCGCTCCGGTTCAGCCTGGACTCAGGCTGCCGCTTTCCTCGCGCTGGGTCAACCATTGCTCCAGCTCTCGGCAGCATCCTTCCAGCAAAAGCAGCAGCCTGGGCGCGCTGTCCATTTGTCCCTCCCGGGTAGCCTGCGCCATCAGTGCGGCCATAGTGGAAATCAAGCCGGCGCCGACAATCGCGGCGCTGTCGCGCAGACCGTCGGATATGGCGCGCAGGTGCTGCAGATTGCCGCTGGCGATCGCGGCGCGCATGCGGGCGATGTCATGCCTGGCGTTGAGCAGGAACTCGGTCAACAGCCGGTTTTCCAGTTTGCGGTTGCCTTCGCAGCTGAGGCTGAGCGTAGCCAGGTTCACCGGCGGCGCATGGGCGGGCAACGGCGGCGCGGGGCGCTCGGCGGATGGCGGGTACAGCTTGCTTTCCAGCATCTCGGCCAGTTCCGACAACGCCAGCGGTTTGAGCAGGTAGCCATCCATGCCGGCCGCCGCCGTCGCCTCCTGCTCCGCCTCGCCGGAGTTGGCGGTGCAGGCGATGATGGGGATGCGGGGCCGGTGGGGATTGCCGGCCTCGTAGGAGCGGACCAGCCGGGAGAGCTGGTAACCGTCCACATTGGGCATCTGGCAGTCGGTCAACAGCAGCTGGTAACGGCCGCGTTGCCATTTCTCGAAGGCCTGGGCGCCGTCTTCGGCGCATTCGACGCGGTAGCCCAGCTTTTCCAGCTGCAGTTTCGCCAGCTTGAGATTGGTGGGGTTGTCCTCGACCAGCAGCACGGCGGGGGGCGCGTCGTGGGCGGCCACGGCGCGGGGGGCGGGCGGCAGCGTAGGCTGGATGTCGGCCGCGTCGGCGATGTCCGCCGAAAGTAGCAGCGACGCGCAGGTTCCGAGGCCGAGCTCGCTCTGCAGCTCCACCGCGCCGCCCATCAGCGTCGCCAGGCGGCGGCTGATGCTGAGTCCCAGGCCGGCTCCGCCGTAATGCCGGGCGGTATCGGACTCTGCCTGGGTGAAGGGCTGGAACAGCCGGGCCAGCTGGTCGCGGTCCATGCCGATGCCGGTATCCG
Source organism: Chromobacterium violaceum ATCC 12472 (assembly GCF_000007705.1). Classification (NCBI taxonomy): domain Bacteria; kingdom Pseudomonadati; phylum Pseudomonadota; class Betaproteobacteria; order Neisseriales; family Chromobacteriaceae; genus Chromobacterium; species Chromobacterium violaceum. The sequence continues at coordinate 2,007,785 of NC_005085.1, forward strand.
TCACGTCGAAGCGCAGCCGCTGGCGGCGGCCGTCGTCGGCTTCCACCGCGGCGCGAAGCTTCACGCTGCCGGTGGCCGTGAATTTCACCGCGTTGCTGAGGAAGTTCTGCAGCACCTGGCGCAGGCGCAGGGGGTCGACCCGCAGCGCGCCGGCCAGCGCGTCGTCCATCTCCAGCTCCATCCTCAGACCCTTGCGTTCGGCCGCCTGGGCATACAGGCTGTGCACCTGTTGCAGCAGGGGGCGGATAGGGGTGGCGGCGTACACCACTTCCATCTGGTCCGCCTCTATTTTGGCGAAGTCCAGGATGTCGTCTATCAGCCTCAGCAGCAATTGAGCCGATTCGCGGGCCGTGGCCAGCGTGTCCTGCTGTTCCTCGTCCAGGCGGCTCATCTGCAGCAACTCCAGCATCCCCAGCACGCCGTTCATCGGCGTGCGTATCTCATGGCTGATGGTGGTGAGGAAGGCGGTCTTGGCCTGATTGGCGGCGTTGGCCTGATCGTGGGCGCGGCGCAGCTCCTGTTCGGCCGCCTTGCGGGCAGAGATGTCGCGCAGCGTCATGTTGAAGCCGATGCCATCCAGCTCAGGCATGCGGGTGATGGCCATCTCCAGCGGGAACAGGCTGCCGTCGGCGCGCGCGGCGGTCAGCTGCTGCAGCTGGCCGAGCTGGCCGGCGTCGCCGTCGCCCAGCACGATGGACATCAGCGCGTCCTGCTCGCCGGGCGCGATCAGGTCCAGCACCGACTGGCCGGGCAGCATGCAGGGCGGGAAGCCGAAAATGCGTTCGGCGACGGCGTTGGCGGTCACGATGAAGCCAGTGCGGTCCAGCGTCACGATGCCGTCTATCGAGGTGTCGATCACCGCGGCCAGTTGCGCCTGCTGTTGGGCCAGCTGGCGGTCGGCGCGCTGCAGCGCCTGCTGATCCTGGTTGGCGAGGATCAGCTGGCTCAGCGTGTTCATCAGCACCGGCGGGATGGCGTCGGCCGGCGTCGGCCGCGCCACCGGCGACAGGAACAGCGTGAACGAGCCGATCACCCGGCTGGCGTGCAGAATGGGCAGCGTGAGGAAGTCGCAGTCGTCGCGGAAGGGGCCGCGCGCGCCCTGCTGCAGATGCAGCAGCCGCTCCTGGGTCTCGGTCACGGCGATGCGCAGGATATCGTCGCGCGGCAACTCCACCGGCGGGCATTGCGGGGGCGTCAGCGGCAGCAGCAAGGGTTCGCCGTCGCGTTCGCGCAGCTCGCACAGGAAACCGTGCTCGGCTTCGAAATGCAGCAGCAGGATGTCGCGCGCGTAGCAGAACAGCGTGCCGGCGGGCAGCTTGCTGATGAACAGGCTTTGCAGATAGTTGATGGCGTCCAGCAGCTTCTCGTTGCGGCGCAGCCGGACGCCGGCGGCGGCCGAGTCGGCCAGCGCCTCCTGCATGCGTTCGTAGTTGCCGGCCAACTGCGTCGACATGCTGTTGAACATGCGCGCGGTGCGGGCGAGCTCGTCGTTGCCCAGCAGCGGTATCTGGTAGCCGATGTCGCCATCGGCCATGCGCTTGGCCGCTTGCTGCAGCGCGTTCAGCTGACGGGTCAGGTAAATGCCCAGCGCGATGGAGAACAGCGCGGAAAGCAGCAGTTCGGCTACCGCCAGCAGCAGGCCGTCCTGGCGCGCCTGCGCCATCAACTGCCGGTGGGCGGCAGCGGAGTCGCCGAGCTCGACCTGGCCGTAACGGATGCCGCCGACGGTGATGTCGTGGGTGACGGCGAACAGCTGGCCGTTTTCCAGCTGTTCCGGCGTGGGGCTCGGCGGCCGCAAGGCCGCCAGCGCGGCGGGATCGCCGGCCTCGGCCAGCACCCGGTCCCGATTGTCCCGAACCCTGGCGTAGACCACGCTGTTGGAGGCCACCATCTGCTGGACGGCGCTGCGCAGGGTGGCCAGGTCGGTGCTGAGCACGGCGTTCTGGTTGGCCTGGGCGAACAGCTCGGCGATGATCTGGCTGCGCTTGAGCAGTTCCCGGGCGCTGGTGTCGTGCAGCAGCGCCAGGCCGAAATGCAGCAGCAGACCGAGCATGATCATCTCGATCAGCGCGATCCCCAATATGGTTTTCAGCCGGAATGACATTGTTCAGCGCTCCACCGGCGGCTGGTAGCGCAGCTTGAGGCGGCGGATGTCGTTCCAGTCGCTATCCTGCGCCTCGGTCAGCGGCGTCAGCTGTAGCTGGCGCAGCAATCGTTGTCCCTCTGGCTGCTCGGAGAGTCCGACAAGCTCCCGTTGCAGGCATCGTTTCTGCGCGGCCGGCAGCCGCGGGTGCGCGGCGAAGGCGTGCGGAGTGTAGGGCGGCGTCTGCCACAGGATGCGCAGCTTGCCGCGCAGCGCCTCGGGCTGCTGTTGCCAGGTGCGGTTGATGCCGCCGCCGGCGGCGAACAGGCCTTGGGCGACGCCCAGGTACACCGAATCGTGGGAGCCGACGTAATGAATCCTGGCGCGCACGCCCATGTTTTCCAGTTCGATGCGCGGCAGCACGCTGGCGGCGAAGGCCTCCGGCGCGGGCAGCGCCAGGTCCATGCCGTCCAGCTGGCGCACTTCGGTCACAGGGCTGTCGCCGCGGACCACGATCAGCCCGACCAGCTTGCGGTCCTTTTCGCGCGCCAATGGCAAGTAGCCCGGCTTCTCGTGGAATTGGACGTAGTGCAGCGGATTGACGTAGACCAGATCGTAGCTGCCGGCGGCGACGCGCTGCTCGAAGGCGGGAATGTCGGGGGCGGTTTCAAACCGCAGCTCCATCGCGCATTGCGCCCCCAAATATTGCAGCAGCGGACCCCAGGCTTGCGCCAGGCTCAATGCCGATTGCTGGGGAACCACGCCGACGCGAAGCAGCGGGGCGGCGCGCGGGGCCGGCGCGGCGGCGCATGCCAGGGCCAGGAAAATCCAGCTTGCCAAACGGTTCAGCGGTTTCGTATTCATCTGTCGTCGCCTGTGTCCTGCCATCACTATAGATAAGAGCGGCGGGGCTTTCCGTGCGCATAGGTCTAGCGCGGCAAGACAAGCTTCATGCCCGATTCACCGCGGTGTCATCGCACGCATCTATCGTGGCGCTGATTCGTTCCGATCCGTCCGATGCGCAAATGTATTTGTCTATACGTCTAAATCAAGGAGCATAGTCGATGAAAAAACAGATGGCTGTCGCGGCCGCCCTGGCCGTGTCCGGGCTGCTGTCCCCGCTGGCGCAAGCCAAGACCACGCTGACCGTCTACACCGCGCTGGAGGCGGATCAGGTGAAGGATTACAAGGAAGCGTTCGAGAAGGCCAATCCGGACATCGACATCCGCTGGGTGCGTGAATCCACCGGCGTGATCACCGCGCGGCTGCTGTCGGAGAAAAACCATCCCCAGGCCGACGCCGTGTGGGGCCTGGCCGCCACCAGCCTGATGATCCTGGACCAGCAAGGCATGCTGCAGGCCTATGCGCCCAAGGGCGTGGAGAAGCTGAGCCCGCAGTTCGTCGACAAGGCCAGGCCGCCGAAATGGACCGGCATGGACGTATGGGCCGCCGCCATCTGTTTCAACACCGTGGAAGCGGCGAAAAAGAATCTGCCCAAGCCGGAGAGCTGGGCCGACCTGACCAAGCCGGTCTACAAGGGCCAGATCGTGATGCCGCACCCGGCTTCGTCCGGCACCGGCTACCTGGATGTATCCGCCTGGCTGCAGACCCTGGGCGAGAAGAAGGGCTGGGACTACATGGACAAGCTGCACGCCAATATGGCGCAGTACGTCCATTCCGGCTCCAAACCGTGCAAGATGGCCGCCGCCGGCGAGTATCCGATCGGCATCTCGTTTGAATACCGCGGCGCGCAGTTGAAGGAGAAGGGCGCGCCGATCGACCTGATCTATCCGAAGGAAGGCCTGGGCTGGGATCTGGAGGCCACCGCCATCATCAAGGGCACCAAGAACCTGGAAGCCGCCAGGAAGCTGGCCGACTTCTCGGTGAGCCTGCCGGCGATGAAGCTGTACGAGCAGAACTACGCGGTGCTGGCGATGCCGGGCGTGGCCAAACAGAACCCCTATATCCCGGTCGACTACTCGCAGCGGCTGTCCAAGAACAACTTCGGCTGGGCCGCCAAGAACCGCGACGCCATCCTGAAGGAATGGTCGCGCCGCTATGAAAGCAAGGCCGCGCCGAAAGAGTGAACGATCGCCCCGCAGCCGCCCCCCACGCCGGGGGCGGCTTGTTTCACGCATAGTCTCAGGTCACGGGAGCACCCGATGAAACCGGTCGATAGCCTGTCCGGCTTGTCCGAGCATTTATCCGTCCATGCGCTCTGCCGCCGTTTCGGCGCCTTCACCGCTTTGGATCAAGCCTCGCTTTCCATCCGCAAGGGCGAGTTCGTCTGCCTGCTTGGCCCATCCGGCTGCGGCAAGACCACGCTGCTGCGGCTGATCGCCGGGCTGGATCTGCCGGACGCCGGCGCGATCCGCCTGTCCGGCCGCGATATCACCCGCACGGCGCCGGCCAAGCGCGACTACGGCATTGTGTTCCAGAGCTACGCACTGTTTCCCAACCTGACCGTGGCCGACAACATCGCCTACGGCCTGACGCCGCGCCGCGACAAGGCCGGCCATGCCCACCGCGTGCGCGAGCTGCTGGACATGGTCGGCCTGCCGGGCTCGGAAGGCAAATACCCATCGCAGCTGTCCGGCGGCCAGCAGCAGCGGGTGGCGCTGGCGCGCGCGCTGGCCACCTCGCCCGGCCTGCTGCTGCTGGATGAGCCGTTGTCGGCGCTGGACGCGCGGGTGCGCGACAAGCTGCGCGAGGAGCTGAAGGGCCTGCAGCGGCGGCTGGGCGTCACCACGATGATGGTCACCCACGATCAGGAAGAGGCCCTGTCCATCGCCGACCGGGTGGTGGTGATGAATGCCGGGCGGATCGAACAGACCGGCACGCCGGCCGAGATCTACCGCAGCCCGGCCAGCCGCTTCGTCGCCGAATTCGTCGGCGACGCCAATTGGCTGCCGGCCGAGCGCCGCGGTGGCCGGGAGGCGGCGGTCGGCGGCTGCGTGCTGAGCCTGGCGCGGGATCTGCCCGATGCCGAGGCGTTGACGCTGTTCATCCGGCCTGAAGACGTCATCGTCAAGCCGCGCTGGGCGCCGGCGGCCAATACCCTGCTGGCGCGGGTGGAGGATGTGTCCTTCGGCGGCGCGATGACGCGGCTGCGCTTGCGCCCGGAAGGCATGCCCGGCCTGATCCTGCGCGCCGAAATATGCCCGTCGATGCTGAACCGCCAGCCGCTGGTGCCGGGCGAGATCGTGCCGGTGGAGCTGCCGGCCGCGCAGCTGCGCGCCTATCCGGGGGAGGCGGCATGCTGAGCCTGGCAAAACGATGGTTTCCCGCCGCGCTGCGGGTGGACGGCGAACGTCTGGCCGGCGCCGCGCTGGCCTGGGCGCTGCTGGGATGGCTGGTGTTGGCGCTGGGCCTGCCGCTGCTGTTCATCCTCGGCAAATCCGTGCTGACCATGGACGGCGATTTCGCCGGACTCGACAATATCGCCGAGGTGCTGGCTTCGCCCGGCCTGATGCGCGCCGCCGGCAACAGCCTGCTGCTGGCCTTGACGGTCTCGGCGCTGGTGGTGCCGTCGGCCTTCGCCTTCGCCTGGGCGCTATGCCGCAGCCGCGCGCCGGGCAGGGGCGCGTTCCGCCAGATCGCGCTGCTGCCGCTATTGGCGCCGTCGCTGCTGCCGGCGATCTCGCTGGTGTATCTGTTCGGCAACCAGGGCCTGTTGAAGGGCTGGCTGGGGGACGGACCCGTTTACGGCTTCTGGGGCATGGTCGCAGGCGAGACGTTCTATGCCTTTCCCTATGCCTTCATGCTGCTTTTCACCTCGCTGTCCGTCGCCGACGCCCGCCTGTACGAGGCGGCGCGGGCGATGGGCGCCGGCGCGTGGCGGCGCTTCGCCACCATCACGCTGCCGGGCGCGCGCTACGGCCTGGCGTCGTCGGCCTTGCTGGTGTTCACGCTGGTGATGACTGACTTCGGCGTGCCCAAGGTGGTGGGCGGCGACTGCAATGTGCTGGCGGTGGAGGCGTTCAAGCAGGTGGTGGGCCAGCAGAACTTCCCGCGCGGCGCGGTGGTGGGCCTGATGCTGCTGCTGCCGGCGGTGCTGTCCTGCTTCATCGAGCGGGCGATGTCGCGCCGCCAGCGCGCGGCCTTGTCCGCGCGGTCGACGCCGTTTTCGCCGTCCAGGGCCCCGGCGCGGGATGCGGCTGCGCTTACCATGCTGGCGATCATGGCCATCCCGTTGCTGGCGCTGATGGGCGTCGGCGTGGCGGCCTCCTTCATCAAGTATTGGCCGTACGACCTCAGCCTGACGCTGGCCCACTACCGTTTCGACCAAGTGGACGGCGGCGGCTGGGACGCCTATTTCAACAGCCTGGAAATGGCTGCCGCCGTGGCGCTGCTCGGCGCGTCGCTGGCCTTTCTGGGCGCGTATTGCTGCGAGAAGCTGCCGGCCGCGCCGCTGGCGAGGACAGCGTTGCGTTTCTTCGCGATGCTGCCGATGGCGGTGCCCGGCCTGGTGCTGGGCCTGGGCTATGTATTCTTCTTCAACCACCCCGCCAATCCGCTCAACGGACTGTACGGCGGCTTGGCGCTGATGACGGCCTGCACGGTCGTCCACTTCTACACCACCGCCCATCTGACCATCGCCACCGCGCTCAAACAGATGGATGGCGAATTCGAAGCGGTGGCCGCCGCGCTGAAGGTACCGTTCTGGATCACGCTGCGCCGGGTGACGCTGCCGGTCTGCCTGCCCGCCTTGCTGGACGTGTCTCGCTTCCTGTTCGTGTCGGCGATGACCACGCTGTCGGCGCTGGTGTTCATCGCCGGGCCGGAGCGCAGCCTGGCCGCGGTAGCCATCGTGGCCATGGACGACGCCGGCGACACCGCGGCCGCCGCCGCGATGGCGACGCTGATCGTGCTCAGTTCGGCGCTGGCCTCGCTGGCGGCGTCGCTGTTGTCGCGCCGGCTGGTGGGGTGCGGCCAGCCGTGGCGTTCGCGCTGAGGGTTCACGACGGCGCGCCCTCCGCGTTCATAGAGCAGACGAGGATACGGCGTATTACTTAAGCGGGCTGCAATCGCTTTGCCTTGGTTTGATGACGGACTATATCTGGAAGGCATGTCATCGCCGGCCCCGCCGGGCCGCCATCGTCACACTCGGGGGCGCGCCATGTCCATATCTTCCTCCTTGTTGCCTGCCGCGCTGGTTCTGTCGCTGCTCGCCGGCTGCGCCGGCAGCGTGGACAGCGGAAAATTCATCGCCTTGAGAGACGCCGCCGTCCAGGTGAACTGCGGCGCCCAGGCAAGTTTCGATCAATTGCAGCGCGACGCGCGCGACAGCGCCGTGCTTGGCTACCCGGACCGCAAGGTCGGCGCGCAGGGCTTCCCGCTGGTGAATGCGCAGGGCGAAAGCTATGACCTGAGCGCGTCGCTGTCTCGGGTGACGGCTACGCTGGACGCGCTCAGCAGCTACTCGGAGGCGCTGGCCAAGCTGGCGGGCGGCGGCAAGGTCGAGGACATAGACCGCGCGTCCCAGGATTTGGCGGCCAGTCTGCGCGGCCTGCCGGCCGGGACGCTGGACGCCGGCGCGGCGAATGGCGTCGCCGTAGCGGTGGACGCCTTGGGCCAGGCCATGCTCGCGGCCCAGCGCCGGGAGGGGCTGCGCGGCGTGATGGACCGCGCCCAGCCCGGGCTGGACGCGCTGGCGCAGATGATGGAGCGGGCGGATGAGGATTTGAAGCTCTATGTGCGCAGCATCCGCTTGCGTTATCTGGGGCTGGTCAACCGTGACGGCGTGCGCCCGCCTTATCACAGCTGGGAGCGTTACCGCTTCGACCAGCAGGTGGCGGCGCAGCTGGCCGGCTACGACAGGCTGGAACAGGCGCTGGCCTCCACCGACAAGGCGGTGAGGGACTTCCCGGAGCTGCACCGCCAGCTGCGCGCCAGCCTGGATCAGCCAGGCAAGCCGCTTGATCGTTTGCACGATTTCATCGCGGAGGCGCGGCGGCTGCGGGCGCTGTACCGCGATCTGCCGAATAGTTGATAAGGAGGCAAACCATGGACAGTCATGATCTGGCCGAGCTGCTGACCGGCCTGGCGTCGCGCTTGAACAACCTGATGGTGGACACCTCGGGTGCTGTCAGCCGGCAATGCTCGGATTTGCAGGAGCAATTGACCGGCCTGGCGCTGGCCGCTATCGCCAAGGATCTGGACCATACCACGTCCCAGTACGCCGCCGCGGTCAGCGCGCTCACCGAAGCGACGCAGGAGGCCGACGCGGCGACAGCGGCGCTGGATCAGACCGCGCGTTCGATAGAGGCTGTGGCCAAAGTGGTAAAGTTCGCCGGCCAGGCATCCGCGCTGGCGGCGGGGGTGCTGGCCTGAGCCGGCGGGGCGTTCCGGGCGGGGAGGAGCCGAGTCGGCGCTATGGAATTGTGAGTAGAGTTGTCCGGGGCTTGTAAAGCCGTAAGGCTGTCCGATAGTGAAATAAAGCCTGTCAGGCGCGCGATATCCGAAAGAATACCGCCTGGAGGCGGCGCGGCGGCGACATTCTCCAGTTCCTGCTAAGGGGGCGGCCTGAGGGCCGACTGATCATGATAGACACTTCGGAAGCCAAACTCGGATTGGGCAAGGGCAAACCGTCTTCTTCCGTCTGGTGGGCGCTGGCCGGCCTGGGCGTCGCGCTGTTCGGCCTGGGCGCCTCGCTGCTGCTGAACGAGATCCATACCTCGCACTTCCAGTCGATGTTCTTCAGCCGCGCCGGCCGCCACGCGACCTTCGCTGTGGAGCCGGGGCCGAGCAAGGACATGCGTTTCCCGGCGCCGGGCGGTCCTTACGATCAGCGGCTGGGTTACGTCGACCTGCCGCGATTCCTGCAGCGCCTGCAGCAGCGCGGCTACGCGATAGACGCCCAGGCCAGGCAGTCTCCCGACATGATCAAGCTGACGGACCGGGGCGTCACCGGGCCGTTGCTGCCGCTGGGCCTGTTTCCGCCCTATCGCGAGAAGGATCAAGGCGGGCTGCTGGTGCGGGACGGTTACGGCCGTCCCATTTATCAATCCCAGTATCCGCAGCGGGTGTACGGCAGCTTCGAGTCGCTGCCGCGGCTGCTGGTGTCCGGCCTGCTGTACATCGAAAACCATACCCTGCTCGACGACAGCAATCCGCAGCAGAATCCGGCGATCGAATGGTCGCGTTTCGGCAAGGCGCTGGCCGACGAAAGCCTGCACCTGTTCCGTCCCGGCTACCACTCCGCCGGCGCCAGCACGCTGGCGACCCAGATCGAAAAGTTCCGTCATTCTCCAGGCGGCCGCACCGGCTCGCCCAAGGAAAAACTGCGCCAGATGCTGTCGGCTTCGGTGCGCGCCTACCACAACGGGGAGGACACCACCGCCTTCCGCCGCCAGTTGGTGGTTGAGTACCTGAATACGGTGCCGCTGGCCGCGCGCGCCGGTTTCGGCGAGATTTCCGGCATAGGCGACGGCATGTGGGCCTGGTATGGCCGTTCCTTCGACGAAATGAACCGCACGCTGGCCAACGATTCGCCGCCGACGGTGGACGAACAGGCAACCGTGTTCAAGGAGGCGCTCAGCCTGATGATTTCCCAGCGCGGCCCGTCCGCCTACCTGAATGGCGACATGAAGGTGCTGGAGGACCTGACCGACTCCTACCTGCGGCTGATGGCGCGCGACAAGGTGATTTCTCAGGAACTGTGCGACGCGGCGCTGAAAGTGTCGCTGAGGCAGCAGAAGGAGAAGGTGAGTCCAGCCGTCAAGTCGCTGGTGGAGCGCAAGGGCGCCAACGCGGTGCGGATCAAACTCGCCGGCATGTTGGGCATGCCCAGGCTGTACGACCTGGACCACGTGGACGTCGAGGTCGGCAGCACCCTGGATTCGCAGCTGCAGCAGTCCGTCACCGACCACCTGATGAAGCTGCGCGACCCGGAGTACGCGAAATCGGCGGGCCTGGGCGACAAGTTCCTGCTGCAGCAGGGATCGCCGGAAGGCGTCACCTACAGCTTCACGTTGATCGAACGCACGCCGTTCGGCAACAAGGTCAGGGTGCAGGCCGACAATTTCGACCAGCCTTTCGACATCAACGAAGGCACCAAGCTGGACCTGGGATCCACCTCCAAGCTGCGCACGCTGGTCACCTATCTGGAAGTGATCGCCGACCTGCACCGGCAGTACGCGGGCCTTAGCCGCGAGGCGCTGGGCAAGATCAGGTCCGGCGAGCACGAGTCGGTGCTGCGGCGCTGGGCGATAGACTACCTGCGCCAGAACGACGACCGCAGCCTGCCGGCGATGCTGGCCGCGTCGCTGGAGCGCAAGTACAGCGCCAGCCCGGGCGAGAGCTTTTTCACCGGCGGCGGCCGCCACACCTTCGAAAACTTCGACAAGAACGACAACGGCCGGATCCTGAGCCTGCGCGAGGCGACCCAGCGCTCGGTGAACCTGGTTTACATCCGGGTGATGCGCGACATCGTCCGCTACTACATGTATCCGGCCGGCTACGACGACACCCTGATGGGCGACAAGGAAGACCCGCGCCGGCGCGAATACCTGCAGCGTTTCGCCGACAAGGAGGGCAAGACCTTCATGGCGGGCTTCTACCACAAGTACCGCGGCAAGAGCGCGGACCAGATCGACGCTTTGCTGGTGGAGAAGGCGCGCCGCAGCCCCAAGCGCCTGGCTGTGATTTTCCGCAGCATCCGCCCGACCGAGGACCAGCAGGCGATGGCGGCCTTCATTGCCAGGCACGCCAACCCGCCGGCCAAGCTGGAGCCCAAGACGCTGGCTAGGCTGTACGACGAACTGGGGCCGGACCGCTTCAACCTGGCCGACCGAGGCTATCTGGCAGGCATCCATCCGCTGGAGTTGTGGATGGTCGCCTATCTGCATGGCCATCCCGGCGCGGAGTGGAGCGAGATGGTGCAGGCCAGCGCCGCTCAGCGCCAGGAAGTCTATCAATGGCTGTTCAACAGCAAGCACAAGGGCGGCCAGGATAACCGCATCCGCCAGATCCAGGAGGCGGACGCTTTCCGCAAGATACACGCGGCGTGGAAACGGATGGGTTATCCCTTCGATTCGCTGGTGCCATCCTACGCTACGGCGCTGGGCGCATCGGCGGACCGGCCGGCGTCGCTGGCCGAACTGATGGGCATCCTGTCCAATGACGGCGTGCGCCTGCCGACCGTTTACATCGACAAGATGCGCTTCGCCGAGGCCACGCCATACGAGACCTCGCTGGCGCAGGCGCCGACACGCGGCGTGCGGGTGCTGCCGCCCGAGATTCCGCAACTGGTGCGCCAGGTGCTGTCAGAAGTGGTGGACAAGGGTACCGCCCACCGCGTGGCGGGCGCTTTCGACCGCAAGAAAGGCGAGCACACGCTGATAGGCGGCAAGACCGGCACCGGCGACAACCGCTTCAAGACTTTCTCGCGCGGCGGCGGATTGACCTCGGCGCGGGTAGTCAGCCGCTCCGGCGCTTTCGTGTTCTATATCGGCGATCATTACTTCGGCACCATCGTCGCCTATGTGGCCGGGCCCAAGGCGGCCGACTACAAGTTCACCAGCGCCTTGCCGGTGCAGGTGCTGAAAGTGCTGGCGCCGACCTTGCTGCCGCGGCTGGATTACACGCCGCGGGAAACCAGCCGCGGCGCGGACAGCGTGGCGGAAGGGATGCCGGACGCAGGTCTGCCGCCAGGCACGCCGCTGTGTCTGGTGCCCAGCATGAGCGGCATGTGCCAGCTGTTGCAGCCCCCGGAGATGAAGTCCGTTCCGTCGGCAGGCCAGGAGGAGGCGAGACGGGGAGGCCGCGGGCTTGCGTGACTACGATGGGGATGATAAGGTAGGCGTATCATATTCGCCGCCAGGCCCGGACCTGCGGCCGTAAGCGTTTACGTCAAGCAACGCACCTAGCCACCCGGCCGTGGCGCGGTGCGTCGCGCCTTGCAAGGCGATTGCCGCGCAGGCCTGGACCTGCGTGGAGATCGCTGTTCATGTCGGAAGTTCTGTCATTTTCCCAAGCCTATCGCCGCCTGCTGGCGAAGACGGCTGCGTTGTTCCTGTCTTATCTCGCGGTGGCCATGACGCTGCCGGTCACTTCCATCTATGTGATAGACCAACTGCATTACGGCAACGCTTTGGGCGGCCTTGCGGTCGGGATCACCTTTTTTTCCACCATACTGACACGCGGCCATGCCGGCCGCCTGTGCGACCAGCAGGGCGGCAAGGCCTGCATGCGGCGGGGCCTCTGCCTGTATGCGCTGGCTGGCGTGGTCTGCCTGGCCTCGTCTTTCTTGGCCAATCAGCCCGCTTTGGCGCTGGGCGCTCTGTTGGCGGGGCGCTTGCTGCTGGGCTTGGGCGAGAGCTTGGCCATTGTGGGCATGTCGGCCTGGAGCATCGGGCTGATGGGGCCGGTCCATTCCGGCAAGGTGATGTCTCTGGTGGGCATGGGCATGTACGGGGCTTTCGCCGCCGGCGGCCCGCTTGGCCTCTTGCTGTTCCAGCAGACCGGTTTCCGGCCGCTGATGCTGGTTTGCGCGCTGCTGCCCCTGGCAGGGCTATTGTTGATCCGCAGCTTTCCCGGCATCAGGCCGCATGCCGGCCAGCGCGAGTCTTTTCTGCGCATCCTGGGGCGGATCGGCAAACCCGGCGCGGCGGTGTTTCTGCAAGGCGTCGGCTTCGCCGGCCTAGGCGCTTTTTTCGCGCTGTATTTCTCCAGTCGCGGCTGGGCCTGGGGCAGCCTCGGCCTGACCGGTTTCGGCGTAGGCTTCGTATTGGTGCGCGTGCTGTGCGGCCATCTGCCCGACCGCATCGGCGGCGCGAAGGTGGCGCTGATTTCGTTGGGTGTGGAGGTCGTCGGACAGTGGTTGATCTGGAGTTCGGCCGCGCCGGCCGCCGCCTTGCTGGGCGCCTTATTGACCGGCATAGGGTGTTCAATGGTATTCCCGTCGATGGGGGTGGAGGTGGTCAAGCGCGTGCCGGCGCATCTGCGCGGAACCGCGCTGGGCGGCTTCGCGGCTTTCCAGGACCTGGCTTATGGCCTGACGGGGCCGATAGCGGGCCTGTTCGCCGACAGTTTCGGCTATGGGGCGGTCTTTCTGATCGGCGCGGCATCTGCCGCGCTGGGAATGGCAATGGTAGGGCTGATGCTGGCTGACCGCGCGCCGGCGCCTGAACCTATCCAAAAATAAGCGCGCCGGCCAAAACCGGCTCCGTGGCGTCGCGGCGCGCCATCTACTGGGCCGCACCTGCCGCTGTCCCCAAATCGCGGCTGCCCCGTCGCTCCGCCGATTCACATGACTGATCGGTTGCCGTTGCGGCGGCAAGACTTCGTCTTTCCTCGAAAATCGTTTCCACGATCAGTTCCGCGCTGTTCATCTCCTGTCATGGTGTCCCTGTTGCCATTCTCTGGATTTCGCTCGTTGAAACCGCCAGGCGTCTCGCTCGCGCCTTTCGGCATGGGTTCTGCCTGGCATGGCTCCGGTCCGGGGAATCGATGGGGCACGGATTTTAGGATAAATCTGAAATGATGAACGGATGGATGGTTTTAACCAGTCTCACTCTACATTCGGACCGACACACCCAGATTCCTGCCGAGACATCGCCTGGTGGCGCGCGAGGCAGGCTTGCTGATCGGGCATCGCAAGAGGATGTGGAGGCTTGAGCTTGCGTGGGTAGGGATACGAGTCAATCTGATTGACTGGGAATTTATTTTGTTGTGGGCTGAAAATAAGCGTGGCTGACAAAACTCAGTTTTACGGCTGAGGCAAGTCGCGCCGACGCAGACAGTACAAGCCTTATGGCAAGTCGGCGCAACGCAGCGTCAGGGGTTTTGTCAGCGGCTCTAAATCCAGAAAGGCGATGCGTGGCTTTTTATATTGCGACGTTTGATATCGGTACGACAGAGGTCAAGGCAGCACTCGCTGACCGAGACGGGGGTTTGCATTTTCAGAGGTCGATCGCCTTGGAAACCTATGGCGATGGCAATGGCCCCGTCGAGCAGGATGCTGGAGATTGGTACGACGCGGTGCAGCGCATTGCGTCCAGTTGGTGGCAGTCTGGCGTGGATGCGCGCAGGGTGTCCGCTATCGTCCTCAGCGGGCAAATGCAGAATTTTCTCCCGCTGGACCAAGATCATGAGCCGCTTCACCGCGCGGTGCTGTATTCGGACAAGAGGCCGCTCAAAGAGGCTGAAGAAATCAATGCCCGTCATGGCGCCGACAACTTATGGAGCGCGCTGGAAAACCCGATGACGGCGGCTTCGATTCTGCCCAAGCTGGTCTTTTGGCGCGCCAGTTTTCCGCAGGCCTTTGGGCGCCTGAGGCATGTCGTGCTGGGGGCCAAGGATTACGTTGTGCTGCGCTTGACGGGGCGGCATGCCACTGACCGAACCAATGCCTCGACCACTGGCCTTTATCGGCCTAAAGACGATGCCTGGCATGTGGAACTGCTGGCCGACTATGGCTTTTCCTTGGATTTGATGCCTCGATTGCTTGAGCCAGGGGAGCAGGTTGGAGGCGTGTCCGCGCTTGCGGCCCGGCAGACTGGCTTCGTGTCCGGCACGCCGGTGCTTTGCGGTTTGGGAGATGCGGGGGCGGCTACTTTGGGTGTCGGCGTGTTGGATGACGAGGACGCCTATCTGCATTTGGGAACGACGGGCTGGCTGGCGCGCTTGACGCAAACCGATCCCGTCGGCGACATGCCTGTCGGGACGATATTCAGGCTTGCGGGGATTATTGCAGGCAAGACGCTGCAGGTGGCGCCGGTGCTGAATGCGGGCAATATTCTGCAATGGGCGTTGACGCTGGTCGGACACCGTCCGGGAGAGGACTGCGCCGAATATTTCCACATGGCGGCTGCCGAGGTTCAGGGTGTGACGGTGCCTGATGGCTTGCTATTCGTTCCGTATTTGCATGCAGAACGGTGTCCGGTCGAGCTGCCGGCGCCAAGAGGAGCGCTCTTGGGTGTCACGGGCGCAACCACCAGGGCCCAGATCCTGCTGGCGGTATTGGAGGGCGCCGCATTGTCGCTGCGTTGGTGTGCCGAGCTGCTGGGCATGGAGAAAGTAGGACTGCTCAAAGTGGTTGGGGGAGGCGCGAGGAGTGAGGCGTGGCTGAGGATGATCGCGGACAATCTGAATGTCAGTTTGCTGGTCAAGCCGGATGCGCATCTGCATCCCCTGAGAGGATTGGCGGCGTTGGCTGCGGTGGAGTTGGAATGGAGCCATTCCATCCAGGATTTCCTTCGAGAAGCGGATCTGCGCGAGCCGGCCTCGAACATTCTGCATCCACAGCCATGCGATGAGGGACGCCGCCGACGGAAATTCGAGCGATTCAAGCAATGCGTCGAAACCTTGGGAAGGTTGGACTAAGAGCGGCTGACAAAACCCCTGATGCTGAGTTGCGGCGACTTGCCGTACGGCTTGTACTGTTTGCGTCGGCAGGCCTTGCTTCAGCCGTAAAACGGGGTGTTGTTGGCCACTCTAAACCACATGGAAAACGACCGCGGCAAGCATAAATGATGCAAGACCGGCAGGATTATTAGCCCATGGCCATGTTTTAGGCGCAAGATATCCCACGGTCTGGATGTCTGTGTCCTTATGAAATCTCTTTTGTCATTGCTTTGAGTAGGTTTTCCAGCGCGCTCTGATTGGCGTCGCGATTGTTTTCGCAGCAAACCGTGATGGCCTTCTCGCACTTGCATGCAATAGCTTCAAGATGATGATCTTGAGCCAGGAAGAGAATTTCATGCAAAGTGCTCATTAAGTTCTCCTGGATGAAGCTGTCAATTCTCTTTTCATTTTGGCAGTGGATTTGTATATAGGATGCACCGATTGGGCACTGTCTCTGCATAGCGTCGCTTGAGCAGTTCGTTACTGTTTCCGACAACAATCCTTTTAGACGGTCGATGTGGATTGCTATCAGAATGCGAATCGCGACATGGCTCATCTTTATTCCAAAGCCGTCTTCCATTTTGAAACCCCTGCATATTTCATTGTTTGACTTTGAGGGTAGTTGAACTACATTCAGAGGAAGAGTTGATGAGAGAGTTTTGGGATTTATCCTAAAATGCCATATTTTGACCGCGATTCCGGAGGTTGAGGCGTACTAGTCACTACTTTGGCGAGGCGCATTCCAAAGGAGTAGTTGTGATGATGAAATCTGAATATGAGGGAAATAATGTCAGCCATTCAGTTTTACGTATGGCAATAGAGAGAATTCAAGCGGATTTTTTGAGGCTGAGCATGTTGTTTGAGTCAGGGGATTATGATGGGATGATAAATATTTCTCATTCCTTGGCTGGGTTGTCTCTTTACCTGAATTTAGAGGATTTGGCTGCATGTTGCTCGGAAATCGAAAATATCTCATTGCGGAGAGATGTGGAAAGGGTCAAGGAGGAAATGGAGAATTTACGTGAAAAAGTGAGATGTGCAATGGATATATTGAAAGATAGAATCATCAGCGAGGGTCAGAAGGAGTAGCGGAGTTTCAGGAGCCTAGCTCCGCGAGAGAGAAGTGTTTGCTGCGCCGAGTCATGCAGATTTCTGCATCCAGGCGTGTGGAGTTTTTTGCTTTGGACGGGCGATTAGGTATTTGATCAGTATAATCAACAGTGAGGTAGTTGAGGTAGCCGAAAGGCTACCCTCATGTTGCAAGTGTTACGCAGGAAAAGATTTTTGATTCATGTCGAGCTATTTTTGCTCATTATCATTCTCATGGCGTTTTTCCAGAGCGCAGCATCAGCATGGCTGCATGTTTGATGGCCTCCTTTTTCGAGGATAAGCCTGGTTTTAGGGAGGCCTGCTGCCTGGTAAAGTTTCTCGCCTAAAAAGAATGGAACAATCTCATCGCTTCTGCAATGTATAAATAGCTTTGGTATGGCAATGCCTTGAATGTTTTTCATGGATTCAAATTTTTGAGTCAGCAAGAGGGAAGGTAGCCATCTATATGGTGTAGTTTCCTTTATGATGTCCGCCATCGATGAGAAACTACCTTCTAGAACCAGATAATCCACCTCGGGGTGTCTTTTTCCAATGTTGATCGCGATGGCGCTTCCTAACGAGTGGCCATAGATGCCGTGGAAGTTTTTTGAGTCGGATAGTGTCTTCAAGTAATCCCAGGCCGCCATCGCATCTTCCGTCACGCTGTTCTCGTTTGGAAGCATTTTAGTGCTTTGGCCAAATCCTCTATAATCTATAGCAAGCACCGAATAACCTGCATTCCATATCTGCAATATCTTATCCAAATCAGTGGCTATTGTGCTTTCGCTACCATGTAAATACAGCATGCTGGCTTCTTTGTTAGGTAGCCACCATCCATGCAGAATGCCCTTGTCTTCGTTTTCCATATTTCTGATCGTTAGCCATATGTCCTTGTATGGCACCCCCATTTCATCAGGAGTGGGGTAGAGCTGATGAGCGGGCTCAAATATCTTAAGCCGCTGCCAATGGTCAAAGAAGAACATGCCTAACAGTATTGTAGCAGTCATCAGGAAAATCAGGGATGCCTTGGTCATGTCAAACTCCGTGGACGCTTTTAAAATTTTCGCGTGAGTGGCTTAATAATTAAGATATGCATGGCTGATTATGTGATGAGCGCCAGTGCATATAATCAGATTGTTGAACTCCTGAATTCTGTGATTCTGCCAATGCTAATGCTCCAGCGGCTGATGCATAGGTCTTATTTTTGCTATCTTCCGGTCTTGTATTTGCAAAATCAGTGCTGATTAAGGTGAGGTGAGGAAGGGCGGTCATTCTTTTCCTGGGTTGCATGTGAGTTTGATGTAATGGATGTCTGTTTTCGATTGCGGCAGTGGAAATGGCTGTCAGGCTTGAAGTCATGGCGGTTTCGTTCTGGGCTTGAAAGACATATGCGAGTTGAAAATATTTAGTTAAAAATAGTGTTGGTAGATGAGTGGATATTTCAAATCCGTCACAAGTTGAATAACTAGCATTGCTCACGCAAAGGGTGGCAAGGGCACGCGGAAATTCAGAACATTCCTAAAAGCAATGCGCGCAACCCTGCAGCTCGTTCTGATGTGGAAGGATGGCGGCAAAGTTGGTTCAGGCAAGTTGATTGCGAATGAAATATGAAAAATGTTCCAATAATCTTTAATTCATATCCTTAAAACATGAAATGCACGTGCTAGGCGTTGCAGGGATTTTTTCTGCCTGAGAAACATTCATCTTCATTTTCGTTAAATTGCACAACTAAATCTGAATAATGAATGTTCTCATGCTTTTTTTGGTTTTATATTGCGTTGCAATAGAACTTGGCGCGGGATGGTATGCCAAATGTTTCACGGGGCATGCTGCAGTTTGTCCGTTATGTGACAGATGCGGTAGGGAGAGGACTGCGTGGGAATGGAAATCATGAAGTCGATGGCATGTGGAGAGGCCGCTCTTCTTGAAATGCAGCTGCTTAATATCGGCGTCTGGCAAAGTCCGTCGTTAGCAGGAAAAAGCTCCCGGATCAAATTTGCATATGAGGGAGCAGGGCTTTCAGGCCTAGAGTGATGATCCTTCATGGCCCGCAGCACAAAAGACACCGCCTTGCGGCTGCGTGTGCATCATCTCCACAATCATCCATTGTGACCGGAGCTCCGTCAGGAGTGGCCCTGAGTTTCGCTATAGTATCTGCGATATTGCCGATTGGATAAATGAGTGGCCTTTCGCTTTTGCATATCGAAACGATGGCTGGGTAGGAAAATATGCAGGAATTGAATAATCGGGAAGACATAAATGGCAGCTAGTAAATCTTTGGTCTTTAAGAATGGCCGGCGGATTAAGGTGGGACTGGTTGATGATCATCCTATTATTCTGTTAGGTTTGGAGCAATTTCTGTCACAGCAGATGGACATAGAGTTGGTTTTTTCTGTTTCCACTATTCAGGAATACTTGATCAGAGTGAAAGACTCTGCACCATGCGATGTGCTGGTGATAGATTTCTCCATGCCAGATGAAGCAAAGGATGGCTTCGCATGGCTTCGCGTAGCTCAGGAAACAGCGCGTAATGCCAAGATAATATTGTTTACTAGTCAATTGTATTTAACAAAGATTTGTCAAGGGAAGAATGTTGGTGTCTGTGAGATTATTTATAAGGGAGACTCTCAGCTGGCGCTATTGGAGTCGATAAGGACCGCTGCTGATATTGAAGGGAGGGTCAAGCCTGAAATGGAGTCATGTGATAAGGAAGCCAATAGGCTAACCAAGAAAGAGTGGGAAGTCTTATTGTGGATAGCGGAAGGGATGAGTGTCAGTGAAATTGCAAGTAAAAAGCAGCGCAGTATTAAAACGATTAGCACTCAAAAACGTTCGGTCATGAAGAAGCTAGGTATAAAAAATGATTTTGGTTTGATGAGTTATTTGGAGCTGGAGGGGATTGCCAAGATAAAAAGGGAGCCCAAGTAAATTTATTGGGAAATGCCTGCAGTAATTTTATATGGGCTTGACTTATGGTGTATGTAAAAAAGGCCATGTTTTTGTTATGCATGACCATGGCGATGGTATTGTCTTGTGCAGTTCATGCGGAGATTTCCTCATGCGACCACGCAGTCGTTGGTGCATTGAAGAGCTGCAATAGTCCTTTTTGCGTGATGGGAAGTAATGGCATTCCCGTCGGACTGGATGCGGATATTTTGAATGAGGTTCTGGTCGGTAGCTCAGCGCAAATTCAATTCCGATTCTATCCGACCTTGCCTGCATTGCGCGATGCATTTTCTTCTGGCGAGGTCAATGTGATTGCGCATGTCGCTTCACATGTTACGAAGGTTAGCGCATGGCTATCTTCTCCCTATGCTTATCAGCGAATTGTTTTGGTATCCAAGAGTAAAAATAGTGAATTTTCTGATTATGCTCATGGCGGAAGTGAGATTGCCATATCCGGCTCACTCTTTCTTTTGGATTATTTTTCCAAAGCTTACCCCAAAGCAAAAATAAAATATTTTGAAAGTGTGTTGCATGGAGTTCAGGCAGTTGCATCAGGAAAGTTGACAGCGTTGGTAACGCTTGAAAGCATGGCGCAAAGCGCACGTGATGAATTGTTATCAAGGCGTGATGAGCTTTATATTCACTCCTTGCTTGTTCCTCAATTGTCAGGTGAGCGTTATTCAATACCTGTTCGATTTGCTGTCTCACCTCGATGCAAGAAGTTGCAGTATATGATTCAACGTGGCCTGGATGCCATCTCCACGGATAGATTGGCGCAGATCCAATCTAAATGGCTGACCAAGCGCGAAGGTGTGCGAGGCAGATTTATTTCCAGCATTGATAAACAATGGCTCGATCGGCATGGCCCCATTCGGGTTGGGCTGCGAAGTGAGCCGATTCCATATGACAGGATCGATGCGCAAGGACGCTGGGTCGGTGTTGCAGCCTCGTTGTTAACGCCTTTTTTTGGTAATTTGAATATTCCATACGAGGTTATTCTATTGCCTCCAAATGTCGATGCTGTACATGCCATGTATGCATCAGATTTGGATATGGTTGTCGCAGTTCCTTATCAACCCCAGATCTTTGATGGCACTGTGATAAGTATCCCTTACGATACGATTGCGTGGGGCGTAGTCAGGCCAGCAAAAAGAAAAGAGACAGGGGTGCTCGCCACTCAATTGGATCATTTCAGGGCGGTCAGTTATCGCGATTTCCAGGCGCCCGGAAAACTGTTGGGGACAGAAACCACTGCACAAAGTCTGCAGGCTGTTTTATCAGGGAAGGCTGATGCTGCTGCGGTAAGTGTAGAGGCGGCATCGGAGTATCTGTTATCTAACTATGCGGGGAAGCTTTACCTGGATGAGCATGTGAAGGGGGAGGAGAAACTGGTTTTTATTATCGCTCCGCATGCGAAGTCTTTGGCGAAGGTGCTGAATCGATATATATCATCTCAGTCACCAGACTTCCTGGATCGTTTGCATAAATATCAGCATTCCATATATATCAAGCAGGGGTATGAGTTAACAGATGTTTTGTGGTATTTATCTATTCCTGCTTTGCTGGTGGTTATTGTTGTAGCTGCTTTGTTGTGGATTAATTATAGAGTGGCGGGGTTCAGGGACAAGGCTAGGCAAGATGCCGTTCAGGCGATGAGGCAGTATACGCTTGCTGAGTTGGAGAGTAAAAATAAGACGGATTTTTTGGCGGCGATTGGCCATGAAGTGAGAACGCCAATGACCGGTGTGTTAGGAGCATTGAATTTATTGAAACATTCTGCATTGACGTCTGAGCAGAAACGGCAGTTGGATATTGCCGCACGCTCAACGGAATTGTTGCAGGGAAAATTGAATGAGTTGTTGGATTTCTCAAAACTGGAATCGGGTGCTGTTGTTCTGAAGTCGGAGTTGATCAATCTGGCGCGAGTGGTGGATTGCGCAGTTGCCTTGTTTCAAGCAGAGGCCAGAAGAAAACAGTTGGGTTTGTTTTCTTTTTGTGAGCCTGGTAAGAACTATTATTGCTATGGTGATGAAGCCTGCATTATGCAGATGGTTTCTAATCTGGTTAGCAATGCGGTCAAGTTTACAGATGCTGGCGATGTGATGGTCTGCACGGAATTCATGGCAGAAGGGCAGTTCAAGTTAACGGTCACGGATACCGGGAAAGGAATGGCAGAGTCTTTTCAGAACAAGCTCTTTACATTTTATAGCCAAGAGAACCCAGAGGCAGGGGTTGGTCTTGGTTTGGGGCTTGCCATTACTAAAAAGCTGATTGGGAAAATGGGAGGGGAAATCACTGTAAGCAGCGAGCCTGGGGTAGGAACGCAGTTCGTCGTTCAGTTGTCACTGCCATCAACGGTACAGCATGAAGAGTGCACTGACAGAGAGTTTGTATCGTTGGAAGGGTGTCGCGTGTGGCTTGATATTCGACACGAGACGATACAGAGATATGTGGAAAAGTGGCTTAGCTATTTCAATGCGGCCATCGTTTCGTCTCCGCCTGCAGATGTGGCAGTGAGTGATGTATCTGATATCGTAATATTAGGTAGAAAGGCATTGTTGATTTCTCGTTCGGAGTTCGACTGCTTTCGACTCGTTGAAACTATTGCTCGCAGTATGGATAAGTTTGAAAGAGCGCCAGGCGTGTGCTTTTCATTGGGAGGGATCAAGGTTGGCGCTGGTAAGCGGGTGTTGCTGGTTGATGATAATGATATATGTAGGAACATTATTCAGGAGCAGCTTGCCTTGGTAGGATTTGCCGTGCATGCCGTCGCGAATGGGAGCGCGGCGATATCCGCGTGGCGTGAGGGGAGTTTTGATCTGACTTTGATGGATTTGAGATTGGCGGATATGTGCGGTTATCAATTGGCGCGTGAAATAAGAAAGACCGATAACTGGATGCAGAAACCGTGTCCATTCTGGATATTGTCGGCCTGTTCGGAGCGAGATGAGCATGAACGCTATGTGGCCGAGGGCATTGCCGGCTTTATTCAGAAACCCTGCACTACAGAGAAACTGGCCGAATTGTTATCGTCGGAGGTGTGATAAGAGTGGCTAACAAAATTCCTGATGCGGCGTTGCGCCGACTTGTCGTACTCAAGTACTGCCTGCGTCGGCGCGCCTTGCCTCAGCCGTGAAACTGATTTTTGTTAGCCGCTCTAAACATCAGGTGGGTTCAGCATCCTTTCGGCGCCGACAAAGCGCTGCGGCACAGAGTGTGCGATATCGAAGCCATGGCGCATTGAATCATGAATAAGCGCAATGGGAAAATGGGCTGACCTGGCATTGCGTCTTTTCATTCTGCAGCAGTTCATTTGAGTTGGCGTGCCGTGCCTCTGACGTGAATATTAGCTGCTCGAAGCGCGTCAAGTTGGATCAGGCACGCCTCCAGCGATCCTGTCCGTGATTTTCCACTTGACGGAAGGCGGGGGAGGCATGGCAATTTCCTGCCTTCCTGCCTTCCTGCCTTCCTGCCTTCCTGCCTTCCTGCCTTCCTGCCTTCCTGCCTTCCTGCCTTCCTGCCTTCCTGCCTTCCTGCCTTCCTGCCTTCCTGCCTTCCTGCCTTCCTGCCTTCCTGCCTTCCTGCCTTCCTGCCTTCCTGCCTTCCTGCCTTCCTGCTCTGTTTCAGGCGGAGTCGAAGCGGGATTCTGCATGAACTTTCTCATAAGCCGTGACTGTTTGGCTGGATTTTTCTTTCCCGATGAATGCACATGCCGAGCTCGATTGGGCAATGCGCGCGACTGGATTCTGGAAGCTAAGCCCCGCTGATTTTGATGCGACTTATTCATCTCATGGCCACTTGATTTGATGTTTTCAAACGGGATTTTATGTGTCTCGATGCTAGGTGAGACGTGATGATTGAGAATGATTTTAATATCATCGGATCGCTCTTATTTTGCTTGTCATCGTAATTTTCTGTGATTTGAATGATTTAAATTTTCTCCAAGTTAAGCATGGTATTCATTGTGTACGCCTTCTTGTGCGAGATTGTATTTCTATTTTCTACACTTGTGTGTGCCGAATCGCTGCTGTAGATGGTGGTGCAATGATGTCGTGGTTTTCTAATGTATTGTGAGGATGGAGGAAACTAATGGATAAAAGGAATTTGTTGGAGAATGCCAGTCTCAATGGCTTTCATGACCGTGTTTTTTCATTTGTCGAGGGTAATGGATATCAGGTCCAACTCCATCGAGGTGAGAAGGTGGACGGTTGGGTAGTGGGCCAAGATGGAAATGGCGTGTATGCCTGCAATTACCAGAATTCTGGATTCCCAGAAGGAAGTGGAGACCAGGTGCGGGGAGGCATACGATTGTGTGTGGATGGCGTCCCTGGTTCTATTTTCTATGATTTGGGCGTGTTGATCTCTGGGCAGTCATATGAAGTTAAATGGCTCGACACTCTGGATCACCATCATGGAAACAGGGAGTTTGATGGATACACAGTCCGTATCGATACGCATAACGATGGCAAGACTTCCCCATTCGGTTGGAGGATAATTACGAAGCACGAAATAACTGGATGGAGAATTCATTTTTGTTCGTGCCTAAATCCACGGTTCGATATTGTGTGACATTCAGAGGGAAGTCACCCAACATCAACATCAAACGTGGGGCGATTATATCGAATGTTCGATTTTTTATGCCCAATCAATTGTCGGCTACTGATATTCAATTGGCGAGTCAGCCGTTACAGCTTGCTTATGATGTCTCGACAAATCTTGCGAAGTCCTCTTCCGTATGGATATTCCGAGTCTTGAACAGCAGAGGTGAATCTCTGGATGGCCAGCCCGCCTTTTTTCATCTGATCGGAGAGGATGTCCATTTTTCAGGGATTGGCGCGGGTGAGCCATGGAAGGCGACCATTCATGGGGACCTGGTCGAGTTGCCTCAGGGTGTGGTGTTGCTGCGAGGCAAGACGGGCGAGCATTCTCTTCTGGTCAAAGTAGGCGATTTTTCTAAACCATTTCCGATCACGATCGTGGGAGATGACCAACATTCCGATTGGCAGCTGAAATTGGAGGAGGGGAAACCTAGTACGAATTTAAGCGTGGGTGGATCATTCCTTTTTGTTTTTTCCCTTAAATATAGGGGCGAAGCGCAAAAAGAGAAAACGTTGGAGGTAGCGGCGGCCAACGCGGACCGCCTCGAACCGCTGCCGTCGAAACTGGTCACGCTGGAAAACGGGCAGGCATCTTTGCCGGTAGTCGCAACGAAGCCGGGTAAGGCGGAAATTACCATCACCCATGCGGCTTCCGGCTCGTCCATCAAGTTGACATTCGAGATTTCGGAGGCGGTGGCCCGGCAATATCTGCTGGAGCTGCTCAAGCCCGCCAACAGGAAGCTGGCGGTCAGCCGGCAGGACGCGGTTCAGATCCAGGTGTCGGATGCGAAAAGCAAAACGCCGGCCAGCGGAGCCATCAAGGTCGTTGTCGTTCCGGATGCCGCCCATGACCTCGCTGGGATCGAGTGGATGGCGAAGACGGTTGCGACCCGGAACGGCATTGCCGAGTTTCTGGCGACGCCGAAGGCCGTCGGCACCAGCCATGTGGTGTTTCAGATCGATCCTGCGGGGCTCGCCGCTCCGCTGCCGGTCGCGCTGACCGCGCAGACAAACGCAGGAGAGACGCAGCTGACGATTTCACCGGAAACGGTGGATTTGCTCCCCAACAGCGTGGATGACAAACATCCGATCCACGTGTTCTTCGATCCGCCGTTGGCGGAACCCCCCGCAACCATCGGCTTCAAGGTATTGGAAAGCGGCAGTTCGCTGCGGGTGAGGCAGGGCACTCTGCAATGGCTGGCCGGCGAGCTGAAGGTCGGCAGTGGCGGCGAGGCGATTCTCCAGTCCTTGCAGGTGGGGGCGGAGGCGCCGGGAACGACGCTGCATATCCAGTTCAGCGTCCCAGGCTCAGACGCGCAGCCCTGCGTTTTGAACGTGACGATCGCGGCGCAGGCGCAGGCGGCGAAACTGATGCCGCCCGGCATCGCCACCGAGGCGCTGCCCTTGATCGCCGACTGGCGCTCACTGATCAGCCTGAGCGGATGCTATGTGCTGGTGGATGGGCAGCAGGCAGGCGTTTCGGTGGAGTTCCACCTGGTGACGGAAGTGGAAAAGCTCGTCGAATTCGCCGCGCCGGAGACGCTGGCGGACAGGCTCATCCGCACGGTCAAGACCAAGGCCGGCGGTCGCGCCGCGTTGCCGGACATTGTGTCCGGCGATGGTGTCGGCAAGTTTCACGTCGATGTCTACCTGGTCGGCAATCATCATCGTCTGGGCAGTTTCCATTTCAGCGTGGAGCAGCCGCGCCCCGCCCAGGCGGTGGTGTTCAGCGACGATCCATACGCCCACCTGCTGCCTGGCCGCACCTTCAACTCGGATTATGTGACGGTCTATTCGGACCTGAACCAGCGCACGCCGTTGCACGGCGGCACCGTTCAATTCGATCTCGACGATTCGAAGTCCCGCACCGGCAGTCGATTCGCTCTGGCCAATGGAGAGTTTTCGCTGCATGCCGTCGCGCCGATCAATCTGCATGGCCGGGCGGTGATGCCGGATATCCGGGTGGGAGAGGAGGCTGGCAGTTTCGACGTCAGGGCGTCGGTGTCCACCGCAGAGGGCTCTCCGCTGGTCACCAAGACCAAGACCTACACCATCGCAACCTTCTGACGACAGGGAAAGGAGTCTGGCATGGCCAACAGTCTTTCCGTCGTGGGCGGCAAGGAGATCTATGACTTCGACGCGGGTTCGCTTGCCCAATTGCAGGTCAGGGTGACGGACTTGGCGACAGGAGACGGCGTGCCGCGCCATCGGGTGGGTTTTTACATCCCGGCATACCGGCAGGGCGTATCGCCCGGCTTGTTGCGCATGGATGACCACAGCGGCGGCGACGGCACGGGAGCATTGGGCGTCGATACCGACGACAGCGGCTATGCGACGGTCAGGATCGTCGCGGGCAGCAGCCGCGACAAGGCCGTGCTGCACATCGCCATCGATGGCGCTCATGACGGCAACGAGCGGATTTCGTTGTTCCTGCTGCCGGTAGAGGATGAGCCGACGCGGCGGGTGGCTCGTCTGATCATCGTGGCGGGCGATAAGCAGCTGGCGGTGGTCGGCGGCGCGCCATTCTCGCCATTGCAGGTGTTGGCGCTGGATGGCGGCAATCAAGCCGTGGAGGGCGCGCGGGTGCGTTTTTCAGTCTCCCCTGGCGCTGACACCCTCCTGGCTTCCGCCGATAGGGAGACCAATGCCGCGGGGATCGCCGTCGCTCAGTTAATGTCGGGCATGAGGGGGGAGCGCCTTTCGGTGACGGCGACCTGCGGCAAGGCCGAACCCGTGGTTTTCAATCTGGCGCTGGCCCCGCCGGTCTCACAGCTGGAGCTGGTGGCGGGCCCGCAATCGGCCAATGTCTTCCTCGGCAACGCGGTGGCTTGCCAGGCGACGCTGAGAACCCGGGATGCCAATCCGCAGCAGGGGTGGCCGTATGCGCATGGCCGGACCCAGGTGCCTGGCGGCTGTTTGAGCCTGGAGTCCGGCGGGAACGGGGTAACGGATGGGGATGGCGCGCTGCGGCCGACCGCGTTGGTACAGGCTCGCCGGGACGCCAGGCTGGGCCCCTGCTCAGTCGATTTCCAGGTAACGGTGGGAGACGCCACCTTGTCCGCCAGCGCGCAGCTCACCGTGATCGCCTGATGACAGCGGTGCTTGTCGTCTGACATCGAAACGCCGCGTGCGCGCTGATTTTGAAAGACTTTTCGTAAAGGAATCATCATGGCTATTACGCCCATTGCCGCCAAACAGACGGATTGGAAAGCGTCTTCCACCACGGCAGGCCTGGCCTCGCTCTATTTGATGCCGGACGGCTCGGTTTGGGCCGGCCGGGAAGGGCAAAAGCGCGGGCAACTGGGAGAGGCCTATCAAATCGAGGCCGGCGGGACGAAAAACACGGTCCTGCTCCCTTATCCGTCTTATATCGCCATGCCTGGCGATGACACGCCGGCACCGTCGGCGCGCGCCATACGCGCCGACGCCGACGGCAAGATATGGGTTGCCGAGAGCAGCTATGGCCTCCTGTACCGCATCGACCCCGGCAAGCTGTCCAGTGGCCGGGGGCAGGCGGAAATCGTTTACCAGAGCCCGGATGGCCGCAAGGGCGGCGGCGTGCCCTTCCAGTTCGGCGGCCTGGCATTCCAGCCCAAGTCTCCCGCCACCGGAAACAAGGACCTGGTCTGGGTTTGCGAGCAGAACCACGGCATGCTGTACGCATTTGACGCGGCGGCGGCGCCTGGCTCGGCGCCGCTGGTGGAGCTGCAGCTCAAGCAGGACAAGGTGGTATGGCTGACCTCGCCGATATTGCAGCCCGGCGTCGAACCGGTGCTGTGGCTGCTGCTGGTCGATTATCAAACGACCGAGGCGATAGGCGCGGCCAGCCAGTTGGTCAGCGTGCCGGCGAAAGTCGGCGTGAAGGTGAGCGACTGCAAGTTCACCGCCGCGCCCCAGGCGATGTCCATGGCGCTGCGGGATCGCGCCTTATATGTCGGCGACAGCAAAGGCAGGGTACATCGGGTCGATACCAGTGCTCTCGGACGCTCGTTGCAGATGCTTGCCACGCTGGAAGCGCCGGCGCTGTTGCTGCACATGGCGGTGGATGGCGGCGGCTACCTCTGGGTCGCGAATGCCGTGGCCAAAGGCATGCTGTACGTACTGTCGCCCAGCGGCGAGATGATGGCGGCGCTCAGCCTGAGCCGCGGCGCCACCGACGTGCTCCCCGGCGAGCTGGCCTGGAACGCCAAGGACGACACGGTTCTGGTTGCCGACGTCGGCGACAACGGGCGGGTGATGCAGGTTACGCTGGAAGGCGTGCCGATCGGGCCGGTTGGGCCGGACGGCAAGGCGCATTACACGATCTCGGCAAATCCGGACCATGGTACGACGAAGCCGGGCGCGGTGTTCGCCGCGCCTGATGGCATCAAGCTGGAAGCCCGTTCGACGCTTAATGACAAGCCGCCGATCGCGATTGCCGCGAGCCTGAGAGTGGACCCGGCGGAGGCCGGCGGCCATCTCGGGGCGGACGGCCTTCGTCGGAATGTGCTCATTCCAGCCGCCGGCTACGCGCTGAAGGACCTGACCGCCGGCGACAAGGGGAGCCAGATCAAGCTGATCGTCAGCGGACGCGGCTTGGAAGACAAGGTGGTGTTTGTCGGCGATATCCACGCCCCGACAACCAGCGTGTCATTCGATCCCAAAGGGCCGTTGCGCATCGTGCAAGGCCAGACTGTCCGTTCCTCGGAAAATGTCATCGTGACGACGAGTCCGAACGATGGCCGCTCTATCGAGGTGACCATCGGAGCCGGCGCGTATTTCGGCAATGAGGCGAATCCGGAGAGCAACAGAAAGGTGGCTAGCGGCATGCATCTGCCGGACATCACGGCGGGCAAGATCGCCGGCCCGGTTCTGGTCACGGCGAAAAGCGATGAGGCCTCCAGCCCGCTGGTGGTGGACGTGGTGCCGCTGCCGAAAACCATTTATTCCAATATTCAGGGCAATGTCCATATCACCCACTTTGCGCAGGCGATCGGGGCGATGGCTTTCATGGTGCAGGGATACAAGGAGCTCGACAATGCGGAGTCCGGCGAAGTGCCGGTTCCTTTCTGGCCGGTGCGAGTCGAGATCGCGAAAGAGTCTTACGACTTGGGCATCCGTTTCAAGGATACCGGCAAACCAAACAGCACGCAGGTGCGTGAGTTCGTGACGAACGAGAAGGGCGTGGCTACCTTGCCTCCCGACAGCATGACAGTGCCCATGGTTTTTGGGCCCGTCACGCTGGAATATCAGGCGGCCGTCGATTTGCAAGGCAACTACATGGACAAGGTGAAGAAAACGGCGACGTTTTACATCATCGCCTAGCGGCTAGCCGATGCCGGCGGCGGTTGCCGCCGCCGGTCCTCCTGGCCGGAAAGGCAAGGCAGAATGGGAGCGATGTCATGAGATCGTTTGCAAAGCCGCGCAGGCGCGCCGCGTGGGGCGCCGTCGCCTGTCTACTCGCGGGGCATGCCATGGCGGCGCCGTCGCTGAATGAGAGCGGGCCGGAGGCCGCCGCGGCGCTGAGCAGGCTTTACGATCAGTCGGTTGAGGATTGCGGGGGCGAATATGCGGCGCCGCATTGCTCGGGCGTGTTGTTCAAGCCAGGGGCGGCCGGCTCGCCGGCCTGGCTGCCGGGCGCGGCGGAACGGCTGACGCATGGGGTCGGCGCGCTTTTTCTGAGGCACGATCTGGGCCGGGCGGATGCCGGCTATGGAATGGTGTGGGGACATTCGTCAGGCGAGCGGGCAGCTCCGCTGCATGTCGCCTGCGTCTGGCCGTACGCGGTCGGCACCTCGGATAGCCGCGACGACTACGGTTGCGGCAAGGTGTCCGCCACCCCCGCGCAGCGCCCGGATACCGATTCCAGCTCCTGCTTCGGCCTTGGCGTCATGGATCGCGCGCAATGGCTGGTTGCGTATGACAGCACGGGCACGCAGCCGTGTTCGCTGAGCGCGCTGGTGGCCGGACGCTTCGCCGACGCGATGCATCTCAACAAGCTGGGCCGTATCAAACAGGCGCCGCAACTGTGGTTTCGAGACTGGCCCGCGCCCGACAAGCTGCCGGTCATGGCCTTCGCGTATTGGAAAGGGGCGGAGGCCGGCAAGGAGAAGGCTGTCGACGACAGGGACGATTTTGTCGCCGAGTCCGGGCGCTTGCTGCCGGTGCTGGAGTTTGATCCGTCCTCGCCGGGCCAGACCTTCATCTTTCACGCGGCTGACAATCCCGAGGGCGCGCGCGCCGGGTCGCGAGCGGAGAGGGTGGCCGCCAGACTGCAACGCCGCTTCGACGACACTTCGCCTCGTTGTCCGGACGGGGAGCCGGCATGGCTGTGCTCCGGGCTGATCATGCGGGCGACTGCCAATTATCCCTTCACGCCTAATCCGAATAATCCCATCGCTTCGTTTTCCTATCTGCGAAAGGATGCCGGAACGGTGAATATGTTCAAGCACCAGGGCATCATTCTCAAGCCGACTCCCGACTTGATGGAAAGAATGGCTTGCCTATATCCCATGGATGCCGACAGCTGGGCCACGCATGGCCGGATCGCCGGACATTATTACTGCAACACCCCGCTGCTGTCGCCGCATGATGAGGCGCATGGCGATTATAGCTCGTGCCATGCGGCGGGCATCGCAGCCCAGGGATTGTCCGGCAAAGAAATGTCATCGCGATTCCACGCAAAGTATTCGAGCGACCGCGATGCTCAGTGCTCGTTCAGCGTCAGGGACCCGAATCAGTTCTATGCGGGCATTCTGGCCACGGTTTACAACAAGGTGTATTTCGGCTGGCTGGATTGGAACGAGTTGATACTCAAACCTTGGAAATCGGAGGCGGACGTTCCCGAGATCGAGGCTTTCTTCTATTTCAAGGGAGATTCGGGCGCCAAGAGCCTGGCGACGAGTTATGTCGGCAAGTACAAGCGACTGACGGGGCGGGACGTTCCCGCTTTGGCCGTCGATTTCCCGCACGACCGGATCGAATTCGAAAAGTGAGACAACTCGTGGCGCCGCGGAGGCCGGCGCCGAAAAAACATTGAGACGTCTCATCGTATTTTCCGCAAGCAATGGCTTCTCTTCAGTTTTCTTTTCATGCCTGCTTTTCCCGGATTTTTCTGAAATCTTTTTCCTTTCTTTGATAAATGCCGAACGGACATCTCTTATATCGGGATGCCCGCTCGCGCATCCATTTTCTTTGCGATGCCGCCGGAGGAGTGTTCCGGCTCATCGCGTGGCGGCATTCCAAATTTCCAATTATTGAAGGGCGATTTCAATGCGTACCCAAGCAGTCTCCAGGCCATTTCCATCCAGACCGGCCGGCATCATGTTTTTCGCGCTGTGCGGCGCCGGGGCCGGGCTGGCCTGCGCCGGCGCCGTCGGCGCGCCGCTGCGGACGCAGCAGGCGATGCAGACAACCATCGCCGGCGATCATGCCGGCGATTACGCGGAAGTGCTGGACGGGGCGTTGACGATTGCGCCTGGCGCCGCGCTCGGCGCGGATGGGCTGGGGACCTCCTTGCGGCAAAGCGGCGGCTATTCCGTCGTCGGCAGCGGCGCGCAATTGACCGGCGGTATTGAAATGACCGGCCATGCCGCCACGCGATTGGGCGTGGGGGCCGGTCCGCAGGCCAAAAGCTATCGCCTGGCGATGGCCGATGGTTCGGCGGCTCATCTGGACAATATCTGGCTGCGCAGCCTGCCGGATGGCGCCACTTCCGCGAACGGAGGCACCGCGCTGGATCTGCGGGACCACGCGGCGGCGACGATGGGCGCCAACACGCGCATCCAGGCGACCGTTCCGTTGTCGGACGGAATGGAGCTGGTCGCGCATGCCTCCGCCATCGTGGATGGCTCCCGCATCGAGGGCACCATGTCGGGCGCGCAAGCGGCCGGGGCGGCGTTGCTGTCACTGCATCGAGCGACTTTGATCGGCGGCGCGCAGGGACTGGTCGCGTCGCAACAAAGCCTGGTGACGGTATCGGGGGGGCAGATCGCCTCGCTCGGCACGACGTCGAATCCGCATGGCGATGTCGACAGCGTAGGCCTGTTCGCGATATCCGGCGGCCCGGCCGACGCGCCGCTGAGCGTGGACGTTTCCGGCCATGCGGTGATCCAGGCCAAGGGCGCTCGCAGCGCGGGCCTGTTGGCCGAGGCCATCGATGCGCCTATCGAGGTTTCCGTCAGGGATTCCGTCATCCAGGGCGATCATGACGGCATCGTCGTCAATATGAACCCTGTCTTGTCGGGTGGGGCGAAACTGGCCACGCTGGACGTGGCCGGCACCCAGGTTGTTTCCGGCGATGGCGCGGCCATCCGGCTGGGGCGCGGCGCCAAGGCCGCCATCGCATTGAGTCGCAACGCTTCGGTGAATCCGGCGAGCGGCGTGGCGCTGCTGACGGGCGCGGGCAGCGAAGCGTCGGTCACGGTGGAGAACGCCGCGGTGAACGGGCGGGCGGTGAATCAGGGCGGGACCAGCCGTATCGCGTTGGGCGCCAACGGCGTTTGGCGCGGCGGCATGAGCGGTGTGGACAGTCTCACCGTCAACGCCGGCGGGCTGTGGGCGCTGGACGGTTCGTCCGATGTCGGCCAACTGGCCATGAACGGCGGGACGGTCAATCTGAATGGCGGATCCCAGGCGCATGTCTTGTCCGCGCGGACCTTGTCAGGGCACGGCAATTTCCTGCTGAAAACCGATCTGGCCGGCTATGCCGGCGACCAGCTGGCGGTCAGCGGCCTGGCAACCGGCAGCCATGTGCTGACCGTGGCCGATACCGGCAGGGCGGTCGCCGATCCCAAAAGCCTGCAAGTGGTGCGCACCGGGGGCGGCGACGCCGGTTTCTCGCTGGCCAACGGCGCGGTGGATTTGGGCGTCTATCGTTATCGGCTGCAGCGGGACGGCTTCAACTGGAATCTGGTGCCGCTGACGACGGGCCGCTACAGCGCGTCGGCCACGTCGGTGTTGAACCTGATTTCCGCGTCTCCGGTCGTCTGGTACGGACAGGAGCGGACGTTGAGGAGCCGACTGGGCGAGCTGCGCTTCGATCGGGATCGCGGCGGCGCGTGGGTCCGGCCGTATGCCGGCGATTACCGGATCCTCGGCGTGACCGGCGCCGCCTTCCAGCAGCGGCAGAGCGGAATCGCGCTGGGCGCGGACCAGGCCTTGCCGCTGGGAGGCGGCAAGGCCTACGTCGGCGGAGTGTTCAATTACAGCCATGCCGAGCTGGACGATCATGCCGGCGCCAGCGGCGCGGTCGACGCCTATTCCGTCGGCCTGTACGGCGTGTGGCTGGCGCAGAACGGCGCCTATCTGCACGGGCTGGCGAGCTTGAACCGATATCAGAACCAGGGACAGGCCACGATGAGCAACGGCGTAAGGGCCAAGGGAAGTTATCGCCAGAATGGAGTCGGGGCCTCGCTGGAGGCGGGGCGGCGGTTCGCGCTGCCGCGCGACTGGTTCGTTCAGCCGTATGCTCAGCTTGCCGGCGTGAGGATGAACGGCGCCACTGTCGCGCTGGACAACGGCATGCTCGCGCAGGCCGATCATGCGGATTCCATCCAGGGAAGCGTGGGCGCCAGCCTGGGCAGGGGGATGCATGCCGCGAAGGGCGGCGTGGCGGAGCCCTATGTGCGGCTGGCTGTGACCCATGAGTTCGTGAAGAACAATAGCGTGCGGGTGAACGGGCAGCCGTTCGACGCCAATTTGAACGGTTCCAGGGTGGAAATCGGCGCCGGCGTGTCGGCGGAGATCGGGAAGCGGCTGAGCGGGCACCTCGATTACGCCTATGCGAAAGGCCCCCGCCTGGAGAAGCCCTTCATGCTGGACGCCGGCATCCGTTACCAA
The DNA here is from genome assembly GCF_000007705.1 of Chromobacterium violaceum ATCC 12472. NCBI lineage: Bacteria > Pseudomonadati > Pseudomonadota > Betaproteobacteria > Neisseriales > Chromobacteriaceae > Chromobacterium > Chromobacterium violaceum. Next base: position 2,041,667 of record NC_005085.1, read on the forward strand.
TGGTAGCCCGGAGGCGGCGCGCGGCAGGGGGGAGTCCTTTCGCCGCATGGGCGGCTAGGATTGTTCCCGAATGCCGCGCGCCGGACCGGGCGGCTGGCCGCTCATGATACTCAATGCGCGGATGGCCAAAAGAAGGCGGTCCGCCGCGGTTTTGGCCCGCTTTTGCAATGAGTGCGGAGAACAAGTTTGGACAATATTTCCTACAAGGTTTTGCTGAGAACGGATCGCTCCTGGGACGGTGAATGCTATGACCCTTATCCCTCGGGCCCGCCGGAGTTGTCCTTGCTGCGGTACGAGATTCCGCCTCGCGCCGTCGTGCCGTGGCATCGCCACTTCGCGCCATGCGTGGGGATGGTCGTTTCCGGCACATTGCATGTGGAAAGCCGTAGCGGCTTGTGGCGCGTATTGGAGGCCGGCGACGCGCTGCCGGAAATGGTCGAGACCGCCTACCGCGGCATCGCGGGCGACGAGCCGGTGGTGGTGCTGGTTTTCCACGCCGGGGTGAAAGGCATGCCCACGACCATTTTCGATTCTCCGTGACGCGCCGGTCTCTGGCCGGCGCGCCGGCTGTCTCAGGTGCCGGCGCCTGCTCAGGGGGAGGTCAGAACGGCTTGGTCGGCAGGTATTTGCCGTCCAGCGTGATCACGGCGCGGTGGCCGCCGTCCGGATCCTCCACTTTCCGGATGTCCAGCTTGAAGTTGATCGCGCTGATGATGCCGTCGCCGAACTGTTCATGCACCAGCGCCTTCAGCGTGGTGCCGTAGATCTGCACCATTTCGTAGAAGCGGTAGATGGTCGGATCGGTCGGCACGCCGCCGGGGATGCTGCCGCGCAGCGGAATGGCCTGGAGCAGCGCGATGGCGTCTTCATCCAGCTCCAGGCGTTCCGCCACCAGGCGGGCGGCCGCCTCGGGCAGCGCATGCTGGCCCAGCAGCGCGGCGGTGGTGTAGGCGAGGCTGAGGCCGGTGCCCTGGTTGATGTCCTCGAAGCTCAGGCGCTTGCGCGCCTTGGCGGCGATGACGGCGTCGGTCAGGGCCTGGCGCGGGGCTGGCTGGCATTGGGATTGCATTCTGGTTCTCCTTGGATGGGGATGGCGGAGCGGCGGCAAAAACCGGATGGCGGTTTGGCCGGCGGCTCCAGGTCAAGGCTGGCGGCAGTCGCCGTCCAGCATGGTTGCCGTCTGCGGGCAATCCCGCAGCGGCAAGAAACGGCGTTGCTCCGGATCCAGCGCCAGGACGTCGCCGCTGGCGATGTCGTACATCCAGCCGTGCAAGCGCAGCCTGCCTTGCTGCAGCGCCAGCGCCACAGACGGGTGGGTGCGCAGGTTGGCCAGTTGGGCGATGACGTTTTCGCGCGCCATCGCGTCCACCTTGGCGGCGGGATTGTCGTGCTCGCCGGCGTTGTTGATCGCCTTGGCGCAGTCGGCGTGGCGCAGCCAGCCGGCGACGGCGGGCATTCCGCTCAGGTCCTTGCCGCAGGCGACCGCCGTCATCGCGCCGCAGTCGGAATGGCCGCAGACCACGATGTCGGCCACGCCCAGCGCGGTGACCGCGTACTCCACGGAGGCGGACACGCCGCCCGGCTCCTGGCCGTAGCCGGGCACGATGTTGCCGGCGTTGCGGATCACGAACAGATCGCCCGGCTCGCGCTGAGTCAGCAGTTCCGGCACCACCCGGCTGTCGGAGCAGGCGATGAACAGCGTGGCGGGGGATTGGTCGCCGGCCAGCCGGCGAAACAGTTCGGCGCGCCGGGGATAGGCCTCGCGCTGGAATTTGAGGATGCCGGCGATGATGTCCTGCATGGCGGTTCTCCGTGTGGTGAAGCGATGAGCGGATGATGCGCCGTGTTTTTCATTGGGTCCAAGACTGATAAATTATCGTTTTAATAGGCATATCCAATACTTTGAGCCCATGCTGCTACGACACATCCGTTATTTCCTGGCGGTGGCCGAACATCGCCATTTCACCCGCGCGGCTGAGGCGCTGCATGTTTCCCAACCGACGCTGTCCCAGCAGATACGGCAGCTGGAAGAGGCGCTGGGCGCGGAACTGTTCGACAGGGGCAGCCGCCGGCTGCGGCTGACCGATGCCGGCGAGGCTTACCAAGTCCATGCCCGCCGCGCATTGCGGGATCTGGATGCCGGGCGGCGCGCGCTGCACGATGTGGCCACGCTGCAGCGCGGGCAGCTGCGGCTGGCGATGACCCCGACCTTCACCGCCTGGCTGGCGGGGCCGCTGCTGGCGCGCTTCCATCGGCGGCATCCCGGCATCGCGCTGACGGTGAGGGAGATGTCCCAGGAGGCGATGGAGGCGGGGCTGGCGGAAGACATTCTGGACATCGGCATCGGTTTCGCGCCGGCGCGGACGCTGGATGTGGAGGCGACGCCCTTGCTGGATGAGCGCCTGGCCTTGATCGCCGGCGACAGCCATCCGCTGGCGGCGCGCGAAGCGGTCTTGTCGCTGGCGGATCTGGAGGCGATGCCGCTGGTGCTGCTGAGCGCGGACTTCATCACCCGCCGCCATGTGGACGACTATTGCCTGCGGCACGGCATCCGGCCGACGGTGGCTGTCGAGGTGAACAGCATGGGCGCGGCGGTGGAGATCATCCGCCATGGCGAACTGGCCGGCATCCTGCCGGCGGCCGTCGCCGCCAGCCAGCCCGGACTGGCGGTTCTGGCGTTGTCGCCGACGCTGCCGGGCCGCCAGGCCGCGTTGCTGACGAAACGCGACGGCTATCGCAGCGCGGCCGCGCGCGCCTTCGCCGAGTTGGCGCGCGCAGGCTTGGGCGCTATGGCGTGACGGCCGAGTCGCGGAAAGCGGGCATGGAAGCGGCCAGCGTTTCCAGCAGCCTGGCGGCGGCGGGACTTAGCCTGCGGCCGTGATGGGTGATCAGGTGCACCTCGGCCTGCTGCAGATTGCGTTGTTGAATCGGGATGGCTTGCAACTGCCCGCTTTCCAGCTCCCGCCGGACGGAGAAGCGCGGCTGCACCGTCGCCGCCTGGCCGGTCAACGCGTACTCCACCATCACCCGGAAGGAATTGGTGACGATGGCGGGTTCCAGCTGGCATTGTTCGGCCTTTTCCGCGTCGCGCAGGATTTGCCGCACGCCGAAGCTCACATCCGGCAACGCCAGCTTGTGCCTGGCCAGCTCTTCCAGGCGGATGGGGCGTTCCGCGCGCGCCAGCGGGTGATCGGGCGCGGCGACCGCATATAACGGCTGGATCGAGCTGCGATGCACCCGCAGCAAGGGGTTGGGCGCCGTATAGAACACGACGCCGATGTGGGCCCGATCTTCCAGCACCGCGCGCACGATGTCGTTGGTGCCGCGGATGTCGATGCCCACCGTGATCTGCGGATAGCGCTGGGAGAACGGGTGGATGGCGTCGATCAGGTCGCTGATCACGCCGCCGCCGGTCACCACGGACACGTGGCCGCGGTGTATGCCCTTCAGCTCGCGCAGCGCCGTCAACACCGCTTCCTGTTCGCTCAACTGCTTGCGGTGGTAGTCCAGCAGCAGCCGGCCGGCCTCGGTGGGCTGGAAGCCGCGGCGGTGGCGCTCGAACAGCGTGGCGCCCAGCTCCATTTCCAGCTGGCGGATCTGCCGGCTGACCGCCGACGCCGCGATATCCATCCTGTCCGCCGCCGCGCGCACGCCGCCCAGGCGCGCGGCTTCAAAGAAGTAGCGCACCCGCTGATCGTTGAACTCCATGTCCGGTCCTGGCTAGTTGCGTTGCCTTAAAGGCAACAAAGAAAGCATTTTATGATGTTGGAGAGCTGTTTGTCATTTGCTTATAATCGCCGCTCATAATGACAAGGTACTTTCGCGGCATAGTGGTTCAAGCCATATGGTTTGACCGGCCGCGGATCGGGAGAAGGGTATGCAGGCAGACAGGCAAGGCCGGCTGAGCGGTTTCGCGATGCTGTCCGACGCCGCCGTCCAGGAGATGGCGGCGTGGCGGCAGGACTTGCACCGCCATCCGGAAACCGCGTTCGACGAGCATCGCACCGCCGGCAAGATCGCCGGGCTGTTGCGCAGCTTCGGCCTGGAGGTGGCGACCGGCATAGGCCGCACCGGCGTGGTGGGCACGCTGCGCGCCGGCGGCGGCAGTCGTTCCATCGGCCTGCGCGCCGACATGGACGCGCTGCATCTGCACGAGCAAGGCGAGCTGCCTTACCGTTCGCAGCACGCCGGCCGCATGCACGCCTGCGGCCACGACGGCCATTGCGCGATGCTGCTGGGCGCCGCCAGGCACCTGGCCGAGAGCCGCGCTTTCGACGGCACCGTCCAGTTCATCTTTCAGCCGGCCGAGGAGAACGAGGGCGGCGGACAGGAGATGCTGGAAGACGGGCTGTTCGAGCGTTTTCCGGTGGACGGCGTCTACGGCATGCACAACTGGCCCGGCCTGCCGCTGGGGCAGATGGCCATGAATCCGGGGCCGATGATGATGGCTTTCGACCTGTTCGAGATCCGTCTGCGCGGCCAGGGCGGGCACGCCGCGATGCCGGAGCGCACCCGCGACGTGATCGCCGCCCAGGCGCAGCTGGTGACGGCGCTGCAGAGCATCGTCAGCCGCAATATCGACCCGCTGGACTGCGCGGTGCTGTCCGTCACTCAGGTCGAGGCGGGTTCCACCTGGAACATCATTCCCGAGCAGGCGCTGCTGCGCGGCACCGTGCGTTACGTCGATCCGGCGGTACAGGCTGTGATAGAGAGCCGGATGCGCGAATTGGTCGATCACATCGCGCTGGCGATGGGCGTGGAGGCGGACATGGATTACTGGTACCGCTACCCGGCCACCATCAACGCCGAAGAGGAGACTTGGCTGGCGGCCGATGTCGCCGCGCAATTGCTGGGCGAGGCCAATGTGCGCACCAAGATGCGTCCGTCGATGGCGTCCGAGGATTTCGCCTTCATGCTGCGCGAGCGTCCCGGCTGCTATGCCTGGCTGGGCGTGGACGGACCCGCGCCTGGCGCCGGCCTGCACAGCCCGCATTACGATTTCAACGATCAGGCGCTGGCGATAGGCGCCGCGTACTGGATCAAACTGGTGGAAACCGCTTTGGCCCCGGCGGCCAAACCGACGGAACGATAACGGGAAGAAGAGCATGGCGCATGCGGGTGTTGGGCAATTGCAGGGCGGGGCGGCGGCGGGCGCGGGATTCAACCGCCTGGCCCACCTGATGGCGATAGGCATCGTGATCGTCGCCGAACTGATCTACGTGCAGAAGTTTTCGGTAGGCAAGGGCAGCGTCATCCTGCTGCCGCTGTTGTACGCCTTCGTGCTGGGCATGATGTGCAATCCCGGCGTCAATCCGCTGGCCGGGCGCTGGGTCAGCCGCGACGTCAGCGCCACGCTGAGCCAGGTGATCATCATCGCGGTGCTGCCGCTGGTGGCCAAGCTGGCCACGTTGCTGGGGCCGCAGTTCCAGGCCATCGTCGCCGCCGGGCCGGTGCTGATCTTCCACGAGTTGGGCAATGTCGCCACCGCGCTGGTGGCGATGCCGGTGGCGGTGCTGTTGTTCCGCATGGGGCGCGAGGCGGTGGGCGCGACGTTTTCCATCGACCGCGAACCCAATATCGCGGTGATCTCCGAACGTTATGGACTGCGCAGCCCGGAAGGCATGGGCGCGCTCAGCGTCTACGCGATCGGCACTATGTTCGGCACCATTTTCTTCTCGCTGATCGTGCCGGTGGTGCACGCCTGGAACCTGTTCAGCGACAAGGCGCTGGCCATCGCCTGCGGCGTCGGCAGCGGCAGCATGATGGCGGCCTGCGCCGGCACCCTGATCACCGCCCTGCCGGAGCAGAAGGACACGCTGATGGCGCTGGCGGCGGCCAGCAACCTGCTGACCACCACCACCGGGGTGCTGTTTGGCATCTACGTGGCGCTGCCTTTCGCCAACCGCTTGTACGCGTTGCTGAGCCGCCTGCGCGCCCCGCGGCCGCAAGCCGCCATCCGAATGGATGCGGCCGACGCCGAGCTGCTGAAATCGGAAGAGCCCGAGCTGGGGCTGGGCGCTTTCGCCGCCAACCTGCTGATGGCCGGCGCCATCATCGTGCTCAGCCACCTGATCGGTCCCAAAAAGGAACTGGCCGCGGTGCTGCCGGGCGTGGCGATGGTGCTGGGCATCTGCTTCGCCAGCCGCCTGCTCAGCCGCTGGCTGCCGCTGAAGATTCCGACGCTGATCTGGCTGTCCATCCTGGGCGTGCTGGCAAGCCTGCCGGGCTTGCCCGGCGGCGAGTGGCGCAACCAGTGCTTCAGCCAGGTCGATGTGCTAGCTTGCGCGACGCTGGTGCTGGCCTATGCCGGCCTGGCCGTCACGCGGCGCGAGGCGGCCATTTTCAAGCGCGATGGCCTCCGCCTGCTGGTGATCGCCATCCTGGTGTTCAGCGGCACCTTCCTTGGCTCTGCCTTGGTCAGCGATATTTTGTTTTCCTTGAAATTTGGGCATTGATTGCCAAGCTGTGGGCATTAAATTTAGTAAAGTTGCTCGGGTTAATGTAATGGCTTTGTAAACAATCAAGCTTGGCTTAATAAAAATTAAGTCAAGCAAGCTTGCTAAAAGATGCTGACGTGCTAAATTGTTATGAGTGAAATGATCTTGTTCATGACATTCAACCATCTACCCCTTTGCGGCCGCCTTGCGCGGCCTTTTTTCTTTGCCGCCGCCGATCCTGCGGATCGCTGAGGCGTCTGATCCGAGCCTGCCGCAAGCTATGGATGGGCTTGCGGCAGGCGCGCCCGGCGATTCGCCTTCACGCCGTCCGGCCTTTTCCGTTTCGATCCCCCGTTCCGCGAAGGCATTCGCCGCGGTCCTTCCATCGCTCTCGCGATGAACCGGCCATGCCGGTCTTGTAAGCCGCGCTGGTGAATGCAGGCGCAGCTCCCGATTTTTTTTTCCATGCCTGCGCAAGTTATTTATCGTCGAATCAGCTTTCCCGGTGCATTCCGTTTTAGATGGCCTCAACGATCCAGTTGAGACGGGATTTTTCGCCGCGGCTTGCGGGTCGGAAAAGTCCCAATTGCAGCCAAATGGCTTAAATGGACCAAAGAAAAATTTTTAAATAGCCACGCATGTTGAGCAGTGGCTGTGCGAGCTTTTGATTCCGAATCTTGTGGAGATCAATATGGCTATAATCGTGAATATGCTGGAAATTAAATTCAAAGATGATGCGAGCGCAAGCCGGAAGGCGATTTTTGCCAATGATGCGCATCAGATTTGCATTACAGTCAGGGGGCGCGCCATTGATGGCACTGGCAAGACCATCACGAATTTCCGTCCGGAAACGATAGGGGGGCTGACGTTTGCTTATGCGAGCAATGGATTGAGAGTGCCGTTCTTTGGTTTTCCAAATGAGCCGATGATAGACAATAAAGGCCCATTGATCCAGCATAGGAGCAAGACGAAGTATTATCGTGACCTGCCTGCCAGCGTATTTTATGAAGCGGAAACACAGCAAGAAGATCGCGCCCCCTCGCATGAGGAAGCCGCTGCCGCTTCGCTTGCCTCTGGCAATGACCGCAGATTGGGAAGTTATTATTCGGATGATTTAGAGTGGGGTAATGATCCGGAATCCGGCATTTTCTGGATCAATATTTATTTCCAGGCGAAAAATGGCGACGGAGCGCTGGGTAGTCGGGATGTCTATGCGGTATGGCAGCCTGATGTCGTCAATAACGGCACGATTTTTGATAGCTCCGGCAGGGTGAACACCGCGCTGAAAAGCATCCTGACCATCGATATCGTTTCTCCGATAGACTACGGCGCGCTTTCCAATTGGCAATTTCCGACCAGTCCGTCCGAAATTCGATGGAATGAGAAGAGTACGGTGGAAATCAAGTCAAAGCAGAAGACCTGCCCTACTTGCGAAATCCATGATAAATCCTATGAGGCGAAGTCTCGGTATGCCAAGTTTGTTGTTAAGAGCATTCCATACCAGAAAAGCTCGCGCTTTGCTTTGGAGACAGTATACGATATTTCGAACGGTTTTGATCTGGTTTCGGTTGAAACCAAGACCGACTACATTGCTGGCGATATAAAACTAGCGACAAAGGCTGTCGCGTTTTATTTCAAGGATGGCGGAAGGTCTGATGTATATGCCATCTTTGTTTCTCCTAATGGGCGTCATGTTGGATTTTCATCTGTTGGCAAGCAGATTGTTCCGTTGCAAGCGTTCAATCATAGATACCGCATTCAGCTTGATGATCAAAATGTCTCCACGGATGCGAATCTGCCGGATGGATTTGCAGTCTACGTCTGGAATCTGGATTTCGACATGGATAACACCGAGCAGGAAGGCTGGGGGAATCGTCAAGTCGAAGTCAAGGTGGAGGTGACGGATGTTTATGGCAATCACGGCATATTGCGCGTTCCGTCCGTCATTGGGGAGGGGGTGCTTGGCTGATTGAGCGGCGCGGCGCAAGGCCTGTTTGCGTATCGTTTCAGGATGGATTCGAAATCGAAAAGGCGAGTGTTGGATATGGCGGATAATACGGGAATTTACTCTCAGGCATTTAATTTTTCGAGCGCGGTAAACGGCGGCGTCGATCCGCGAACAGGTCTTTTTTCTTTCAATTTCGATTTGGGCATTCTTTCCGCCAATCAGGGGCTGACGCCGGCCCTTCCTCTGCGCATCGCGTATTTTCCCCTGGCGGCCGGGGAGTCCAGCGATGGCTTGGGCAAGGGTTTTTCCATGGGAGGATTCATCAAGTACGACAGGCTGCGGCGCCTGCTGATTTTGGCAAGCGGAGAACGGTATCGGCTGCTGGATGAGGACAGCGCGCCTGTCTTTATCCGCCAGCTGAAGCTGGATGTCGTCCGGGTGCATCGAACCGTTGCCGATGGTGTCCGCCGGTATCGCATCGTGTTGAAAAATGGCGAAATCCATCATCTTTCCGCGCCTTGGGGGCCGGATATCTATGTGCCGGAAAAAATTCAATCGCCGTTGGGACATGCGCTTTATCTGAGCTGGGATTCTCCCGGCGCGGGGCGTTTGCGATTGAAGGAAGTGCGGGATGAAGAAAAGCGGACGCTTTTCCGGATAGATTATCCGAATGCGGATGGCGAGCGCGTGGCCATCACGCAGTGGCCGGATTCGGACGATGAAAAAGTCGCGCTGGAGCTGTATTTCCAGAATGGATATTTGCACCGGATCGTCAACAAGAGCCTGAGCGGCAACGGAGATGTCGAATGGACTTTGGGCTATGAGACGGATTCGAAAGTCGCCGATGCGGTGGGCGGATTGTTGCTGAACGAGCTGACCGCGCCCACAGGATTGGCGCAACGGGTAAGGTACGAGCCGCTTTGCATGAAGCTGCAGGGGGAGCGGAGCGATTTCGGACTCCCCGCCGTGGTTTTGCATTCCCTCGTGCCGGAAGCCGGGCAGCCGGCGATCAACACGCATTATGAATACTCGCCGGCAAACTATCTTGGCTATGGGGCCAGTTTCAAGGGGTCGCAAGGCGGCGCGGATGAGCTTTTCGATATCCAGGTTCCATACACTTACCAATCAACCGAGAAACTGCTGGACAAATCATTGAATCCGGCCAAACCGATCCGGACGACTGTCAGAAAATATAATAACTTTCATCTGCTGGTTTCCGAGGAAGTGCGCGAGGGCGCTTGCGTTTTTCGGCAGGAGACCGCTTATCCGGCGAAGGTGGGGCAGTCGTATGAGGCGCAGCCGGCGACATTCCAGCTGCCGGTCCGGCAGACGATGAGCTGGGAGGCGGCGGGACGTTCCCGGAGGGAGTCGATCTCGTTCGAGTATGACGATGCGGGCCAGCTGATCAAGCAGACCATGTCTGACGGTTCGATAACCGTGCTCGAGTATTATCCGCCGGCCGGCGAGCCAGGGCATTGTCCGGCGGACGCGGAAGGATTCGGCCGCTACCTCAAGAGCAAGACGGTTTTTCCATCCGTCAGCGCCGAGTACGGCGATGAAATGGCCATGCGCACCGAATATGTTTTCCGATCGATCCGGACCCGTCCGGGCAGCGCGCACGCGGAAGCGATTTTGCAGCAGACGGTCAGCCATTACGCGGGCATGCCGGGGCCGAAGGCCCGCGCGGCGATGCTCGGGGGAAAGCCTTCGTGGGAGGCTTATCAGCCCCGGCAGCTGGCGAAGGAAAGCTATGACTACCTGGATGCCCCCGCGCAGAAAGACCATGGGCGAATCAAGAAGCGGATCGCCGTGGTTTACGGGGAGGACCGGACGCCTTATGAAATGGTCCAGGACTTTGTTTTCGAGCCGGTGCGGAGCGGCAACCGGGAAGTCGCGCTCAAGCAGACCGTCAGCGTGACGGTCAAAGAAGATCCGCTGGAAAAGAAAGACGGCAAGCTGCAGAAGGTTTCATCGACGCGGGTCCTGTCCGTGTTGACGGGGCGTTTGCTGTCCGAAACCGATGTCCTGGGCAATACGGTCGCGTATGGCTACGACCCGCTTGGACGGCTGAAGACGCAGACAGCCCATCCGGACCTGAAAGCTTACCGCGCCATCGCCAGATGGGACTATCTGTGGCCTTCGACGAAGAACGGCACGCCCGCGATGGCCATCCATACGGATGCCCTGGGCAACCAGACTCGGACCAGTCATGACGGGCTGGGCAGGATGATCCGGGAGGAGGCGTGCGACAGGGATGGCGGCCTGGGATGGAAAACGGTGCGCACCCATCTGTACGACGAGGCCGGCCGGCAGGCACGCACCACCGTCACCGACGTCGTCCATGACCGCGAAGGCAAGCCGGTGACGCTCAGCAAGACCACCGAGCGGGAATGGGACAGCTGGGGGCAGTTGAGCGTGGAGCGGGAGCTGGAAACCGGGTTGGCGTCCCGCCAGGAGATCGATCCCATCGCGCAGACGGTGGCCACCTGGCAAGCCGGAACGGACCGCTGCAGCGCGAAATACATGAATTTCTACAGCAAGGGCAGCCATGATCTGGAGCGCCGGATCGTCCTGGCCTATCACCTGGAAAGCCGGTCCTGGGATGCCGAGGACAAACCATACAGCGTCGCTTCATGGGGCTGGGACGGCGCGCATCGCTTGCGGCGCGCCACGGATGAAATGAGCCATGCCACCGGCTACCGCTATGACGCTTGGGGAAGAACGGTGGAAATCGTTCTGCCTGATGGCTCCGCGGTCCGGAAGCAATACGCGCCTTTCAGCCAGGCGGCCTTGCCGACCCAGATCAGCGTGGCCGACAAGGGGGTGGAGACCGTGGCGGGAACGCAGAAGTTCGATGGATTGGGACGGTTGAAACGCACGGAAAGCGGAGGAAGGCCGACTCGATTCGAGTACGCGAGCGATGCCGCGTCGAGTCCGCGCACGGTCACGGGGCCCGACGGCCGCGTTCAGGTCTACGCCGTCGATGACAGGCTGGGCGAAGCCTTGAAGTCGGTCGCCGCCAAGGCTCCCGACCATCAGCTTGGCGTGTCGCCCATCCAGCAAACCTATTCCTATTTGCTGCCCATGGGGTTGCTGCATGAGGCGGAGGAGGTTGGCGGCGCCCAGTCGGCATGGGACAGGTGGCCTTCCGGACGGCTCCGCGAGGAAACGCACGATATCCGTTCGGGGGGAAAGAAAAAGGCGCATTACCGGTACTCGCTGACCGGCAATCTGGAAGGAGGGGCGGACATCGACGGCGCGGCGCATGCGCGATCTTATGAGACCGCGGCGGCGCATGTCGGCAAATTGATTGAAATCGCCGACGCGGCCGTCACGGTGACGCTGGCGTATGACGGGCTCCAGCGGCTGTGTTCCTGGACAGCCAGGGACGGGCGCGGGCATGCGTTGGCGACGACGCTGGAGTTCGACAGCCTGGGGCGGGAGACGAAACGAACCCTGGCGGCCGAATCGGCGGAAGCCGAGACCTTGAGCCAGGAGTGGTATCCGAATGGCCAACTGCATCAGCGCAAGCGGTCCGAGGGCGGCAAGCCGTTTTGCGACGAAACCTTTGTCTATGACGCGCGCAACCGCCTGAAGGACTACGCGGCGTCGGGGCCCGGGCTGCCAAAGGATGCTTACGGCAATGCTATCCGCGGGCAGAAGTTCGAATTCGACGCTTTCAACAATATCCGCAAATGCACGACGGTTCTGGACGGCGGAAGTGAAAACGTGGGCGAATACCTGTTCGAGAACCCGGCGGATCCGTGCCAGTTGACGAAAGTGACGAACAGCGCGCTCGACAAAGGATATCCGCCCGCCATCGAATTGAAGTACGACCAGGCCGGGCGGCTGGAGCGGGACGAGGCTGGCCGGAGGCTGAGCTACGACGCGCTGGGGCGCCTGGCGCGGGTGGAAGGCGGCGGGGGCAGCGCGAGTTATGGCTATGACGCGCATGATCGCCTGGTTTGCCAGAGGGTGGAAACATCCGGCATGGACCATCGCCTCTATTATCGAGCCAACCGCCTGGTCAATGAGTGGATGACCCGGTCGGGGCAGGCGCCGGGCGCGGATGACGACCGCGTGCGCCTGGTGTACGCGGCGGGAAGCTGCGCGGCCCAGGTGAATGAGGGCGGGGACGGCTCGGTCGCAGCGCTGATGGGAACGGATGGCAAGGGCAGCATTGTTTCTCAGGCGGAAGGCGGTCAGGCCAAGCATTACGCCTATACCCCCTACGGCCATCAATCGTCGCCCTGATGAACCAGGAATGGGTTTCCCAAGCCGCGGACAGGCGCGGGCGCAACGGAGACGCGTGTTGAGCGGGTGAGGCAAGTCTGCCAAAGGCAACTCAATATCGTTGGCCCCGGGGCTGCGGGAGTAATGAGTTTGAATGGCGGCGAGTATGGCGCCGACATGCTTGTGGATTTGATAGGAATGGATGTGATGGCGAGATATGACAGGATTCGGCTTGTTCTTTGCCATTCCGCCGGTCCGGTGCAGGGCGGAGATAGCCTGGCTCAGCAATTGGCCCGGCTGGCCGGCAAGCCGATCACTGGGTTTCGGGGCAAGGTGTGCACCACGGCTCCATCGATGGCTCTTTTGGAAGAACTAGCTTGAAAACTATGGCGAGACGGCGGCGAAGCATAAATACCCAGGGGCGCAATCGGCGACGGATATATTCAGGACAAGCCCGGGGATAGCGTTCGATATCATCGATTATGTTCAATTATGATCCGGTGCATTTTCCCCGCTGGCATCCCGTTTTCGCAACGATTTCCCCAAATCGAAACGCCATGATCGCGTCCAGACCGGGATCGCTGGATCGCCTGCAGGATTAATAGCGTGGCTAACAAAACTCAGTGTTACGGCTGAGGCAAGACGCGTCGACGCAGACAGTACAAGCAGTATGGCAAGTCGGCGCCACGCAGCATCAGGGGTTTGGTTAGCCGTTCTACGCTCGGCCAATCGTTTCTTCGCCCGAAATGGGGCATTGTCGACAATCAATATGCGGAATCACCCATGGAGGTGGTTCGATGGATGTTTCCTAAAATTCGCGTCGAGCCGCGTGGTTGCGTATCGCCAGGGCGATATTGCATAACCATTTTGGATAATGAGGCGTGAAGATGATTTCAAATGCTCTGACCGGCCTGTTTGGCCTTGCTTGCTTTGCCGCATCCGGTTTCGCCGACGCCGCGATACACGTTTCCGGCACGCTGGACGCCGGCCAGTCGCTGGCCGTCTGGCCGGCGCAGGAGATGTCCAAGCTGTTTCGCGAAGCGCGCGCGCATGCGATGGCAAGCGGCAATCCCAATATCTTGACGCCTGCGGCCGATGCCAACGGCTATGCGTTCGTTGCGCGTCCCTATGCGCAGTCGGTCCAGTCCAAAGCTTCGGGTCGGCTGTTTTTCCGCCATGAGAATGGCGAACGCGGCTCCTGCAGCGCGACGGTGGTGAAAACCCCGCGGCATGACGTGCTGGTGACGGCTGGACACTGCGCCCGTTCCGGCCATCCCTGGCATTGGAACAAGGATTTTGTTTTCGTGCCAGGGTACGATGGCAACGCCGTTTCCCCCGCGCCCTTGGGGGTATGGCCGGGGGCCCGGCTCGCCACGCTGGACGACGGCGCTTTGCCGGGGCTGGATCTTGCGGCGATCAAGGTGCAAGGGAACATCGAGGAGAAAACCGGCGGGGTGGCGCTGGCCCTGAAGGAGCGGCCGCTGGAGGGGACGTTCGACGGATACCTGGTCGGCTATCCCGACTTCGGATACGACGGCAAGAGCATGTTGCGTTGCCTGGGGCGGTGGGTGATGCAACCCATCGTCAATGGCCAGTTCGTTTCTTCGAATTGCGGCCCCAAGGGCGGAAACAGCGGCGGAGCGATACTCGCGCAGGAGAACGGCGAGTGGCAGGCCAGGATGCTCGGCATCGTGACCGACGGTTCGGCGAGCGATGGGGTGTTGAATGCCGGCGGCGTGCCGCTGTCGGAGGAGGACTTGAACGCGCTGGTGTCGGCATTGCACCGCTGAGGAGGCGGCTTGAGGGGAGGAGCGTATCCGCGTAAGACCTAGGACAGGGAAAAGGGAGCCGTGAGGCTCCCCTGTATCAATGCGCGACAGGCCGTTAGAACGGAATGTCGTCGTCCATGTCGTCCATGCGCGGAGCCGGCTTCGGCTCCTGGCGGCGCGGCGCGGCCGGGGCTTCCTGGCGCGGGGCCGGGGCGCTGTAGCCGTAACCGTCATCCATGCCGCCGCCCATGCCGCCGCCGGAGGACGCGCCCATTTCGCTGCGGCCGCCTTGCAGGCTCAGTTCGTTGACGCGGACGTCCGGGGATAGGCGCTTATTGCCGTCCTTGTCCTGCCATTCGCGCAGCGTCAGCTGGCCGTACACGGTCACCTGCTGGCCTTTGGCCAGGTAGTTCTTCAGCGATTCACCGCGCTTGCCCCATACCTGGCAGCTGAACCAGTTGGTGGACTTGCGTTCGCCGAAGCCGATGTCGCTGGCCACGCGGAACGACAGGACGGGCTCGCCGCTCGGGGTGTAGCGCAGTTCGGCGTCGGCGGCCAGGCGGCCGTCAAAGGTGATGCTGTTCATTCAATTCTCCGGATAAGTTCAAACTGCTCGGCCTGCGCCGCGAGCATGCCCGCATGGCGGCGCGCTCCGGCTCCCGTATTCGCGGCGGCATGCGCGGATGCGGCATCGACGCCATCCGCCATGATACCGCGCGGGCGGATCCCAGGGCTGGGCGCCTGCACAAAGATCAGCGGTCAGGGCGCGGCTTTCGGGCAGGCCTGGCGATTGGGCCGTATTATACACGCCAATCGGCTTCCCTTTGTCGCCGTTACGGTGCAAGCTGAAGCGTTTCCGCTTGGGACGTTGCGATGGGCCGTCGCCGGGGAACTGTCCCGGCCTGCGGCGGTCTGTTCTGGATTTGTTCGGAAAGGATGCTGACATGATGAAGAACGCGATGGTATCGATGCTGGTTGCCGTGAGCGTGGCCGGCCTCTCCGGCTGCGCCAACATGAGCGACACGCAGAAGGGTGTGGGCGGCGGCGCGGCGATCGGAGCCGGCGTGGGCGCGGCGATCGGCGCGCTGACCGCGGGCGGCCACGGCGGACGCAGCGCGGCCACCGGCGCGGCGATCGGCGGCCTGTTGGGCGCCGGCGGCGGCTATCTGTGGTCGCAACACATGCAGAAGCAGAAGGAGGCGATGGAGCAGGCGACCAAGGGCACCGGCATCGGCGTCAGCCAGACCGCCGACAACCGCTTGAAGATCAATATTCCCAGCGACGCCTCGTTCGACACCAACAGCTACGCGCTGAAGCCCAGCCTGAAGCCGGTGCTGGACAAGCTGGCCACCACGCTGCAGCAGAACCCGGTGACTTCGGTCAACATCATCGGCCACACCGACAACACCGGCAGCGACGCGATCAACAACCCGCTGTCAGTCAACCGCGCCAAGGCGACGCAGGGCTACCTGGCGTCGCGCGGCGTGGACATCAACCGCATCGGCATCGACGGACGCGGCTCGCGCGAGCCGGTGGCCGACAACGGCACCGTGTCCGGCCGCGCGATGAACCGCCGCGTCGAGATCTACGTGGCGGAGCCGGCGCAGGCCAAGTAAGCCGGCATCCGGGGCGATCAAAAAGGGCGGCACCCCTTGGGGTGGCCGCCCTTGTCGCATTCATGCCGGCGACGGGATCAGAACGTGGCTTCGATCAGCCGCTTGACCTCGGCCTCGTCCCACTGCTGCTGGGACACCTTCAGGTAGGCGACACGGTCGGCCAGCAGCACCGAAGCCTCGTGCACGCCGGCCACGCCGGCCAGCTCGCGGGACAGCGCGTCGGCGTCGCCGCGCCAGGACTCGCCGATGTGGAACATCACCGAGCGCACCGCCTTGGGCGGCTGCATGCCCAGCGACCAGGCCAGCCACGACAGCATCAGCAGCGTGGTGAAGCCGAACACGCCGGCCGGCCCGTAATGGCTGTACAGCCAGCCGCCGGCGGCCGCGCCCAGGAACAGGCCGAACGATTGCGAGGTGTTGTACACGCCGATCGCGGTGCCCTTGGCGTCGGCGGGGGCGATCTTGGAGATCAGCGAGGGCAGGGTGGCTTCCAGGATGTTGAAGGCGATGAAGTACAGCGACAGCCAGACCACGATCAGCCAGAAGCTGTCCAGCGCCAGCGCCATGCCCAGCTGGGCGGCCGTCATCAGCGCGATGGCGCCGACGAACACCGGCTTCAGCCTGGCTTTCTTTTCGCCGTAGATGATGGCCGGCACCATCAGGATGAAACCTATCACCGTCACCGGCAGGTAGACCTCCCAGTGCTGGGACTTGTCCAGGTGCGCGGTCTTGATCAGCGCGAACGGCACGGTGACGAACATCGCCATCTGCGCCGCGTGCAGCGCGAAGATGCCGTAATTGAGCCGCAGCAGCTGGCCGTTCTTCATCACCGCCGGCAGGCGCTTGGCGTTGGCCTCGGTGTCGGAGTGGAAGCGGGACTGGGCCGGGTCGGGGATGAGCAGCCACACGCCGATCAACGCGGCCAGCGACAGGAAGCCGGTGAGGGCGAAGATGCCGTTGACGCCGATGAACTTGGCCAGGATGGGGCCCAGCACCAGGCTGGCGGCGAAGGTGGTGCCGATGGACATGCCTATCATCGCCATCGCCTTGGTGCGGTTCTCCTCGCGGGTAAGGTCGGCCAGCAGCGCGGTGATGGCGGCGGAGATGGCGCCGGCGCCCTGGATCACGCGGCCCACGGTGAGGGTGGCGATGTCGTGCGCGCCGGCGGCGACGAAGCTGCCGATGGCGAACAGGAGCAGGCCGCCGTAGATCACTTTCTTGCGGCCGATGCGGTCGGACAGCATGCCCAGCGGCAGCTGCAGCAGGGCCTGGGTCAGGCCGTAGCTGCCCAGCGCGATGCCGATCAGCGTGTGGTTGTCGGCGCCCTGCAGGGTTTTGGCGTAGATGGCGAAGACGGGCAGGATCAGGAACATGCCCAGCATGCGCAGGGCGTAGATACCGGCCAGCCCCAGGCTGGCCCGCAATTCAGTGGCATTCATGCGGTGAGATTTCGGTTTTGCGTATCTGGATTGTAACGACCGCGCCGGGCAAACGGATGACGCCTTTGCACCGTCATTGCAAGGACAAGTGGAGCCGGGCCGGCCAAGTCGGGTATATTAACAGGTTCCCTGACGACGGTGAGTAACAGCTTCTTATGGACAGCATC
This sequence comes from Chromobacterium violaceum ATCC 12472, assembly GCF_000007705.1. Lineage (NCBI taxonomy): Bacteria > Pseudomonadati > Pseudomonadota > Betaproteobacteria > Neisseriales > Chromobacteriaceae > Chromobacterium > Chromobacterium violaceum. Next base: position 2,059,276 of record NC_005085.1, read on the forward strand.
CGCATCCGTGGCGCCCGCACCCACAATTTGAAGAACGTCAACCTGGACTTGCCGCGCAACCAGTTGATCGTGATTACCGGCCTGTCCGGCTCCGGCAAGTCGTCGCTCGCCTTCGACACGCTGTACGCCGAAGGCCAGCGCCGCTACGTGGAGAGCCTGTCGGCCTACGCGCGCCAGTTCCTGCAATTGATGGAGAAGCCGGACGTGGACCTGATCGAGGGCTTGAGCCCGGCGATCTCCATCGAGCAGAAAGCCACCAGCCACAACCCGCGCTCCACCGTCGGCACCGTCACCGAAATCCACGACTACCTGCGCCTCTTGTTCGCCCGCGTCGGCGATCCGCACTGCCCGGACCACAACGTGCCGCTGTCCAGCCAGACCGTCAGCCAGATGGTGGACCACGTGCTGGAGCTGCCGGAGGAGACGCGGGTGATGATCCTGGCGCCGGTGATCGTCGGCCGCAAGGGCGAAAACCTGGACCTGTTCGACGACCTGCGCGCGCAGGGCTTCGTCCGCGTGCGGGTGGACGGCGAGGTGTACGAGCTGGACGCGGTGCCCAAGCTGGACAAGAACAAGAAGCACACCATCGAGGTGGTGATAGACCGTCTCAAGGTGCGCGCCGACATGCAGCAGCGGCTGGCCGAAAGTTTCGAGACCGCGCTGCGCCATGCCGAGGGCCGCGCCATCGCCGTGGAAATGGACAGCGGCAAAGAGCACTGGTTCTCCGCCAAGTTCGCCTGCCCGGTGTGCAGCTACAGCCTGCCGGAGCTGGAGCCGCGGCTGTTCTCGTTCAACAACCCGATGGGGGCCTGCCCCAAGTGCGACGGCCTGGGCGAGATCACCTTCTTCGATCCCAAGCGCGTGGTCGCGCATCCGGAGCTTTCCCTCGCCTCCGGCGCGATCAAGGGCTGGGACAAGCGCAACCAGTTCTACTACCAGATGCTGCTGGCGCTGGGCGAGCATTACGGCTTCTCGGTCACCGACCTGGCCTTCGACGATCTGCCGGAGAAGGTCAAGCATGTGGTGCTGCACGGTTCCGGCCGCGACAGCATCGAGTTCAGCTACATGTCGGAGAAGGGCAGCAAGTTCACCCGCGCCCATCCTTTCGAGGGCATCATCCCCAATCTGGAGCGCCGCTACCGCGAAACCGACTCCATGGCGGTGCGCGAGGAGCTGGCCAAGTATCAGAACAACCAGGCCTGCCCGCATTGCAGCGGCTCCCGCCTGCGGCTGGAGGCGCGCCATGTGTTCATCGGCACGCGCACGCTGCACGAGATCAACCAACTGCCGCTGAAAGAGACTGCCCAATTCTTCGAGACGCTGGAGTTCAGCGGCCAGAAGCAGGCGGTGGCGGAGAAGATCGTCAAGGAGATCCGCGAGCGGGTGTCCTTCCTGAACAATGTCGGTCTAGATTACCTGAACCTGTCCCGCTCCGCCGACACCCTGTCCGGCGGCGAGGCGCAGCGCATCCGGCTGGCCAGCCAGATCGGCTCCGGCCTGACCGGCGTGATGTACGTGCTGGACGAGCCGTCCATCGGCCTGCACCAGCGCGACAACGACCGCCTGCTGGGCACCCTGAAGCGGCTGCGCGACCTGGGCAACAGCGTGATCGTGGTCGAACACGACGAGGACGCCATCCGCGAGGCCGACTACCTGGTGGACATGGGCCCCGGCGCCGGCGAGCACGGCGGCGAGGTGCTGGTGGCCGGCACGCCGGCCGACGTGGCGGCCAGCGAGAACTCGGTCACCGGCGCCTTTCTGTCCGGCCGCCGCAAGATCGCGCTGCCGGGCGGCCGCCGCGAGCTTTCCGAGGAGCGCATGCTGCAGTTGATCGGCGCGACCGGCAACAACCTCAAGGATGTGACGCTGAAGCTGCCGCTGGGCGGCCTGGTGTGCATCACCGGCGTGTCCGGCTCCGGCAAGTCCACGCTGATCAACGACACGCTGTACAAGATCGCCGCGCGCGACCTGAACGGCGCCAGCGAGGAGCCGTCGCCGTACCGCGAGATCAAGGGCCTGGATCAGCTGGACAAGGTGATCAACGTCGACCAGAGCCCGATCGGCCGCACGCCGCGCTCCAACCCGGCCACCTACACCGGCCTGTTCACGCCTATCCGCGAGCTGTTCTCCGGCGTGCCGCTGGCGCGCGAGCGCGGCTACGGCCCGGGGCGCTTCTCGTTCAACGTCAAGGGCGGCCGCTGCGAGGCCTGCCAGGGCGACGGCGTGATCAAGGTGGAAATGCACTTCCTGCCGGACATCTACGTGCCGTGCGACGTCTGCCACGGCAAGCGCTACAACCGCGAGACGCTGGAAGTGCAGTACAAGGGCAAGAGCATCCAGGAAGTGCTGGAGATGACGGTGGAGCAGGCGCTGGAGTTCTTCGCCGTGGTGCCGCCGGTGGCCAGGAAGCTGAAAACGCTGATGGACGTCGGTCTCGGCTACATCCGCCTGGGGCAGAGCGCCACCACGCTGTCCGGCGGCGAGGCGCAGCGGGTCAAGCTGGGCCTGGAACTCTCCAAGCGCGACACCGGCCGAACGCTGTATATTCTGGACGAGCCGACCACCGGCCTGCACTTCCACGACATCGACCTGCTGCTGCAGGTGCTGCACCGCCTGCGCGAGAGCGGCAACACCGTGGTGGTGATCGAGCACAATCTGGACGTGGTCAAGACCGCCGACTGGCTGATCGACCTGGGGCCGGAAGGCGGCGCCGGCGGCGGCCAAATCATCGCCAGCGGCACCCCGGAACAAGTGGCGGCCAATCCGGTCAGCCATACCGGACGCTACCTGGCGCCGCTGCTGGCGCGGGACAAGGGCTGACAGACCCAAACGATGCGCCGGCCATGGCCGGCGCCAGACACATCGCATACAAGAGGCAGGCATGCTGAGCTTAGGCAAGATCGATCACATTCACATCCGCGTCAAGGACGTGGCCACCGCCCTGAAATGGTACCAGCGCGTGCTGGGGCTGGCTCCCGACGCGCGCTACAAGACCGACGGCGCGCACAACAACGCCATGCTGGCCAACGCCAGCGGCAATGTGCGGCTGGCCATCAGCGAAGACGCCGAGGCCGCGCCGTCGGACGCGCAGGGCGCGGTGGCCTTCGTGGTCGGCGGGCAGGATTTTCTGGAGTGGATAGACCGCCTGGCCGTCGAGCGGGTCACCAACCGCGAAGGCCAGACCATCGCCCGCGATTCGGTGCACGACCACCGTTTCTTCTGCGCGCTGTCCTTTGTCGACCCGTTCGGCAATCCGTACGAAATCGTCAGCTACGACCACACTTGGCTGGTCGGCAAACTGAAGCTGGGCGGCCAGCTGGCCGTCTGACCCCGCGTTCCCGACACCCGCCGCCAGCGGGTGTTTTTCTTTGAGGAGGCTGCCATGGGCCATTACCTGAGCGACAATCCCGCGCCCGAGGATGTGGCGGCGCTGCCGGGGCTGACGCTGCTGGAGTTCGGCGTCGACTGGTGTCCGCATTGCCAGGGGGCGCAGCCCTTGCTGGCGCAATATCTGGCGAGCCGGCCGCCGTTGCGCCACCTGGCGGTGGAGGACGGCAAGGGCCGGCGGCTGGGACGCTTGTACGGCGTCAAGCTGTGGCCGAGCTTCATCCTGTTGCGCGATGGCGCGGAGATCGGCCGGGTTGTCAGGCCGCAGAGCCTGGATCAGCTGGAGGCGTTGTCCGCGGGCGTGTAAAAGGCGTTGATGCCGGCTTTGCGCGCAAAGCCTCCGGTTTTAGCCGTTTTTTAAGCGGGTTCGGATATCTTGCATGCCCGGTCCGACGCCGGCCGCCGCATCGGGCGGCGGCCCGTCGGGCGTTTGGAGATATCCATGTTCGAAATGGGAAAAAGCTATAGCCGCGAGGAAATCCACGCGGCGGTCGGCGGCAACAAGCATTCCTACCTGCCGCGCAAGAAGGGCAAGGTGGTGGCCGCCTGCCTGCGTCCGGACCTGAATCCCGACGCGCCCAATGTGATTCTGTGCAACTCCTGCCCGCCGGAGCGCGCGGCGGGGGAGCAGCTGGCGCGCCAGGGCGGCGCGATCCCGGTGTTCCTGAAGGAAGGCGCCGGCAGCTGGACATTCCAGGGCCTGTTCCGCGTGGTGGGCGAGGAAACCCATCCGGACGCCTGCGCGCCGTATGCCGCGCGCAGCGCCTGGACCCGGGGGCAGATCAAGCGGGTGCTGAAACTGGAGAAGCAGGTCCAGTTCTGACTCGCCGGCGTCCGGCTTAGGGGCGCGTGGACATGTTGGCAGGCCGGAACCCGCAGAGGGTTCCGGCCTTCGCTTTTCCGCGCCTATTTCAGCTTGACGCCCCAGTTGTCCTCGACGCAGCGCTGGTAGTTGCCTGCCTGCAAGGCGCTGTACGGCGTCTGGTAGCTGACCAGCTGGCACTGGTAGTCGTGCTGCCACTGCCAGTCCTTTTCCCAGTAGATGTTGTAGGCGGCGGAGCTGGCCGAGGTGAAGCGCTGCATATTGGCGCAGGACAGCTGCTCGCCGCCGTAGTCCCAGCCCAGGTCATGGGCGAACTGCTTGTAGTAGTCGATGCGGTTTTGCGCCGCCTGGCGCTCGGTGCCGCCGCCGCATTCGCCGTTGATGATCTGGATGGTGGTGGCGAAGTTGTTGCCGGCGCCGGCCGCCTTGTCCGCGGCGTTGGGCACCCAGGTGCCATCAATCACATGCAGCATGGATGGCTTGGGCGGCTGCGGATAGACGAAGAAGAAGGTGGCGGAGGCGAGGTTGAGCCAGGTGCTGGCCACCAGGTCCGGGTTTTGCAGCAGCACCGACTGGTCGCCGTTGTTCATCGCCTGCGAGAACGGACCGTAGTTGTAGTTGTACGACAGCTGCTTGGCGCCGCGGCCGTAGTATTTCTTCCAGCTGCCGTCGGGGTTCTTGCCGCAGGTCCATACCTTGTTGAACACCGGATCGTTGCACTCGGTGTTGTAACCGCAGGCGCTGCCGCTGTCGGCGCAGCCCATCTCGCGCAGGTAGGCCAGGCCCTGCCGCCATTGCGGCACGGTGTCGCTGGCGTCGTGGTTGCCGGTTTCCTGGCCGAAGTGGGCGAACATGGTGGCGAGGCTATGGCGGCAGATGGCATCGGCGTCGCGGCCGTCGCCGTAGTCGTCGCAGACGCCGGGGAATTTGGCCACCGCCTGCAGGAAGCGGGTGTAGGTGTAGCTGGCGTCGCGGCGGCTGAAGTAATAGTCCCATTTGGCCGACGGCAGCAGCCGCTCGACGCGGCGCACGTTGACCGGATTGGCGGCGCGGCCCGGGGCCACCTGTTCCACCTGCTCGTTGGACAGCGTGCGGATGGAAGCCTTCACCTTGCGGAAGAAGTCGTTGTTGGTCAGCTCGGCCTCGTGCTGCAAGGCCTGTTGCAGCGTCGGGACCGGGGGCGCGGCGTCATCCAGCTTGCGCATGGCGCCATCGACATGGGCGATCCAGGAGCCCTTGGGATTGGCTCCCGGCGTTTCGCCGCGGGTGGGCCACTTGGCTTGCCAGTCGCGGCCCTGCCACTGCACTGTCTGGCCCTTCTGATAGATGGCGCGGGCTTGCCATGGCGCGGCCAGGGCGGGGAGCGGCAACAGGGACAGGATGATGAAGGCTGACAGTTTCATATCGGTTCCTCATGGTGGGCATGCCGATCGGCACGTAATACCACTATGGAACCAATATGAGATATGTCAATTGCAAATCTGTGCCGTCAGTTCAATCCATGGCGGAAGCGATGGAAAGCGCGGCGTCCGAGGCGGGCGCTGGGCGCGAAGCCGGCCTGGAGAAGACGCGTAAAGCGCGGGGGCAGCGGACTGCCCGGCGCGCTTAGCGGCGGTGGTGGTGGGACGGACGCGGGCCGGCGCCGGGATTGGCGGTCGGGTGGCGGAAATTGATGCGGCCCTTGGTCAGGTCGTACGGCGACATTTCCACGGTCACGCGGTCGCCCAGCAGCACGCGGATGCGGTGCATCTTCATCTTGCCGGAGCCGTAGGCCAGGATCTCCATATTGTTGTCCAGCCTCACGCGAAAGCGGGACTCGGGCAGCATTTCGATGACGACGCCTTCCAGTTCGATCATGTCTTCCTTGGACATAGCGTTTCCTTTCTCATACGGTAATGAAATGGCTTCGCGCGGCGGTCGGTGCGACTGCCGCGGCGAGGCGTTTGAGCTTCAGTTCGGTGACCTGCGGAATGGGCGCGATGCCGGCCCAAGAGGCAAGGCTGAGCGTCGGGCCGCGGTGGCCGGACGGTTGAAATCCAGAGGCAAGCCGGTATTGTACCGTCAAGCGGGCGGAGCGGTCACGGTTTTGTTCGCGGGCAGGGGAAAAACGTTCAGCCATTCGGCGCCAACTGTTCGCAGGCGAGCTGGCCGACGCGCACCAGGGCCGCCAGGTAGCGTTCGTCCAGCGGGTAGCAGCAGGACAGGCGCATCGCGTTGCGGTAGCGGCCGCCGGGCGAGCTGAGCGGGCCGGGAATCAGGCTGATCTTCTCCGCCATCGCGGCGTGGAACAGCGCCACGCTGTCGCAGCCCTCCGGCAGTTCCAGCCAGATCAGGAAGCCGCCCTGGGGCTGGGTGGCGCGGGTGCCGGCCGGGAAATGGCGGGCGATCAGCCCGCGCACCTTCTCCACGTGCGCGGCGTAGCGGCGCTTCAGCGTGCGCAGGTGGTGGTCGTAGCCGCCCGATTCCAGAAACGCGCCCAGCGTTTCCGCCAGCACCGCCGGCTGCGCGACGGAGGAGGCGAATTTCAGCTTGCGCAGCGCCGCGCCGAAGCGGCCGCCTTCCATCCAGCCGATGCGGAAATCCGGCGCCAGCGTCTTGGTATAGCTGGCGCAGACGATGACCCAGCCGTCGGCGTCGAATGCCTTCACCGCCGGCGCCAGGGTGTCGGAAAACTGCAGTTCGGCGTACAGAGCGTCCTCGATCAGCGGCACCTGGTGCCGGTTGACCAGCTTCGCCAGCCGCTTCTTGTTCTCCAGCGGCATGCAGCAGCCCAGCGGATTGTGCACGTTGGGCATGGCCACCAGCGCCTGGATGCGTTTTTCCTCCAGCAGCACTTCCACCGCGTCTATCGACAGGCCCGTCTGCGGATCGGTGGGAATCTCCACCGCCTTCAGCCCCAGGCTGGCCAGCAGCGGCAGCAGGTTGAAATAAGTCGGCGATTCCAGCCCCACCGCGTCGCCGTGGCGGGTGACGGCGCGCAGCGCCAGCTGCAGCGCCTCCATGCAGCCGTGGGTGAGGATGATGTTGTCCGGCTGCAGCGTCATGCCCAGGTCCATGCCGCGGCGGGCGATCTGGGTGCGCAAGCGTTCCGGGCCCGGCGGCAGCGCGTAGGTGCTGACCATGCCCGGCTGGCGGCGCAGGATCTGGCCCATCAGCCTGGCCAGCTTGTTGCCGGGATAGAAGTCGCCGCCGCGCGGGCAGGCCAGCGCCAGGTCGATGAAGCCCTCGGACTGCTGCGCCTGCAGCACGGTGCCGATCAGGTCCAGCACCGCGTGCTTGGTCGGCGAGGCGGGGCCGCTCTCGGTGCCGGCCTGCCGCGCCGGGGACGGCAGCCGCGCGCGCACGTAGTAGCCCGACTGCGGCCGCGCCTCGATCAGGCCGCGGTCTTCCAGCACGCGGTAGGCGCTGACCACGGTGTTGAGGCTGAGCTGGCGGCTGTGGGCGGCACGGCGCACCGACGGCAGCCGCGAGCCGGGCGGCAGCGTGCCGCGGCTGATCGCCAGCGACAGGTCGTCGGCGAGCTGCTGATAGAGGGTGGCGGCGCTGTTCTGCATCGTCGGGCTTTCGGCGGGGAGGGGCACAGCGTTCATCATAGTGGAGGGTGACAGTTGCTGAAAAGATTAATCTGTAACCAGATCAATAATGGATTTTTGAATCTGTATCCATCAAGACAGTCCGCTTAGCATGTCCGGGTGGGCAAGGGCCTGTCGCCGCTTGCCGTTTCGCAGGAGATCCTCGATGCCGGAATTCGCTTTGCTGTCCTATGTCGCCCTGATGTCGATCACGCCGGGGCCCAATAACCTGATGCTGGCCTCGTCCGGCGTCAATTTCGGCTTCCGCCGCACCGTGCCGCACATGCTGGGCATCAGCCTGGGCTGCGCGCTGCAGGTGTTCATCGTGGCCATGCTGCTGGCGCAGATGCTGGGCTGGCTGTCGTCGTGGCGCCTGCCGCTGGCGGTGGCCGGCTGCGTCTACCTGTTGTGGCTGTCGTGGCAGATCGCCCGTTCCGGCCAGCCGGAAGCGCGCGAGCAGGCCCGGCCGCTGGGCTTCATCGGCGCGGCGCTGTTCCAGTGGCTGAATCCCAAGGCCTGGGTGATGGTGCTGAACGCGTCCATCCTGTTCATGCCGGCTGGCGAGGGCGGGCGCTGGCTGGCGGCGCTGTTGCTGGCGCTGGTGTTCGCCGTGGTCAACCTGCCCTGCATCAGCGTGTGGGCCTGGGGCGGCGAGAAACTGCGGCGCTCGCTGTCCGCGCCCCGCGCCTTGCTGCTCTACAACCTGACGATGGGCGCGCTGATGGCCGTCACCGCGCTATGGCTGCTCTATGACGAACTGGCACCGGCGCTTGCCCTGACGGCATGATGTCCTTTTCTGGCAGGGGCTTGTCCGGAGATGGCCTTATTTGCTGGCCATATCCGCCATACGATGCTGTCCATATCCACACCGCCGGGGGAGGCGAAATGAAAAAGACCGCATTGCTGGTGATTGATGTCCAGGATTCCTTTCTGCACCGCCCGTACTGGGACGAGCGCGAGCTGCCCGCCTATCGGGACGCGCAACTGAGGCTGATCGCCGGCGCCGAGGCGAGCGGGGTGCCTGTCGTCAACATTCTCCATACCGACGACGACGAGGCCTTCCGGCTGGAGTCCGGGCTGGTCAAGCCGCAGTCCTGGCTGAAACACCGGCCGGCGGCGTCTTTCGTCAAGCATGTGCACAATGCGCTGACCGATTCCGGCCTGCAGGACTGGCTGATCAAGCATGGCATCCAGAAGCTGGTGATTTCCGGCATCCGCACCGAGCAGTGTTGCGAAACCACCACCCGCGTGGCCTCAGACTTGGGCTACGAGGTGGATTTCGTCACCGAGGCGACCTTGACCTTTCCGATGACCCATGCGGGCAGCGGCGCGGTCTACAGCGCCGCCGACATCCGCGCCCGCACCGAGCTGGTGCTGGCCGGGCGCTTCGCGACCATCGTCACGGTGGAAGAGGCCCTGCGGCGGATGGCGGATTAAGAGCGGCCAACAGCATTCCTGATGCGGCGCTGCGCCGGCTTGTCGTACCCAAGTACGGCCTGCGTCGGCGCGCCTTGCCTCTGCCGTGAAACTGATTTTTGTTGGCCGCTCTAATTCCTTTCCGCTCCGGCTCCCCCCGCCGGGGGGCAAGGAAGTCCATCATTCCCGAGCTGACTCATGGTGGCGAGGGACGGCATCGGATTCCGGGCAGGCGCTTGCGGATTGACGCCGTCATGCCATAAGGTGTCGAAATGCAACTATCCGCACAAGGAGCAAGCATGTCTCAACACGCATCGAGCGTCCCGCCCGACGGGCTGCCGGCTTATCGGCTGCTGACCGGGCCGGACGACTCGGCCTTCTGCAAACGGGTCAGCGAAGCGCTGGCGCAGGGCTATCGGCTGCATGGCTCGCCGGCGGCCACCTTCAACGGCGAGCGCGTGATCGTCGCGCAGGCGGTGCTGTGGCCGGGAGCGAACGATGCCGCTGGCTGACGTGGCGCAGGCGCTGGCCATCGTGCTGGTCTGGGGCGTGAACTTCGTGGTGATCAAATGGGGCGTGGCCGGCGTGCCGCCGCTGCTGCTGGGCGCGCTGCGTTTCGCGCTGGTGGCGCTGCCGGCGGTATTCGTCATCAGGCGGCCGGCCCTGCCGTGGCGCTACCTGGCGCTGTATGGGCTGACGGTGGGCGTGGGGCAGTTCGGCTGCCTGTTTTCCGCGATCAAGCTGGGCATGCCGGCCGGACTCGCCTCGGTGGTGCTGCAGTCGCAGGCCTTTTTCACGCTGCTGCTGGCTCGGGTGTTTCTAGGCGAGCGCTGGCAGGCCAGCCAGCTGGTTGGCCTGCTGCTGGCTTTGGGCGGCCTGGCGCTGATCGGCATGGGCAAGGGCGGCGACATGACCGCGGTCGGCTTCGGCCTGACCATCGCCGCGGCCACCAGCTGGGCAGCGTCCAATGTCGTGGTGCGCGCGATAGGCCGCGCCGGCTTCAAGGTGGAGCCGCTGGGCCTGGTGGTGTGGTCCAGCCTGGTGCCGCCGATTCCCTTCCTGCTGTTGTCGTGGCGGCTGGAAGGCGGCGAGCGCATGGCGGCGGCGCTGCGAGGCTTCGACGGGCAGTCGCTGTTCGCCGTCGCCTATCTGGCCTTTGTGGCCACCATGTTCGGCTATGGGCTGTGGAGCCGCCTGCTGGCGCGGCACGCCGCGGCCAAGGTGGCGCCGTTCTCGCTGCTGGTGCCGGTGGTGGGATTGCTGGCTTCGCACTGGCTGCTGAGCGAGACGCTGACGCCCGCTCAGTTGGCCGGCAGCGGCCTGCTGATGGCCGGCCTGCTGGCCACGGTGTTCGGCGGCAGGCTGTTGGCGGCGGCGGAGGGCAGGACTCGCCGTGCGTGACGTCTATTTCCTGCTGTCGCCCTGCGTGCTGCTGCTGGACCTGGCCGGCCCGGCCGACGCTTTCAGGCTGGCAGGCCAGCATGGCGCGGCGTTCCGGCTGCATTACGTGAGCGCGTCGACGGAGGTGGAGACCTCGCTGGGCCTGCCGCTGGGCGGCCTCGCGCCCTTGCCGGACGCGCTGCCGGACGGCGCGGTGGTGGTGGCGCCGGGTTCGACCCCGTCCATCGAGGCCTATGCCAGGCCGGAGGCGAGGCGGGTGGTCGCCTGGCTGGCCTCGCGCCGGCATCGAACGGGCATACGCTGGGCGGGCGTCTGCTCGGGCAGCCTGCTGCTGGCGGAGGCCGGCCTGTTCGACGGCCGCGCCTGCACCAGCCACCACTCCTTGATCGAACGGCTGCGCGCGCTGGCGCCGGCGGCCCGGGTGCAGGAAAACCGGGTGTTCGTCGCCGACGGTCCGTGCTACAGCAGCGCAGGCATCACCGCCGGCATCGATCTGGCGCTGCATCTGATCGCCGAATTGGCCGATCCCGCCGTGGCCCGCGCGGTGGCGCGCGAGATGGTGGTGTATTTCCGCCGCTCGCCGCAGGATCCGGAGCTGTCGCCGTGGCTGGCCTGGCGCAATCACCTGCATCCGGCGCTGCACCGCGCGCAGGACCTGATCTGCTCTGATCCGGTGCGCGATTGGCCGCTGGACGAACTGGCGGCCAGGGTCCACGTCAGCGCCCGCCACCTGTCGCGGCTGTTCCGCGACCAGGCCGGCGTCTCCGCGCACGACTACCACCGCGCGCTGCGCCTGACGCTGGCCGAGCAATGGCGCTCGGCGGGGCTCAGCAAGGAAAAAGCCGCGCTGTCCGCCGGTTTTTCATCGGCCAGGCAGATGAACCGGGCCGCCGCCGCGCATGACTGAGCGGCGGCGCATGCCGTCCGCGTCTCAAGTTTCATCAGTTATTGCCGATGTTTCAGGTTGACGAGCTCCGGGAATGGTTCATACCATTCCATCAACACCTATCGGTAATTGCCATGAATACAGTCCGCCGTATGCCTCGCCTCGCCTTGCTTGCCCTGATGGCCGGTTTGACCGCCTGCGCCACGCCCGCCCCGCAGAAATCCTCGATGGGCGCGCCGATGCCGATGAAGGAGAGCGGCTCGGTCCCGTCGGGAGTCGGCTACGTCGGCTCCGGCGACGAGGCCGCCAGCGGCGAGGAGGTGAAGGTGGTGGTGAAGGAAGTGAATCCCTTCCGGCCCATCGTCGTCCGGGTGACCGGCTCCGGCGCCGCGCCTTACACCAACAGCCTGACGCCGTCGCAGCGCAAGCTGCTGGCGATGCGGGCCGCCCGGCTGGACGCTTTCCGCTCGATAGCGGAACAGGTGCAGGGCATGAAGCTGGTCGGCAACAGCTCGGTGTCGAACATGATCGCCAACAGCGATAGCTTCCGCACCTATGTGGACGCCTATCTGCGCGGCGTCACCATCGTCTCCACCGTGATGAAGCCGGACGGCACCAGCGAGGCGGTGGCCGAAATCACGCTGGATCAGGAGTTCTACAAGCAATTCCGCAATTCGATGGAAAAGACCGGCAGCGTGATGCAGGCCGCCAAGGAAACCGGCACCGCGGGCGCGCTGTGTCCGGAGGGCAATTGCGGCGCCACCAAGGTGGTCCCCGCGCCGGCGGCTATGCCCATGACCGCCTCACCTGCCCGCTACAGCAGCAATTTCTACGTGAACCAGTGATGAAGCGAACCGCTATCCGTGCCGCCGCTCTTGCGGCGGCATTTGTTTTGTCGGCCGCGGCGCGGGCGGAACGCCTGAGCGCCGAGGGCGTGGCGCCGCTGGACAACGGACCGGTGGCCGCGCGCCACATGGCGATACAGGATGCGTTGAAGCTGATCTCCATCCGCCAGGGCGCGCGGATCGAGTCGACCCAGGTGATGGAGATGGGCAGGCAGGGAGAGTCGGGCACGCTGACCGCCGCCGCGCCGGTTCAGGGATCGGTGCGGGTGGTGAGCGAGTACGCCGAAGGCAAGCTCTATCATGTCAAGGTCGAGGTGGATACCGCCAAGGCGGCGTCCGTGTCGAACTCCGCATCCGAGAGGCGGAGCGATCCGTCCTGCCCGATGCCGGTGGGGCGGTCGATGAAGCGCAAGCTGGTGACCACGTATTTCGATGTCGCGCGCCCGGCCGAGGCGTCCGACATGCCGGACCTGGCGACGGCGCTGCCGACCGAGCTGGCGCGGCGGCTGTCGCGCAACGCCATGCTGATGGTGAGGGACGCCAACACCGTGTCGGTGCTAGCGGACAGCCGTATCGCCGAGCCGGACGCCGGCTGGCAAACCGCGAGCCAGCTGGGGCAGCGCGAGAACGTGCAGTTCGTGGTGGCGGGGCGGGTATTGTCCACCTCGGTGACCGAAAAAGGCGTAAGGCTGTCCCTGTTCGAGTCCAACAACACCAGCCAGCAGGGCGCCTTCTACAACGGTCCCTTCGCCGGCATGTTCGGCAACGGCGTCAAATACGTGCCCACGCAGCGGCAGTTCGACCTCGAGTTCTGGATATACGACGGCCTGACCGGCTCGCTGCTGGCCAGGGAGCGCGTCAACGGCATGGCCAGCTCCAAGGGGCCAATCATCCCGCCCCAGCCCCAGCCTTTCGCTTCCGGGGCCTTCTGGCAGGGTGACTACGGCAAGCTGGTCAGCCAGCTGCTGGATCGCGCGTCCGACCGCATAGACAACATCATCTCCTGCATTCCGTTCTCGGCCCGGGTGGTGAGGCTGGAAGGCAAGCGCGTCTACATCAACGCCGGCCTGCTGGACGGCATGGCGGTCGGGGACAAGCTGCTGTTGTACAAGCGCGCCAGCGGCCAGCCGCTGCGCGACCTGATTTCCGGCCGCGAGCTGGGCATGCCGGAAAGCCTGAACGGCGACGTGAGCCTGATCCAGGTGCAGCCCAATTTCTCCATCGGCCTGGTGCAGGGCAGCGGCCGGGCGCCGTCGGAGGGCGATTACGTCCGCTTTGGAACGGCGCGCTGATGTTGGTTTTTTCTGCTCAAAGTTCCGCTGTTTGCAATTTATTTTTGTATTGATAAGTATTATCAGCTGGTGTTACGGTGCGTCCCTGCACATCGCGTTTCGTCTCAATCAAACAGGGGATACACCTTGAAACAGCAACTGATGTTGGCCGCCGCGCTGGCGGCCGCGGCCGGGCCGGCGCTGGCCGAGGAAGTGGTGGTATACAGCGCGCGGGGCGAGCAACTGCTCAAGCCCATCGTGGAAGCCTACAAGAAAGAGACCGGCGTCAGCGTCAAGCTGGTGTCGGACAAGGAAGGCCCGCTGATGGAGCGCCTGCGTGCCGAAGGCCGCAACAGCCCGGCCGACCTGTTGCTGACGGTGGATGCCGGCAATCTGTGGCAGGCCGAGCGCATGGGCCTGCTGAAGGCGGTGCAGTCGCCGGTGCTGGATGCCAACGTTCCGGCCCACCTGCGCGACCCGGCCAGGCAGTGGTACGGCCTGTCCATCCGCGCCCGCACCATCTTCTACAACACCCAGAAGGTGAAGCCGTCGCAGCTGTCCAGCTACGCCGATCTGGCCGATCCCAAGTGGAAAGGCAAGCTCTGCCTGCGCACTTCCAAGAAGGTGTACAACCAGTCGCTGGTCGGCATGATGCTGGCCGAGACCGGCCCGGCCAAGACCGAGCAGGTGATCAAGGGCTGGGTGGGGAATTTGGCCGCCGCGCCGTTCCCCGACGACACCAAGATGCTGGAAGCCATCGCCGCCGGCCAGTGCGAGGTCGGCATCGCCAACACCTATTACTACGGCCGGCTGATGGAGAAGTCGCCCAAGCTGCCGCTGGGCATCTTCTGGGCCGACCAGGCGGGCAAGGGCACCCACGTCAACATCTCCGGCGCCGGCGTCACCCGTTACGCCAGGAACGAGAAGGGCGCGGTGAAGTTCCTGGAGTGGCTGAGCTCGGAGAAGGCGCAGAACCTGTTCGCCGACGTCAACATGGAATTCCCGGTCAACCCCAAAGTGAAGCCCGACGCCCGCGTGGCGGCCTGGGGCGATTTCAAGCACAACTACATCAACGTCTCCCAAGCCGGCGCCCGCCAGGCTGAGGCGGTCAAGCTGATGGACCGCGCCGGCTACAAGTAAGCCGCGCCTCTTGTATCGAACCGGGCCTGCCGTCACGCGACGGCGGGCCCGCCGCCGTTGGATCGCATCGCATGCCGTTTACCGTTTCGCGCTGGCGCGCGCCGGCCGCCGCCGCCAGCCTGCTCACTCTGATACCGCTGGCGGTGATCGCCATGGGCCTGCTGGAGCCCGACGCCGAAGCATGGCGCCACCTGGCCGAGTACACGTTGCCGGAGCTGCTGCGCAACACCGTCGTCCTGCTGTCTGGCGTCGGCGCCGGCGTGCTGCTGCTGGGTGTGCCGCTGGCTTGGCTGACCGCGGTGCACGACTTTCCCGGGCGCCGTTTTTTTGCCTGGGCGTTGATGCTGCCGCTGGCGATGCCAGCCTATGTGATGGCGTTCTCCCAGCTGGGCCTGTTCGACTTCACCGGACCGTTCCAGACCTGGCTGCGGGAGGCGTTCGGCAGCTCGGCCTGGGTGCCCGACATCCGCTCGACGCCCGGCGTGGTGATGGTGCTGTCGCTGGCATTCTATCCCTACGTCTACCTGCTGGCCCGCGACGCTTTCGCCGGCATGGGACGGCGCGCGCTGGAGGTCGGGCAATCGCTGGGCCTGTCGCCGCTGGCCGGCTTCTTCAAGGTGGCGCTGCCGATGGCCCGGCCCTGGATCGCCGGCGGCTTGGGCTTGGCGCTGATGGAGACGCTGGCCGATTTCGGCACCGTCGCCATCTTCAATTTCGACGCCTTCACCTCGGCCATCTACAAAGCCTGGTTCAGCCTGTTCTCGCTGTCCGCCGCCAAGCAGCTGGCGTCGCTGCTGGTATTGCTGGTGTTTGTCTTGCTGTGGCTGGAGCAGCGCGCGCGCGGCCAACGCGGCTATGTGCCGGCGGGCAGAGCGGCGCCGCTGCCGCGCGCCCGCTTGCCGGGCTGGCGCGGTTGGCTGGCAAGCGCCTGCTGCGCGCTGGTCTTGCTGTTGGCCTTCGCTTTGCCTTTCGGCCAGATTCTGGTTTGGGCGGCCGAGCATGCCGCCAGCGAGCTGGACGCCGATCTGCTCGACAGCCTGAAAAGCTCGCTGGCGCTGGCGGCGATGGCGGCGGCCCTGGTGCCGGCCATCGCGCTGCTGCTGGTTTTCGCCGTCCGGCGCGACTCCGGCAGCCGGCCTTGGGCGCGGCTGGCCACCCTGGGCTACGCGGTGCCGGGCACGGTGCTGGCGGTCGGCGTGTTCGCGCCGGTGGCGGCGCTGGACAATCTGCTGCTCGGCTGCTTCGGCCGCTGGCTGCCGGAAGGGACGTCCGCGGTGTTCAAGGGCACGCTGCTGGTCCTGCTGCTGGCCTATGCCTCGCGTTTCCTGGCCGTCGCGCACTCCGCGCTGGACGCGGCGATGCAGCGCATCAGCCGCAGCCAGGAGGAGGCGGCCCACAGCCTGGGCCTCAGCGGCGCCCGCTTGCTGGGGCGGCTTTACCTGCCCTTGCTCAGGGGCGGTCTGTTCACCGCGATGCTGATGGTGTTCGTCGACGTGATGAAGGAGATGCCGATCACGCTGATGACCCGGCCCTTCGGTTGGGACACGCTGGCGGTGCGCATTTTCAACCTGACCAGCGAGGGCGAATGGCAGCGCGCGGCGCTGCCCTCGGTGGCCATCGTGCTGGCCGGCCTGCTGCCGGTCTTGCTGCTGTCGCGGCAGAAGCCTGGAGTGTGAAATGGACAAGACGCTTGAATTCGACGCGGTGAGCCTGGCTTTCGCCGGCCGGCCGGTGCTGGACGGCATGAGCTTCGCGCTGGAGGCGGGCGAGATCGCCTGCCTGCTGGGCGGCTCCGGCTGCGGCAAGACCACCGCGCTGCGCTGCATCGCCGGCTTCGAAACGCCGTCCGCCGGCCGCATCCGGCTGGAGGGCGAGACGGTATTCGGCGTCGGCGCCGCGCTGCCCGCGCATCGGCGGCGCGTCGGCATGGTGTTCCAAGACCACGCGCTGTTCCCGCATCTGACCGTGGCCGCCAACGTGGCGTTCGGCCTGCCCGCCTTGCGCCGGGCCGAGCGCAAGGCCAGGGTGGCGGAGACGCTGCGGCTGGTGGGGCTGGAAGAGGAGGCGGCGCGCTATCCGCACCAGTTGTCCGGCGGCCAGCAGCAACGGGTGGCGTTGGCGCGGGCGCTGGCGCCAAGGCCGCGCCTGCTGCTGCTGGACGAGCCTTTTTCCAATCTGGACGCCGAGCTGCGCGAGCGGCTGGCGCGCGAAGTGCGCGCCATCCTGCAATCCCAGGGCATCTCGGCCTTGATGGTCACCCATGATCAGCACGAGGCCTTCGCCGTCGCCGACCGGGTGGGCGTGTTGCACCAGGGGCGGCTGCAGCAGTGGGATACGCCGGACGCGCTCTACCACCGCCCGGCCAATCGCTACGTGGCCGGCTTCATCGGCCAGGGCGTATTCCTGCCGGGCCGGGTCAGCGGGCGCGCGGTGATGCTGGAGACCGGCGAGCTGCGGGCCGAGGACGAGCTGGGCTTCGCCGACGGCGCCGAGGTGGAGGTGTTGCTGCGCCCCGACGCGGTGCAGCCGGAGCCGGGCAGCCCGCTGCGGGCCAGGGTGGTGGACAGGGTGCTGCGCGGCACGGTCAGCCATTACGCGCTGGAACTGCTGTCCGGCCGGCGCTTGTTGGCCGAGTTGGGCCACGGACAGCCGCTGCAAGTCGGGGACATGGTGGGCATCCGGCTGCAGCCTCGGCCGCTGCTGGCTTTCGCCCGGGGGTGAGGCTCAGGCGAAGGCCTGGCAGACGTCCACCCACTGGCCGGCGGTGATGTCGCCGAGCGCTTCCGGGCTGATCCGCACCGCGCTGTGCACCGCGCCGGCGGCCGGCAGCACTTCGTCGAAGGCCTGGATGGACACGTCCAGGTAGATGGGCAGCTCGCGGGCCAGGCCGAACGGGCAGACGCCGCCGACAGGGTGGCCGGTGATGGCTTCCACCTCTTCCGGCGGCAGCATCTTGCCCTTGCCGAAGGCGTCCTTGAACTTGCGGTTGTCGATGCGGGCATCGCCGCGCGCGACCAGGATCACGTCGCGGCCGTCGTTCAGGCGGAAGGCCAGCGTCTTGGCGATGCGGCCGGGCTCCACGCCGTGGGCGGAGGCGGCCTCGGCCACGGTGGCGGTGCTGACGTCCAGCTCGATGATGGCAATGTCCGCTTGGCGGGCGGCGAAGAAGGCTTTGACCGATTCCAGGCTCATGGGCGGTTCTCGTCGGGAAGGATGGCCGGACCATTATTCCCGATGCGAACCAAAGGCGCCAGGTCCGGCGTACGCCCGCGGCCGGTTTCGACGCCAGCGGTGCGCCGGCGCGGAAAACGCCCCGTCGCAGCGTCGTCCGCTGCCGGGGCGTTCGATGGGGCGGTGGGCCAGGGACGCAACTTTGGACAGTCTTTCAGGACTGCCGCACGATCTCGGCAAGTTTGTCGGCGATGTCCTGCGAAGTGGCGGCCTGCTCTTCGGCGGCGTTGGCGATCTGCACTACGAAGTCGCGCATATTGTTGATTTCGCCGACGATGATGCCCAGCGCCTGCTCGGCGCGCTGGAAGTCGTTTTCAGTGGCGTCCACCTGCTGGCGGCCGCGCTCGATCGCGTCCACGTTCTGCTTCACCTCGTTCTGGATGTCGCGGATCATGTCGCCGATTTCCTGGGTGGCCTTGGTGGTGCGTTCGGCCAGCTTGCGCACCTCGTCCGCCACCACGGCGAAGCCGCGGCCCATCTCGCCGGCGCGGGCGGCCTCGATGGCGGCGTTCAGCGCCAGCAGGTTGGTCTGGTCGGCAATGTCCTTGATGACGTTGACGATCTGGCCTATGGTCTCGGAGCGCTGTCCCAGCGACTCCAGGCTGTCGGCGGTGTCGCGCACCATGCCGCCCACGTTCTTCATGCCGCTGCTGGTTTCGCTGACGATGCCGGCGCCCTTGCGGCCTTCGCCCAGCATCAGTTCCGCCGATTCTGACGCCGACGCGGTCTGCACCGCCACGTTCTGTATCGTGGCGCTCATCGCCTGCATGTTTTCCGACAGCTCGTTGACGCGGGCCTCCAGGAAGTCGCGGCGCTGATTGCCCTGTTCCTGCAATTTCTGGGCGCGGATTTCGGATGACACATCCTGGAAGCTGGCCATGAAGCACAGCAACTGGCTGGGGTTGGCGGAATCCCAGATCGGGAACACCTTGGTTTCGAACATGACCTCGCCCACCGGGATCATCGCGGTGTGCTGGGGAATCTTGCCGCTGGCCAGGTCCGCCAGGATGCGGCGGTTGTGTTCCGGATCGCGGTGGAATTGATGGATGCTGTGGCCGTGAGCGCGGTTGACGTCGACGCCGGCGCGGAATTTCTGGTTCATCATCTCGCGGTGGCGGCCCAGCACGTCGCGCGCGGTCTGGTTCATGTAGAAGATCGTGTTGTCGCGGGTGGTATCGCACAACATGATCAGATTGTCGGCGTGGTCCAGCACGCTTTCCAGCTGGCGCACCATGCGCGCCGCGTCCTCGGCCTTGCTTGCCGCTTTCTTGAAACCAAACATCCCTGTCTCCCGGCTAAGTGTTTCTACTGGTGTAGTTATTTTGGGTTTGGTTGACTCAGGACATAAAAGCAAGCTTTTTCTAGGCTTTGGTCAAGTCTTCTGCGTTGATTTTAAAGGGGAATTCAATCCTCCAGCGGCAGCGACAGGGTCTCCTTGACTTCCTCCATCACTACATAGCTTTTCGACTCTTTCGCCGACGGCAGTTGCAGCAGAATGTCTCCCAGCAACTTGCGGTACATCGACATGTCCGGGATGCGCGCCTTGATCAGGTAATCGAAATCGCCTGACACCAGATGGCATTCCAGGATTTCCGGAATGCTCATGATCTCGCGGCGAAAGGCGTCGAAGATATTGCCGGACTTGGCTTCCAGCTTGATCTCCACGAATACCAGCAGAGAGCCGCCCAGCGCGTGGGGATTGAGGCGGGCGTAATAGCCTTCGATGATGCCGTCGCGTTCCATGCGCCTCACCCGTTCGGTGCAGGGGGTGGTGGACAGCCCCACTTTTTCGGCCAGCTCGGTCATGGCGATGCGGCCGTTTTTCTGCAGGATGCGCAGGATCTTGCGGTCCATCTTGTCCAGCGCTTTGGCGGAGGCGGAAATTGACTTCATGTTTTCACTGTTTATGTGCGAAAGATTTGAGAATGATCATTTGATTCTCATCAATTTCAGTGAAAAAAACCAGATGTCAATGCATATACTAGCGGAATTCACTATCAGGTAGTGGCAAGACTACAAACGGAGACAGGCAATGAAGGTAATCGTGCTGGGCGGCGGCGTTCTGGGGGTATCCACCGCGTGGTATCTGGCCAAGGCAGGCTGCCAGGTGACAGTGCTGGAGCGCCAGGACGGCGTGGCGCTGGAGACCAGTTTCGGCAACGCCGGCCAGATTTCCCCGGGCTACTCCGCCCCGTGGGCGGCGCCCGGCATTCCGTTGAAGGGGCTGAAGTGGATGTTCCAGCGCCACGCGCCGCTGGCCATTACCCCGGACGGCAGCCTGTACCAGCTGCAGTGGATCGCCAAGATGCTGGCCAACTGCAACGAGAAGGCCTACGCGGTCAACAAGGGCCGCATGATGCGCCTGGCCGAGTACAGCCGCGACAAGATCAAGGAGCTGCGCGCGGAGACCGGCCTGCAGTACGAAGGCCGCCAGGGCGGCACGCTGCAGCTGCTGCGCAGCCAGGCCCAGGTGGAGGGCATGGCCAAGGACATCGCTGTGCTGCGCGAGTGCGGCGTCGATTTCAACGTGCTCGATCCGGACGGCTGCGCCCGCGTGGAACCTGCGCTGGCGGCGGTCAAGCACAAGCTGGCCGGCGGCCTGCAGCTGCCGAACGACGAAACCGGCGACTGCAATCTGTTCACCAGCCGCCTGGCGGAGCTGGCCCGCGACAAGGGCGTGGAATTCCGCTTCGGCGTGACCGTGGACGGCATCGAGAATGATGGCAAGCGCATCACCGGCGTGCGCATCGGCGACGAGCTGCTGCGCGCCGACCACTACGTGGTGGCGATGGGCAGCTATTCCCGCGACATGGTGAAGGAGCTGGGCATCGACATCCCGGTCTACCCGGTCAAGGGCTACTCGCTGACCGTGCCGATCACCAACCCGGACGGCGCGCCGACTTCCACCATCCTGGACGAAACCTACAAGGTGGCGATCACCCGCTTCGACAACCGCATCCGCGTCGGCGGCATGGCCGAGCTGTCCGGCTACAACCTGGAGCTGAACCCGCGCCGCCGCGAGACGCTGGAAATGGTGGTGGGCGACCTGTACCCGAACGGCGGCGACATCAAGGCGGCCAGCTTCTGGACCGGCCTGCGCCCGATGACGCCGGACGGCACGCCGATCATCGGCGGCACCCGCTTCGCCAACCTGTCGCTGAACACCGGCCACGGCACGCTGGGCTGGACCATGTGCGCCGGCTCCGGCAAGGTGCTGGCCGACATCATTACCGGCGCCAAGCCGGAAATCAGCGTCGACGGCCTGTCGATGCAGCGTTACGCCAAGCAGGGCGAAACCCTGGTGGTGCCGGTGATTCGTCCCGCGGTGCAAGGGGCCTGAAGCATGCGTCCGTTGATCGCGACGATACGGCTGGACCATTTGCGGCATAACTATCTGCAAGCGCGCGCCGCCCACGGCGACCGCGCGCTGGCGGTGCTGAAGGCCAACGCCTACGGCCATGGCGCGGTCCGTTGCGCCCAGGCGCTGGCCGACATCGCCGACGGCTTCGCCGTCGCCTGCCTGGAGGAGGCGCTGGAGCTGCGCGCCGCCGGCATCGCCAACCCCATCCTGTTGCTGGAGGGCGTGTTCGACGCCGAGGAACTGAAGGCGGTGGACGAGCATGGCCTGTGGATGGCGGTGACCAGCGAGGAGCAACTGAGCATGGTCGAGCAGTCGAATCCGTCGAGGCCGTTCAATGTCTGGCTGATGCTGGATTCCGGCATGCACCGCGAAGGCTTCCTGCCGGAAAATTATCACCAGGCTTGGCATAGGCTGCAGGCCAGCGGCAAGGCGGGCGGCATCACCAAGATGACTCACTTCGCCCGCGCCGACGAGCCTGAGATCCCGATGACCTTCGCGCAGCTGGAGGCGTTCGACGCCGCGGTGCGGGGCCTGCCGGCCGGCGACGAGTCGGTCGCCAACTCGGCCGGCATCCTGTGCCACCCGCGCGCGCAGCGCAACTGGGGCCGCGTCGGCATCGCGCTGTACGGCGTGACGCCGCTGCCGGCCGGATTCGGGCAGGGCGACGCGCTGCGCCCGGTGATGCGTTTCTCCAGCAAGGTGTTCGGCGTGCGCGAGCTGGGCGTCGGCGAGCCCATCGGCTACGGCGACAACTTCGTCACCGAGCGCCCGACGCGCGTCGGCCTGGTGGCCTGCGGCTACGCCGACGGCTACCCGCGGCGCGCTTCCAGCGGCAGTCCGGCGTTGGTGGATGGACAGCGCACGCGGCTGATCGGCCGGGTGTCGATGGACATGCTGACCGTGGATCTGACCGATCTGCCGGCAGTCGGCGTCGGCAGCGAGGTCGAGCTGTGGGGGGACGGCGTGTCGGTCAACGAGGTGGCGGCCCACGCCGGCACCATAGGCTACGAGCCCTTGTGCAACGTCAAGCGCGCGCGCTTCGTCTACCGTTGACGGCAGCGTTGTTCACGAAAAAGCCCGGCCATGAGCCGGGCTTTTGCTTTGGCAAATAGATGGGTTCAGTCGCGCTGCGCCACCAGCTTTTCCACTCTTTGCGTCGCGTCGCGGGTGCGTTCGGCCAGCTTGCGCACTTCGTCCGCCACCACGGCGAAGCCGCGGCCGGTTTCGCCGGCGCGGGCGGCCTCGATCGCGGCATTCAATGCCAGCAGATTGGTCTGATCGGCGATGGACTGGATGGTGCTGACGATGGTGGCGATCTCGGCCAGGCTGCGCTCCAGCTGCTGCCGCTGCAGGCTTTCGCCGCTCAGCGCTTCCGAGCGTTTTTCCGCGTCTATGTCTATCAGCGCGCCGACCACCCGCAAAGGCGCGCCGTCCGCCGCGCGCCGGGTCTGGCCGCGGGCGTGGAACCAGCGGTATTCGCCGTTCTTGCATTGCAGCCGGTAGTCGAGGTCGTAGGGCGTCTGGCCGCTGCGGTCGCCCAGATGGGCGGCGAAGGCGTCCAGCACCGTCTGCTTGTCTTCGGGATGCAGCCGGCTGGACCAGCTCTCCAGCACGTCGGGGAATTCCTGCTCGCTGTCGAAGCCCAACAGTCGGCGGAACTGGGGCGACCACCAGAAGGCATGCGCGCCGCTGACCGGGTTGGCCGGATCGACCTCCATGTCCCATAGCCCCTCGGCCAGCATTTCACTGGCCAGCTCGAAGCGCGTCATGGTGCGCTCCAGCTGCAGCTGTTGCCGGCGCAGGGCCGTGATGTCGGCCAGCGAGCCGGCGACGCGCAGGGGCACGCCCTTGCCGTCCCGCAGCGTGGCGCCGCGGGCGCGAAACCAGCGGTAATCGCCGTTTTTGCATTGCAGCCGGTATTCAATGTCGTATGGCGTGGTGCCGCCGCGGTCGTTCAGGTGCGCGGCGAAGGCGTCCAGCACCCGTTGCCGGTCTTCCGGGTGCAGCCGGCCGGCCCAGCTGCCCAGCACGTCCGGAAACTCCCTGTGATCGTGAAAACCCAGCAGCGCGCGGAAGGTTTGCGACCACCAGAACACGTTGTCGGGATTGAGCGGATCGCCGGCCACCACCGACATGTCCCACAATCCTTCGCTGGCGGCGCGGTTGACCAGATCGAAGCGCGTGTTCAGCAGTTCCAGCTGGCGCTCCGCCTCCTCTTGCCGTTGCTGCAGTTGGCGCAGCTTGCTGTCGGCTTGCTCGCGCTCGCGGTCGGCCTGGCTGATCTGAAGGTCGCGCTGCTCCCAGACCTGGGACAGCTTTTCTCCCAGCGCGCGCCAGCGGTCGCTGCCGTCTATCCTCCATGTGGCCGATTCGCCGCGCAGCACGGCCTCCGCGGCGTTTTCGAGTTGATCGATCATCTTGTTGCCTACAAGCCACATGGCATCGCTCCGGAGGTGAAGGTCAGGCTTTAAGCATAGCGGCGGCGGTTTCTCATGAAATATGTATAAATACGGCGCTTGCCGCGGGCGGGAATGTGGGACGCTGCCCGGGATATTCATTTGTGGTTTAATGGGCGGCTTTGATTTTTAAGACCGATCCTACCCTCCGATGCGGAGCCGGGAAACATACGCCGTGAACAAACGCCTCCCCATCGTCGTGGCCGCATGGCTGGCCTGCTGCCAGTCGGCCCTGGCCGATTCCCTGCCGCCGCAGGCTGAGCATGACGGCGCCGACGCGCGTCGCCTGTTGCAGGACAGCGACCGCCGTTTCGACAATCTGATCCAGCAGCAAAGGATGCGCCAGCTGAAAAGCGAAGGCAGCAATCTGGAGGCGGAACGCGCGCCTCAGATGGAGGGGGGGAGCTGCCTGCCGGTCAGCGGTCTGAAGCTGGCCGGCATCAGGCTGTTGTCGCGGGAGGAGGTGACGGCGCTCGGCCCGCCGCGCGGAACCTGCCTGGACATCGCGGAGCTCAACCGCTTCAGCCGGGCGTTGACCGCCTTGTACCTGGAGCGCGGCTTCATCGCCGCAAGGGTGAGGCCGGAAGGGCCCGACGCCGACGGCGCGCTGACGCTGAGGGTGGTGGAGGGCAAGGTGGCGGCGATACGCGGCGACGCGGACGCGCCCAAGGCCGGCAACCTGTTTCCCGGCATGCTGGGCAAGCCTTTGAACGTGCATGATCTGGACCAGGGCCTGGATCAGGCCAACCGGCTGCGTTCCAACAAGGTGACTGTCGACGTGCTGCCCGGCGATGCCGCGGGCGAATCGGCGCTGCAGCTGCATAACCAGCCCGCTGTCCGGCTGTCCGGCGGACTGTCGCTGGACAACGCCGGACGGGACAGCACCGGCCGCATGCAGGCGGGCGCCAGCCTGAACTGGGACAATCCGGCCGACTGGAGCGATCTGCTCAACCTGTCGGTCCAGACCACCACCGCGCGGCAAGAGATCCGGCACAGCCGCAGCGAGTCGCTGTTCTATTCCCTGCCTTACGGCTACTGGACATTGAGCGCCTTCGCCAGCCATGCCGACTACCTGATACCCAATACCCTGCAGTCGGGCTTGGTGGTGCAGTTGTCCGGCACCACCGAACAGAACGGCTTGCGGCTGGACAGGGTGTTGTCGCGCGGGCAGAACCATGTGCTGACCGCCGACGCGCAGCTGGTGCAGAAACGAGTGCGCAACTTTTTCCAGGATGTGCGTTTGGATAGCAGCATGAACCTGACAGTTCTGGAGGCCGGCGTGTCGCAACTGCTGATCCAGCCCGCCGGCCTGCTGCAGCTGGACGGCAGCGTGCAGCGCGGCGTGCGCTGGCTGGGCGCGGATGCGCCGGATCCGCTGCATCCGGGCGCCGCCAATCCGCAATTCACCAAGCTGAGGCTGGGTCTTGCCTGGTTCCGCGGGCTGGCGCTGCCCGGCGGCCCTTATCAGTTGCAGATCGCCTTGTCCGGCCAGGCCAGCCGCGACGAGTTGCCCGGCGTCGAGCGGCTGGACATCGCCGACGCCAGCGCGGTGCGCGGCTTCCGCAACAACTCGCTGGTGTCGGAAACCGGCTGGTATTGGCGCAACACCCTGTCCCGCCGCTTCATGGCGGGCGGCTGGAGCCTGACGCCGCGCGTGGGCGTGGACGGCGGTCGGGTGCTGCAGCGGGACGCACGGGAAACCTGGCAGGACATCGCCGGCGCGGCGGTCGGCCTGGCGTTGGCGCGGGGCGGGCTGACGCTGGACCTCGACTACAGCCGGCCCTTGCGCAAGCCGCAGGGCTGGCTATCGGAGGGCCACATCCTGTTCGCCCGGCTCAACTGGCAGTGGTAAGCGCTGGTGTTGTAAATGAAACGAAAAAATTATTCACATCATTGCAAACGAGTATTTCAATTGATTTGATTTAAGAAAACTCTTAGATTGCAAATCAAACACTTGTTTTAGCGGGCGGGCCGTCGAGCGAGGGCCGCCCGTTTCCTTTGTTTCGAGGGGATGATGATGAAAAAAACAAAATTCGATTTGTCCGTGACCGGCCGGGTGGCCGCCGCCTTGACGCTGGCCTTCGTGCTGGCCGACAACGGCATGGCCGCAGGCATCGTGGCGGGCGGCGCCAACCAGCCGCAAGTGAGCACCGCCGCCAACGGCGCGCAGGTGGTCAACATCGTTGCGCCGACCGCGGCCGGCGTATCGCATAACCAGTATCAGGACTTCAACGTCAACCAGCCGGGCGCGGTGTTCAACAACTCGCTGCAGGGCGGCGCGTCCCAGTTGGCCGGCCAGCTCGCCGGCAACGCGATGCTGGGCGGCAACCAGGCCAGCGTGATTCTGAACGAGGTGGTCAGCCGCAACCCGTCGCTGCTGCTGGGCAAGCAGGAAGTGTTCGGCAAGGCCGCCGACTACGTGCTGGCCAACCCCAATGGCATCACTTGCAACGGCTGCGGCTTCATCAACATCCCCCGCGCCTCGCTGCTGGTCGGCACCGCCAATCTGCAGAACGGCGCCATCGCCTCGCTGCAGGCGGCGAACAACGGCAACGCGCTCAGCATCGCCGGCTCCGGCGCGTCCAGCGTCAGCGTGCTGGACCTGATCGCGCCGCGTCTGGACATCCGCGGCAATGTCGCCGCAACCGACGCCATCCGCGTCCGCGCCGGCTTCAACACCGTCGATTACGCCAGCGGCCAGGTGATCGCCACCGCGCCGACGCCGGACGGCGTGGGCAGGCTGGACAGCTATTTCCTGGGCGCGATGCAGGCGGGCCGGATCAACATCGTCAGCACCGCCGCGGGCGCGGGCGTCAATGTCGGCGGCAACCTCGCCGGCGGGGACGAGCTGACCGTCAACGCCGCGGGCGCGCTGGCGGTGCAGGCTGCGCAGCTGAAGGGCAGGCAACTGGCGCTGAGCGGCGCCAGCGTGGATATTTCCGGCCGGGTGGACAGCGAAACCGGCAAGGACAGCAAGCACGACGAAAGCTGGTTCATCTGGAAGACCGGCGAGAGCAACAGCGTGTCCAGCAAGACCGACGCCAGCGTCAAGCGCGCGTCGCTGCAGGGCGACAGCGTCACGGTCAGCGCCGCGGGCGGCGCCCACGTCGGCGCGGCCGACATCCAGGGCCAGGACGTGAAGCTGTCCGGCGCCAGCGTCAGCCTGGACGGCCAGCTGGCGGAAAGCAGCGCCCAGAGCAGCGACCACGCCTGGAAGAACTCCTGGGCCTTCAACCAGGACAAGAGCAGCACCACCCAGCAGCAGTCGACGGCCCGGATCAAGGCCGGCCATGACGCGGAAATCTCCGCTGCCGGCACGGACATCGCCATCGCCGGCGCCAGCGTGCAGGCCGGCAACAACGTGAAGCTGTCGGCCGCGGGCGGCGTCAAGCTGTCGGCGTTGACCGAAACCGACATCAGCCGCGACACAGGCAACCGCAAGAACGACGGCGCGGCGCTGGAAACCGGCAACTGGGACAATAGCAGCAGCCAGCAGCGGCTGGTGCAGGCCCAGGTGCGCGCCGGCAACGCGCTGGGCGTGACCGCCGGCGGCGACATCAACGCGCAGGCGGCCTCGCTGCAAGCCGGCGGCGACGCCATCCTGTCCTCGCAGGGCAAGACCGCGCTGGCTACGCAGACCAGCGCGAACAGCAGCAGCACGCAGAACGGCAAGACCTACTGGGGCGGCATCGGCGGCGGCGGCAACCAGAACAACAGCAGCAGCGCCACAGTCAACACCGGCAGCGCCGTCAACGCCGGCGGCAAGCTGTTCATCAACGGCGACGCCGGCATCGCGATCAACGGCAGCCAGGCCAAGGGCGCGCAGGGCGCTTACGCCAAGACCCAGTCCGGCGGCGTGGTCATCGACAGCGCGCTGGATCTGACCCAGACCCGCACCGACCAGCGCACCGGCACCGCGTTCAACATCACCAGCAGCGCCAGCAAGGGCAGCACCAGCAAGCAGGACGCGGTGGCTGCGTCGCTGAAGTCCGATGCCGAGCTGCAGCTGATCTCCGCCGGCGACGTGGCGGTGACCGGCAGCCTGGTCAAGGCGGCGCAGGCGCTGAACATCCAGGCGGTGGGCGACATCAAGGTGGCCAGCCAGGCGGTGGAATCCCACAGCCAGTCGAACGATACCCAGCTGGCGCTGCGCGGCGTCGGCGCCGAAACCGGCGACCAGCAATACCGCGGCGGCGTGCGCATCGAGCACACTTCCAGCAGCCAGCAACTGGACAAGACCGACCAGGCCGGCTCGCTGCTGTCCGGCGGCAGCGTCAAGCTGGCGGCGGGCAACGACCTGGCCGTCAGCGGCTCCAAGCTGGAAACCAGCGGCGGCGACGCCAGCCTGTCCGGCCAGAACGTCAGCCTGGCCGCGGCCCAGGCCACCCAGCGCAGCGACCAGTCCAGCACCGTCACGGGCGGCGGCCTGTATCTGACTGGCGGCCTGGACAAGACCGGCGCCGGGCTGGAATTCGGCCAGAGCAGCAGCCGCGCGGTCAGCGACGGCAGCGTCGCCCAGGTCAGCGAAGTGAAGGTCGGCGGCAAGCTCGACATCGTCGCCGGCAACGGCATGGGCCAGGTGCAGAATCAGGGCACGCAGATCAAGGCGGGCGGCGCGGTGAGCGTGGTTGCCGGCGACGTCAGCAACCAGGCGGCATCCAACCAGCAGTCCGCCCAACAGAGCAGCAGCCACTGGGGCGCGGACGTCGGCGTCAACGTCGACTACAGCGGCATCACCCGTCCCATCGTCAACGCCGGCGGCAGCGTGGCCAAGGGCGACGTGGCCGGCGCGGCGGGGCAGGCCGGCCAGCTGGGCGCGGCCAACCTGGGCGTGGACATCAGCGCCACCGGCGGCAGCGCCCAGTCGCACAGCCAGAGCAGCGCCGCGGTGACCACCAGCATCGCCGGTTCGTCGGTCAGCGTGACCGCGGGCGGCGCGTTGAAGGACCAGGCTACCCAGTATCAGGCCACGCAAGGCCAGGTGAACATCCGCGCCGATAGCCACCAGATGACGGCGGCCGCCAATACCCAGAGCCAGAGCAGCCAGGCGAGCGAAGGCGGCGCCAGCGTGCGCGTCTACACCACCACCGGCGAGGACGTGAACGTCAAGGGCAGCGGCCAGGGCAGCTACAGCAGCGGCCAGGGCGCGACCAGCGCCGCGGTCACCGGTTCCATTCAGTCCGCCGGCGGCGTCAACATCCAGGTGAACAACGACGCCAGCTACCAGGGCGCGGCGATCAACGGCGGCAGCGGCCAGGTCGGCATCCAGGCCGGCGGCAAGCTGGCGCTGACCCAGGCGAACAACACCAGCAGCAGCCAGCAGCATGATGTCAAGGTCGACGTCGGCCTGGGCATCAGCACCAGCCCGATCGACGGCGGCAGCAAGCTGGGCGGCAGCGGCAAGCTGGGCGTGGACAATGCGCAAAGCCAGAGCGCATCCAGCGCCGCGGCCAGCGGCAGCGTGCAGGCGGCCGGCGGCATCGCGCTGAGCTCGGGCAACGGCCTGACCGTGCAAGGCGGCAGCCTGCAGAGCGGCGGCGACATCAAGCTACAGTCCGACGGCAAGGTGAGCCTGCAGGCCGCAACCGGCAGCGACAGCAAGACCGGCAGCGGCTGGGGCTTCAACGTCAACGCCGGCGGCAGCCAGAGCGACGGCAAGGACACGGCCAGCAAGGGCTTCAACGTCGGCGGCGGCGCGCAGCTGTCCAGCCAGAGCGAGTCGTCGGCCAGCCAGGCTGGCGCGCAAGCGAAGGCTGGCGGCCAGCTGACCGTCAGCTCCGGCGCGATGGGCAAGGACGCGATCTCGCTGCAGGGTAGCCAGCTGTCTGGCCAGGGCGTGAAGCTTGACGCAGAAAACGGCGGCATCAGCCTGCAATCGGCGCAGAACGCCAGCCAGAAGAACGACTGGAGCGCCAATGCCAACCTGGGCGGCGGCAACACCGCCAAGACCGCGAAAGACAACGGCCAGCCCAAGGCCGAAGGCGTCAGCAACACCTACCAGGTCGGCGGCGGTTTCGGGGTCAAGGTCGATCAACAGGACAAGCTGGCCAACGCCAACGCCACGGTCAGCGGCGGCCAGGTCGACATCCATGCCGACGGCCAACTGGCGTTGTCCGGCGCCAACATCAGCGGCGGCAAGGTGACGGGCAGCGTGGGCGGCAACGTGGCGGTGGAGAGCCGCCAGGACCGCAACAACAGCACCACGGTGGACGTGGGATTGAAGGCGGACCGCTCCAACGGCAAGAACCCCAGCGTGGTGGATCAGGCGGCCGCGGCGGCGGGCCCGCTGTCCGGCCAGGTGAAGGAGAAGGCGACCGAGGCGGTGAACAAAGTGGCCGACAAGGTGGAGGAGAAGTACAACAGCCTGGCCTTCGCCAACGGCAAGGACAGCACCAATCCGGTCAGCTTCAGCAAGGACGCGGACGGCGGCAGCGTGAAGCTGCCTGACCAGCCGACCAGCGGCGAAGCCAAGTCCGGCGTGGTCGACGGCGCGCTGCGCAAGGGCGGCGAAACCCTGAAGGACAAGCTGCTCAACCCGCAGGACAAGGGCACCCAGGTGTCGGGCGTGATCGATGTCAGCGTCAAGAAGGATGACAGCGTCGGCGCCGTCAGCGCGATCCGCGGCGATGCCGGCGTGGATCTGTCCGTCGGCGGCAAGGTCCAGTTGAACGGCGGCCGGATTTCGTCCGGCGGGCAGGTGAATCTGGGCGACGCCAAAGTCGAGACCAGCAGCATCCAGACCAGCAGCTACACCGGCGCCGGCGGCGTCAAGCTGGACGGCACGCCGGCGGCCATCGTGCAGCAGGCGGTCAAGGATGTCACCTCAGGCAAGGCGCCGCTGATCCATGTCGAGCGCAGCAGCCAAACCCAGACGGTGGCTGGCGAAGTGCAATCCGGCAAGTGAGCTGGATGAGGCGCGGGGCCTTGGCTCTGTGCTGATATAGACTATCCTGAAAGAGACAACGGCGGCGCCGCCAGGCGCCGCCGTTGTCTTGCCGTTTTCAGGGGAAGAAATTGAATCGGGTTGTCAGAAAAATACTGCTGGTGGAAGATCAGCCGCTCAATCTGTCGTTGCTGGAGCACATGCTGGACTGGTTCGACTTGCGGGCGGATGTGGCGATAGACGGCCTGCAAGCGGTGGAAATGGCCTGCACCGGCGCCTACGCGCTGGTGCTGATGGATATCCAGCTGCCGGGCATAGATGGCGTGGAGGCCACGCGCCGGATTCGAAGCTGCGGGCTGCCGTGTCAGCCCGCCATCATCGCGATGACCGCCAACGCCTACCAGGGAGAGCGCCGCCGCTGCCTGGAGGCGGGCATGGATGACATGCTGGTCAAGCCGTTCAAGCTCGACGACTTGCGCCGCGTGATCGATGCCTACCTGCCTTCGGCTTGATGAGGCGCAGGCATCGCGCCCGTCTTAGAAACGCCCCTCGCTGTAGTCCGCTATCGCTGTTTCGATTTCCTCCCGGCTGTTCATCACGAACGGTCCCCATTGCGCGATGGGTTCGTTCAGCGGTTTGGCCGCCAGCAGCAGCAGCCGGCTTTCCTCGCCGCCATTCTCCAGCAGCGCACCGTCGCCGCGATTATCCAGTATCGCCATCTGCCTGGCCTTGATCGGCGTGCCAGCCAGGCTCAGGCCGCCCTGGTAGGGGTAGGCGAAGGCATGGTGCTCGGCCGGCAACGGCAGCCACAGGCTGGCGCCTGGCGCGAGCGCGATGTCCAGGTACAGCGGTTCGGTATCGGGCCGCTCCACCGGGCCGCGGCGCTCGCCCAGCCGGCCCGCCAGCAGCTTGAAGGCATTGCCGGCCTCATCCCGCCATTGCGGAATCGCATCGGCCTGGATGTCGCGGTAGCCGGGCTCCGCCATCTTGTTCTTGGCCGGCAGATTGATCCACAGCTGGAAGCCGTGCATCAGGCCATCCTGTTGCTCGGGGATTTCCGAGTGGACGATGCCGCGGCCCGCGGTCATCCACTGCACGCCGCCGGGGCCGAGCAGGCCCTCGTTGCCGGCGTTGTCGCGGTGGCGCATGCGTCCGTCCAGCATATAGGTGACGGTTTCGAAGCCGCGGTGCGGATGGCTTGGAAAGCCGGCGATGTAGTCGTCCGGATTGTCGGAACGGAATTCGTCCAGCATCAGGAACGGGTCCAGGCGGCGCTGTTGCGGCTGGTTCAGCACCCGCAGCAAGCGCACGCCGGCGCCGTCGGATACTTCTCGGCCGTTGACGATCTGTTCCACCGTGCGGCTGGTCTGGCTCATCTTGCTCTCCTGTCTGAATGCATGCCGCCATTCTTGCAGTGAAAAACCAGATAAAAAAGCGCAAAATTCAGCTTATATTCATCAGAAAAACTGATTGGTTGGCTAATGAAAACCACGCTGGAACAGTGGCAGGTGCTGCGCGCGATCGTGGAAGAGGGCGGCTTTGCCCAGGCCGCGGAGACGCTGCATCGCAGCCAGTCCGCGGTCAGCTACGCGGTGGCCAGACTGCAGGAGCAGCTGGGCGTGGCCTTGCTGCGCCAGGAGGGGCGGCGGATGCGGTTGACCGTCGAAGGCGAGGTATTGCTGCGCGAGGCTGGCGAACTGCTGCGTCAGGCCGACAGCTTGGAGCGGCGCGCGGGCAGTCTGCGACGGGGCTGGGAGCCGGAGCTCAAGGTGGCGATGGACAGCCTGCTGCCTGTCGAGGTGGTGCTGGCCGCCTGCGGCGATTTTGCCGGCCACTGTCGCGAGACGCGGCTGCGACTGCACGAGGTGGTGATGTCAGGCGCCGACGACGCCTTATACCAGGGCGATGCCGCATTGGCGGTGGCGGGACGGGTGCCGCAAGGGTTCCTGGGCGATTGGCTGCTGGATGCGGAATTCATCGCCTGCGCCGCGCCGGGCCACCGCCTGCACGCGCTGGGCGGCGAGCTGGACGGCGAAAAGCTGCGCGGCGAGGTGCAGGTGGTGCTGCGGGATACCGGCATCCGCCAGCCGCGCGACGAAGGCTGGTTGGGCGCGCGCCAGCGCTGGACGGTGTCGCAGCCGGAAACCGGCATCGCGATGGTGGAGGCGGGGCTGGCCTTCGGCTGGCTGGCGCGCCACCGCATCCGGCGGCAGCTGGCCGAGGGCAGCCTGAAGCCCTTGCCGCTGAAAAGCGGGGCGGTGCGCAAGGCGTCGTTGTACCTGGTGCTGGCGGAACCGTCGTCCGCCGGACCCGCCTGCCTGTATCTGGCGGACGCCTTGAGGCGGGCGGCCGCCGACTGGCGCAGCGGCTGCGCTCAGTGATTGGCCTGCTGGCCCTTCAGGTAGCTTTCCAGCGCGTGGCCGGCCGACAGGATGTGGAAGCGCAGGAATTCCGCCGCTTCGTCCGCCTTGCCCTGGCGGCACAGCTCCAGCAGCCGGGTGTGCTCCTCGTGGGCGCGCTCCATGGTGCGGGTGAACAGGATCTGCATCCGGGTGTAGCGGTCGGTCTTGTTGTGCAGCTGCTCGATCAGCGCCAGCGTGTTTGGCCGGCGGGCGGCGCGGTACAGCGCCAGGTGGAAGCGGGAGTTGATCTCGCCCCAGTGGCGCACGTCGTTGTTGTTGAGCGCGACCTCGAATTCCCGCAGCGTCTGCTGGGCGGCTTCGTGGTCGGCCGAGCTCTGACAGGGAATGGCCGCCTTCAGCAGCGAGCATTCCAGCATCGCCCGCACTTCCAGCAATTCCAGGATGTCTTCCAGCGACAGCTTGGACACCAGGGCGCCCTTGTGGTCGATGATCTGGATCAGGCCCTCGGCTTCCAGCTGCCGCAGCGCTTCCCGCACTGGCACCCGGCTGACGCCGTATTCATTGGACAGCGCCTCTTGGCGCAGTTGTTGGCCGTCGGCGAACTCGCCGGACAGGATGCGACGGCGCAGGGACTCGGTGACGGCACTGGTAAGCGTCTGGCGCTTGATCGGCTGCAGGGTGGTCATGGTGGATGCGACGTCCCCCCACTTTCAGTAGCAGAGAGCTTTAGAGTCCGGGCTTAATTGACCTGATTTCTCTGCAAGTGATTCGGCATAGGCAGCTGGCGTCAAACCACCCAGTGCTTTCTTGGGCCTTTCGTTGTTGTATTCCCTACGCCAGGCTTCGATGACGACCTGGGCATGGCGCAGGCTGGTGAACCAGTGTTCGTTCAGGCACTCATCCCGGAAGCGCCCGTTAAATGATTCGATGTAAGCGTTCTGATTCGGCTTGCCTGGCTCGATCAGAAAGAGCTGCACCCCACGAGCGTGTGCCCAGGTCAACATCGCTCGGCTGCAGAATTCCTTGCCGTTATCGGTCCGGATGGCTTTGGGCAAGCCACGTGTCTGCGCCAGCTGGTCGAGGACGCGGGTCAGATGCAGACCTCCCATCGCACGTTCCGGAACAATGGCGACTGCCTCATGCGTGGCATCATCGACTACCGTCAGATTTTTGATGACCCGCCCCTCTGCCGTTCGGTCGAACACAAAGTCCATCGACCAGACCTGATTGGCGGCCAAAGGACGGGCCAGTGGGTGACGGTCGGCCACAGGGATTTTCTTGCGCTTGCGCCGGCGAATTTGCAGACCGGCCTCAGCATAGAGCCGATCCACCCGCTTGTGATTGACCACCATGCCGCTCTGCCGCAGTTTCAAATAGATCATGCCGGCGCCGTAGCGTCGGTGCCGTTGCGCAAGCGCGATGATCTTCGCTTTCAAGACGGCATTGCGATCGGTGGCGGGCTGATAGCGGAATGAACTGGGACTCATGCCGGCCAGGCGCAGCGATTTGCGCTCGCTGAGCCCTTTGCCCACCAGATGGCGCACCAGCTCCCGCCGTGACGGTGCGCTCACCACTTTTTTCTCAGGGCTTCTTTGGCAATCTCGTTCTCGAGCATGGTCTCGGCCAAGAGTTTTTTCAGGCGCGCATTCTCTGTCTCCAGCTCCTTGAGACGCTTGGCCTCCGAGACATTCATTCCGCCGAATTTGTTGCGCCAGAGGTAATAGCTGGCTTCCGAGAAGGCGTGCTTGCGGCACAGTTCGGCAATGGGCATTCCCGCGTCGGCTTCGCGCAGGAAGCCGATGATCTGTTCTTCGGTGAATCGTTTCTTCATATCCAATCTCCGTGTGTGGTTGATTGGACTCTAAAGTCACGTGCTACTCAATACCGGGGGGACGTCGGATGGGCTTATCTGTCAGTCAATCGGATACATGCAAATGTATTCGATTATACGGAGCTTCACTGTACTGGCAAGCGGCAAAACTGAACATTTTTGTCGCGATTTTATAAGAATGGGGAAGGGGGAAAAATAAAGCCCGACGCGAGGTCGGGCTTTTCTGTTTCTGGGGTGGATGATGGGACTCGAACCCACGACAACCGGAATCACAATCCGGGACTCTACCAACTGAGCTACATCCACCGCTGATGACGCGATGGTCGAAACCTTGGGGTGGATGATGGGACTCGAACCCACGACAACCGGAATCACAATCCGGGACTCTACCAACTGAGCTACATCCACCGTCGAAACAGTGAGACCGCGGCGGCGCCGCAATCATTCAAATTGTGGGGTGGATGATGGGACTCGAACCCACGACAACCGGAATCACAATCCGGGACTCTACCAACTGAGCTACATCCACCACTGTGTTTTGCCATCGCTGTGCGACTGGCGCGCCCGACAGGAATCGAACCTGTAACCCCCGGCTTAGAAGGCCGGTGCTCTATCCGGTTGAGCTACGGGCGCTCTATCGGGCATTGTGTCTGGTCGGGGCGGCGGGATTCGAACTCGCGACCCCCTGATCCCAAATCAGGTGCGCTACCAGGCTGCGCTACGCCCCGAACAGAGACCGCAACTATACGGATGAGGCATGGGGCTGTCAACGGCTTTGTGCAAATATTTTAGCGGGTTTCAGGGGTGTTTTTAGGTCGTCGGAATAGGGTGGGCGAATTTTCTTTATTTATCTTGATCTTAAGAAAAATAATCGGCGGAGCGCTCTTACTGCGCTGCGCGATTAATGCGAGAATAGCGGCCGTTATTTACCTGCATCAATATGGGAATCAGGCATGTCGGCACAATTGATCGATGGCAAGGCGGTAGCGGAAAAACTGCTGGAAAAGGTAAGCGCGGGCGTGGGCGAGCGGTTGGCCCAAGGCAAGCGGGCGCCGGCGCTGGCGGTGATCCTGGTCGGCGATAATCCGGCCTCCGCGGTTTACGTGGGCAGCAAGAAGAAGGCTTGCGAAAAGGCGGGCATTCGTTCCGTGGCCTATGACCTGCCGGCGTCCACCAGCCAGCAGCAGCTGCTGGAAATCATCGACGGCCTGAATGCGGACGACGCCGTGGACGGCATCCTGGTGCAATTGCCGCTGCCGGAGCAGATCGACCCGCAGGCGGTGATCGAGCGCATCGATCCGAAAAAGGACGTGGACGGCTTCCACCCTTATAATGTCGGCCGGCTGGCGATCAAGATGCCGCTGATGCGGCCGTGCACGCCGCGCGGCGTGATGACGCTGCTGGAAGAATACGGCATCGATCCCAAGGGCAAAAAGGCAGTGATCGTCGGCGCGTCCAACATCGTCGGCCGCCCGCAGGCGCTGGAGATGCTGCTGGCGCGAGCCACCGTCACCGTTTGCCACAGCGCCACGCGCAATCTGGCGGAGGAGGTGGCCGCCGCCGACATCCTGGTGGTGGGCGTGGGCATTCCCAACTTCGTCAAGGGCGAGTGGGTCAAGCCGGGCGCGGTGGTGATCGACGTGGGCATCAACCGGCTGGATACCGGCAAGCTGTGCGGCGACGTGGAATTCGACGCGGCGCGCGAACGCGCCGGCTTCATTACCCCGGTGCCGGGCGGCGTGGGGCCGATGACGGTGGCGACCTTGTTGCAGAATACGCTGGATTCCGCCAATCTGAACGCCTGAGCAGGACGCCGCGTTCGCGCGGCGGCCGCAGCCAAGCTCGCCACAGCGGCGCGACGCGCCTGGCTGTGGCGATTTTGTTTTCCGCGGCGGCGGCCTGGTCTTGATCATGCCGCCGCATGAATTTGCAGACAGCTGCGCGGCTGATTTAGTATTACTTGAAATTAATTTACGGATTTGCTTATGAGTCACGACAAGCATTCGGCGACGCTGTTGATCAGCGCGCCGGACAAGAAGGGCCTGGTAGCGGCCATCGCCAATTTCCTGATGACTTACAACGCCAACATCATGCATGCCGACCAGCATCAGGACACCAGCGAGAACCTGTTCCTGATGCGGGTGCAGTGGGATCTGGACGGTTTCACGCTGCCGATGGACAGCTTCGCCGCCGCTTTCCAGCCCATCGCCGACGAGCACGGCATGAACTGGAAGGTGTCGCTGTCCGCGCGCAAGCCGCGGATGGCCATCTTCGTGTCGCAGTACGAGCATTGCCTGGTCGACTTGATGCACCGCTGGCGCATCGGCGAGCTGGATTGCGACATCCCGCTGGTGATTTCCAATCACGAAACCTGCCGCCGCCTGGTGGAGTTCAACGGCATTCCGTTCCACGTGATCAAGGTCACCAAGGACAACAAGGCCGAGGCCGAGGCCGAGCAGTTCCGCCTGCT
Source organism: Chromobacterium violaceum ATCC 12472 (assembly GCF_000007705.1). Classification (NCBI taxonomy): domain Bacteria; kingdom Pseudomonadati; phylum Pseudomonadota; class Betaproteobacteria; order Neisseriales; family Chromobacteriaceae; genus Chromobacterium; species Chromobacterium violaceum. The sequence continues at coordinate 2,096,612 of NC_005085.1, forward strand.
GGAAGAGGCGGGCGTCGATTTCATCGTGCTGGCGCGCTATATGCAGATTCTGTCCGGCGAATTCGTCGAGCGCTATCCGGACCGCGTGATCAACATCCACCACAGCTTCCTGCCGGCTTTCGACGGCGCCAAACCCTATCACCGCGCTTTCGCGCGCGGCGTGAAGCTGATCGGCGCCACCAGCCACTACGTGACCGAGGATCTGGACGAAGGCCCGATCATCGAGCAGGAGGTGACCCGCATCTCGCACCGCGACACGGTGGAGGACCTGGTGGAGAAGGGCCGCGACCTGGAGAAGGTGGTGCTGTCCCGCGCCGTGCGCTGGCATCTGGACAATCGCGTGCTGTCTTACAGCAACAAAACCGTGGTTTTCGACTGAGGATGCCATGCGCCTGTTGATCGACGATGTGCTCGATTTGCTGCGCCTGCGGGTCAAGCCGCTGGCGGCCTACCAGTACGTCTGGTGGCAGCCCGCGCTGCTGCTGACGCTGATGGGCGCGGTTTCCAGCGGCGACACGGCCGAGCTGGGCGGCAACATCGCCGGCCGCATCGGCTTCATGGTGCTGTTCACCTGGCTGCAGACCTTGCTGTTCGCCCGCTTCATGGGCGTCTGGCTGCGTTGGGGCAAGGGCGAGGTGGGCGGCTCGCTGTTCGGGCTGGTGGTGGTGGCCAGCGGCCTGCAGGTGGTGGAGCCGCTGACCAGCTGGCTGCCGGGCGACGCCGCCAGGGTGGCGGATATTCTGCTGTCGCTGCTTGGGTTGGTGGTGCTGGTCAATGCGCTGTCCAAAGTGTCGCAGGTGTCGGTGACCCGCACCCTGGTCGGTGTGGTGCTGTTCGCGCCGCTGTCGCTGCTGTTGCTGGCGACGACTTTGTCCTTCGCCAAGACCGCAGGCTGGGTGGAGTTGCCGCCGGATATGGTGGAAATGATGCAGCAGAAGGGCATTGCCAGCGCTCCTGCGCCGGCGGCGAAAAAGTAAGCTGTTCGGCAGGCGAGAAAAAAGGACACGCGCACGCGTGTCCTTTTTGTTTTGAGGGTTTGGGTCCTCAGTCCACCTTGGCGATGTAGCGGGCGAGGCCCAGCAGGGCGCGCAGCGCTTCGCCCTTGGCGGTTTCCTCGTTGCGCAGCCTGGCGTAGCGGCGCAGGATGGCCCGGCCTTCGACGAACAAATCCATATCGGTATCCGGCGACGACACCAGCGCGATGCGCTCTATCTCGTTCTGCGGCTTCGGCTGTCCCTGGGCGATGCACAGGTAGACCTTGTGGGCGTTGAACGGGGTGATGTGGTCGAACAGGTACAGCATGGAGTTGATGCGCAGTCCGGTTTCCTCGCGGATTTCCCGAATCAGCGCCTGGGAGCGCAATTCGCCGCGATTGGCCTTGCCGCCGGGGAGGTTGTAGCGGCCGCCGCGGCTGGCGGTGACCAGCACGCCATCCGGCATCTCGATGATGGCGGTGGCGCGTCTGGCCAGGTCGCTGGGCAGGCGTTCGTTCTTACGGTCTTCCAATACGTTCATTCTTCCAAAATGTCATTATTTGATGAGGTCTGACGCCTCGAGCCAGCATTCCAAACACAGATGGCGCCTTTATGGGGCGCCGTCTGTGCTTCAATACGTAGAATTACTGGTCACATGCCATTTTATATCAAGGCGCGACCATGTGCAGCGTGTTTACACGAGTTTGAACAATAAGCCGACAACTCCGACCAAGAGGCAGTAAAAGCCGAAAGGACGCAGCGACTCGATCTCGGTTTTCTTGAAGTAGCGCATCAGGAACCAGGTGCTCGCGTAGGCGCAAAGCCCGGAGACGGCGCCGCAGGCCAGCAGCAGGCCCCACTCGGCGGAACCGTTGCCGCGGTGGGCGAGCTTGGGGATTTCCAGCAGGCCGGCGGCGGTGATGATGGGCGTGGCGAGCAGGAAGGAGAAACGGGCGGAGGATGCGTAGTCCAGGCCGTGGGCCAGGCCGGCCACCAATGTGGCGCCGGAGCGGGAAAAGCCGGGCAGCAGCGCCAGCGCCTGGCCGGCGCCGATCTTGATCGCGCCGGCGAAGCTCAGTTCGGACAGTTCGTGCGAGGCGGTTTTCTTCTTCAGCTTGTCGCCCCACAGCAGCAGCAGGCCGTTCAACGCCAAGAAAACCAGCACGGCGGTGGTGCTGGCGAACAGCGCGCGCAGCTGCTTTTCCAGCAGCAGGCCCAGCAGGCCCGCGGGGAGGGTGCCGGCGATCACTAGCCACATCAGGCGCGCATGCGGGTTGCTGGCGCGTCCGCCGGCTTTCAGCCAGCCGCCGATCAGGTCCACCCAGTCGCGGCGGAAATAGATCAGCAGCGCGGCGGCGGTGCCCAGGTGCAGCATCACCATGAAGGGCAGGAAGTCGGGATGGGTGCGGTTGATCGACCAGTGCAGCCAGTCGGGTATCAGCACGCCGTGCCCCAGGCTGCTGACGGGAAATAATTCGCTGACGCCCTGGATCACGGCAAACAGCAAGGCTTCGATCGCGTTCATGGCTCCCCCTTGGATAGGACGCGGAAGAAACGGGACGGCATCGCCGTTCCCGTTCCGAAGAATGACCGCTTCTTAACGCGCAAGCCAGCTGTACGGTTTACCGGAGCCTTCAGTGCGGGCGGCGCGGCTGTTCCTGTTCCAGCGCCTGCTCGTCCTGTTCCAGCTTGAGGCGGATGGCGGCGAAGAAATCGTGGATGCCGTGCACGGACGGGGAGAGGGCGGCCAGCAGTTCCGCGCGCGCCTCCTCGGAGAGGGCGTCGACGACGGGGCGCATTTCCGGGTCGGGATGGCGCTCGAAGCCCAGGATCATGATCGGCTCCAGCAGCGGCGCGTCGTCCGGCGAGTCGAACAGCAGGCCCCAGTCGTCATTCAGCAGCTCCATGCCGGCGGCGAAGCCCTCGGCCCAGTCGTTGCCGCGGGGATTGCCATCGGCGTCGGCCTCCAGCCAGGGCTGGAATTCGCCGTGCTTCAGCGCTTCGGCGATGTCCTGCCAGTGGCCGCGCAGCAGCGACACGAACTGCTCCAGGGCCTTCTCGCTGGGGAAGGCCGACTCGTCGTCGAAGGCGTCCCCCAGGATCAGGGGCAGGCATTCGGCGGGGCGGATGGCTTCCGGTCCGGCGAGCAGCGCGGCGAAGAAGCCGTCCAGCCGCTCCAGGTTCATGCAGCCGTGATCGGCGAAGCGGGCGAGGGTGGCGGACAGGCGTTGGTATTCTTGCTCGCTGAGCGGCTTGTGGGACATGGCGGATTTCCAGTGGGTCAGGCGGCCATTATGCGGCAGCGCTGCGCAAAACAAAACCGCCCGCGCGGAGGCGGGCGGTTGATCGGAGGAGCGGGCGGCTCAGTAGGAGGCCAGCACCAGGCCGGCGATCAGCGCCGACAGGATGCTCACCAGCGAGGAGCCGTAGACCAGCTTCAGGCCGAAGCGGGACACCATGTTGCCGCGCTCCTCGTCCAGGCCTTTCACCGCGCCGGCGATGATGCCGATGGAGCTGAAGTTGGCGAAGGACACCAGGAAGATGGACAGCACGCCGCGGGTGTAGGAAGACAGGTGGGCCGCCTGGTTCTTCAGTTCCAGCATGGCGACGAACTCGTTGGTCACCAGCTTGGTGGCCATGATGCTGCTGGCGGTCAGCGCCTCGTGGGACGGCACGCCCATCAGCCAGGCGAACGGCCAGAACACGTAGCCCAGCATGGTCTGGAAGTTGATGCCGAAGATGGAGGTGAAGATGAAGTTGACGCAGGCGATCAGGGCGATGAAGCCGACCAGCATGGCGGCGACGATCACGGCGATCTTGAAGCCGGTCAGGATGTACTCGCCCAGCATCTCGAAGAAGGACACGCGGTGGCCTTCGTTGCTGATCAGCTCGTCCTCGCCCAGCGCGCTGTCGTAGGGGTTGATCAGCGACAGCACGACGAAGGTGCTGAACAGGTTGAGCACCAGCGCGGTCACCACGAAGCGCGGCTCGATCATCTGCATGTAGGAGCCGACGATGGACATCGACACGGTGGACATCGCGGTGGCGGCCAGCGTGTACATGCGCTTCTCATCGAAGGTGTTGATGATGTTCTTGTAGGCGATGAAGTTTTCGGACTGGCCGACCATCATCGAGCTGATGGCGTTGAACGATTCGATCTTGCCCATGCCGCTGATCTTGGACAGCACGAAGCCGATCGCGCGGATCACCACCGGCAGCACGCGGATGTGCTGCAGGATGCCGATCAGCACCGAGATGAAGACGATGGGCATCAGCACGTTCAGGAAGAAGCTGAACTCTTCCTTGTTCTGGATGCCGCCGAAGGCGAACTTGGTGCCTTCGCCGGCGAAGTCCATCAGCTTGGTGAAGACGCTGGAGATGCTGCCGACGATGGCGAGGCCGTAGGTGGTGTTGAGCAGGAAGAACGCCAGGGCGATCTCGATGACCAGCAGCTGGATCACGGAGCGGATCTTGATGTTCTTCCGGTCGCGGGCGACCAGCTGGGTGAGGGCCAGTACCACGACCAGGCCGATCAGAAATTGGACGATATGCATGATGAATGTCGCTTTGTGGGTTTCTTCCTGCCGGGGCAGGCATCGAGCAAGGTTCCGGTCCCGCCTGTTGCCGCGGGCCGTATGCCGGTTTTTATAAAAATGCGGTCAGCGCCGCGCCGCCCGGCATGCACTTTGGGTGGATGAGGTCGGCGAGAGCACAATGCGCTGAAGCGGAGGATAATACTTGTCTTTAGATCAAACAATCTGTCTTTAGGTAAAGATAAACGGCCCGCTTTGGCGAAGTCGCCAAAACGGGCCGTTGTCCCGTCATTGATCCGAAGCGGCTTCCTCGGCGTCGCGGCGGGCTTTCTCCGCGAAGTAGTGCGCGCGGCGGGCTTCCTTGGCGGCGGCTTTCTCCGCCAGCTCGGCGGCCTTTCTTGCCTTCTCCGCGTTTTCTTCCGCCAGGCGCGCCGCTTTGGCGGCCTCGCGTTCGGCGGCTTCCAGCGCCTCGATTTCCTCGACTTCCTTGCGCGTCTTGCAGGGGCCGGTCTTCTCGAACCAGGCCACCGACTCTACGTGCGCGGTGTGCGGGAACATATTGATGATGCCGGCCGCCTTCAGCGTGTAGCCCTTGGTGTGCACCAGCACGCCGGCGTCGCGCGCCAGCGTGGACGGATTACAGGACACGTAGACGATGCGTTGCGGCGCGGTCTCCTCGGTGATGGCCTTCAACAGCTGCACCGCGCCGTCGCGCGGCGGATCGACCAGCATCTTGTCGAACTTGCCAAGCGCCGCGAACGACTCCTCGGTCACGTCGAACAGGTTGGCCATTTCGTAGCTCACCTTGTCCTGCAGACCGTTGTGGGTGGCGTTTTCCACCGCACGCCTCACCAGCGGCTGGCTGCCTTCCATGCCGTGCACCACGGCGCCGGAACGGGCGATGGGCAGGGTGAAGTTGCCGATGCCGCAGAACATGTCGGCGATGCGCTCGCCCGGCTGCGGATCCAGGAACTTCAGCGCGCGCGCCACCATCACCGCGTTGATCTGCGGGTTCACCTGGGTGAATTCGGTCGGGTAGTAGGGCATCTCCACCGCGAATTCCGGCATGCTGTAGGTCAGCTTCGGCGCGTCCAGCGGATAGATCGGGTAGCAGGTGTCCGGCCCCTTGGGCTGCAGCCAGATCTGCAGCGGCCGCTCGGCCGCGCCGTGCTTGTCGGAAAACGCCTTCAGGATGGCGAAGTCGGCATCGGTGATGTCGTCCATATTGCGGAACACCAGGATGTCGAGCTTGTCGCCGACCGCCACTTCCACCTGCGGCATGCGTTGGCTGATGGACAGCGTGGCGATCATTTCGCGCAGCGGCATGATCAGGTCGGAGATGTGCTTGGGCAGGATGTGGCACTCGCGCATCTCGGCAATGTAGCTGGAGCTCTTCTCATGGAAGCCGACCAGCACGCCGCCCTTTTTGGCCACCATGCGGGCGGACAGGCGGGCGCGATGACGGTAGTGCCAGGCCGGTCCGGCGATGGGGGTGAGCACGCGCTCGGCCTTGACCTTGCCGATGCGCTTCAGATTGTCTTCCAGCACGCGTTGCTTGATCGCCACCTGGGCGGTGAATTCCACGTGCTGCATCGAGCAGCCGCCGCAGACGCCGAAGTGCGGGCAGCGCGGATCGGCGCGCATGAAGCTTTCCTTCAGCACGGCGCTGGTCTGCGCGTTTTCGTAGCTGGGCTTCTTGCGGTAGCTGCTGTAGATAACCTTTTCATACGGCAGCGCGCCATCGATGAAGAGGGTTTTGCCGTCAACGTGGGCGACCCCCCGGCCTTCGTGATCCAGCGATTCGACCAGGGCAATAGTCTGTGGGTGCGTCATCGTCTTGCTTGCAAAATCAAACGGTAAAACGCGGATTTTCTCAAAAACCGGGGATTCTTGCTGGTTTTTTTACGATCCCGGAATTCCTGGCCTTTCTGTTAGAATCCGGATATGAGTCATGGTTACAGAAGGTGCGGTATGTTGAAGCGGTTGTCGTTGCTGGCGCTGGGATGGTGGCTGGCGGTTCCCGTGCAGGCGGCGGTGATGCCCGCGCCGGATGTCGCGGTCAATCCCATCGGCCGGCATTTGGTGCTGAACTTGCCGCAGGCGCGGCTGTTCCTGTACCAGGACGGCAAGCTGGCGCGGATTTTCCCGGTGGCGGTCGGCAAGATGCTGACCCAGACCCCGACCGGCAGTTTCGACATCACCGGCATCTACCGCGCGCCCAGCTGGCACGTGCCCAAGTCCATCCAGGAAGAGATGCGGCGCAGCGGCAAGGAAGTGCAGACCGTGGTGCCGCCGGGCCCCAACAATCCGCTGGGCCCGGTTTTCGTGCGTTTCGGCGAGAGCAGCCTGGGCCTGGGTTTTCACGGCACCAACGCGCCCGGCTCGGTTCCGGGCTTCCGCAGCCACGGCTGCGTGCGGCTGCGCAACGACGACGCGCTGGAGCTGGCCAGGACCGTCAGCCGCGGCGACGCGGTCACCGTCGCCTACCAGACCATTCTGCTGAGCGAGGACGAAGCCGGCCAACTGTGGCTGACCGTCTACCGCAATCATTACAAGCAGAGCGATCCGTCGCTGCCCTACCTGGCCGATACGTTGCTGGCCTGGCAGCGCCAGCACCAGCAGGCCTTGTTCGGGCAGCGGGTGGACAGCGCGCTGAAGCAGCGCGACGGCAAACCGGTCTGTCTGAGCTGCAAGAGCGGCAAGACGGAAGTCAGCGGCAGCCTGAGCGCGTTGCCATGGCTGTCCAGGCTGAATCCGCCCGCTCCGGTTCCGACGCCCGCCGCGCCGGCGGCCAGCCAGCCGCAGCAGCAGGAGCGCGAGCCCGGTCCGCCGTCGGCCAAGGCCGGCCAGCGCGCCCGCGCCGTCGCCAGGGGCTAAGAACGGCTAACAGAGCCCCTGACGCTGCGTTGCGCCGACTTGCCGTATTGCCTGTGCTGTCTGCGTCGGCGCGGCTTGCCTCTGCCGTAAAACCGAGTTTTGTCAGCCACGCTCAGGCCGCAGGCCTGATGCGATGGACCGGGGGCCGCTTTCGCGGCCCCGTTTCGTTTGGGACGGTTCGTCCCATGCCTGGGCTTACTGGGCCGCGGCTTTCAGCGCCTGGCCGATGTCGGCCAGGATGTCGTCGATGTGCTCGATGCCAATGGACAGCCGGATCAGTTCCGGCTTTACCCCGGCGCTCAGTTGCTCCTCCGGCGAAAGCTGGCGGTGGGTAGTGGTGGCGGGGTGGCAGGCCAGCGACTTGGCGTCGCCGATATTGACCAGCCGCGTCACCAGCCGCAGCGCGTCGATGAAGCGGCCGCCGGCTTCGGCGCCGCCCTTGATGCCGAAAGACAGGATGCCGGAGGCGCGGCCGCCCAGATAGCGGTCGGCCAGCGGCTTGCTGGGGTGGTCAGGCAGGCCGGCGTATTCCACCCATTCCACCGCCGCGCTTTCCTTCAGGAAGCCCGCTACTTTCAATGCGTTGTCGCAAATGCGGTCCATGCGCAGCGCCAGCGTTTCTATGCCCTGCAGGATCAGGAAGGCGTTGAACGGCGACAGCGCCGCGCCCATATTGCGCAGCGGCACCACGCGGGCGCGGGCGATGTAGGCGGCCTCGCCCAGCGCTTCCACGTAATTGACGCCATGGTAGCTGACATCCGGCTCGTTCAGCCGCTTGAAGCGCGTCTTGTGTCGCCCCCATGGGAATTTGCCGGAGTCGACAATGGCGCCGCCTATGCTGTTGCCGTGGCCGCCCAGGTATTTGGTCAGGCTGTGGACCACGATGTCGGCGCCGTGCTCGAACGGCCGGCACAGGTAGGGCGAGGGCACGGTGTTGTCGACGATCAGCGGCAGGCCGTGGCGGTGGGCTTCGGCGGCGAAGGCGGCGAAGTCCACCACATTGCCCAGCGGATTGCCTATCGATTCGCAGAACACCGCCTTGGTGCGGTCATCCACCAGCGCGGCGATGGCTGCCGGGTCCTGGTAGTCGACGAAGCGGACTTCGATGCCCAGCTGCGGGAAGGTGTGGGCGAACAGGTTGTAGGTGCCGCCGTACAGCGTGCGGGTGGCGACGATGTTGTCGCCGGCCTCGGCGATGGTCTGGATCGAATAGCTGACGGCCGCCATGCCTGAGGCCACCGCCAGCGCGCCGACGCCGCCCTCCAGCGCCGCTATCCTCTTTTCCAGCACGTCGGTGGTGGGATTCATGATGCGGGTGTAGATATTGCCCTGCACCTTGAGATCGAACAGGTCGGCGCCATGCTGGGTGCTGTCGAAGGCGTAGCTGGTGGTCTGGTACAGCGGCACCGCCACCGCCTTGGTGGTCGGGTCGGGGCTGTAGCCGGCGTGGACGGCGAGGGTTTCCAGTTTCATCGTGGCGGCTCCTGGTCAGGCGTTTGTCATGGCTGTCTACCTTAGCGCCGCCGGCTGTCGATCACAAGGACATAAAAATCATACTGGATATGACTGTCCGTTCTAATGGCCTTCTGCCAGTTCGCCCGCCAGCTCGCCCACCCGGATCAGCGCGCGTTGGTAGGCCTCGTTCCATGGATAGCAGCACGACAGCCGCAGGCAGTTGCGGTAGCGGCCTTTGGCCGAATACATCGCGCCCGGCACCACAGTGATGCGTTCGGCCAGCGCGGCGCGGAACAACTGCATGGTGTCGGCGTGGCTGGGCAGTTCCACCCACAGCAGGCAACCGCCGGAGGGCAGGGTGGCGCGGGTGCCGTCCGGGAAGTGCTGGGCCACCGCGCCGCGCAGTTTTTCCATCTGGCTGATGAAGTGGCGGCGGAGCAGCCGCAGGTGGTGGTCGTAGCCGCCGCTTTCCAGGTATTCGGCCAGAGTTTCCTCCAATAGCGCCGGCTGGCCCAGGCTGCTGGAGAATTTCAGCCGGCGCACCTCGCTGAGGAAGCGTCCCGGCGCGATCCAGCCTATGCGGAAGCCCGGCGCCAGCGTCTTGCTGTAGCTGGAGCACAGCAAGACCCAGCCGTCGCGGTCGTAAGCCTTGACCGCGTCCGGCGTCGAGGCGCCGTAAAACAGCTCGGCGTGCGGAACGTCCTCGATCAGCGGCACCTGGTAGTCGTTGACCAGCTGCGCCAGCCGCCGTTTCGCCTCTGGCGGCATGGTGCTGCCCAGCGGATTGTGCACGGTGGGCATGGCGACGACGGCGTTCAGCCGCTTTTCGGACAACAGCAGTTCCAGCGCGTCCAGCGCCAGGCCGCTGGTGGGGTGGGTGGGGATTTCGATCACCGCCAGGCCCAGATCCTTCAGCATCGGCAGCAGCGCGAAATAGGTGGGCGACTCCACGCCCACGGTGTCGCCCGGCTTGCAAACGGCCCTGAGCGCCAGTTGCAGCGCTTCGGTGCAGCCGTTGCTGATCACCAGCTCGTCCGCGGCCAGCACGCAGCCCCAGTTGACCGCGCGCTGGGCGATCTGCCGCCGCAGCCGCTCCGAGCCCGGCGGGAAAGGGTAGTCGGTGGTCAGCTCCGGGTGCTGGCGCAGCAGCCGCCCCATGATGTGCTTGAAGCGGGTGGTGGGGTAGAAGTCGCTGCCGCGCGGGCTGGCCAGAGCCAGGTCGATGAAATCGGCCTGGCTCTGCACGCCCATCACCGCCTCGATCTGGTCCACCACCTCGCCGGTGTGGTGGGCGGCGCTCTGGCGGCGCATCCGCGGCAGCGGCAGGCTGGCGGCCGATTTGACGTAGAAGCCCGACTGCGGCCGGGCTTCGATCAGGCCGCGGTCTTCCAGCATGCGGTAAGTCTGCAGAATGGTCGACGGGCTGACCTTGTGCATCGCGCAGGCCTTGCGCACCGAAGGCAGTCGTTCGCCCGGGCGCACGGTGCCGTTCCGGATCAGCTCCATCCATTCGTTGACCAGCTGCTGGTACAGCGTTTCGCCGCTCATGCGGGGCTCCTCGTCTTGGAGTGGGGTACAGAAAAATCGGATGTCGGTACAGTTTTGGACGAAACCGACCGTAACAGTTTGATCAATTCAAAACTGTTATGGTCTCAATTCTATTTTTTTGAATCTGTAATTGTCCAGCGCAAACGCCTAACATGGAGTCCTTGAGTCGGGGGACTGCCCCGCATGCGCCGGCGGCCTGCCGGCTGTGGTTTCAGGAGTGATCATGAATCTGTTTGCGCTTGTCACTTACTTGCTGGTGATGTCCATCACCCCGGGTCCCAACAACCTGGTGCTGGCCTCGTCCGGCGTCAATTTCGGTTTTTCCCGCACGCTGCCGTCCCTGCTGGGCATGGCGCTGGGCCTGTCCTTGCAGATCGGCCTGCTGTCGCTGTTCCTGGGCGCGCTGATATCGTTGATGGCGTCCCTGCAGCTCTACCTGGCCGTGGCCGGCTGCGCTTATCTATTGTGGCTGTCCTGGAATCTGGCCCGCGCCGGCAAGGCCAAGGCGGGAGACGCCGGCGCGCGGCCGATGGGCTTCTGGGGCGGCCTGATGTTCAACTGGCTGAATCCCAAGGTGTGGCTGATGGGCTTCAACCTGGTGATGGTGTTCCTGCCGGCGCAGATGAACCCCTGGCATGCGGCCGGCGTGTTCGCCCTGGTGTCCTTCGCCACCAGCCTGCCGTGCATCGCGGTGTGGGCCGGCTCCGGCGTCGCCATCCGCCGTTTCCTGGACTCGCCGCTGCGGCTGCGCGCCTTCAACTGCAGCATGGCGGCGATGCTGGCGCTGACCGCGGTGTGGTTGCTGGCGGAGATGCTGCCGGCCCATTCGCTGGCTGCGCTGATGGTTTGAGCCCCGATTTTCCCGAGCCCGCGTTTGCGGGCTTTTTTGTTGGCGGCGTACAATGACGCCTTTGTGTTTTTCTCAGAGTCCAACCCATCATGATCCGTACCCGTTTCGCCCCCAGCCCCACCGGTTACCTGCACATCGGCGGCGTGCGCACCGCGCTGTTCTCCTGGGCCTACGCCCGCAAAAACAACGGCGTGTTCGTGCTGCGCATCGAAGACACCGATCTGGAGCGCTCCACGCCGGAATCGGTGAAGGCGATCCTGGACGGCATGCACTGGGTGGGTCTGGACTACGACGAGGGCCCGTTCTACCAGACCCATCGTTTCGACCGCTACAAGGAAGTGATCCAGCAGCTGCTGGACAGCGGCCACGCCTACCACTGCTACTGCAGCAAGGAAGAGCTGGAGGCGATGCGCGCCGAGCAGGAAGCCCGCGGCGACAAGCCGCGCTATGACCGCCGCTGGCGTCCGGAAGCCGGCAAGACCCTGCCGGCCATCCCGGAAGGCGTGCAGCCGGTGGTGCGCTTCAAGACCCCGCTCTCCGGCGTGGTGGCTTGGGACGACGCGGTCAAGGGCCGCATCGAGATTTCCAACGAAGAGCTGGACGATCTGATCATCGCCCGCCCGGACGGCAGCCCCACCTACAACTTCTGCGTGGTGGTGGACGACTGGGACATGCGGATCACCCACGTGATCCGCGGCGACGACCATGTCAACAACACCCCGCGCCAGATCAACATCCTCAAGGCGCTGAACGCGCCGCTGCCGGTGTACGGCCACCTGCCGATGATCCTGAACGAGGACGGCCAGAAGATGTCCAAGCGCCGCGACGCGGTCAGCGTGGTGGATTACGCCGACAAGGGCATCCTGCCGGAAGCGCTGCTGAACTACCTGGCGCGCCTGGGCTGGGGCCACGGCGACGACGAATTCTTCAGCATGGAGCAGTTCGTCGAGTGGTTCAGCCTGGAGGCGGTGAGCCCGTCGGCCAGCCGCTTCAACCACGAAAAATTCATGTGGCTGAACGCCCAGCACATCAAGGCCGCCGACAACGCCCGCCTGGCCGAGCTGATCGCGCCGCGCCTGGCCGCCGCCCATGTCGACACCGCCCATGGCCCGGCCATCGGCGACGTGCTGGCACTGGTCAAGGAGCGCGTGCAGGATCTGAACGCGCTGGCGCTGGAAGTGGATTACTTCTACAAGAAGCGCGAACCGGCCGCCGCCGATGTGGAAAAGCATCTGGCCGGCGACGCCGTCGAGCGCATGGGCCGCTTCGCCGACCGTCTGGCCGCGCTGGAAGCCTGGACCGCCGAATCGATCCACGAGCTGTTCAAGCCGTTCTGCGCCGACGAGGGCATCAAGATGGGCCAGCTGGGCATGCCGCTGCGCGTGCTGGTGTGCGGCACCACCCAGACGCCGTCGGTTGACGCGGTGCTGGCGCTGATCGGCAAGGAAGAAGTGCTGCGCCGCATCCGCGGCTGATTCTGTCCGGCTGGCATCATCGCCCCCGCCGCCCTGATGGGCCGCGGGGGTTTTGTTTGCCCTCAGCCGGAGGCCAGCCGCGCCAAGTAGCGCAGGCCGCTGATGCTGGGGAAGAAGCAGTAGGCGCCGCCGCGGGTATGGATCAACCGGGGGAAGCCGGTGATGCGCTTGTTTCCGTGTCCCTTGGCGCCGGGCCGTGCGTCGGTGAAAGAGCTTTGGTCCACGTGATTGACGCCGAGGAACACGTCCTCTCCGCTGATGTTGAACACCGCGTTGCCTTGTTCCGACCCGCCGGGGCCGGTGGCCGATTTGACGAAATGGGAGTCCAGCGCCCACTGGCTGGTGACGAACTCGAACTGGTTGCTCAGGCTGGCATTGATGAAATAGCCGATCAGGCCGCGCTTCTGCTGGTCCGGCTTGGCCGGGTCGTATTCCGGCCCGTAAGGCATGGCGCGGCGCACGATGCGGTGCGAGGGGCTGCCGGCGCCCACCACGCCGCCGTCGCGCGGGTTGCTGCGGCGGATGTGGGAGCCGATCGGACACTTCAGGCCCAGCGTGTCGTCCTGGTTCACGTCATCGCTGACATAGTGGAAAGCGTTGAGCTGGTCCGGCGGCAACGCGGCGCCGGCGTCGCTTGGCATCAGCGTCAACGGATTGCCGTTGCGCCAGCGGCCGCAGACTTTGGCCGCCAGCATTTCGGCATCCATGCCCAGCTGGGCGGCATAGGTCTGCAGGAAGCGCTCGAAGCCGGGCACGTCCTGTTCCAGGATGCGGAAAGCGGCGAAGCTGCTGTTGAGGGACAGCTCTTCCGGTTGCAGCGTGTAGCGGCCGTTGCTTTCGTTGAGGTAGCCGAGCAGGAATTCGCCGGTGGCCACCACCGGCTGATCGTCCGGGACGTCGCGCTTGCGCGGCGGGGCGCCGTCTATGGTGGGCTGGGCGATGCTGTCGCGGTAGCCGAAGTGGACGCGGTTGTCGGGCAGCGCCACGGCGTCCTGGGCCGACAGCTCAGTCACGCCGGATGCGGCGAAGGCGCGGCGCAGCGTGGCCGATGCCGGCTCCAGCTGCGCTTCGCCGCCGTCCACCCACAGGCTGAGCAGCGCATGGACCTGCTGGCCATCGTTCAGGCCGCCTATCCAGTGTTCCGGGGCGCTGTCGTCGCAGTCCCCGATGCCGGCGGCGATGCCCGGGTCCGTGGCGCCCTTGTAGAACGAGGCATCGAAAGTCTGCAGCTGCGCATCGCTGAGACCCAGCCGGGACAAACCGACGCGGGTGAAGCAGAGGTTCAGGAAGTGGACCGGTTTTTGCTGGCCGCGCTGGGCAGTGGCGATCGGCGGGAGTCCCAGCTGTCCGTCCACCAGTTTGAGGATCAAGCCGGCCGCGCCGGCCTTGTCGTCGATGCGCAGGATGAAATGCCGGGCGCGCTCCACCCGGTAACCGCGCAGGATGGTGCCTTGCACGTCGTCGTAGGGGATGCTCATGATCGCTCCGGAAAAAAGGATGCGGCCAGCCGCGGGCGGCCGCATCGGGGAGGGCTCGCCGCGCTTAGGGCAAGGAGGCTAGGATCGTCTGCACGGTGGCGTCGTAGGCCTGGTACAGGCCTTGGTTCAGATCGTGCTGGGAGGCGTCGTTCTTGGCGATGAAGGCGGTGAAGGCGGCAGTGTTGTTGGCCACCGGGATCAATTTGGACGCGCCATCGACGAATTGCAGCAAGGCGTCGAATATGGGGCCGACCTCTTTGACGAAGTCCTGAATGTACTTGTCGAAACTGCCGTCGTATTCGGTGATGACGGCGAGGACGTAGTTCTGGCTGGAGTTGATGCCCGGCTGCAGATTGGCGACGGCGCGGTCCAGCAACAGGGTGCGGGCATAGTGCACGGTGCCGATTTTCGTCAGGGCTTCATGCAGCTTGGTCTGGTTTTCGCTGACGGTGGATGCCAGGGCGATCAGGTCGGCATTGGGCGCCACCGGCATCATCAGGGTAAGGGGGCTGGCCATGTTTTCCTCCTTGAGTAGGGTAGTTGGAGGTTGAAACATAGGTAGCGGACAGTCTGTTCGATATGGTGCCGAATACGTAGTGCCGGCGGTTTGGCGCGCCGGCGGGCGTTTGCCGCAGCGAGATTCGCTCGGGGGATCAGCGTCTCAGCCACTGCCAGCTGGCGATGCCGGCCATGGTCATCAGCAGCGAGCCGCTGACATGCACGGCGATGGCGGCGAAGGCCGGTTGCAGCTGACCCTGGCGCAGCAGGTCCACCACCTCGGCGGAGAATGTCGAAAAGGTGGTGAGGCCGCCGCAGAAGCCGGTGATGATCAGCAGCCGCCACAGCGGCGACAGCATCGGCATGTCGGCGAACAGCGCCACGGCCACGCCGATGATGTAGCCGCCGACCAGGTTGGCGGCCAGCGTGCCGGGGGGCAGGGAAGGGAACAGGCTGTTCAGGCGCAGGCCCAGGAACCAGCGCAGCAGCGCGCCGGCGGCGGCGCCTATGGCGATGGCGAGTATGGATTTCCACATGGCGGCGAAAGGTGTCGATGGATGATGGCCATTGTGCATCGGCATCGCGGATTCGCCTAGCGCGGCCTGGCTGGAGGGAATAAAAAAAGAGCCCCAGGGGGGCTCTGAATTGCACCTTCGCTCAGGTGATCGAGGTTTGGTCTGCGACCTGGCATCGATCATGTCCCGCTCGCTATCCCGTTGGAGACCGCGAACCGGACAAGGCACATTATCCCGATCAGGCCCTGGCGCCAGTAGCATGATTGTTGATGGCTTGTGTGACGGGGTGTAATCAAAACGACTGGGATTTAACACTTTCGCAAAAGAATCGGCAAATAAGCCGGGCATTCGGTTTTTGCCGTTATCATGGAGTCTTTCAGACAGTCGGGAGCAAGCCTTGACGACGCCGTTGCCGGTGCTGGACACGCGTACCATCAGCATGCGCTGGGGTGATATGGACGCGGTGGGCCATCTCAACAACACCTATTATTTCCGCTATCTCGAGCAGGTCCGCATCGAGTGGCTGCAGGGCATGGGATTCGGCATCGAGCCGGACGGCATAGGCCCGGTGCTGGCCAGCACCAGCTGCACTTACCGCAAGCAGCTGACCTATCCGGCCACGCTGGACATCACCATCGAGCTGGAAAAGCTGGGGCGCAGCAGCCTGAAGCTGCGCCACCACTTTTACCGCAGGGACGATCCCGGCGTGGTCTACGCCAGCGCCGAGGTGCTGCTGGTCTGGGTGGATTACAAGGCCGAGAAGTCGGTGCCGATCCCGGACGCGATCCGAGCGGCGATAACGCGCGCGCCGACCGCGGCCTGAGATGGGTCACAGCGCGTCCGGGTCCAGCTTGCGGCGGATCAGGTCGCGCAGCAGGAAACGGGACGGATGCACCGCCCGCATCAGATCGGCGGGCAGCGGCGCCGGCTCGCCCTCCAGCAGCGAAGCCAGTATCTCGCCCGACAGCGGCGCGGTGATCAGCCCGCGCGAGCCGTGGGCGGCGTTGACGTACAGGCCCTCGGCCCACGGGCAGGCCGTGGCCGGCCGCAAGGTCGCGTCGCGCGCCAGTTCGCGGTAGGCGTGGACGAAATCGCGCGCCGCCACCGCGGGGCCGACCAGCGGCAGGTAGTCTGGGCTGGTGCAGCGGAAGGCGGCGCGCCCGTCCAGGTGCTCAGGCGCGTCGCGGTCCAGGCTGGCGCGCAGCGACGGGGCCAGTTCGGCCAGCATGGCCAGGTTTTCCGCATGCTCGCCGTCGTTGACGCCAAGGTCGTCGGTGTCGAACTTGAAGGTGGCGCCCAGGCAATGGCGGCCGCCGCGCGCGGGGGAGATATAGCCTTCGCCGCAGAGCACGGTGCGCAGCCGGCTGCTTTCCTCGCTGGCGGGGATGCTGGTGATCTGGCCGCGGATCTTTTTCAGCGGCAGATGGCGGGTGCTGTCGAACTGCGCGGTTTCGGCCGCGCCGGCCAGCACCACCACGGACGCCACCGCCAGCGGCCCCTGCTCGTCGCCGGCGGTCCAGCTGCGTTGCGCCGGATCGTAATCCAGCGTCAACGCGGTGCGGCCGGTCTTGATCACGATATTCGGGTGGTCGGCCAGCTGGCGCACCAGCGCGGGCGGATGCACCCAGCCGCCCTGGGGGAAGAACAATCCGCCGCATGGCAGATCCGTGCCGGCCAGCTCGCTGGCGGCGTCCCGATCCAGCGGCCGCATCACCGATTCCGGCAGGTTCAACTCGGCCAGCGCCTGCTGTTTTTCCGCTTCCTTGCCGTCATGCGCCAGCTGCAGCACGCCGCAGGCCTGCCAGTCGCCGTCCTCGGGCAGCAGGCAGCGCAGCGCGCGCAGGCTGTAGGCGTAGCCGGACAGCACCAGCCGGGTCAGCGGCGTCAGGTGGGGGGAGAGCTTGGTGTACAGCACGCCCTGCGGATTGCCGGAGGCCGCGCTCGCCAATTGCGGCATCCGCTCTATCAGCGTCACCTGCCAGCCGCGCAGCGCCAGGCTGCGCGCGCTGGCGGCGCCGGCCAGGCCGCCGCCGACCACGATGGCGCTGCGCTCGCGCCAGCGGGGCTCGGGCCGGGCGTACCAAGGCGCTTGCCAGCCGGCGTCAGGCGGCGTGGCGATCCAGCCGTGGCTGATATGGCGCTTGGCGCCGTGGCCGGGCGCTTTCCTGACTTCGAAACCGGCCCCGGCCAGGCCGCGCCGCACCGCGCCCGCGCTGGTGAAAGTGGCGAAGCTGGCGCCGGGACCCGACAGGCGGGCCATCTGCTCGAACAGCGCCTGCTGCCACATGTCCGGGTTTTTGGACGGCGCGAATCCGTCCAGGAACCAGGCGTCGACGCGTGCATCCAGCTGGGGCAGCACCTCCAGCACGTCGCCTATCATCAGCGTCAGCGTCACCCTGCCGCCGGCGAGCACGAAGCGGTGCCAGCCCGGCGTCAGAACGTCGTATTGCGCCAGCAGCTGGGAAGACCATGGCTCCAGCTCCGGCCACAGCGCCAGCGCCTGGGCCAGGTCGGACGGGGTCAGCGGAAACTTCTCCGCGCTGACGAAGTGCAGCCTGGCGCCGGCCGGCGCGCGCGCCTCGAAGCATTGCCAGGCGCAGAGGAAATTCAGGCCGGTGCCGAAGCCGGTTTCCGCGATGGCGAATGAGCCGGAGGGGGGCAGCGCGGCGAAGCGCTCCTCCAACTGATTGTGGCGGAGAAAGACGTGGCGGGTCTCCTCCAGGCCGGAGGCGCGGGAGAAATACACGTCGCCGAAGACGGCGGACATGGGCTGGCCGTCCTGCCAGACGAGTTGGGCGTGAGAGTGGGTCATTTATTTGATCAGCGTCGGCGATGGAGGGCCGGCGGGAAGGGTAAATCGATTTGACGCCATTGTCTCATGCCGGGCATGAGCGTCCAAGTTCAAGCGCCTCACCCGGTCCACCGCAGGTTGAAGGTGGTGACCGAGGTTTTGGGGTGGTGGCTGCCCACGTTGACCCTGGGCAGGTAGCCGACCGCCAGCGCCAGGGATTGGGTGCCTAGGCTGATTGTGGGCAAGGCTGCCGGACCATTGTGGCCGGAACCGTGCAGATAGCCGGCTTGCAGGCCGATGCCGGCGAAGACCGGGCCGAAGATTTCCCATTCGCGCCGCCAGCCCAGCGTGACGAAGTTTGCATCCTTGCGGAAGGAGTCCCGATAGACGCCGGCGCGTGAGAACCAGCGGCCATTGTCCTGATCGCCCGCAAATGCCCACTCGAGCCCAGCTCCGGGGTTGTCTTGATTGAGATTGCAGGTGGAACAGCCGTGATGAAGGGAGGCGCCGAACAGCAACAGGGAGAAGTCGCGGGCCTGGGAGGCTTGAGCGGACATGAGCAATGCGGCGGCGATCAATGCGAGGCGCGTCATGGTTTCCCCTTGCTGAGCGACGGTGGTATCGAGCGTATTATTTGAACGTCATTGCCTTGATTTGAGCGTAGTCAATCCTTGGTGTTTGGCAACTCTTGAAATGGGCATTGGCCTCCCCAAAATGGAAGTCATCGACAAGATTCAAACGGGGAACCGACACCATGCGATTCGACAAGCTGACCACCAAGTTCCAGCAGGCGCTGGGGGATGCCCAGAGCCTCGCCGTGGCGAACGACAACCCATACATCGAGCCGCAGCACCTGCTGCTGGCCATGCTGGACGACGCCGAAGCCGGCGTCGGCGGCCTGCTGGCGCGCGCCGGCGTCAACGTGCCGGCGCTGAAGGCCGGTCTCAAGCAGGCGATCGACCGCCTGCCGCGGGTGCAGGGCCATGGCGGCGAGATCACCGTGTCGCGCGATCTGGCCAATCTGCTCAACATCGCCGACAAGATCGCGATGAAGCTGGGCGACGAATTCATCGCCAGCGAGCTGTATCTGTCCGCGCTGTCACAGGACAAGGGCGAGGCCGGCCGCTTGCTGAAAGAGCACGGCGGCAATCACGCGTCCATCCAGGCGGCGATAGACGCGGTGCGCGGCGGCGAGAGCGTCAACAGCGCCGACGCCGAAGGCCAGCGCGAGGCGCTGAAGAAATACACCATGGATCTGACCGAGCGCGCCCGCCAGGGCAAGCTGGACCCGGTGATCGGCCGCGACGACGAAATCCGCCGCGCGATCCAGGTATTGCAGCGCCGCACCAAGAACAACCCGGTGCTGATCGGTGAGCCGGGCGTGGGCAAGACCGCCATCGTCGAAGGTCTGGCGCAGCGGATCGTCAACGGCGAAGTGCCGGAAAGCCTGAAGAACAAGCGCCTGCTGGTGCTGGACCTGGCGGCGCTGATCGCCGGCGCCAAGTACCGCGGCGAGTTCGAGGAGCGGCTGAAGGCGGTGCTGAACGACCTCTCCAAGGACGACGGCCAGACGCTGATCTTCATCGACGAAATCCACACCCTGGTGGGCGCGGGCAAGGCCGACGGCGCGATGGACGCCGGCAACATGCTGAAGCCGGCGCTGGCGCGCGGCGAGCTGCACTGCATCGGTGCCACCACGCTGGACGAGTACCGCAAGTACATCGAGAAGGACGCCGCGCTGGAGCGCCGCTTCCAGAAGGTGCTGGTGGGCGAGCCGTCGGTGGAGGACACCATCGCCATCCTGCGCGGCCTGCAGGAAAAGTACGAAATCCACCACGGCGTGGACATCACCGACCCGGCCATCGTCGCCGCGGCGGAACTGTCCCAGCGCTACATCACCGACCGCTTCCTGCCGGACAAGGCGATCGACCTGATCGACGAGGCCGCCAGCCGCATCAAGATGGAGCTGGACTCCAAGCCGGAGGCGATGGACAAGCTTGACCGCAGGCTGATCCAACTGAAGATCGAGCGCGAAGCGGTGAACAAGGAAAGCGACGAAGCCAGCCAGAAACGGCTGAAGCTGATCGAGGACGAGATCGCCGAGCTGTCGCGCGAATACGCCGACCTGGAAGAGATCTGGAAGGCCGAGAAGGCCGCCCAGCAGGGCTCGCAGAGCATCAAGGAGGAGATCGACCGCCTGAAGGTGGACATGGAGGAGCTCAAGCGCAAGGGCGACTGGCAGAAATTGGCAGAACTGCAGTACGGCAAGCTGCCGCAGCTCGAGGCGCGGCTGAAGGAGGCCGAGTCCGCCGGCGACAAGGGCGAGGCCAAGCCCAACCGCCTGCTGCGCACCCAGGTGGGCGCCGAGGAGATCGCCGAGGTGGTCAGCCGGGCCACCGGCATCCCGGTGTCCAAGATGTTGACCGGCGAGCGCGAAAAGCTGCTGAAGATGGAGGATGTGCTGCACCAGCGCGTGGTCGGGCAGGACGAGGCGGTCAGCGCGGTGGCCGACGCCATCCGCCGCTCGCGCTCCGGCCTGGCCGATCCCAACAAGCCGTACGGCTCCTTCCTGTTCCTGGGACCGACCGGCGTCGGCAAGACCGAGCTGTGCAAGACGCTGGCCAGCTTCCTGTTCGACAGCAAAGACCACCTGATCCGCATCGACATGTCCGAGTACATGGAGAAGCATTCGGTGGCGCGGCTGATCGGCGCGCCGCCCGGTTACGTCGGCTACGAGGAAGGCGGCTATCTCACCGAGCAGGTGCGCCGCAAGCCGTACAGCGTGATCCTGCTGGACGAGGTGGAAAAGGCGCATCCGGACGTGTTCAACGTGCTGCTGCAGGTGCTGGACGACGGCCGGCTCACAGATGGCCAGGGCCGCACCGTGGACTTCAAGAACACGGTGATCGTGATGACGTCGAACATCGGCAGCCAGCAGATCCAGGCGATGGCCACCGACGATTACCAGGTGATCAAGCTCGCCGTGATGGCGGAAGTGAAGACGCAGTTCCGGCCGGAATTCATCAACCGCATCGACGAGGTGGTGGTGTTCCACGGCCTGGACGAGAAACACATCCAGTCCATCGCCCGCATCCAGTTGAAGAGCCTGGAAAACCGCTTGGCCAAGCTGGAGCTGAGCCTGCAGATCAGCGACGAGGCGCTGGCGCTGTTGTCCGAAGCCGGTTTCGACCCGGTCTACGGCGCGCGGCCGCTGAAGCGGGCGATCCAGGCCGAGCTGGAAAACCCGCTGGCCAAGGCCATCCTGGCCGGCAAGTACCCGCCGAAAGCCACGGTGATGGTGGAAGCCCGGAACGGACAACTGGCTTTCGCCTGATCCGCCTCTTGCCCGCAAAAACGGCCGCTGATGCAAGCGGCCGTTTTTCATGGGAGGGCTGCCGGCTTCAGCCGCCGGGGTCCGGATGCAGGAAGCAGCCGGACAGGTGGTCGTTGACCACGCCGCAGGCCTGCAGGTAGGCGTAGACCACCGTGCTGCCGACGAAATTCATGCCAGCCTTTTTCAGCGCCTTGCTGATGCGGTCGGACAGTTCGGTGCTGGCCGGCACCCGCGCGTCGTCGCGGCGGCGCAGGATGGGCTGGCCGTCGACGTGCGCCCACAGCCAGTCGGCGAAGCTGCCGTGCTCCCGCTGCATCCGCAGGAATACCTTGGCGTTGCGGATGGCGCTCTGGATTTTGAGCCGGTTGCGGACGATGCCGGGATCCTGCATCAGCCGCTCGACATCGTCGTCGGTCATCGCCGCCACCTTGGCCGGATCGAAGCCGTGGAAGGCGGCGCGGTAGCCCTCGCGCTTTCTCAAAATGGTGATCCAGGACAGGCCGGCCTGCGCGCCCTCGAGCACCAGCATCTCGAACAGCTTCTGGTCGTCGCGCTCGGGACGGCCCCATTCCCGATCGTGGTAGGCGACGTACAGCGGATCGTCGCCGCACCAGGCGCAGCGTTGGATCTCGTTCATGGCGTGTGCAGCAGGATGTCGATCTTGAGGCCGGTCTTCTGGATGCCGCGGCGCGAGGACAGGCTGATCACCAGCGGATTGCACAGATTGGCCTGCAGCGCGCCCAGCACCGGGTGGGAATCGCGATCGAGGTCCAGCGGACGATACAGCATCAGCAGGATGGCGGCATCCTGCGGTCCGGACAACTGCAGCTGCGCGACTTCCTCGTCCGACAGCTCGATCTGAAAACGCACGCCCAGCCTGTCGGGCAGCGCCAGGCTGAAGGTGATGCCGGGATCGTCCAGCGACTGCAGCCAATACATTTGCGGCGTCGGCTGGGTGATGTCGTGGAACAGCTTGAAGCGGGTGCAGTTTTCCAGCGCGGGAATGCCCTGGGGGAAGGTGATGATGGTGGTCTCGTCGACCTCGACGTTGCCGAGCTGGTTGGAATCGAAGCGCATGGCGTTCTCCTGTGCGGGAAGTGTGGGGCCGTCAGCGATGATACCCGAGCGCGGGCGTTGCCGCGACGGCGCGGCCAGACCCCGCTTGTGCTGGCAAATTTGTCAGCCTATACATGGTATTGCGTCAGGTGGAATTACGCGAATGTCTTAAAGCGCCGGGCCGTGGACAGGGCTGTCCTGCCGCGTGCCGCGTCGCGGTTTTACGCAGCGTTCATCGATCGGCAAGGCGGCATGTCCGGTGTCCGGCGCTCAGGGACCGGCCCGTCTGGAAGGGGCAACGTGGCATGGAGCTGAAACCGAAACGGTTCCTGGTCCTGGATGATCAACTGGTCCTGCGCAAGCTGATTTCGCGGCAGGCCAGCTTCTTCACCCGGTTCGCAGTGGAAATAGACGAATTCAGCGATCCGGCCGAGGCATTGCGCAGCATCGCCGAAGGCGGTTATCACCTGGTGATCACCGACATCGGCATGCCCGGCATGAACGGGATCGATTTCATCAAGAATGTGGCGCGGCTGGGATATCAGTCCGCGTTGCTGATCATTTCAGGCTATGACGGCAAGACGCTGCAGACCATCGCCGACATGTCCGTCAATCTGGGCTTGAGCTGCACCCGCTTCCTGTCCAAACCCTATTCCGCCGAGGCGTTCGTCGCCGCGCTCAACGGCATTTTCAGCGAAATGGAACGCAGCGAGGCGCCGGCGGTCGGGGATGTCGCCCAACTGCTGGCGGATCTGGGCGGCGAGACATTCCGGATGCAGTTCGCGCCTGTGCGCTCGCTTCACGGGAGGAGGCTGGCCGGCTTCACGCTGCGCACGCTGCAGCTGCCCGACGGCAGGAGGCTGGCGTTCGACCGCCTGCTGGCTTTGCTTGCCGGGCGCAGGATGGCTTCCGCGGCCTTGCTGGAGATCGTGGTGGAGCGCACCGCGCGCCTGTTGCAGGACATGCGTCTCTCGGCCGGAATCGACGATTGCCGGGTGAACATCCGCATCGATGAGGCCTGCCTGAGCGCGGACAATGTATTCGACCGCTGCTTCATGGCGCTGCAGCAGTCCGAGGTGTCGCCCGCCTGCCTGGGGTTCGCCTTGGCGGACGGCTTGAACCGGCGCTCCGACGCCCTGTGTTTCGAAAACATCGCCAAGGTCAAATATCTGGGCTTCCGCCTGCTGGCGGACGGGTTCGGCCAGGGTTCCCTGACCGTCAGCAATCTGTTCCGGCTGCCTTTCGATCAGGTGAACGCGCCGCTGGAGGCGCTGCAATGGATGAAAATCCTTCAGGGTGAGGATCCGGGCGCTTTCCGTCTGCTGCGGTCCTTTGGCCTCGGGCAGGCGCCGGTGTGCGCCACCGGGTTGGACGACGAAGAGAGCCTGGCGCTGGCGCAGGCGCTTGGATGCGGCCTGGGCGAAGGCGACGCGGTGTCGCTGGCGGTGCCGGAGGAGGAGCTGTTGCAGGAGATGGCCGCCGTGCCGGAAGGCGGCCCGATATCGAGCGGGAACCCTGTATGAAGGAGACAAAATGATCTCGGTCGACCTGGCCCGCCTGCGCATCCTGATCGTGGACGACCAGACGCTGGTGCGCACGCTGATTTCCCAGTCCCTGCAGAGCATGGGCATCAAGCAGGACCACATCTTCCAGGCCGCGGATGGGACGACGGCGATGCGGCTGCTGGATATCCGGTCCGTGGACATCGTGCTGTGCGATGTGCAGATGCAGCCGATGAACGGCATGGACCTGCTCAAGGAGCTGCGATGCGGGCATACCGCCAACGCGTCCAATCTTCCCTTCGTCTTCCTGTCGGGACACGCTGACCGCAGCAATGTGGTGCTGGCCAGCCAGCTGCATGCGGATGGTTTCGTGGTGAAGCCGCCGAAGCCGGCGGATGTGGAAAAGGCGATACAGGTGGCGATGAACCGCGGCCGGCCTGAAATCGACCCGTTCAGCTACTACCATGTCGCCACCGGGACCGAATACGACAAGAAGGTGTTCGGCCGCCTGTTCGAGACCCGCGCGCCGGCATCCCAGGACGAGCCCCAGGAACAGTGCCTGTCCCTTGACAAGATCCGGTCAGGTTCGGTGTTGACGCGCGATCTGCGCAGCAGGGCGGGACATTTGTTGTTGCCGAGAGGGGCCAGCATTTCGGCGAACCAGATCGCCGTGCTGCGCGATTACAGCGAGCGTTACGGCGTCACGCAGATTTACGTCGCGAACAGCGATGAGGCGGCCGCCAATCCAACGGTGGCGAGGCATTAGGCATGCAGTTGTCAGGACACAGCCGCAGCCAGGCGGTGGTGATCGGCCGAAGCGTGCTGGCGATCGTTCTGCTTCTTGGCCTGCTGCAGGCCGGCGTGGTGGCGGCATTGCAGTTTTCCGCCTGGCGGGCCTATCAGCTGGCGGAATCGCTGGTGCGCCTGAACCAGGATGCGTACGGGGTCCGGAATTTCGCCAATCTGCAGGCCAAGGAAAGCGGTTTGCTGATGGAGGCGCTGCTGGCGAAACGACCGGATGAGGCGGCGCTGAGCCAGATGGCGCGGCAGGTGGACGAGAGCTTTCTGACTCTGGTGACCACTTGGTACGGCCGCGACGAGGGCCACGCGGCGGAGCGTCTCGCCAGCCTGCGGCAATCGGTCAGGCAATTTCAGCAACTGAGGGTGGCGGCGCGCCGGGAAATGCGGGGCGATGCCGCAGACCGGGAGGTCCAGCTCGCCAAATTGTACGAAGGCACCCGCGATGTCCAGCAGCAGGCGCAATTGCTGCTGGACGCCGTGGTGGCGAGTATGGCGGCCAGCGGAGAGTCGCGCATCAGCAACCTGGCCTGGTTGCGTCAGGATGCGGCGACGCTGACCTACTGGCTCCGTTCCAGCGCGCAGGCGCTGGTGCTGCGTTCCGAGCTGAAAGGCAGGCTGGATCGCCGCACCGAGGAGTCGCTGGCGCGCGGCCTGAGCGCCGGCATGCTGCTGCTGGGGCGCTTGCAGCCTAGGCTGGACAGCATCGGCGATCCGGCGCTGTCGAAGCGCTTCGCCGATATCACCATGCAGGCGAACCGGCTGCAATTGCTGACCCAGCTGCAGCTTGAGCAGGTGGACGGCCGCCTGCAGTTCAGCCAGGCCACCGATTACCGGCGCAATCTGGCCCAATTGTCCGATTCGTTGGACCGTGCCCGAGGGGAGATCGCCGAGCGGGCGCAGCGCACCTTGCAGGAAAACCGCATCCACTATCGGAACACCTTGCTGAGGGAGGGAGCGTTCGGACTCGCGGTGCTGGCGCTGCTGGCCTTCCTGTGCTATGTCGTGGTGCGCAAGGTGCTCAGGCCCCTGGACTTTCTGCAGCGCATGCTGGACGTTTCGGGCGACTCCATGCTGGTGGTCGACCAGAACGGCGTGATCGACATGGCCAACGAGGGCGCGGGACGCATGTTCGGCTACCCGATGAGCGCGCTGATAGGCATGCCGGTCCGACAGCTTTTCGTGGTGGACGACGAGCTGCTGTCGGTGCTGGCCGCGCTGGAGGTGCAGACGGGACGAACGATGCCGGTCGAGGGCATGGGCAGCAGCGGCGAGCGTTTCCACGCGATGCTGAACGTGGGGCGCTTCCAGGAAGACATCAATCGGCCGCTGAACATCCTGATCGTGCGCGACGAGCACAAGCGGAGGCTGGCGGAGAACTCGCTGGAGCGCAGCGTCGCCCTGCTGTCGGTGATTTCGGAAATCGAGGCGATGCTGCTGTCGCGCGCCGAGCGCGACACCGTGTTTCAGCGCTTGCATCATACCTTCCTCGAGTTCACCAGCTCCGAGCAATGCCTGCTGGTGGCCTGGACCATGGGCGACGAAGCCGAGGAGTGCCTGGTGCCCCAGGCGGGAGAGTGGCCGGATTTTCTGCCGCTGCCGCAGCAGCTGTCGCAGACCGACATGCCGCTGGCCGCGCTGTTCCGCAGCCTGACGGCCCAGCCGTCATGGGTGTCGCTGCCGGTGATGCTGGGCGGCGAGGCCGCGGCCGGCGTCTGCCTGCTGCGGCCCACGCTGTCGCAGCTGGGCATCAGCATCCTGCCCTTGCTGGGCGCCTACGCCAACATCCTGGGTTTTTACGCCGAGGAAGACAGGCGCAAGCTGTCCGAGGCGCAATTGCGGGCCGTGCTGCAGGAGGAGGAGGCCGTCTATTCGGCATCGCCGGTGGGGCTGCTGCGCTTGAACGAGCATTTCCAGATCACTCGCGCCAACCTCACGGCCGAGAGCATATTCGACGTCGGCGACGAATACGGCCTGTCCGGCATGCACCTGATGGAGCTGCTGGCATCCGAACACGGCTGGTACGAGCTGGCCGAGCAGATGTCCAAGATGCAGCAGGACAATGCCCGCATCCATTGCGAGCTGGAGTGCCTGACCGGCACCGGCCGGCCGATCTGGGTGCTGTTCGAGGGGCAGCTGCTGTTCCCCGACGCCAGCGAGTCGGTGATCATCCTGGCCTGTCTCGACATCACCGAGCGCAAGATGGCCGAATTCGAGCTGAGGATGGCGCGCGACCAGGCCAACGCCGCCAACCGCGCCAAGAGCGCCTTCCTGGCGACGATGAGCCATGAAATCCGCACGCCGATGAACGGCGTGCTGGGGATGCTGGAACTGCTGGCGATGACCCGGCTGGACGCTGAGCAGAGCGACACCGTCGCCACCATCCAGGATTCGGCCAACACGCTGCTGCGATTGATAGACGACATCCTGGATTTCTCCAAGATCGAGGCGGACCGGCTGGAGATCGTGCCCACCCGCACCGCGATACGGCCTTTCATGGACAGCGTGCGCAGCCTCTACCACGAGAACGCCAGCAAGAAGGGCCTGGAGCTGACGCTGACGCTGGACGACAAGCTGGCACCGACGCTGGTCATCGACCCGCTGCGGGTGAGGCAGATCCTGCAGAACTTCATCAGCAACGCCATCAAGTTCACTGCCAGCGGCAAGGTGGACATCCGGGTCAAGGTGATGGATACCGTGGCCAATTACCAGGTGCTGAGCTTCGAGGTCGAGGACACCGGCATCGGCATGTCCCAGGAGCAACTGAGCAAGCTGTTCCAGCCGTTCACCCAGGCGGATTCCGAAACCACCCGCCGTTTCGGCGGAACGGGGCTGGGGCTGGCGATCTGCCGGCGGCTGGCCGGCCTGATGGGCGGCCACGTGGAGATGGAGAGCGAGCAGGGCAAGGGCAGCTGCGCCAGGCTGTTGCTGGAGGTGGAGTGGCTGGCCGAACAGGTGGAGCCGGTCATGCTGCCGGAGCAGCGCGTGCCGCTGGAGACCGTGATCGCCGCCGCTCAGGCCGACAAGGAGATCAGCCTGGGCAGCGGACTGTTTCCCATTCTGTTCGCCGAGGACAACCCCACCAATCGCAAGCTGACGCTCAAGCAGCTGGAAAAGCTCGGCTACCCGGCGGACTGGGCCGAGGACGGCGACCGGGCCTTCAGCAAATGGCTGTCCGGACGTTACTCGCTGATTCTGACCGACTGCCACATGCCCGGAATCGACGGCTACCAACTGGCGCGGCTGGTGCGCGCCCATGAGGAGTCGCATCCCGAGCGCGGCCGCATTCCCATCGTCGCCTGCACCGCCAACGCGGCCAAGGAGGAGGTGGACAAGACGCGCGAAGCCGGCATGGACGATTTCCTGACCAAGCCGCTGTCCATCCTGGCGCTTGAAGCGACATTGCGAAAATGGATGGGCTCCATGTCCGGGTCTCCGCCGGACGGCGCCGCCGCGTCGTCCGACGTCCCTGGCAAGGCCGAGGTCGCGGAGCCGCCGCCTCTGGATGCGCCGCGGATCCCGGTGGACCGAAGCGTGCTCGAGGTGTACAGCAATGGCGAGTTGAGCGTGGAGCTGGAGATCCTGCGCGAATTCCAGACCGGCAACAGCGAGGACGTGGCCGAACTGCGCGCGGCGATGGCCGCGGAGGATGCGGAGCGCATCGGCTTTTCCGCGCACCGCATCAAGGGCGCCAGCCGCATGGTGGGAGCCAACGGCATGGGCGACGCCGCCGAGGCGGTGGAGAAGGCGGGCAAGGCGCGCGACCTGGAGCTGGCCAGGAAAAAGATGGTTTTCTTCGAAGACCAGCTGGCCGTCTTCGAAAACTGGCTGGCCAGCCAGGGCGAAACGGTCGCCGAATAGCGCCGCCCGCCATTCGGGCCAGTCCATTCCGCCCAGGCTTGGCCTGGATGCGGGCCGGGCTTAGAATCCGCTCTCATGAACCACGCACAATCGCTTTATCCGCTGATCGAAAGGGCGCTGCTGTGCCCGGTGCTGGAAGACAAGCTGGCGCTGGCCGAGCGCCTGCATCGCGACTGGCGGGCCGGGATGCTGGCCCGGCTGGCGTCTCCCGCTCCTTATCCTTTGCCCGAGCCGGGGCGGCCCGAGCGGCCGGAGCTGGTGCACCCTGCCCGCGTGCCCAAGCGCAGCCTGTCCACCCGCCGCGGCCACGGCGCGCTGCTGCACGCGATCGCCCACATCGAGTTCAACGCGGTCAACCTGGCGCTGGACGCCGCCTGGCGTTTTCGCGACATGCCGGACGAATTCGTCGACGATTGGCTGAAGGTGGCGGCCGAGGAGGCCGGGCATTTCCGCCTGCTGCAGGGACGCTTGGCCGAACTGGGCTTTTCCTATGGCGATTTCCCCGCGCATGACGGCCTGTGGGCCATGTGCCGCAAAACCGATCGCGACGCGATGGTCAGGATGGCGCTGGTGCCCCGGGTGCTGGAGGCGAGGGGGCTGGATGTCACGCCCGGCATCCAGCGCAGGCTGGCTGGCATAGGCGATCATGCCAGCGTGGCGGTGCTGGACGTCATCCTGCGCGACGAGGTCGGCCATGTGCTGATAGGAAACCGCTGGTTCGTCCGGCTGTGCCGCGAAAGAGGGCTGGAACCCCAGGCCACTTTCCGCGGTCTGCTCGAACAGCACGCGATGCAGCTGCATCCGGGCGATTACAATCTGGACGCCCGCGCCGCCGCCGGTTTTTTCGCCGACGAGCTGGAAGCGCTGGCGCGTCTGACCGAATCCGTCTCAGACGGCCGTTGAATCTTCATCGAAGCAGATATTCATGATCAAGCTGATTTATCGCATGCGCGACAACCGCAGGCTGGCCACCGCCATGCTGCTGCTGTCCACGCTGGTCTTCATGCTGGCCTCCGCCCTCTGGCGCGGCGGCGCCGCCGACGGCGCGCTGGCCGCCTTGCTGTGCCCCTTGCTGCTGTTGCTGGCGCTGGCGGGGCAGCTGGCTGCGCTGTGGGCGCTTTTACAAAAACCACGAAAATAAAACGGCTTTTAAAAACAGCGGCTTAAAGTTGCCGCAATGCGTTGGACGGGCTTGACGCTGTCCTTCCGGCCGAGGATAATCGCGACCGGATAAAACTGAAAACAGGCTCCGCTATGGTGCGGAGCCTGTCGTTTTTTGCACTTGCGGAGTGTCTGCACCATGGAGCACCAGGTATTCCTGCGTAAGCTGGAAACCAATGCGCTGCCAGCATCGGATTTCAATCATCAAGCCCATCTGTACGCCGCCTGGGGCTATCGCCGGGAATACCCGGCGCCGGAGGCGGCGGCGCGCTGCGCGCATGCGCTGTCGCGTTTCGCGATGGCCAATGGCGCGGCGACCAAGTACAACCACACGCTGACGATGGCGCTGCTGGCCATCGCCTACAGCCGCGTCGAATCCAGTCCCGAACTGATGGAAGACTGGCCGGCCTTCCTGTGCCGCTGCGGCGACCTGGTCGAGAATGCCCGCGCCGTGCTCGAGCAATACTATTCCGCGGAGCGGCTGCAGACCGACTCCGCGCGCAAGGCCTTCGTCAAGCCGGACCGGGAGCCGCTGCCGGTCTCCTGCCTGCTCAACTGATACACCGAGAATTCCCCAAGCAATGATCAAAGCACCCGAACTCTTGCTGCCCGCTGGCACGCTGGACAAGATGCGCGCCGCCTACGATTTCGGCGCCGACGCCGTGTACGCCGGCCAGCCGCGCTACAGCCTGCGCGCCCGCAACAACGACTTCAAGCTGGAAGAGCTGAAGCAGGGCATAGACGAGGCCCACGCCCGCGGCAAACTGTTCTTCGTCGCCAGCAACATCCTGCCGCACAACAGCAAGATCAAGACCTATATGGCCGACATGGAGCCGGTCATCGCGATGAAGCCGGACGCGCTGATCATGGCCGATCCGGGCCTGATCATGATGGTGCGCGAGAAGTGGCCGGAAGTGCCCATCCACCTGTCGGTGCAGGCCAATACCGTCAACTACATGGGCGTCAAGTTCTGGCAGAAGCTGGGCGTGACGCGCATCATCCTGTCGCGCGAGCTCAGCCTGGACGAGATCGCCGAAATCCGCCAGGAATGCCCGGACATGGAGCTGGAGGTGTTCGTGCACGGCGCATTGTGCATCGCCTATTCCGGCCGCTGCCTGTTGTCCGGCTACTTCAACCACCGCGACCCCAACCAGGGCACCTGCACCAACGCCTGCCGCTGGGATTACAAGGTCCATGACACCGCGGGCGACGACGCCGGCGACGTGCAGGTGATCCAGTTCGACTTCAACAAGGCGATGGAAGAGGCCAACCAGAGCTTCTCGTCCTGCGGCAGCCAGCAGCGCCATCCGCTCGCCGACAAGACCTATCTGATCGAAGAGGGCAGCCGTCCGGGCGAGTTGATGCCCATCATCGAGGACGAGCACGGCACCTATATCATGAACTCCAAGGACCTGCGCGCCGTGGAGCAGGTGGAGAAACTGGTCAAGATCGGCGTGGATTCGCTGAAGATCGAGGGCCGCACCAAGAGCCTGTACTACGTGGCGCGCGCGGCGCAGGTGTACCGCAAGGCGATCGACGACGCCGTCGCCGGCCGCCCGTTCGACCTCGGCCTGCTGGCCGATCTGGACGGCCTGGCCAACCGCGGCTACACGCCGGGCTTCCTGGAGCGCCATCAGAGCCAGGACTACCAGAACTACCTGACCGGCCATTCCAAGGCCAAGCAGAGCCAGTACGTCGGCGACGTGATCGAGGTGGACGCCGAAGGCTGGGCGCTGATCGAGGTGAAGAACCGCTTCGCGGTGGGCGACAAGCTGGAAGTCATCCATCCGTCCGGCAACCGCGTGATTGAGCTGGCCGAGATGACCCGCAACGGCGAATCGGTGCAGGTGGCGCCGGGCAACGGCATGCAGGTGCGCATTCCGGGTCTGGCCGGCTACGACGGCAAGGCCTTGATCACCCGCTTGTTGTAAGCCCGTTTGGTTTTCGACCGCAAGGCTGCCTCTGGCAGCCTTTTTGCTTTGCATGGATCGCGATGGGCGGACATGGCCGGTGTTGCGAGATTTCCACGCGGCGCGCAGGGTGTCGCAGGCGCCTTTCTGATGAATGCCAATGTCTTGAAGTACTGGCCGGCAAGGCTGGCAGGAGGATGGGGAGGGCGGTCCGCTCAGCCGTCTGAACGTGAGCGCAAGCGGCTCACAGATGGTTTGTCTGGACGTTTACTTTCTGTCCGCTTGCGCACCCTTCGGAATATGATTAAAAAGTAGTGACATAAATATGAATGCGTTGATTTTATTAAACGCATCAGTGCAGTACGGAGACCAAGAGAGGAAACGATGATGCCCGCCGCCTGTCGCTGTCCAGTAGACTTCGCGCTTTTCAGCCATCCTTCCCGTCCGTTCGCGGAAGCCCCGCGCGCCGGTCCGCCTTCCCGTCCCTTCCCGCTCAGCTGAACCCATACCATCCGTTTGCCGTTTTACATGCTGTAACGCCGTAATCATTGCGGCCGGGGCCGCAAGGTATATGTTGGCATTATGCCGCCGCGCGTCTGCGGCGGATTGTCAGCGGCTAGACAGCATGGAACGCAGTGATTCGAAGTTCCGCCGCTTGGCGTGGCCGGTCAATATTCGGCATGTCCATATGACGCGCGTCGCCGCGTCGGGATCGCCGCAGGCCGCTCCGGGACGGGGACGTTTATGGTCGTGCCACTTTAGGAAGCCTGTCATGAAGAAGAAACTGGTTCGCAACGCGCTGTATTCGCTGCTGTTGCTGCTGCCGGCCGCCGGCGCGCTGGCGGCGGACAAGGTGCTCAACGTCTACAACTGGTCCGACTACATCGCCAAGACCACCATCCCGGGCTTCGAAAAGCAGACCGGGGTCAAGGTGAAATACGATGTCTACGACAGCGACGACACCTTGCAGGCCAAGATGCTGACCGGCCGCGCCGGCTACGACATCGTGGTGCCCACATCCAATTTCATGGCCAAGCAGATCGAGGCCGGCATCTACCAGAAGCTGGACAAGTCCAAAATCCCCAATCTGTCGCATCTGGACAAGGCGCTGATGGCCAAGATCGTCGACGCCGATCCCGGCAACGCCCGCGGCGTGCCTTGGGCCTACGGCACCGACGGCCTGGGCTACAACTACACCAAGGTCAAAGCGCTGCTGGGCGCCGGCGCGCCGCTGGACAGCTGGGACATCCTGTTCGATCCGAAATACGTGTCCAAGCTGAAGGGCTGCGGCGTATCGGTGCTGGACCAGGCCAACGACGTGTTCGCCGTCACCCTTCACCACTTGGGCAAGGATCCGAACAGCAAGAATCCCGCCGACTACCAGGCCGCGTTCGAGGCCTTGAAGAAGATCCGCCCCTACATCACCCAGTTCAACTCGTCTGGCTACATCAACGACCTGGCCAACGGCGACATCTGCCTGGCGCTGGGCTGGTCAGGCGACGTCAACATCGCCAAGCACCGCGCCGCCGAAGCCAAGCGCTCCTATCAGCTGGGCTACGTGATTCCCAAGTCCGGCGCGCCGATCTGGTTCGACGTGATGGTGATCCCGAAAGACGCGCCGCATCCGGAAGAGGCGCACAAGTGGATCAACTACATCGAGACGCCCGAGGTGAACGCCGAGATCACCAACGAGGTGTTCTATCCCACCGTCAACGCGGCGGCGCGCAAGTACGTGAAGCCCGAGATCGCCAGCGATCCCACCATCTATCCGCCGGAGTCGGTGATGAAGACGCTGTTCCTGCTCAAGCCGCTGCCGCCTGACATCATGCGGCTGCAGAACCGGCTGTGGACCCAGCTGAAGACCGGCCGCTGAGCGCGCTTCCCGCCGGGCGGTTTGGCCCGGCTTTCGCAAGCAGATAAAACAGTCCGCCGCCCGGCTGGTCCGGGACGGCAGGACAGCCGTGGAACATCGACCGCCCGTCCGGGCGGGCGACGGGTATCGGCGGGCGTGCCGCCGATGGGGAAGCAACGCTTTGACGCCTCGCGCGTCGTGGTGCCGCCATGAAACTACCGGATCTGAAACGTTGTCTGCCGACGGGCAGGGGGGCCGTGATAGGCGTGCCTTTCCTGTTTCTGTTCGTGTTCTTCCTGCTACCTTTCCTGCTGGTGGTGGGTATCAGCTTTTCCCAGCAGCAGCTGGGCATTCCGCCGTATACGCCGCTCACCAAGTTCGAGAACGACGTGATCGGCATCGCGCTCAACATCGGCCACTACAAGTTCATGCTGAGCGATGACCTGTACTTCGCCACCTACATCAGCTCGGTGAAGATGGCCTTCGTCTCCACCGTGCTGTGCCTGCTGATCGGCTACCCGATGGCTTACTACATCGCCAGGGCCGAGGGCGCGGCGCGCAACACGCTGATGATGATGGTGATGCTGCCGTTCTGGACCTCCTACCTGATCCGCGTCTACGCCTGGATCGGCATCCTGAAGAACGACGGCTTTCTCAACCAGTTCCTGCTGTGGCTGGGCGTGATCGACAGTCCGCTGCACCTGTACCACACCAATTGGGGCGTCTACATCGGCATGGTGTTTTCTTATCTGCCGTTCATGATCATGCCGTTGTACGCCCACCTGGTGAAGATGGACCTGACGCTGCTGGAGGCCGCCTACGACCTGGGCGCCAAACCGTGGCGCGCGTTCTGGCAGGTGACCTTGCCCCTGTCGAAGAACGGCATCATCGCCGGCAGCCTGCTGGTGTTCATCCCGGCGGTGGGCGAGTACGTGATTCCGGAGCTGTTGGGCGGCTCGGACACGCTGATGATAGGACGGGTGATGTGGGAGGAGTTCTTCAACAATATGGATTGGCCGATGGCCGCCACCGTCACCTGCTGCATGGTATTGCTGCTGCTGGTGCCGATGGCGCTGTTCCAGCACTACCAGGTCAAGAGCATGGAGGAAGCGCAATGATCAAGCCGAGCAAACCCTTGTCTTTCCTGGTGCTGGGGCTGGGCTACGCCTTCCTCTACCTGCCCATCGCGCTTCTGGTGATCTATTCGTTCAACGAGTCCAAGCTGGTGACGGTGTGGTCCGGCTTCTCCACCAAGTGGTACGCGGCGCTGCTGGAGGACGACGAGCTGATCAGCGCGGCCTGGCTGAGCCTGAAGATCGCGCTGATGACGGCGACGGCGTCGGTGGTGATGGGCACCTGGGTCGGCTTCGTGCTGGGGCGCTTTGGCCGCTTCCGCCTGTTCACGCTGTTTACCGGCATGGTCAACGCGCCGCTGGTGATTCCGGAAGTGATACAGGGCATCTCGCTGCTGCTCTTGTTCGTGGCGATGGAGCAGAGCTTCGGCTGGCCGGAGGGGCGCGGCGTGTTCACCATCTGGATCGGCCACGTGATGCTGTGCGTGTCCTACGTCGCCATCGTGGTGCAGTCGCGGGTGCGGGAGCTGAACCTGTCGCTGGAGGAGGCGGCGATGGACCTGGGCGCGCGGCCGCTGAAGGTGTTCTTCGTCATCACGCTGCCCTTGATCTCGCAGGCGCTGGTGTCCGGCTGGCTGCTGTCGTTCACGCTGTCGCTGGACGATCTGGTGCTGACCGCCTTCCTGTCCGGTCCCGGCTCCACCACGCTGCCCATGGTGATTTTCTCCCGCGTGCGGCTGGGCCTGAATCCGGAAATGAACGCGCTGGCCACCTTGTTCATCGTGCTGGTGTCGATGGGCGTGGTGGCGGCCAACATCTATATGAGCGCGATGACGCGCAAGCGGGAAAAGGAGATGAGGCTGGCTTTCGCCAACGGTTGAGATCGAATGCGGTGAAAACGACAACGGCAGTGCGGCACAAGGAGAAATGACGATGAAGAGGTTACTGATCAGCGCGGCGATCGCGGCCCTGCCGGGCATGGCGATGGCCGACGCCAAGGCGGACGAGATCGCCAGACTGAAGGCCCAGATGCAGAAGCTGCAGCAGCAGATGGCGGAGCTGCAGAAGGCGGTGGAGGCGGCGACGGCCCCGGCCGGCGGCCAGAAGGCGGCCGCCGCGGCGGGCGGCGAGGACGCCAACGCCGAGTTGAAGGAGAGAGTGGCCAATATGGAATTGAAGGTGGACAAGCTCAACACCGCCTCCACCGATGGCCCGATCGCCGGCCTGAGCGTCACCGGCTATCTGGATCCCACCTACATCTACAACCGCAACAACAACAGCTCCGGCTTCCAGTTCCTGAACCACCAGAATGTCTACGCCTACAGCAACAGCACCTTCGGCGACGTCTATCTGGACATCAAGAAAACCTTCGGCGTAGGCCCCACCGCGCCCAGCGCCGAAATCACCATCATGCCCAATCGCGGCAGCGGCAACACGCTGCTGGATGGAGGCAGCGGCAACAACATCATCAACACCGCGGTCATCAACTTCCCGCTGTCCGATACCTGGACTTTCAACGCCGGGCTGATGAACAGCTTCGGCGGCTACGAGGTGCAGCAGTCCAACCAGATGCTGACCCTGACCCACGGCCTGTTGTACGACTTCAGCGATCCGGGCAGCTATATCGGCGCCGGCTTCAACTGGAGCCACGACGTGTGGGCGTGGAAGTTCCTGCTGGCCAACGAGCAGTACCGCACCCATGCCAACCTGGCCAATACCGGCAACAACGCCTCCACCGGCAATCCTCAGGTGAAGAGCAACAATACGCCGACCTTCACCGCGCGCGTCGACTACACCTGGAGCAGCGCGCTGGACCTGGGCGGCTCGTTCAACGCCGGCCGCCAGACCTTGCTGACCGGCAATGCCTGCGCGGGCGGCTTCGGCTATCTGTGCGGCTCCGCCGATCCGTATTCCAATTACTTCTTCACCGAGGCTGACGCCAGCTACACGCTGGGCGACATCCAGTACAACGCCGAGCTGGATTACGGCCAGCAGCAGAAGGCGGCCTGGAATGGCGGCAGCGCGCAGTGGTACGGCGTGTCGCTGCTGGGCCACCGCAAATGGATGACGGACTCGCTGGGCAAGATGGGCGCCACGCTGCGCTACGACTACCTGAACAACAGCAAGAACGGCGGCGGCGGCGGCGGGGTGGCGCTGGGTTCCGGCGGCTTCGACGGCGTCAACGGCTTCGGCGTCGATCCGGCCTGCCTGGCCAGCGGTGCCGCCGACTGCAAGGGCGCCAACCGCATGGCGCTGACCGCCGCTCTGTTGTTCTTCCCGACCGACCAGTTCACGCTGAAGTTCGAATACCGGCACGACTGGGCCAGCCAGGCCGTGTTCCAGCGCAACGACGGCAGCATGAAGAAGAGCAACGACATGCTGGGCGCGCAGGCGGTCTACACCTTCTGATTGTTTTCCTCTCCCTTGGGCAGCGGCCGTCCGCTGCCTTTTTTATTTTCGCCGCTTCCCGATAAATGCCTATATCATTCCCGGCCGCTGGCGGCAAAAACAGGCCGTTATGCCGCGTGGGATCAAATGAACGGCGATTCCCGCCTTGAGAGACGGGATCAAGCATTGCCCGCTTGGGCTTAGGCGCATACAATCAAATACATATTTTTTTTCAGAAGCGAAGACATAATTTTTCGTTTTCGCGGCATTTCGTGGGGCTATCAATGACGATTCATCAACTGATCAACGAACGGGTACAGGCGGCGCTGGCGGCAGCCGGCGCGCCTGACGCGCCTGCCGTGGTCCAGCCGGCATCCAAGCCGGAATTCGGCGACTACCAGGCCAACGGCGTGATGGGCGCCGCCAAGGCATTGAAAACCAATCCGCGCGCGCTGGCCGAAAAGGTCGTCGCCGCGCTGGATCTTGCCGGCATCGCCGACAAGGTGGAAATCGCCGGCCCGGGTTTCATCAATATTCATCTAGCCCCTGAATATCTGGCCCGACGAAGCGAAGCCGCCCTGAAAGACGACAAGCTGGGCATCGCGCCGGTGAAGCCGCTGCGCGTGATGGTGGAGTACTCGTCGCCCAACCTGGCCAAGGAGATGCACGTCGGCCACCTGCGCTCGTCCATCATCGGCGACGCGCTGGCGCGGGTGATGGAATACGTCGGCCACGACGTGGTCCGCGCCAACCACGTCGGCGACTGGGGCACCCAGTTCGGCATGCTGGTGGCCTACCTGGTGGAAACCCGCCACGCCGGCGACGCCGACCTGCAGCTGTCCGACCTGGAAACTTTCTACCGCAACGCCAAGATCCGCTTCGACGAGAGCGAGGACTTCGCCAACACCGCGCGCGACTATGTGGTGAAGCTGCAGGGCGGCGACGAGGAGGTGCTGAAGCTGTGGCGCCAGTTCGTCGACGTGTCGCTGAAACACTGCGAGGACGTGTACGAAAAGCTGAACGTCGGCCTGAAGCGCGAGCACGTGCGCGGCGAGTCGTCGTATAACGACGACCTGCCGGTGATCGTGCAGGAGCTGCGCGAGAAGGGCCTGCTGACCGAGGACGATGGCGCCCAGGTGGTGTTCCTGGATGAATTCCGCACCCAGGAAGACAAGCCGATGGGCGTGATCGTCCAGAAAAAGGACGGCGGCTTCATCTACACCACCACCGACATCGGCGCGGTGCGCTACCGCCACCGCGAGTTGAAGCTGGATCGCGTGATCTACGTGGTGGACGCGCGCCAGAGCCAGCACTTCGCCCAGATGTTCACCATCTGTCGCAAGGCCGGTTTCGCGCCGGAAGCGATGAAGCTGGAGCATGTCGGCTTCGGCGTGATGATGGGCGACGACGGCAAGCCGTTCAAGACCCGTTCCGGCGGCACCGTCAAGCTGATCGAGCTGTTGAACGAGGCCGAGGAGCGCGCCTACGCGCTGGTGTCCGAGAAAAATCCGGACCTGTCCGACGCGCAGAAGCGCGAGATCGCCAACGCTGTCGGCATCGGTGCGGTGAAGTATGCCGATCTGTCCAAGAACCGGATGAGCGATTACATCTTCAACTGGGACACCATGCTGGCTTTCGAGGGCAACACCGCTCCGTATCTGCAGTACGCCTACACTCGCGTGCAGAGCGTGTTCCGCAAGGCCGAGGACTACGACGCCAACGCCAGGATCGTCATCACCGAGCCGGCCGAGAAGCAGCTGGCCGCCGCGCTGGCGCAGTTCGAGGACACGCTGAACTCGGTGGTGGAAGGCTGCTATCCGCACTATCTGTCGCTGTACCTGTACCAGATCGCCACGCTGTTCTCCCGCTTCTACGAAGCCTGCCCGATCCTGAAGAGCGAGGGCGAGGTGCGCGCCAGCCGCCTGCAACTGGCCGCGCTGACCGCCAAGACGCTGCGCACCGGCCTGGACCTGCTGGGGATCAAGGTGCTGGAATCGATGTAAGCGCCGTCCCTGGTTCGATGGAAAGCCCCGCCCGAAACGGCGGGGTTTTTTTATCCGCGGTAGCGGGCGGCTTTGGGCTGGCGGCCGCCATATATGGAACGGATTGCGCGCTCCCGGGTCCATTGCGAATGGGTTTTCCCCTATCCGTGACCATCCATCATCAAACAATATGAAGACCATTCCGATGAGCACTTCCCGACTGATAGCCGCGCGCCGCGCCGGCATCGCCCTCTGCCTGCTGCTGCCCGCCGCCGCGCAGGCCCAACCTGAACCGGCCGCCGATCCGCAAACCGTCCCGCAGTATCTGGCGCAGGCGAGGAGCGGCCAGCAACCCGCCAGGCTGCTTGGATCGAGTTCGGAAGATGGCGTAACCATCAACGAGTACGGCTTCGTGTCCCAGCGCTGGCCGCAGAAGGGCAGCACGCTGACCAGCGACGCGCCGCAATGGGAGCACGTGTTGAAACTGGCGGTGCCGGCGGGGCGCAAGCCGGGCTCGCCGGCGCTGCTGTACATCAGCGGTGGCAGCAATCATGCGGAAAAGGGCGCCCTGCCGCCGCGCGACCCGCTGCCGCTGGCCGAGCTGGCGCGCGAGCTCGGCATCGCGGTGGCCGAACTGTATTACGTGCCCAACCAGAATCTGAAGCTGGATGGGCAGCCCTCGGGGCGAGAGGACGCGCTGGTCGCCTATACCTGGCGCAAGAGCGTGGATCAACCGGAGGCCGAGCGCTTCAGCTCCCTGCATTTGCCGATGACGCAGGCGGCGACGGCGGCGATGGACGTGATACAGGGCAGTCTGCCTGACGTTCGCGCCTTCGTGTTGTCCGGCGGCTCCAAGCGGGGATGGACCAGCTGGCTGGCCGGACTCAACGATCAGCGTGTCCAGGCCATCGTGCCGGTGGCGGCGGATTTCTGGAATGTCCGCGTCAACTTCACTCATGTGTACAACAGCTATGGCGGACAGTGGCCGGTGGCGCTGCGCGATTACGTCGCCAACCGCATCACGGCGGATGTGCTCAAGGGCGGCGCGGGTTTCGACGCCTTGTTGCGCTTCGAGGACGTGATCAACTACCCGCAAGGCATGGTTCGTCTGAAAAAGTACATGCTGTCGGCGTCCGGAGACGATTTCGCGGTGCCGGACTCCGCCTGGAGCTATTTGCCGGCGCTGAACGGCCCGATGCAGCTGCGTTATCTGCCCAATCAGTCCCACTACGTCGGCAGCAGGCAGGTGAGCGAGGCCTTGCGCCAGTTCATGGGGCGCTGGCTGGCGGGCAAGCCCATGCCCGAGGCCCGCGTGGACGGGGATGAGCGCAGCGGACGGATCAGCGTCAGCACGCGGGAGGCGGTGAGCCGCGCCCGTTTGTGGCTGGCGCGCAATCCGCACGGCCGCGATTTCCGCTTCAACTCCGGCATCCGCTACCAGGACCGGCCGATAGCAGGGCAGTGCCGGAGCGGCGAGTGCCGTTTCGAGTTTACGCCGGACGCGACCCTGCCGGGCTGGCAGGCTTATTTCATCGAATTCGAGGGCAAGGATTTCACCTGGACCACGCCGCCGTTGATCTGGCCCAACCGCTATCCAGACGGTTCCAAAGTGCCTTTCGGCGCGCCGCGCCTGCAGCTGGGCGGCTGAGGCCGCTGGAGCGGCGCTGCCGTTGCGTTCACGCCAGGTTCCGCAAATGCTCGCTGAGCTGCCCGGTCGCGCGCGCCGTTTCCGGCCAGTCTACGCGCCGGTAGCGGCCATCATCCAATAGATCGGCGCCGAAGCAGTCGCAGCCCAGCAGCCGGACGGAGGCGGGCAGCGCCGTCTTCGCCTCGTCGAGCAAGGCTTGCTCCTCTTCCAGCCCCAGCGCCGGAAGCGCCGCCCAGGCGCTTTCCTCTATCCAGCCCATGCGCCCCATGCCGGCGATCAGCCGTTGCCGTTTGGGAAGCAGCCGGAAGAACATGAAGTCCAGCGCCAGCCATTCCTCCGCTTCCGGCAGGTAGCGCAACAGGCGCCGGCGCAGCGCATCGGACGCGTCGAAGCGCTCGACATCGCCCAGCATGGTCAGGCGGGCGGCCGACTGGGCGGCGTCGCCGCCAGGGTCCAGCAGCGACAGGCTGCAGCGCGGATCGGCCAGCAGGTTTTTGCTGTGCTCGGCCAGCGCGCTGGCCACGAATACCGGGCGGTGATGCTCGTCGCAGATGAATTGGACGGCGCTGGCGTACGGGTAGCCAGGGTATTGGCGAGACTGGGTGGCCAGCGTGGCGTGGCGGCACAGGTGCAGCAGGCTGATGGCGAGGTCGGGTTTCATGGCGCGGAGAAAGTAGGGCGATGCCGTCATTCTAAGCGGCGGCCCGGCCAAAGCAAACGCCCCGCGTACACGCGGGGCGTTTGCGGGCGGCTTCCGTCAGAAACCGGCGGTCTTGGCGATGAAGGCGTTGAGATTGGCGGATGTTCAAGCTGCCCCAGCCTGTGGTGTAGTCCCATCCCGCAGTGGCTTTGAACGCGCCGTTGCTGCCGCTGGCCACGTCGCGGTACAGCGAAGGATTGGCCTTGAAGTATTTGTAGATGGCATTGGCCGGCGAAGTCAGCTTGTTGCCATTGGCGGATTGGATGCGGATCCAGAAGCCGCTGAACAGCGGCGCGGCCAGGCTGGTGCCGCCTACCTGGTAAGTGCTGCCGGATACCAGCACCAGCTCGCCGCTGCCGGGGTCGGCGTCGAAGGCGATGTCCGGCACGCCGCGCTTGGTCTTGGCTGTGGTCAGCACGCCGGAGGCGGTTTGCCAGGATGGGGCGGCTTCCGTGGCGCTGGGACCGCCGCCGCTGCCGCTCCAGGTCTTTTCGCTGCCGTAGGCGGTCGTGCCGCCGGTGGTCAGCGTGGTGCCGCCCACCGCGATCACGTAGGGTGAAACCGCCGGATAGCTTTGATAGGCGCTACTGCCGCCGCACTCGTAGGAGCCGGAATCGCCGCTGGAGACGGAAAAGGTCTGGCCATGGGCGACGGCGGCCTGCAGCATCTGGTCGACGCTGGCGGTCATGCCGGACGCTTTCGCGCCCAGTTCGCATTCGCCCAGCGACACATTGATCACCTTGGCGCTGTTGGCTGCCACCGCCGCATTGATGGCCGCGGCGATGTCGGCGTTGTTCATCGACGGCGCGACGTAGAACTGCAGCTGCTTCAACGCGCCGCCGCTGGCGGCCAGCATGGTCTGGCTGTCCAGATTCCACTCCATGATGCCGGAGGTGTCGGCGCTGGGCGTGCCGGCGTTGACGATGGCGACGCTGGGCGCGGCGAAGCCGGCGCTTTTGGCGTAACTGTTCAGATCGGCCACCGTCTGGCTCAGATTGCCTTCGGCGATGATGCCGGCCACGCCGTTTTTGGCGGCGGGAAGGCTGGCGGCGTTGTAGATCGAGGCGAAGTCCGTCGGCTTGTGGGCGACGATGCCCGAGGCGGCCTTGCTCACGCTTTGGGCGTGGAAGGCCGCATGGAACTGATGGACGCTCTGCAGACCGTGCACCGCCAGCACGATCCCGGCCAGGCTGGCCGGCACCTGGGCGTTCTGGATGTTGGCGACCGCTTGTCTGCCGCCCACATCGTATCGGTGCAGCCGGGTCTGGAAGGCGCCGTAAACGGTGGCGGCGCTGCCTTCCGCCGTGACCAGCAGGTTATTGGGGGAGACGGCGATATTGCGGAAGCCGCTTTGCCGTAGATGGCTCACCACTTGTTGCGCTTGGGCCGCGGTGGGCGCGTATTGGCTCATGAACTGCGCGTCGCTGATGGGCTGTCCCTGCCCGGCCAGGATGTTGTCGGTGAGCGCGTTCAGCGAAGCCTGATTGCGCATCGCCAGGCTGACCGCGATGCGTACGACCTCGCCGCCGGCGATCTCTCCGGCATCCCGCGCGTTTGGAGCCAATTGCTGGGTTGGATGCGCCTGGGTGCCTGTGCTTATCCAACCGGCGGCCTGGACCGGGATGTTGAACAGGCAACCGAGCATCAACAAGGTCGTTTTATGGGTCTGCATGCCGCTTCTCCTGGAAAACCGCGCGGGGCCCGAGCATGAAGCCGCGCATGTTTTCTTGATAGTGTCCATTCGCTAGTCTGTAAAGCATTCACTCTTTAATTAATCGGTTTATTTGTAATGGTTGGATGCAAATCCGTGGCGCGCCGCTTGGGGTCGGCATCGAAGGCGATGTCCGGCACGCGCGCTGGAAGCTGAAATTGGGCAGCACGCCTGCGCTGGTTGGCCAGGCCGGCGCGCTTTCCGTGATGCTGGGACCGCCGCCCGTGCCGCTCCAGGCCGTTTCGCCGCCGTGCGCGGTTGTCCCGCTGGTGGCCAGCCTGGCGCCGCTCTCCGCGATCGCGTACGGCGAAACCGCCGGATAGCTTTGGTAGGGGAAATAGCCTTCTCATTCATTGGGACCGTTGTCGCCGGTGGGCATGGAGAAGGTCTGGCCGTGCGCGATGGCGGTCTAGAGCATCTGGTCGACACTGCAGGTCATGTCGGAGTAGAGGGCGCCCAGCTCGTCTTCGTCCTGCGACGCATTGATCGCCTTGGCGCTGTTGGCCGCCCTGCCGAGTGGATGGCAGCGGCGTCATCGATGGCGCCACATAGGATTGCGGCTGTTTCAGCGCGCCGCCGGTCTGGACTGTCCAGTCCAAGGTGGCCCTGTTGCGCCCGGCCAGGCTGACGGCGATGCGCACGAGCTAGCCGCTGGTTGCTTCTCCCTCGTCGCAGGCGGTGGGAATCAGCCGCAGGGTCGGATAAGCCTGGGTGCGGGTGGCAGCCCAGCCGGCGGCGTTTGCCGAAAGGCTGGCCAGGCTGAAGAGCGGCAGGAAAATCGATTGATGGGTCCGCATATCATTTTTTTCTCTGAAGCCGCGCATCGTCCCCTTGTGAGCCAGACACGGCGTGCGCGTGCTTTCTCGATAATGGGTCGCTTTTTCATTGTAAAGATTTAGTTGATTTATTTTTAATTTAATTCTATCAATTGAAAAGGCAGTGCGCAGATGCGCTTTTGTGAGGGAAAAGCTGAAAAGCCCCGGTTGCCCGGGGCTTTTCACGTTACGGCTTGATACCTTCAGCGCTTAGAAGCCGGAGTGGCTGTTGATGAAGGTGTTCAGGTTGGCGACGTTCAGGCTGCCCCAGCCGGTGGCGTAGTCCCAGCTGGCGGTGGCTTTGTAACCGCCGTTGTTGCCGCTGGTCACGTCGTGGTACAGCGAGGGGTTGGCTTTGAAGTACTGATAGATGGCCGGGTTCGGCGATACCAGGCTGTTGCCGTGAGCGGACTGGATGCGCGCCCAGAAGCCGGTGAACAGCGGAGCAGCCAGGCTGGTGCCGCCGATTTGCTGATTGCTGCCGTTCACGATCACCAGCGCGCCGCTGTTCGGG
The DNA here is from genome assembly GCF_000007705.1 of Chromobacterium violaceum ATCC 12472. Classification (NCBI taxonomy): domain Bacteria; kingdom Pseudomonadati; phylum Pseudomonadota; class Betaproteobacteria; order Neisseriales; family Chromobacteriaceae; genus Chromobacterium; species Chromobacterium violaceum. The sequence continues at coordinate 2,140,911 of NC_005085.1, forward strand.
TCAGCGTCGAACGACACGTCCGGCACGCCGCGCTTGGTCTTGGACGTGGTCAGCACGCCGGCCTTGGTTTGCCAAGACGGAGCCGCTTCGACGACGCTCGGGCCGCCGCCGGTGCCGTTCCAGACGGTTTCCGACGAGTACTTGGTGGTGCCGCTGGTGTTCACCGTGGTGCCGCCGATGGCGATCACGTAGGGCGAAGTGGCCGGGTAGCTTTGGCCTGAGGTGCTGCCGCATTCGGCGGAGCCGGAGTCGCCGGTGGAAACCGAGAAGGTCTGGCCCTGAGCCACCGCGGTCTGGAAGATCTGATCGTCGGAGGCGATGGTGCCATCGCTTTGCGCGTAACGTTCGCATTCGCCCAGGGACACATTGATCACCTTGGCCGAACCGTCGCTGACGGCCGAGTTGTAGGCGGCGGTGATGTCGGCGTTGGTCATCGAGGTGGCGACGTAGAAGTTCATCTGCTGCAGCGCGCCGCCGGCGGCCGCGAGGATGTCCTGGCTGTCCAGGTTCCATTCGCCCACGCCATCGGTGTCGGACGAGGCGTCGCCGGCGTTGATCACGTTGGTCTGCACATAGCTGTAGCCGGCGGAGTCTTCAAACTGCTGCAGGTCTTGCAGGGTTTGGGTCAGGTCGCCTTCGGCGATGATGCCGACGGTGGTGTTGCTGGCCGGGGGCAGGCTGCTGGCGTTGTAGATCAGCGGGAAGTCGGTCGGGTTGTGGCCGATCACGCTGTTGGTCTTGGCCGAGGCCAGGGTTTGCACGCCGCTCTTGCGCAGGGTGGTGTGGAAGGTATGGACGTTCTGCAGGCCGTGAACGGCCAGAACGGTATCGCCCAGCGACTGCGGCACTTGAGCGGCGGTCACGTTGGCGAACGCCGAGCGGCCGTTGACGTTGAAGTGATGCAGGGTGGCGTTGAACGCGGTCTTGGCGGTGGCGGCGCTGCCTTCGGCGGTGATCAACATGCGGTTCGGAGCGACCTTGATGTTACGGAAGCCGCTCTTTTGCAGGTGGGACACTACTTTTTGCACTTGGGCCTGGGTCGGAGCGTACTGGGCCATGAATTCGGAATGGCTCAGCGTTTTGTGGCTGGTGCCAGCCAGCAAGCTGTCGGTCAGGGCGTCAAGCTGGGCCTTGTTGCGCAGTTTCAGCGTAACGGTTACATGCACGGACTGACCGGCAGCGAGCTCGCCCGTGCTCTTGGCGGCGGCGGAGCTGGTCAGGGTGGCGGCCAGCGGGTGAGCCTGGGTGGCGGTGTTGACCCAGCCTTCGGCTGCTTGTGCGCCGGCGGCGAATACGCCGGCAACGATCAGTGCAATAGCGTGCTGTTTTGCAAACATGCAGTTTCTCCTCTTGCGGTTTAAGTACAGGAAAAAACGATATGTCTTTTCCTGATAGTGGCAGGGCTTGTATTGCGAATTGTGTTCGCGCCCTTGGCCTATGGTTGCCTCCGGATAATTCGAGGCATGTCGTAATTTCATACGACTCTTCCGCAATAGTGCATGTGGAATAAAAATGCCAAATGAATTTAATACAAATTCATACTTTGAGATCTTTATTAATCAATTTCGCAAACATTTACCCTTTTTAGAAGCTTGGCAATGGCCATGAATGACGAAGTAGAGCATTTGCACGATTTTCGGTATTTTTAGGGTTTATTATTGCTCATGCTTGGCATGAGTTTTCGTGAGAGGGAGAGTGAGGGAAAACATGGTCCACGCTATGAACGGCGCAATATAAAGATGATCGGACTGCGTAAATGCAACAAATTAGACATCATTTATCAGCAATGGAAAGTATTTCCTAATTTGTGTTTGTGACAAACAGTGACATTCCATCGTCATTGATGCTGAAATTGCTATGTATTTGCTTGCCTGAATTGTGACGAAGCGTGACTGTCATGAATGCGTTTGTTTGCTCTCTTTTTGAAAGGCAAGACAAAAGTAAATGGCTGTTGACGTTAGTCATTACAAACTTTCACACTCGAATTGCCTTCACTTGGCACGACAAATAGATAAGATCGGCCGCTCACGAGGCGGCAGGCAATACCTCTACATGGGATTTGGAGAAATGATGAACTACAAGAGAAAAACGCTTGCGATAGCGCTGTCGCTGATCGGCAGTGTTGGCTACATGCCCTTGGCGCATGCGGACTCGGATAGCTCCGGCACGCTGGATCGTGTGGAAGTGACCGGATCGAACATCAAACGTTCGATCAGCAAAGAAACCGCAGTTCCGATGACCATCATCAAAACGGATGATCTGGTCAAGCAGGGCCTGACCTCCGTCGAGCAAGTGGTCAACAGCCTGGCCGCCAACCAATCCAGCCAGGGCGCCAATGCGGCGGTCGGCGCATCTACCGGCGGCGCCGCGTATGCCAGCCTGCGTGGCCTGGGCCACCAGTACACCTTGATTCTGCTCGATGGCCGACGCATCGTGAATCAGCCGATGGACGGCACGTCGGTAGATTTGAATGCCATTCCGCTTTCCGTGATTGATCGCGTCGAGGTGGTGCGTGATGGAGCTTCCGCGATCTACGGTACCGATGCGATCGGCGGCGTAATCAACTTCATCACTAAAAAGACCATGACGGGCCTGAATATCGGTGGCGAATTTGTGTCCCCGCAGCGATCCGGAGGCAAGGAGAAAAGCGTCAACATCTCCTATGGCTATGGCGATCTCGGCAAAGATGGATTCAACATCTATGGCGCTTACGATTACCACAAGACCGAAAAGATCATGGCCACCGACCGTGATTTTGCTTCGACGATCACAAGCAGCACCAAGCGCAGCGTCAACAGCTTCCCGGCCAATTACCTGAATTCCAAGGGCGATCTGGTGGCCGCAAACCCGGCTTGTAAACCACCGTACTCGATTCCGGATGGCAGCGGCGCCTGCTCCGAGCTGTATTCCCTTTTCCCGTCCATTCAGCCGGAAATCGAGCAGCAAACCGCCGTGCTGAAGGGGACGACTCGTCTGGGCGATCATGAGTTGTCGCTGCAGTACATGATCACCAAGACCAAAAACACGACCTGGGTGGCACCTACGCCTTTTTCCGGTGATGTCACATCGCCCACCGCGCCGGGGGAAAATCCTGCCAATGGCCCATTCCCGCTCTACGGGCGCTCGGTGCCTGCGGGGGATCGCGTGGACAGCAGCACGGCGACGACCCAGCGTTTGCAGTTTAATGCGGAAGGCTTGATCGCCGGCTGGGATTATCGCGCGGGCCTTGGCCATTCTGAGAGCAAGGTGACGCATGATGTAGTCAGCGGCTACCTGAGCCAGAGCAAGCTGCAAAATGCTTTGAATAATGGTTTCAACCCGGATACCGAAGATCCGGCCGCATGGGCACCATACGCATCCACCGGGCAAATTGAGCAAGCCAAATCCAAACTTGATCAGGCTGATTTCAAGGTGAGCAAGGAAGTGTACCAACTGCCGGCGGGTATGCTTGCGGTGGCGTTGGGCGTAGAGACCCGGCATGAGACTATTGAGCATACTTATAACCATGCAGTGGCATCGGATACGCTCAGCACCGGCTTGACTAAGACGACGGATGGTTCCGGCAGTCGCAATGCGCAAGCTTTGTACGCCGAGATGGACATTCCCGTGATCAAGCACCTGGATGCCAACCTCGCTGTCCGTTACGACCATTACAGCGACTCCGGCAGCTCGGTCAATCCGAAGGTATCCCTGAAGTACCAGCCCATCCCGCAGCTGCTGTTGCGTACTTCGGCCAGCACGGGTTTCCGCGCGCCGTCGCTGTACGACATCAACCAGCCTAACCAGCAGCAACTGACTGCCAAGAACTACACCGACCCGGTATTGTGCCCTGGCGGCGTCGCGCAGCCTGGCGCGGGCTCTAATTCTTGCGTCAAGACTCAGCAGAACCTGTTTGTCGGCGGCAACAAGTCGTTGAATCCGGAAAAATCGTCTTCCCTGTCGTTTGGCATGGTGCTTGAGCCGGTCAAGGATCTGACGACCAGCGTCGATTTCTGGTGGACGAATATCCAGAACACCATCGGCTCCTTGAATGAAGCGACGATTTTTGGCAATCCGAGCAAGTATGGCAATCTGTTCGTGCGAGATGGCAGCAACAACCTGCTGTACGTGATGGATGCCACCCAGAACCTGGGGAATACCAGCGCGGCCGGGGTTGATCTTGGCTTCTCGTACCGCTTCCCGCGCACGGCCATTGGTACCTTCTCCGTCAATCTGGATGGAACCTATATCAGCAAACATATGTTCCAGTACGAGAAAGGCGGCGATTACCATAGCGACCTGGGCGCATACGTGAATGGCGGCCCGACTTTCCGTTGGCAGCACAATCTTTCCTTGAACTGGTCGGAAGGCGCATGGAGCGGGATCCTGGCTCAGGACTACAAGTCCGGTTATACGGACGATGTGGCAACGCACATGGTCAAGCCTTATTCCACCTGGAACCTGTCGGGCAGCTATGCCTGGGACAAGAAGCTGACGCTGACTGTTGGCGTGCGCAATCTCTTCGATCAGCTGCCTCCTTGGAGCAATCAAGGCGATACCACTCCGCAAGGATATGATCCGCGCTTTACCGATGCAGTGGGCCGCGCCTACTTCCTGAAGGCCAATTACAAGATGTAAGCCGCGGGGCATGCGCCCCCGGACGCCGGCTGGCGTCTGGGGGCAATTACGGATTGCGGATGGTCCGTTACAGGAGTTCACTTTGCGGTGTCGGGAATGGGCGGAGGATGCCGGTTCCCGACCCACAGGTGCATGCACGCAGGGAAGGTAATTGCAATGAGCAGTGTTTCCATCAAACGCAACAGCGGAATGCTCAGCCGGCGCTCGGCCGGTCTTGTGGGCGTTGTGGTATTCCATGCCTTGCTGATCTACGCGCTGGTGACCGGTTTGGCCCAGGGGGTGGTCAAGGTGATCCAGCAGAAAGTGGAAGTGTCGGTGATCAGCGAACCGCCGCCGCCGCCACCACCGCCGCCGAAGATCGAGAAAGTGGTGCAGCAGCCGACGGCGCCGAAGCCGCAGGCCTACGTGCCGCCGGTGGTCAATCCGCCGCCGATGGTGCAATCGCAGAACGCGATCCAATCGGTGACGGCCGATCCGACGCCGCAGCCGGCGCCGACGCCGACCCCGGCGGTGGAAGCGCCGAAGGGCCCGGTTTCGGCCAAGGCCAACTGCAGCCATCTGGAAGCGCCGGAGTATCCGAGCAAGGCCCAGGAAGACGAAATCCAGGGCGTGGTGTCGGTGGTGTTCAGCGTGGGCGCCAGCGGCAAGTTCGGCGGCGAGGCCAGCTTCAATTTCAGCGGCGACATTCCGCCGCGCTACCGCAGCAGCTTCAAGTCGGCGATCACGGCCGCACTGCAGGGTTACACCTGCCAGGCCAATTCCCAGCTGAAACAGGAATTCGGCTTCAAACTCGACTCTGGCGCCTAAGTCGCCCAGGGCATCTCAAGACACAAAGGAGCAAATACCATGACCAAGATCACTCGCGCATTTCTGGGCAAAGTCCTGGGCGCAGCCGGCCTGCTGACCGCACTGCCGGCGCTGGCGGCGGAGACCGTCAGCACTTCCAATCCGTACGGCATCGACGCGCTGTGGTCGCAAGGCGACTTCGTGGCGAAGGGCACGCTGATCATTCTGCTGATCATGTCGGCGTCCACCTGGTACGTCGGCATCGTCAAGCTGCTGGAACAACGCCGCCTGATCAAGCAGGGGCATGAACTGCTGGCCCACCACGGCGTGGACCTGCAAAAGGCCGCCAGCGAGCTGGCGGACGAAGGGATGTACAGCGCGGTGGCGCAAGCCGGCATTGAAGCCGCCGCCGAGCACAAGGGCGAGCTGGCCAACCGCGTGGACCTGAATACCTGGGTGGCGATGGCGATTTCGGACGCGGTGGACTCCGCCAGCCATCACATGCAGAACGGTCTGTCGGTGATCGCCACCGTGGGCTCCACCGCGCCGTTCGTCGGCCTGTTCGGCACGGTGTGGGGCATCTACCACGCGCTGGTGAAGATCGGCACTTCGGGCCAGGCTTCCATCGATAAAGTGGCCGGCCCGGTGGGCGAAGCGCTGATCATGACCGCGATCGGCCTGGCGGTGGCGGTGCCGGCGGTGCTGGGATACAACTGGCTGGTGCGGCGCAACAAGCTGGTGCTGGACAACGTGCGCGTGGTGTCGGGCCGTCTGCACGCCAGCCTGCTGAACAACCCGAGCCGGTAATCGAAGATGGCCCGTTACACGCGATTTGGCCACGGCAAGGGCGACGAGGACCAGGTGCTGTCTGCGATCAACACCACGCCGCTGGTGGACGTGATGCTGGTGCTGCTGATCATCTTTCTGATCACGGTGCCGGTGGTGACGCAAACGGTGAAGATGACGCTGCCGAAAGAACAGAACATCCCGACGCAGACCAAGCCGGAGAACGTGGTGCTGGGGGTGGGGCCGGACAGCCGCATCTACTGGAACATGTCGCCGGTGAAGGATCAGCAGGAATTGCTGGCGCGGCTGGTGAAGGAAGCGAAGAAGGATCCGCAGCCGGAAGTGCACATCCGGGGCGACGCGACGGCGCGGTACGCGCCGATCGGCCGCATCGTGCTGGCGGTGCAGCAGGCGGGGATCGTGAAGATCGCGTTCATCACGGAGCCGCCGGCGCCCGGCGGCGGGGAGTAGGAGAAGAGACATGGCGATGAATGTGGGGTCGTCGGGAGAAGACGACCTGATGATGGAGATCAACACCACGCCGCTGATCGACGTGATGTTGGTGATGCTGATCATGCTGATCATCACGATACCGATCCAGACGCACGCGGTGAAGCTGGACATGCCGGTGAACACGCCGTCGAAGGTGCAGGTGAAGCCGGTGGTGGTGCAGATCGACATTGCGCCGGACAACGGGGTGATGTGGAACGGCGAGCGTTTGGCGAACCGCGAGGCGTTGGAGGCGAAGCTGTCGGCGGCGGGGAAGTCGGAGCCGCAGCCGGAGCTGCACATCAAGCCGAACAAGGATGCGAGTTACGCGCCGGTGGCGATGGTGCTGGCGGAGTCGCAGCGTTTGGGTTTGACGAAGCTGGGCATCGTCGGATCGGAACAGTTTGTGCAATGACATTAAAATAAATTCACGGATGTGGCATGATGTCGGACAGGCGGCCAAACGGCCGCCTGTTCCGTAATCGACAACAAGACCGGATGACGCCGCGATGGCCACATCGGAAAACACACATATGAACATACGTCTTTGCCTGTCCGCCCTGTTTCTTCTATCGCTAGCCGCCTGTGGCAAGGGCGGCGCCGAGCATGCGTCCGCTTCCGGCAAGAACGCGTCGGCGCCGGCGGCGCGCCGCTTGTCCGGCGCCGATGTGGTGCGGGCGGAAGTGAGGCCGCTCGCCGCCGCCATTCCGTTCACCGGCTCGCTGAACGCGCTGACCAGCAGCGCGGTGGCGTCCGAGGTCGACGCCAACGTTCGCGAAGTGAAGGTGCGCGAAGGGGAGAGTGTGCGTCGCGGCCAGTTGCTGGCGGTGCTGGACGCCGAGTCGTTGGGGCAGTCGGTGGCGGAGCAGAACGCCCAGCTCGACAACTCCAAGGCGCGGCTGAAGCTGGCCAAGGTCAAGCTGGACAAGCAGCGCGAGCTGTTGGGCAAGGGTTTCATTTCCCAGGTGGCGTTCGACGAGCTGGAAAGCGATTACCGAGTGAAAGAAGGCGAGCTTCGCGCGCAGTCGGCCCAGTTGGCGCGGGCTCAGCGCTCGCTGGCCGATGCCCAGGTGAAATCGCCGATAGACGGCGTGGTCTACGAGCGCAAGATCAATCCGGGCGAAGTGGCCAGCCGCAATATGAAGCTGTTTTCGGTGGCCGACCTGGCGGTGCTGGAGATCGCCGCCACCGTGCCCTCGAGACTGGTGGGGCAGGTCAGGGTGGGCATGCCGGCTTCGTTCAGCGTCGACGGCCGCGACGTCCAAGAGCATGGCGAAGTGGTGCGCATCAATCCGGTGGCCATCCCCGGCACCCGCAGCTTCACGCTGTTCGTGCGGGTGCGGAACACGGACGGGCACTTGAAGGTGGGCCAGTTCGCCAAGGGCGGGGTGGTGGTGCGCGAGGTGAAGGACAAGGTGGTGGTGCCCATCGCCGCGGTGCGCGACATCGACGCCAAGCCCTGGGTGATGGTGGTGGAGAAGGGCCGGTTGGCGAAGCGGCCGGTAACCGTGGAGTTGCGCGCGGAAAACGAGCGCCAGGCCGCGATTGGTGGCGTGGCCGCCGGCGCCAGCGTGATCGTCGGCGAACTGCTGGGCAGCAAGGCGGGCGACCCGGTCAGCCTGCCGGCCCGACTGGGTTGAGGAGAACGTCATGTGGCTGACCCGCGTAAGCGTGCGCAACCCGTATTTCGCCGCAGTATTGATGATGACGCTGATGGTGCTGGGCCTGTTCTCCTGGCAGAAGCTGGCCGTGGAGGAAATGCCCGACGTCCGTCTGCCGATGGCAGTGGTGGAGACGCGCTATACCGGCGCCTCGCCCGAGGTGGTGGAGAGCGAGGTGAGCAAGCCGCTGGAGGAGGCGCTCAACACCGTCAACGGCATCAAGGAAATCCGTTCCTATTCTTCCGAGGGCAGCTCTTTCGTGGTGGCCGAGTTCGAGCTGTCCGTCGACCCCATCGTCGCGGTGCAGAACGTGCGCGACAAGGTGGCGTCGGTGCAGGGGCAGTTCCGCCGCGAGATCGGCACGCCGTCGGTGTCCCAGGTGGACCCCAACGACAAGCCCATGCTGTCGCTGTCGCTGACCTCCAGCCAGACCCGGCCGCGCGAGCTGAGCAGCTGGGCGGAGAACGTGCTGAAGAAGCGGCTGCAGATGGTGGAGGGCGTCGGCGACGTCAGCCTGATCGGCGCGGTGAAACGGGAAATCCGCATCGACATCGATCCGGTGCGGCTGGAAGGCTCCGGCCTGTCGCTGGCCGATGTGGCCGACGCCATCAAGGCCGCCAACCAGGATTTCCCGGCCGGCAACGTGTCCACCGCGCACAAGGAGTGGGCGATCCGGGTGTCCGGCAAGCTGAAGTCCGCCGACGACTTCGCCGCGCTGGCTGTCGGCTATCGCAACGGCACGCCGATCCGGCTGGACGACATCGCGGCGGTGGCGGACACCCAGGCGGAACAGGACAGCGTGTCGCTGGTCAATGGTCAGCCCGGCCTGGGCGTGGACGTCAAGGCCGCGCGCGGTGCCAACGAGGTGGCGGTGGCCGCCGGGGTCAAGAAACTGCTGACCGAACTGAAGCCGCAGATGCCGGCCGGTACCGAGCTGCGCTACACCTATGATTCCGCCGAGGACGTGAAGAAGGCGCTGAGCAGCGTGGAGTCGATGCTGCTGGAAGGCGCGGGGCTGACCATCCTGATCGTGTTCCTGTTCCTGGGCAGCTGGCGCAGCACGGTGATCACCGGCTTGACGCTGCCGGTGGCGCTGGTGGGCACGCTGTTCGCGATGCAGTTGATGGGCTTCACGCTGAACATGCTGACGCTGTTGGCGCTGTCGCTGTCCATCGGCCTGCTGATCGACGACGCCATCGTGGTGCGGGAAAACATCGTCCGCCACGCCGCGCTTGGCAAGAGCCATTACCAGGCCGCGCTGGACGGCACCAATGAGATCGGCCTGGCGGTGCTGGCCACCACGCTGACCGTGGTGGCGGTGTTCCTGCCGGTGGGCTTCATGAGCGGCATCATCGGCCGCTTCTTCCATCAGTTCGGCCTCACCGTCGCGGTGGCGGTGCTGATCTCGATGTTCGTCAGCTTCTCGCTGGACCCGATGCTGTCGTCGATCTGGCACGACCCCCACCACCACGGCGATCGCCACTGCGGCCCGCTGGGTCGGATGCTGGACTGGTTCGAAACCTCGCTGGACCGCCTGTCCGAGCGCTACGCGGCAGTGATCCGCTGGGTGCTCGGCCATCGCAAGACCACATTGGCGCTGGCGCTGGGCGTGACCGTGGCCAGCTTCATGCTGGTGCCCAGGATAGGCGGCGAATTCGTGCCGGTGCGCGACAGCGGCAAGATCAACGTGGTGTACCAGACCGCGTCGGGCTCCTCGCTGGAATACACGACGCTGAAGGGCAAGGAACTGGCGGCCGCGCTGTCCGGCATCAAGGAAATCCAGACCGTGTCGCTGGATGTCGGCGCCGGCAACTTCGGGGCCGGCAAGAACGACGGCCAGCTGACGCTGGACATCGGCGACAAGCGCTCGCGCCAGCGCAGCCTGGACCAGGTCATCGCCGACGCCCGCAAGCGGGTGCAGCCGGTGGCCGGCGTGCTGATCAAGGCGGTGGCCAACGACGAGCAGCAGGGCAAGCCCATCTTCATCGGCCTGCGCGGCTCCAATCTGGCCGAGCTGGACGCGGTGTCGCGCGACATCATGGCCCGCATCGCCAAGGTGAAGGGCGTCAAGGACATCGAGTCCAACCTGACCGAAGGCGATCCGTCGCTTAGCCTGACGCTGAAGCGCGACGCGGCGCTGAGCCTGGGCGTGGATCTCAACCGGGTGGGCAACCTGCTGTCCATGTTGCTGGCCGGCAATGTGGTGACGACCTGGGAGGCGCCGGACGGCGAGAATTACGACGTGCGGCTCCGGGTGCCGAAGGACGAGCGCCGCCAGGAGCTGCTGGACCAGCTGAAGGTGGCCGGCAACCGCGACGAAAACGGCGCGGCGCAGATGGTGCCGCTGTCCACGCTGATCGAGACCCGGCAGGGCGTCAGCCCGCGCCAGATCAAGCGCACCAATATGATGCGCGAGATCAGCATCCTGGCCAATGTGGAGGGCCGCGACGTCGGCTCGGCGATGGCCGACATCGACAAGCTGCTGGACGGCACCCAGCTGCCGCAGGGCGTGCAGCGCATGCACCGCGGCCAGCAGAAGGACATGGAGGAAACCGTGGGCAACGCGCTGCGCGCGCTGGGCCTGGGCGTGATCTTCATCTACCTGATCCTGGCCGCGCAGTTCCGCAGCTTCACCATGCCGGTAACCATCATGGTGGCGTTGCCGCTGGCTTTCGGCGGCGTGTTCGTTGCGCTGTTCCTGTGGGGCTCCACGCTGAACATGTTCTCCATCATCGGCATCATCATGCTGATGGGCCTGGTGGCCAAGAACGGCATTCTGCTGGTGGACTTCATCAATCGCGCCCGCCAGGACGGCATGGCCCGGGAAGACGCCATCGTCGAGGCGGGCAGGGTGCGGCTGCGCCCCATCATGATGACCAGCCTGGCGATGATCTTCGGCATGCTGCCATTGGCGCTGGGCACCGGCGACGGTTCGGAGACCAATCGGCCGATGGCACACGCCATCATCGGCGGTCTGGCCACTTCCACGCTGTTGACCCTGCTGGTGGTGCCGGTGGTGTACACCTATCTGGACGGCCTGCGCGTCCGCATCCGCCGCCTGCTCGGCGGCCGCCGCGCGCTGGGCCTGAGCGAGGCCGGGGGCAAATAGACAAGGAGCCGGCAATCGCCGGCTCCTGTCATGTGGAACATCGACGGGGCCTTACTTGCGGGTCGGCGCGACGCAGTCGTTGCCGTCGAAGCTGACCGACAAGACGGTGTGGTCGCGCGGATCGACGACGAAGTTGGTGGTGCAGCTGTAGTAGACCGATCCGCCGCCGCTGACGCTCCACGGGTAGTAGAAGCCGTTGCCCTGTATCGGCATTTCCTGGCTGTAGGCGGTGCGGTAGGTGTAGAGCAGCTTGCCGTTGGGCATGGTCATCTGGGCGGTAGGCGCGCCCCAGGTTGCCAGCAGTTCGTTGGCGTCGCGCCCCTGCCAGGCGTAGACCTTTTGCGCGTAGCCCTGTTGGGTGGCGCAGCCGGCCAGCAGCAGCGCGGCCAGCGCGAGCATGAATGTTGCGGATTTCATAGCGCTCTCCTTGCGGCGGCGCGGGCCTGTCGGGATTGCGCGGCCGCGGCGGACATGGGTTTGTTGTTTATTTAACGATGATGTCATCTTGTCGGTGTGTCAATCGTTAAGGTGTGGGCGATATCGGCTTTGTGTTAACAAGATTGAGCCTGCGCGGCCGCGGACGCCAAGCGGCCGGCCGCGATAGAAAATCGACCATCCCGATGCGGACTGGTTCCGATTAGAAAAATAGAGGAGAAAACGTCTATGTGCCTGAGAAAGCCCCTGGTGGCGGCACTGATGGTCTGGGGGAGCGTGACGCCGCTGCATGCGGCCGCCGCGGAGAAGGTGCTGCATGTGGCGTTCAGCGCGCCGGAGACCGGATTTGATCCGGCCAAGATATCCGACATCTATTCGTCCGCGGTGATCGAGCACATCTACGATCCCTTGCTGACTTTTGACTACCTGTCCCGCCCGGTGAAGGTGGTGCCCAATGTGACCACGGCGATGCCGACGGTCAGCGCCGACGGTCTGACTTACACTTTCCATTTGAAGAAGGGCATTTATTTCGCGCCTGACCCGGCGTTCAAGGGCAAGAAGCGCGAACTGACCGCCGCCGATTACGTGTACTCGATCAAGCGCCTGTCCGATCCGACGGTGGCTTCGCCGCTCAGCGATACCTTCACCGACAAGCTGGCGGGCTTGGCTGAGCTGGTGAAGAAAGCGGGCAAGGGCAAACTGGACTACGACACGGTGGTGGAAGGCGTGAAGACGCTGGACCGCTACACCTTGCAGCTCAAGTTCAAGCAGCCATTCCCATCCCTGCCTTTCCTGCTGGCCGGCAGCTGGGTGGAGGGACAGGCGCGGGAAGTGGTCGATGCCTATGGCGACAATACCAATGCCCACCCGGTCGGCACCGGGCCTTATGTTTTGAAGGACTGGAAGCCGGGCAACAGCATGACGCTGGTGCGCAATCCCAATTTCCGCCGAGAGGTCTTCCATTATGGCGCGGCCGCCGATGCCGGCGATCAACGGATCGCCGCGCGGATGAACGGCAAGCGCTATCCGCAGATAGACCGGATCGAGGTGTCGGTGATCCAGGAGGAACAGCCGGCCTGGCTGGCCTTCAAGAGTGGGGAGTTGGATCTCGTAGGCATTCCTCAGCCTTTGATCCGGCAAGTCCTGCGGCTGGACCCCAAGAATCCCTGGCGCGCGGAGCTGAAGCCGGAACTGAAAAACAAGGGCGTTCAGCTTAGCCGCGAGCTGGGCGAGGAGGTCACCTTCTACGCGTTCAATATGAAGGACCCGGTCGTCGGCGGGTACGGCAAGGACAAGATCGCGCTGCGCCGCGCGATTTCCATGGCTTTCGACACCAACGAAACGATACGCGACATCCGCCGCAACCAGGCGGTGCAGGTGCAGTACATCGTGCCGCCCAACGTGGCCGGGCACAATCCCGATTTCCGCGCCGCCTATCCTTACAACCCGCCCTTGGCCAATGCCTTGCTGGACCAGTTCGGCTACAAGATCGGCGCCGACGGCTACCGCCATGCTCCGGACGGCAAGCCCGTCGTCGTCGATTTCCTGACCGGCCCCACCGCCATCGACAAGCAGTGGAACGAGTATTGGCAGAAGGCCTTCGACCGCATCAAGGTGAAGGTGAATTTCCGCGTGATGCAGTGGAACGAGCAGGTGAAGGCGCAGCGCGACTGCAAGTTCGGCATGAACGGCGGCGCCTGGAGCGCGGATTACCCCGACGGCGACAACTTCACGCAACTGCTGTACGGCGGCAATGTCGGCAACTCCAACAACGCCTGCTACCAGTCCCCGCGCTACGACAAGCTCTACGAACAGTCGCGCCTGCTGCCGGACGGACCGGAGCGCAACCGCCTGTACGACCAGATGAACAAGATCGTGGCCGGCGACACGCCGTGGATGTTCAGCGACATTCGTTTCACCAACGCGCTGGCGCAGCCGTGGGTGAGGGGGTTCAAGCACCACCCCAACTTCAATGCCATCTGGCGTTTCCTGGACGTAGAAAAATAAGCGGGGAGCGAGGAGAATCATCATGTCCGCATTCATCATCCGCCGGCTGCTGCAAATGATCCCGACCCTGTTCGGGGTGATGCTGCTGGTATTCATCCTGTTCACGCTGGTGGGCGGCGATCCGTCGCTGGTGCTGGCCGGCAAGCATTTCTCGGCCGAGGTGCTGGCGCACATCCGCGCCCAATTGGGTCTGGACAAGAGCCTGCCGGAACAATTTCTGTTGTTTGTCCATCAAGTGCTGACGCTGGACTTCGGCACTTCCTGGTCCACCCAGCAGCCGGTGTCCGACATCATCGGCAGCCGCGTCGGGCCGTCGCTGACGCTGACCGGCGCCATGCTGGTGGTCGATCTGCTGGTCGCCATTCCATTGGCGGCGCTGGTCGCGTACTTCCGCGGCGGCCTGACCGATCACATCGTCACCATTTCCTGCACCGTGGCCATGTCCATCAGCGCGCTGATCTACATCATCGCCGGCCAGTTTTTCCTCGGCTTCAAGCTGGGCTGGTTTCCGGTGCGCGGCTGGGGGGATTCGTTCTGGGTCAATCTATTCGTCTACGTGCCGCTGCCCTTGCTGCTGGGCTTGATGGTGTCGCTCGGACCGGACATCCGTTTCTATCGCAGCTTCTTCGTCGAGGAACTGGGCCAGGACTATGTGCGCACCGCGCGGGCCAAAGGTTTGTCCGAACGCCAGATCATGCTGAAGCACGTGCTGCGCAACGCGCTGATTCCGGTGGTGACCAGCGTGATGATGTCCTTGCCGTACATGTTGCTGGGCGCGCTGGTGCTGGAGAGCTTCTTCGGCATTCCCGGCATGGGCAACGAGGTGGTGCAGGCGGTGAACAAGAGCGATTTCCCGGTGATCAAGGCCATCACCATCTATATCGCCATCGCCACCATGGTGTTCAACCTGTTGGGCGACCTGGTCTACAAGTGGATCGATCCGCGCGTGCAACTGAAGTAAGCGGAGGAGAACAATCATGACGACATTGCAGAATACCGCCGGCGCCGCGCCGGCCGCGCCGTCCCGCAGCCTGTGGGGCCTGGGATGGCAGCGCCTGAAGCGCAATAAGGTGGGTTTTATTTCGATGTGGATCGTGCTGGCCTATCTGCTGGTCTCGATCGGCGGCTGGTTCAATCTGGTGGGGGCGCACTGGACGGACGAGGTGGGTGTCCCTTATGCGCCGCCAAGCTGGGTCAATGAGTCCCCGGACGATGTGTTGCCGCCGGAGCCGACGGCTAAGGCCGCTGCCGCGCCCACTGTCGAACTGAGCCGCGCCGAGGATCCGATCGGCAAGCAGCTGTCCGAGGCGGAGAAGCATGTCGGCGAATACGCCGACCACACGCCGCCGCGGCAGGAGCGACTGCCGTTCGGCGGCGATCTGCAGGGCCGGGACGTGATCCAGAAAGCGTTGAAGGGCACGTCCACGTCCATCTTCGTCGGTGTGTTCGGCGCGGTGTTTTCTCTGCTGATCGGCTGCGCGCTGGGCGCGGTGTCCGGCTATTTCGGCGGCAAGACCGACGATTTCCTCAACTGGTTCTACAGCGTGTTCACTTCGGTGCCTGACATGCTGCTGCTGCTGTCCTTCGCCGCGGTGTCCGGCCGCGGCATCACCACCATCATTTCGGTGATGGCGCTGACCAGCTGGACCGGCACCTACCGCCTGGTGCGCGCCGAGTACCTGAAGCTGAAAGGCCGCGAGTACGTGCAGGCGGCGGACGCCATCGGCGCCGGCAGCAGCCGGAAAATGTTTGTCCATATCCTGCCCAACCTCTCCCACCTGCTGCTGGTGCAGTTCTCCTTGCTGACGGTGGCGCTGATCAAGTACGAGGCCATTCTGTCCTTCCTCGGCTTCGGCGTCGGCGTGCGCGAAGTGAGCCTGGGTTCGATGCTGGCCGAAGCGCCGACCGAGCTGATCCAGGGCTACTGGTGGCAGATGCTGGCGGTGACCATCGCCATGTCGGTGCTGGTGACGGCGTTCAGCCTGCTGGTGGATGCTTTGCGCGACGCGCTGGACCCGCGCGCGGCGGCCAAGTGAGCGGGATGAGGAGAAATGGATATGAGCGATAACAAAACCCTGCTTTCGGTCCGCAACCTGCGGGTGCGTTTCCGCCAGGAGGACGGCGGCCGCTTCGAGGCGCTGAAGGGCGTCAGTTTCGACATTCCGGCGCACCGCACGGTGGCGCTGGTCGGCGAATCGGGTTCCGGCAAATCGGTGACGTCGATGGCCATCATGCAGCTGCTGCCGCCGCAATCGAGCGAGATCGATCCGGCGTCGGAGCTGCGCTTCGACGGCCGCGACCTGCTGAAGCTGAGCGCGGCGGAGCTGCGCCGGCTGCGCGGCAAGGACATCGCGATGATCTTCCAGGAGCCGATGAGCTCTTTGAACCCGGTGTTCACCGTCGGCGAGCAGATCGTCGAGACGCTGACGCTGCACGCCGGGCTGAGCCGGAGCGCGGCGTGGAAGCGGGCGGTGGAGCTGCTGCGCGAGGTGGGTCTGCCGGAGCCGGAGAAGCGGGTGAAGAGCTACCCGCACGAACTGTCCGGCGGCCAGCAGCAGCGGGTGATGATCGCCATCGCCATCGCCTGCGAGCCCAAGCTCTTGATCGCCGACGAGCCGACCACCGCGCTGGATGTCACGATTCAGAAGCAGATCCTGCAGCTGATCGCCGATCTGCAGAAGAAGCACGGCATGTCGGTGCTGTTCATCACCCACGACCTGGGGGTGGTGGGCGAGTTCGCCGACGAGGTGATCGTGATGCGCCACGGCGTGATCCGCGAGCAGGGCACGGTGAAGCAGATCTTCGAAGATCCGCAGGACGCCTACACCAAGGCGCTGCTGTCGTGCCGGCCGCACCTGGACCGCCGCCCGGAGCGGCTGGCGGTGATCGACGACTTCCTGCAGCCGGGCGGCTACGTGGAGCCGGCGGAGCGGACGCGCGGCTACGCGGCGGGCGACGAGATCATTCTGGACGTGCAGGGGCTGTGCAAGAGCTTCGACATCCGCGAAGGCCTGTTCGGCAAGCGCCAGTTCCACGCGGTGCGGGACGTGTCGTTCAAGCTGGCGCGCGGCAAGACGCTGGGCATCGTCGGCGAGTCGGGCTCGGGCAAGACCACGGTGGGGCTGACGCTGGTGCGGCTGCACCAGGCGACGGCGGGCAAGGCCTTGTTCCACGGCCAGGACCTGATCGGCATGAGCGCCAAGGCCTTCCACGCCTACAAGAAGCGGATCCAGATCATCTTCCAGAACCCGTACGCGTCGCTGAACCCGCGCTTCACGGTGGAGCAGATCCTGACCGAGCCGATGCTGCTGCACGGCATTGGCCAGGACGCCGGCCAGCGGCGCCGGCTGGCGCAGGACCTGCTGGACAAGGTGGGGCTGCCGGCGGGCGCGCTGGCCAAGTACCCGCACGAGTTCTCCGGCGGCCAGCGGCAGCGGATCGCGATCGCGCGCTGCCTGACCTTGAAGCCGGAAGTGCTGATCTGCGACGAATCGGTGTCGGCGCTGGACGTGTCGGTGCAGGCGCAGGTGCTGAACCTGCTGCAGGACCTGCAGGACGAGTACAAGCTGTCCTACCTGTTCATTTCGCACGATCTGGCGGTGGTGAAGCACATCTCGGACCAGGTGCTGGTGATGAACAAGGGCCAGGTGGTGGAGCAGGCGGACGCGGACGTGATCTACCGCGAGCCGAAGGACGGCTACACCAAGAAGCTGCTGGGGGCGATCCCGCAGGGGTGGAACCCGGCTCTGGCGCTGGCGTAGCGTTTCGGACGCCGCGATAGGACAAGCCGGCCCGGGCGGGCCGGTTTTTTTATTGGCTGGTGCGTCGCAGGATTCAGACGCTGAATATTATTTTCACATGCGTGGCATGAGTAATATTCAAGTTATGAGAGAACGGTAATTTTCTATTTTCGATGTTTCTTTCAGTAATTTGTGTAAAAGCAACATTTTTTACATAAAAACGACATTGTCAGACGTGTGCGCGACAGGTGCGTGGCTTTAACGAGCGGGTATGCCGAAAAGGGGCCATGTGCCTTGTCGCATATAGGTTCTCTCTTTGATTTTCATGTCACTTCCTGGGGCGGCGGGGCAGAAAATTGCGCGCCGCCGGCAAGGCTCCGGGGGCGATCTGTACTTAATGACAAATTGTTACTGATATTGACGGTTTGTCGTAACTCTTCTCAAACTCGAATTCAGAGTCATGCCCATGGGATGGTCGTGGCTCGAATGCCGTCACGCCAGCCGTAGAACTGGCGGATGGAATACGGATAAGAGCAAAGGAGAGTTCCGTGATGAGAAAGAAACAGCTGGTCGTGGCCTTGGCCATGGCGGGCATAGGCGTCAACGCGCCTATGGCATGGGCCGCGGATGAGGCGGCGTCGGGAGAGTTGGATCGGGTGGAGGTGACCGGCTCCAATATCAAGCGCAGCATCAAGCAGGAAAAGGCGCTGCCGGTGACGATAGTCCGCACCGAGGACATGACCAAGCAAGGCTTCACCACGGTCGAGCAGGTGGTCAACTCATTGGCCAGCAACCAGTCCAATCTGGTTGGCGCGTCTTCCGTGCAATCCGTCAGCGGCGGCGCGTCATATGCCGGCTTGAGAGGTTTTGATCCGCAATACACCTTGGTGCTGCTGGATGGCCGCCGAGTCGCCAACCAGGCGATTTCCGGCGTCGCAACGGATTTGAACGCCATCCCGCTGTCGGCAATAGACCGGATCGAGGTGTTGCGAGACGGCGCGTCGGCCTTGTACGGCAGTGACGCCATCGGCGGCGTGATGAACTTCATCACCAAGAAAAGCTACCAAGGGTTGACGATTTCCGGCGAGGCGCAGGCGACACAGCACAAAGGCGGCGATTCGGCCAATGTCAGCTTGCTGGGCGGTGTGGGCGATCTTGCGAAGGATGGCTGGAATGCGTACGGCGTACTGTCTTATCAAAAAAACAAGGCGATCAAGACCATAGATCGCGATTTCGCCACCAAGAACCAATCGTTGAGCAGCATCACCTATCCGGCCAACTTCCTCTATCAGGCAGCGGGCAAGCCCGGGGATGGCAATGTCTACAACGCCGCCATGCCGGGCTGCCGGCCGCCTTACACCACGCCCAGGGATGCAACCAGCTGCGGCGAAAAGACCTGGCTGTTCATGGACCTGACGCCGGAAGTGGAGCAGTTCACCGCCAACGGTAAGCTTAGCAAGCAGTTTGGCGACCATATGCTGACAGCGCAGTATTTGGGCGCCCGCAATATCAGCACCACCCGCATCGGTCCGACGCCGATGCAGTCCATTGCCACGCTGACGGCAGGCGTCAACAAGTACTTCCCTACCGTGCTGCCGGATGGCTCGCCGGTGACGCCGGGCGCCAAGGCGGTGCTGAACCTGCGCAGTGATCCCCTGGGGCCAAGAACCACCAAGAGCACATCGGATACCCACCGCTTGGCCGTCAATCTGGAAGGCCTGCTCGGTGGCTGGGATTATCGTACCGGCGCCGCTTATTCGTCGAACCAGACCACCATCAATTACAAGAGCGGCTATGTGAATGGCGACAAGATCGAGCAGGCGTTGCTGAACGACCAGATCAATCCTTTCGGTGATTCGCCCGCCGGCGCGTGGGAGAACGTGGAGTTGAAGGGGGATGGCTGGATATCCAAGTACGAGACGGCATTGGCGGATTTCAAGGCGAGCAAGGAGCTGTTCGCCCTGCCGGCGGGCAATTTGGCGGCGGCATTCGGTGGCGAGCTGCGCCATGAGAAGCTGGACAGCCAGATTCAGGATCTGGCCCAGTACGCGGTGGGGTCCGGCATTGCGGACTCCAAGTCGACCAAGGGTAGCCGCAATATTTCGGCATTGTACCTTGAGGCCGATGTGCCTGTAATCAAGGGGTTGGACATACAGCTGGCCGCGCGCTACGACAAGTACAGCGATTTCGGCAAGGCTTTCAATCCCAAGGTGGCATTCAAGTATCAGCCCGCCCCGCAAATTCTGTTCCGTGGTTCCGCCAGCCGGGGATTCCGCGCGCCATCGCTGTTCGATGTCTTCCAGCCGGATGCGAAAACCTATACCAACGGCAACAATCTGAATGACCCGGTTCTTTGTCCAAACGGAACACCCGCCAACGGCGGTGACAAGACCGATTGCGGCACCACCTTCTTCGCCAAGCAGGGCGGTAATCGCAATCTGGAGCCGGAGCGCGCCAGCTCGCTCACTTTCGGTGTTGTCATCGAGCCGATCAGGGAGATCACAGCCAGCGTCGACTTCTGGTGGACCACCATCAATAAAGTGATAGGCGTATTGGACAACGACTTGATCTTCAACGATCCGGTCAAGTATGCAAACCGCTTTGTCCGGGTGAATCCGAATGACCCGTATTCCAAGCTTGACTACGTTTCCACTCCGACCGAGAACTTGGGCAATCTGAGCGCGGCGGGTTTGGATACCTCGTTCTCCTGGCGGCTGCCCAGAAGCCGCCTTGGCAATTTCACCATCAATCTGGACGGAACCTATACCTCCAAGTTCGTCCAGCAGGTGGAGGCGGGAGGGATCTATTACTCACGTTTGAGCCAATGGAACAATGGCTTGCAACCAGTAGTTCGCTGGAAACATTCGCTGGGCCTCAACTGGTCTCTGGGAAATTGGAGCGCATTGTTGGCCCAGAACTATGTTTCCGGTTACACCGACTACAAGGCAACGCATAGCGTCAAGCCGTATTCCAACTGGAACCTGTCATCTACCTATCTATGGCAGAAGAAGTTGAGCGTGACGGCGGGGGTGAAGAATCTGTTTGACCAGGAGCCGCCTTTCAGCAATCAGAACAAATTCTTCCAGAAAGGATTTGATCCGATTCTGGCCGATCCTGTCGGTCGAGCCTTTTTCTTGAAAGCGTCATACAAACTCTAGTTTTGGCTATTGTATTTAGTCCACAGCTATAGCATTCTGTCATGACGGCGCATGTCCTTATGCGTTGAGAATGCGGCGCGGGAGGCGATCCCGCCCCGCCGCAGCGACAGGTTGGCGAATCCGTTCGGGCAAGCATGCCGAACCGGATGGATTCGCCGGTTTCATCGAGGGAATGGGTAATCCATATGACAAGTATCACAGCCAAAGGAGTGGGAGGCCCTCCGCCTCGGCGACGATTCGCCGGCCTGGCGGGCGTCATCCTGTTCCACGCCGCGCTGATCTACGCGCTGGTGACCGGTTTGGCCCAGGGGGTGGTCAAGGTGATCCAGCAGAAAGTGGAAGTGTCGGTGATCAGCGAACCGCCGCCGCCGCCACCGCCGCCGCCGAAGATCGAGAAAGTGGTGCAGCAGCCGACGGCGCCGAAGCCGCAGGCCTACGTGCCGCCGGTGGTCAATCCGCCGCCGATGGTGCAATCGCAGAACGCGATCCAATCGGTGACGGCCGATCCGACGCCGCAGCCGGCGCCGACTCCGGCCCCGGCGGTGGAAGCGCCGAAGGGCCCGGTTTCGGCCAAGGCCAACTGCAGCCACCTGGAAGCGCCGGAGTATCCGAGCAAGGCCCAGGAAGACGAAATCCAGGGCGTGGTGTCGGTGGTGTTCAGCGTGGGCGCCAGCGGCAAGTTCGGCGGCGAGGCCAGCTTCAATTTCAGCGGCGACATTCCGCCGCGCTACCGCAGCAGCTTCAAGTCGGCGATCACGGCCGCACTGCAGGGTTACACCTGCCAGGCCAATTCCCAGCTGAAACAGGAATTCGGCTTCAAACTCGACTCTGGCGCCTAAGTCGCCCAGGGCATCTCAAGACACAAAGGAGCAAATACCATGACCAAGATCACTCGCGCATTTCTGGGCAAAGTCCTGGGCGCAGCCGGCCTGCTGACCGCACTGCCGGCGCTGGCGGCGGAGACCGTCAGCACTTCCAATCCGTACGGCATCGACGCGCTGTGGTCGCAAGGCGACTTCGTGGCGAAGGGCACGCTGATCATTCTGCTGATCATGTCGGCGTCCACCTGGTACGTCGGCATCGTCAAGCTGCTGGAACAACGCCGCCTGATCAAGCAGGGGCATGAACTGCTGGCCCACCACGGCGTGGACCTGCAAAAGGCCGCCAGCGAGCTGGCGGACGAAGGGATGTACAGCGCGGTGGCGCAAGCCGGCATTGAAGCCGCCGCCGAGCACAAGGGCGAGCTGGCCAACCGCGTGGACCTGAATACCTGGGTGGCGATGGCGATTTCGGACGCGGTGGACTCCGCCAGCCATCACATGCAGAACGGTCTGTCGGTGATCGCCACCGTGGGCTCCACCGCGCCGTTCGTCGGCCTGTTCGGCACGGTGTGGGGCATCTACCACGCGCTGGTGAAGATCGGCACTTCGGGCCAGGCTTCCATCGATAAAGTGGCCGGCCCGGTGGGCGAAGCGCTGATCATGACCGCGATCGGCCTGGCGGTGGCGGTGCCGGCGGTGCTGGGATACAACTGGCTGGTGCGGCGCAACAAGCTGGTGCTGGACAACGTGCGCGTGGTGTCGGGCCGTCTGCACGCCAGCCTGCTGAACAACCCGAGCCGGTAATCGAAGATGGCCCGTTACACGCGATTTGGCCACGGCAAGGGCGACGAGGACCAGGTGCTGTCTGCGATCAACACCACGCCGCTGGTGGACGTGATGCTGGTGCTGCTGATCATCTTTCTGATCACGGTGCCGGTGGTGACGCAAACGGTGAAGATGACGCTGCCGAAAGAACAGAACATCCCGACGCAGACCAAGCCGGAGAACGTGGTGCTGGGGGTGGGGCCGGACAGCCGCATCTACTGGAACATGTCGCCGGTGAAGGATCAGCAGGAATTGCTGGCGCGGCTGGTGAAGGAAGCGAAGAAGGATCCGCAGCCGGAAGTGCACATCCGGGGCGACGCGACGGCGCGGTACGCGCCGATCGGCCGCATCGTGCTGGCGGTGCAGCAGGCGGGGATCGTGAAGATCGCGTTCATCACGGAGCCGCCGGCGCCCGGCGGCGGGGAGTAGGAGAAGAGACATGGCGATGAATGTGGGGTCGTCGGGAGAAGACGACCTGATGATGGAGATCAACACCACGCCGCTGATCGACGTGATGTTGGTGATGCTGATCATGCTGATCATCACGATACCGATCCAGACGCACGCGGTGAAGCTGGACATGCCGGTGAACACGCCGTCGAAGGTGCAGGTGAAGCCGGTGGTGGTGCAGATCGACATTGCGCCGGACAACGGGGTGATGTGGAACGGCGAGCGTTTGGCGAACCGCGAGGCGTTGGAGGCGAAGCTGTCGGCGGCGGGGAAGTCGGAGCCGCAGCCGGAGCTGCACATCAAGCCGAACAAGGATGCGAGTTACGCGCCGGTGGCGATGGTGCTGGCGGAGTCGCAGCGTTTGGGTTTGACGAAGCTGGGCATCGTCGGATCGGAACAGTTTGTTCAGTAAGCTGGTCTTTATGATCTGACAGGAAAGGCAGCTGCGGCTGCCTTTCTTTTCTCTGGCGCATGAGTGGAGATTTGCAATGAAGATGAAAGCATTGGCGTTGGCCTTGCTGCTGGCCGGCCAGGCATGGGCGCATGGCGTATCGGGGATCGATACCGCCAATTTCAATTCCAGCGTCCGTCCGCAGGACGATATCTACCGGGCCGTCAACGGCAAGTGGCAGGACACCCATGAAATTCCGGCCAGCGAGTCCTGGAGCGGAGCGTTCAAGGAGCTCAGGGATCTGAGCGAGGCGAGGGGGCGCGAGCTGATCGAGCAGGCCTCGGCCAATCCCTCGGCTGGAGGCAATGCGCAGAAGATAGGCGCGCTGTACGCGAGCTTCATGGATGAGGCTGCGGCGGAAAAAAAGGGCTTGCAGCCGATTGAAGCCGATCTGCAGGCCGTGACCATGCTGGCGGGCCGCAACGAACTGTTGAAGCTGATCGGGAGCTGGCAGTCCGGCAACGTTCAGCTGCCTCTGGGCTTGTTTGTGGGCATCGACGCACGCAATGCCACCGCTTATCTGCCGGAGCTGTACCAGAGCGGATTGATCATGCCCGATCGCGATTATTATCTGGGCAAGGATGCGCGTTTCGCCAAGGCGCGCGGCGCCTACCAAGCCTATTTGGGCAAGCTGTTCCGTCTTGCCGGCTACGCCCAGCCGGAAAAGCGCGCCCAGCGCGTGATCGCGCTGGAAACCAAGCTGGCGAAGCTGCAGCGCAGTCGGGTGGAAAACCGCGATCCGCAGAAGACCTATAACAAGATGACTCCGGCGCAGTTGGCCAAACTGGCGCCCAAGCTGGACTGGCAGGGCTTCCTGTCCGCCGCGGGCGTGGCCGGAATCCCAGAGCTGAATGTCAGCCAGCCGGAATATGTGGCGGGACTGGCGCAGCTGTTGCGCAAGGAGCCGCTGCTGAACTGGCAGGACTATCTGATCGCGCATGCGCTGGACGGTTATGCCCCGTATTTGAACAAGGCGATGGTGGATGCCCGCTTCGAATTCCACGGCAAGACCTTGTCCGGCACCCCGGAACAGCGTCCGCGCTGGAAGCGGGGCGTGCAGTTGGTGGAGTCTTCGCTGGGCGAGGCGTTGGGGCAGCTGTATGTGGCCAAGTATTTCCCGCCGGAAAACAAGCGCAAGATGGAGGAGCTGGTCGGCAATCTGATGCAGGCCTACCGCCAGAGCATAGACGGCTTGAGCTGGATGAGCCCCGCCACCAAGGAGGCGGCGCAGGTCAAGCTATCCAAGTACATGCTGAAGATAGGCTATCCCGACCATTGGCGCGACTACTCCGGCCTGGAGCTCAAGGCGGATGACCTGGTGGGCAACGTCAAGCGCGCCAACCGCTTCGATTACCAATGGCAATTGTCCCACTTGGGCAAGCCGGTGGACAGGACGGAATGGGGCATGACCCCGCAGACGGTCAATGCCTATTACAACCCTTCCCAGAACGAGATCGTCTTCCCGGCAGCCATCCTGCAGCCGCCGTTCTTCAACGCCGCCGCGGACGACGCGGCCAATTACGGCGGCATCGGCGCGGTGATCGGGCATGAGATCAGCCATGGTTTCGACGATCAGGGCAGCCAGTTCGATGCCGACGGCAATCTGCGCGACTGGTGGACGGCGGAGGACAAGGCCCGCTTTCATGGCCTGACCAGCAAGCTGGTTGCGCAGTATGACGCCTATGAGCCGCTGCCGGGCAAGCATATCAACGGCAAGCTGACGCTGGGCGAGAACATCGCCGACAACGTGGGGCTGCAGATCGCCTACAAGGCCTACCAGCTGTCGCTGGGCGGCAAGCCGGCTCCAGTGATAGACGGCATGAACGGCGATCAACGCTTCTTCTACGGTTTCGCCCAGGTTTGGCGCAGCAAGACCCGCGACGAGGCGCTATTGGCCCGACTGGTGTCCGATCCTCATTCGCCGGATGCGTTCCGGGCGATAGGCGCGGCTTCGAACAGCGATGCCTTTCAGCGCGCTTTCGACGTGAAGCCTGGCGACAGGATGTACAAGCCGGACGATCAGCGCATCCGCATCTGGTGAGGCCGGAGCGGCTGAATAGTTGACCGGCTTTCGGCTCGGGCAGGCGACATCTCTTGTCTCCTGCCCGTTTCTCATGGCGCGGGCCGCATCGTTTGCCGGAGCTGCGGGGATGTTTCGGGTCGATTGGACCTGAACGCGTCTTCCCTGATTGAATCTGAAGGAGCCAGTCATCCGACAATGGTATTGATGTAATTGTTTTCAGTGCATACACTCCGCAGATGCACAAACTCATACCATTTATACTTGTCGCAATGCTGACCGCTTGCGATTCGCATCAGGTCAATCAAATAGCAAGATCCCCGGAAGTGAGGCAGTTGGCCGCGCTGGGCGAGTCCATCCTGTCGTCGGCGGCGACGCGGCCATCCTCAAATTCTCCGGATATAGTCAAAGCCGAGCCCCTGGTCAGCGGCGGCAAGGCGGTTGGGCATAGAGACTTTCCCGGCGCCAAGCGCATCCTGCCGCGCGTGTATTCCGGCATGGAAGTGGATTTCTATTGCGGCTGCCGTTACCAGGGCAAGGCGGTGGATTGGACGTCCTGCGGCTATCAGCCGCGCAAGTCGGAAACGCGGGCCAGCCGCATCGAGTGGGAGCATGTGGTGCCGGCGTGGGTGCTGGGCCATCAGCGCCAGTGCTGGCAACAGGGCGGCCGCAAGGCCTGCGGCGACCAGGACCCCTTGTTCCAGATGGCCGAGGGCGATCTGAACAATCTGGTGCCGGCGGTGGGGGAGGTCAACGGCGACCGCGCCAATTTCGCCTACGGCGCGTGGGAGATTCATCCGCGGCCGATTTATGGGCAGTGCCGGTCCCTGGTGGATTTCAAGCTGAAGCGCTTCCAGCCCAGGGAGGAAGTGCGCGGCGCGGCGGCGCGCATCACCTTGTACATGCACCAGCGCTACGGTTTGAGAATGAGCCAGCAGGATAGGCAGCTGATGTGCGCGTGGGCGCGGCAATATCCGGTGGATGAGTGGGAGCGCCAGCGCAACAAGCGCATTGTCCAGTGGCAGGGGGAAGGCAATTTCCTGGTGTCCCAGCCGGAGGAGCTGAGCCGCGTGTGCGGCTGATGAGCTTGCTCAGGCATGGGCGATAAAAAACGCCACGGCATGCCGTGGCGTTTGATTTGGAACGCTTGTGGTAAGGCTTAGAAGGAAACCTTCATGCCGATGCCAAAAGCTTGCGGGCTGTTGCCGGCAGTCAAACTCGCATCTTTGTTTCCCAGGTTGGTATCGTAGACCGGGTTGTTGGCGAAGTTTGCACTTGCCTTGGCATTGTTGGTGATCTTGGTGGCATAGGCCAGCAGTTGAGTGGATTTGGATAGGTTGTAGGTGCCGCCCAGAATCCATTGCTTGGCCTTGAAATCGTTGCCGTTTACGCCCGCACCGACATTCTTCAGTGCGCCGAGCTGACCGTATGCCAGTTTGATTGAGGCTGCGCCAAAATCCTGACCGAGAGCGATCTGCCAGTCATCCTGCTTCACCTGGCCGCCGCCGACTTGGTCGAAATTGCCCCATTCGTAGTTGCCGCCAATGAAGGTGCCGGAGTCGAATTTATAGCTGGCGGCGATGCTGTAGAACGAGATGTTGGAGCCGGAATTGACAGAGGCGGTCGTGGTGTTGGCAGCAACGCCCTTATCGTATTGCTTGTCCCAAGCGGTAGCCAGATTCAGGGCGCCCCAAGTGTAGCCCAGGCCCAAGGAGATGCGTTTAGCGTCGGTGCCGTTGGTGCGTGCTTCATCCACGCCCCAGGATGCGCCCAGCTTGAAGCCAGCCCAATTCGGGGAGAACCAGTGGATAGAATTGGCCAGACGGGCTTCGCCGCGGCTGTTGACCGAGCTGGCGCCGAAGTTGTCGGCGGTGGTATTGATCATCACATCGGTGCCCAGCGCGCTATTGCCGCTGCCGGTGAACATCTTGTAGGCAGAGTCGTTCTGACCCAGCAGCACCTTGCCGAAGTCGCCGTTGTCGATGCCGATGAAGGTGTTGCGGGTGCCGAAGGATGCGGTCTGGCCCTTGTCGTTGGTGCCGCCGTTCTCAAAGTTGCGCAGGCTGCTTTCTACTTGCCAGATGGCCTTGGTGCCGCCGCCCAAGTCTTCCCAGCCCTTGAAGCCGATGCGGGAGTTTTCGTCTACCACGCGAGTGCGGGATGCGTAGTCCTTGGCACTGTTGCCATTGCCGGTGGCCTTGGCGGATTCGATGCCGCCGCTCAGGAAACCATAGATGGTCACATCGGCGTGAGCTGCGACCGGTACGATGAAAAGCGATGCAACGATTACTGCCAGATTCTTCTTTTGCATGGTGAACTCCAAGTCAAGTCTGTGGTTCTGTTGTGAAGCAGTGAAGAGACCGTGTCCGGTTTTGGCAACGCTTGCACGGCTACTTCACGACTTTGTCTTAGTTTAGCCACAGAATATGACGGGAGTGTTGCGAAGACTGGTAAAAAGAGTGGTGTCTATACGACGTTTGTTGCGCTTATGCCGAAAACTTGTTCGGATAGACTTCGTCGATCAGTGTTCGACAGTCGACTACCCGAAGATCATTGTCTTTGGCAAAGTCCATCAGAAACTGGAAGATTTGCGGATAGACTTTCTCCAGCTTCTTGTCGACGGCGACGCAACGCACGCCTTCCAGCAGCATGGGGCGGACGAAGGCATGATAGGACAGCTTCTGGTTGGTGTCGAAGGAGGCCAGGATGCCGGCCAGCCGTTCGGCCCAGTCGCTGGGGCGGAAAGTGCGGCCTTCTGAGGTCAGGCCTTGGATCACGATTTCGTACGGATTGCAGATCATGGCGGTGGAACCAGTGTGTTTGCTTTTGGTGTAGCCTGTTTTGTTGTCCGTGCTAAGACGTTTTTTCTAGGCCGACGACTTTTACTTATGCGAAAGTTTCGTGATCATACCTGAAAATCATATGCGCTTGAATGGCGGCAGCGAGGCCAGCAGCTTTTTGCCGTAACTCTGTCGCGTCAAGCGGTTATCCAGAATGGTCACGCGGCCGTAATCGCGCTCGGTTCTGATCAGGCGGCCCACGGCCTGCACCAGCTTGATCGAGGCCTCCGGCACCGTCAGTTCGATGAAGGGATTGCCGCCGCGCTTTTCTATCCAGCGCGACAGGGTTTTGCCGACCGGATCGTCAGGCATGGCGAAGGGCAGCTTGGCGATGATCACGTGCACGCAGCTTTCGCCGGGCAAATCCAGCCCTTCCGAAAACGAGTCCAGACCGAAAATCACGCTGGCCTGCTGATCCTTCAGGCGCTGATGGTGGGTGTCCAGCAGCGTGCGCTTGGGGATGTCGCCCTGGATCAGCAGCCTGTCGCGCAGCTCGGCGGGCAGGCCTGCGCCCACTTCCTGCATCTGCTTGCGCGAGGAGAACAGCACCAGGGTGCCCACCGGCTCTTTCAGGTCGATCAGCTTGGGCAGCCACTCCACGATCTCGCGGGTATGGCCGCCGGGATCCTTGGGGCTGGCCAGCAGCGGCGGCAAGTACAGTTCGCCTTGCTCGTCGAAGTTGAACGGCGACTCCAGCGCCATGCAGCTGACCTTGGGCAGCCATTTCAGGCCGGTTTGCGACAGCAGCAGCTCGAAATCGCCCAGCGAGCGCAGCGTGGCCGAGGTCAGGATGGCGCCGGCGGCGCGGCGCCACAGCGTGGCCGCCAGACTGGCGGCGGCGCTGACCGGCGATGCCGAGAACAGGTAGTCGCCCTTGCCTTCGGCGCGGCGGGTGATCCATTTGGCGATCGGCGGCGCGTTTTCCGGCGTTTCGGTATCGAACAGGTCCCATACCGCCATCAATTGTTCGGCGCGGCCGATCAGAAAGCCCAGCTCGGTGGCGGTCTTGTCCAGATCCACGTCGCCGCTCTTGTCCTTGCGCGCCTCGGACAGCGCGTTGCCCATATCGTCCAGCTGCTTTGACAGCGCGCGGGCCGAGATGGCCATATTGGCGGCCGAGGCCTTCAGCCGCTCGGGCAGGATGCCGTCCTCGATCAGCCAGGACGGCTCCAGATTGTCGCTGCTGGCGGCCAGCGCTTCTTCGCTGCCCAGCAACCATTGCCATTCGGTCAGCGTTTCCACGCAGGCGGCGGCGGAGTCGATCGCGCTGCTGGCGAGCTCGGCCTTGCCGGTGTGCGCCTCGGCGTGGACGACCACCGCGCCCACCTTGTCCAGCCAGCCCAGCGCCTGTCCCAGCGAATGCTCGGCGGCGAACTGGTTGACGGCTTTTTTCGCCAGGTGGTGCGCCTCGTCTATGCAGTAGAAGCTTTCCTCGGGGGCGGGCAGGATGACGCCGCCGCCCATGGAGACGTCGGCCAGCATCAGGTCGTGGTTGGCCACCACCACGTCGACGTTCTCCAGCGTGTCGCGCGCCAGGTAGAACGGGCATTCGACGCGGTTGGGGCAGGCGGTTTTCAAACAGCCGTGGCGGTCGTTGGTGACGCGCGCCCACAGGCCGTCTTCCACCACGCTGTCCCAGCTGTCGCGGTCGCCGTTCCATTTGCGGTAGTGGAAGGCGTCGGCCATCGCGCTCAGCGCGTCCAGCTCCGCCTGTTCCGGCTTGTGGTCCCACAGCGCCATCATCGGGTCCGGCTGCAGCAGGCTTTGCTGCGCGTGCTGGGCGGTGAGGCCGTACAGGCGGTATGGGCACAGGTAGCGGCCGCGGCCCTTGGCCAGCGCGAAGGTCAGCGGCAGACCGCTGTTTTCGACGACGAAGGGCAGGTCGCGGTTGACCAGTTGTTCCTGCAGCGCCACGGTGGCGCTGGTGACCACCAGCTTCTTGCCGCGCGAGCGCGCCATCACGCCGCCAGCCAGCAAATAGGCCAGGCTCTTGCCGACGCCGGTGGGGCCTTCGATCACGGCGATGCTTTCGCCTTCGCGCTCCGGCCAGTCGTCGCCGACCTTCTCCTGGGCGCGCGACAAAGCATTGGCGATTTCAGCCAGCATGCGGCGTTGCGCGGCGCGCGGACGAAAGCCCGGCAGGCGGTCGGAAATGGCGCGGTAATGGTCGCGGATTGAGTCTTTTTCGGCGTCGGTCAGCATGGCGGCGATTGTACCGCATGAGACCGTTGTGCGCCTGCATAATGACGGCGGGCGCAAGATGTGGATAGGATAGGCGGCAAACAAAAAAATATAGAACAGCGCGTACGTCCGGACAGACGACAAAACAAGTGCGCGGCAAACACAACAGGAGAAACCGTCATGAAACCCGTTAGCCGCGTTGTCGTGGTCAGCGACGATGTGACATGGCAGGCCGAGGTGCTGGCCGGCCTGGGAGCCGCCGCCGTGCGGCTGGAGAATCCGTTCGGCCTGACTTTCGTTCCCGCCTGCACCACGGCGGAAACGATGGACCTGATCGCCCGCGACGGCGAAACGCAGGTGGTGCTGGTCGACCGGCAACTGAAAGGCACCGCCAACGGCGAGGCCGCCGCCCAGCTGGCGAACCGCATCAGCGGCTTCCGTCCGGAGATCTCGCTTTACGTCTTCCTGCAGGACGACGACGAGCGGGCCTTGGTGGAGGAGTTGGCCAGCCACGCGGTGGACGGCTACTTCTACCGCGACGAGGCCGACTTCAACGGCTGGTTCCGCATCCTGGTGGCGGAGCTGGCGGAGAAGTCGGCGACGCCGTTCTACGACAAGCTCAAGCAATACGTGCGCATGGCCAAGGATTCCTGGCACACGCCGGGGCATTCCGGCGGCGATTCGCTGAAAGGCAGCAACTGGGTCGGCGATTTCCACGATTTCGTCGGCGAGCACCTGCTGCGGGCCGACCTGTCGGTGTCGGTGCCCATGCTGGACTCGCTGCTGCATCCGACCGGCGTCATCGCCGAGTCGCAGATGCTGGCGGCCAAGGCCTTCGGCGCGCGCAAGACCTATTTCGCCACCAACGGCACGTCCACGTCGAACAAGGTGATCTTCCAGACCCTGCTGGCGCCGGGCGACAAGCTGCTGCTGGATCGCAACTGTCACAAATCGGTCCACCACGGCGTGATCCTGTCCGGCGCGCGGCCGGTATACCTGGACTCGTCGGTCAACCGCCAGTACGGGATTTTCGGGCCGGTGCCCAAGACCACGATTTACCAGGCGATAGACGACAATCCGGACGCGCGAGTGCTGATCCTCACCTCCTGCACCTACGACGGCCTGCGCTACGACCTGAAGCCCATCATCGAGGCCGCGCACGAGAAGGGCATCAAGGTGATCGTCGACGAGGCCTGGTACGGCTTCGCCCGCTTCCACCCCGCGTTCCGGCCGACGGCGCTGGAGTCCGGCGCGGACTACGTGACGCAGAGCACGCACAAGGTGCTGTCGGCGTTCTCGCAGGCCAGCATGATCCACGTCAACGACCCGCGCTTCGACGAGCATTTGTTCCGAGAGAACTTCAACATGCACGCGTCCACCAGCCCTCAGTACAGCCTGATCGCCAGCCTGGACGTGGCGCGCAAGCAGGCGGTGATGGAGGGCTACCGCTTGTTGGACCGCACGCTGAAGCTGGCGCAGGAGCTGCGCGAGAAGATCAATTCCACCGGCGCCTTCCGCGTGCTGGAGCTGGACGATCTGCTGCCGGAAGAGGTGAGGGAGGACGGCATCCTGCTGGATCCGACCAAGCTGACCGTGGACTTCAGCCGCTCCGGCTTCACCGCCGACGAACTGCAGCAGGCGCTGTTCGAGCGTTACAACATTCAGGTGGAGAAGTCGACGTTCAGCACCATCACGCTGCTGCTGACCATCGGCACCACCCGCAGCAAGCTGTCCCGACTTTACGACGCGATGCTGAGGCTGGCCAAGGAGGGCCGTGCGCCGCGGCCGCTGGGGCGCATGCCGGAGATTCCGCACTTCTCCCGGCTGGCCTGCCTGCCGCGCGACGCCTTCTACGAGGCCGGCGAGCGCCTGCCGCTGCTGGACGACGACGGCCGGCCGAATCCGGCATTGAGCGGGCGGGTGTGCTGCGACCAGATCGTGCCGTATCCGCCCGGCATCCCGGTGCTGGTGCCGGGGCAGGTGGTGGACGACACCATCCTGGCCTACCTGGCGCGGCTGCAGAAAACGCAGAAGAGCATCGAGATGCACGGCTTGGCGGAGGATGGCGGCGAGTTTTACCTGCGGGTGCTGAAGCCGCAGGAGCTGGCGGAATTGCCCGGCCGCAGTTTGTTCAATTGAATGCTTGTCAGGCAGGGGGATTTCCGATAAATATAACAAATGTCGCATTTCTGTAAATCATGACCATGTATTGGCAGGGGCGCGACATTTGTAAAGTGACTTGAGACCAGCGTGTAGTAATGTGCCGTTGCGCATGAAACCACCACTCGGTGTTGCACGCGCAGCGGCCTCTTTTTTTGATTGGAGCATCATGACGTCCGTAAGGCATTACCTGCAATTCAGCGACCTCTCTCCCGACGAGTATCACCATCTCTTCGAGCGAAGCCGGGTCCTGAAGCGACGACAAAGCGCCGGGGAGCTGCATCGGCCGCTGGTCGGCAAGGTGATGTCCATGGTGTTCGAAAAGAATTCCACCCGCACCCGCGTCTCTTTCGAGGCCGGCATGGCCCAGCTGGGCGGCCACGCGATGTTCCTGGACACCAAGAGCTCGCAGATCGGCCGCGGCGAGCCGATAGAGGACACCGCGCGCGTGCTGTCCCGGATGAGCGACATCATCATGATCCGCACCTTCGAGCAGGGCTTGGTGCAGCGCCTGGCCGCGCATTCGCGGGTGCCGGTGATCAACGGCCTGACCAACGAGTACCACCCTTGCCAGGTGCTGGCCGACATCTTCACCTACGTGGAGCGCCACGGTTCGATCAAGGGCAAGACGGTGGCCTGGGTGGGTGACGGCAACAATGTCTGCCGCACCTGGCTGCAGGCCGCCGCCGTGCTCGGCTTCAAGCTGAAGGTGGCGTCGCCGCTCGGTTACGAGCTCCAGACTCTGGATGGCCGCCATTACGGTTCCGACGTGCTGGAAATGACTCGGGATCCGGCGCGTGCCGTTCACGGAGCGGACATCGTCACCACTGACGTGTTTACCAGCATGGGTTTCGAAGCCGAACAGGCGGCGCGGCGCGAGGCTTTCGAAGGCTACCAGGTGACGGCGGAACTGATGAAGCAGGCCAAGCCGGAAGCGCTGTTCATGCACTGCCTGCCCGCCCATCGCGGCGAGGAGGTGGCGGCCGAGGTGATAGACGGCCCGCAGAGCGTGGTCTGGGACGAGGCAGAGAACCGCATGCACGTGCAGAAGGCCTTGATCGAATATCTGTTGCTGGGGCATCGCGAGGACTGAGTCCCGCCCGGCAACCGGATAAATAAACAACGAGTGGAAAGAGAAGCAATGTCTGACATCAAGAAAGTGGTTTTGGCGTATTCCGGCGGTCTGGATACCTCGGTGATCCTGAAGTGGCTGCAAGACGAGTATCAATGCGAAGTGGTGACCTTCACCGCCGACATCGGCCAGGGCGAGGAAGTGGAGCCGGCGCGGCAGAAAGCGGTTTCGCTGGGCATCAAGCCGGAAAACATCTTCATCGAGGACCTGCGCGAGGAGTTCGTCCGCGATTTCGTCTACCCGATGTTCCGCGCCAACACTATTTACGAAGGCGAATACCTGCTGGGCACCTCGATCGCCCGGCCGCTGATCGCCAAGCGTCAGATCGAGATCGCCAACCAGGTTGGCGCCGACGCGGTATCGCACGGCGCCACCGGCAAGGGCAACGACCAGGTGCGCTTCGAGCTCGGTTATTACGCGCTGAAGCCGGATGTGAAAGTGATCGCGCCGTGGCGCGAGTGGGACCTGCTGTCGCGCGAGAAGCTGCTGGCCTACGCCGAAACCCACGGCATCGACATCAGCAAGAAGAAGAACGGCGGCAGTCCGTACTCGATGGACGCCAATCTGCTGCACATTTCCTACGAAGGCACGGTGCTGGAAGATCCGGCCCAGGAGCCGGAAGAGGATATGTGGCTGTGGAGCGTGAGTCCGGAGAACGCGCCGGACCAGGCCGAGTACGTGGAGCTGGAATACCGCAAGGGCGACATCGTCGCCGTCAACGGCCAAGCGCTGAGCCCGGCCGGCGTGCTGACCGAGCTGAACCGCCTGGGCAACAAGCACGGCATCGGCCGCTTGGACATCGTCGAGAACCGCTACGTGGGCATGAAGTCGCGCGGCTGCTATGAAACCCCGGGCGGCACCATCATGCTGAAGGCGCACCGCGCGATCGAGTCCATCACGCTGGACCGCGAAGTGGCCCACCTGAAGGACGAGCTGATGCCGAAATACGCGCAGCTGATCTACACCGGTTACTGGTGGAGCCCGGAGCGCGCGATGCTGCAGCAGATGATAGACGCGTCGCAGGCCACGGTGAACGGCTGGGTGCGGCTGAAGCTGTACAAGGGCAATGTGATCGTCGTCGGCCGCGAATCCAAGACCGATTCGCTGTTCGACCCGACCATCGCCACCTTCGACGAGGACGGCGGCGCCTACAACCATGCCGACGCGGCCGGCTTCATCCGCCTGAACGCGCTGCGGATGCGCATCGCTGCCAATGCGCGGAACAAGCGCGGCTGATATCATCTATTCATACCGTTGACATGGCGGCCGTGCGGCCGCCATTTTTCGTTCTTTGTACAGAGGGAGTGCCGCGGGATGCGGGCGAGCAGCTGGATTCCATGGGTATTCGTCGTGTTGTGGAGCACGGGCTTCACCGGCGCCAAGCTCGGTTTGCCGTATTGCGGGCCGTTCACCTTCCTGGCCATCCGGATGGCGCTGACCTTGCTGTGCTTCGCCGCGCTGCTGGCCGCGTTGCGTCCTGCCTGGCCGACATTCTCTCAAGCGCGGCGGCAGTGGGTGAGCGGCGGCATGCTGCACGGCGGCTACCTGGGCTGCCTGTTCGCGGCGATCAAGCTGGGCGTGCCCGCAGGCCTGGCGGCGCTGATCATGGGCATGCAGCCCTTGTTGACCGCCTTGATTTCCTGGCGCTTGGGCGAGAAGCGCTTTCGCGCCCTCCAGTGGCTGGGCATGGCGTTGGGCCTCGCCGGCACCGCGCTGGTGATCGCGGGCAGCAAGGGCGTGGCGCTGGCTGGCGGCGCCGGCGCGGCCTTCGTGATCGCCGGCTTGCTGCTGATCACCGGCGGCACGCTTTACCAGCGCTACCGCGGCGGCGGCGCGCATCCGGTCGCCGGCGCGTTCCATCAGTATCTGTCGGCGCTGGCGGTGACCGGAACGCTGGCGCTGTTGTTCGAGCGCGGGGAGCGGGTGGTGTGGAGCGGGGACTTCATCTTCGCGCTGGCCTGGAGCGTGGCGATGCTGTCGGTGCTGGCGGTATTGCTGCTGTTGCGCATGCTGCGCGACGGCGATGTCAGCCGGGTGGCGGCCTATCTCTACCTGGTGCCGGGCTTGACGGCGATCCAGGCCTGGTGGTTGTTCGACGAGTGCTTGAGCCCGGTGGCGATGGGGGGTATCGTACTGGCAGCCGTCGGCGTGGCCTTGGTGCTGCGCGGCGGGGATTTTCGTTTACCGGGCCGCCTGAAGGGCGGTCGGAATTGAGCAGAGGCGGAGAAACGTGTCGGAAGAGCAATTCACCAATATTTCGCTGGTGGTGTGCCTGACTGGGCTGATCATTTTCATGGGCTTCATCATCTGGGATCTGGGCAAGAAGTCCAAGGCCGGCAAAACCGGCATGGTTGTCTTGTTCCTGGTGCTGGGTTTCGGCGTCAGCGGGTTTGTCTTCAAAAACATCCTGGTGGAGTTCTTGTTGAGCAAGTAAAGGCGATCGCGGGTCTATGAAGGTAGCATCGCCAGTTTGGAAAGCTGGAAAAACAAAGCCCCGCGTCATGCGGGGCTTGGCTTGTCAGGCGCGGGTCAGGCGATCTTGACCTGCCGGACCGTTTCGCCTCTGGGCTGGCGGGCTTCCGGATGGTCCAGGCGCACTACCTGCATCATCGCCATGTCCTTCAGGCGGCGGCGCAGCGGGTGAGTGTCGGCCTCGGTCTCAACCATGCCCACGGCTTCGTCTGCCGAAGCCTGCTGTTTGTCCTGGATCTGCTGTTTTTCGAACCAGGTCAGGGGGCGCTGCAGGATGGCCTCCAACGGCTCATCCAGTTCGAAGTTGCTGTCAAGCATGGCACTCACCTCTTGAGAAGGGATCTCCGCTTTTGGCTGGTGGCCTGGGCGGGCTGAACATTGCCCTTACATCATATGAGGGTTGTAGGGTTTTGT
Source organism: Chromobacterium violaceum ATCC 12472 (assembly GCF_000007705.1). NCBI lineage: Bacteria > Pseudomonadati > Pseudomonadota > Betaproteobacteria > Neisseriales > Chromobacteriaceae > Chromobacterium > Chromobacterium violaceum. The sequence goes on from NC_005085.1 coordinate 2,177,465, forward strand.
TTATAAGTAGGAACCGCTAGTTTTTTTAAAATGCCCATAAGAACAGTGGTTTAGTGTTTTGGCGGAAAGTGTCGTCCGTCAGCGGGCCGCGCGCGGCGGCAATCGGTATTCTGGTCCCGTGTTCATGATGAAGGGGCCTCACTATGTTTGGCAAACTGCGCGATTTTCGCTTGTATGTGTTGATTCTGCCTGCGCTGGCCGGCTTGTGGTGGATAGACCGCGTCGTGGCCGTCACCTGGCTGCAGCTGGGCTTGGCGTTGCCGGTGCTGGTCGGGGTGGCGCTGCTGCTGCGCAAGGTGCTGTTCCATTCCGACGTCAGCCAGGCCGCCGATCTGGCATTGGCGTCGCCGGTGGGCGCGTCGTTGGTGGTGATGGCCGACCGGCTGTTCATGGCGGCGGTGCTGCTGGCTGGCGTGCTGTGGCTGCGGGGCTGAGCGCCGGCGCGCTGGCCCTGCTGCCGCTGCTGAGCGCGGCGGTGGCTCAGCACTGGCCGGACATGCCGTCCCGCTCGGTGCTGGCGGCGCAGGTGGAGCAGGAAAGCGGCTGGCGGGAGGGGGCGGTATTGAAGACATCCCGCGAATACGGCGCCGGGCTGGGCCAGTTCACCAAGGCGTATCGGGCGGACGGCGGCGTGCGTTTCGACGCGATCCGGGAAATGGCCGCGCGCCATCCGGAGCTGCGGGGCTGGAATTGGGGCAATGCTTTTGACCCGCGCTATCAGTTGACAGCGATGGTGCTGAAGAACCGCGACAACTATCGGCTGATACGCTGGGCCGAAGGCGAGGACAGGCTGGCGATGATGGATGCCGCCTACAATTCCGGCTTCGGTTCGGTGCTGCAGCGGCGTCGGCGCTGCGCCAACACCGATGGCTGCGATCCCGGCCGCTGGTTCGGCGGTTTGGAGCGGACCAGCGGACAATCCACGCGCCGGCAGTCGGGCTACGGCCAGTCCTTCGCCGATATCACCAACACCCATGTCCGCAACGTGATGGCGGTTCGAAGGGCTAAGTATCGGCCCTATTTCGGCGAAGCGGGCGGATCGCGTTGAGCCGGACGGGCGGCGCTTCTAAGGGCGCCGCCTTTCGCGCGCTGGATCGCTGGGCGATTATGGTATGATCACCGGTTTCGCTTTGCGCCGGGATTGCAAAATGCCGGCTTCGGTCCCATCTTGGACGGGGACCGTTTTCACGAACATGACAAGGTAGCCGCATGACAACCATCGTGGCCGTGCGCAAGGGCGACCAGATCGCCATCGCCGCCGACAGCCAGACCACTTTCGGCGATGACCAGAAGCTTCTCGCGCCGTACGACTGTTTCCATAACAAGATTTTCCGCCACGGCGACAGCTATCTGGCCGTGTCCGGCTCGGCCGCGCACGACCTGGTGCTGCAGGGCGCGCTGAAAGAGCTGAAGAAAAAGGATCTGAGTAGCCGTCAGGGCATCTTCGACACCTTCCGCAAGCTTCACCCCAAGCTGAAGGACGCGTTCTACCTGCGTCCGGAGGAGGACGAGGAAGACCCGTACGAATCCAGCCAGATGATGGTGGTGATCGCCAACGCCCATGGCATTTTCGGCGTGTATCCGATGCGCGAGATCTATGAATTCTCACGCATCTGGGCGATAGGCTCGGGCCGCAAGTTCGCGATGGGCGCGATGTATGCGGTTTACGACCAGGACCTGTCCGCTCGGGAGATCGCCGAGATCGGCGTGCGCGCCGGCTGCGAATTCGACGTCAGCTCCTCGCTGCCGATGACCGTATATACCGTTGAAGTGGCCGCCGGCGCGGCCAAGGAAGCATGAATATGAACCATCACGACAAACTGCAACGATTCCTGTTCGACGGCGCGCCGGTGCGCGGCGCGCTGGTGCGGCTGGACGGCGCCTGGCAACAGGTGCTGGCGCGGCGCGCTTATCCCCAGGCGCTGAAAACCGTGCTGGGCGAAATGATGGCGGCCTCGGTGCTGATGGCGGCCAACCTTAAATTCGATGGCTCGCTGATCCTGCAGATCCACGGCACCGGCGCGCTGAAACTGGCGGTGGTGGAGTGCAACAACGACCGCACCGTGCGCGCCACCGCCAAGTGGGACGGCGATCTGGACGGCAAGCCGCTGAAAGCGCTGCTGGGCGAGGGCGGCAAATTCGTGCTGACGCTGGAGCCGCGCCTGGACAAGAATCAGACCTGGCAAGGCATCGTGGCGCTGGAAGGCGACTCCGTCGGCCAGATGCTGGAAAACTACATGCTGCGCTCCGAACAGCTGGATACGGCGCTGGTGCTGGCCAGCGGCGACGAGGCCGCCGCCGGCATGCTGCTGCAGCGCCTGCCGGAAGGCCATGGCGAGGCCGAAGGCTGGGACCGCGTCCAGATGCTGGGCCGCACGCTGAAGGCTGAGGAGTTGCTGGGCCTGGGCGCCGAGGACATCCTGCACCGCCTGTTCCACGAAGAGCAGGTGCGCGTGTTCGAGCAGGAAACCGTCAGCTTCAACTGCAACTGCTCGCGCGAACGCGTCAGCAATATGCTGACCATGCTGGGCGGCCAGGAAGTGGGCGATGTGCTGCTGGAGCAGGGCAGCGTGGAGATCGTCTGCGACTACTGCAACCAGCGCTATGTGTTCGACGAGGAAGACGCCAATCAGTTGTTCGATTACGACGTAGTGGCGGCGGCGCGCGAAGCGCGGCATTGAGGTTTGCAATTTCCATTCAAAAAAGCCGCTTATGCGGCTTTTTTTGCGTTTTCTTAAGCTGAAACAGGGCGTGAAAATTAACTGCCTTGTTTTGTTGTTTAAGATCACGTCCTGACCTTAAACACAATATTCATTATTCGTCATATCCATTATGCTTCGCGATGCTCGGTTAAATAGCCGTGCGTCATTTGAACAAGCTATTGGATGACTGAATGAATACCACAACACTACCGCGCCGGTATCGGGCGTGGGGACTTTCCGTGATGGTGCCGCTGGCCTTGTCCGCCTGCCTGACGACGGCAGGAGGCGGCCAGACCGGCTCGCAGCAACCCGCGCCGCAGGCCAATCAACCCAGCGCGCGCTATTCCTCGCATTCCCCGGCGCTGTCTGAAAAACCGGACTACCCGCACGGCCTGCCGCCGGCGGCGCCGGATAACGGCGGCGCGCAGCCGCCGGCCAAGCCACAGGGCCAGCAAGGCCAGATCGCCCGCAAGGCGGCCCGGACGGATGCCGCCGCGCCGGCCTACGCCGACTGCGACGAGGCCAAGCTCGGCCAGCTGTCCGGACAGGCGCTGGTGCGTTATGTCGCCAGCGTGGACGGCACTTGCATGAACCGCCTGTTCCAGGCGGACAGCTTCAGCTACCGCGTGGTGTCGCCGGCCAATATGCAGCTGGTGGCGGCCGAGGCGCGCCAGCGCGCGACAGCATGGGACGGGCAGAATGCCAACGGCCTGTGGCCGCTGGCGGTGTTCCTGAAGGCGGGTTACTTCCTGCAGTACAGCCATGCCAAGGAAGTGGGCGATTATGGCCCGGCAGTGGATCAGCCGGTGATGCAGGTGGTGGAGGCGATGGCCGCCAATCCGGCATTGTGGAACGTCAAGGCTATCGACAGCCGCGGCGACCGCGACGCGTGGTTCCGCGAGCGCGATGCCCGCCAGAGCGTGGCGGAAACCTTGATCCTGGCGGACTCGGTGCGCAAGGCCGAGTACGCGCTGCCGCTGCTGAACCGCTTCTTCGGCCGCTACAACGCCGCGGTCAAGGACAATTGGGCGCGCTTCGCGCTGCATCCGATGCAGACGCTGCTGTTCAATATGCATTACCAGCCCGAGTTCGCCCAGAAGGTGGAGAGAGGCCAGCTCGACGGCCTGGTGGCCAGCCTGGCAGGGCTGACCCGCGCCGGCCAGCCGGCGTTCGCCGACGAGCAGATGTTCCTCAACACCCTGCGCGAAACCGGCCGCTTCATGCAGTATCCGCGCACCGCGCCGCAAGCCGAGTCCGCAGTCGCCCAGTATCTGAAGGGCGAGAAGTTCGGCGCGGCCTGGGCTGAGGCGGTGTACGCGCTGAAGAAGCTGGGCAAGGTGCCGTGCGAGCGCTATGGCATCTGCCAGGCCGAGCAGGAGCTGCGCGCCAGCCTGTTCCCCAACCGCTGGAGCTTCGACAACGGCAAGCTGGTGTTCGAAACCCCGCTGAGCCTGGCCGAGGTGGAGCCGCTGTACTACGCGATGAAGCAAGTGCAGACCCAGCTGTTCCGCGTGGCTGGCACCAAGGAAGCAGTGGCGAACGATCCCAATGAAAAGCTGAAGATGGTGATCTACGGCACCAAGACCGCCTACCAGCGCTTCCAGGGCCTGCTCAACGAGCTGTCCACCGACAACGGTGGCATCTACATCGAGAAGGACGGCACCTTCTACACCTTCCAGCGCGAAGTGCCGCGCGAGAGTTACCTGACCCTGGAAGAACTGGTGCGCCACGAGTATGTGCATTATCTGTCCGGACGCTACATCCAGCCGGGCATGTGGGGCACGTCCGAGTTCTATCGCGACGACCGCCGCATGCCGTGGTATGACGAGGGTTTCGCCGAATTCATGGCCTGGAGCACCTCGCGCGACGGCATCAAGGTGCGCGGCCACGTGGTGGACGTGGTGGCCGGCGGCTGGCCGAACAGCTTCCTGGAGCCGTCCCGCATCATGCGCTCCAGCTATAGCGACGGCTGGGACTTCTACAGCCATTCCGCGCTGTGGTTCTACTACCTGAACCAGCAGCAGCCGGGCAAGATCGCCGACATCCTGGCCGCGCTGCGCGCAGACGACGTCAAGCGCTTCGACGCGCTGGTGAATAGTATGGGCGGCGACGCCGCGCTGGTGTCCGGTTTCCGCCAGTACGTGGATCAGCAGGTGCAAGCGGCCAAGTCGGGCCAGCTGGGCAATACTTCGACCGAAGAGGGCGTGGACTGGGTGGCCAAGGACAAGTGGCAGGCCGGCGACGCTTCGGTGGTGGAAGCCGCGATGCGCCGCTCCCTGCCGGTGGGCTGCCAGGTGTGGGCCGACGGCGAAACCAGCGCGCTGCGCCGCTTCGAATGCGGCGGCACGCTGCCGCTGTCCGCCAGCGACAACACCCGCGCGCGCCAGGAGCTGGACAAGCTGCTGGACGGCGCGTTGCAGAGCCTAGTGAAGACCGGAGGCGTCAACAACCTGATGGCGACCAATTGCTCGGCCACCGACTACGACTTCAAGCGCAAGACCGCGGTGCTGCGCTGCGAGGGCCCGCTGGGCCCGGCCGGCAGCGCCAAGCCGCAGCCGCCGCAGACCGGCGAGCTGAACTTGGCCAAGCTGAGCTACGCCGGTCCGGCGCGCTGCCTGCGCGGCCAGTTTGAGGGCGTGGGCGGCGTCGAGCGTTACCAGTTGGTGCAGGCGCCGCAGCTGGGACGGGCGGCGGTGTCCGATTGGGGTTCGTTCACCTATCGCCGCGATGCCGACCAGCCGGGCGTGGCCGACAAGATGACCGTCCGCCTCAGCAAGGGCGCGCAATCCCGCGACGTGGTGGTGGAGCTGAACGCCACGCCGCGTGACATGCCGGAAGAGCAGTGCTGGGCGCAGGCGGGTTGAGAGAGTGACTTGAAGTAAGTAAATGAAACGGGAAGCGTAAAGCTTCCCGTTTTGTTTTGCGATTATGGAGTGTTGCAATTGGCGCTCTATTGCATGGCTTTGGCTGTTTTCCGCAGAGCGTATTGAGCGGAGTTTATGGGGCGCTTAATTGGCTGATCTATAGGAAGCCCAGCTGTCTGGATCAGAGCCGGTTCCGGTTTTGAATGTGAAGTTGCGGCTGAATGGCATGCCGTTGACGGTGCCGGTGATGTTTGCATTGTAACGGGTATTGGCCATCAAGTTGGACTGGGGCACGACTAAAGCCTGATAGGGCTTGAGTACATGCTTGGGATCGGACTCCGGGTTGACCAGTGCGAAATAGTAAGGGATTTCTGCTCGGTCTGCGTTGGTGAGGCTGGCGCTGGTTAATTTGATTTTGCTAGAAGGGCTTGTCTGGACCAGGATGGGAGGGCCTGCGAAATTTCCTGGATAGCCAGGGTAGAGATTATCTATTTCCATGGTGCTGCCTGTGGCCGTTCCGCTACTTCCTTCGCAGGGATAGGTGAGAACCGTATTGGGCTCTACTGCCGGGAGCGGACCGGCCACGCCATAGTTGGCAACCGTGGCTCCCGCGGCGCTGGTCCAAAACATGATCCCCAGTCCGATGGCATTGTTCCAGTCAAATGCTTTGACTATCTCTTCATGATATCCCAGCGCGTAATGCACCCCGGAACTGTTGCTCATATTCACCATGGGAACCGACGACCAATCCCAGGCGTGAAGGATGCTCTCCGTGACCGAGCCGCCATTGAAGCCGGCGGCCAGCGCTCTATCCGCCGGGGTGTTACCGGTAAAGCCCGCCAAGCCTGCGGTTTCCGTGTGGGGTGTTCGTGCCCAGAGGGGATTGTTGGTCATGTATAAGGCATGGGCTTGGGCTGCCCGGTCCAGCGCCGCGTTTTGAGCCAAGGCGGGAAAGCCGCATTGTAGACGGTCGTGATTTAAAACAGCCCAGGCGTTGCGCTGGAAGGAATCCGCAGGATAGTTGGCAATTGGGTTGGATGTTGCGGCAAACTTGGCGGCGCGTTGCGGCTTGATGTTCTGCCGCTGTTGGGTGGGCTGGCCACCATGCGGGACTGGAATAGGGGCGGCGCTTGCGCTGAGCGCAGCCGAAAGTAGCGCTGTGGCCAAAGTGGTGAGTGATGGTCTCATTGTATTTATGAGCAATGTTTTTGATTGAAAAATCAATATATCATATGATATATGAAATTTTAAGCATCCCATCGCTTGGGGGGCTGGCCCGGGAACCGGCACAGTCCATTGCGCTTTGCATGGAATCTACAGCGCTTGGACTTTGATTGCCTCAGGCCTTTCCAGCCACTCGAGAAAAGCGTCGCCTAGCCGCTGGCTTTCCGCCGTGGCGGCGCGCCAGTGCTGGCGGCGCAATTCGTCCCGTCCCAGGTAGCGGCGGAAATCCTTGCGGTCCGGCAAGTGGCGGCCGGGAAGGGCGGCCAGGTATTCGCGCGACGGCGCCAGCAGCACGGTGTTGGCGTGGTTGGCGGTGCCGGGCTTGCGCCAGGGCAGCGGCTTGTCGAACCAGCCGGGCACGATGCGGTCGGTGAAGTGCGGATACAGCGCGATGTCGTCGCCGTGGGCGAAGGGGAAATCAATGTGGTAGTCGGTGAGCCCGCCGTCGCGGTAGATCGCCGCCGGCGCGTCCGGCAACTGCACGCCGTGCAGCACGCCGGGTATCGCCACCGTGCCCATCAGCGCCTGTTCCAGATTGCCGGCGGCTAGCGGATAGAGCCGGGTTGGAATGGCGTCTGTCGGCTGGAAGCGCAGCGCGCTGCGCGGATCGTGGCAGATCACTCGGCTGAAGCTATGGCGGATCAGCGGGCGGGAGACGGCGTTCAGCGCCGCCGCCAGCGCCAGCCCGGGCAGCAGCGAGGATTTGGCCTCGCGGTTGGCCAGCCCGCGCGATTGCACTAGCAGCAGGCTCAGCCGGTGATGGGGATGCGCCAGGATGTGTTCGAAACCATCCGGTCCCAGGATGTCATGCAGCATCCGCCGCGTCTGCGCGGTGATCTGGGCGACGGTGACGTCGGGATGGTAATGCTCCTCGGTGTAGCGCTCGGCCAGCCGCGCCAGCGCCTGCGCTGGATCAGGCTGCATCGCGCAGGCGAAGCGCCAGCCGCCTATCGACGCGCCCACCAGGTCTCGTTCGCGCGCCGCGCCGGCCAGCCAGCCGAACACCGCCTGGTCCAGTCCGGTCAGCCCCACCGCCTTGGGCCCGCCGGCCGCGCCGGGCAGGATGCCCACCTGGGAGGGGTGGAGTCCCTGTTGCAGCAATCGGCGCGCGCGGGCGCCAGCCTTGATCACGAGTGCGGGTTGGCGGATATGAATGACGGTCATTAGGATATAAGAGTGGCGAAATGGCGAAGCGTGGTCGGGTTTGATATCCTGTGGCGTTTCGAATTCAAGCGCGCTCCGGCGCGCCGCTGTTCAGGAGTCTCCCCATGATACCCGCAAGCCAGCTGACCGACTATCTGCGAGAGCAGGCGCTGAAACTCGACATGACCGAACTGCAGATCGCGGTGATGACGCTGCAGGCCGTGATCGCCGTGGACAAGCCGGCGCCCAGCCGCGACCTGTACCGCTACAAGGTGCCCAAGCTGGGCGAGGGCGGCAGCTGCTCGCTGTTCGACGAGCTGGACGAAACCCCGTACGATCTGCGCCTGGCGCTGGGCGCGGAAACGCCCGAGACCACCGCGGCGTTGGTGAATCTGAGCGCGCTGCTCGACTCGGTCAATGCCAAGATCGGCGCCGACTGGCTGGGCATCTACCGCAAGATCGGCGCCGGCAAGGGCGCGGTGCTGGTCAAGCTGGCCTACAAGGGCATGGAAAGCCGCGCTGAATTCCCGCTGACCGAGGAATTCGCTGAGTTCAGCAACAACAGCCGCGTCGGCCTGACCGGTTGGGCGGTGGTGGTGGACGATGTGGAGCAATGGCGGGCCGAGGGCGGCGGCTATTACGAGTGCGATCCCAAAGTGAAGAGCGAGATCTGCCTGCCGGTGCTGCACAGCGACGACAATGTGCTGGGCATTATCGATGCCGAGTCGTTCGCCGCCGGCCATTTCACGCCGGAACGCCAGGTGTGGCTGGCCGCGCTGGCCATCGTGCTGCCGCAGCTGCTGATCAAGCTGCCGCCGCTTGAAAACGGGGAAACCCTCCCCAACTAAGCATCATCCAGGCCGCCGCGCGGCCTTTTCGCATTGCACCCCTCAGCGTTGGAGAAGTCATGTCGCCGCACCCGCAACCCGCTCCCGAACCCGTCATCCAGTATATCGCCAGCTGCAAGCTGCCCACGCCGTGGGGCGAATTCGTCATGCACGGCTTCGAGGAAGAGAGCGGCCAGGAGCATGTGGCGCTGACGCTGGGCGAGGTGGGCGACGGCCTGCCGGTGCTGGCGCGGCTTCACTCGGAGTGCCTGACCGGCGACGCGCTCTTTTCTCTGCGCTGCGACTGCGGCTTCCAGCTGGAGGCCGCGATGGAGGCGATCAGCAAAGCCGGCCGCGGCGCGCTGCTGTATTTGCGCCAGGAAGGCCGCGGCATCGGCCTGATCAACAAGATCCGCGCCTACAAGCTGCAGGATGGCGGCGCGGATACGGTGGAAGCCAATGAAAGGCTGGGTTTCCCAGCCGACATGCGCGATTTCCGCATTGCCCGCCACATGCTGGCGCATCTGGGCATCGGCAGCGTCAAGGTGATGACCAACAATCCGCGCAAGCTGGCCACGCTGGAAGCGGCCGGCATCGCGGTGGTGGAGCGTGTGCCGCTGCAAGTGGGGCGCAATCCGTATAATGACCGTTACCTGGACACCAAGGCCGCCAAGCTGGGCCACATGCTGCTCAAGTAAGATGCGCCGGGCGCGCATGCTGGCGCTCGCCAAGCGATGATAGTTGTAATATAATGAACATTCTTATCTGGGGGCGACCTGGTTTCGACGGGGGTTGCGAAGCAGATGAGGGCATACCGGGATTTCAGTCACCCCGTAAAACGCTGAATTTATATAGTCGCAAACGACGAAACTTACGCTCTGGCAGCCTAACGGCCGGCCAGACACTACAACGGTTCGCAGATGGGCCGGGGGCGTCAAAACCCTGTAGTGTCACTCTACATCTGCTAGTGCTGTTCCGGGTTACTTGGTTCAGTGCGAAATAATAGGTAACTCGCCAAAGTCCAGCCTGTCCGTCGGCGTGGCGGAGGTTAAATCCAAATGACACGACTAAGTATGTAGAACTCACTGTAGAGGACTTTCGGACGCGGGTTCGATTCCCGCCGCCTCCACCAGCACATTGAAAAGCCCCTTGCTTGCGCATGGGGCTTTTTCTTTATTCCGCTCCTCTCCGATCCCCCTTCGCTGCCTGGCATAGGAACGTTCCGAATGTTCGAGCGGGCGGGATGGCGCGGTTGATCGCTGTGTTGAACTTAACCCTACAGGCATGCGTGGAGCACGTATTTGCAACCAGACTGGGGAACGGGAGGAAGACACGAAGTGAAAGTCGGAAAAAAAGTGAAGTTTACTACCAAGGGCGGCTTTGGCAGCCGCGATGGCGAAGGAGTTGTCGAGTTGATGAAGTCCACCACGCGAGGCAGGTTTTTCGGCGTAAGGGAAGACGGCAAGAAAACCCTAACCTATGTGCGTGAACGGCAGCTGAAGGAAATCTGATATCTCCGAGCGGCTTGGCGACAGGCCGCTTCAGGATGTCGCGTGTTTTGGTTCAGCTCCTCTTGGCCCGGTTTGATGCCGGGTTTTTTTGTGTTTGCGGTTCCCATGCGCGGATGCGGATTGCGCTTGCATGCGCCGGGCGGGCCATCACTTGCGCGAGGGAGAGGCTGCCGAACTGGCGGAAATGCGCGGGGCTGGGCGCGATTCGCCAGGCTGCGCTCCGCTCGGCAGCGCGCCGCCGTTGTCCTTTTCATATCCGCCCATCATTCGCCAAAAAGCGACGCGGATCGCCCGCGGACTTGCTCTGGGTCAAGCAATCATGCCATTGATATTTCCACTGAATAGACAATTCTTCAGAATTTAACATGTATTAATTATGCATTTTAAGGCGGGCATTGCGCCCACGGTGTCAGTCTGGCGTGTCCGGCGGCTGCGTCCTTGCTGCATTCGCTACCGGCAAGCCGATATCAGGCGAGGAGTGTTGCGGTGAAAAGATTGCTGAAGAATGGATTTTTCCTGCCCGGCGTTTTGGCGGCGGCGTTGTCCTGTCTGGCGGCGCCGACGGGCGCCGGGGCCTTGCCGATTATTCATCAGGCGTTGGTGGCGCCGCCGCTGCTGCCGCCGCCGATCACGCGCAAGACGCCGGCCCGGGTGGTGGTGGATTTGACGGTGGAGGAGGTTGAGCGCGAAATCGCGCCGGGTTCTCGCTACATGTTCTGGACCTTCGGCGGCACGGTGCCGGGCAAGATGATACGGGTGCGCGCCGGCGATACCGTGGAACTGCATCTGAAGAACCTGGCCGGCAACAAGCTGCCGCACAATATCGATTTGCACGCGGTGACCGGCCCGGGCGGCGGGGCGCCGCAAACGCTGGTGGCGCCGGGCAATCAGGCGGTGTTCACCTTCAAGGCGCTGAATCCGGGGCTCTACGTCTACCATTGCGCCACCGCGCCGGTGGGCATGCACATCGCCAACGGCATGTACGGCATGATCCTGGTGGAGCCGGAGAAGCCGCTGCCCAGGGTGGACCGCGAATATTACGTGATGCAGGGGGAGTTCTACACCGGCACCGGCTATCGCGCCGGCGGGCTGCAGCCCTTCGACATGCAGAAGGCGATAGACGAAAAGCCCAGCTACGTGCTGTTCAACGGCGCCGACCGCGCGCTGGCTGGCAACCAGGCCTTGACCGCCAAGGCGGGCGAGAAGGTGAGGATCTATTTCGGCGTCGGCGGCCCCAACCTCACTTCCAGCTTCCACATCATCGGCGCGATCTTCGACAGGGTGTACAGCGAGGGCGGGGCCAATATCCAGCGCAATGTGCAGACCACGATGGTGCCGGCCGGCGGCTCAGCCATCGTCGAATTCACGCCCAGAGTGCCGGGCAATCTGACCCTGGTGGACCACTCGCTGACCCGCGCGTTCAACAAGGGCGCGATCGGCCTGCTGGCGGTGAGCGGGCCGGAGCGGCCGGACATCTATTCCAAGGGGGTGATCAGCGCGCTGGGCGCGACGGCGCCGGTTCAGGCCAAGCCTGCTCCTGGCGAAGAGGCGCCGGTCAACGCCGAGCCGCCGCAAACGCGCGAGCCGGCGCCGGCCGACCACGGCCGGGCGGTGTTCAGCAAGAACTGCGTGGTCTGCCACCAGGCCAATGCCCAGGGTTTGGACGGCGTGTTTCCGCCCTTGGCCAACTCCGACCTGATCCAGAAGAATCCGCTTGAGGCCGCCAAGATCATCCTGGGCGGCCGCGCCGGACCGATCACCGTCAACGGCGTCGGCTACAACGGCGTGATGCCGGCGCTGGACCTGTCGGACCAGGAAGTGGCCGACGCGCTCAACTATGTCAGCACGCAATTCAACCATGGCAAGCCGGTGGTCACGGTGGACGAGGTGAAGAAGCTGCGGGCGCAGCGGCAATGAGCGCGAGGCTGGCGCTCGCGCTCCTGTGCTGCTGGCTGGCGGCAAGCCTGCCGGCGCGGGCGGCGGATTACGTCGCCGTGCCCGGGGGGCCCTTCCGCAGCGCCTTGGCGCCCGATGGCGGGACGGTGGCGGTCAAGCCGTTCCGGCTGAGGGCGAGGCCGGTCACCAACGGCGAGTACCTGCGCTTCGCGCGGGCGCATCCGGCGTGGCGCCGCGGGACGGTTCCTGCCCTGTACGCGAAAGCGGGCTATCTGGCCGACTGGCGCGGCGCCGATGATTTGGGCGATGTGCCAGCTGACGCGCCAGTCACCCGCGTCAGCTGGCACGCGGCGCGCGCTTATTGCCGCAGCGAAGGCGCGCGCCTGCCGCTTTGGTACGAGTGGGAGATGGCGGCGGCGGCGGACGCTGGCCGCCGCGATGCCCGGGACGACCCGCAGTGGCGCGCGCGCATCCTGCAATGGTACGCGCAGCCTGCCGGACGCCGGCTGGCGCCGGCGGGGCGGGAGCCGAACGTCTGGGGCGTCAGCGATTTGCACGGCTCCATCTATGAGTGGGTGGAGGATTTCAACGGCCTGTTCGTCACCAGCGACAGCCGCGCCCAGGGAGAGCAGCGCACGCTGGCCACCTGCGGGGCGGCGGCCTTGTCGCTGGGGGACAGGGAGAATTACGCGATCCTGATGCGCATCGCGATGCTGGCGGCGCTGGATGCCGCCGATACCGTGGGCACGGTGGGTTTCCGCTGCGCCGGGGACGAGACGGAGGGAAGACCATGAGAGTATGGAAAAGCGGCGCGGCCGCCTGCTTGCTGGCTTTTGCATCGCACTGGGCCTGGGCGGGGGGCGAGCTGCCCGGCGATTCGCTGTACCGGCTGGAGGCGCCGCTGACCACGCAGCGCGGCGACGCGCTGACGTTTTCGGACCTGGCCGGCAAGCCGGCGCTGATCACCATGTTTTACGGCGACTGCAAGCTGGCCTGTCCTATCGTGATGGAGGGGGTGAAATCCATCATCGCGGCGCTGCCGGCGCGGGAGCGCTACCGTCCGACGGTGCTGATGGTGAGCCTGAATCCCGGGACGGATACGCCGGCCAGCCTGTCGCACCTGGCGGGCGAGCATGGGATCCGGGCGCGGAACTGGCTGCTGGCGGTCGGCAAGTCGGACGAGGACACCCGCGGCGTCGCCGCCGCGCTGGGCATACGCTATCGGCGGCTGGACAGCGGCGAGATCAACCACTCCACCCGCATCGTGGTGGCTGATAAGGACGGCCGGATCTCGGCCTCCACCGAAGATATCGGGCCCAAGCCCGATCCGGCGGTGGTCAAGGCGTTGCGCGCGCTGCTCAAGTAAGCGAGTGGATCACGGCTCCAGTTGCCAGAACAGCGGCTGGACGAAGGGAGACCACAGCGCGGTGCGCACGCCGATGGCGGCCAGCGCGTCGCGTGTCCACTGGTTGCAGGTGACGATGGGGTTGTAGCGGCCGTGGGCGGCGTAGAAGGCGTCGTTATCGTAGTAGTGGTAGCCCGGTTCCTGCGCGGCGCGGCCCCGGGCGTCCAAAGGCGCGCTGGCGCGGATGAAATCCACCAGGCGGCGGTATTGCTCCGGGCTGACCAGGATGCGGCGGGTATCTTGGCCTTCCCTGGGCTGGGGCAGGTATTCCACATGCAGCACGCTCTGGTCGAAGGCCAGCGCGGCTAGCGCCTTGCCGACGCTCAGGTCTTCCCAGTTCTGTATGGTCAGGAAGAATACTTTGCTGCCCCAGCCGATGGAGATGTAGGGCGAATGCGCGTATCGGTCAGTGCGTCGGATGTGTTCTGGAGGAAAGGCGGTGGTCCAGTCCATTGCATCGCTCTTGACCGGCATGATCAGGCTGGTATGCACGCCGTTGCTGTCCAAGTAGATGGGAATGCCGCTCGATGGCGGCCGCCAGTCGCGGTTGCTGGGCAAGAGGCCCAGCGCCAGCGCGGCGAGCAGGTAGCAGACGACGAGGGCCGGAATGGCCAACAGCGAGCGAAGAATGAGGCGGCGGATGGGGCAGGTGGAGGTGCGCATCGGTTGGCGGGACGTCGGATGAGGATATCAGGGGCTTCTTATCTACATCGGCTTGATATTTTCTGTCAAATGGACAACGTCATCCGGAAGGCTTGCAAGATGAGCGGCGCTTGAGGGAAAGCAAGACCTGCATGGCTGGCCGATGTGTGAATGGTCTGTCTTTTGCGATATGATTATGCAATTTGCGAGTTTGCATGCTGTTCGTGAAGAGATCGGGCTTGCGGGTGCTCTCCGCCGCGCCGCGCCTGCCCTGGCACACCTTGATGTCCCTGGCCGCCCTGAGCTGGTTGGCTGGCCGCCACTACCTGTTTCCCCTGTCCCCGAGAGCTGTCGTTTCCGATATCGTTTCCGGATTTTCGCTGCTGCTGCAGTACGGCGTTCCCGCCGCGCTGGCGTCATGCGCCGGCTATTCGTTCTGGAGGCGTTGCCCGGCGCGCGCCAGGGGCGGCGACGCCCCGTCGATGAAAATGCTGGCCGAGGTGTCCTGGCAGGATTTCGAAGCGTTGGTCGGCGACATGTTCCGCCGCAAGGGTTATCGGGTGGTGCCGCGCAGCGGCCATGGGCCCGACGGCGGCGTGGATCTCGAGCTGTTCCTGGGCGAGGAGCGCTACCTGGTGCAGTGCAAGCGCTGGAATACGCAGAAAGTCGGGGTGGCCGTGGTGAGGGAATTGTACGGAGTGATGCAGGCGGGGCGGGTGAGCGGCGGCTTCGTCGTCTGCAGCGGAGAGTTCACCGCCGACGCCAGGGCATTCGCGGCGGGAAAGGGCATCGTCCTGCTGCATGGCAAGGCGGTGCTGTCCAGTCTGCTGGAGCAGGCTGCCCAACAGGCCGGGGAAGACGCGGGCAGCTGCCCGTCCTGCGGCTGCGCAGTTTCGCAGCGCTGAAGAGTGACAAGAAAAAACACCCCGCCGCAGCGGGGTGTTTTTTTGGGGAGGCGGTTTAGTGATGGTCGTGCCGGTAGGCGAAAACCGGCAGCTGCCATTCGCGCCATAGCGCGGTCAGCCTCAGCGCCAAGCCGAAGGCGAAACTGGCGACCACGTTCCAGTCGTGCGGCACGGCCAGGTGGTTGAGGCCCAGGTACAGGATGGCCACCAGCAGCGACACGCTGGCGTACAGTTCGCGGCGGAACACGATGGGCACGCGGTTGCATAGCACGTCGCGCAGGATGCCGCCGGCGATGCCGGTGATCATGCCAGCCATCACCACGATCACAGGATGGTAGCCCATGCCCAGCGCCACGTCGCAGCCTATGATGGTGAACGCCACCAGCCCCAGCGCGTCCAGGATCAGGAACAGGCGGTTCAGGTGGCGCATGTAGCGGGCGACCAGCACCGCGGCTAGCCCGCCGGCGACCACCAGCAGCACGTATTCCGGGTGCTGGGTCCAGCCGATCGGATAGCGTCCCAGCACGATGTCGCGCACGGTGCCGCCGCCCAGCGCGGTGAGGAAGGCGATGACGGCTACGCCGAAAATGTCCATGTGGCGGCGGCCGGCCGCCAGCGCGCCGGTCATCGCTTCCGCGGTGATGGCGATCAGGTAGATCAGGGTCAGCATGATGAAGTCTTGCGGGTGTGAAGCGGTGAAATGTCAGCCGGGGCGATGGCCGGCGGACGGCGAAAAGCGGGAGTCGGGCGCGGCGCGCCAGCGCAAGGATGGGCGGACAAGGCAATCTCCTGGACGGTTTCCGGGTTGGGTAACAGCCTCTCCCCTTGTCCTTTTTACCTGAGAGTTGCGCGGCCTTAGGCCACTTGCCCCTTCGGTGGGCCGCGCGGGGCGGCCTCTCTCCAATCGGCTTGATTCTATACGGCGCTGCGGTACGGTTGCCTGAGCGATTATGGGAGCTTGCGTCTTCGGCGGGGGCGTGGCCCCTCTCTCCCGCAGAACCGGAATATTAGCTTTCGCTATTGCAATAGTCAATGCGGGAACCGAGCCACCCCGGCTCCCGCGCATGGCTTACGTCTTGCCTCGTTTGCCAGGCGCCGCGACGGCCGGCGCGCTGCCCGGCGCCTGGCCGTTGGCCTTGGCCGCGGGCTGGCGCGCGCGGGTCGAGGCGGCGGTCTTGGCAACTGGTTTGGCTTCGGCCGCCGGCGATTTCGAGGCCGAAGGCTTGGCGGCTTTGCGCGGCGTCTTGGCCGCGCCTGTCGGCTTGTCGGCAGGCGCTTTAGGCTCAGGCTGCGCCGCAGGGAGGACCGACCGGGCGGCCGCGTCTGCATCCAGCGCCAACACCCTGGCCGCTTCGTCCAGCCGCGCCTGGTGTTCGGCCGGGATCGGGCCGTTCAGCACCAGCAGGTCGCGCGCCAGCAGCCAGGCCTGGTGGCGGCGGTGCGGGTCGGGCAGCAGCCGGGCGAGTCCGCGCAGCGCGCGCGGGGCGTCCAGCCGCACCAGCGCCACCTGGTGGCGGACGATGTCCTTCAACTGCATCAGCGTCAGCGGGTATTCGTGGCGCACGTCGCGCATCACTCGGCGAATGGCGTTGAATGGCCGCTCGTCCACCACGCCGATGCCGATGCTGACGTAGAGCAGCAGCCGCACGAAGCCGTCTGCCAGCGTGCCCTGTTCGAAGCTGGGATCCAGCGCCTCGCGCTTCAGGCGGGCGAGCTCGCGGGTTTCCCAGGCCAGGGCCTGGCTGCGCGGCTCGCCGGCGGGGGCCACGCCGACCAGCGTGGCCAGCTGCGGCGATTCGTAGATCGAGCGGAACAGTTGCTCCTGAGCGGCGTCGCGCAGGTCGCGGTAATGGTCCAGCGACTGGACGATGAAGTCCGACACCTGTTCCTGCCACTGCCACAGCGGGTTGTCCTGGGACACGGGGCGACGCTGTTCGCGCACCTTGGCGGCGAGGCCGGGCAGCCACCACAGCCAGGGATTTCTTGGCGAGATCAGCGTGCGCTCGAAGCGGGCGGGGTGCAACTCCCGCAGCAGGCGGGCGCCAGCCTCGGTGCCGGCGGCGCGCAGCGCCGGCGAGACGTAGCGGTCGTAGACGCCCTGATTGATCTCCGACACCCGCTTCACCACCTCGAACGCGCGCTCGTCGTCGCGGCCGTCGTCCAGCGCCAGGATGTCGGACACGTCGCGGGCCTCGAAGCGGATGATGTAGCGCCCCTCGATGTATTCCTGGCCGGGCGCGTCCGGCGCGATATCCTCGATGATGGCCTCGTACAGGCCGGGCGCCAGCACGTCGACCAGGTCCAGCGCGCTGGCGAATTCGCTGTGTTCCTTGTTGGCCACGCCGGCGGACACGAAGATGCCCAGGTGGCCGACCTTGTTGTGCAGGCAGTAGACGATGGTCTGCTCGTTGTTGCGGATGTCCTCGACGTTGTCGTAGAGGTCGGCGATCCAGTTCAGCGCCTGCTGCGGCGGCGTGATGTTGTCGCCCCAGGAGGCGAACACCATGATGGGCGAGCGGATGTTGCGCATGTCTACCCGCACCTTGCCGTCGTGGCTGGTGATCTTGCCGTGCACCAGCTCGTTGCCGACGAACAGCTTCTGGGCGATCCACTCCATTTCCGCCTTGTTCAGCAGGTAATGGCCGCCCCACCAGCGCTCGAAATCCAGGTAGCGCTGCGGTTCGGTGTCCACCTTGGCGTACAGATTGTAGGACTTCTTCCACAGCGTGTTGGCCGGGTCCAGCTTTTCGAAATTCTCCACTAGGTGGGCGCCGTCGAAATGGCCGTTGCCCAGGTCGCCGGCCAGCGAGGCGGTCCAGGTGCCGCCGGTCAGTCCGCCGGCGTAGCGCATCGGATTCTTGCCGCGCACGCCGGCCCAGTAGGACAGCGGCGATCCGGCCAGCAGGATGGGGCCGACCAGTTCCGGCGCGACGGACGCGAGCATGGCCAGCGCCCAGCCGCCCTGGCAGTTGCCGATCACGAAAGGCTTGCCGTCGCTGTCCGGATGCAGCTCGTTGACGCGCTTGAGGAAATGCCCCTCGGCCTTGGCCACGCTTTCTATGGTCTGGCCAGGCACCGGCTGCGGGAAGAACATCACGAAATAGCAGGGGTGGCCTTGCTGCAGCGCGATGCCGATCTCGCTGTCCATCTTGAAGCCGCCGATGCCGGGGCCGTGGCCGGCGCGGGGGTCGATGACGACGAAGGGGCGCTTGGCGGGATCGGTGGGCGGGCAGGCTGCGGGCGGCACGATGGCCGCCAGCGCGTAGTTGGCCGGGTCGGGGAGTTCCCTGCCGTCCATGATGATACGGTAGTCGAAGACCAGCACCGGCGGCTTGCCGCTCTCGCAGTGCTCCAGATAGGTGGCGCCGCGCCGGTACAGCGTATCCCAGTACAGGACGCCGCGCTGGCAGGCGTCCAGCCAGTAATCAAACAACGGTTGAGGAAACGGGAGCTTCCCGCCTTGAACTGCAGCAGTCGACCACATTGCAACCCCTTGTTCTTGAACGGTAGGAAAAGACGCGATGCGACGGCCCGTTGAGAGCCATGGCCGTCACTGTACTCGTTATTTGCTGCGATGCAATAAATGCGAATGGCCTGGCGACGATGTGTGGCGCGCAGCCCTCAATTTGTTGCGGTGCAAACAAGGGTTCGAGTCGCGGCGGCCGCTTCCAGTTCCTTCACCATCACCACGCTGGCGTAGGCTTTGTCCGGCCATTGCAGCGGCGCTTCGACGCGGTAGCCGCGTTTGAGGTAACGCTCCACCAGATGGGTTGCGGGTTCGGCGGTGTCCAGGCGGATGCGGCGATAGCCCTGGCGGCGGGCCCAGTCCTCGGCGGCGTCCATCAGCCGCGAGCCCAGTCTTTGCCCTTGCCAGGCGGGATCGACGGCAAACTGCATCAGCACCGCGCCGTCCGGCTGGCGGAATTGCGGACAGGGCGAGGCGGGCCGCGGATGATGCACCGTAACGGTGCCGACCAGCTCGTCTCCATGCCACGCCAGCAGGCAGTAGCCGCCGGCGATGCGGCGGCGGGTGACGGCCGCGCTCTGGTCCACCGCGGTGTAGCGCAGGCCCATCGCCGCCAGCTGGGCGTAGGCGCGGTGCAGCAGCGCGGTCAGTTGTTCGATCGAGTCGGTTTCGGCCAGCGGGCGCAGCGTGAACATGTCTTCGGCAATCCTGTATGGAAAAGCGGGACTGAAGCAATTGTCATGCCGGGCGGATATCGGCGCGCTGCCAGTCGCCGGCCATCTCTTCGCTGATCAACTGCTCCGAGACGAAATCGATGAAGGCGCGCACCGCCGGCGACAAGCCGCGCCGGGTGGGGAAGGCCGCATGCAGGATGCCCCAGGGGAAGTCGTACTGCGGCAGGATGTGCCGCAGCCGTCCATCCGCGAGCGCCTGGTGGCAGACGTTGGCCGGCAGCGCGGTGACCCCCGACGCCGGCGGCGGCGGCTTCCAGCAGCACGATCATATCGTCGGTCATCAGCCGCGGCGCGTCCAGGTGGATGGTGTAGCTCTGGCCGACATTGTCCAGCAACACCCATTGGCCGCGGCCGTCCGGCCGGCTCATGGTCAGCGCCGGCAGCGCGGCCAGCCGCTCCGGCGTCTTCGGCTCGCCATGGATTTCGAGGAAGGCGGGGCTGGCCACCAGGATCACCCGGCTTCTGCCCAGCCGGCGCACCACCAGGCTGGCGCTGTCTTCGATCACGTTGCGGACCCGGATCGCCACGTCCACGCCTTCCTCCACCAGATCAACCCGGCGGTTGGTGGAGTCCAGCGTGACCCGCACCTGCGGGTGAAGGGCGAGAAACCGCGGCAGGACCAGGCTGAGCATGGTCTTGCACAGCAGTTCCGGGCAGCTGACGCGGATCAGGCCGCGCGGCTCGGCGCTGCTGTGCAGCACCGCTTCGTCGGCGGCCTCGGCTTCAGCCAGCATGGCCTGGCAGTGCTGGTAGTACTGGCCGCCGATCTCGGTCAGCGACAGCCGGCGCGTGGTTCGCTGCAGCAGGCGCACGCCCAGCCTGGTTTCCAGCTCGGCCACGCGGCGGGACAGTTTGGATTTGGGAATGCCCAGCACCCGTCCGGCAGCCATGAAGCCGCCGTGTTCGACGACTTTGGCGAAATACAGGAGATCGTTCAGGTCCTGCATGATTGTCTCACTGGTAGAACAATGTTTTCGATTTTAGCAGACTAGTCCAGATTGTTGCGGATATCTATCATCCACTCATCGCAATCGAACCCCGAAGGAACCGAACCATGAAACTGCTCCACCTCGACTCCAGCATCCTTGCCGACAACTCCGTGACCCGCGAACTGTCCGCCGTCGTCGCCGACACCCTGCGCCAGCGCCACGCCAATGTGGAAACCAGCTATCGCGACCTGGCCGCCAACCCGATCGCCCACCTGTCCGGCGAGATCGTCGGCGCGCGTTTCGCCCCCGAGTCCGACTGGACCGCGACCCAGCGCAGCGAAGCCGCGCTCAGCGAGCAACTGATCGAGGAATTCATCGCCGCCGACGTGCTGGTGATCGGCGCGCCGATGTACAACTTCTCGATCCCGACGCAGCTGAAGAGCTGGATCGATCGCGTGGCCGCCGCCGGCCGCACTTTCAAATACACCGAGAACGGCCCGGTGGGCCTGGTGCCGAACAAGAAGGTGGTGCTGGTGTCCGCTCGCGGCGGCGTGCACAGCGGCGAGCAGGGCAGCCTGATGGACTTTCAGGAGGATTACGTTGTGAAGGTGCTGGGTTTCCTGGGCGTCAGCGACGTGGAGATCATCCGCGCCGAAGCCATCGGCATGGGCCCGGACAAGCGCGCCACTTCCATCCACCTGGCCAAGGAGGCCATCGCCAAGTTGGCGCTGTAAGCCAGGTCAACGTCAAAGCCCGGTTCTTGGAACCGGGCTTTGTCGCGTCCGCGTCATTCCAGCGCTTGCTTCAGTATCTGGTCGACGCTGGTTTCGCTGAGATAGCGGCGCAGGATCGCGCGCAAGGTGCCGTCGCGGTACATCTTGCGCAGCTCCTGGTGCCAGAGCTCGGCGGCGGCGGGAGCGAAACGCGCCTTGCTCAGCGCGATGGAGCCGGCGATGGTTTCGGCGTCGGGGAAAAAATCGCGCACGTTGATCAGTTGCTCGGCACGGTGCGCGCGAAACCATGGGTCGTAGCTGATGGGATGGGCGAGGGCGGCATCGACCAGGCCGTTGAGCAGCATCCGGTACAGATCGTCCTCGCTTTCGGCGATCACCAGTTTGCGTTGCTGGGCCAGTTCGCTCAGCAACCTGTCCTGGGCGGGGCTGTGGCGGTAGCCGCGTATCGCGCCCCAGCGCAGCGCGGGCGACTTGAGCAGGTCGTCGAGCGAGTCGGCGCGGCTGCCGCGCGGCAACAGCACCATGTTCTTGCTGTGGTTGTAGGGGTACAGCCACAGATAGCGCTGCCGTTCCGGCGTGATCAAGGTCGAGGCGCCGATGTCCGCTAGACCGAGTTCCAGCTGCTTGAGCGCGCGGATGCGCGGGTAGTCGGCTTCCGCGCGTATCGGGCAGTCCAGCCGCCTGGCCAGTTCCCGCACCAGGTCGACGTCGTAGCCCTTCCCTTGATGGTAGGCGACGCCGAAATCGTAATAGGCGATGACGAGCGGACCCTGGGGGCAAGCGGGATTGGCCTGCGCGACCAGCGGGAAAAGGGCGGGAATGAGCAGGCGGGCCAGCCGGCCAAGCGGAAGTTTGAGCATTGTCATTCTATCGGTTTCTGCATCATCTGCCTGGCGGCGCTCTCATTCAGATAGCGGCGCATGATGTCGTACAGGCTGCCGTCCTGGTACATCTTGAGCAGCTCCTGGTGCCATTTTTCCGCCGCTTCGCGGCTGAACCGGGCTTTGCTCAGCGCCAGGCCGCTGGCGACCATGTCGGTCTCCGGGTACAGGTCCAGCACCACGATCTGGTTGGGGTTAGGCAGCTCGCGCAACCAGCGGCCGTAGCTGAACGGCTGGGCGAAGACGGCGGTGACCACGCCGTTGCCCAGCATCTTGTACAGATCGTCTTCGTCGTTGGCGATCACCACCTTGTGGCGGGCGTTCAGCTCTTCCAGCAGTTTGTCCTGCGACGGGCCGTGGTGGTAGCCGCGTATCGCGCCCCAGCGCAAGGCCGGGTCTTCGAGCAGCGTGGCCAGCGTCCTGGCCTGGATGGCCGGGTTGAGCAGCACCATGTTCTTGGCATGGTTGTATTGGTAGATCCACGCATACTGCAGCCGATCGGGCGTGGCCAGCGTGGAGGCGCTGACGTCTATCTGCCCGGTTTCCAGCATCTTGAGCGCGCGCAGCCGGGGGAGTTCGGTTTCGTTGGCGATGGGGCAGCCCAGCCGACGGGCAAGCTCGCGCACCATGTCGACGTCGTAGCCCTTCCCGTCGCGGTAAGCGGCGCCGATCTTGTAGTAGCCGATCTTGAGCGGGCCGTTGGGGCAGGCGGGAATGGCCGCTGCCTGACAGGCCGTGGAGAAGAGCAGGACAAGCAAGAGCCGGATGTTTCGCCGCATGTCGTATATCACCTTTGTATTGCCGCCCAGCCTTCTTTGAGCGGGCCGGATGCGCAGACGGAGTGGCTTTCCGCCGCATGGACAAAGGACGCCGGCCATGCCAGGCCGACAACGGCAAGTCTGTAGATTCGCTGCATGCTGGCACGCCACCCGGAAGCCTTTGATTTCAATAATAGCCATGCCGCCGGAGGGCGCTACCTCCGACTGCCGGCGACAAAGGCGTTTGCCATGCCTGGCGCAACAGTCTCAAGGCGGACGAAGCGGCAAGACTGACGGGAATGGACGCGTTGCGGCCGGCTTGGGGGCGTCGGCAACGGGGAGGCGCGCCGGCCGGGACCAAGCCCGGCCGGCGCGAGAGATTACAGCTTGATCAAGGTGCTCTTCAGCTCGGTGTATTTTTCCAGCGCGTGCAGCGATTTGTCGCGGCCGTTGCCGGATTGCTTGTAGCCGCCGAACGGGAAGTTCATGTCGCCGCCCTCGTCGTAGCAGTTCACCCACACGGTGCCGGCGCGCAGGCGGCGCGACACCTGGTGGGCGGTGCTGACGTTGGAGGTCCACACCGCGGCCGCCAGGCCGTAGGACGTGTCGTTGGCGATGCGGATGGCGTCGTCCAGCTCGCTGAAGGTGATCACCGACAGCACCGGGCCGAAGATTTCCTCGCGGCAGATGGTCAGGTCGTCGCTGGGGCAGTCGAAGGCGGTGGGTTCGATGAACAGGCCCTTGTCGGTGTGCACGGCTTTGCCGCCCAGCAGCAGGTTGGCGCCTTCGCTCAAGCCCTTGTCGATGTAGTTCAGCACCTTGCGGTACTGGATGTCGTCGACGATGGCGCCCATGCTGGTGGCTGGATCGAGCGGATCGCCGGGGAAGAAGCCGGCGGCGGCCTTCTTGAATTCCTCAAGGAAGCGTTCCTTGATGTCCTTGTGAACCAGCACGCGCGAGCCGGCGGTGCAGACCTCGCCCATATTGTAGAAGATGCCGCTGGCGGCGGCGCGCGCGGCGCGGGCCAGGTCCGGGCAGTCCGGCAGGATGATGTTGGGCGACTTGCCGCCCAGCTCCAGCCATGCCCGCTTCAGATTGGACTGGGCGGCGTAGCCGGCGATCAGCTTGCCCACGTTGGTGGAGCCGGTAAAGGCGACGCAGTCGACGTCCATGTGCAGCGCCAGCAGGCGGCCGACGTCGCCGGCGCCGGGCAGCACCTGGAAGATGCCGTCGGGGATGCCCGCCTGTTTGGCCAGCGCGGCGATGCGGATCGCGGTCAGCGGCGATTTTTCCGACGGTTTGACGATGACGGCGTTGCCGGCGGCCAGCGCCGGGCCGAACTTCCAGCTCGCCATCAGGATGGGGAAGTTCCACGGCACCACCGCAGCTACCACGCCGATCGGCTCGCGGGTCACCAGGCCGACCAGCTTGGGATCAACCGGCACGACCTCTCCGCCCACCTTGTCGATCGCTTCGGCGAACCATTCCACGCAGTAGGCGGAAGCGGGCACGTCGACGGCGGTGGTGTCGCCGATGGGCTTGCCGACGTCCAGCGTCTCCAGCAGCGACAGTTCATCGGCGTGCTCTCGGATCAGCGCCGCGAAGCGCTTGAGCACGGCGGCGCGCTTGAGCGGCGCGAGTTCGGACCAGACGCCGGATTCGAACGCGCGGCGGGCGGCCTTGACCGCGGCTTCCACCTCGGCTTCGCCGCAGTGGGCGATTTCGGCCAGTTTGGCGCCGTTGGCGGGGTTGACGCAATCGAAGCGCTTGCCTTCGGCGGCGTCGCGGTATTCGCCGTTGATGAAGGCGCGGCCTTCAATTTTCAGTTCTGCTGCAAGTTGCTTCCATTCGGCGTGACTGCGGGCCATGCTGCTCTCCTCGTCGAGTGATGTTGTTGAGCGGAATTAAGCTTTCAGGCTGAAACGGGACTGCAAAGTTCGATCAGCGCGCCGTCGGGCGCGCGCAGGTAGGACACGGTCTGCCCCCAGGGTTTTGTCTTCGGCGGCGACAGCTCGGCCGCGCCGTGTGCCAGCGCTTTCGCATGGGCGGCCGCCACGTCGTCGGTGACCAAGCCGATCTCCATGCCCAGCGGCCTGGCGGATTGGTCGGCGCGGACGTGGCCGTCGGGCAGGTTGCCGGCGGCCAGCTCGTGTTGGGCGAAGGACAGCGTGGTCTCGCCGGTGTCCAGCTCGCCGTAGGTTTCGGATTCGTGCAGGAATTTGCGCTTGAAGCCGAAGGCGGCTTCGAAGAAGCGCAGCGATGCCGGCACGTCCGGCACGTAAATGATGGTGTAAGCCAGCTTCACGAGGCTTCCCCTTTTAGAATGTGGGCGGCGAGCTGGCGCTCACCACTTCGCAGATGTCGTCGCCGACATTGCGGAAACGGTGCGGCAGCTTGCTGTCGAAGTAGTAGGCGTCGCCCGGCCCCAGGACCCGGCTGTCGTTGCCCACCGTCACTTCTATGCTGCCGCGTATCACGACGCCGCCTTCCTGGCCCTCGTGCACCAGCATGTCTGGGCCGGTGTCGGCGCCGGGCAGGTAGCGCTCCCGCAGGATGGCGATGTCGCGCTTGTCGTGGGCGGTGCCCACCAGCATCAGGTTGATGTCCTCGTTGCCGAGGTTGGGCAGCTCGTCCGCCTGGTAGAACACGCGCGGCTGCGCCGGCTCGGCGTCGAAAGTGAAGAATTCTGCCAGCGTGATCGGTAATCCTTCCAGCACCTTCTTGAGGGAACTGACCGAAGGGCTTACCCGGTTCTGCTCGATCAGCGAGATGGTGCCGTTGGTGACGCCCGCGCGTTTGGCCAGCTCTCTTTGCGACAGACCGAACCGTGTCCTGACCATTCTCAAGCGTGCGCCGACGTCCATTCTTCCTGCTCCATCAGTATGTTAATAATTTTAGACAACTGTGGCATTGTAGCGCGATAGAAGGCAAATGTGCTTGCTGCGTCGCAAAATCGAATATCTTTGCAACGGCCAGATTTTATAGTCAGAATCAAGTTGAAAGGGCAAGCGCGATGTGAATTTTCTTAAACGGCGTTTGTCTCCCTGATCAGGGCAAAAAAACCAGTTTGGAGGCGACTATGTTGATCGGCGTTCCGAAGGAAATCAAAAACCACGAGTACCGCGTGGGTCTGACCCCGTCCGGTGTCCGCGAGCTGGTGGCGAACGGGCACAAGGTGCTGGTGCAGACCCACGCGGGTCTCGCGATAGGCTTTACCGACGAGCAATACATCCAGGCCGGAGCCTCCATCGCCTCCAACGCCGAAGAGGTGTTCGAGCGCGCCGACATGATCGTCAAGGTCAAGGAGCCGCAGCCGGTGGAGTGCAGGATGCTGCGTCCGGGCCAGATTCTTTTCACTTACCTGCATCTGGCGCCGGACCCGGAACAGACCAAGCTGCTGATCGAGTCCGACTCGGTGGCCATCGCCTATGAAACGGTCACCGACGAGCGCGGCGGCCTGCCGCTGTTGGCGCCGATGTCCGAAGTGGCCGGCCGCATGGCGATCCAGGCCGGCGCCCACGCGCTGGAAAAGGCCCAGGGCGGCCGCGGCGTGTTGCTGGGCGGCGTGCCCGGCGTGGCCCCGGCCAAAGTGGTGGTGATAGGCGGCGGCGTGGTGGGGCTCAACGCCGCGCGGATGGCGATGGGGGCGGGCGCAGACGTCACCATCCTGGACAAGTCCCTGAGCCGGCTCAAAGAGATAGACATGGTGTTCGGCGGCCGCATCAAGACGCTGATGTCCAACGGCGCCAATATAGACGACAGCATCCGCGACGCCGACCTGGTGATCGGCGCGGTGCTGGTGCCCGGCGCGGCGGCGCCCAAGCTGGTGACGCGCGCGATGCTGAAGACGATGAAGCCGGGCGCGGTGCTGGTGGATGTGGCGATAGACCAGGGCGGCTGTTTCGAAACCAGCCGGCCGACCACCCACCAGGACCCGATCTACACCGTGGACGGCATCGTCCACTACTGTGTGGCCAATATGCCCGGCGGCGTCGCCCGCACCTCCACCCAGGCGCTGACCAACGCCACGCTGCCGTATACGCTGGAGCTGGCCAACAAGGGCTGGCGCCAGGCGCTGCTGGACAACGCCCACCTGCGCAACGGCCTCAACGTCTGCCGCGGGCGGGTTACATACCAGGCGGTGGCCCGCGATTTGGGCCACGCCTACGTCGATCCGATAGAGGCCATCAAGGCCGCAAACTGACAAGGAGCGCTGCAAGCCATGTCGCAAGCAATGATAGGCATCCCGTGCGATCTGAAAATGATCGGTCTGTTGCCGTTCCACGCGGTGGGCGACAAATACATCGCCGCGGCGGCCGGCGGAGCGGGCGGCCTGCCGGTGTTGATCCCGTCGCTGGGCGACGAGCAGCTGCTGCGCGCCACGCTGGCGACGCTGGACGGCGTGCTGCTGCCGGGTTCGCCGTCCAATGTGGAGCCGCGCCATTACGGCGGGCCCAATAGCCGTGCCGGCACGCTGCACGATCCGCGCCGCGACGCCACCACGCTGCCGCTGATCCGACTGGCGCTGGAGGAGGGCGTGCCGCTGCTGGGCATTTGCCGCGGCTTCCAGGAGATCAATGTCGCGCTGGGCGGCGAATTGCACCAGCACGTGCAGGAAGAGCCTGGACTGCGCGACCACCGCGAGGCGGAGGGCGACGACATTGCCGCGATGTACGCGCCGGCGCACCGGGTGGGCTTCGTCGAAGGCGGCCTGCTGGCGGAGTGGTCCGGCGCGCGCGAGGCGATGGTCAATTCGCTGCACCAGCAGGGCATCAAGCGGCTGGCGCCCAGCCTGATCGCCGAGGCGCATGCCGAGGACGGCCTGGTGGAGGCCTACCGGGTCCGCAATTCCAAGGGTTTCGCTTTCGCCGTGCAATGGCATCCGGAATGGCTGTACTGGGACAATCCGCTGTCCATGGCCATTTTCCATGCCTTCGGCGAGGCGTGCCGGGCAAGGAGGGAAAGCCGCAAGGGATGAATCCCCATGCGCGCCGGACGAGGAACCCGGCGCGAGTCTTGATGACTCATAAAGTAGCACCTCCCGATCCAGAGCCGCAGCCAGCGGCCGGGGAGACCATAGAGGAAGCGTTATGAATCACCAGATCAACGAGTGGTTGCGAGAGCACCGCATCACCGAAGTCGAATGCATCGTGCCGGACATGACCGGCATCGCCCGCGGAAAGATCGTGCCCAAGGACAAGTTCGTTTCCGACCCGGAAATGCGTCTGCCCGAGGCGGTGCTGATCCAGACCGTGACCGGCGACTATCCCGACGACAGCCTGCTGGATCTGACCGATCCGGACATGGTGCTGGAGCCCGATCCGAATACCTTGCGCTACGTGCCGTGGGCGGTGGACCCGACCGCGCAATTGATTTACGACTGCTGCCGCGCCGACGGCAGCCCGGTGGACGTGGCGCCGCGCAATGTGCTCAAGCGCGTGCTGGGCCTGTTCGACGAGATGGGTCTGGAGCCGGTGCTGGCGCCGGAGATGGAGTTCTACCTGCTGTCGCCCAACCCCGACCCGGACATCCCGCTGGCCGCGCCGATCGGCCGCACCGGTCGGGCGGAATTCGGCCGTCGTTCCTACTCGATCGACGCAGTCAACGAGTTCGACCCGCTGTTCGAGGACATCTACGACTATTGCCACGCGCAGAACCTGGAAGTGGACACGCTGATCCACGAGATCGGCACTGCGCAGATGGAAATCAACTTCCTGCATGGCAATCCGCTGGAGCTGGCCGACCAGGTGTTCCTGTTCAAGCGCACCGTGCGCGAGGCGGCGTTCCGCCACAATATGTACGCCACTTTCATGGCCAAGCCGATGGAGAACGAGCCGGGCAGCGCCATGCACATCCACCAGAGCCTGGTGGACAAGAACACCGGCCGCAACGTGTTCACCAACGAGGACGGCAGCCCGTCCGACATCTTTTTCCATTTCATCGCCGGCCTGCAGAAATACGTGCCGCAGACCATGCCGCTGTTCGCCCCCTACGTGAACTCATTCCGTCGTTTGTCTCGCTACACCGCGGCGCCGACCAATGTCGAATGGGGTTACGACAACCGCACCGTCGGGCTGCGCATCCCGCATTCGTCGCCGGCCGCGCGCCGCATCGAAAACCGGGTGCCCGGCGTCGACGTCAATCCCTATATCGCGATCGCGGCCACGCTGGCCTGCGGCTACCTGGGCATGGTGAACAAGCTGCGGCCGACCGAGCCCAGGCAGACCGACGCTTACGAGCTGCCCTACCAATTCCCCAACAGCTCGGAAGAGTCGCTGCTGCAGCTGGCCGGCTGCAGCGAGATCGCCGAGGTGTTGGGGCCGCGCTTCGTCAAGATGTACGTGGCGATGAAGGAGAAGGAGTTTTCCGAGTATTTCCGCGTGATCAGCCCGTGGGAGCGCAAGTTCCTGCTGCTGCACGTGTGATGCGCGGACCATCCGCTCGCGGTTAGAATCGCGGAACAGACAGGACAAACGAATAGAAAGACGCCGCAGGCGCAGGAGGGGCGGGCAAGGGCCCGCCTCGTCGGAGAAAACTGGAAGGAAGTGTTATGCAGAAGCAACGTACGACCAGCCAATGGCGCGAACTGGATGCCGCCCATCACCTGCATCCGTTCACCGATACCGCATCGCTGAACCAGGCGGGCGCGCGCGTGATGACGCGCGGAGAGGGCGTCTACCTGTGGGATTCGGAAGGCAACAAGATCATCGACGGCATGGCCGGACTGTGGTGCGTGAACGTCGGCTACGGCCGCAAGGACTTTGCCGAAGCGGCGCGCCGGCAGATGGAAGAGCTGCCGTTCTACAACACCTTCTTCAAGACCACCCATCCGGCGGTGGTCGAGCTGTCCAGCCTGCTGGCTGAAGTGACGCCGGCCGGTTTCGACCGCGTGTTCTATACCAATTCCGGTTCCGAATCGGTGGACACCATGATCCGCATGGTGCGCCGCTACTGGGACGTGCAGGGCAAGCCGGAGAAGAAGACGCTGATCGGCCGCTGGAACGGCTATCACGGCTCCACCATCGGCGGCGCCAGCCTGGGCGGCATGAAGTACATGCACGAGCAGGGCGACTTGCCGATTCCGGGCATGGCCCACATCGAGCAGCCTTGGTGGTACAAGCACGGCAAGGACATGACGCCGGACGAGTTCGGCGTGGTGGCCGCGCGCTGGCTGGAAGAGAAGATTCTGGAAATCGGCGCCGACAAGGTGGCCGCCTTCGTCGGCGAACCCATCCAGGGCGCCGGCGGCGTGATCGTCCCGCCGGCCACCTACTGGCCGGAAATCGAGCGCATTTGCCGCAAGTACGACGTGCTGCTGGTGGCCGACGAAGTGATCTGCGGCTTCGGGCGTACCGGCGAATGGTTCGGCCATCAGCATTTCGGCTTCCAGCCCGACCTGTTCACCGCCGCCAAGGGCCTGTCCTCCGGCTATCTGCCGATAGGCGCGGTCTTTGTCGGCAAGCGCGTGGCCGAAGGCCTGATCGCCGGCGGCGACTTCAACCACGGCTTCACCTACTCCGGCCACCCGGTCTGCGCCGCCGTCGCCCACGCCAACGTGGCGGCGCTGCGCGACGAGGGCATCGTCCAGCGCGTCAAGGACGACATCGGCCCGTACATGCAAAAGCGCTGGCGTGAAACCTTCAGCCGTTTCGAGCATGTGGACGACGTGCGCGGCGTCGGCATGGTGCAGGCGTTCACCCTGGTGAAGAACAAGGCGAAGCGCGAGCTGTTCCCCGATTTCGGCGAGATCGGCACGCTGTGCCGCGACATCTTCTTCCGCAACAACCTGATCATGCGGGCATGCGGCGACCACATCGTGTCGGCGCCGCCGCTGGTGATGACGCGGGCGGAAGTGGACGAGATGCTGGCGGTGGCGGAACGCTGTCTGGAGGAATTCGAGCAGACGCTGAAGGCGCGCGGGCTGGCTTAGCGCCGGCTATGCTGGTGTGGGGGGCGGCCTCGCCCCCGCCTTTTTTGCAGGGAATGAAGCGGGTTGATACAATTCCACCCGCTTTTTCTATTATTTCTATAATGAATTGCAAAAAGGCATGCTGTAATACAAATAGCGGCATGGGGCAATAAAACAAATACAGGACTTGGCGCATGTTCGTCGGAATCGGGTATCTCATCATCCTGGGCTCGGTGCTCGGGGGCTTCATCGCCGCAGGGGGGCATGTCGCCGCGCTGATGCAACCGCTGGAGGTCGTCATGATCGCCGGCGCGGCCATCGGCGCCTTCATCGTCGCCAACGGCGGCGCGCCGCTGAAAGCCACCACCAAGGCGCTCCCTACCGTGTTCAAGGGCAGCCCTTACGGCAAGGCCTTCTACATGGATCTGTTTTCCCTGCTGTTCGAGATCCTGACCAAGGTGCGCAAGGAAGGCCTGATGTCGATCGAGGCCGACGTCGAGAATCCCGAAGCCAGTCCCGTCTTTTCCAAATACCCGACCATCATGCACGACCACCACGTGGTCGAATTCATTTGCGATTACCTGCGGCTGATGGTGGGCGGCAACCTCAACGCCTTCGAGATCGAGAACCTAATGGACGTCGAGATCGAAACCCACCACCATGAGGGCGAAGTCCCGGTGTCGGCGGTGAAGGGGCTGGCCGACGGCCTGCCCGCCTTCGGTATCGTGGCGGCGGTGATGGGCGTGGTCCACACTATGGAATCGGTGGGCGCGCCGCCGTCGGAGCTAGGCATGCTGATCGCCCACGCGCTGGTGGGCACCTTCCTCGGTATTTTGCTGGCCTATGGCTTCGTCGGACCGCTGGGCACCATCCTGGAGCACAAGCTGGCGGAAGGCACCCGCGTCTACCAGACCATCAAGGTGACGCTGCTGGCCAGCCTGAACGGCTACGCGCCGCAAGTGGCGGTGGAGTTCGGCCGCAAGGCGCTGTCCTCGATGGACCGTCCGTCGTTCAAGGAACTGGAAGACCACGTCAAGCAGAAGAAATAAGCCGGGCAGGGGACAGAAATGGCTGACGAATCGCAACGACCCATAGTCGTCAAGAAAATCAAGAAAGGCGGGCACGGCCATCACGGCGGCGCCTGGAAAATCGCCTACGCCGACTTCGTGACCGCGATGATGGCGTTCTTCCTGCTGATGTGGCTGTTGGGGTCGGCTTCCCAGGGCACCTTGAACGGCATCTCCGAATACTTCAAGACGCCGCTGAAGGTGGCGCTTTCCGGCGGCGCCGGCGCCGGAGACGCCACCTCGGTGATCAAGGGCGGCGGCAACGACATCACCAAGCAGGCCGGCCAGGTCAACAAGGCCGGCGCCAAGCAGGAAGAGGTGATGCAGAAGCAGAAGGAGCAGGCGCGCCTGAACCAGCTGCAGCAGAAAATCCAGCAGACCATAGACCAGAGCGAGCTGTTCAAGCAGTACAAGAACCAGCTCAAGCTGGAAATGACGCCGGAAGGGCTGAAGATCCAGATCGTCGACGAGCAGAACCGGCCGATGTTCGACTCCGGCAGCTCGCGCATGCTGCCGCATACCCGGGTGCTGCTGCAGCAACTGGCGCCGGAACTCAACCAGCTGCCCAACCGGATCAGCATTTCCGGCCATACCGACGCCAAGCCGTTCGGCGGCGGACAGGGCGGCTACAGCAACTGGGAGTTGTCCGCCGACCGCGCCAATACCGCGCGCCGCGAACTGGTGGCCGGCGGCCTGACCGAGAACAAGATTCTGCGCGTGGTCGGGCTGGCGTCCGCCAACCCGCTGATCAAGAGCGACGTGTTCAGTCCGGAGAACCGCCGCATCACCATCGTGGTGCTGAACAAGGACACCGAATCGTCGATACTCAACGACGGTTTCAAGCCGCAGATGAACCAGGACGTGATAGGCGGGCCGTCGGAAGGCGCGGCCCCGGCCGCGCCGCAGCAGGGCGAGCCCTGAGCGCATGAAGCGGCTGCGCCATCCGCTGCTGCAGCTGTCGGCCTGCGCCTGCGCCTGGATGTTCGTCGCGCCCGCGCTGCATCTGTTGCCATGGGCGGCATTGCAGGGCCTGTTCGCCGGCCTGCTCGCCATCTTGCTGAG
This sequence comes from Chromobacterium violaceum ATCC 12472, assembly GCF_000007705.1. Classification (NCBI taxonomy): domain Bacteria; kingdom Pseudomonadati; phylum Pseudomonadota; class Betaproteobacteria; order Neisseriales; family Chromobacteriaceae; genus Chromobacterium; species Chromobacterium violaceum. The sequence goes on from NC_005085.1 coordinate 2,210,124, forward strand.
GCTGCCCAGCTGGCAGCGCATCGCGCATGGGCTGTTTGTGCCCGCGGCGGCGCTGGCCAGCCAGGCCGGCATCGCGCCGGGCTGGTACCTGGCGGCGCTGCTGCTGACGCTGGCGTTGGGCCGCAACGCGCTGGTGGAGCGGGTGCCGCTCTATCGTTCCGCGGCTCTGGTCGCGGAACGGTTGGCCGAGCGCCTGGCCGGGGATGCGTCCCTGCTCGAGGCCGGCTGCGGCGACGGCAGGCTGGCCCTGCAGTTGTCGCAGCGTCGGCCGGACTTGCGCATGCGCGCGCTGGAGAACGCCGTCGGCAGCTGGCTGCTGGCGCGCTGGCGCTGGCTGCGGGCCGGGAAGCCGAGCCAGCTGGCATTCGCCTGCCGCAATTTCTGGAATGAGGATTGGGGGGGGTATGACGCGGTCTACGTGTTCCTGTCGCCGGAACCCATGCCCAGGGTCTGGCGCAAGTTCGTCGCCGAGGGCCGGCCCGGGAGCCTGCTCATCAGCAACACTTTTCCCGTGCCCGGCGTCGCGCCGGATGAATGCATTCCGCTCGAAGGCCCTTTGCAAAAAGAACTACTGATCTGGCGCCATCCAAATGGACCTCGATAACTGGACCAAGACCATCGCCGAACGGCGCTGGGCCATATTGCCCGACACGCTGAACGAGCTGCGCGATGCCTGCGCCCGCCACAGCGACCTGATCAACTTCACCGATCTGGCCAATCTTTGCCTGTCCGATCCCTTCCTGCTGCTCGATCTGTTCCGGGTGGTGGGCAACTCGCGCGCCTTGCAGCGCAACGAGAGCGTCCCGGCCGTGGAGCAGACGCTGCTGCTGATGGGGCTGGAGGCGGTGGTGGCCCGCTTCAACCGCATAGAGGCCCTGGAGGTCGCCGAAGGCAAGCTGGACGCCGATGTCTACGAGGCGGTGGGCGACTGGATGGCGCGCGGCAGGGTGGCGGCGCTGATCGTCAAGGAATGGCTGTCCATCATGGGCGACCTGAAAGTGGAGGACTGCTTCGTCTCCGCGCTGCTGTACAACTTGCCCGCCTGCATCTACATGATCCAGCGCAACCGTCTGCCGGACAAGCCGCTGCTGCAGGAAATGTCCGAGGCCTTCAACGCCGATTACGGCCAGATCCTGCAGGCCTTCGTCAAGCACATGCCGCTGCCCGGCGGCTTCAACGCGCTGCTGGGGCCGGGCGTGCCCAACAAGCGGCGACAGCTGCTGAAACTGGCCATCGCCACCGCGAATTCGCTGGAGCTGGGCATCGAGCGCAGCACCTGGCTGGTCGGCGTGGACACCGCGGCCAAGATGATCAACTGCATGCCGGAAATGGCTTACAACGCGGTGGTGCATGCGGCGCTCAAGGTGGCCAAGCACCCGCATGTGGCCGGCTATACCTTCCCGGCGCGCGCGCTGCTGCTGTTGCCGAGCAGCGGGAAGAAGCCGGAGATGAAGAAGGCGGAGGCGCTGTCCGGCGAAGACCAGCTGGAGGGCGCGATACGCGAGTCCATCCGTTTCCTGGCCAACGATCTCAAGTTCGAACGCGTGCTGTATTATCACTACGAGCACGATCTGCATGCGTTGAAGCTGCGCTATCAGGTGGGCGTGGGCGCCGACAGCCCCTTGCGCAAGCTGCAGGTGGACATGGAGCCGGGCAGCTTTTTCGGCGTGTTCGCCAGCAAGCCGCAAAGCTTCCACGCGCCGGCCGACGTCAGGCAGCAGCTTAGCCGTCGCTACGACGACGAGTTCTTCCAGCATATCGGCGACGGCGAGTTCGCGCTGATGACGCTGTTCGGCGGGCACAAGCTCAGCGGGGTGTTCTATGTCGACAACGCGCGCAGCGGCCGGTCGATAGACGACGCCACCTACCACCGCTTCAAGGATCTGGTCAGCCGTCTGGCCCAGCATTGATGCAAGAAGGCGTCGGGGCGGGTAAACTCGGCCCCTTCGCTTCGCGCCGCATCGACGGAACCCATATGCCTTACATCTCCAAGACCATCAGCTCTCCCCACAACGACGAAGTCAAGGCGTTGGCCCGGCTGGTCCAGCACAGCCGCGACCGCCGCAAGGAGGGCGTGATGGTGCTGGAGGGCATACACTTGGCCGAATCCTGCCTGCAGGCGGGCGGCGAGCTGTCGCGGATCTACCTGAACGAAGCCGCGGCCGGCAAGCCCGAGGTCCGCAGGCTGCTGGACAGCCTGCCGCCCGGCAGCACGGTGGTCTCGCTGCCCGAGGCAGTGATGTCCAAGGTGACCGCGCTGGCCAGCGCCGGAGAACTGCTGGCCCTGAGCCCGCGCCCCAGTCCGGAAGCGCCGCCGGCGCAGGCCGCGCGGGTGATGCTGGAAGATATCCAGGACCCGGGCAATTTGGGCACCATCCTGCGCACCGCGGCGGCGGCGGGGGTGTATGACGTCTTCCTGTCCAAGGGCTGCGTCGACGTGTTCTCGCCCAAGGTGCTGCGCGCCGGCATGGGCGCGCATTTCGCGCTGCGCATCCACGAGCACGCCGACCTGGCCGGCGAGCTGAGCCGGTTTGGCGGACGCAAGCTGGTCACGCATCTGGAGGGCTCCAGCTCCTTGTACGGGCATGATCTGACGGGGCCGGTGGCCTTCGTGTTCGGCAACGAGGGCGCCGGGGTCAGCGACGCGTTGCTGGCATTGGCCGACGCGCGCATCCGCATCCCGATGCCGGGCCATGCCGAATCGCTGAACGTGGCGATGGCGGCCACGGTCTGCCTGTTCGAGCGGGTGAGGCAGCTCGAGGGCCGGCGGGCCTGAGATCGCGACCCGCGACCGCGGCATGGGACGTCGATTTCCTTTGGCCCGCCTGGGGCGGGCGCCGGGCATGCCCCCGAGCGCGCGTTGCGTGCGGCCGGGCAGGTTCACTCCTGTGGAATGAACACCTCGCCGCGCATCAGCGGGCGAGCGGTGCGCGTCATCACCACCTCGTCGACTTTCCAGCCCAGCGGGTCCTGGCCCAGAACGGCCTCCAGCGTCAGCCTGCCGCTGGGGTGGCTGAAGGTCAGCGGCATGCCGCGCACGGCGCCGCCGGCCATCTCCGCCGGCAGCGTGCCTTCCGCCGCGCAGGCGCAGGCCAGGGCGATGGCGTCGGTGCCGGGATAGGCGGGATGCAGCTTGCCCATGGAAAGCGCGCGGGCGTGCAGCGCGCTGCCGGGGTCGTCGTCGGTGGACAGGAAGCTGATCTTGGGGGTGGCGGGGTATTCGCGGCCGGCGGCGAAAATGTCCTCGGCCAGCCCCATCGCCACCGTGGCGGCGGCGCGGGCCATTTCCAGCCGGCGCATGATGGCCTGATCGATGTCGGCGGCCTTTTCCCGGCCTCTCAGGCCGAAGTCGCGGGCGCGCACGAACAGGGTGGGATTGCCGGCGTCTATCAGCGTGGCGTCCACCTGGCTGCCGTCGGGCAGCTTCAGCTTGTCGACCAGGCAGCCGGTGGGAAACATCTCGCTGCAGTCGCCCGCCGGGTCCAGATAGCGCAGCCGGATCGGCGCGCCGGGAAAGGCGACACCGTCGATGCGGAAGTCGCCCTGCCAGACGGCCTGGCCTTCGAAGATTTCCAGATCGGCCAGGATGCGCTTGCCGACGTTGGCCTGCCAGATGGCCATGGTGGCGACGCCGTCGGCGGGCCGGGCCAGCTTTTCCATCACCGCGAACAAGGGCACGGCGGCGGCCAGGTTGCCGCAGTTGCCGGACCAGTCGATCCGCGCCTCGTCGGTGAATACGTGGCCGAACAGCGCGTCGACGTCGCAGTCGTCGCGGCGGGAGGGGCTGACGATCACCACCTTGGTCGAGCGGGAGGTGCCGTTGCCCAGCCCGTCGGTCTGGCGTCCGTAGGGATCGGGACTGCCGATCGCGCGCAGCAGCAGGGTTTGCCATAGCTCGGTGTCTTCGGGCAGCGCGTCCGCGCGGATGAACAGCCCCTTGCTGGTTCCGCCGCGCATCAGCGTGGCGGCGAGGCGATAGCCGTTGTCCATCAGTCCTCCTTCCATTCCTCCTTGCACTTGGCGATGACTGCGGTGCGCGCGGCGTCTATCGTGGCCGGAATCGCGGCCTTGTCGGCGCAGCCGGCGGCGATGGCGCCGGCGTCAATTTGCAGCGTAGCAGCCAGCTGCGCTTGCAGGTAGTCCTTTTGCGGATAGGGCGCGCGTTCGAAGCCGAGCCTGCCGCGAGTGTCTGCCAGGCAGGCGTCCAGCATCTGCAGGAAGCGTTCGGGACGGCGCAGCGCGTCGCAGTCCTTCAGCAGGCGCAGCACGGTGTCGGGGCGCAGTTCCAGCGCGCGGTGCACCTTGGTGTGGTGCACCATGGTGATGTGGGCGAGGTCGCGGCAGTCGTTGGGCACGCGCAGCCGGCGGCACAGTTCCGCCAGCGGCGCGATGCCCCCTTCTTCGTGGCCGATGTGGCGCGGCAGCACCTTGGCCGGCGTCAGCGCCTTGCCCAGGTCGTGCCCCAGCGCCGCGAAGCGCACCGCCAGCGGCTGGCCGGCGGCCGCGGCGTAGTCCAGCACCCGCATGACGTGGTCGCCGCAGTCTATCTCCGGGTGGTGGTCGGCGCGCTGCGGCACGCCGAACAGCGCGTCCACCTCGGGCAGGATGCGCGCGAGCGCGCCGCATTCGCGCAGCGTCAGGAACATGCGCGACGGCTTGTCCTCCATCAGGCCCTTGGCCAACTCCTGCCATACCCGCTCCGCCACCAGCGCGTCCGCCTCGCCGTCGTCCACCATCCGCCGCATCAGCGCCATGGTTTCCGGCGCCACCGCGAAATCGAAGCGGGCCGCGAAGCGGGCCAGCCGCAGGATGCGCACCGGGTCTTCGGCGAAAGCCTCGCTGACGTGGCGCAGCACGCCCGCCTTCAGGTCTTCCTGCCCGCCATACGGGTCGGTCAGGCTGCCGTCGGCCGCTTCGGCGATCGCATTGATGGTCAGGTCGCGCCGGGCCAGGTCTTCTTCCAGCGTCACCTCGGGCGAAGTATGGAAGGTGAAGCCGTGGTAGCCCTTGGCAATCTTGCGTTCGGTGCGCGCCAGCGCGTATTCCTCCTGGGTTTCAGGGTGCAGGAACACGGGGAAGTCTTTGCCTACGGGGCGGTAGCCCTGCGCCAGCATCTCGTCCGGAGTAGAGCCGACCACCACCCAGTCCCTGTCCTTGACCGGAAGGCCCAGCAGACGGTCGCGGACGGCGCCGCCGACGATGTAGATTTCCATATCAGCGCGCCGCCTTCGCGCGGTAGCGGGACGCGGTGTCGTTGCGGTCGCGGCCGGCCAGCCAGCCGGGCGCCAGCGCCGACAGCGCGGCGGGTTCGAAGCCCAGCAGGGCGGAGGGGAAAGGCTGGTCGCTGACATTGTCCCATTGCAGCGAACGGACATTGTCGCGGCTCATCAGCGTCGGGCCGGGCAGCCATTCCATCAGCGCCGCCTGCAGCATGGCCAGGCCGTAGGGCAGGCCGAACACCGGGCGCGGATGGCCGCTGGCGCGGCCGGCCAGGCGGGCCAGTTGCGCCAGGGTATAGGTTTCTGGTCCGGCCAGATCCAGCTTCCTGCCCTCGGTTTCCTTGCGCGCCAAACACTCGCATACGGCGCGGGCGACGTCTTCCACCCACACCGGCGCCATCTTGCAACCGGCGCCGGCCAAAGGCAGGACCGGCAGCCGTTTCTGCAGGCCGGCGAACATGTTGAGGAAGGCGTCGCCATGTCCGAATACGACCGACGGACGCAGGATGGTCCAGTCGAGCCCGCTGGATTCCACGGCCAGCTCGCCCAGCGCCTTGGTCTGCTGATAGTCGCTGGGCGCATCCTGGGCGGCGCCCAGCGCGCTGACATGCACCAGGCGGCGCACGCCCTGGCGCCGGCAGGCGTCGACGATCTTTTCCGGCAACTGGGCATGGGCTTTTTCGAACTGTGCCCGGCTGCCGTGCAGGATGCCGACCATGCTGACCACCGCGTCATGGCCGGCGATCAGTCCGGCCAGCTGGCCGGGGTCGTGGATGTCCGCGGACACCAGCTCGGCCGACGGCAGCACGCGGAAGTCCGGCAAGCCGGTCCGCCGGCTGGCGATGGTGATGCGGTGGCCGCGGCTGGCCAATTGGGCGGCCAGGTGGCGGCCGATGAAGCCGCTGCCGCCTATCAGGCAGATTTTCAGCGCTGTCATGTCGTTTTCCTTGCGTTCATCACGGCGGGCGTCCTCAACGCGAGGGCACGATGCCCATGCGGTTCTTCAGCGAAATATTGGCGTGGCCGAAGGTGCTGGAATAGTAGGCGGCGTTGGCCATCACTTTCTGCACGTAGTCGCGCGTTTCGCTGAAGGGTATGGTCTCGGCGTAGATGGTGCCGTCCAGCGCGCGGTCGGCCTGCCAGTTGCGGGCGCGGCCGGGGCCGGCGTTGTAGGCGGCGGTGGCCATCACCTGGTTGCCGGACAGATTGTCCAGCACGTAGCGCAGGTACCAGGTGCCGAGCTGGACATTGGTGTCGATGTCGTTGACCGCGAAGTGGGTGAGGCCGATCTTCTTGGCCGCCCACTTGGCGGTGGCCGGCATCAGCTGCATCAGGCCGGAGGCGCCTACGCCGGAGCGCGCCATGGTGATGAAGCGGCTTTCCTGGCGGATCAGGCCGTAAACCCAGGCGTCGTCGATGTCCAGCTGGCGCGCGTATTTCTGCGTGACTTCGCGATAGGGCGTCAGGTAGCGCAGCGAGAAATCGTGTTCTTCCTTGGTGCGCTCCGCGCTGTAGATGGCCATGTCGTAGAAGCCTTCCTTGCGCGCGATCTCGGCGGCGGCCAGCAGCTCCATGTCGTTGCGGCCGCGCATCGCCCAGCGCCATTCGCGCTGCGCGTCGGTGCGGAATTCGGGCTTGGTGTAGATTTCGGCGACGGACAACAGCGCCAGCGAGCGGCGGATGGCCGGGTCGGACTTCAGCTTGCTGACATCCTGGCTGGTCGGCGTGGTCTTGCTGGCGGATGCGGACAGGCTGTTGCCCAGCTCTTCCAGCGACAGCAGCGCGTAGTAGTTGTGGCCGACGCTGGCCTGGCTGAACAGCGGCAGGGCCTCGGCGGGCTTGCCCTGCTGTTTCAGCGAACGGGCCAGCCAGTAGCGCCAGGACGGCTTGCTCGCCAGATCCTGAGGCATGCGGCGGATGATGCCGTCCAGCTGGCTCCATTGCTCCAGCCGCAGCGCCGAGCGCGCCCACCATTCCCACTGGTCCGTGGTTAGCTGGCGCGGGTCGGCCTTTTCAAACCATTGCAGCGCCTGGCCGGCTTGCTGTTTGCGGGCGGACAGCAGCGCCAGCTGGCCCCAGCCGAAGCCGGCGCGGTCCGGCGTCAGTTCGCCGCCGATGCGAGACAGCATCGCCGCCGCGCCGTCCAGATCGGTTTTGCCCTTGCGCACCACGTCGTAGAGGATGGCCTCCTGGCCGCCCGGCGTGGCCGGGCTGGCGAGCGCGGGCTTGTTCAGCGCGGCGTTGTCGAGCGGCAATTGGGTGTCGCTGGCCAGCTGGCGCGCCTGGGTCAGGTAGTTGCCGGCCAGCAGCAGCCGGGCGCGGCGCCACAGCCAGTCCTGGCTCAGCGCGCCGCGGGCGTAGGCCATGTCTATCAGCCGGTTGCAGCCGTCAGGCGCGGGTTTGCCTTCCAGGAAACGGTCCAGGTTGTCGGGCTTCTGGCCTTGGCGCAGCTGCATCAATTGGCCATAGCAGTTCGATTCCTCGTCGCGGCCCTCCGCCGGCAGCTTCTTCCATTCCTCGGCGAAGGCGGTCCAGTCCTCGCGCTGGCCCAGCTTCTTCACCCATTCGTTGCGTATCCGCTCCGGCATCAGGCCTTCCTGCACCCGGGACAGGAAGCGCCGCACCTGGGCGTCGTCGTTGCGGTCCAGCGCCTTCCAGGTCAGCCAGTAATCGGGGTAGTCCTTCAGCGGATAGGTGTCCGGCAGCTTGTCGCCGATGGCGGCCAGCTTGGCCAGGTCATTGGCGCGGAAGGCGTCGCGGGCGGAGAGCAGGGTGTCGTCCGGGCCGGCGAAGGCGGGCAGGGCGGCGCCCAGGGCCAGGGTCAGGCCCGCCAGGCGGATGGGGGTGGTCAAAGCTTTCATTTTCGTTCCGTCTGTTGGAGTCTCCGCGCAGCTGGGCGGCGCGGCGGCGGCGGGATGTCCCGCGCGCGCGATGTTTATTTCAATATGACAGGCCGCGGCGCAGAACGCTCGCTTTCATGGCCCGCGTTTTCAGGCCGCTGGCGCGGCCTGGTAGAACTCGATCGGCAAACCGTCCGGATCGGCGCAGAAGAAAAAGCGCGCGCCGGTGTATTCATCCATTTTCAACGCCTCCACGCTCACGCCGCGATCCCGCAGATGCGCGCGCGCGGCTTCCGCGTCCGCTGTGGCCAGCGCCAGGTGGCGCAAGCCGCAGGCTTCCGGCCGGGTGGGGCGGGGCGGGGGCGCGGGGAAGCTGAACAGTTCGAGTTGGCCGCCGCCGGGCAGCGCCAGGTCCAGCTTCCAGGATTGCCTGTCGGCACGCCAGTTCTCGGCGATCACCTTCAGGCCGAGGATGCGGCAGTAGAAGTCGCGCGAGCGCGCGTAGTCGGAAGCGATGATGGCGACGTGGTGCAGGCCGGTGATATGCATGGCTGTTGAGGCTGGGTGTTGCCGGATGCCGCCATTTTAGCGTCGCGGCGGGCGGGCTGCCCAGCGGGGAGGATGGGCATTGAAAAAGACAATCAAAAGTCTTGTGACAATCAATTAGACGAATTTTGTCATGGCTATCAGAATGCACTCATCGATAGCTAACAACCGCAGTCAACCCTCAAGGAGATAGCCATGCTGCAAAATCGTGAAGGCCAACGCGTACCGAACGTCACTTTCCGCATCCGTGAAAACAACGAGTGGAAGAATGTTACCACCGCCGAGCTGTTCGACGGCAAAACCGTCGCCCTGTTCTCGCTGCCGGGCGCGTTCACTCCGACCTGCTCCTCCACCCACCTGCCGCGCTTCAACGAGCTGGCGCCGGCCTTCTTCGCCAACGGCGTGGACGCCATCCTGTGCGTATCGGTCAACGACACCTTCGTGATGAATGAATGGGCCAAGGACCAGGAAGCGCAGAACATCGTGATGATCCCGGATGGCAACGGCGACTTCACCGAAGGCATGGGCATGCTGGTGGACAAGCAGGACCTGGGCTTCGGCAAGCGCAGCTGGCGCTACTCGATGCTGGTCAAGGACGGCGTGGTGGACAAGATGTTCGTCGAGCCGCAGGAGCCGGGCGATCCGTTCAAGGTGTCCGACGCCGACACCCTGCTGAACTACATCAACCCGAGCGCCAAGAAGCCTGACCAAGTGGTCGTCTTCACCAAGGTGGGCTGCCCGCACTGCGCGCGCGCCAAGGCCGTGCTGGCCGAAAACGGCTACGACTTCGTCGAAGTGCCGCTGGACAACAAGATCCGCGGCAAGGTGCTGGGCGCGGTGTCCGGCGCGATGACCGCCCCGCAGGTGTTCATCAACGGCGAGCTGATCGGTTCCGCCGACGAAGTGGAAAAGCGCTTCGCCAAGTAAGACGTTCGTCGCCGATGGTTTCGGGCCCTGACGCCATCGGCAATCTTTGGGCCGGTACTCCTGCCGGCCGTTTTTTCCAGCCGGGATGCGGGACGGCATGCCCATTGCGCGCTGCGTGCCGCGCCGCATCCCCGCCAGATAGAGGATAAGAACCATGAAAACCATCCACATCGACGTAGCCGTCATCGGCGCCGGCACCGCCGGCCTCGCCGCCTACCGCGCCGCCAAGGCCGGCGGCGCCTCCGCCCTGATCATCGAGGGCGGTCCTTACGGCACCACCTGCGCCCGCGTCGGCTGCATGCCGTCCAAGCTGTTGATCGCCGCCGCCGAGGCCGCCCATCACGCCGGCCACACTGACATGTTCGGCGTGCATGTGGATGGCGGGGTCCGCATCGACGGCCGCGAGGTGATGGCCCGGGTGCGCAGCGAGCGCGACCGCTTCGTCGGCTTCGTGGTGCGCAGCGTGGACGGCATTCCGGCCGAAGACAAGCTGCCCGGCTATGCCCGTTTCGTCGACAACACCACGCTGCAGGTCGATGACCACACCATCGTCCAGGCCAAGCGGGTGGTGATCGCCACCGGCTCGTCGCCGGCCGTCCCGGCGCCGTTCAAGGCGTTCGGCGACCGTTTGATCGTCAATGACGACGTATTCGAATGGGATGCGCTGCCGCAAAGCGTGGCGGTGTTCGGCCCCGGCGTGATCGGCCTGGAGCTGGGCCAGGCGCTGTCCCGGCTGGGCGTGCGGGTACGCGTGTTCGGCTTGGGCGGCGGCGTGGGCCCGCTGTCCGATCCGGCGGTGCGCGGCTACGCCCGCCAGGCCTTGTCCGAGCAGTTCTATCTGGATCCGGACGCCAAGGTGCTGGAGATGGCCAATGACGGCGATGCCGCGCGCATCCGCTACGTGAACCTGGACGGAGAAGAGGTCGAGGAGCGCTTCGATTACGTGCTGGCCGCCACCGGCCGCACGCCGAACGTCCGCAGCCTGGGGCTGGAGAATACCAGCGTGCGGCTCGATGCCCGCGGCGTGCCGCTGTTCGACCCGGAAACGCTGCTGTGCGTCGGCGCGCCGGTGTTCATCGCCGGCGACGCCAACAACATCCTGCCGCTGCTGCACGAAGCGGCCGACGAGGGCAAGACCGCCGGCGCCAACGCCGCCGCCTATCCGGCGGTATCGGCTGGACTGCGCCGCTCGCCCATCGCGGTGGTGTTCTCTGACCCGCAGATGATGATGGTGGGACGCCGCTTCGCCGATCTGCCGGAGGGGGACTTCGCGGTTGGGGAAGTCAGCTTCGAGGATCAGGGCCGCAGCCGGGTGATGGGCGTCAACAAGGGCCTGCTGCATGTGTATGCGGACAAGGCGACCGGCCGTTTCCTGGGCGCCGAGATGATAGGCCCGCGTGCCGAGAACCTGGCCCATCTGCTGGCCTGGAGCCATCAGCAGGGCTTGACCGTAGAGCAGATGCTGGACATGCCGTTCTACCACCCGGTGATAGAAGAGGGCCTGCGCACCGCGCTGCGCGACGCGGCGGCGAAGCTGGCGCGGGACTGAGCCGGGCGGGCGTCCGCCTGTTTGACGCAAGCCCCCGGCCCGCGATGGTTTTTGCCATCGCGGGCTTTTCTCATGGCGCAAGGCGCGGTTCGAAGCCTTTGGCGGCCAGCTTTCTGGTGATTGGTTTTTGCAAGCGCCGGTTTGGGCATTTCATAAAAATGTACGCTCGATGATATTGGAGCCGAGGCCAGATGCGAGTAGAAAACCATTCCCCGTCTTTGTCGAAGTTGAACCCGCCGGAGGCCGGCTCCGGCGATCCGACGGCGATCGGACGCCGCCTGAGCGGCATCCGCCGCGCGCCGCTGCCGCACGTCTCGGCCGGCAGCGACGGCGAGGCCGCTGCCGCCGGAAAAATCGGCGCCTTTCTGCGCAAGGCCGTGGCGGCGCAGTCCTATGGCCTGATGTTCGCGAACGGCAAGCTGTTCGAGGCGACCGGCGACGCATTGGAAAAGCGCGGGCAATACGGCTTCAGCGCCCTGCAGCGGCTGGACGGCCTGTCCCGGCGCAATCTGGCGGCGGTTGAGGCCAGGCTGGGCGCGCTGGACTCCGCCGAGCGCGGCCTGAAGGAACGCATCATGACCGGCGCCTGGCATTTCCGCCACCAGTCCAATGCGGCGCTGGACGACGGCAAGACGGCGGCGATCGCGTCCAATCATCTGCTGGCCCGGGAATCTCGGTCCTCGGGCGGCAATACCTTCGCCGGCGACAAGGCGCTGTTGAGCAATCATGACTTCGTGTTCTTCGGGGTGGAGTTCTCCGGGCGGGGCAAGCAAGACAAGCCGTTGAACCATAAGCACAGCACGATGGACTTCGGCGCCAACGCCTACGTCGTCCCCGACACGCTGCCGGCGTGCCGCCATGGCTACCTGACGCTGACCGATCACTTCTTCAACCGGGTGCCCGGCGGGCGCGAGGCCGAGCATCAGGATTTCGTCGGCAGCTTCCCGCAGATGGGAGCGGAGACGGGGCGCTGGATTCACGAGGGCAAATACCGTCAGAACGCCCCGATATTCAACTATCGCGACATGAAGGCCGCAGTGGCGTTGCACCTGATCGAATTTCTGCGCGACAGCAAGGACGCGGCCTTCAAGGCCTACGTGTTCGACCAGGCCATGCAGTCCGGCCAGGCGCTGGACCGGGTGCTGAACAGCGTCTTCCAGGCCGAGTTCCATATCCCGCGCCTGATGGCGACGACGGATTACGCCAAGCACCCGCTGCGTCCCATGCTGCTGAAGGAAGCGGTGGATTCGGTGAACCTGCCGGCTTTGTCCGGCCTGGTTTCGAGCAAGGGCGACGCGGTGACGGCGATGTGGCACGCCATCGATAAAGGCAAGGACGCGGTGGCGGCCCACCTGCTGGGCAACTGGCGTTTCGAGGCTGGGGATTTTGCCAGCGCGCCGCCGGGCTTTTACCACGAGCTGAACTATGCCTTGAGCGAGCATGGCGCCAGCGTCTATATCCTGGACCAGTTCCTGTCCCGCGGCTGGGCGGCGGTGAACGCGCCGTTCGAGCATGTGAACAGCGGCGAAACGATGCTGGACAACGCAGTCAAATACGGCAATCGGGAAATGGCGGCGGCGCTGATCAAGCACGGCGCCGACCGGAACCTGCTGTCTGAGTGGAATGGCGGAAAGCTGGACGCCTTGCTCGCCTAGCGCGGCGAGGCTGGCGGCATGAAAAAACCGTCCCGGTCCGGGACGGTTTTTTTTTGACGGCAGGCGGGCGCCTATCCGTTCCGCAGCGCCCGCAGCCAGTCCAGTCGCTGGCGCCAGATCACCGGCGCGCGCCAGGCCAGGTGGGCGGTGGCCAGAATGTTGAGCAGGGCCACGGCCAGCAGCAGCATGGAGATGCTGTCGTACCACTTCAGCATCAGCGCGCTGCCGATGGCGGCGGCCACCATGTAGAAGCCGTTGATGATGTTGTTGGCCGCCACCGCTTGCGAGCGGAAAGCGTCCGGGCTGCCGGTTTGCAGCCAGGTGTACAGCGGCACGGTGAAGAAGCCGCCGAAGAAGCCCAGCAGCGACACGTCGGCGATGGCGCGCCAGCTGCCGGCCTTGGCCAGAAACGCCGGCAGCGAGGCCAGCGGGCCGTGGTAGGACGGCATCGCGCCCAGCGCCAGATCGCCGCCGAACACCGTCATGCCGGCGCTGCCCAACAGCACGATGCCCAGCTGCAGCTTGCCGCGCGACAGCTTGGCGCAGGCGATGGAGCCGGCGCCTATGCCGATGGAGAACAGCGCCAGCAGCAGGGTGTAGACGTCGGCGTCGCCGCCCAGGTGCAGCCGGGTGAAGGTGGGCAGCTGGGTGGTGTAGACCGCGCCCATCAGCCAGAACCAGGAAATGCCCAGTATCGAGCAGCGCACGTCGTGGATGCGCCAGGCCTCGCGGATCAGCCGCACCGAGTCGCCGAGGAAATTCCACGACAGCTTCAGATGCGGCGCGCCGGGGGCGACCGAGGGCATGGTGGCGCTGCTGAAGTAGCCGAGGATGGCGACCAAGAGCAGCGCGCCGACGATCATCAGCGCGCCGCTGTGGGTGAGCAGGCTGCCGCTGAGCTGGCCCAGCAGGATGGCGAGGAAGGTGCCCATCTCGATCAGGCCGGTGCCGCCCACCAGCTCGTGCTCCTTCAGGTATTGCGGCAACACCGAGTATTTCAGCGGGCCGAAAAAGGCCGAGTGCACGCCCATCAGGAACAGCGCGGACAGCAGGATGGCGGCGGACTTCAGCAGGAAGCCGGCGCCGGCCACCAGCATGATGACGATCTCGGCCAGCTTGATCATGCGCGCGATGCGGGCCTTGTCGTAGCGCTCGGTCAGTTTGCCGGCGCTGGCGGAAAACAGGAAGAAGGGCAGGATGAAGATGCCGGCGGCCAGGTTGACCAGCTGCTGCGGCGGCATGCCCATCATTTCCAGGCCATGGAAGCTGATCAGCACCACGATGGCGGTTTTCAGCATATTGTCGTTGAAGGCGCCGAGGAACTGGGTGCCGAACAAGGGCAGGAAGCGCCGGGTGGCGAAGAAGGAGAAGTCTGCTTTCACGATGGCCGGTTATGAAAAAGGCGGGAACCGCATGCTAACGGATTCCCGCCTTGCTGTCAGTCGCGGATCCGCTCAGAACAGCGACAGCCACAGGCCGCTGGCGGTCGCGGTCATGAAGCCGGCGAGGATGGACGCCGCCAGCGCGCGCATGCCGATGGCGGCCAGTTCCTGCTGGCGCTCCGGCGCCAGCGCGCCGATGCCGGCCACGCAGATGCCCACCGACGACAGATTGGAGAAGCTGGCCAGCGCGAAGGTGGAGATCATCACCGTCGGCGCGGACAGCGTGCCGGCGGCCTTCATCTTGGCCAGGTCCATGTAGGCGATGAACTCGTTGAGGACGATCTTCTGCCCCAGCAGGCTGCCGACGCCCAGCGTCTCGCTCCAGCCGATGCCCATCAGGAAGGCGAACACGCGGAACACCTGGCCCACCAGGTATTGCAGCGTCAGGCCGTCGAACATGCTGTGGGTGGACGCCTGGATGGCGGCGTTGACGCCCAGCAGCTCGCCCAGGCCGTCCTTCACCAGGAAGTTGGCCAGCGCGATCAACGCCACGATGGCCAGCAGGATGGTGGCGACGGCGGCGGCCATCTTCATGCCGTCCAGCGCGCCGGTCACCACCGCGCTGACGAAATTGCCCTCGCTCTTTTCCCTGGACGACTGCAGCTTGCTGCTGGACAGCGCCTCGGGCGAGGTTTCCGGGAACATGATCTTGCAGAACACCACCGCGCCGGCCGCGTTCATGCAGGAGGCAGTCAGCAAGTAGGTGGCGAAGCGCGCCTGCTCTGCCGTGTCCGATCCGCCGAGAAAGGCGACGTAGGCCGCCAGCACGCCGCCCGACAGCGTGGACATGCCGGCGATCATGATGCAGGCCAGTTCGGAGCGGGTCATGTGGCGGATGTAGGGGCGGACCAGCAGCGGCGCTTCGGTCTGGCCGAGGAAGATGTTGGCGGCGGCCACTACGCTTTCCGGGCCGGAGATGCCCATGCTGCGCTTCATCGCCCAGGCTAGGCCGGCGACCACGCGCTGCAGGATGCCGAAATGGTAGAGCAGGGCGCTGAAGGCGGAGAAGAAGATGATCACCGGCAGCACGGTGAAGGCGAACAGGAAGCCCAGCTTGCCGCTGGGTTTGGCCAGATCGCCGAAAATGAAGCCCGCGCCGTCGCCGGCGAAGCTCAGCACCTTGGCGAAGCCGGCGCCGAAGGCGGAGACGCCGTGGTGGACGGCGGGCACGTAGTTGATCAGCAGGAACAGGCCGTTCTGGATGGCGAGGCCGATCAGCACGGTGCGCCAGTTGACGGCGCGGCGGTTGGTCGAAAACAGATAGGCGGCGGCGACGAGAAGCAGCATGCCGGCCAGTGCTTGGATGGTATTCACGGAGGCCCTTGGACTAGCGATGGGCGGCGTGTCGGCGCCCGTCGAGTCCCGGATGCCTTGCGCCGCGCCAAATCATGATTGGCTAATGCTTGAAGGCGCGGCATTTTACAGCAAAAGGCCATCCCCCCGAAAGGGAAAAGGCCTGCTGCGGCGCATTTTACCCGGATGGGGTGGGCAGGGCGCTTAGCCCGAGGACTTGTCGTCTTCGTGGGTGGCGTCGTCGTCCATCAGGATGCGATGGGCGGGGCCCTGCATGTCGTCGAACTGGCCGGAGCGGGTGGCCCACCAGAAAATGGCGCCGATCACGAAGACCAGCACCAGGCTGAGCGGGATGAGCAGGTAGAGGCTTTCCATCAGGGATTCCGTTTGACGAGACGCAATGCGTTGCCGACCACCAACAGCGAGCTCAGGGCCATGCCCAGGCTGGCCAGCCAGGGCGTGACGTGGCCCAGCATCGCCAGCGGCAGCGCGACGACATTATACCCGGCCGCCCAGACAAGGTTCTGCCGGATCACCGCCAGCGCGCGCCGGCTGAGGACCAGGGAATCGCCGATCAGGCCCAGCCGGTCGCCCATCAGCACCATGTCGCCGCTGGCGCGGGCGACGTCGGTGCCGCCGCCCATGGCGATGGACACGTCGGCGCGCGCCAGCACCGGCGCGTCGTTGACGCCGTCGCCGACCATCAGCACTCGCCGTCCCTTGGCCTGCAGCGCGGCGACGTAGGCGAGCTTGTCTTCCGGCGTCGCGCGCGAGCGCCACCGCGTGATGCCGAGCCTGGCGGCCAGTCCGGCCACCGGGCCTTCGCCGTCGCCGCTGAGCAGATGGACGGCCAGTCCGCGGCGAGTCAATTCGGCCATCAGCGCCGCCGCGTCGTCGCGGCAGGCGTCGCCGATGGCGAAGCGGGCCTGCACGCCGTCGGCGTCCGCCAGCAGCACCTGGGTGCAGTCCGGCTGCCAGCCGGCGTCCTCGTCCACTTCGCGGCCCAGCCAGGCGGCGATGAAGGGGGCGGAGCCGAGCCGCCACTCGCGGCCGTCTACGCCGCCGGCCACGCCGCCGCCGGGGTGGTTGATCAAGCCGTCCGCCTGCGGCCTGTCCGCCGGCGCGGCGGCCAGGATGGCCTGCGCCAGCGGGTGCTCGGATCCCTGTTCCAGCGCGGCGGCGACAGCCAGCGCGCGGTGCGCGTCCAGCGGGCCGCGCGTTTCCAGCAGCCGCATCTGGCCGTGGGTGAGGGTGCCGGTCTTGTCGAACACCGCGTCGTCCGCCTTGGCCAGCGTTTCCAGCGCGTGGCCGCGGGTGGTCAGCACGCCCAGCGAGGCCAGGCGGCCGCTGGCGGCGGTGAGCGCGGCCGGGGTGGCCAGCGACAACGCGCAGGGGCAGGAGATGACCAGCACCGCCACCATGATCCACAGCGCGCGGCCTGGGTCTATGAAATGCCAGCCGATGTAGCTGCCGGCGGCGGCCAGCAGCAAGAACGCGACGAACCAGCTGGCGAAGCGGTCGGCCAGCACGGCCAGCCGGGGTTTTTCCGCCAGCGCCTGGTCCAGCAGCCGCACGATGCCGGCCAGCCGGGTGGATTGGCCCGCCTGTTCCACGCGCAGCACCAGCGGGCTGGAGGTGTTGACGCTGCCGGCGATCACCGCGTCGCCGGGCGCTTTGGCGATGGGGCGGCTCTCGCCGGTGAGCAGCGATTCGTTGCTGGCGCTGCGGCCGTCCAGCACCACGCCGTCGGCGGGAATGGTTTCGCCGGGCTTGACCAGGATCACGTCGCCGGGGTTCAGGCCGGCCACCGTGGCCTCGCGGCTGTCCCGGCTGTGCGGCCAGTTGTCCAGCCGGTGGGCGAAGGCCGGCACCAGCTTGACCAGGCTTTCGCTGGCGGCGCCGGCCTTGCGGCGGGCGATGCCTTCCAGGTAGCGGCCGCCCAGCAGCAGGAAGACGAACATCGACACCGAGTCGAAGTAGATGCCATGCTCCACCTTGTGGATCAGCGCCCAGAAGCTGGCGGCGAAGGCGGTGAGGATGCCGATGCTGACCGGCGTGTCCATGCCGACGCGGCCGGTTTTCAAGTCGCGCCAGGTGTTGCGGTAGAAGGGCAGGGCCGAATACAGCAGCACCGGCAGCGTCAGGATGAAGCTGGACCAGTGCAGCAGCCACAGGAAATCGGGCGCGATGTCGCCGTCCGGCGCCAGATAGACCGGCACCGCGTACATCATCACCTGCATCATCGACAGGCCGGCCACCCACAGCCGGGTCAGCGCCTGCTTGCGCTCCTTCTGTTGCAGCTTTTCCTGGCGGTCGGCGTCGTAGGGATGGGCGCGATAGCCTATCGCCGCCACCGCCTCCAGGATGGCGGACAGCTGCACGCGGCCGTTGTCCCAGCGCACGCGGGCGCGCTGGGTGCTGTAGTTGATGTCTACGCCCAGCACGCCGGGCAGGCGGCGGATGTGCTGCTCGTTCAGCCAGATGCAGGCGGCGCAGGTGATGCCTTCCAGCATCAGCGAGGCTTCGCGGATGTTTTCGCTCTCGACGCGGACGAAGCCGCGCTGCAGCTCCTCGCTGTCGTACAGCTTGATCTGCTCCAGCACCGCTTGCGGCAGCGCCTCGGCGCGGGCCGCGCCCTCGGTGCGGTGCTTGTAGTAGTCGGACAGGCCGGATTCGATGATGGTGGCGGCCACCGCCTGGCAGCCGGCGCAGCAGGCGGGCTCTTCGCGCTGGCGGTAGCGGATGGGGAAGCTGGCGCCGGCGGGCACCGGCAAACCGCAATGGAAACAGTTCTCGCTCATGACGTAGGATTGTAATCAAAGCCGGCGCGCGATGCTTGATCCAGCGCATGGCAATGTTTTTCGATGCGGATTATTTCAACGCGGCGCTTGCGCTCGGGGCGCATGTCCGCATTTGTCGGATATCAATCAAGGGGGAAGTCCGAATGGAAAAAATGTCGGCCATCGTGCAGCAGGCGCCGGGCGGCGTGGAAACGATGGAAATGGGGGAGTGGGACAAGCCGCGCGCGGCGCCGGGCAAATTGCTGGTGCGGGTGATGGCGGCCGGCGTCAACCGCGCCGACCTGATGCAGCGCGAGGGCCGCTATCCGCCGCCGCCGGGCGCCAGCCCGTTGATGGGCCTGGAGGTGGCCGGCGTGGTGGAGGAGGCGGTCGGCGATTCCGCCTTCCAGCCGGGCGACGCGGTGTTCGGCCTGGTGGAGGGCGGCGGTTATGCCGAATACGCGCTGCTGGACCAGTCGCTGGCGATCGCCAAGCCCGACCAGCTGTCCTGGGTGGAGGCCGCCGGCTTGCCGGAGGCCTGGATGACGGCCTGGTTCAACCTGGTGGTGAAGGCCGGGCTGCAGGCCGGCGAACGGGCCTTGATCCATGCCGGCGCCAGCGGCGTCGGCGTCGCGGCGATCCAGCTGGCGAGGCTGCTCGGCGCGGAAGCCTTCGCCAGCGCCGGCAGCGCCGAGAAACTGGCCTTCTGCCGCGAACTGGGGGCGAGCCAGGTGTTCAACTACCATGAGACGCCGGCTTTCGGCGAGCGGGTCAAGGCCTGGGGCGGCGCCGACGTGGTGCTGGACCCGGTGGGCGCCAGCCACCTGGCGGAAAACCTGCAGGCGTTGAACCCGGATGGACGCCTGGTCAATATCGGCCTGATGGGCGGCCTGAAGGCCGAACTGGATTTCGGCCGCCTGCTGATGAAGCGCATCAGCCTGATCGGCTCCACGCTGCGTCCGCAGCCGTTGGCGGTCAAGGCCGAGCTGGCCGCCGCGCTGCGCGATCTGATCCTGCCGGCCTTGCTGGAGGGCCGGGCGCGCGCCGTGGTGGACAGCAGCTATCCCTGGACCCAGGTGCGGGACGCGCACGCTTACGTCGCGGACAACCGCAATCTGGGCAAGGTGGTGCTGACGCTGTTTCCGGTGATGGCGGGCGGTTGAACGTTTCTTCGCCGCGGCGAGGAATGAAAAACGGAAGCCCGTAGGCTTCCGTTTGCTTTGCGCTGCGGCAGGCGGCGTCGATCAGCCCACCCAGCGGCGGGCGGACGCGAACATCCGGTACCAGCCGCCGTTCTCGCCCCATTCGGCCGGATGCCAGCTGTTCTGCACGGTGCGGAACACGCGTTCCGGGTGCGGCATCATGATGGTGAAGCGGCCGTCGGCGGTGGTGACGCCGGTGATGCCGGCGGGCGAGCCGTTGGGGTTCAACGGGTAGGTTTCGGTGGCGCGGCCGTCGAAGTCGATGTAGCGCAGCGCGGTCAGCGCCTGCTCCTGCGCGCCCGGCGCGAACACCGCGCGGCCCTCGCCGTGGCTGACCACCACCGGCAGGCGGCTGCCCACCATGTCGGACAGGAAGATGGACGGCGACGCGGTGACTTCCACCATCGCGAAGCGCGCCTCGAACTGTTCCGACGCGTTGCGGTGGAACTTCGGCCAGTGCTCGGCGCCCGGGATGATGGACGACAGGTTGGACATCATCTGGCAGCCGTTGCACACGCCCAGCGCGAAGGTGTCGCCGCGGCCGAAGAAGGCCTCGAACTGCTCGCGCGCGCGCGGGTTGAACAGGATGCTCTTGGCCCAGCCTTCGCCGGCGCCCAGCACGTCGCCGTAGCTGAAGCCGCCGCAGGCCGCCAGGCCCTTGAAGTCGGCCAGCTGCACGCGGCCGGCGATGATGTCGCTCATGTGCACGTCCACCGCGTCGAAGCCGGCGCGGTCGAAGGCCGCGGCCATCTCCAGCTGGCCGTTGACGCCCTGCTCGCGCAGGATGGCCATGCGCGGGCGCTTGCCGGTGCCGATGTAGGGAGCGGCCGGGTCGCCGTGCACGTCGAAGGACAGCTGCGCGAACAGGCCGCGCGACTTGGCGTGGCTGCGCAGCAGCTGCTCGCTGTCGGCGCAGGCCGGGTTGTCGCGCAGGCGCTGCATGCGGGCGCTGGTTTCGGACCAGGCGCAGAACAGCTCGCTGCGGCTTTCGCTGAACAGGTCCTTGCCCTTGTGCTTGATCACCAGGCGGTCGTGGCCGTTGGTGCGGCCGATGACGAACAGCTCGCGGCCGATGCCGGCCTTCATGAAGCGGGCGATCACTTCCGGCGTGTCGGCCTTCTTCACCTGCAGCACCGCTCCCAGCTCCTCGTTGAACAGCACGCGCATGATGCGGCCGTGGGTGGCGGCCTCCATTGTCGGCTGCACGTAGTCGTCGATGATGCGCTGGGTGTTCTGGCGCTCGATCACCAGCTCCTGCAGATCGATGCTGGCGCCGACGTGGCCGGCGAACATCATTTCCGCCAGCGCGGCGAACAGGCCGCCGTCGGAGCGGTCGTGGTAGGCCAGCAGCTTGTCGTCGCGCAGCAGCGACTGCACCACGCCGAAGAAGGCGGCCAGCTGCAGCGGGCTTTCCACGTCCGGCGCGCGGCCCTTCATGTCCTTCCACACCTGGCCGTAGATCGAGCCGCCCAGGCGGCAGCGGCCGTAGCCGAGGTCGATCAGGATCAGGTCGCTGTCCTTGACGTCCTTCAGATCCGGGGTGACGGTCTTGCGCACGTCGTCCACCGGCGAGAAGGCGGAGATCACCACCGACAGCGGCGCGGTGACGGCCTTCTGCTCGCCGTTTTCCTGCCATACCGTCTTCATCGACAGCGAGTCCTTGCCCACCGGGATGCTGACGCCCAGGCTCTGGCTCAGCTCGGACACCGCCTGCACGGTGCGGTACAGGTTGGCGTCCTCGCCCGGATGGCCGGCGGGGGCCATCCAGTTGGCGGACAGCTTGACGTTGCCCAGGTGGCCGACGAAAGCGGCGGCGATGTTGGTCAGCGCCTCGCCGATGGCCATGCGGCCGGAGGCCGGGCCGTCGAACAGCGCGGCCGGGGTGCGCTCGCCCATCGCCATCGCTTCGCCGCGATAGGTGTTGAAGCCCATGGTGGTGACGGCCACGTCCGCCACCGGCACCTGCCAGCGGCCCACCATCTGGTCGCGCGCGGTCATGCCGCCTACGGTGCGGTCGCCGATGGTGATCAGGAAGGACTTGTCGGCCACGGTCGGGTGGCGCAGCACGCGGTAGGCGGTTTCGCGCAGCGGGTATTTGGACGCGTCGAAGGTCTGCGGCGCGATTTCCAGCGTCTTGGCGTCGCGGGTCATCCGCGGCGGCTTGCCCAGCAGCACTTCCAGCGGCATGTCCACCGGGTTGTTGCCGAAGTGGTCGTCGCGCACCTGCAGGTGGCCGTCGTCGGTGGCCACGCCCAGCACCGCGAACGGGCAGCGCTCGCGTTCGCACAGCGCGGTGAAGCGGTCCAGGTCTTCCGGCAGGATGGCCATCACGTAGCGCTCTTGCGCTTCGTTCGACCAGATCTGCATCGGCGTCATGCCTTTTTCTTCCAGGTGCACCTTGCGCAGGTGGAAGATCGCGCCGCGGCCGGCGTCGTTGACCAGCTCGGGGAAGGCGTTGGACAGGCCGCCTGCGCCCACGTCATGGATGGAGACGATGGGGTTGGCTTCGCCCAGCTGCCAGCAGCGGTCGATCACTTCCTGGCAACGGCGCTCGATTTCCGGGTTGCCGCGCTGAACCGAGTCGAAGTCCAGGTTTTCGCTGTTGGCGCCGGTGTCCATCGACGAGGCCGCGCCGCCGCCCAGGCCGATCAGCAGGCCGGGGCCGCCTAGCTGGATCAGCAGCGCGCCTTCCGGGATCTCGTTCTTGTGGATCTGCTGCTGCTGGATGTTGCCCAGGCCGCCGGCCAGCATGATGGGCTTGTGGTAGCCGCGCATCTCGCCGTTGAATTCTTCCTCGAAGGCGCGGAAGTAGCCGGCCAGGTTGGGGCGGCCGAATTCATTGTTGAATGCCGCGCCGCCGATCGGACCCTCCAGCATGATCTGCAGCGCCGAGGCGATGCGGCCCGGCTTGCCGTATTCCGGCTGGCCGTCGCGGTAGGCTTCCCACGGCTGCTTGAAGCCGGGGATGTTGAGGTTGGACACGGTGAAGCCGGTCAGGCCGGCCTTGGGGCGGGAGCCGCGGCCGGTGGCGCCTTCGTCGCGGATTTCGCCGCCGTTGCCGGTGGAGGCGCCGGGGAAGGGCGAGATCGCGGTCGGGTGGTTGTGCGTCTCCACCTTCATCAGGATGTCGGTGGGTTCGCTGGTGTACGCGTACTGGTGGCTGCCCGGCTGCGGGTAGAAGCGTTCGATGAAGGCGCCCTCGATCACCGAGGCGTTGTCCTTGTACGCCACCAGCGTGCCCTGCGGATTGGCGTCGTGGGTGTCGCGGATCATGCGGAACAGCGATTTGCCCTGTTCGACGCCGTCGATGATGAACTGGGCGTTGAAGATCTTGTGGCGGCAGTGCTCGGAGTTGGCCTGCGCGAACATCATCAGCTCGACGTCGCTGGGATTGCGCTTCATCTTGGTGAAGTTCTCGACCAGGTATTCGACCTCGTCGTCCGACAGCGCGAGGCCGAGCTGGGCGTTAGCCGCCTCCAGCGCCGCGCGGCCGCCGGCCAGGATGTCCACGCTGGTCATCGGCTGCGGATCGAAGTGGACGAACAGCTTGTCGGCGTCCTCCAGCGAGGACAGCACGGTTTCCGTCATCCTATCGTGCAAGAGGCCCGCCAGGGTGTGGCGAGCCTCTTCACTTAAAGATTTAGCGGCGGACTTTACTCGGAAAGCGGTGCCGCGTTCGATTCTGCGGATATTCGGCAACCCGCAGTGCCGGGCGATGTCGGTGGCCTTGGACGCCCATGGCGACAAGGTGCCGATTCGCGGCGTCACCAGGAACAGTTCGCCTTCGGGCTCGGTGTTCAGCGGCGCCTCGCCGTAACTGAGCAATTGGCCCAGCACGCCGATTTCCTCCAGCGAAAGCTCGCTGTCGCTTTCCGCAAAATGCCAGTGCTCGGCAGTCAGGACGATATCCTTCAGACCGGCATCGGCAGCTGCCGCCTGCAGTTTTTCGAGACGAAACGGTGACAGGGCGACGCCACCGCGCAGCTTGGTAATGTAAGACATTAGACACCCGCGACAAGTACCAGGAAAGGGCGTCATAATACAGCAAAACATCGCCGCATTTAAGGCGTGTCCGGAAGATACCGCCGCCCCGCGGCATTTTTTGCTTTTTTACTCTAATGTCATTGGTTTTATTCGGGAGCATTGCGCAATGAAAAAGGTCGAAGCCATCATCAAGCCGTTCAAGCTGGACGAGGTGCGCGAGGCCTTGTCGGAGATCGGCATCAACGGCCTCACCGTGTCCGAGGTCAAGGGCTTCGGCCGCCAGAAAGGCCACACCGAGCTGTACCGCGGCGCCGAGTACGTGGTGGATTTCCTGCCCAAGGTGAAGATAGAGGTGGTGCTGCCGGACGACCTGGTCGAGCGCGCGATCGAAACCATCGTCGAGACCGCCCGCACCGGCAAGATCGGCGACGGCAAGATCTTCGTGGTGCCGGTGGAACAGGTGGTGCGCATCCGCACCGGCGAAACCAACGAGCAGGCGATCTGACCCGATCGGGATGGATGGCGGAAGGCGGCCCCGGGCCGCCTTTTTCGCGCGCTCAGCGCGCCAGAATCAGGCGCAGGCCCAGCGCGATGAAAACGGTGCCGGCCACGCGATCAAGCCGCTGGCTGGCTTTGCGGCTTTTCGCCAGCCACTGGCAGACGTGGCCGGAAAAATAGCCAAGCGCGCCGAAGATCAGCGCGCCCTGCAGCGTGAACAGCGCGCCCAGGATGGCGGTCTGCAGGCCGACAGGGCCTTGCGCCGGATTGACGAACTGCGGCAGGAAGGCAAGGAAGAACAGCACCACCTTGGGATTGATCGCGTTGGCGATCAGGCCGCGGCGGAAGGTGGCGGCCAGCGATCCCTGGGGGCCGCCGACCTGGGCGTCCGCGTCGAAGCTGGCGCCGGAGCTGCGTATGGCGCCCCAGCCCAGGTAAACCAGGTAAGCGCCGCCGGCGATCTTGAGCGCGGCGAAGGCGAGCGGCGAGGCGGCGATCAGCGCGCTGACGCCCAGCGCGGCCAGCAGCGTGTGGTTCAGGCAACCCAGCGCGCAGCCCAGGCCGAAGGCCATGCCCTGGCGGCGGCCGCGGGAGATGCCCTGGCTCAGCACCATCAGGTTGTCGGGCCCGGGGGTGACGGTGATCAGCATGGCGGCAGCGAGAAAGGCGGCCAGTTGCGGCAGGGTGACGAGCATGGCGGATTTCCGGGATTTGTTTGATTGTCGTCGATAAAACCATTTCCGGCCTGTCTTGGCAATGGCATGACGGGTGACAAGCGGCAACGCCGCTACTAGAATGCGGCAGGTTATTAGCGAGGATCGTTTTATGCCGTCTTTTGATGTCGTTTCCGAAGTAAACAAGGTGGAAGTGCGCAACGCGCTGGACCAGGCCAACAAGGAAGTGTCCACCCGTTACGATTTCAAGGGCAGTGACGCCCGCATCGAATTCAACGACAAGGAAGTGACGCTGTTCGCCGATACCGAGTTCCAGCTGGACCAGGTCAACGACATTCTGGTGAACAAGCTGTCCAAGCGCAGCGTCGACGTGCGCAGCCTGGACTACGGCAAGCTGGAGAAGGTGTCCGGCAACAAGGTGAAAAAGGTGCTGAAGATCAAGGAAGGCCTGGACAGCGATCTGGCGAAGAAGATCGTCAAGCTGCTGAAGGACTCCAAGATGAAGGTGCAGGCCAGCATCCAAGGCGAGGCGGTGCGGGTGTCCGGCGCCAAGCGCGACGTGCTGCAGGAAGCCATCGCGCTGCTGAAGGCCGAGATCGCGTCCGATCTGGAAAACGGCGCGCCGCTGCAGTTCAACAACTTCCGCGACTGACTCCCGCCGCGCGGCGCGCCAGTCACGAAAAAGGAGACCCAAGGGTCTCCTTTTTTATTGCCGGCGGCCGCTCAGCGCTGGGCGGCGCGCCAGGCCTCCAGCTCGCGCCATATTTCCGCGGCGCGCGCCTCGACGCCGGCAGGCGTCGCCGGCAGCGGCAGCCTGCATTCGCCGACAGCCAGGCCCAGGGCGCGCAGCATCGCCTTCACCGACATCGAGTACACCGAATCGTCGGTGTTGGAATAGGCATAGGACGGCATCAACGCGGCGTTGATCTCGCGGGCGCGGCCCGCGTCGCCCCGCTCGAAGGCGGCGATCATCTCGGCGAACTCCGGGCCGGTCCAGTGGGTGGAGGTGCCCACCACGCCCACCGCGCCGACCGCCAGCAGGGGCAGGGTCAGCGCGTCGTCGCCGGAGTAGAGCTCGAAATGCTCTCCGGCCTCGGCCACCAGCCGCGCGGCGGCGGCGGGGTCGCAGGTGGCGTCCTTGAAGGCGACGATATTGTCCACCTCGCGGAACAGCCGCAGCAGCACGTCGTGGGCGATGCGGCGGCCGGTGCGGCCGGGGACGTCGTAGATCATCACCGGCAGCCGGGTGGCGGCGGCCAGCGCGCGGAAGTGGGCCTCGATGCCGGCCTGCGGCGGGCGGTTGTAGTACGGAGAGACCAGGAACACGCCGGCGGCGCCGGCCGCCTCGGCCCGGGCGGTCATCGCCAGCGCGTGGCGGGTGTCGTTGCTGCCGGTGCCTGCCAGCACCGGAATGGTCACTGCGTCGCTGACCGCGCGGATCAGGTCGAAGCGCTCGGCGTCGTCCAGCGTGGGCGCCTCGCCGGTGGTGGCGGCCAGCACCAGCGCGTCGCTGCCGTTATCCGCCAGGTGGCGCGCCAGCGCGCGCGCCGCGTCGAGGTTGAGCCGGCCGTCGCCGTCGAACGGCGTCACCATCGCGGTCAGCACCTTGCCCCAGTGTTTTGCCATGTCAGCCCCTTTTTATTTTTGCGTGAAGACAGGCAGGGATGATACTCCTCGCCCCTGGGCGCGGGAACCCGCGGCGCTTACCAAAGCTTGGGATCCAGCTCCTTGATGCGCTGTTCGGTGCGCTCGATCTTGCAGTCGAGGAAGACGGCGTTGCGGATGCTGCCGTCGATGTAAATCTGGTACTTGGTGTTGCAATCGGCGTCGCGGAAAGCGATCCATTTGCGCTGCGCCTGGATCAGCAGCGCGGACGGTTTGTCCTTGGCGCCGCCCTGGGCTTCGTCGGCGCGCAGTTTCTGCAGCAGCGCGCGGTAGCGTTCGTTGAGCAGCTTGTCGCGGCCGTCGAACTGCTTTTGCTTGCAGTCGTTGATTTCCAGCGTGTTGTTGGCGTTCTGGCAGGGATCGTCTTCGGCCAGGGCGGCATGGCTGGCGAACAGCGCCAGCAGGGCGAGGAGGCAGGGCTTCATCGCTAAACTCCTTGTTGGGGTGAAGGCTTGCGATTATAGCCCGCCAGGCGGGCGCGGCGCGCCCGCCGGCACTGTAGTTCAGGCGCGCAGCCAGCCGGGCAGCAGGCGCTCCGCCGGCAGGGTGCCCAGCGCGGCGCCGCCGACGATCATGGCGATGGCCAGCGCGGCGCTGCCATCGAGCGCGGCTTGGCCGGAGGCGACCAGCATCAGCGTGGACAGCAGCGGGGTGGCGTTGCCCAGCGCGCCGGTCTGGCGCGGGTCGCCCAGCTGCATCGCGCGGTTCCAGCACAGGAAGGCCGCGCCCATGGGCAGCAGGCCCAGCACGGCGATCATCAGCCACTGGACAGAGGAGGGATGGGCGGCGGGCTCGGTGGCGAAATGCAGGCCCAGCGCCAGCAGGCCGGAGGCGAGGCAGTAGCCGCCGACCGCGTTGTCCGAGGTGGCGGGCAGGCGGCGGGTGAACAGGCTGTAGGTGGCCCACACCACGGCCGCGCCCAAGGCCATCAGGTAGCCGGGCAGCGCGGACATCGACAGCGACAGCTTGCCGCCGGTGACGATCAGCGCCGCGCCGGCGAAGCCGATCAGGCTGCCCAGGATGTGGTTGGCGCCCAGCCGGGTGCCCGGCAGCAGCAGCGGAGACAGCAGCACCATCAACAGCGGCCAGACATAGCTGAGCACGGTGGCGTCCATCACCGGCGCCAGCCGGTAGGCGTTGAACAGGAAGAAATAGAAGCCGAATATGCCGTAGACGCCATTGGCGAAGTTCTTGGGCGGCACCTTCCATTCCTTGACGCGGCGCGCGGTCAGCAGGCTGCCGAGGATCAGGCCGACGCCGGCGACGAAGAACGGCGGCAGGGTATGGGTGAGGGCGCTGAGGGTGGCGACAGAGGCCCACATGGCGATCGCGGCGAGCGCGTACAGCATCGCTTGATTCATCGATGTCTCTCGTTTGTTTTATGTAAAGATATTTTATGTGTAACGATGGATTGTAAACCAGTTGTTACGTCAAATGCGATGCGATCGGGATGGGCGGTCTTGCATGGCAGCATGGCGACAAATCATTTGATGCAGATCATCAGCCGCCCGCATGGGCCGACCGGGCAGTTGCCCGCGCCGCCGGTTTGCGGCCTAGTGTTAAGGATGCGTTTCGTTTCCATCCTGGAGCCGGTTGCGGTCATGGCCGGGCGGGCTCCGCCACGACAGGAGGCAAGCCATGAGCAGCATGAAAGCAACGGTATTCGTCGGACCCGGCAGGATAGAGCTGAGGGAGAAGCCGATTCCGGCAGTCGGCCCCGGCGACGCGCTGGTGAAAATCACCACCACCACCATCTGCGGCACCGACGTGCACATTCTCAAGGGCGAGTATCCGGTGGCGTCCGGCCTGACGATAGGGCACGAGCCGGTGGGCGTGATCGAGAAATTGGGCGCGGACGTCAAGGGCTACCGCGAGGGGCAGCGGGTGATCGCCGGCGCGATCTGTCCCAGCTTCACTTCTTACGGCTGCCAGGACGGCCATCCGGCGCAGGACGGCGGCTGCGAATGCCACGGCTACAAGCCGATGGGCGGCTGGCGTTTCGGCAACACCATAGACGGCACCCAAGCCGAGTACGTGCTGGTGCCGGACGCCCAGGCGAACCTGGCGCCGATCCCCGACGGGCTGAGCGACGAGCAGGTGCTGATGTGTCCGGACATCATGTCCACCGGCTTCGCCGGCGCGGAGGCGGCCAATATCAGGATAGGCGACGTGGTGGTGGTGTTCGCCCAGGGGCCGATCGGCCTGTGCGCGGTGGCCGGCGCCAGGCTGCGCGGCGCTTCGTGCATCATCGCGGTGGACGGGCTGGACGAACGCTTGGGCATTTCCCGCCGGCTGGGCGCCGACGTCACGCTCAATTTCAAACAAGTGGACGTGATCGCCGAGATCATGAAGCTGACCGGCGGGCGCGGCGTCGACGCCTCCATCGAGGCGTTGGGCACCCAGGGGACGTTCGAGTCGGCGCTCAGGGTGTTGAAGCCGGGCGGCACGCTGTCCAGCCTGGGCGTGTACTCGAGCGATCTGAGGATTCCGCTGGACGCGTTCAACGCCGGGCTCGGCGACAAGCGCATCGTGTCCTCGCTGTGCCCGGGCGGCAAGGAGAGGATGCGGCGGCTGATGAACGTGCTGGAGAGCGACAGGCTGGACCTGTCGCCGCTGGTCACGCATCGCTACAAGCTGGACCAGATCGTCGAGGCTTACGACCTGTTCTCGCATCAGCGCGACGGCGTGCTGAAGGTGGCGATCCAGCCTTTCTAGCCATTCGCGGCAAGGAGCCGGGTCAGATCGCCTGTCCCGGCTCCAGCAGCTCCACGCCGTCGTTTTCCGACAGCGTCAGGTAGACGGTGGACTGCAAAGCCTCCACCGCGTGCGGGACGTGGGCGTCGATGAACAGGTGGTCGCCTTTGTTCAGCACGTGCTCGCCCACCTTGAGCCGGCCGGCGGTGACGAATACCTGTTCCGTGCCCGGGTGCTGGTGCAGCGGCAGCTTCGCGCCCTTGGCCAACTTCAGCAGGGCCGAGCCGCCTCCGTCCGGGTTGCGGCGCAACCAGGTGAAGTCCACGCCGGGGTAGGGGGTGGGGCTCCAGTGCCAATCGGCGGAGGCGGTCAGTATCGGGGCGGGGGTGCTCATGTCGGGGTATTCCGGTTGGTGGTCAGACGGTAGGAGCGGACGCGGCAATGCTTGCGGTATGTCGGCCGCCGCCATTCGCTCCAGTCGTCATTATCTCACGAAACCCCGTCGAAAATCGCCGGCGGCCTGGCCGGAGGGATGTGAAAACAGGGAGGATGCCCGACACCCCCATCGTTTGCCTTGCCGGCAGGGAGCGGCGTCTAGAAAGCGTCCCCGGGCACCCGCACCCAGCCCTCCATCAGCACCCGGGCGCTGCGGCTCATTTCCGCCTTGGTCACCACCCATTCGCCGTGTGCCTCGCGGGCTTGCGCGCCCACGCGCAGCGTGCCGGATGGGTGGCCGAAGCGCACCGCCTGGCGTTTTCCGCCGCCGGCGGCCAGGTTGACCAGCGTGCCGGGAATGGCCGCCGCCGTGCCTATGGCCACCGCGGCGGTGCCCATCATCGCGTGGTGCAATTTGCCCATGGACATCGCCCGCGCCAGCACGTCGATGTCGGATGCTTTCACCGGCTTGCCGCTGGACGAGACGTAGTCGGCCGGCGGCGCGACGAAGGCGATCTTGGGCGTGTGCTGGCGGCTGGCGATCTCGTCCAGGCGCTTGATCAGCCCCATCTTCAGCGCGCCGTGGGCGCGTATGGTTTCGAAGCGCGCCAGCGCGGCCGGATCGGAGTTGATCGCGTCCTGCAGCTCAGTGCCGGTATAGCCGATGTCGGCGGCGTTGACGAAGATGGTGGGGATGCCGGCATTGATCAGCGTGGCCGGAAAGGCGCCGACGCCGGGCACTTCCAGCGTGTCCACCAGCTTGCCGGTGGGGAACATCGCGCCGCCGTCGCCTTCGCCCTCGTCGGCCGGGTCGAGAAATTCCAGCCGCACTTCGGCGGCGGGGAAGGTGACGCCGTCCAGCTCGAAGTCGCCGGTTTCCTGCACCTGGCCGTTGGCGACGGGCACGTGGGCGACGATGGTCTTGCCGATATTGGCCTGCCAGATGCGCACGGTGCAGAAGCCGTCTGCCGGGATGCGAGCGGGGTCGATCAGGCCGTTGGCGATCGCGAAAGGGCCGACGGCGGCGGACAGGTTGCCGCAATTGCCGCTCCAGTCGACGAAGGCCTTGTCGATGGCGACCTGGCCGAACAGGTAATCGACGTCGTGGTCCGGGCGCGCGGATCGGGACACGATGACGGTCTTGCTGGTGCTGGACGTCGCGCCGCCCATGCCGTCTATCTGCTTGCCGTAAGGGTCCGGGCTGCCGATCACGCGCAGCAGCAGCGCGTCGCGCGCCGCGCCGGGCTGGCGGGCGGCTTCCGGCAGATCCTGCAGCCGGAAGAACACGCCTTTGCTGGTGCCGCCGCGCATATAAGCGGCGGGAATGCGGATCTGGGCGGGGTGAGCCATGCTGTCCATCCTGTTTCTTTGTTGAATGGCCGGCTGGCGCCGGCCGTGTTGCTTGATCAGGCTTGCGCCGCTGCCAGGAAGTCCTGCGCGAAACGCTGCAGCACGCCGCCTGCCTCGTAGATCGACACCTCTTCCGCGGTATCCAGCCTACAGGTCACCGGAACCTGCGCCGTCTCGCCGCCGCGGCGGTGGATCAGCAGCGTCAGGTCGGCGCGCGGCCGGCGCTGGCCGATCACGTCGTAGGTCTCGGTGCCGTCCAGCCCCAGCGTCTTGCGGTTGACGCCGGGCTTGAATTCCAGCGGCAGCACGCCCATGCCGATCAGGTTGGTGCGGTGGATGCGCTCGAAGCCTTCGGCGACGATGGCTTCGACGCCGGCCAGGCGCACGCCCTTGGCCGCCCAGTCGCGCGAGCTGCCCTGGCCGTAGTCGGCGCCGGCGATGATGATCAGCGGCTGCTTGCGGTCCATATAGGTTTCTATCGCCTCCCACATCCGCATCGTCTCGCCTTCCGGCTCGACGCGGGCCAGCGAGCCCTGGCGGACCGAGCCGTCGTCGTTCAGCACCATTTCGTTGAACAGCTTGGGGTTGGCGAAGGTGGCGCGCTGCGCTGTCAGGTGGTCGCCGCGGTGGGTGGCGTAGGAATTGAAGTCTTCCTCCGGCAAACCCATCTTGGCCAAGTATTCTCCGGCGGCGGAGTCCGGCAGGATGGCGTTGGACGGCGACAGGTGGTCGGTGGTGATGTTGTCCGGCAGCAGCGCCAGCGGGCGCATGCCCTTGAGCGTGCGCTCTCCGGCCAGCGCGCCTTCCCAGTATGGCGGGCGGCGGATGTAGGTGGACTGCGGCCGCCAGGCGTACAAGGGGCTGGCCTTGGCGCCGTTGTCGCGATGGATGGCGAACATCGGCTCGTAGACCTGGCGGAACTGTTCCGGCTTGACCGATTGCTTCAGCACGGCGTCGATTTCCGCGTCGCTGGGCCAGATGTCCTGCAGGCGGATTTCCTTGCCGTCCGCGATGCCCAGCACGTCCTTCTCGATGTCGAAGCGCATGGTGCCGGCGATGGCGTAGGCGATCACCAGCGGCGGCGAGGCGAGAAAGGCCTGCTTGGCGTAGGGGTGGATGCGGCCGTCGAAGTTGCGGTTGCCGGACAGCACCGCGGTCGCGTACAGGTCGCGATCGACGATTTCCTGCTGGATTTTCGGGTCCAGCGCGCCGGACATGCCGTTGCAGGTGGTGCAGGCGAAGGCGACGATGCCGAAGCCCAGCTTCTCCAGCTCGGACAGCAGGCCGGCTTCCTTCAGATACAGCTCGACCGCCTTCGAGCCGGGCGCCAGCGAAGACTTGACCCACGGTTTGCGCACCAGGCCCAGCTTGTTGGCGTTGCGCGCCAGCAGGCCGGCGGCGATCACGTTGCGCGGGTTGCTGGTGTTGGTGCAGCTGGTGATGGCGGCGATGATCACCGCGCCGTCCGGCAGCAGGCCTTGCGCTTCCTGCGCGCGGGCTTCGGCGAGGTTGCCGGCGATGCCGCGTTTGGCCAGGGCCGACACCGGCAGCCGCTTGTGCGGATTCGATGGACCGGCCAGGTTGCGGGCGACGGTGGAGAGATCAAACTTCAGCACGCGCTCGTATTCGGCTGTCTTCAGGCTGTCCGCCCACAGGCCGGCGGTCTTGGCGTAGGCTTCCACCAGCTTGACTTGCTGATCGCTGCGGCCGGTCAGTTTCAAATAATCGATGGTTTGCGCATCGATGAAGAACAGCGCGGCGGTCGCGCCGTACTCGGGGGCCATGTTCGAGATGGTGGCGCGGTCGCCTAGGGTCAGCGCCGCCGCGCCTTCGCCGTAAAACTCCAGGTAGGCGCCGACGACCTTCTGCTGGCGAAGGAATTCGGTCAGCGCCAGCACCACGTCGGTGGCGGTGATGCCGGCCGCCGGCCTGCCGGACAGCTCGACGCCGACGATGTCCGGCAGCCGCATCCACGAGGCGCGCCCCAGCATCACGTTTTCCGCCTCCAGGCCGCCGACGCCTACGGCGATCACGCCCAGCGCGTCGACGTGCGGCGTGTGGCTGTCGGTGCCGACGCAGGTGTCGGGGTAGGCTACGCCGTGGTCGTTGTGGATCACCGGCGACATCTTTTCCAGATTGATCTGGTGCATGATGCCGTTGCCGGCCGGGATCACGTCCACATTGTCGAAGGCGGATTTGGTCCATTCGATGAAGTGGAAGCGATCCTCGTTGCGCCTGTCCTCGATCGCGCGGTTCTTCTCGAAAGCCTGCGGGTCGAAGCCGCCGCACTCCACCGCCAGCGAGTGGTCGACGATCAGCTGCACCGGCACCACCGGGTTGACCTGCGCCGGATCGCCGCCCTGATCGGCGATGGCGTCGCGCAGGCCGGCCAGGTCCACCAGCGCGGTCTGGCCCAGGATATCGTGGCAGACCACGCGCGCCGGAAACCACGGAAAGTCGCGCTCGCGCTTGCGATGGACGATCTGTTGCAGGCATTCGCTCAATATGGCCGGCTCGCAGCGGCGGACCAGGTTCTCGGCGTGGATGCGGCCGGTATAGGGCAGCTTGTCCCAGGCGCCGGGCCGGATGGCCTCCACGGCGGCGCGGGC
Organism: Chromobacterium violaceum ATCC 12472; assembly: GCF_000007705.1. Classification (NCBI taxonomy): domain Bacteria; kingdom Pseudomonadati; phylum Pseudomonadota; class Betaproteobacteria; order Neisseriales; family Chromobacteriaceae; genus Chromobacterium; species Chromobacterium violaceum. Next base: position 2,243,486 of record NC_005085.1, read on the forward strand.
GTCGAAATAATCCAGCCCGGTGCCGGGCAGGGCGGTACGGTATTGGCGGTTCATGTGTTTACTTTCGCTCAGTCGCGGCCGCCGCGGGCAGCCGTTGCAGGAAGTCGCTGTAATGGACGGTGAAGCCCTGCTGGTCGACGACGATGTCGGCGGCGAAGCCCGGGGATTCATAGCGGTAGCAGGGCATGCCGTCGCGGTCCGGCAGTCGGGTGTAGCGCTGCGGACAGACGGCGGGCGTCAGGGCGGGCAGCCGGATGAACAGCATCGACAGCTCGGCGCTGTCGCCGACCGCCAGCTTCAGCCGGCGTATGGGGAAAGCATTGGTCAGGCCGCAGGCCTGCAGATCCAGCTCCGGGCAGCCGTCCCAGGCCGGTTCCGGCTGGCCGTTGACCAGCCAGCGGCCGGTTTCGGCGTGCTGCAGCGTCAGTTGGCGCGCGTCGGGCGCGGAGAGGTCGATGTGGGCGTGGCTGAGCCTGCCGTGGTGATCCAGCTGCATCCGGTAGCGCAGGCTGGCGCCGGTGTCGGCGTGCAGCAGGCTGCCGCTGGCGGAAAGGGAAAGTCCGGCGCCGGTTTCGATTTCCGCCTGCTCCAGTCCCGGGCAGTCCAGGCGCTGCCAGAACAACATTTGCTTCATTGACTGCTCCAGTCTTGCCGACGCGGCTGTCCGGCCGCGTCGCTTGCTGCATGGCTCAGCGTTTCTCCAGCGGCACGAAGGCCTGGTCTTCCGGTCCGATGTAATTGGCCGACGGACGGATGATCTTGCCGTCCTGGCGTTGCTCGATCACGTGAGCGGCCCAGCCGCTGGTGCGCGAGATCACGAACAGCGGCGTGAACATCGCGGTCGGCACGCCCATCGCGTGGTAGCTGACGGCGGAGAACCAGTCCAGGTTGGGGAACATTTTCTTGACGTCCCACATCACCGACTCCAGCCGTTCGGCGATGTCGAACATCTTCATGTCGCTGTTGCTCCTGGACAGCTCGCGAGCCACTTCCTTGATGACCTTGTTGCGCGGATCGGAAATCGTATAAACGGGGTGGCCGAAGCCGATCACCACTTCCTTGCGTTCCACGCGGGCGCGGATGTCGGCTTCGGCTTCGTCCGGATTTTCATAGCGCTGCTGGATTTCAAACGCCACCTCGTTGGCGCCGCCGTGCTTCGGGCCGCGCAGCGCGCCGATGGCGCCGGTGATGGCGCTGTGCATGTCGGAGCCGGTGCCGGCGATGACGCGGGCGGTGAAGGTGGAAGCGTTGAATTCGTGCTCGGCGTACAGGTTCAGCGAGGTGTGCATCGCGCGAACCCACTCGTAGGAAGGCTTGACCCCGTGCAGCAGATGCAGGAAGTGCCCGCCTATGCTGTCGTCGTCGGTTTCCACCTCGATGCGCTTGCCGTTGTGGCTGTAGTGATACCAATAGAGCAGCATGGAACCCATCGAGGCCATCAGGCGGTCGGCGATGTCGCGGGCGCCGGCCAGGTTGTGGTCGTCCTTCTCGGGCAGCGCGCAGCCCAGCGCCGACACGCCGCTGCGCATCACGTCCATCGGATGGGCGGCGGCGGGCAGCGCTTCCAGCGCGGCTTTGACCGAGGCCGGCAGGCCGCGCAGCGATTTCAGCTTCTTCTTGTAGCCGGCGAGCTCGGCCTTGTTGGGCAGCTTGCCGTGCACCAGCAGGTGGGCGACTTCCTCGAATTCGCAGTGGCCTGCCAAGTCCAGGATGTCGTAGCCGCGATAGTGCAGGTCGTTGCCGCTGCGGCCGACGGTGCACAGCGCGGTGTTGCCGGCGGCGACGCCGGACAGGGCAACGGATTTCTTCGGTTTGCCGGTCAGAACCACTTCGGTCATGCTGTTTCTCCTTTGTCAGACTTGGGGCGATGCCGCTGCCTTGATTGTTATTGCTTGCCGGCGGCGAACAGCTGGTCCAGTTTCTTTTCGTATTCGTGGTAGCCCAGGTGGTCGTACAGCTCCATCCGGGTCTGCATCTTGTCCAGCACCGCCTGTTGGGTGCCGTCGCGGCGGATCGCGCCGTACACTTCCAGCGCGGCCTGGCTCATCGCGCGGAAGGCGGACAGCGGGTACAGCACCAGGCTGACGCCGTTCTCGGCCAGCTCTTCCGTGGTGTAGAGCGGCGTGGCGCCGAATTCGGTGATGTTGGCCAGCACCGGCACCTTCACCGCTTCGGCGAAGCGCTTGTACATGGCCAGGTCGGTCATCGCTTCGGGGAAGATCATGTCGGCGCCGGCCTCCACACAGGCGATGGCGCGCGCGATGGCGGCGTCCAGGCCTTCCACGGCCAACGCGTCGGTGCGCGCCATGATGACGAAGTTGGCGTCGCGGCGGGCATCGGTGGCGGCCTTGATGCGGTCCACCATCTCATCTTGAGGTACGATGGCCTTGTTCGGGCGGTGGCCGCAGCGTTTCTGCTGCACCTGGTCTTCGATGTGGACGGCGGCGACGCCGGCCTTCTCCAGGCTGCGCACCGCGCGGGCGATGTTGAAGGCGCCGCCCCAGCCGGTGTCGATGTCCACCAGCAGCGGCAGGTCGGTGTTGTCGGTGATGCGGCGCGCGTCGATCAGCACGTCTTCCAGCGTGGTGATGCCGAGGTCCGGGATGCCGCAGGACGAGGCGGCGACGCCGCCGCCGGACAGGTACAGGGCCTTGAAACCTGAGTGTTCGGCCAAACGTGCAGCGTAGGCGTTGATCGCCCCCACCACTTGCAATGGTTTTTCGGCGGCCACGGCCTGGCGGAAACGCTGCCCGGGAGTGCTCATGGAATGCTCCTGACGGTGGATTGGATTAATTGCCTGTCATTCAAGCAAGTGCTTGGTTGGAGTGTAAAGGCTCTAGAAATTGCTGGCAATAGTTGATATTCGGATGTTCAAGTTTTGTGCCGGGAGTGATATGTTTCGCAACGTCCTCGCCAGTGGGAACTCGGGCATTAAGCCGTGGTCTAGAACACAGTCCACGTAACGACCACATAGAACAGTGGGCAAACCAGGGAGCATAACAACGACTATGAGTGATCGGGACATCGATCAACAGTTGGTGGAACGTGCCCAGCGAGGTGAAAAAAGAGCTTTCGATCTGCTTGTTGCCAAGTATCAGCGACGTCTCGCCAGGCTGTTGTCGCGTTTCATACGCGACGGTTCTGACATCGAGGATGTGACGCAGGAAGCGTTTATCAAAGCGTATCGCGCCTTGCCGTCGTTCCGAGGTGAGAGCGCGTTTTACACATGGCTGTACAGGATCGGCATCAATACGGCCAAAAATTTCCTCAGCGCCAACGGACGTCGTCCGGTGGTGAACAGCGAGATCGAGGACGAGGACGGCGAGAGTTTCGACATGGCGTCGCAAATTCCCGACCTGAACACGCCCGAAACCGAGCTGATGAACAAGGAGATTCTGGCTACGGTCAATGCCGCCGTGGAGGCCTTGCCGGAGGAGTTGCGTACTGCCATCTCGCTTAGGGAGATGGAAGGGCTGTCCTACGATGAGATCGCCAGGGTGATGGATTGCCCGATAGGTACCGTGCGTTCGCGGATTTTCCGCGCACGCGAGGCGATTGCTGCTGAGCTCAGGCCTTTGCTGGATACGGCCAAGAACAGAAGGTGGTAAGTATGAAAGAAACGATATCCGCACTGATGGACGGCGAACTGGACGGGCCCGATGCCGACAAGGCAATCGCCGCCATCGCCGGAGACAAGGACCTGGATGATGCCTGGGAACAGTATCATCTGATCGGCGACGCCATGCGCGCCAACCGCCTGTCCTCGCTCAATGTGAGGGCCAAGGTGGCGGCGCGGCTGGCGGAGGAGCCGACGGTCCTGGCGCCGCGTCGCTGGACGCGTCCGCGCAAGGCGCGCGCCGCGAGCGCGGTGGCGCTGGCCGCGAGCGTCAGCTTCGCAGCCGTAGTGGGTTGGCAGCAGCTGTCCCACCGCAACGCTCCGCCGTCGGCGATCGCCGATCGCGGCGTGCCGGTGCAGATCGCGAACCCCGCGGCGGTGATGGACCAGGATGATCCCTATGTGCTGGCGCACCAGGAGGTGACCGCAGACCAGAGCGTGATGCGAGTGTCCTATGGAAACGGAGCTCGCCACTGATGCGTGTCGTTCCTCTGATTGGTGTTTTGATGTTCGGGGCCGCGTGCGCGGCCCATGCGGAGGATGACATGCAGCTGCTGCGCAATGTCGGCAACGCCGGCAGGCAGCAGCCGCTGGATGGCACCTATCTGCATCAGATGAATGGCACGCTGGAAACCTTCCGCATCGTCCGCCAGGGGCAAGGCGACAATGTGCGCGAAAAGCGCACTTCGCTGGACGGTCCGACGCGGGAGGTGGTTCGCAAGGGAAGGGAGCTCACCTGCTTCGCGCCCGACAAGCGCGCCCTGATGGCGTGCAAGATCAGCGCGATGAGGCTGTTCCCCGCCTTGCTGCCCGACGACCTCGACGACATTACCCGCTCCTATGCCCTCAAGCGCACCGGCCACGACCGCGTGGCCAAGCGCGACTGCCAGTGGCTGGATCTGCAGCCGCGCGACGCGCAGCGTTACACGATGCGGATGTGCATCGAGCCCGCGACCTATCTCCCTCTGAAAGTGATGACCTTGTCGCCGCGCGGCGACGCAGTCGAGCAGTTCACCTTCACGGATGTGGAGCTGGGCGGGGCCAAGGATAAGCGGGCGTATGCTTCCAGGCTGTCGCAGCGCTTCCAGCTGCGCTCCGGCGCATCCGCGGGGAGCGAGGAGGCGGCCGCTTCGCAAAGCGAGGTGACGGGCCTTCCGCAGGGCTTCCGGCTGTTGCGGTCGGTGCAGCGCGTGCTGCCCGGCCAGGGCGGCAAGCCGGTTCGCCACATGGTGCTGAGCGATGGCCTGGTCATGCTGTCGGTGTTCGTCGAGCCGCCGCCGCCGGAGCATGCGCGCCTGGAAAAGGTGGGCAATCTGCACGGGGCGATCAACATGGCCACCAGCTACCAGGGGGATATGCAGCTGACCGCGGTGGGCGACATGCCGCAAACCGCGATGATGGCTCTGCTCAAGGGCTTGCATGTCAACGGCAAGGGTGACTGAGCCCGTGTCCGGCGCGGGAGCGGATTGGGCATCGCGCGGGGATTCTTCCGCGGGTGCGCCGTTCGCCGTCCGGTGATGATCATGGCTGGCCATTCCGAATCGAGTCGATGCGGGGTGGCCAGTTTCGCGTGATGCGCCGGCAGGCGCGTCGCAAGGGAGCGTGAGGGGCGCGGCGTGGCGCCGTTTCCCGATCCGATGGTTGCAAAGCCGGCGTCCGCCGGCATATACAGTCCACAACATTCCAAAGATGGAGCGCGCATGTCGGTCAAAAAACTGATTGTTTCTGCAATGCTGGCGGCATCTGTCCTGACTGCCGCGGCGCCTGCCGCGATGGCGGCGGACCTGCCGGATTTCGCCCAGATCGTCGAGGCCGAAGGCAAGGCGGTGGTCAATATCAGCACCACCTCCACGGTCAAGGAGATGGTTTCCGGCCTGCCGGAGGGCATGGAGGGGGATCCGTTCTTCGAGTTCTTCCGCCGCTTCGCGCCGCCGCAGCAGCGCGAGCATCAGGAAAGCTCGCTGGGTTCCGGCTTCATCATTTCGCGGGACGGCTATGTGCTGACCAATGCGCATGTGGTGGCCCGCGCGGACAAGATTACCGTCAAGCTGAACGACAAGCGCGAATTCCAGGCGCGGGTGATCGGTTCCGACGCCCGTTCCGACGTGGCGCTGCTGAAGATCGATGCCCAGAACCTGCCGGTGGTGCGGATGGGCGATCCGAAAAGCCTGAAGGTGGGGCAGTGGGTGCTGGCCATCGGCTCGCCCTTCGGTTTTGAGAACACCGCGACTTCCGGCATCGTGTCCGGCAAGAACCGCATGCTGCCGGATGAGAGCGCCGTGCAGTTCATCCAGACCGACGCCGCGGTGAATCCCGGCAATTCCGGCGGCCCGCTGTTCAATCTGAAGGGCGAGGTGGTCGGCGTCAATTCGCAGATCTACAGCCGTTCCGGCGGCTTCATGGGCATTTCCTTCGCCATTCCGATCGATACCGCGATGAATGTCGCCGACCAGTTGAAGGCCAAGGGCAAGGTCACCCGCAGCCGCATCGGCGTGGTGGTGCAGGAGCTGAGCAAGGAGTTGGCGGCGTCCTTCGGCCTGGCCAAGCCCAGCGGCGTGCTGATCAACGCGCTCGATCCCAAGGGGCCGGCACAGAAGGCCGGCCTGAAGGCGGGCGACATCGTGCTGCGCATCAATGGCCAGGCGGTGGAGAACGGCGGCGACATGCAGCGCCTGATCAGCGACCTGCCGCCGGGCAAGGCGATCACGCTGGATGTCTGGCGCAGCCGCGCGCAGACCAGCGTCCGCGTGGTGCCGGACGAACTGGTGGAGGAGGATGCCCGCGTCGCCAAGCGCGAATACCGCAAGCCCGGCGCCGAGGCTGAGCAGAACCTGGCCCAGATCGGCTTGCGCCTGCAGGAGCTGAGCCCCGTCCAGCTGCAGCGCGCCGGCATCGATTACGGCTTGCTGGTGCGCGGCGCCAACGGCGCGGCGATGCGCGCCGGCATCCAGCCGGGCGACATCATCGTCGGCATCGGCAGCGATCCGCTGAAGAACTTCGCCCAGCTGAAGAATGCGCTGAACCAGGCCAAGAAAGGCGGCGCCGTGGCCTTGCAGGTGATGCGTCAGGGCGTGACCATGTTCGTGCCGCTGACCGTGGACGAAGCCAAGTGACGCTGACGCTGTACTTCCGCGAATATTGCAGCCTGTGCCACCAGATGCTGGCGGAGCTCGCGCCTTGGCGCGAGCGCCACGGCTTCGAGCTGGAGGTGGTGGACGTCGATGCCGATCCGGCGCTGGAAGCTCGCTTCAACGAGCTGGTGCCGGTGCTGATGGATGGCGAGACCGAAATCTGCCATTGGCATCTGGATGGCGCGAGATTGGCTGCACACTTGGGCGAAATCGGCTAAAATCCGCGCCAGTGTGAGTAAAACCGGGGGCGCGCTGGTCGCGCCCCCGCTTGCTGATCGGCTTCCGGCAGCCGCCGGACCCGCGGGGTCCCCCGGAAGGGCCATCCGTCAGCAGCCCCGGGCACGCTAGCGTGCCCTTATCTTTTGCTGGAAACCGATGAAGAACATCCGAAATTTTTCGATCATTGCCCATATCGACCACGGTAAATCGACGCTGGCCGACCGTTTCATCCAGTTTTGCGGCGGTTTGGAATTGCGCGAGATGAGCGCCCAGGTGCTCGACTCCATGGACATCGAGAAGGAGCGCGGCATCACCATCAAGGCGCAGACCGCCGCGCTGCAATACAAGGCCCGCGACGGCCAGGTGTACAACCTGAATCTGATCGACACCCCGGGGCACGTAGACTTCAGCTATGAAGTGTCGCGCTCGCTGTCCGCCTGCGAAGGCGCGCTGCTGGTGGTGGACGCGTCGCAGGGCGTGGAAGCCCAGACTGTGGCCAACTGCTACACCGCCATCGACCTGGGCGTGGAAGTGGTGCCGGTGCTGAACAAGATCGACCTGCCGGCCGCCGATCCCGAGCGCATTTCCCAGGAGATCGAGGACATCATCGGCATCGAGGCCGTCGAGGCAGTGCGCGCCTCGGCCAAGTCCGGCATCGGCATCGAGGACATCCTGGAAGAGGTGGTCAACAAGATCCCGCCGCCGAAGGGCGATCCGGACGGCCCGCTGAAGGCGCTGATCGTCGACTCCTGGTTCGACAACTACGTCGGCGTGGTGATGCTGGTGCGCGTGATCGACGGCTCGCTGAAGCCGAAGGACAAGATCAAGTTCATGGCCACCGGCGCCGAGCACCTGTGCGAGCAGGTGGGCGTGTTCACGCCCAAGTCGGTCCAGCGCCCGAGCCTGAACGCGGGCGAGGTGGGTTTCGTCATCGCCGGCATCAAGGAACTGAAATCGGCCAAGGTTGGCGACACCATCACCCTGGTGTCCAAACCGGCTACCGAGGCGCTGCCTGGCTTCAAGGACGTGCAGTCCCAGGTGTTCGCCGGCCTGTACCCGGTGGAAAGCCACGATTACGAAGCGCTGCGCGACGCGCTGGAAAAACTGCAGCTGAACGACGCTTCGCTGAAATACGAGCCGGAAGTGTCGCAGGCGCTGGGCTTCGGCTTCCGTTGCGGCTTCCTTGGCCTCCTGCACCTGGAAATCGTTCAGGAGCGGCTGGAGCGCGAGTTCGACATGGACCTGATCACCACCGCGCCGACGGTGAACTATGAAGTGGTGATGAAGGACGGCACGGTGGAAGTAGTGTCCAACCCGTCGCGGATGCCGGAAGCCGGCAAGTACGACGAGTTGCGCGAACCCATCATCACCTCCACCATCCTGGTGCCGCAGGACTATGTCGGCTCGGTGATGACCCTGTGCAACCAGAAGCGCGGCGTGCAGCGCAATATGCAGTACATGGGCCGCCAGGTGATGCTGACCTACGATCTGCCGATGAACGAAGTGGTGATGGACTTCTTCGACAAGCTGAAGTCGACCAGCCGCGGCTACGCCTCGCTGGACTACGAGTTCAAGGAATTCCAGAGCGCCGATCTGGTCAAGCTGGATGTGCTGGTCAACGGCGAGAAGGTGGACGCGTTGTCTCTGATCGTGCACCGCGCCTCCAGCGTGTATCGCGGCCGCGAGCTGGTGGCCAAGATGCGCGAGCTGATTCCGCGCCAGATGTTCGACATCGCGGTGCAGGCGGCCATCGGCGGCCACATCATCGCCCGCGAGACGGTGAAGGCGCTGCGCAAGAACGTGCTGGCCAAGTGCTATGGCGGCGACATCACGCGTAAGAAAAAGCTGCTGGAAAAACAAAAGGCCGGCAAGAAGCGGATGAAACAGGTCGGCAACGTGGAAATTCCGCAAGAGGCCTTCCTTGCCATTCTTCAAGTAGGGGACAAATAAGTGGGTGCAAACTTGTTCTGGGTGTTCTCGGCCGCGGTCGTGGTCGGCCTGTTGCTGATTCTGCTGGGCGGCAAGAAGCAGGAAGGCGCCAAGGATTGGCCGCAATCGGTGCAGTGGGGCTATCTGGCCCTGGTGATCGGCGGCTTCGGCCTGCTGTCCGACTACATGAGCTTCACCGCGGTGATGCTGGTGTTCGTCGTGATCACCGGCGCGGTGTGGGCGCTGGACAAGTGGATGCTGGCCAAGAAGCGCGCCGCCAGCGGCGCGCAGCCCGGCCATTTCGTCGATTATTCGCGCGGCTTCTTCCCGGTGATCCTCGTGGTGTTCGTGCTGCGCTCCTTCCTGGTTGAACCGTTCCAGATTCCGTCCAGCTCGATGCGGCCGGGCCTGGTGGTCGGCGACTTCATCCTGGTCAACAAGTTCACCTACGGCATCCGCGTGCCGGTGCTGAACAACGTGCTGGTCCCGGTCAACCAGGTCAAGCACGGCGACGTGGTGGTGTTCAATTATCCGCCCAATCCCAAGGTCAACTACATCAAGCGCGTGATCGGTTTGCCGGGGGATACCGTCGAGTACCGCAACAAGCGGCTGACCGTGAACGGCAAGCCGCTGACCGATGTCGAGGACGGCACCTACGACTACATCGAGCAAGGCTTGGCGCAGATCACCGCGCAGCGTTTCCGGGAAAGTCAGGGCGGCAAGACCTACCATGTATTGAACAACGCCGAAGCGCCGGTGGTGGCCTTGAGCCAGGTGCAGGACTTTCCCTATCGCGACAATTGCCGCTACGATGACGATGGCTTCGTCTGCAAGGTGCCGCAGGGCAATTACTTCATGATGGGCGACAACCGCGACAACAGCTCGGACGGCCGCTACTGGGGCTTCGTCGACGACAAGCTGATGGTGGGCAAGGCCTTCATGATCTGGATGAATTTCACCCAGCTGTCCCGCATCGGCACGCAGATCCAGTAAAAACAATCAGGCCACGAGCGGCCATGACCGGGAGAAACGCATGAAGAAGCAGCAAGGCTTGTCGGTAATTGCGATTTTGTTGGTTCTGGCGCTCGTCGGCGCCGGCCTGATGCTGGTGTTCAAGATCGTGCCGGTCTACACCGAATACGGCGACGTCAAGAACGCGCTGACGACGCTGGCCACCGAGACCAATGTCGGCGAGCAGACGCTCAGGCAGGAATTCGACGGCAAGGCCAGCGTCGCCGGCATCGTCTCCATCAAGGGCGAGAACCTGGTGGTGGTGTCCGGCAACGGCAGCAACTACCTGCGCGCGAAGTACCAGCGCGAGGTGCCGCTGTTCGCCAACGTCAGCCTGCTTTTCCATTTCGATACCCAGGCGGGACAACCGCCTGCGCAATAACCATACCGTGACCCAGATAGACAATCGATTCCGGCGCCTGTCCCAGGCGCTGGATTATGCTTTTCAAAAGCCGGAACTGCTGCGCCAGGCGCTGACGCACCGCAGTTACAGCAGCGCCAACAACGAGCGCTTCGAATTCGTCGGCGACAGCATCCTCAATTACACCGTGGCCCGCATGCTGTACGACCAGTTCCCGCAGCTGACCGAGGGCGAGCTGTCCCGGCTGCGCGCCAACCTGGTCAACCAGAACACGCTGGCGGAAATCGCCCATGAGCTGAAGCTGGGCGACTACCTGTATCTGGGCGAGGGCGAGCTCAAGAGCGGCGGCTTCAACCGGCCGTCCATCCTGGCCGATGCGCTGGAGGCCACCTTCGCCGCCGTCAGCTTCGACGCCGATTTCGCCGCCGCCGAACAGGTGGTGCGCCGCCTGTACAATCAGCGCGTCGCCACCATAGACACCACGCGCCAGGCCAAGGATGCCAAAACCCGCTTGCAGGAAGCGCTGCAGGCGCGCAAGCTGGCGCTGCCGAAGTACCGCATCCTGTCGCAGAGCGGCGAGGCGCACGAACAATGGTTCAAGGTGGAGTGTGACCTGGGCGAAATGGCCCTGATCTCCACCGGCGACGGCGGCAGCCGCCGCGCCGCCGAACAGCAGGCCGCCGAAGCGGCGCTGACCCTGCTGGAACAGAAACTCGCAGCAAGCAAGAAAAGATCATGACCGATACCCCATTCCACTGCGGCTTCGTCGCCATCGTCGGCCGTCCCAACGTGGGCAAGTCCACGCTGATGAACCACCTGATCGGCCAGAAGATCAGCATCACGTCCAAGAAGTCGCAGACCACGCGCCATCGCGTCACCGGCATCCATACCGAGGACGCGGCGCAGTTCGTCTTTGTCGACACGCCCGGCTTCCAGACCTATCACAAGGGCGCGCTGAACGAGGCGCTGAACAAGAGCGTCAAGGATTCCCTGGGCAGCGTGGACTGCGTGCTGTTCCTGCTGGAGGCGATGCGCTTCACCGCCGCCGACCGCGAGGTGATGGCGCTGCTGCCGAAGAAGACCCCGGTGATCCTGGTGGTGAACAAGCTGGACAAGGCCAAGGACAAGCTGACCCTGCAGGCTTTCATCGATGAGGTGACCGCCGAATTCGAGTTCGCCGGCGTGGAAGTGGTCAGCGCCAAGCACGGCCAGCGGCTGGCCGAGCTCTTGGACCAGGTGCGTCCGCATCTGCCGGAGTCGATGCCCCTGTATCCGGAGGACATGATCACCGACAAGAACGAGCGCTTCCTGGCCGCCGAGATCGTCCGCGAGAAGCTGTTCCGCTACCTGGGCGAAGAGCTGCCGTACGAGATGAACGTGGAAGTGGAAATGTTCGAGATGGACGGCGCGCTGCGCCGCATCCACATCGCGGTGCTGGTGGACAAGGAGCACCAGAAGCCCATCGTGATCGGCAGGGGCGGAGAGAAGCTGAAGAAGATCTCCACCGAGGCGCGCCTGGACATGGAAAAGCTGTTCGACGGCAAGGTATTCCTGCAGGTGTGGGTGAAGGTCAAATCCGGCTGGGCCGACGACGTCCGCTTCCTGCGCGAGTTTGGTCTGGACTGATGACAGTATTGGACAGGCCGCCGGCGCAGGCTTGCTGGGCGGCGAACCTTGCCGGCGACGGCGCGGCGGCGGAACTGTCGCGCTGCGCGCTGAGGCTGGCGGAAAGCCAGCCAGGCTGCCTGGGCGTGACGGCGGAGGACCGGGTCACCTATTGGGACAGCGTCGAAGCCATCGCCGCCTGGCGCGCCCGGGTGGAGCTGTTGGCCAGGCAGCGCCTTGGGCGCGGCGCGGACGAAGCGGTTTCCATCCTGGTCCGCCAGGCCGGAGGCGCGACGGCATGAGCCAGCCGGGCAGGGTGGACAAGCAGCCGGGCTATATCCTGCATACCCAGCCGTACCGCGAGACCAGCCTGCTGCTGGAGGTGCTGAGCCGCGACCATGGCCGTTTCAGCCTGGTGGCGCGCAGCGCGCGCCGGCCCAGATCGGATCTGCGCGGCGTGTTGCTGCCGTTCCAGCCGTTGACGCTGTCCTGGTTCGGCAAGGGCGAGTTGCGCACGCTGCACGCGGCGGATTGGGATGGCGGCGTGCGCGCGCTGACCGGCCTGCCGCTGGTCTGCGGCTTTTACCTGAACGAACTGATGATGAAGCTCACGGCGCGGGACGATCCCGAGCCGCGGGCTTTTTCCGTTTACGACCGGGCGGTGCGGGAGCTGGCCGGCGGCGCGCCGCTGTCGACGGCGCTGCGCCGCTACGAGCTCCGGCTGGCCCAGGTGCTGGGCTACGCGCCGGCGCTGAGCCGGGACAGCCGCGGCGAGGCCATCGCCGCCGATCGCCATTATCTGTGCCGCGACGCGGCGCTGCCGGAGCCGGACGAGCATCCGGAGCTGGCGCCGGTCGGACGAGTGGTCCGGCTGCCGGGCGAGGCGCTGCTGGCGCTGGACGCAGACGACTACCGCGAGCCGGCCACGCGCGGCCACGCCCGCCTGCTGAGCCGGGTATGGCTGTCCGCGCTGCTGGGCGACGAGCCGCTGGCGTCGCGCCAATTATTGCAGGCCATCCAGTCCCTTTCGGACTGATGGCGGATAGACAAGGGGGATGGAAATGATTTTGTTGGGCGTAAACATCGATCACGTCGCCACGCTGCGCCAGGCGCGCGGCACCCGCTATCCCAGCCCGGTGGAAGCCGCGCTGGTGGCGGAGTCCAGCGGCGCCGACCTGATCACGCTGCATTTGCGCGAGGATCGCCGCCACATCCAGGACGCCGACGTCAAGGCGATGCGCCCGGTGCTGAAGACGCGGATGAACCTGGAAATGGCGATGACGCCGGAGATGCTGGCGCACGCGCTGCAGGTGGCGCCGGAAGACGTGTGCCTGGTGCCGGAAAAGCGCGAGGAAGTCACCACCGAAGGCGGCCTGGATGTGCGCGGCCACTACGCCGACGTCAAGCATTACACCGGCAAGCTGACCGAGGCCGGCATCCGCGTGTCCATCTTCATCGACCCGGACCGCGAGCAGATCCAGAAGGCGTTTGACGCCGGCGCGCGCGTGATCGAGCTGCACACCGGCGCTTACGCCGACGCGCCGCACGCCAGCGAGCGCGAAGCCGAGCTGGCCCGCATCCGCGAGGCCGCCGAATTCGGCGCCAGCCTCGGCATGGTGGTCAACGCCGGCCACGGACTCAATTACCACAACGTCAAGCCCATCGCCGCGATTCCGCAGATCGCCGAGCTGAATATCGGGCACGCCATCGTCGCCCATGCGCTGTTCGTCGGCTTCCCGCAGGCGGTGCGCGAGATGAAGGCGCTGATGGAAAGCGCGCGCGCCCGCTGATGCCGACGGTCGTCACCCACGCGCTGGCCGGCGCCACGCTGGTCGGCTTGGCCTGCCGCAAGCCGTTGTCCGCGCCCGGCGTTTTGCCGTGGCTCGCGCTGTGCGGCGCGGCCGCGATGCTGCCGGATCTGGATGTGGTCACCTTCAAGCTGGGGATTCCGTATGCCAGCCCATGGGGGCACCGGGGCTTCTCGCATTCGCTGGCCGCCGCGGCGTTGCTGGCCGGCTTGTTGGCCTGGCTGTGCCGCCCGGTCTGGCAGCGAGCGGGGCTGACTGCCGCGCCGGCCGCCGCCTTGTTGTTCCTGGCGGTCGCCTCCCACCCGATGCTGGACATGATTTGCGACGCCAGCTTCGGTCCGGCGCTGTTCATGCCCTGGTCCGAGCATCGCTACCTCAGCGGATGGCGTCCGATCGAGGGCTCTCCGATCGGTCTCAAGCGCTGGTTCGGCGCCAAGGGCTGGCGCGTGGTCCATACCGAGTTCCTCTACGTATGGCTGCCGTGCCTCGCGTTGTGGGCGAGCCGATGCCTATGGCTGCGCCGTTCGGCAGGGGCGCGCGCATGATTTACGGCATAGGCACCGACCTGGTGGAGATCGCCCGGATGGAGGCCTGGTGCCGGCGCTGGGGCGAGAAGGCGGGGCGGCGGCTGCTGACCGCGGCGGAGCAGGCCGAGTTCGCGGCTCACGCCGAGCCGGCGCGCTTTCTCGCCAAGCGCTTCGCCGCGAAGGAGGCTTTCGCCAAGGCGCTGGGCACCGGCGTGGTGGCGCCTGCCTTGCTGACGGCGATAGGCGTCGGCCATGATGAATTGGGCAAACCCGTGTTGATCTTGTCGGATGAACTGGCAGCCTTTGCCGCCGCGCGCGGCATTGCGCGCATGCATCTGTCCATCAGCGACGAGCGCGGCCACGCGCTGGCCTTCGTCGTGCTTGAATCGTAAGGCGGGAGGCCGCCTCGCGCGCGAGGACGCGGGAACGGTCGGCGCTCCGCGCCTGTCTTTAGCAATACCCGGGGTGGCCATGCCTGCCCCGATGGTCGAGGATGAAACCATGAGCCAAACGACTTTGAATCTCCCGCGCGGCCCGGTGATGGTGGACATCGCCGGCTTCGCGCTGACCGAAGCGGAACGCGCCCGGCTGTCCCATCCGCTGGTCGGCGGCGTCATCCTGTTTCGCCGCAATTTCCACAACATCGAACAACTGCGCGCGCTGACCGCCGAGATCCGCGCCTTGCGTACGCCGCATCTGTTGATCGCCGTCGATCACGAGGGCGGGCGCGTGCAGCGCTTCCTGGACGGCTTCACCCGCCTGCCGCCGATGCGCGTGCTGGGCGAGGCCTGGGATGCCGACCGCGACCAGGCGCTGAAGCTGGCCGAGACTGTGGGCTACGTGCTGGCGGCCGAATTGTCCGCCTGCGGCATAGACCTGTCCTTCACCCCGGTGCTGGACCTGGACTGGGAGCGTTGCGCGGTGATCGGCAACCGCGCCTTCCACCGCGATCCGGAGGCGGTGTCGGCGCTGGCCGAAGCGCTGCAGCAAGGCCTGGGCCGCGGCGGCATGATGAGCTGCGGCAAGCACTATCCCGGCCACGGCTATGTGGAGGGCGACAGCCACCATCTGATGCCGCAGGACGATCGCACGCTGGCACAGATCGAACAGGACGATCTGGTGCCGTTCGCCCGTCTGGCCGACGCCGGCATGGGCGCGGTGATGCCGGCCCACGTGCTGTACCCGGCGGTGGATAGCCAGCCGGCGGGCTTCTCCAAGGTGTGGCTGACCGACATCCTGCGCGGCAGGATAGGCTTCGACGGCGTGATCTTCTCCGACGCGCTGGACATGGCCGGCGCGGCCGGCGCCGGCACTTACGTGCAGCGCGCCGACGCGGCGCTGGCCGCCGGCTGCGACATGGTGTTGGTGTGCAACCAGCCGGAAGAGGCGGACGCGATGCTGGCCGCGCTGGCGCCGCCGCCGCAACCCCAGCTGGCGGAGCGGCTGGAGCGCATGGCGGGCAAGAGCCGCGCCGAAGATTGGCAGCGCTTGATCGCCACGCCGGATTTCGCCGCCGCGCAGGCGGCGGTCAGGCAATTGGCGATGCCCAAGGACGCGCTGGCCGGGCCGCAAGTGGGCGAGGCGCACTGAGATGCTGCCCGCCAGCCTGCAAGAGCTGGACGCCATCCGCGACCAATGCCGGGCGATGGTGAACGGCCGGGCGGCGCTGTCCGCCGGCGCGTCCGCCTTGCCGGCGCCCGGCGTCGACATCGCCGCCGACGTGGCCATCCTGCTGCAGCTGATCCCGGCGATCAACCAGCGCTTCGGCGTGGCGCCGGAGCAGATCGCCGGTTACGACGCGGCGCGCAAGCAGATGCTGTATCAGCTGATCCGCCGCGCCGGCGGCGCGCTGTTGGGTCTGGAGGTCACCCGCACGTTGCTGGCCGCGGTGGCCAGGCGCGCGGCCGGCCGCTGGGCCGGCAAGCAGGCGCTGAAGCTGGTGCCGGTGCTGGGGTGGGCGGCCAACGCGGCGATCGGTTTCGCCGCGATGCGCTATGTGGGCAACAGCCATATCGACGATTGTTACGCCGTCTGCCGGCGCATGCTGGAGCAGGGCGGAAGGGAGTAGAACCATGCAAGTGGGCGCGCTGATCATCGGCGACGAACTGTTGTCCGGCAAACGCCAGGACAAGCATATGCAGGCCTTGATCCGCATCCTGGCCGCGCGCGGGATGAAGCTGGCCTGGGCCGAATATCTGGGCGACGATCCGGCCCGCATCGAAGCCGCCTTGCGCCGCGCCTTCGCCGGCGGCGATCTGGTATTCAGCTTCGGCGGCATCGGCGCCACGCCGGACGACCATACCCGCGCTTGCGCCGCCCGCGCGCTGGGCGTGCCGCTGGCGCTGCATCCGGAGGCCAAGGCGCTGATCGAGGGACGTTTCGGCGCGGACGCCTATCCGCACCGGATTCATATGGGGAATTTCCCGCAGGGCGCCGCCATCATCCCCAATCCGGTCAACCAGATCGCCGGCTTTTCGCACGGCCATGTCCATTTCCTGCCCGGCTTCCCCAGCATGGCCTGGCCTATGGCCGAATGGGTGCTGGATACGCATTGCCGCCATCTGTTCGCGACTCAACCCGACGTCGAGCGGTCCTGCATCGCGATTCAGGCCCGCGAGGGCGATCTGATCGGCCTGATGCAGGATTTTTCCGCCCGCTATCCGGCGCTCAAATTGTCCAGCCTGCCCAATTTCGGCAATCAGGCGATTCCGGACATGCATATCGAGTTCGGCTTCACAGGCCAGCCGGCCTTGGTGGAGATCGCTATCGCTGAATGGGCGAAGTCGCTGCGGGGGCTGGGATATGAAGTGAGGACGGGTGATCCGGAGTAGAGGCCGCGCGGCGGCATGAAAATCCATTTTGAACGTTGATGTCCTTGTGCCGGCTTGCATGGGCCGGGAAGAATCGGCGCCCAATGCATGTTTCGGGCTTGCGAACCATTTTGGGAGCGGCGGAGTCGGAGAGGGACCGAGTGTCGTTCTTTAAAGAGAAAATACATGCGCGCCATTTCTTATCGAATCGCCCATCCCGACGATGTGGCAGCCTGCGTCGCCATCCGCGGACAGACCCGCGAGAACGCCATTTCGGAAGCGCGTTTGAATGAGCTGGGCATCACTCGGGAGAGCTGGGCGCAAAGCGTGCGCGCGGGCGAACTGGCCGGCGTGGTGGCGGAGGCGGGAGGGCGCATCGTCGGCTATTGCTTCGGCGGCGCGGCAAGCGGCGAAATCGCGGTGCTGGCGTTGCTCCCGGCGTTCGAAGGGGCGGGCTTGGGCAAGACCCTGCTGGCGCGGGTGATGGACATTTTGCGGGGTGCCGGCCATCAGCGGCTGTTTCTGGGATGCAGCAGCGACCCGACAGTGCGCTCCTATGGTTTTTATCGCCATCTGGGCTGGCAATCCACCGGCGAAGTGGATGCCTATGGCGATGAGGTGCTGGAATACCTGTTTTCATCGGAGCCGGCCTGACTCCGACTGGGCGACCGATCTACATTTGTTTGCAAGCTGAACGCCGATCGTTCCAAGCTCCGTGGGAGAATCGGCTTTCTTTTCCATGTCTGGATGAATGTCATGCGCCACTCATGGCTGGCTGTTGCCGGCATTGCCGGTTTACTGGCTTTTCCGCCCGTCGATGCCTGCACGCTGTGGGGCGCGGCGGGCACGGCCAGCATGGAAGGATCATTGCTGGCCAAGAACCGAGACTGGAAGCCCGACCATGCGCAGTCGTTGCGGCTGCTTCATCCTGAGCATGGCTACGCCTACCTGGGCCTGTACGCCGACAACGGCAGCGAGCCGGGCATCAAGGCCGGCGTCAATCAGAAGGGACTGGCGGTCGTCGCCGCCGAAGCCAGCAGTCTGCCGCGCGCGCTACGGGCCGATAGCGCGCGCCATGGCGTTTTGACGCGGTTGTTGCGCGATTACGGTTCGCTGGACGAGGTGGCGTCCGCCGCGGACAAGCTGTTCGCGCAGGCGCGTCCGGTGTTTCTGCTGCTGGCCGACGCCGGCGGCCTGATGCAGGTGGAAATCGGCCAGCATGGCCGTTACCGGCTCATCCGCCAGCAGAGCGGCACGCTGGCGCATACCAACCATTATGCCGATACGTCCTTGCTGGATGGGGCGCAGACAATCGGCCCCAGCAGCCAGGCGCGGCTCGAGCGCATCCGCTTCCTGCTGGATCAGCATCCGGCGCATACGCTTTCCGAGTTCGAGCGATTGAGCCGGGATCGCCATGACGGGCCGGACAACAGCCTGTGGCGGAGCGGCCGCGAGCATACGCTGGCGGGCTGGAGGATCGCGCTGCCGGCAGGCGCGCCGCCCAGGTTGCAGCTGACGCTGGCCAATCCGGGGCGCGCGGAGCGGGACGGGGATTATGCGCTGGATTCGGCGTTCTGGGCGCAGCCGGCGCGCACGCTATTGCCGTGAGCGGACAAAAGACAGGCCGTTGCCGGCCTGTCTTTTGAGAATGACGCCTGGCGGGCTCAGCGCGCCGGCGTGCAGTTTGGCCCTTCCCATTTGCCGTCGCTGTTGAGGGTGACGCCGGGGTCCTGCATCCGGCAGTCCGGCAATTTGGGCTTGCCGTCGGTCGGGATCACGATGACGGTGGTGGCCGGCGCGGCGGGAGCTTGCGCGGCGGGGTGCGACATATTCTGCATATTGGCCCGCATATCGTCGGCGCGTTTGTCGGAGCGCTTCATCATGCAGTTGGCGAAAGTGTCGGTGCCTGGCTTGAAGCCGTAGTTGGCGCAGGCTTGCTGATCCATCGCCCGAATCTCCTCGGGGCTGGCGCAGGCGGTCAGGATGGGGGCGCCGATGGCGGCGGCGATCAGCAGGGGCAAGGTTCTCATCGCTTCATTTCTCCAGGCAAGTGTCGGTATCAGGGCGGGCGGGTGGTCGAACTTGTTTTCCTATCTATAGAACCGGCAGGATTTTTTCCAAGCTTTGCGCGCGCGTGGCGATGATTTCGGCTTGCGGACGCCGGTTTCAATTGGCATAATCTTTTCTTTTCGCATAGTGAAAAGGAGAACCCAATGAGCCGCGATATTCAATTTCAAGGGCGTGCCGGCTGAACCGTTGCCCCGGTCGTTTCATTTTCCGATAGTTTTCCCGTTGTAAGCGGCGCCGCTCGGCGGCCGTTCCCCGGCATGTTCCCTTTCACCGCATCCGCGCGGTGAGCAAGCCTGTTCATCAGGCGCGTTTCCCCTATTCATTTCCGAATGCTTGATCGAGCCCAAGTTGCGTCTGGCGCGATCGGCTTGCGAGCGTTCGCGGGAGTTTCCATGTTGAATTTCGATTTTCCGCGTCTGGCCGCCATTGGCTTGACGCCGGCATTGCTGCAACAAGCGCTGGCCCAGGCGGGCGACGGCGATCTGCAACTGGCGCGCGTATGCCGCGTGCAGCGGGACTGCGCATGGGTGCACGATGGCGAAGAGGAACGCCAGGCCCATGCCTTGCCCGGCGTTCACGCCGACTTGGCGGTGGGCGACTGGGTATTGTGCCAGCCGCGGGAGCATGAGCCATGGCGCTTGCTTGAGCGCCTGGAGCCATTCAACCAGCTGGTCCGCGTCAATGACGAAGGCGCGCGCCAAGCTTACGCCAGCAACGTCGACACCGCCCTGCTGGTGATGGGGCTGGATGGCGATTACAACCCGCGGCGGCTGGAGCGTTACTTGGGTCTGGCCGCGGCGGCCGGCGTGGCGCCGGTGGTGGTGTTGAGCAAGGCGGATCTGTGCGCGGACGCCGAGGCCAGGCTGGCCGAACTGGAACAGCGGCTGCGGCCGCTGCCGCCCATCCTGTTGCTGAACGGCACCGACCCGGCTTGCCGCGACGCCTTGCGGCCGTGGCTGGGCGCGGGGCAGACGCTGGTGCTGCTGGGCTCGTCCGGTGCCGGCAAGTCCACGCTCAGCAATACGTTGCAGGGGGAGGAGACGCAGGCGGTGGGCGGGGTGAGGGCGGACGACAGCCGAGGCCGCCACACCACCACCGCGCGCACCTTGCTGAAGTGTCCCGACGGCGCCTGCATCATCGACACGCCCGGCGTGCGCACCCTGCAGGCGCCGCCCGACGCCGGCGCGCTGGCGGGCAGTTTCGCCGACATCGAGGCGTTGGCAGGCCGCTGCCAGTTCCGCGACTGCAGCCACCGCGAGGAGCCGGGCTGCGCGGTGAGGGCCGGCGTGGATGGCGACCGGCTGCGCAACTACCACAAGCTGAGGCGCGAGATGGCGCGCCATGAGCAGACCGCGCTGCAGCGCCAGCAGCAGCGGCGGGAGTGGAAGGTCCGCAACAAGGCGGCGCGGCAGCGCTAGAGGGGGGCGGGGCCGGCCGTCGTGCCTGCTGCCGCGAACGGCGAAAGCGAAAACGCCCCGCGCGCGGGGCGTTCGATCAGACCGCGCCGGGCGCTTACGGCTGGGCCGGAAGCGGCTGGCTCTGCGCGCTCTTCACCGCGCGCGGCGGCGCGTTTTTCACATACTTGTCGAACCAGCTCAGCATCTCGTACACCAGTTGCTCGTTCGATTCGCGGGCCGCGTACCAGTGCGGCTCATGCGGCAGCATCACCAGGCGGGCGGTGCCGCCGTTGCCGCGGATCGCCTCGTAGAACTTGCTGGCCTGCAGCGGCGTAGTGCCGGGGTTGGCGTCGTCGCTGCCGTGCATGATCAGGATCGGCGTCTTCAGCTTGTCGGCGTAGAAGAAGGTGGACACCTTGCGGTAGACGTCCGGCGCCTCCCACACCGAGCGGCGCTCGCTCTGGAAGCCGAACGGCGTCAGCGTCTTGTTGTACGAGCCGCTGGTGGCCGCGCCGGCGCGGAACAGGTCGGTGTGCGCCAGCAGGTTCGCCGTCATCAGCGCGCCGTGGCTGTGGCCGGTGACGGCCACGCGGTCGGGGTCCGCCACGCCCAGCTTCACCGCCTCGTTCACCGCCGCTTCTGCGTCCATCTTCAGCTGGTCCAGGTAGTTGTCGTAGGCGGCCTTCGGGTTGCCCACTACCGGGAACGACGCCTGGTCGATGACGGCGTAGCCAGCCAGCAGCAGATACTTGTACTGATACAGCCTGGTGAAGGTCTGCTGCGAGCCGCTGATCTGGCCGGCGCTGGCCGCGTCGGCGTAGTCCAGCGGGTAGGCGTTGAGGATGGCGGGTACGCGGGTGCCTTCCTGGTAGCCTGGCGGCGTGTACAGCGTGAACGACAGGTCCAGGCCATCGGCGCGTTTGTATTTCACCAGACGCTTCTTGATCTGGCGCAGCTCCGGCGTCGGATCGACAATGCGGGTGACGGCGGCTGCGGTGGAGGCGAAAGCGGCCTCGCCCTTGTCGGCTCGGATCGGCGCCCCCAGCTTGCGCAGGAAGGCGTTGGGCGCTTCGGCCGGGGTCTGGCGCCAGGTGAGGAAACTGCCGCCGTCCTTGCCGGACAGGCCGATGAAGCGCTCGTAGGCGGATTTGTCGCTGCGGAACAGGCGTTGGCTGTCGCCGGTCTTCAGGTCCAGCTTGTCGAGGAAGGGCCGGTTGCCCTGCGGCGACGCGCCGCCGCCGGCTAGATAGATGGCGTCGCCATCCAGCTGGATCACCCGTTCGCCGTTGGGCAGCGCGCGGCGCACCGGGCTGCCGGGATCGGCGTATTTGTCGTCGTAGGACAGGTCCCACAGCAGCTTGCCGGCTTGTTGCGGCTGGTCGACGTTGACGACGCGGGTCTGGCGCCAGTGCTTGTTGAGATCGACTTCGCTCGCCAGCGCGATGTCGGCGCGCTCGGTCCAGTCCAGGCCGGCGAAGCGCTGGGCGGTGCGCAGCACCTCCACCGGCGGCGCGGTGAACGGCGCCTTTTGCATCATCACCTTGTCGCGGGCCGGTGCGGTGTTTTTCCAGTCGCCGCCGTCCAGCGCCTCGGCCCACAGCAGCGTGGCCGGCTCGGTGGCGCGCCAGAAGAAGTCGCGCGGGCCCAGCGGCTCGCCGTGCACCGGCACGCGGTCGGCCAGCGGCAGCGAGGCAATGGTATGAACCGCCACGCGGCCGGGGGTGGCGATATTCCAGACTTCCACTTGATGCGGGAAGCGTTCGTAGGTGGTGACGTAGGAATAGGGTTTGCGCACGCTGGACACCAGGATGTGCTTGCCGTCCGGCGCCGGGCCCACGCCGTCGTAGATGGCCGGCTGGCCCAGCGGGGTGGCCTTGCCGCTGGCGGCGTCCACCAGCGTCAGCTGCGAGGCGCCGTAGTAGTCGAACAAGGCCTCGTCGTGCGGGCTGGACAGGGTGTCGCGCGTTTCGTAGGTGCTGCTCTCGCCCTTGCCGCCGCCGCTGTCCTGCACGCTGGGGCCATCCTGGGTATTGGCTTGCGCCGGAGCCGCGCCCAGCTTGGCCGGAACGGCCTTGACCAGCAGGGTTTTCTGGTCCGGCATCCATTGCAGCTCGTCGTTCAGCATCGGGTTGAGGCGGATGCCGGGAATCTTGCGGATCTTGCCGCTGGCGGCGTCGCCCACCCATACCTCCACCGCGTCGCGGGTGGTGTTGGCGAAGGCGAAGCGCTTGCCGTCGGCGGACCAGAGCGGCGCGTCCGGGCAGGCGCCGGCCGGCAGCGCGATCGGTGTTTCCTTGCCTCCGGGGACGCTCACCAGCTTGAAGCTTTCCGCGCACGGGGCGATGCCGTAGCCGCCCGGCGTGTCGTGCTTGCTGCGGTTGGCCGGTTCGATCCGGGTGCCGGCCAGTTTCAGATAGGGCGCGGCCACGCGCGCGATGGACGGATATTCCTGCCAGGCGACCAGCAGCATATTGTCCTGGGTCGGGCTGAGGCTGGGGCCGGGCAGCGATGGCGCGCGCATCACTTTGAGGATATTGGCCGGCGGTTGCTGGTAGCCGGCGGCGATAGCGGCGGGCAAGGCGCAAGCCAGCAGCGTCGCGGCGGCGATGCCTTTCAGGGCGAGGGAATGAGACATATTCATCCTTGGTAGACTTTGTTCTTATCCGATTCGGAGCTGCCGAAACAAGAAAGGAGGGCGCCTGAGCGCCCTCCCTGTCGCAGACATGACATGAATTTATCACATGTCATATCGCTGTGGCAGTTATCTGGACCTGTTTCAATTCAGCGAGTGAAAGTGTTTGACGATGCTGGAAAAGTCCAGCTTGCCGTTGCCCTGGTGCACGTGCTCCTCATACAGATTGCGCGCCAGCGCGCCCAGCGGATTGGCGGCGTGGCTCTGCAGTGCGGTTTCCTCGGCCAAGCCCAGATCCTTCAGCATCAGCTCGGACATGAAGCCGCCGGCGTAGCCGCGGCTGGCCGGCGTGTTGTCCATTACGCCGGGCCAGGGGTTGTAGAGCTCGGTCGCCCAGTTGCGGCCCGAGCTCTTGCTGATGATCTCGGACAGCACTTTCGGGTCCAGGCCGTTCTTGACGCCCAGCGCCAGCGCCTCGGCGGTGCCGGCCATCAGGATGCCCAGCAGCATGTTGTTGCAGATCTTGGCGGTCTGGCCGGCGCCGGCGCCGCCGGCATGGAAGATATTCTTGCCCATCGCCTCCAGCACCGGGCGGGCGTGGGCCAGGTCTTCCGCCGCGCCGCCGACGATGAAGGTCAGCGTGCCGGCGGCGGCGCCGGCGGTGCCGCCGGAGACCGGCGCGTCCAGCATGGACAGGCCTTTTTCCCGCGCGCCTTCGGCGACTTTGCGCGCGGTGCCGGCGTCTATGGTGCTGCAGTCGATGACCAGCGCGCCCTTGGGCAGCCTGGCGAACAGGCCGTTATCGCCCAGATACAGGCCGGCCACGTGCTTGCCGGCCGGCAGCATGGAAATCACCACGCTTGCGCTCTCGGCCGCGTCGGCGGCGCTGGACGCGGCGCGGCCGCCGGCGGCGGCCACCTTGGCCAGCGCGTCGGCCGACAAGTCGAAGGCGCTGACCTTGAAGCCCTTGTTCAGCAGATTGACGGCCATCGGCCCGCCCATATTGCCCAGGCCGATGAAGGCGATGTTTTCCATGCTGTTCTCCTCTGTATGCTTGTTATTTCAATCCCGCCAGCGGGTGGTCGGCCTCGCGCCACGGCGATTCGAAATGCCCGTCCACCCAGGCCTGGTCGATGTCGGCCAGCTGCCGGCTCCAGCGCGGATTGCGGTCCTTGTCCACCAGCAGCGCGCGCACGCCCTCGGGGAAGTCGGAGCGGGCGCAGAAGTTGACGGATAGAACCAGTTCCATCCGCAGCGCCTCGGCCAGCGACATGTGCTTGGCGCGGTCCAGGATTTCCCAGCTGACGGCAGCGGAAGTGGGGCAGCCATGGCGAAAGTTCTTGGCGGCGTCAGAGAGCCACGGGTCTTCGAAGGCGGTTTCGGTGAGGGCCGCGCTGACGGCGGCCAGGTCGCCCTTGTTCATCAGCCGGTGCACCGCCAGCAGATTGCGTTCGACGTTGGACGCCGGCAGCGCGTCGCCCAGCTGGCTTTCCAGCTGGTTCAGCAAGGCGCTGACCAGGGCCGGGCGCGCATGGGCGTCGTGGCCCCAGTTTGCCGCCTGCAAGGCCTGCAGCAGCGCCGGGTAGGCATCCGCCGCCAGCACGTGGTCGGCCAGATTGGCGATCAGCGCGTCGTGGGCGTTCAGCGGCGCGCCGGTCAGCGCCAGGAACAGGCCCAGGTGCGCAGGCATGCGCTGCAGGAACCAGCTGCCGCCCACGTCCGGGTACAGGCCGATGGTGATTTCCGGCATCGCGATGCGGGTGGCGGGCGTGACCACGCGGTGGCTGGCGCCGGCCATCAGGCCCAGGCCGCCGCCCATCACGATGCCGCCGCCCCACACGATCAGCGGCTTTGGGTAACGGTGGATGCGGTAGTCGAGCGTGTATTCCTCGGTGAAGAAGGCCACGGCGTGCGGATGCGGGTAGTGCGGCTCGCTGACCAGCTTTTCTCGCAGGCCGCGCACGTCGCCGCCGGCGCAGAAGGCGCGCTCGCCGGCGCCGCGCAGCACCACGGCGACGATGCCTTCGTCGCGCTCCCAGATGGTGAGGCGGGCGTCCAGCAGCCGGATCATGTCCAGCGTCAGCGCGTTCAGCGATTTCTCGGCGTTGAGGGTGGCGACGGCGATGCGATGGCCGTCGCCGGTAGTCAGTTCGTCAAACAGCACCACGTCTTGCATGGCGGGACCTCGTTCGGGTGATGGGCGGGTTTCAGGCGTTCTTCCAGTTCGGCGCGCGCTTTTCCAGGAAGGCGCGGGTGCCTTCGGCCTGGTCCTGGGTGTCGAACAGCTTGATGAAGGCTTCGCGTTCCTTGATCAGGTTCCAGGCCGGCGGCTGGGTGCGGGCGGCCTGCACCAGCTGCTTGCACACGCCGACCGACGACGGCGACTGCCTGGCCACGCCTTCGGCCAGCTTGAGCGCAGCGGCCAGCGCCTCGCCCTTGGCCACCACCTGTTCCACCAGGCCGATGCGTTCGGCGGTGGCGGCGTTGACGCGTTCGCCGCACAGGATCATGCGCTTGGCCCAGCCTTCGCCGACCAGCCACGGCAGGTTCTGGGTGCCGCCGGCGCAGGGCAGCAGGCCGACGCCGGCTTCCGGCAGCGCCATCTGCGCCTGCTCCTCGGCGATGCGGATGTCGCAGGCCAGCGCGCACTCCAGGCCGCCGCCCATGGCGTAGCCGTTGATCGCGGCGATGCTGACGCCGCGAAAAGCCGACAGCGCCTCGAAGGCTTCGCCGAACAGCAGGGTCATCTCGGTGGCGACTTTCTTGTCTCCATCGGCGAACAGGTTCAGGTCGGCGCCGGCGGAGAAGAATTTCTCGCCCTGGCCGGTGATCACCAGCGCGTAGATGTCGCGGTCGGCGTTGAGGTCGGCCACCAACTGCTTCAGCGCGGTGAGGCTGGCGCGGTTCCAGGTGTTGGCCGGCGGGTTGTCTATGGTCACCACGGCGGTGTGGCCGCGTTTTTCCACGTTCAGGTGGGCGTAGCTATTCATATTTATGCCTTTATGAATTCTGTTTTGAACCGGCAAGGCTGGAAAAATCCAGCGCAGCGGCTGAGGCAAGGCGCGCCGGCGCAGACAGTACATATGAGTACGGCCAGCCGGCGCAACGCAGCATCAGGGATTTTGCCGGCCTTGCCTAGCGCAGCGTTTCCAGCGCGCCGTCCTGCAGCATCTTGCGGCCGACTATCATCCGCATCACTTCGTTGGTGCCTTCCAGAATCTGGTGCACGCGCAGGTCGCGCACGTGGCGCTCCAGCGGGAAGTCCTGCAGATAGCCGTAGCCGCCGAACAACTGCAGCGCGTTGTTGGCGATATTGAAACTCAGATCGGTGGCCAGGCGCTTTGCCATCGCGCAATAGGCGGTGGCGTCGGCGCTGGCATTGTCCAGCTTCCAGGCGGCCAGGCGCACCATCTGGCGCGCGGCCACCAGCTCGGTCAGCATGTCGGCCAGGCGGAACTGCACGGTTTGCAATTCTGCCAGCGGGTGGCCGAATTGCTGGCGTTCCTGCACATAGCGCTGCGCGGCGTTCAGCGCGGCCTGGGCGGTGCCGACGGCGCAGGTGGCGATATTGATGCGGCCGCCGTCCAGTCCCTTCATGGCGAAGGCGAATCCCTGGCCTTCCTCGCCCAGCCGGTTTGCCACCGGGATTTCGACGTTGTCGAAGGTGATGGCGCGGGTGGGCTGGCTGTTCCAACCCATTTTCTTTTCCTTCTTGCCGTAGCTGACGCCCGGCGCGTCGGCCGGCACCACGAAGGCGGAGATGCCCTTGGGGCCGGGGCCGCCGGTGCGGGCCATCACCACCAGCACCTGGGTGCTGCCGGCGCCGGAGATGAACATCTTGCCGCCGTTCAGCACATAGACCTCGCCTTTCTTCTCGGCGCGAGTCTTCAGCGAGGCGGCGTCGGAGCCGGCGCCCGGCTCGGTCAGACAGTAGCTGCCCAAGACTTCGCCGGTCACCATTTTCGGCACCCATTGTTCAGCTAGTTGCTTGCTGCCGAAGCTGGCGATCATCCAGCTGACCATGTTGTGGATGGTCAGGTAGGCGGCGGTGGAGGTGCAACCGGCGGCCAGCTCCTCGAACACGATGGCGGAGTCCAGCCGCGACAGGCCCAGGCCGCCGTAAGCTTCCGGCGTGTACAGGCCCAGAAAGCCCATGTCGCCGCTCTTGCGGATCACGTCCAGCGGGAAGAGGGACTCGGCGTCCCATTCGGCCGCGTGCGGCGCCAGCTCATGCTCGGCGAAATCGCGGGCGCTTTGCTGGAAGGCGATCTGGTCTTCGTTCAGTTCGAAATTCATGTTCTGTGTTCCTATTGAGACGGAGCAGGCGGATCGCCCCGCTTAACGGGGCATCCGCCCTACGCGACAATCAGCGCAGCGAGATGGTGGTGTGCACCTTGCCGCTGCTGGCCTCGTCGTCGAACCAGCGGCTGGTGACGGTCTTGGTCTGGGTGTAGAAGGCCACCACCTGCTTGCCGTAGGGGCCGAGGTCGCCCAGCTTGGACGCGCGGCTGCCGGTGAAGCTGAACAGCGGCACCGGCACCGGGATCGGCACGTTGATGCCCACCTGGCCGACGTCGATCTCTTCCTGGAACTTGCGCGCCGCCGCGCCGCTCTGGGTGAACACCGCGGTGCCGTTGCCGTTGGGGTTTGCGTTGATGATCGCGATGGCTTCGTCCAGCGTGTCGGCGGCCATCAGGCACAGCACCGGGCCGAAGATTTCCTGGTGGTAGATCGCCATTTCGGGCTTGACGCCGGAGAAGATGGTGGGGCCGACGAAGTTGCCGCTCTCGAAGCCGGCCACTTTCACGCCGCGGCCGTCCAGCTCCAGCTTGGCGCCTTCCTCGACGCCGCGGGCGATCAGGCTTTTGACGCGGTCCAGCGCGGCGCAGGAGATCACCGGGCCGAGGTCGGGGTTGTCCTTGCCGGGGCCCACTTTCAGCCCCTTGGCCTTGGCCACCAGTTCCGGAATCCACTGCTGGGCCTCGCCGACCAGCACCGCCACGCTGAGCGCCATGCAGCGCTGGCCGGCGGCGCCGAAGGCCGCGCCGGTCAGCTGGTTCAGCGCCTGCTCCTTGTTGGCGTCGGGCAGTACGATGGCGTGGTTCTTGGCGCCCATCATGCATTGGGCGCGCTTGCCGCTGAGGGTGGCGCGCTGGTAGACGTGGGTGCCCACCTTGGTGGAGCCGACGAAGGACACCGCTTTGATGTCGGGGTGGTCGCAGATGGCGTCGACGACCGATGCCGCGCCGTGAACCACGTTGAGCACGCCCTTGGGAATGCCGGCTTCCAGCGCCAGCTCGACCAGGCGCATCGTCACCATCGGGTCTTGCTCGGACGGCTTCAGCACGAAGGTGTTGCCGGTGGCGATTGCCATCGGGAACATCCACAGCGGGATCATCGCCGGGAAGTTGAACGGGGTGATGCCGGCGCACACGCCCAAGGGTTGCTGCACGGTGTAGGTGTCCACGCCGCCGGCCACGTTTTCGGCGTATTCGCCCATCTGCAGCGTGCCGATGTTGGCGGCGTGCTCCACCACCTCCAGGCCGCGGAAGATGTCGCCTTCGGCATCGGCCAGGGTCTTGCCCTGTTCGGCGGTGAGGATGGCGGCCAGCTCCTTCATGTTTTCGCGGATCAACTGCTGGTATTTCAGGAAAATGCGGGCGCGGGTGCCGATCGGCGTTTTCTTCCAGGTCTTGAACGCTTCCTTGGCGGCGGCGACGGCGGCGTTCACCTCGTCGGCAGTGGCCAGCGGCACGCGCGCCAGCACTTCCTGGGTGGCCGGGTTGACGATGTCGCGCCATTCCGTGGTTTGGGACTCGACGAATTCGCCGCCTATCAACAGCTTGATGTTGGGTACCGACTGGCTCATGGCACTGCCTCCTCTAATTGTTCGGGCTGATGGCGCTGCTCAGTTGTAGCTGTAGAAGCCTTTGCCGCTCTTGCGGCCCAGATGGCCGGCCTGCACCAGCTGCGCGAGCAGCGGGCAGGCGCGGTATTTGCTGTCGCGGAACTCGCGGTGCAGGATGTCCATGATGGACAGGCAGGTGTCCAGGCCGATCAGGTCGGCCAGGGCCAGCGGACCGATAGGGTGATTCATGCCCAGCTTCATCACGGTGTCGATGTCCTCGGCGGTGGCCAGGTTCTCGTACAGCGCGAAGGCGGCCTCGTTGATCATCGGCATCAGCACGCGGTTGGAGACGAAGCCGGCGCCGTCCTTCACCGTCACCGGGGTCTTGCCCAGCGCCTGCGTCAGGTGGAACACGGTGTGGTAGGCCTCGTCGCCGGTTTGCAGCGCGCGGATGATCTCCACCAGCTGCATCAGCGGCACCGGATTCATGAAGTGCATGCCCACCACCCGTTCCGGGTGGCTGACCCAGCTGGCGATGCGGGTGAGGGAGATGGACGAGGTATTGGACGCCAGCACGCATTTCTCGCCGACGGCGGCGTCCAGTTCGCGGAAGATTTTTTCCTTGATCTCGGCGTTTTCGGTGGCGGCTTCCACCACCACGTCGCAGCCGGCCAGCTCGGCCAGTTTGGTGGTGGCGCGGATGTGGGCGAGGATGCCGGGGATGTTGGCTTCGGCGATCAGCTCCTTCTTCGCCATCCGCTGCAGGCTGATGTTGATGTTGGCTGTGCCCTTGACCAGGGCCGCGTCGCTGACGTCGGCCAATACCACGTCGAAACCCTTCATCGCGAAGACCTGGGCGATGCCGTTGCCCATCGTGCCCGCGCCCACCACGCCGATTTTCTGGCTCATCTGCTTCTCCTGGACTGTTTGCTCTACTTTCGATCACGATAACTTGACGTTTACGTCAACGTCAACAGACAATGAATGCAAAAGCACCCGACTGTGGCGCGCGTGGCCGCAGCGGGAAGATAAAGGGACAGACGCATGGGCGAACAGGTTTTCAACATCACCGAACTCGCGCAGGAGTTCGACATCACCACCCGCGCCATCCGCTTTTACGAGGACCAGGGCCTGCTGGAGCCGGAGCGGGCGGGGCAGCGGCGCATCTACAACCGGCGCGACCGCGTGCGGCTGATGCTGATCCTGCGCGGCAAGCGTATCGGCTTGTCCTTGCAGGAGATACGCGAGCTGTTCGCGCTGTACGACGCGGCGCACGACGACGCGCCGCAGCTGCAGGAATTCATCCGCATCCTGGCGCGCAAGGAGCAGCAGCTTTTGGCGCAGATGGAA
Source organism: Chromobacterium violaceum ATCC 12472 (assembly GCF_000007705.1). Lineage (NCBI taxonomy): Bacteria > Pseudomonadati > Pseudomonadota > Betaproteobacteria > Neisseriales > Chromobacteriaceae > Chromobacterium > Chromobacterium violaceum. The sequence goes on from NC_005085.1 coordinate 2,273,800, forward strand.
GACATCAAGGTGGTGCTGACCGAAATCGGCCAGTTGCGCGGCCAGTGCGAGAAATCGCTGGGCAAGCGCGCCAACGGCCACAACCAAGCAAAGGAGCTGTGATGCAACAACAGGAAATCGTGATCGTGGGCATGGCGCGCACCGCCATGGGCGGCTTCCAGGGCGCGCTGTCCGGTCTGACCGCCAGCCAGCTGGGCGCGGCCGCGATCCGCGCCGCGGTGGAGCGCGCAGGCGTCTCCGCCGGCGATGTGGACGAAGTGATCATGGGCTGCGTGCTGCCGGCCGGCCAGGGCCAGGCCCCGGCGCGCCAGGCGGCCCTGGGCGGTGGCTTGCCGCAGTCCACGCCGTGCACCACCATCAACAAGATGTGCGGCTCCGGCATGAAGGCGCTGATGATGGCGCATGACCAATTGCTGGCCGGCAACGGCGGCGTTGTGGTGGCCGGCGGCATGGAGAGCATGAGCAACGCGCCCTATCTGATGCCCAAGGCCCGCGGCGGCCTGCGCCTGGGTCATGGCGAAATCAAGGACCACATGTTCCTGGACGGCCTGGAGGATGCTTATCAGAAGGGCACGCTGATGGGGGTGTTCGCCGAGCAGTGCGCCGAGAAATACGGCTTCAGCCGCCAGGACCAGGATGAGTTCGCCATCGCCTCGCTGACCCGCGCCCAGCAGGCGATCAAGGGCGGCCAGTTCAAGGACGAGATCGCCGCTGTCACGGTGCCGGGCCGCGGCGGCGACACGGTGGTGGACACCGACGAGCAGCCGCTGAAGGCCAATCTGGACAAGATCCCGACCTTGAAGCCGGCATTCAAGAAGGACGGCACCGTGACCCCGGCCAACTCCAGCTCCATCTCCGACGGCGGCGCCGCGCTGGTGTTGATGACGGCGGCCGAGGCGGCCAAACGCGGCCTGAAGCCCATCGCCCGCGTGGTCGGCCACAGCAGCTTCGCCCACGAGCCGGGCTGGTTCACCACCGCCCCGGTGCACGCCATTGAAAAGCTGCTGGCCAAGACCGGCTGGAGGGCCGGCGAGGTCGATCTGTACGAGATCAACGAAGCCTTCGCCGTGGTGACGATGGCGGCGATGCACGACCTGAAGCTGCCGCACGACAAGGTGAACGTGCATGGCGGCGCTTGCGCGCTGGGCCATCCGATCGGCGCGTCCGGCGCCCGCATCGTGATCTCGCTGCTGTCCGCGCTGAAACAGCGCGGCGGCAAGCGCGGCGTGGCCAGCCTGTGCATAGGCGGCGGCGAAGCCACCGCGCTGGCGGTCGAGCTGATCTAAGCGCTTGCCGCGCCGGCCGACGAGCCGCAGGGCATTCCTGCGGCTCGTTTGTTTTGTAACTTGCCTTGTCGTCGGCGATGGCGGATTTTGATAGAGTCGCACCATGCTGGCGCGCCGCCGCCGGCTGCTTTATCATCGCCCGCCTTTAGCACCGTAACGAAAGCCGTCATGACCGACACCGTTGAAGCATTGCCGCCCGAGATCCAGCTCGACGACTACCTGGCCGCGCACAACGCCACCATCGTCACCACCGAGGGCAGCCATGCGGTGTCGGTGCATGGCGAGCTGGAGCTGGACGGCCACCGGATACCGTACCACCTGGTGCCGGACGAGGGCTTCCTCGGCAAGAGCGGCAAATGGCGCAAGCTGGATGCGGAGGCCCGGCTGGATCTGGTCAAGGAACGCTGGAACGAGGCCGCGCGGCAAAAGCTGGAAAGCCAGCTCGCCGCCTGCGCGCGCGAGGTGTTCGCGGTGGACGGCGTCGACCCGCTGCGCGCGCTCAGCGCCTTCATGGCCAAGTACGAACGCGCCAGGGTGCGCTGCACCATCGCGCTGGACCGGGTGGCCGCCGCGCGCAGCCGGCAAAGCGCCGACAAGGCTGCCGCCAAGACCCGCGACGCGGTCAACCTGTCGCGCTACCCGGAGTCCTTCGCCACCGCCTACGCGATGCAGCGCCACTTCATCGCGGTGCTGGGGCCGACCAATTCCGGCAAGACCCACGCGGCGATGGAGCATCTGCAAAAGGCCAAGAGCGGCGTCTACCTGGCGCCGCTGCGCTTGCTGGCGCTGGAAAACTACACCCGGCTGCAACAGGCCGGCGTCGCCGTCAGCCTGATCACCGGCGAGCAGCGCAAGCTGCATCCGGACGCCACCCACGTTGCCAGCACGGTGGAAATGCTGAATCCCGAGCGGCAGGTGGAAGTGGCGGTGATAGACGAGATTCAATTGCTGGACGACCCGGACCGCGGCGCGGCCTGGACCGCGGCCGTGTGCGGCGTGCCGGCGCAGACGATTTATCTCGTCGGCGCGCCGGAGTCGCGCGAGGCGATCGAGTCGCTGGTGGCGCGCGTCGGCGGCACGCTGGAAGTGCGCACGCTGGAGCGCAAGACCGCGCTGCAGATGGACAAGGCGCCGTTGCTGTCGCTGAAGAACCTGAAGCCGGGCGATGTGCTGATCGCCTTCTCGCGGCGCGAGGTGCTGAACTGGCGCGACAAGGTGATCGAGCAGGGGCTGAGCGTGTCGGCCATCTACGGCAACTTGTCGCCGGAAGTGCGCCAGGCGCAGGCCGAGCGCTTCGTCGCCGGCGAAACCCAGGTGGTGGTGGCCACCGACGCCATTGGCATGGGGCTGAACACGCCGGCGCGGCGCATCATCTTCACCACCGCCAGCAAGTGGGACGGCTACGCCGAGGGCGTCATCGCCGCGCCGCTGGCCAAGCAGATCGCCGGCCGCGCCGGCCGCTTCGGCAAGCACGAGACCGGCTATGTCGCCGGTTTCGACGGCCTCACCCACAAGACCATAGGCGCGCTGCTCAGGCAGAAGCCCGAGGCGCTGCCGAACAACGGCTTTTTCGTCGCGCCCAGCCTCAAGTATCTGGAAGCGATTTCCCAGGCCACCGGCGAGATCAGGCTCAAGCAGTTGCTTAGCCTGTTCACCAAGCATATCAATGTGCACGACGAGTTTTTCCTGCCGGCCAATCTGTCGGATCAGATGGAAAAGGCGGAGTGGCTGGACGCGCTGCCGCTGAGCCTGGCCGACCGCTACACTTTCAGCCTGTGCCCGATTTCGACCAAGATCCCGATGCTGGAAAACGCGCTGCACGATTGGGCCGAGCAGCGCGCGCGCGGCAAGGCCGCTCCGCTGCTCAGGATGATGGGGACTGGCGGCCGCAACGAGCTGCAATACCTCGAGGACAGCTGCAAGTTGTACGCTGCCTATGCCTGGCTGGGCTACCGAATGCCGGAAACCTTCCCCGACGGCGAAATGGCCCAGATGCTGATGCTGTCGACCTCGGAGCGCATAGACGGACTGCTGCAGGTGCAGAACGCCCAGAAGCGCAAGGGCAGGCGCGGGAGCGAACCGGCGCGCCGCGGGGCCGGCGGCGGGCGGCGGCGTTGACGCGGATGACAAACCGGCGCGCCGCCGCGCGCATGTCGCGGCGGCCGTTCGACATGCTGGCAGCCAGTTTCTGTCGTCGCCAGCAATGAAAAGCCCCGCCGATTTGGCGGGGCTTGTCTTTGGGGCCGCTAACAAAAATCCTGATGCTGCGTGGCACCGACTTGCCATGTGGCTTGTGCTGTCCGTGGCGGCATGCCTTGTCTCAGCCGTGGAACGGAATTTTGTTAGCCGCTCTTATCCATTTTCCAGGCCCGTTGTCAGGCCGTGGTGGAGATATTGGTGCTGGACACGCTGGGCTGCAGCAACGACTGGTTGGCCTGGTACTGCGACACGGCGAGGCGGCCGCTGCCGTTGCGGCGCTGTTCCTGCTCCACCGCCTGAGTGTTCTGGGCGGCGGACGCGGTAGCGGTTTGCGCCGGGGTCGGCGGGGTGGCTTGGGCGGACTGCTGCTGTTGCGTTGCCGCTGCCGGTGCCCGGGCCGTCACATTGTTGGCGGCAGCCCTGTCATTTGAGGCCTGGTTCGCGTTGCCGTTCTTTGCCGGCGCGGCATTGCCGTTGACGGCAGGCGATGCCGCTGCCGCGACTTCGGGCCGCGGGGCGGTGGCCAGCGCAGCCTTGTTTTCCGGAGCGGGAGGAGCCGCGGAGGCCGCTGCCGCCTGTTGCTGGTCTGTCGCCTGTCGAGCGGCTTGCCGGGTCTGGCTGCTGTTCAGTTGCTGCTGCAACTGCTGCTCGACCCGGGCCGCGTCCGGATTTTGCCGGACGGCGATCTGGGTCTGGGGCTCGCTGGCAGCTTTCTGGACGGCGGCCTGGCCGTTTTCCAGCGAAGTCTGCACCTGCCGGGTGTTTTGCCCGGCATAGAGCGTTTGCGCGGCGGGGTAGCCTACGCTCGCGATATTTGCCATGGCTAGGGTCCCAATGTTCCTATATCGCTGATATTAGAACATTTTTCCCCTTTTGATAAGGTTTTTTCCTGTCTAGTCGAACAGTACCAGTTGCAACATGCGCTGGGCCAGCGCATCCACGTCGAGCTCGCCGTCGCGTCGATACCATTGCACGGTCCAGTGCAGGCTGCCCAGCAGCGTGCGGCGCAGCAAACGGGTGTCCCGCTTGACCAGGCCGGCGTCGGCGGCCTCGTCCAGCACCTGCTGCCACAGCGTCTCGTAGCGGTCGCGCAGCACCACCAGTCCGGGTTTGGCGGATTCCGACACGCTGCGCCATTCGTACAGCATCACTTCCAGCGCCGCCTGGTTGTCTCCCAGCAGGGAGTTCAGATGAACGCGGAACAGGGCGGCGAGCTTGTCGCGGATGTCGGGCGCGGCGTCCAGCGCGGCGGCGAGCTGCTCGGTGGTGCTGGTGATGCCCAGCGCCATCACCGCCACCAGGATTTCTTCCTTGGTGCGGAAATGGTAGAACAGGCTGCCGGACTGCATGCCGACGGCGTTGCCCAGGTCGCGCACGGTGGTGCGTTCGTAGCCCTGGTCGCGGAACAGGATGGCGGCGGCGCGGACCAGCTCCATGCGCCGGCCATTTTCCTCGGGGGGGCGGGTGGGTTCCACTGGGCTCATGTCAATCCTGTGCGATGGGGACAAGCGAGGGGAGTAGTCGTTGCGCGGCCTGCCACACTAACTCCGGCTGCATTTTTTCCAGGCAGTCGGTGTGGCCGTACGGGCAGCTGCGCTCGAAACAGGGGCTGCAATCCAGATTCAGCGACACGATCTCTGCCCGTTGCGACAGCGGCGGAGTGAAGTCGGGGCTGGAGGAGCCGTACAGGGCCACCAACGGTTTGTCGAGCGCGGCGGCGACGTGCATCAGTCCCGAATCGTTGCATACGGCCAGCTTGGCCAGGCCCATCAGGTCTATCGCTTCGTCCAGCCCGGTGGCGCCGCACAGATTGACGGCGGCGTCGCCGGCCAGCCGAGCGATGTCGTCGCCGATCTGCTTGTCCTTGGGCGAGCCGAACAGCCACACCGCATAGCCGGCGGCCTGGAAGCGCTTGGCCAGCTCGGCGAAGTGGCGGGCGGGCCAGCGCTTGGCCGGGCCGTATTCCGCGCCGGGGCAGAAGGCGACGATGGGGCGCGAGACATCCAGGCCCAGCTTGGCCGCAGCCTGTCGCTGGACCGCCGGGGTGGCGATCAGCTGCGGGTTGGGAATGGGGCGCGGCAGCGGCTGCTTGCGGTCTTCCGCCAGCGCGCAGAAGCGCTCCACCATCATCGGCAGTTCCTGCTCGTCCAGCTCGCGGGCATCGTTGAGCAGGCCATAGCGGGATTCGCCGAGAAAGCCGGTGCGCAGCGGAATGCGGGCGAACAGCGGAATCAGCGCCGACTTCAGCGAGTTGGGCAGCACGATCACCTGGTCGAAACGTTCGCGCGCCAGGTGGCGGGCCACTTTCCAGCGCTCGACCAGGCGCAGCGCGCCGTGGCCGAAGGGGTTGAGGTGGGACTGGGCCACTTCCGGCATCCGGGCCAGCAGCGGCAGGGTCCACGCCGGCGCGAACACGTGCAGTTCCAGTCCGGGGTGGCGCTGGTGCAGGCGGCGGTACAGCGGCTGGGCCATCACGCTGTCACCGACCCAGGAGGGGCCGATGACCAGGATTTTCTTCTTCATTGGGTATTTCCGGTTCCAAACCCAAGCCGGCTGGCCAGCGCGGCTTGGGTTTGGCTGCGGGAATCAAAAAAGGTGTGGCCCGCGCCACACCCTTTGCCGTCGCGGCCGGCCGCGGGATCAGTGATGGTGGCCGACGGGGCCGACCAGCTTGTACTTGGTGCCGCAGTACGGGCAGAGGGACTCGCCGGTCTTGTGCACCGGCAGGTAGACGCGCGGGTGGGAGTTCCACGCTTTCATGTCCGGCATCGGGCAGTGCAGCGGCAGGTCGTGCTGGGTGACTTCGATATAGCGTTCGGTGTTTTCTTTCTGTTCTGCCATGGTCATTCCTTGTTGCGGCAAGCGGGTGTCCGAAATGCATTGCCAGCAGGCCGGCGGAACCGGTCGCTGCTGGCGCGCAGTGCGGATATTACCCGTTTTATTTCACGTATGTGAGCCAGTGTTCGTGTTCGGCGTCCAGACCCTTGACGATATTGAAGTAGCGCTTCTGGATTTCCGCGGTGATCGGGCCGCGGCTGCCGGCGCCGATCGGGCGGCGGTCCAGCTCGCGGATCGGGGTCACCTCGGCGGCGGTGCCGGTGAAGAAGGCCTCGTCGGCGCTGTAGACCTCGTCGCGGGTGATGCGCTTCTCGATCAGCTCCAGGCCCATCTCCTTGGCGATCTGCACCACGGTGTCGCGGGTGATGCCTTCCAGCGCGCTGGTCAGGTCCGGAGTATAAAGCTTGCCCTTGCGCACGATGAAGATGTTTTCGCCCGAGCCTTCGGCGACGAAGCCGTCCACGTCCAGCAGCAGCGCCTCGTCGTAGCCGTCGGCGGTGGCCTCGTTGTTGGCCAGGATGGAGTTCATGTAGTTGCCGTTGGCCTTGGCCTTGCACATGGTGATGTTGACGTGGTGGCGGGTGAAGGAGCTGGTCTTCACGCGGATGCCTTTCTCCAGGCCTTCTTCGCCCAGGTAGGCGCCCCAGGGCCAGGCAGCCACGATCACGCGCACGTCGTTCTTCATCGGCGCCACGCCCAGCTTGCCGGAGCCGTAGAAGGCCATCGGACGGAAGTAGCAGGATTTCAGGCCGTTGGCCTTGACCACGTCCAGGTGGGCCTGGTTGATGTCTTCCGGAGTGAAGGGCAGGGCGATGCCCAGAATCTTGGCGGAGCGGAACAGGCGCTCGGTATGGTCCTGCAGGCGGAAGATGGCCGGACCCTTCGGCGTTTCGTAGGCGCGCACGCCTTCGAACACGCCCATGCCGTAGTGCAGGGTGTGGGTCAGCACATGAGTGGTGGCGTCGCGCCAGTCCACCAGCTTGCCGTCATACCAGATATATCCGTCGCGATCAGCCATCGACATCTCGGTCTTCTCCTGTGTTGTGCTTGGTGTGGCGGCGGTGCGCGGCAAGGCGCCCGCCGCCGTGTTGATGGACCAGTGTATACCGCGGCCGGCGGACTTGTGAACCCGGGATCAGGAAAAATCGAGCGCTTGCTCGAAAACTTGTCGCCACAACTCGCGGCCGCGCGCATAGGCCGTCCGCAGCGATTCGTCGACTTCCACGGTTTTCCTGTCGTTGAGACGCGCAGAATGCTGCAGCCGGCGGTACAGCCGGTAGGCGGCGCGGGCGTCTTCGGCCAGTCGGCGGTCTATCAGCCCAGCCTCGGCCGCCACCGCCAGCAGCGCGATGTTGCCGGTGTTGCCGGTGAGGGCGGGCAAGGTCTTGGCGTGGGCCAGGATCAGGTACTGGACGATGAATTCGATGTCTATGATGCCGCCGCGGGCGTTTTTCACGTCGCCGTCGTGGGCAGGATGCGAGTCCAGCATGCGCTGGCGCATCGCCATCACTTCATCGCGCAGCTTGGCCGGATCGCGTTCCAGCGTCAGGATGGCGTGGCGTTCGGCCTCGAATTGCGAGCCGATGCCGGCGTCGCCGGCGACGAAGCGGGCGCGGGTCAGCGCCTGGTGCTCCCAGACCCAGGCCTGGTTTTCCTGGTACTGGCGGAAGGCGGAGATGGAGCTGACCAAGAGGCCGCTGGAGCCGTTGGGCCGCAGCCGCAGGTCGATGTCGTACAGCACGCCGGCCGCGGTGGCGCTGGTCAGCCAGGTGGACAGCTTGCGCGCCAGCCGGGAATACAGATCGGGGGCGTCGGGGTGCTCGTCGTCGTAGAGGAAGATGATGTCCAGGTCGGACGCGTAGCCCAGCTCCTTGCCGCCCAGCTTGCCGTAGCCTATCACCGCGAAACGGGGCGTCTCGCAATGGCGCGACGGGATGTCCCGCCAGGCATGGCGCACGGCCGCGGCCAGGACCAGGTCGGCCAGCCGCGACAGTTCGTCGGACAGCGCTTCCAGCGTCCACATGCCGGCCAGGTCCTGGGCGACCAGGCGGAAGGTCTGCGCGTGCTGGAAGTGCCGCAGCGCGTCCATCTTGGCCTCGACGTCGCCGTCGGCCTGCGCCAGCTGCGTCTCCAGTTGGGCGGCCAGCAGCGGCCAGTCGGGCGCGGCGTACAGCATGCGCGCGTCCAGCAGTTCGTCCAGCAGGATGGGGTGTCGGCTGAGGTAGGCCGACACCCAGGCGCTGGACGAGTACAACGAGGCCAGCCGCTGCAGCGTCTGCGGGTATTCGGTGAGCAGCGCCAGGTAGGAGGCCCGCCGGCTGATCGCTTCCATCAGGCCGATGATGCGCGACAGCGTGTCGTCGGCGTTGGGAAAGCGCGCGGCCACTTCGATCAGCGCCGGCATCAGCGCATCCAGTTGCTTGCGGCCGGCCAGCGGCATCTGCAGGTAGCGCTGGCTTTGTGCCAGCCCGGTGAGCTGGCGGGCGACGGCGGCCGGATCGGCGTAGCCGAGCTCCGCCAGCCGGGTTTCGGGACTCTGTTCCGCCACGTCCAGCCAGAGCTCGGACAAGGGGTGGCTGGCGCTGTCCTCGCTGGGCAGGATGAACACCTGCTCGAAGTGGCGGCTGACCTTGCGCCGCACCTCGTTCAGCGCGTCGAGAAAGGCCGGCCAGTCGGCGTGGCCCATGCTGGCTGCGATTTTTTGCCGTGTTTCCGGCGCTTCCGGCAGGGTTTGCGTCTGCTGGTCGTCCAGGTACTGCAGCCGGTGCTCCAGATTGCGCAGGAAGGCGTAGGACGCTTGCAGCTCGGCCACCGCGGCCGGCTCCAGCAGCCGCAGCGCGGCCAGCCGCTCCAGCGTGGCGCGGGTGCCGCGCAGCTGCAAGGTGCGGTCGCGGCCGCCGCGGATCAGCTGGAACACCTGGGCGATGAACTCGGCTTCACGAATGCCGCCGGGGCCCAGCTTGATGTTGTCGGCCATGTCGCGACGCGCCACCTCGCGGCGGATCTGCGCGTGCAGTCCGCGCATCGCGCCGTAGGCGTTGTAGTCGAGGTATTTGCGGTAGACGAAAGGGCGGACCAGTTGCGCCAGGCCGTCGGCGTCGCCGGTGATGGCCTTGGCCTTGATCCAGGCGTAGCGTTCCCATTCCCGCCCCTGGCTGAGCAGGTAATTCTCCAGCGCGGCGAAGCTCATCACCAGCGGGCCGGAATCGCCGTAGGGGCGCAGCCGCATGTCGACCCGGAATACCTGGCCGTCGGCGGTGGCGTCGTTGAGCAGGGCGATCAGCCGCTTGCCCACCTGGGTGAAGTACTCGTGGTTGCTGATCTTGCGCGCGCCGTCGGTTTCGCCGCCTTCAGGGTAGATGAAGATCAGGTCGATATCGGAGCTGACGTTGAGTTCGCCGCCGCCCAGCTTGCCCATCCCGATCACGATCAGCTGCTGCGGCTCGCCGCTGTCCTCGCCTATCGGCCGGCCGTATTGCGGCAGTGACGCGGCGGCGCAGGCCAGCGCCTGGCGTACGGCGAATTCGGCCAGCTGGCTGATGGTGGACACCACCTCGTCCAGCGTCGCCAGGCTTTCCAGGTCGCGGCAGATCAGCCGCGCCACCACCGCTTGCCGCAGGCGGCGCAGGGCCGGCGCCAGCGCTTCGGGCGCATCCAGCGCCGGCCAGTCGGCGAATGCCTGCATATCCTCAAGCGAAAAGGGATGATGAAGGGATTGCTCCAGCCGCTGCCGCTCCTCGGGACGCGCGGTCAAGAGACGGTGCAAGTATTGGGAAAACTCGCAACTGCGGGCAATGGCAGCGCTCGTGTTTGCTGGCATAATAGCTCCGGACGGCTTGGCGCGGCCCACCGCGCCGGGGGCGGCTGCGGCCGGTTTCGCGCCGTGTTTTTCCTAACGCCATTGTAACGGTTTGCCATTGTTGAAAAAGCCCTCGTCGCCGTTGTCCCATATCCACGTCCTGCGCGTGCTCAAGCGCAGCCTGCTGGTGCTGGCCGTGTCGCTGTTCACGGCCTGCGCGCTGGTGTCCGCCGCGTTCGCGGCCTTCACGTTCTGGCTGCTGCCCAATCTCGATCAATACCGCCCGCGGCTGGAGCAGAGCCTGTCCGGCGCGCTCGGCCACCGCGTCAGCATCAGCCGCCTGAGCGGCCACTGGCAGGATGTGGCGCCCCAATTCGAGCTGTCAGGCGTATCCATCGCCAATCCCGTGTCGGGGCAGGCGCTGACGCTCAGCCGCGTCACGGTGCAGCCGTCCTGGACTTCGCTGTGGTCCTGGGAGGTGCGTCTGGCCATGCGCGTCGACGGCCCGGCGGTGGAGCTGCGCCGCAGCGTGGGCGGCACCATCTATCTGAACGGTTTCGATCTGACCAGCGGCCCGTCGAGCGACAACGCCCTGGGCAACTGGCTGCTGCGGCAACCCTCGCTGGAGATCCGCAATGCGCGCTTGAGCTGGGAGGACGAGAGGCTGGGCCTGCCGCGGCTGGACTTGCGGCAGGGATCGCTGACGCTGGAGCGCAATCTGCTTGGGCACAGAGTGCAGCTGTCCGGCGTGCCGGCGGCCACGCTGGGCAAGGGCTTCCAGTTGAGCGCCAACTGGCGCGGCGACGATATCAACGGCTGGCCGCAATGGTCGGGCTCGGTCAAGGTGGCGCTCAACGGCGCGCGCGCCGACATCTGGTCGCGCTATATGCGCGAAATGGGCGTGCTGCATCGGGGGGAGGGCGACGGCACGCTGGAGATGTCATTCTCCGACGGCAGCGTCAGCAGCCTGCAGGCCGACGTCAGCGTGCGCGACGCCGCCTATACGCCGCCCAGCGCGCGCGAACTGGTGCTGCCGCAGCTGCAGGGCAAGCTGCAGCTGGACAGGCAGTTCAGCGGCAGCTACAAGATAGCCGCCAGCGAGCTGACCTTGGCCAGTTCGACCGGCCTCGCCTTCGACAAATCGTCGATCAAGGGGCAATGGCAGCCAGGAGCCAAGGGCGGCGGGGAACTGACGCTGGACAACGTCGATGTCGGCCACTTGACGCCCTTCATCCACGCGCTGGGCGTGGATGCCAATCCGCTGTTCGCGCGCTTTTCGCCGCGCGGGGCGCTGCACGACGTGACCCTGGCCTGGAAGGGGCCGGTGGAGTCGCCAGCCAGCTTTTCCGTGAAGAGCCGTTTCGAGGCGCTGGGCTGGCAGCCGTTCGCCGATCTGCCCGGCGTCGCCGGCGCCGCCGGGCGCATCGAGTTCAGCGAGACCGGCGGACGGCTGGCGCTGGATACCGGCAAGGCCGAGGTCGTTTATCCGGCGGTTTTCGCCCAGGCGCTGCCCTTTGACCATCTGTCTGCAGACGTAAGCTGGAAGCAGCAGGGATCGAAACTGGACATCGCGTTGCGCAAGGTGGCGTTCGCCAATGCCGATTTGAGCGGGGAGCTGAGCGGCAGTTACCGCCGTTCGGGAGAAGGCGCGGGCAGCGTGGACCTGAGCGCCGGCATCGCGCAGATCAAGGCGGCCCGCGTGGCGGCCTATCTGCCGCGCCATGTCGGCGAACATACCTCCAGCTGGCTGCGGCAGGGGCTGCAGGACGGCATCGCGCGCAACGTGAGAATGAAGCTGGCGGGCAATCTGGACCAATTCCCCTTTCCCGGCGGCAAGGACGGCGAGTTCCTGGTCGAGGCCGACATCGAAAAAGCGCGGCTGTCGTATCAGCAAGGCTGGCCCACGATAGACGACATCGACGCCAGGCTGCGCTTCCACAATGAGGGCATGCAGGTGCTGGCGCAGCGGGCGAGCACGGTGGGCGTGCCCTTGAGGCAGGTGACGGCGGTTATCGACCAGCTGGGCGCCGACGTGCCCTGGCTGAAGATAGACGGCCAGGTAGAGGACAGGCTGGACCGGATGCTGGCGTTCACCGTCAAGAGTCCCGTGGATGGCATGCTGGGCGGCTTCACCGGGCGCATCCGCGCCGGCGGCCCGGCGTCCTTGAAGCTGAAGCTGGAGGTGCCGCTGGCTGGCAAGGATTCCACCCGTGTGCGCGGCGATCTGGATTTCCAGCGCAATGTGTTGAGACTGGGCGGCTTGCCCTTGCCGGAGCTGGATGCGGTGCAGGGCCGGCTGACTTTCACCGAGCGCGGCGTGGACAGCAAGGGCTTGCAGCTGAAGGCTTTCGGCGGCCCCTTCCGCCTGACCGCCCATACCGGCGCCGACAAGAGAATGCGCTTCGATGTTTCCGGCGACGCGGACGGCAGGACGCTGCTGCAGCAATACCTGCCGCCGCTCGCCCCCCTGGCCGGCGGGCATTCCCGTTTCGAAGGGCAGTTCGTGATCCGGGACGGGCTGGAGAGCCTGCTGCTGTCGTCCAGCCTGCAGGGTTTGTCGCTGGACGCGCCCAAGCCGTTCGGCAAGCCGGCCGCCGCCGCTCAGCCGCTGCAGTTGCAGCTGAGGCCGGCGCCGCCGCGCTTTCCCGGCGCGATGAGGCTGGAATTCCAGCTGGCGGATGCGCTGGCCGGGCGCCTGCGGCTGGGCGAGGACGGCGAGCTGCAATCCGGCGCTTTGGGCATCGGGCGCCAGCCCGGCGAGCTTCCCGCGAACGGGCTGGCCTTGCGGCTGCAGCAGCCGCGCATCGATCTCGACGAGTGGCTGCCCTGGGTCTCGCGGCTGGATGGCGGCAAGGATGGGGCGCATGGCAACGCGCCATTGACGGTGGATGTGGATACGCCGGAATTGTCCGCCGCGGGCTTCTCGCTGCACCAAGTCAGCGCCAAGGTGTCACATAGAGGACAAGGCGCGCAATGGAGCGCGCAGCTGCGTTCGCGCGAGGCGATAGGGCAGATCGACTACCTGGCAGACGGCGCCGGCCAACTGCAAGCCGACCTGAGCCGGCTGGCGCTCAGCTGGCCGCTGCGCGCGGAAGGCGGGTCGGCGCCATCGTCGCTGAAACAGCAACTGCCGGCGATGAAGGTGCATATCGGCGAGTTGCTGCTGCAAAACCGCAGCATCGGCCAGGTGGACATGATGGCGCGCCGCAGCGGCAGCGTCTGGCGCATGGATCCGCTGAAGCTGGCCGCGCCGGAGGGCACGCTGACCGGCAGCGTGCAGGTGGACGAGCAGGGCGCCGGCCGCGTCGACAGCCGCTTCTCGCTGGACGTGGCCAATGCCGGCAAGCTGCTGGCCCGTTTCGGGCAGGGCGACGTGTTCCGCAACGGGCAGGGCCGGCTGTCGGGGCAGCTGAGCTGGCCGGGCGGCTTGAGCGATCTGGACGCCGCCCATCTGTCCGGACAGATGGAGCTCGATTTCAAGAACGGCCGTTTCGCCAAGGTGGACCCCGGCGCGGCGCGGCTGCTGGGCGCGCTCAGCTTGCAATCCTTGCCTCGTCGGATACGTCTGGATTTCACCGACGTCTTCAGCGACGGCTTCGCCTTTGATACCCTGCAGGGGAAGGCCAGCGTGCATGATGGCGTCTTCCGGTCTGACAGGGTGGAGATGAAGAGTCCGTCGGCCGAGGTCAATATCGCAGGCAGCGTGGACCTGGCGAGCGAGACGCAGGCGCTGAAGGTGAAAGTGGTGCCGCACGTGGCCGAGAGCGTGGCGCTGGCGGCGGGCGCGGCTCTGCTCAATCCGGTGGTGGGCATCGCCACGCTGGCCGCGCAGAAAGTGCTGCAAGACCCGGTGGGCAAGATATTGTCGCTTGAGTACGAGGTGAGCGGTTCGTTGAAGGATCCGCAGGTGAAGCGGGTGAACGTCGGCGATCCGGTCCAGATCAAGGGGAAGAAGCCATGAAGCAGAAGTTTGTCGCCGCAGCCGTGCAGATGGTTTCCGGTTGCGGCCTGGAGGCCAACCTGGCCCGCGCCGACCAGCTGCTGGGAGAGGCCGCCGCGCGCGGCGCCGGCCTGGCGGTGTTGCCGGAGTATTTTTGCCTGATGGGCGCGAAGGAAACCGACAAGGTAGCCATCCGCGAACCGTTCGGCGGCGGCCCCATCCAGCAGGCGCTGTCGGAGATGGCGCGCCGCCATGGCCTGTGGCTGCTGGGCGGCACCGTGCCGCTTGTCTGCGAGGAAGAGGGCAAGGTGTTCAACAGCAGCCTGCTCTACAATCCGCAGGGAGAGGTGGCGGCCCGCTACGACAAGATCCACCTGTTCGGTTTCACCGGCCAGGGAGAAAGTTATTGCGAGTCCAACACCATACGCCCGGGCGTGACGCCGACCAAGGCGGAAACGCCGCTGGGCGACATCGCTTTCGGCATCTGCTACGACCTGCGCTTCCCGGAGCTGTTCCGCATGCTGGCGCCGGTCGACCTGCTGATCTTGCCGGCGGCCTTCACCGCCACCACCGGCGAAGCGCACTGGGAGCCGCTGCTGCGGGCCCGGGCAATAGAAAACCAGTGTTACCTGATTGCCTCCGCGCAGGGCGGAAGGCATGAAAACGGCCGGCAGACGCACGGCCACTCGATGATCATCGACCCGTGGGGGCGCATTCTCGCCGAACTGCCGAGCGGCGAGGGCGTCATCACCGCCGAGATCGATCCCGAATGGACGGATTCGGTGCGGAGCCGCCTGCCGGCTCTGGCGCACCGGGTCATACGCTGAAAGAGAATATGCAAGACGCCTTCACCATCGCAGACGAACTGCTGCTCAAGCCCTACGGCCTGGACGAGGCCGCGCTGGAGCGCACGCTGTCGCATATGCGCCATCACGCCGTTGACTACGCCGACCTTTACTTCCAGTACACCCGCAACGAGGGCTGGCATCTGGAAGAGGGCATCGTCAAGTCCGGCAGCTTCAGCATCGATCAGGGTGTCGGCGTGCGCGCCGTCGCCGGAGACAAGACGGCCTTCGCCTATTCCGACGCCATCAACCAGGATGCGCTCACCCGCGCGGCCGAGGCGGTGCGCGCGATCGGCAATGCCGGCGGCGACGGCAGCGCCGGCGCGGTGGAAAAGCGCAGGCCGCAGTCGCTGTACCCGGCCATCGACCCCTGTCACAGCCTGGAGGCCGCCGCCAAGGTGGCGCTGCTGGAAAAGGTGGAAAAGCTGGCCAAGGCGATAGACCCGCGCGTGATTCAGGTGATGGCCGGCCTGGCGATGGAGTACGACGTGGTCTACGTCGCGCGCCATGACGGCGTGCGCGCCGCCGACGTGAGGCCGCTGGTGCGGATGTCGGTGTCGGTGATCGCCGAACAGAACGGCCGCCGCGAGCAGGGCGCGTCCGGCGGCGGCGGCCGCTTCGACCTCGCCTATTTCGACGACGCGGTGGTGGAACGCTATGTGCGCGAGGCGGTCAAGCAGGCGCTGGTGAATCTGGAATCCCGCCCGGCGCCGGCGGGCCAGATGACCGTGGTGCTGGGGCCGGGCTGGCCGGGCGTGCTGCTGCACGAGGCGATCGGCCATGGCCTGGAAGGCGATTTCAACCGCAAGGGCACCTCGGCCTTCTCCGGCAAGATGGGCGAACGCGTGGCGGCGCCGGGCGTGACGGTGGTGGACGATGGCGTGATGGGCGGCCGCCGCGGCGCGCTGGCCATCGACGACGAGGGCAACGCCACCCAGCGCACCGTGCTGATCGAGGACGGCATCCTCAAGGGCTATATGCAGGACGCGATGAATTCGCGGCTGATGCAGGTGGCGCCCACCGGTAACGGCCGCCGCGAGTCGTACGCCAGCATTCCGATGCCGCGGATGACCAATACCTACATGCTGGCCGGCGAGCGCGATCCGCAGGAAATCATCGCCTCGGTCAAGGATGGCCTGTACGCGGTGAATTTCGGCGGCGGGCAGGTGGACATCACCAGCGGCAAGTTCGTGTTCTCGGCGTCGGAAGCCTGGCGCATCGAAAATGGCAAGCTGACCTACCCGGTCAAGGGCGCCACGCTGATCGGCAGCGGCCCCGAGGTGCTGAACTACGTGTCGATGATAGGCAACGACCTGGCCCTGGACCAGGGCGTGGGCGTGTGCGGCAAGGAAGGGCAAAGCGTGCCGGTCGGCGTCGGCCAGCCGACGCTGCGCATAGACGGCGGGCTGACCGTCGGCGGCACGGGCGGCTGATTGTTGTCTGCCGCGGCCGGGCAGCAGCCCGGCCGTTTCACATCAAAGCGGGATGCCTTGCGTCTCGAGCGCGAGCGCCAGCCTGTCCAGGCCAATGCCGAAGCCCGCGCCTTCGCGTAGGCGCCGCCGCCCATCCCTGTTTCTGCGCGCCCATTTCCGGCACGCGCATTTCGAATCCCTCGCCGTTCAGGTAGCAGCTGAGTCCGCGCCGAGCCGCGCTGTCGAGCGGATAGCGCAGCCCCAGGCTGTCCAGAAAACCCTGGCAGAGCTGCCGGCTCATGCGGCTGGCCGGCAGCCAGGTCATCACTCAGATATTCGAAGCCCAGTGGGGTGAATTCCCGATAACGGCCGGCTTGCGGCCGCTCATAACGGTAACCGCGCGCGACGTAGAAGAATTTGGCTTCGCGCCGGCCATCCAGAAATTCAGTGGCTCTTCCCTGAAACAGCGCGCTGGCTTCCGGCATCAGGCAGCAGGCGCGGCCCTGGCGGTCAGGGAAAGCCCACATCTGCCCCAGTATCCCGCTGCCGCCGGCCTTGGAGCCGAAAGTGTCCTGTCCCCATAAGCGGGGAGAATGGCTTCTTACGCGCCCGCGTCAATGAAGCCGGCTCCGGAAACGGCTCTCCAGTTGACGAAGAGCGGCGGCCTCGCGGCCGCTGACGATGTCGGTGTCTCGGATCATGTTCATTGCTTTCCTTTCTGGATAGGCGCTGAGCGCGCGACAAATGAAATAAGGCGCCTTGCGGCTCCTTTGGGCAGGCCGCGGTGGCGATGGTTTTGGAAAATCTTCATGCTTTCGGCATTCTTGTGGCCGGGCATGGGGGGCAAGCTTTGAATCGATTCATTCTTAAAGACAGGCTTGTTCGGCCAGGAGGGGGCGAATCTGATCCTGGTCAAAAAAATGATGATCTCGTCATCTTAGGCTGATCGGGCGGCTTTGGCAGCAGAAGGGCCGCGTCTCAACCAAAACAAGATTGGACTACGTGATGAGCAAGATGCATAACATGATTCTGGCGGCCGGCGCGTGCGCGCTGGCATTGGGCATACCCTCGACCGCGGGCGCGGTCACCATCACGCCGCCAGGCGCTGGCGGCGCGCCGATCCCCTTCTCCGCGGTGGGGCCGGCTGTGGTCGGCAAGTCGGGCGTGGACGTCGATTGCACCGCGGTGTTCAGCGGCACGGTGGACGGCGCCGGCAACATCCTGATCACCAGCGCCGCGTTCAAAGGCATTCCGGTGTGCCGGATGATCAAGGCCAGCGCCACGCCGGCTACCCCGTGGGTGGGGAAAGTGACCTCGCTCAACCGGCTGACGATCGACCAGGTGATGGTCAACGTCAACACGCCCATTCTGGGCGGGCAGTGCGGCCCGAGCCTGGTGGGCGGACAGATAGCCGACAGCGGCAGCGAGACCACGATCTCCCTGTCCGCCGCGCCGCTGGCCGGCGGCTGCGCGATTTCCGCCACGCTGACGACCACCCCGTACATGCATGTGACGCCCTGAGCGCAATCCAGGAGTATTCCAGCGGCGTCAGGCGCATGCGGCGCCGCTTTGGCGAGCCTCCGGCTGTTGCGGTATCGAGTCGTGCGCGCGCCAGCGCTGGCGCGAGGCGCGCAGCGCGTATGCGCGGCGGTAGGCGGTGGGCGTCAGCCCGGTCTGCCTTCGGAACAGCCGGCGGAAGGCGCTTGGGTCGTCGTAGCCGCACTGCTCCATGATGCCGGCCAGATCGAGCGTGGTGACTTCCAGCAGCAGTTTGGCGCGCTCCACCCTCAGCTTGTGCAGATAATCCAGCGGCGTCATGTCCGCCACCTCGCGGAAATGGCGCAGCAGGGTACGGCTGCTGACGGCCGCCGCCGCGGCTGCCAGATCCAGGCTGTAAGGTTCGGCGACATGCTGTTCCAGCCAACGGCGGGCCTTGAACACCACGCTGTCGCGGGTTGGCGTGCTCAGCGCCGGCAGCGTCTGCGCCGATTGTTCGAAACGCGCCGGCAGGTACAACAGGCCGTTGGTACAGCGCTGCGCCAGCTCGTCTCCGGCAAAATGTCGGACCAACTCCAGCAGCAGCTCGGTGGAGGAGGCTGGCGCGCCGCTGCAATAGATGCCGTGATCCTGGGTGACCGGCCTGTCCATCAGCAGATGCACTCGCGGATGATTGCTGGAGAACCAGCCGGCGATCATCCAGCTGATGGTGGCGTTGCGTCCGTCCAGGATGCCGGCGCGGGCCAGCAAGGCCGCGCCGTTGTAATTGGTGGCGATGACGTCGCCCGCGGCATGGCGGCGGGCGATCATTTGCTGCGCTTTGCCGGATTGATCCAGCAGTTGCTTCAACTGAGGAACGCTATCCATGTCCAGGCCGGGCACCAGCAGCGCGGAGAGCGCGGCCTGAGGACGAGCGGGGGAGGCGGGCAGCCATGCCGGCAGGGGCAGCTCCTCGCCGTCGCTGTCCAGCAGCCGCCAGCTGAATGGCGGAGTTTTGCTGCGAGGGTGGCGCAGATGCCACAGTTTGTTGGCGGCATGCAGCACGTCTATCGCGGAAAACAGCGTTCCGGCGAGGCAATTCGGCAGGCAAAGCAGGTCTATGCAGGCGTTCATGGCAGTCTGCCCTGGCGGTATCCGCTTTAACCTTGGCGAAATCGGCTCGTAAAATCAAGTTCAAATGCATTTCATATTTTGATTTACTATGCCGAATGTCTTTTCGGCGTCTTGATGTTTGTCAAGTCCGCTCGATTCGATGCCTGGCCAAATCGGCTTGGCGAATGGCGATTCTCGCTCCTTATCGCCGCGTCCGTCCTTCATAGACTGGGATCAAAGCGGCGTCCCGACTGGTCAGCCCGTTGCGACGCCGTCCTTCCCACCGCATGGAAACGGAGCCGACGCATGTCCAATCTGCCAGGGGTCATCCCCGCCATCCAACAGCACGAAGAGCAGTTCATCGCCATCCGGCACAGCATCCACGCGCACCCCGAGCTGGGTTTCGAGGAGGTTTCCACCAGCAAGCTGGTGGCAGAGTCGTTGCGGGCCTGGGGTTATGAGGTAGCCGCTGGAATCGGAGGCACCGGCGTGGTGGGACGGCTGCGTTGCGGTACGGGCGAGCGCCGGCTGGGCATACGCGCCGACATGGATGCTTTGCCGATACATGAGGAAACCGGGTTGCCTTACGCCAGCAAGCTGCCTGGCAAGATGCACGCCTGCGGCCACGATGGCCATACCGCCATCCTGCTGGCGGCGGCGCGCCATCTGGCGGAGACCCGGCAGTTCGACGGCACGCTGAATCTCATTTTCCAGCCGGCGGAAGAAGGACAGGGCGGCGCGGCGCGCATGATGGCCGAGGGCCTGTTCGAACGCTTTCCCTGCGACGCGGTGTTCGCATTGCACAACGGTCCCACGCTGCCGGTAGGCAGCTTCATCGTCCAGCCAGGCGTGCTGGCGGCATCGGCCGACATCGTCAGCATCAAGTTGACCGGCAAGGGTGGCCATGGCGGCATGCCTCACACCTGCGTAGATCCCATCGTGGCGATGGCCTCCATCATCCTGTCTTTGCAGACCATCGTGTCGCGTAACCTGCCGCCGGACCAGCCGGCGGTGGTCTCCATCGGCTCCGCGCAGGCGGGCAGCGCCAGCAACGTGATTCCCGACTGCGCTCGGCTGGAGCTGACGGTGCGTACCTACAGCCCCGCCATCCAGCAGCAGATAGAAGGCCGGCTGCGCGAGTTGGTCAGCCTGCAGGCGCAGAGCTTCGGCGTGGGGGCTGAGATCGAATGGACGCCGGTGACGCGGGTGCTGGTCAATACGCCGGAAGAAACGCGCATCGCCAGGGAGGTGGCGGAGGGCATGGTCGGAGCGCAGGCCATCGTGCCGCTGCCGGCCGGCGCGATGGGAGGAGACGATTTCTCCTGGATGCTGGAAAAGGTGCCTGGCTGCTACGTGGTGCTGGGCAATGGCGTGGGCAGCAAGGGCGGCTGCATGATTCATAACCCCGGGTACGACTTCAACGACGAGATCCTCAGTCTCGGGGCCAGTTACTGGGTAAAGCTGGCCGAAGCATTTCTGCGTTAGCAGGGCAGCGCGGCGCCGGGGGCGCCGCGACGATGATAAGAATGGGGAGATGGTCAGATGAAGAAGATCCGCAGATGCGAACCTCTGCTGCTGATGCTGCTGGCCGGCGCAGGACACGCGGGGGAGATCACGGTCAGCACCCTGCCTTCCGGCTTGGGAGACGGGCACCGTTTCGATCTGGGTAGCTGGAAGCTGGAGACCAAGGGGGCGATGGCGATAGGCAGCGTGTACCGGACGGAAAATCCCAACGACGCGTTCACCAGCCATGCCAATGCGATGGATGCTCAGAACGACGGCGATCTCAACTACCGGCGCGGCGACCTGGTGTCCGAATCGTGGCAGGGCTATGCGCAGGGCGACCTGCGTCGCGGAGACGGCGGCGTGTTCGTCAGCGCCAAGGCCTGGTACGACTACGGCCTGATCCACCGCCCGGTGCCGCACGGACACGCGCCCAACCGCTACGTCCCAGGCGCGCCGCTGAGCGACGACAAGTTCACCCAGCTGGGGCGCTTCAGCGGCGCGGCGCTGGACGATGCCTACGTCTACGGCGATTACCGCCTGGGCGATGCCTCGCTGCTGCTGCGGATGGGACAGCAAGTGATCCCCTGGATCACGCCCACCACGATACTGGGCGGCATCCAGCAGGTGAATGCGATGGATTTCAACGCGCTGGGCCGCTCCGGCACCATCCCGGAAATGGTCAATATTCCGACGCCGGCCTTCTATGCCAAGCTGAAGGCCACGCCCAAGCTGACGGTGGATGGGTATTACCAGTTCAAGTTCGCGCCCAACGCCTATCCGGCCTGCGGCACTTTCTATTCCGGCAGCGACTACGCCCAGCCCGGCTGCGACGCGCTGACGCTGAACGGCACGCTGCTCAGCAAGTTGCTTCGACGCAATGTCGTCACCACCGACCAGCAGTCGCTTGCGAATCCGCTGGACTACATCCGGCGGGCGCCGGACGACAGGCCGTATGGCGGCGAGTTCGGATTCAGCCTCAGTTATCTGTTCGACAATATCGGCCTGCTGGGACTGTTCTATTCCAACCAGACCAGCATGATGAGCTTCAACCAGATGATGCGCTCCGGTCCCGGAATTTTCCTGCCTGCCGCGGCCAATCAGGGCAAGGCCATTCCTGTCGGCATCGCCGGCCAGTTCTTGCGCGCTTATCCGGACAATATCCACATGTACGGGGTGAATTTCCGCACCCGTTTGCCGGATGGCACCGGGGTGTACAGCGAGTTCACCTATCGGCCCAACCAGCCGGTGGCGTGGAACGGCGCCGACTTCCTGTACGGCGTGCTGGCCGGAACCGGACCGCTGGGGTATCTGGCCGCGACGCCGTCCGGCTATCTGGCGCGCGGCTACGACACCTTCGGCAGCAGCCAGTTCAACCTGGGCGCGTCCAAGGCGCTGGGACGCTGGTTGGGCGGGGAGGCCAGGCTGTCGGCCGAGGCGGCCGTCAAGCATCTGTCCGGGCTGCCGGACGCCTACGCGATGCGCTACGGCCGCGTCGGTTTCGGCCAGGCGCCCAGCGCGTCCTCTCCCTCCTGTAACGGCTCGGGTCCGAGCTGCGCGCTGGACGGCTTCGTGACCGCCAACGCCTGGGGCTGGCGCGCCAAGCTGGAACAGCATTATTACGGCGCGCTGCCCGGTCTGGATTTGATGCCGTCGCTGGCGCTGGCCTACGACGTCAAGGGCTATTCCCACGATGGGCAGTTCATGGAGGGGCGGCGCAGCGCGCTGTGGCGGCTGCAGGCGGAATACAGGAAGCGCTATCAGTTCGAGCTGCTGTATCTGAAAACGGCCGGGGGCGATTACAACACCCTGCAGGACCGCAGCCTGGCGATGGTCAGCGCCGGCATCAAGTTCTGATGCGCCAGATTCAGGCAGGCCTGCAAGTTAATCAAATTGAATGGTCAGCTTATCTTCAATATGCATTGAATGATCCGTGCAAATACTAGGCCGGTTTTTTATGCTGGATTCCACCCTCTGTTAGGCGCTATGACCAGATTGTCCGGATATGTGATTGCCGCGGCGCCGGGGGTTCCCTTGGGCGCGCGAGCGCGATCACCGGGGAGGGCGGCAGATGGGCGAGGTTTCCATTCAGGCGGGCGTGCCCGCCAATGTTTTTCGCACCGGAGGGCGGATCCGCCTGGTGGACCGGCAGCGGC
Organism: Chromobacterium violaceum ATCC 12472; assembly: GCF_000007705.1. Taxonomy (NCBI): domain Bacteria; kingdom Pseudomonadati; phylum Pseudomonadota; class Betaproteobacteria; order Neisseriales; family Chromobacteriaceae; genus Chromobacterium; species Chromobacterium violaceum. Next base: position 2,296,367 of record NC_005085.1, read on the forward strand.
TTTTCGGCCATGCGGCGGTGACCATCTGGCTGACCGGGCTGAGCGGCGCGGGCAAGTCCACCATCGCCTATGAACTGGAGGCGAGGCTGGTGCGCGGCGGTTTCTCCGCCGTGGTGCTGGACGGGGACAATCTGCGCCACGGCATCAACCGCAACCTGGGTTTCACCGATGCCGACCGCCGGGAAAATCTGCGCCGGGTGGCCGAGGTGGCGAGGCTGATGAACGATGCCGGGCTGATCGTGATCTGTTCCTGCATTTCTCCGCTGCGCATCGACCGCGAAATGGCGCGCGACATCGTCGGCGAACGCCATTTCGCCGAGGTTTACGTCAGCACGCCGCTGGCGGTGTGCGAGCAGCGCGATTGCAAGGGTCTGTACGCGAAGGCGCGCTCGGGACAGATCGCCCATTTCACCGGCGTGTCCTCGCCGTACGAAGCGCCCGAGCAGGCCGCGCTGGCGCTGGACACCAGCGCGCTGAGCGTGGATGAATGCGTGGACAGGCTGTTCGGCATGGTGCTGCGCTGTTGCAGCCCGGCGGCGATGGAGGGAGGCATCGGCCATGAATACCATATCTGAGGAAAGCCGGCCTGTGCCGGCGCTGATGATTCCGCTGCGGCGCTGCGGCAGCCACGCGCTGAGGCTTCGGCTCAATTTCAATACCGACTTCTATTCGCCGTATCCGCTGCACATCGTCGATTTCATGCCCTTGCTTCCGCTCTACGGCGACCTGTCCGAAGACCGCAACTATTTTCAGCTGGTAGTGGACGTAGTAGGGTTGCAGGCGGTCAGCATGGTGAAGTGGCCGGACGTGGTATTCGATCCGGTGGAAATCTTAGAAGCGCTGGCGGGCCAGCCGCGCAGCGTGCACAAGGTGGCCTGGGAGCTTCTGTTGCGAGCGGGCGAGCGCCACCGCGCCCGGGTGGTGATGGACAAGTCGCTGGACAATGTCCACTACGCGGCGGACCTGCTGGATCTGTTTCCGCAGATGCGCTTCCTCAACGTGGTGCGTGATCCGCGCGCCCAGGTGGCGTCGATCAACCGCGCCATCATCCATGACTTCGACACCATCCTCAACGCGCGCACCTGGCTGGCCGCCTACCAGGCGGCGGACCGTCTGCTGGCCGAGCATCCGGACAAGGTGCTGACCATACGTTACGAGGATTTCCTGACCGATCAACAGATGGTGCTGCGCCAGGTGTGCGATTTCTTCGGCATCGCCTTCATGCCGCAGATGCTCGACATCCGCAGCTCAGCCGAAGCGGCGCAGATCGCGCAACGCTCGGCGCTGTGGTCGTCCAACCACTTCCCACCCATCATCGCTCATGCCGACAAGTTCAAGCAGCAGCTGTCCATGCGCGAGATCGAGATCATAGAAACCGCCTGCCGGCCTTATATGGAGCGCTACGGCTACACGCTGCTGACGGAGGCTGCGCTGCCGCTGGACGAGAACATGGTCGTCGAGGCGGAGGCGCGCTCGCGGCAAGGCCGTCAGCAGGCGTGGGATGATCTGAAGCAACGGAATTATCGCGACTACATTCTGCGGCAATGCCGGGCGGACTACCTGGCCGGCCTGCGGCAGCGCCTGCAGAGAGAGCCGCTGGCCGGGGCGCCCAGGCAGGTGGCGCTGGCCGGCTAGGGAAAGGGGGCATGGCGGGGGCACGGCCTGTTTTGTTTGTAAATTTCTCTATTGACAGAAATTTCGGAAATTACTATCTTCCAGATCATGGAACTGACACCTGTAAGCCAAAGATTCGTACTGCACTGGGGCGAGATGGGCACCCGCTGGGGCGTCAACCGCACCGTCGCCCAGATTCACGCCTTACTGTTCATCAGCGGCCGCGCGATGTGCGCGGAAGAGCTGGCGGAGACGCTGAACGTCGCCCGCTCCAATGTCAGCAACAGTCTGAAGGAGCTGCAAGGCTGGAAACTGATCCGCAATGTCCATGTGCTCGGCGACCGCCGCGATCATTTCGAAACCTCGGGAGACGTGTGGGAGCTGTTCCGCATCATCGTCGCCGAGCGGCAGCGGCGCGAGATCGAACCGACGCTGCAGGTGCTGCGCGAATGCATGGAGAGTCCTGAGTTCAAGCTGGAGAGCCCGCTGGCGCAGCAAAGGATACGTAATACCTGGCAATTCATGGACACCTTGACCGCGTGGACGCGGGAAATGCTGCGCCTGTCCACGGCTACGCTGAGCAAGGTGCTGAAAATGGGCGCCGGCATCCAGAAGCTGCTGGGCCGGGGCAAGCCGGATGCCGACGAGTGAGCTGCTGAGGTGCAGGGTTCCGAGAGGGCGCTGGCGCGGATGCGAACGATGGCCAGCCGTCTTGGCTGGCATGAGGATTTTTTTGACCATTAATTTCTGTTTTGACAGAAATTTCAGAAATAAAGGAGATTGCCATGAGCGGATTCATCATCGTCATGATTCTGGTGCCGGCGCTGTGCGGCTTGTTGTGCTGGTTTTTGCTGGCCGATCCCTTGCGGCAAGTCACGCTAGCCTTGTGCGAGAGCGGAGAGGGTACGCCGTTCTGGAGCCGGGCTTTTCTGTTGCTGATACTGGCCACGCCATTGTTGACCGTGTTGCTGCTGGCGCCCGAGCACGCGTCGGCCTCCCTGTGGCTGGATATACGCGAAATCTTGAAGTGGGCGCTGATCGGCGTGGTGGCGCAGCTGTTGGTGCTGGTGCGGCTGGTGTGGCGCCAGGTGGCTTTCAGCCGGCCCAAGGCGGCGGGAACCGCCATCGCCGATCATGCCGGAGCGCCGCAATGAAGATATTGCTACTGGGCGGCAACGGGTTTATCGGCCGGAGGCTGGCCGCCAGGCTGATCGAGGCGGGACATGAGCTGTCGGCCCCGTCCCGCGTCGAATTGGATCTGGCGCGTCCGAATCAGGACTGGGCGGCTTGGGTGGATGGAGTGGATGCCGTCGCCAATCTGGCCGGCGCGTTCCGGCAGGGGCGAGCCGGCGGGTTCGAAGCCATTCACCATGCCGGCCCATTGCGCCTGGCTGCATTGGCGAGGGCGCATGGCGTCCGGCGTTGGGTGCAGTTGTCGGCCTTGGGCGCCGCAGCGCATGCCGGCGCGCCGTTCCTGTCCAGCAAGGGCAGAGGCGATGCCGCTCTGCTGGATTGTGGCATGGAGGCTGTCGTCGCCCGGCCCTCGTTGATATACGGCGCGGACGGCGCCAGCAGCCGCTTGTTGTTGCGTCTGGCTCGCCTGCCATTCTGGCTGTTGCCGGAAGGCGGCGGACAACGCATCCAGCCGGTAGCGGCGGCCGACGTGGCCGAGGGGCTGCAGCGCTTGATCGAAGGCGATGCGCGCGGCGTGATCGACTTCGTCGGAGCGGCGGAAGCGTCTCTGGCCGATTATCTGCGGCAATTGAGGCGTTTGCAGGGCGTGGGTGGCGCAGCCTGGTTATGCCCTGTGCCGGCTTGGCTGGCGGCCGGATTGGCCGCCGCTTGCGGATGCTGGCCCGGCAGTCTGTTGAATCGAGACAGCTTGCGCATGCTGCGCCAGGGCTCGACAGCGGACCCGGCCGCTTTCGCCGCGCTGCTTGGCCGCCAGCCGCTGTCGTTCAGGCAATTCGGGGAGGTCGCATGAAAGTTTCGCGGCGAATGGTGGAGCTGTCCCTGGCCGCGCTGTGGCTGTGGAGCGGCTTGCAGCCGCCGTTGACGGTTTGGAGCGAATCGATCGCCATGTTGGCGCGGCTGGGTTTGCCGCAGGCTGCGCTGGCGCCGTTGTTCCTGCTTTCCTGCGCGCTGGATGTCGCGTACGCGGTCTGGATCGTCTGGCGGCCCTCGGCGTTGGGGTGGCGGCTGCAGGCGCTGACCGTGTTGTTTTACAGCGCAGCGGTGGCGGTGGCCTTGCCGGAGAACTGGCTGCATCCGTTCGCGCCGCTGGTCAAGAATTTGCCCATTCTGGCGATGCTGCTGTGGCTGGGCGCCAATCGGGAGGAAAAATCATGAGTGCCTATTTGATCGTCAAGACCCTGCACATTCTGTCCGCCACACTGATGGTGGGCACCGGACTCGGCTCCGCCTTTTACATGTTCTTCGCCAACCGCGGCGGCAAGGTGGCGGCGCAGGCAGAGGTGGCCCGCTTGGTGGTGCGGGCCGATTGGTGGTTCACCACGCCGGCGGTGATTTTCCAGCCCTTGTCTGGCTTGTGGCTGGCGCATCAGGGGGGGTGGCCATTGAGCCAATCCTGGATTGTTTGTGAAGCGCGGCGCGAAAACTGAGCGCCATTTTGCGCGATAAATTGGATTGGTCAATTTTGCAGCATCTGCAACAGAATTGCATTTTAAGGGGCCTCTTGGCCCCTTTGCTGTTTCACGAAGCTTGTCACCAGTTGCGGATGATCAGCTCGCCCTTCCTCTCCTTGCTGCGGCCGCCACCTCCAACGCTGTAGTTTATGTCCACCCTATCGATGGCCAGCCCATCGAACGCCTGTCGCATTTCCGGGATGTCGTTGACCGAAATGATCATGTTCCCCTTCATGCTCCTGGCCAACTCAGCCATTCGCTGGTACTGATGCAGTCCGAACTCAACACCATATCCTTCGGTACCCCAATACGGAGGATCGCAGTAGACCAGCGTGTGCTCACGGTCGTACTTCTTGATGCAGTCTGCCCAGTCCAGGTTTTCGATATATGTCCGGGACAACCTCAAATGCGCAGCCGACAAGTCTTCCTCCATGCGCAGCAGGTTTAACCGGGGCGGGCTGGTGGTCGACGTGCCGAGCGTCTGTCCCTCGACCTTGCCTCCAAACGCTAACCGTTGAAGGTAAAAGAACCTGGCAGCTCTTTGGATATCCGTCAGCGTCTCTTCCGGTGTGATCTGGAGCCACTTGAAAATTTGCCGTGACGAGAGCGCCCATTTGAACTGCCGCACAAACTCTTCTAAGTGATGGCGTACAACCCTGTACAGATTGACGAGCTCCCCGTTCACGTCGTTCAGCACTTCGGCTTTTGCAGGCTCCTTCAGGAAGTACAACGCCGCGGCACCACAGAATGGTTCCACGTAGCACGTGTGTTCAGGAAACAGCGGCAGGATATGTTTTGCCAAGCGGCGCTTGCCGCCAATCCAGGGCACGATGGGAGATGCTGGGATTTGTAACATCTGCAAGGCTCTTTTCTATTGCGGAATATCCCGATAGGCTTGTAAGTACCGTAGGCCTACGGTAGGCAGCCTCGGGTTGGCTTGCAGGTCTCGTCTGCGGGTCAGCTGACCGGGCGAGTGTTCGTAGCACTCGCCCGGTCGCTGTCGTCTACCATTACTGCGGCTTGATCTTCTCGAGCTCGGCCGGGTCGGGCTTCTCGCCGTTGCTCCAGGCTCGGCAGGCAGAAACGAATGCCGCCATTTTGGCGCGATCCGCGTCACTTCCAGACATAAGGGTGTTGAGTTGAACGTGCTCGGGGTAATAGGCGCGAATACGATGCGTGCACAGTTCACGAGCGTGATCAGCACTCAAATCCATTTGCATTTTTTCGGTAATTTGAATGTCCATGATGTCTCCCTAGAGTACTTTGATGGCTCTGGCATACACCGGCAGAGATGTGTCCGGAATCCAGCCCAGATAGGTGTGCGGCAGCATGAACTCCAACTCACGCGTGGTAGTAAAGTCGTTCATGACAGGAGACCAGTGCGCGCGCTGCCCATCGTTTCCATCATGCCGGGCGATGATCTTGCGCCATTTGTCATCGATGACCTGGCCGTTGGAAATGGTTACGGAGGCTGCACCGGATACCAGGCGAGCGTAGAAAACATGCGTCACATAATTCCCGGCAATCGGCATGGGATAGCCCCACGCAAATGGTAGTGGTGCATATGGCATCCCATTATTCATGTCCATCGAATTGGGCTTAGGGATGTATTTCATCCTCAGCACAGTTGGTCCCGGGCAATAAAATGGCAAGGTAAAGCCATTTTCACCCGGCACAAGCTGGCGCGTTCCCTGGATAACTATCTCGGCATTGGCGATCCAGGCATAAAAGCCCGCCGGCACCACACCACTCATGCCAGCCTTACCACTCTCGACGCCGGCTGCCGCACCGTTCCAGAGCAGATTATTCTCGAACACGTTGATAACCGGATACTCACCGCGGGCGTCGGCTTTCCATGTCTCCATCTCATTGATCTTTGCCACGACTTTGCCGTCGATCTCAGCGCTTTTGCCGCGCACGGTGCCGGTCAGGTCGGTCGAGGCGCGGATAAGATCGGCGATACTCGATTCCAGGCTCATACAGCTGCTCCTTTCAGGTAATAGTTTTGCAAATCGACGATGGCCGCCGCGCTGGCGACCTGAATCTCCAGCAGACTGTCGTGCTTGGCCGCCTGCTGGCCGGCCAGTTGCTCGAAGCGCTGTGCCGTTTGGGTGTCCAGCCGACCTGCGTACACGCCCAGCTTGGCCAGATCGGTGCGCAGCGCAGATAGAGCCCGGTTGTGCTCGGTCAGCTGCGCGTCCTGATGCAGATCGGCTTGCATGCCGGCGACAACGGCACTGGCCAGGCTGGCCAGTTCTTCGGCCAGATGCAGATTCAGCCCGGCGCCGGTCGATTGCACGACCACGCTATCTGGCGGTACGCCAGCCAGGGTCAGGTCGTAGGCCAGTAAGAGCTCCAGCCCTGCCTGCTTGTAGGCCAGCGCGCGCGCCGGATCACTCCATACAGCCAGGAATGCGCCGTTCTCCAGCACGAAACCGACCTCGCGGACCCAGAACTCGGCGCTGTCGTCAGCCAGCGCCGTTAGATGCAACTGGCGGGGGCCGACGGTTTTGCCGTCCGCGATGGGATAGCGGACGATTTCGTGACGCAGGCCGACTTGGTCTGCCGTGGGGGTGTAGCCGGCGTCGCCCAGTGCGACGTGAGTAACGCGCAGCCGAACACCGTCGCAACTGGCCAGTTGAATCGCGGCCAGACCCACGTCCAGCATTTGAGGGATGAGTGTGGCGCTCATCGTTTGCCCTCCAGGGTGAGGCGCAGCATGGCCTGGGCGCGGTTAGCGCTGGCGAACTGCACGGGGTGGTTGATGGGTTGTGCGGGGGCGGCTTGGCATTGCGCCGTGTCCCGCTTCACCGCCTGGGACTGCCCGGCGCTGGCCATCACCATCACCTGGTCAAATGCCGCGCCCAGCCGGAATTCGTAATGGCTGCGTCCTGGTTTGGTGTGATCTACCATGCGCTGCAGGCGGCGATACATTTCGGCATTCAAGAGCGGCTGGCCCGACCGGCGGTTGTCGTTCGCCCAGGCGATCAGGCGGAAGGTATGCACTACCGATGGCTTTTTTTGCTGCCACCACTCCACCAGTTCGACGTTTATGCCCAGCACTCGGAAGATTTCATCCAAAGCCCAGCGTGTGCCTTTATAGCGATGCCATTCAATGGCGCGCTTGAGCAGCTGGCGCCGTTGTTCATCATCCGCAGCCAACAGCCAGCCTTCATCGCCTTGCATATGAAACTGCTCTGCCAGCACGGGCAGCGCCGAGCGGCTGACCTGGTCGATCAGATAGACCAGCAACGGCGACAGCTCGACCGCGCTGATGCGGGCGCTCAATGCTGCAAGTGTGCGCATCCTCTCGTCGCCGGCCAGTGCGGGCGGCAGCGGCAGATCAACCATGGCTCACCCCCTCTAGCGTCACGCTGACACCCGTGCAACGTGCCCAGCCATGCTCCGGTACCTGCTGCAAGCCAGGGCTGGCCACTGTTGCCTGGTACACGCCTGGCACCTGGACGGCTGCAATGATCTGGCTGGGGACAATATCGCGTCCCAGCGCGCCAGCGCGCTCTGCGGCATACGCCTGCAGCCGCTCCTGGGCTTGCGTCTTCACTGCCTTGCCATCCACATCCGGGTATACCGTTAGGCGGACATCGATGGCGTAGTCGATAGCCGTTGGCGCCAGTGCCTCCACATAATCAGTCAGCGGCCGTACTCGCTCGGCCGAGCAGGTGGCTTGCACCAGAGCGAGCATGTTGGCGTCCGGCAAGCCGGTTTTCAGCAGCGGGTAGAGCTGGACCACGCCAGGCGTGGGCGACAGTACAGCCACGTCGACAATGCTCTGGTGCGCGCGCAGCGCGTGGAAACGGTAGGCTTGGCGGCTGCCGGCATTGGAGAATGACTCCGGCGCCAGCATGATGCGCTCGCGCAACCGTTCGTCGTCCTCTTCGTCCACGCCACCTGCCGTCACCGCGGTGTTGGTCACCACCACGTCCATGTCGCCCAGGTCGTCCATCAGGTTGACGATCTGGCCAGGCTGCCAGCCGTTGCCAGCGCTGCCGGCATCCTGGCAGGTGGCGGCGATCTCAAGCGATGTGCGGCCGGCAGGCAGCGTTGCCGCCTCGTCGGTGGCGAAGGCCACGACACCGTCGCCGCTTTCCACTCGGGTGCCGGCCGGGATTGGTAACGGACTGGCCAGCGGCGCATCCAAGGTAAAACGCAGCGTAGCTCGGGCGGGCTGGGCCGGTAGGCGGGTGACGCCCACCAGTTGGCCAAGGTAGTCCAGCATCGGCGCGCGGGCGTAGGCCACCAGGTTCTGCTTGGCCGCTTCCTGAATGCCTACACGGACCAGCGTTTCGCGGTAGGCCATCAGGTCGATCAGCAGCCGCTCCACCTGGGCCGGGTACAGCGTCTTACCGCTCATCTGCTCGTACTGAGCGATGAGCTCGGCCGTGATGACTGCAGGGTCGCGCGCGATGAAGTCGGGTTCGGGCAGTGTCACAGCCGCACCTCCGTTTCCCGCACGCCTGCGGCTATGCGCCAGGTCACGCGGAGGATGATGCGGGCGCCGTCGATCAACGGCGTCACCTTCACCAGCTGGCAGCGCGGCTCCCATTGCCGAATAGCCTCCACCGCCTCGCGCACCACATGCGGCACGGCTTGGCTGACCGGGTGGTCGATATACAGATGGATGTCGGAACCGAATTCCGGGCGATGCGGATCGCCGCCCTTGGGTGTGGTCAGGATGATGCGGATGCACTGGTTGATGTCCGCCTCGGCCTCGACCAGATAGGGGCGATTTAGCGCGGGTTGCCAGTGAAGGGAGTCAGATAGCCGGTTCATGCGACTATGTTGCCGCACGAACCGGAAGGTGAACTTTAAAGGGGTTTAATGCTTACCCCAGGTCAGCTAGCCCTTGATCATGCCTGTCGAGGTGGCTATCTATTATGATTTTGGCACACGCGATGCTTACCCTTTCAGCGTCCGCCTCCAGATCGTAAAATTCCGGATAAGTAGCAGGGATTGGCGTCCGATCAGGAACGCCAACTTTCCGGATCAAGGCATAGGGGACGTATTTCCGAATATCGTCGCGGTATTGGTGGCCGGGTTCAATTTCGTACCCTCGGTAGTGAGCAACATTCATTTTTGACTCCTTTTGAGTCGGGTTGGAAACCATCCCATTATGTTGTCACGACCAAAAGTGATGATTAGTGAGAGTGATGGTTTGAGTTCCCGCCAGCGTCCATCACGGAGCCGCTGGCGCTCACATTGCCATCCACCTGCACATTCCCGCTGATCACCGCCGCCGAACCGGCCCCACCAGACATCGCCATCCCGCCTTGCCCCACCAGTTTGCCTTTCACCAGGACGTTGCCGGAGAACTCGGAATCCGGCGCGTCCACCGTCACTTTGCCCCCGGCCTGCAGCTGGATGTCCGCGCTGGCCTGCATCACCACCTTCTGTACGCCGGACACGGTCAGGGTGTGGCTGCCGCGGTCGTATTCCAGCAGCGCGCCGTCCTTGAACCGCACCATGAACTTGTCGCGGCTGGTGGTCGGCGGCGGGTCGGCTTCGGAGTAGATCGCGCCCAGGATCACGCCATCCTCGCCGTGGGCATCCAGCAGCACCGCCACTTGCTCGCCGTTGTCGTAGGACCAACAAGCTTGGTCGTCCTGGGTTTTCGGGTAGGCGATGGGCAGCCACATGGTGCGCATATTGTCCATGTCCGGCAGGCGCACGCGGGCGAAGCCAGGTTTGCTGGCGCTGACGGTGCCGTACTTGATGGTGGCGCCAAATTCGTCCAGGGTCTCGTTCATTTCTTCTTGCCTTTCTGCGGCGTGGTGCCGACCACGTCGACTTGGCCATTCTTCATGCCGTAGACCTTCAGCCCTTTGCCGGCAGCCTTCTTGCCGGTGCGGCCGGAGCCTTTCTGCACCGGCAGGCTGGCGCGCTTCACTTCCAGCTCGGTGGAATACCCACTGCTGCGGTCGATGCGGTGGCGGGCGGATTCCACCAGGTAACGGCCGTCCAGCTTGCCCAGGCCGGCCAGGTCGAACGTAGTCCCCGCCACCAGCTTTGGCTGGCCTGGCAGCGCCAGGTTGCCGGAAGTCTGCTCCAAATTGCTCTTGTCCATCGCCGCTTTCACCTTGGCATGGGCCGTCGCCCTGGATGAGGCGCGGCCGGCCATCTTCAGCGTGTCGCCGCTGGTGCTGGGCGTATGGCCGCCTTTCTTGTTGGTCTGGGTGGTATGGCCGACCTCAGCCACCTGGCCAGCCTTCATCCCGTACACCACCAGCTTCTTGGTCTTGGGGTTGTGGCGCTTGAGCTTGGCCTCCTGGTAGACCTCCTTGATCTTGTCGCGCAGGTGGACCGAGGTCAGATCGGTCCGTTGCAGCGTCAGCACCGCCGCGCCGTCGCGCAGGTCGGCCAGCTCGCTGAACACCATCTTGTTGCCGGTGATCTTGAACACGTAGCCGAACTCCCGCGCCAGGCGCACCAGGAACGCCACGTCACGCTCCTGGTACTGCGTCACCCGGTCGATGCGGATGTCGCGGATTTTGCCGACCAGCACCAGGTGGTTGCGCTTGGCAATGCGCAGGGCGATGGCCGCCAGCGTGGTGTTCTCGTAGGCCCGGCCGACGCGTGTGCGTACCGACTTCTTCACGCCGGCCGCCAGCGCTTTGATCGACACCGTGGACGGCGGGAACGCAAACTCGACCTCGTCGATCTCGAACTCGCCGCAGGGCAGCAGCGGCTCGCCGGCATAGCCGATCTTCAGCTTCAGCTTGTCGCCCTGGCGCGGATACCAGACGTTGATCCAGCGCCCGTCGCTGTCCTCCAGCGCCACCTCCAGCTCGTCAGACTGGCCGGACAGATAGTCGGTATACGTCACCGACAGCACGTAGGGCGTGATGTCGCTGGTGATGTTGTGCTGGCCATAGGCCAGCTGGAACACCGGGTGCGGCACCGTATTCAGCGCATCCATAGCGGCAGCTCCTCGGCCAGATCGGCTTGTTCAATCACCGGGATGGACAGGGTCAGCCCGGCCGGCAGCGCCACGCCCAGCGGCGCGTGCGGATTGGCGGCGATGATCTGCTCGTAGGCCAGTGCGTCGCCGTAGTAGTGCCAGGCGATCTGGTCCCAGCGCTCGCCCTCGCGGGTAATGTGGTTCAGGAACATCAGATGGCCCTCGTGATGACCTTGGCAGCCAGCTTGCTGATGGCCGGCGACGCGGCATCCAGCACGCTGCCGGCCGCGCCCAGGTAGCCCGCGTAGATATCCAGCTTGCCGGCCAGATTGCCGGCGTTGACCGAGCCCAGGGTGTTCTGCGCGCTGCGCACCGCGGCCAGGGCATTGGCGCCGGCGCGGGCGATGCCGGCGGCCTCGGGCAGCTTGCCGCTCACCTCGGCCAGTTGCTGCAGCGGCGTTGCCGCGCGCTGGGCATCGGCCAGCAAGCCGGACATCCGGCCGAGGGCGGCTTGCGGATTGCTGGCCATCTGCCGGGCCAGCTGGGCCGAGTCGCGCGCCAGGCGGATGGCGGCCTGGCCCTGGTTGGCATAGGCCACCGCCTGGCGGATGTTGTCCCGCACCGACGAGGTGGCTGTCTTCAGCTTACCGGCGGCCTGGCCCACCGGAGAGGCGACGGCCGCGGCCGGTGGCTGCGCCGGCTGCACTGCGGGCGGCAGCGGCTTCTTCTTGTCGCCCACGTACTCGCGCAAGGTGATGCTGGCCTCCAGGGCCAGCAGCGTGCCGGCCTTGTCGGTTTGCTTGCTGGTGGCCTGCAAATCGGTCAGGACAAACCAGCCCTTGTAGTCACCGTTGCCCAGCACCAGCGCCATGGCCTTGTGGTCTGCCTGCGCCTGGCGCAGCTTCAGCAGCTCGGCTTCCGGATCGCAGAACTGGCTGTGGAACGATAACTGGATGCGGATTTCATCCAGCTTGTCCGCCATCCACTGCAGCCGCGGCTTACCCTCAATCAGCGCGTGCTCGGCATAGTCGGCGCCGAACTGCGACTCGAAGCCGTCGAAATAGGTGATGAGGTCGAATTGGACCTCGCCCAGGAGCGCAAACATTATTTGAAGGCCCTCCGTTCCTGCTGCGCCCAGACGCGGCGCATCATCTGCTCCAGCTCATGCATCGACAGCTGCAGCCCGGACTGGACAGCGGCCTTGACAGCCTCCGGCGCTCCCGCAGGCACATTGATGACCGGACTGAAGTGGATCACCATTCCGCCGCCTGCAGGCGCGCCTTTGCCACCCGCTTGCAGGCGCTGCAGCCCCTCGGCCGCAACCTGCGTGCGCAGCTGTGGTTTGCCCCAGGCGTTGGTCGCGGCGCGGGCCATGGCGCCGGTCGCGCGCGCGGCGTGGGCAGCACTGCGGTCTATGCCGATGGCCGCGCCCTGGGCGATGTTGTCGCCGAATCCCATGAAGACCCGCGATGGCGACTTAATGCCGAGGGTATTGGCGAACCAGCCTTTGACGTCCGTGGCCAAGCCCAGGATGGCGTCCTTGGCTGCGCCGAGTTTGGACTTGATGCCGTTCACCAACCCCATCACCAGGTCTTTGCCCGTCTGCAGGAATTTGCCCGGCAGTTCACCGGCAAACTTGAACACCGGCAACCAAAACACGATCCAGCTGACCACCTTGGCTTTCATCCAGCTCCAGGCGCTGGCCATGGACTGCTTCACGCTCTCCCACAGCCCGCTGAAGAAGGTCTTGATGCGGCCCCAGTTGGCGATGATCAGCCGCGGAATGCCGATGATGAGGAACAAGTAGTTCAGCACCGGGTAGCGCTGGAAAGCGGCGGAGACTCCGGCCCACGCTTGGGTAAAGAAGGACTTAATGCGGCTCCAGTTGGCGATGATCAGCCGCGGGATGCCAATAATGGGCACCAGGTAATTCAGGATGGGATAACGGGTAAACGCCGCATCCACTGCAGACCATACTTTGACGAAGAACTCCTTTATGGGCGTCCAATACCGATAGATCAGGTAAGCCGCGCCGGCTATCGCCATCACGGCGAGGCCTATCGGGTTCATCATCGCGGCCCGGCCCAGCCACAGCACCGCCTGGCCGACCAGGCGAATACCGCCCAGCAAGCCCCCGCTCAGCACACGGCCCAGCGCCAGCGCACCGCGCGCGGCCAGCAGCAAAGGCGAACCGAAGGCCATCGCCAAACCACGGCCAAATGGAAGCAGGAAGCGCCCAACCGCCATGACACCGCCGCCAACACTTCGCAGTCCAGAAATAAGCGGCGCGAAGCGCCCGGCCTGCCATAGCCCCTTGAAGTAAGTCCATTTGCCTGAGACTGTAGTGATCGAGGTGGTGAGTGCATTGAACGGCGACAGGACCAAATTGATACCGTACTTGATGCCAATGAAGGCCATCTTGCCGGCGAGGAGGCCGCCTACTAGGCCGATCACACCTTTAATCACCCCTGGATGTGCTTTGGCCCATTCTCCAAATGCCTTCACAACCGGCATGATCTCGACAATCGCCTCAGAAATAGGAGGCAGCAGGGTGTTGCCTATCGTGAGTCCCAGTTCGGTTATACCAATCTTGAACTTGTCGATCTGGGACTTCGCGGTTTCCATCCGCTTCTTCCAATCCTGGTCTAGCAAGCCCTTGTCTGCGGCGCCCATGCTACCCTGCTGGATGTCTTTCATTTCTTTCTGATTCGCAATGGCCGGGCGGATAAATGACATTGCCTGCATGTCTTGGAACAGTTCGCCAAGCTTATAAGCCTCAGACAGACGCTGAAGCGCTACTGCTCGTTCTTTATCGTCTTTAATGGCCATGGCTTGTTTAAATTGCCCCGCAGCCTCTGGGCCTTTGGACTGCATATATTGGGTAATGATGGCCAACATAGACTGCACGGGCGACAGCCCTTGTGCGCGCAAATTCATCATGCTGGCTTTCAGATCAATGCCTGCATTGGCAAAGTCTTTTAGCGTGTCTGGAGCGGTGATCTTCTGAAGGAAATTCTTGAAGTTGTTGGCCGCTTCGTCGTTTGAGCCAGCCCCCTTGCGAGCAATCTGCAACGCAGCGCCGATCTCTGCCACGGCTTCCTTGCCAGTGACCCCGAGCGCTTGGAATGACGGCGACAGCGCCGGCAACCACTTGGCCATGTCTCGAATTTCAAACTGGCCGCGCTTACCGGCGTAAGCCAGCATATTGAGCGCGCCTTCGAAGCCGTCTTCACCTACCTTGAGGTTGTCCTTCAACGCGATGGCCACGCTGCCCAAGTCGTCCATGCTGGCTCGGGTCGCAGTAGCCGCCTTGGCCATCACCGGCGCGTACTTCTCTAATGCCTTGGCGTCCTGGATGCCACCGGCTACCAGCACCGAGGTTCCGCGCGCAATCTCATCCTGGAATTGATTCCACTTGAGTGCAGCATCACGGATCGTTGAGCCGAGCTTGGCTTCCTCTGCCTTCGAAAATTCACCAGTAATGGCGACATCACGCAGTTGGTCCTGGAAATCAATCGCCACGTTGCCCGACTTGACCACTGGCGCCATCAAGGCCAACGCGGTTCCTGCCGTCTCCATTGCCTGACCACGCAACTCAGAACGGTTTGCCTTGAGCGTTTCGCCCCGCGCCAGACTGGCTGTCAGGCGCTCTTGCTTACTGCGGAGTTGATCCAGGGTCAGGCCAAGCCGGTCATATTGACGCTTCAGCTCCGCGACATTGCGCGTGGGGTGGGACATCGCCCGCGCCATCGCATCGCCCAGCCGGTTGTGCTTGAGACGCAGCTCGTCGGCGACCTGGCCCAGCCGAGCAGCCGTTCCGCGTGCCGATGCGAACGCAGACTGAAACGTGCCGGACAGCGCCGCGCCGATTTTTACCCCGATCAGCAGTTCATTGGCCATGCCATGCGACCTTTTGCTATGCTGTAAACATGTTTGAAAAAACCGCCCTCACTACCGCCAAAGCCATTTACTGGCTGGTCATCTGCAGCGGAGCCATCTGGCTCGCTTGGGTCTGCTTTGCCAATCTGCCGCTGTGGGCCGCGGTTATCCTGTTCGCCATCGTATTGCCCCTGGCAGCGATGGCCGGCGCGCCCTTGGCGGCCGGCGCATCCTTTGCGGCTGGCGTGTTGGTAGCGGCCGTGCTGGCCGCGTACCGCCGCGCTACGCACTCCGGCGCCTGAGCTCCCGCTCGGCCACCTCCACCCACCACCAGTAATCCACCATCTCCAGCCCGTCGATCTCGGAGGGCTGCATCCGCAACACAATCAGCAGCACCTCATCCAGCGGCTGCAGGCTGGTCTCCGATGCCCAACATTTGGCGAAAACAATCGGACAATGCCTTGCTGTCGGCGATGTCCAGCTGGTCGATATCTTCCAGCGTCAGGCCGGTCATGCGGGCAAACAGGAAGTCTTCCTGGTCGGCGTCATCCGGGCTGTGACGGCTGGCCGCTTTCAGGTCCGCACGCTTCAGGCGCTGGATGTCCAGCGCCTCGATGTGCTGGCCGGCGGCGTTGGTGAACGGGTACTGCAGCTTGATCTTGTCCATGGAGCATCCTTCCGTTTAATTGATTGGGAACCACGAAAGGATTGTGGCCAGAGGCGATCCATAACGCCGTTAAAGGGCTTTAAAGAAAGGCTTGCACATTTGGCCAGTCGAAAACGTCAAGGCATCGTGGTAATTTCCGCGGCCATGAAACCCGTTATTCGATTGGGCGATCCCACCAGCCACGGCGGCAAAGTGGTCAGCGCCTCCAGCACCACCACCATGTTCGGCAAGGCTGTCGCCTTGGTAGGCGATTCGGTCACCTGCCCGCAACAGGGCCATACCAATTGCGTGATTGTGGAAGGCGATCCCACCTGGACGGTGGGCGGCAAAGGCGTGGCGCTGGATGGCCACGCCGTCAGCTGCGGCGCCAAGCTGATCAGCACGCTCGGCTCTGTGATGCGCAGCTATGAGGGGAGCGGCGCGGCAATCGTTGGGGCGGCGGCCAGCACCTCAGCAGCAATCCAGCTGGCCGAGAGCAAGGACGAGGACTTGGAATACTTCTTCGTGGCGCAGCGTGACGATGGCTCGCCTGCGAAACTGGCCTACCGCATCGACAGCGGGGACGAAAAACTGCATGAGGGGGAGCTTTGCGGTGAAGGCAAAACCTCCGCATTCCCGATGAACAAGGCTGGCGAGCCAACGTTTTGGATTCCGATGGTATGAGCCTGGACGCACAAACAAGAAAGCTCGCTGCGATTGCCTACGGGGAAGCATCAGGAGCAAATGACGCAAACGAGATAGGCGGCATCGCGTGGGCTGTCGCAAACCGCGCACGCGCCTGGGGAGGCAAGACGGTTGATGGTCTTCTTGCCGCCGATCCCAACTATACCTACGCCGTCAAAGACGGTAACCAGCGATACGCCAAGCTGATGAAGGCGACCGAGGCGGCAATAGCCGCTGATCCAGGCATGAAGCTGGCGGTGGAGAGCGCGAAGGCGGCCCTTGCCAACTCGGGCAACGATCCGTCAAATGGTGCTTACTGGTGGGATGGCAAGGACTTCAAGAGCAACTTCGACAACCACCCGAAGGTGAAGGATGGTTTTCATATCACCGACCCCAAGCACAACATCTTCGATGTAAAGGACGTGGCCCACCCGACGACAATCTACTGGAAGGTGAGAGACAAGAAGACGGGCAAAGAGGTCAACTCCAAGGTTCGGGGCAAGTTCCAGTTTGTCTGGGAATCCACAGCGGCCTACGGCAGCACCATATTCTGGAAGCACGACGCGGACTACATCAAAGCCACTGGCGGAAAGGCATACCGATGAGAAGACTGGCCTGGATTGCTCTCTGTCTGCCCTTTGGGGCGCAGGCCGGCAACCTTTTCGATGGCTACGAGGCCTACTACACCTCACTGCCAGGCCAACTGTTCCGCGGCGGAAGCCATGAGCTGGAACCGTTCAGTCGGGAAGGTTCCGAGGACGTCATTTATGGCTGGAAGGGGCGCGATGCTGGCCAGCAGCATGCCGTGGAGCTGCGCGACGGACGAATCAAGATCGATGGAAAGGCCTTTCCGGTACGCTCGGTCAAACCGTTTCCAGACGAGGTAGTTAATGCGGGTGACCTTGGCCGTGGCGCGGAGGCCTATTTCGCCCCTGGCTGGGCCTGCATTGAGGGCACGCCGCCATCTGCGTCCGGCACTGCCGCGCGCCACAAGTCGGTCTATCTCATCCAACTGCGCAAGCGCCAAGCGTGGAAATTGCCGACCCTTTTTGCCTCCTGCCTGGGCGTGCGCATCAAGGCGGGCTTGCCTGCTTTCGACAAGGTGCAATACCGCTACCAGGACGGCAATGACGAGCCTGCTGGCGTGACTTTTACCGAGTATGCAATCAAGGGCGGCATGTATGTCGAGGCCGGCAATGTGCGCAGTGCGGCCTTTGTCGAAGCTGGCAATGTCTACAAGTTTACGCTGGGACCGTAAGGCATCCGCCGCACTGCCGAATGCAAAAGGCCCGCAACTGCGGGCCTGTGTCTTGGAAGCGACGGTTAGCCGCCGATGTTGCTGCGGTAGATGGAAAGCATGTCCTCGCCGCCGACACGGAAGATGTTGGCCATGTAGTCCAGCTCCAGCATCTCCTCGCCGTCCACTACCTGCTTGATATAGGTGGCAGTGAACGAAGAGGCGAACTCGGCATTGTCGTGCTGTTTGAAGGTGCCCAGCGGGTTCTTCTTGAACATCACGGTCAGGAAGGTGACCAGGCTCACCTGCTGCAGGCGGCCTTGCGAGCCGTAGGTCTCGATACTGGAGCGGGCCTGCAGCTGCACCGCCTGGAACGGATTGGCGATGATCTTGGCCACGTCCTTGTACAGCGAGTTCCACTTGATCTCGCCCTCCAGCTTGTCGAAGCCGGCCGGCAGTTCGATCTTGCCCACCATGCCCAGCGCCTTGTGCTCCTGCATGATGGCGGACACGTCCGGCAGCTTGATTTCCTCGGCGCGACCCAAGAGCGAGTTGCCGTTGATGTAGATGTTGGCGTTGGTGATGCGGTTGATTTCAATCTTGCCGGCCATGGTCAGTTACCTCCCTTCAGGCTGAGCAGGTATTCCGAGGTGATCTCGGTCTCAAAGGTCAGGCGCTCCAGCGGCGGCGGCACTGTGTACTTGTAGCTGATCAGCAGATGGCCGGCGGACAGCTCGGTGGCCGGGTTGCGGGCCGGGTCGAACCAGGCCTTGAAGCCCAGCAGCGCGCCGTCGCCAATCAGCTTCCGACCGTAGCCGTTCACCGATTCCACCAGCGCGTCGATGGTGGCCTGGTTCAGCGGCATGTCGATGAACTGCTGGCTGAAGTAGCGGATCGACTCATTGATCACGTCGCCGGTGCGGCGCACGTTCTCGAAGTTGCGCATGTGGCTGACGGTCGGCCAGGCCGCGGTGCGGTTGCCCCACAGGCGGAAGCCCGAGCCGTAGCTGCTGAACACGGTGGTGATGCCCTGTTCATTGAGCAGGTTCACCTCGCAATTCGGGTCGTCGATCATCGCCGACAATTGGCGCTCCACGCCGATGACGCTGGCCAGCTCCTGGTTGGAGCTGGACCACCAGAAGCCCTTGTCGTTGTCCACCTTGGCGCGCAGGCCGGCCGCGCGGGCGGACAGCGGCTCCAGGCGCTCGGCGTTGGTTGCCGAGTCATACACCTTCACATGCGGGTAGCACAGGCGGACGCGGTCGCTGGAGGTGTTGAAGTTGATGGTGCCAGCCGGGCCGCGGCCGGCCAGCGCCTGGGCGAAGGTCGTGCCGATGGGCGCATCGACGTAGGCCACCGCGTCCAGCTGGTCCGCCATGGCGATCAGCTCGGCCGCCACCGAGTTCTGGGTGCAGAAGCCGGGCGCGATCAGCAGCTTGGCGAAGAAGCCGAACAGATTGTAGGTGTCCTTCAGCGCCTTCAGTCCGGTGCGCACGCCGGCCGCATTGACGGCGCCGATGATGTCGGCGGCGGTCACCTTGGCCGGATCGGCGTAGTCGTAGCTTGCCTTGAGCGTGGCGCCCACCGCGATCCTGCCGGCTGCCAGCCGCGTCACCACGCCGGCCAGGGCGTCGACGGTGTAGTCGGCGCCCTCGGTATACACGGTGCCGCCATCGGCGCTTTTCAGCGTCAGCCCGCTGATGGCGCCGCGCGCCAGCCTGCCGCGGCCGGTGGCCGGGTCCAAGGTCACGGCCTCGTCCTTGGCCGGGCTCTTGTGCAGCGCCGGGTCCAGCACGTTGATCACAATGACGGTGCCGGCGCCGTGGTCGTAAATCGCGTCCAGGGCCTGCGGAATGGTGAAGCCGGTCAGCTGCGGGCCAAAGGCCGCCGCATCCTTCTCCGACAAAGTCAGGGTGGCCACATTGACCGCGCCAGCCGGCGCGGTGCCGATCAGGCCGATCACCGCGGACTTGACGGTGCGCACCGGGCGCGGGCCGCGCTCCACTTCAATGGTTTCGACGCCATGCAGGTAGTTTGCCGCCATGTCAGGCTCCTTTCTCGGTGGGCGCGTCATCGCCAGTCGCGCGCGCGGCCTTGGTCTTGGTCGGCTCCTGGGCCGGTACCAAGTACTGCAGCGCCAGCAGCGTCTGGGTGTATTCGTGCTCCACCGGCAGCTCCACTTCCTTGCCGGGGAACAGCATGATTTCCTGGCCGTCTGCCAGGGTGACCCCGCTCACGGGGCCGGAGTACAGGTATTGGCCGAACCGCGCTGCGCTGGGCGCAGTGCCGGCTATGGCCGGCATGACGACATTCGTCGTCGGCGTCTCGGTGAAACTCGCGTTGCTCGTTTTCATGGGTGTTCCTCATGGTTGACTTGGGAGAGCCGCGGATCGGCGTCGACCTCGTCCTCCTCGACCTGCATCGCCAATGCGGTGAAGTCGGTGGCGTATTGCCACAGGTTGCTGTTCTGCCCCAGGAAGCGCTCGCCCGCGGCCTGCAGCTTGCGGCAATCCGGCAGCCGGTAACCCACCAGCGCGCGGCGGACATCGTCCAGCACCGCCACCGCGCCCGTGCGGCCGTTCAGTTGCCGCAGCACCACGGTCACCGACAGCTTGAGGGTGCGCGGCTGGGCCACGATGCCAGCATCCACCGGCGCGGCGAATTGGCTGCTCAGGTAGCTGACCAGCAGCGCGCCGGCCGGGTGATTGAGCCGATATTCGGCCGGCCGTTCCGGGAAATACTCGACCTGCAAACCGGGCAACCTGGCCTGCAGCCGCGCCACCAGGGCGTCGATGATCTCGACGGTGGCGGCCATCAGCGGTAGCGCTCCAGCATCGATGCGCTGAACAGCTGGCGCCGCGCCCGGACTCGGACCTCGCCCGGCTCCGGAGCGGCCTCGCCGGTAGGCACGCCGATATGTAGCTTGCCATCGCGGATGGATTCCAGGATCTGCAGCGCCGCCTTGTAGGTGCGGGTGACAGCGTCCGGCAGCTCGTTCCCCTCCGGCCGCCGCGCATACAGCCAGTGCCGCGCCAGGTTGACGGTGTTGTCCTTGATCACCGACGGCACCGTGACCAGCGGCAGCACGTAGCGGCCGCGCAGATGCGCGTCCACCAGCTCCTCGGCCTGGCGCACCGCTTCCTCCACCACGGCCAGGTTCGGCTCCTGGGCCACGCTGTAATCGGCGGGGACGTCGTTGGTGAGCTGGGTCAGGGTGGCCTGCGGGATGGCCAGCTGCAGGTCGGCCAGGGTGCAGTAGCGCATGTCAGATGCCCCGCAGGATGCGGATCACGTCGCCGGTCGCGGTGGCGGCGTCCAGGGCGATGCCGTTGGACAGGCCGGCCGCTTTGGCCACGGCCTGGCCGGCCGCGTTCGACTGCACGTCAGCACCGGCCGCGATTGCGCCGCCGGCTTCAACCAGGATGGCGCCCAGCACGTTGGCCGGCGCCATGTTGTCGGCCTCG
This sequence comes from Chromobacterium violaceum ATCC 12472, assembly GCF_000007705.1. Classification (NCBI taxonomy): domain Bacteria; kingdom Pseudomonadati; phylum Pseudomonadota; class Betaproteobacteria; order Neisseriales; family Chromobacteriaceae; genus Chromobacterium; species Chromobacterium violaceum. Next base: position 2,317,452 of record NC_005085.1, read on the forward strand.
GTGTCCACTTCCACCACGCCCAGGGCCTTGGCGCCGTCGCCGCAGGGCTTGCCGTCCAGGCCAACAAAGCGGCGAGCCTGCAGGTCAGTCACGGCCAGCACCGACAGGGTCAAAACGACGTTTTGTCCTTTCATTTGCCTTCTCCTTTCTTGCCCGTTTTGGCGGTGTCGCCTGCAGGCGGCGTGTCTTCGCTCTCGGTGTGGGTCTGCTGGTCGGTTTTGCTGTCGGCCTTCTGCTCGCTGGCCGGGGCGGTTTTCACCTCAGTCAGCCCTAACCAAGGAGACGGCTCCAGTTCGTCCAGCTCAATGGTTTGGCCTTCGGTCAGCAACTCCCCGTTGTGCTTGATGGCGATGCCGCCAATGCGATAGCTCGGCATATATCCCCCGTTACGCCACGTCAGCGATCAGATAGCCAGCATCGGCGCCGACCACCACCAGCTTGTAGATGTCGGTGTGCCGCACGTAACGCACCTTGCCGCCTTCGCCGTCGTACTTGTCGGTTTCCGGCATGTTGCGCTTGCGCAGGGTGTAGCCGAAGGACGGGATGTCAGAGTCGTTTTCGCTACCTGCGGCCGGCTTGGCCACATAGGCCAGTACCACGTTGTCGCCCCAAATGTCGCCCATCGCGCCGCGGCCATCCGCTGCCAGCGCTTCGCCGATGTAAATGTCTTCTACACCCCACAACGCCTTCAAATGTTCTAGCGTGATCAGCTTGCGCTCTTGAGTGCCGAGGGCGTTGGCCAGCTTGGGGTGGAACTTCAGCGTGGCGTAGGCGGATGCCCCGATGACGGCGGTGTTGGGACGCATGCCAGTACGCTGGCGCACCACCTCTTTACCGTCCTCCACATCCTTGATCGGATCGCCGCCGCCGCTTATCCATTTGCTGGTGCCGGACAGCGCTACCTTGGCACCGGGTAGGTAAGTCTTGGGGTTTTGCGCCAAGACAGCCGCAGCGACTTCACGGCGCTGGTCGATGGCATCTTTGACTCGTTTGGCGGCCTTGGCCTCTTCGTTGAACATCGATTCGGCTTGCTCGCGATAGTCCACCGGATAGGCCAGGTCATGCTCGCGCAGCACCACGTCCATGGTGTTGGCGTCGTCGGCAGTCATCACATTCGTCTTGCCGCGGATGGCCCGCTCGGTTTCCCACAACAAGAAGGCCTCCTTGCCGAACTGCGGGATGATGCCGGCCTCCTTGTCCATCGGCGCAATCGGAAACAGGCTCTCGCCGATGTATTGCGCGTTGCGATAGCCGCGCGCCAGGCTGGTCAGTACCGGGTCGACTACCCGGAGTTTCTTCAAACGGTCGCTCATGGCGGCTCCTTATCAGTTGGAACGGGATTTCAGCAGCTGGCGCACGGCCTGCTCGTAGGGAACGCCCTTCTCGGCGGCCAGGGCGGTAGCGCGGTTGTGCAACTGCAGCCGCTCCGGATCGGCATGCTCGCCAAACTCCAGCGAGCCGTCCTGAGTCCACTGATCGCCCTGGTTGGTCTTGTCCTTGGTGGCGGTCTCACCGAAGTCGATCACCTTCGGCATGTCGCCCAGGAAGCCTTTGAACGCGCTGGCCAGCGGTTGCTTGGCGTCGCCCTCGCCGAATTCGACCGAGGTTTCGCCGTCCGCAAAATCCAGGAAAGCCACCACGGCGTCCTTGTGCTTGGGTGCCAGCTTGCCTTCGCCGATCAACTGCTCGGCATAGGCCAGGTGTTCGCTGTGGCGCGCCGCGGCGGCCGTGGCCTTCTTCTCGGCCGCGGCCGTCGCCAGCTGCTGCTTCAGCTTGGCGTTTTCCGCCTCCAGGGCGGCTTGCTGTTCAGGGGTCACTTCAGGGGTCTCCTTGGGTTGAGGTTCGGAACGGTCTGCCGGATCGGCAAAAGATGGGGAGTTGTCCTGGCGGGCGTCGTCCTCCAGGCTGGCCACGGCGTAATCGGGAATAACTTTGTCGGCGGCATCGAGGCCGAACTGGCTGATCAGCCACTCGCGCATGCGGCGCCAGAGGCTGGCGTTCTGGACGTCGCTCCAGTCGCCAAACTCGACCACGTCGTCGTCGGCCTCGCCGAACTCCACCGGACGCAGCCCTTTCACGGCAGGCGGTTGCGCGCCCAGGAAGCCGACATGGCGCAGGTAGTAGACGCCAGGCACCGGGTTGTTCGGCGAGTCGGGACGGTAGAAGGAAGCGGAGATTTTCTTGTAGCGGCCGGCTTCCACCAGCTCGGCGAAGGCCGGGTCCACCTGGCGCGGTTCGGCCAATAGGCCAATGTCGCGGGCGGCGAGAGACTTCACCCAGCCATAGGCCGGCGCGTCGTGCTTGGGATGACCGATGACGATAGGCGCTTCATGCAGGGCCGGATCGTAGGCGCGGGCGCAGGCCGCGAGATCGGACTCGGAGAAGTCCAGCACGGCGCCAGACATCGCTGTCTGGCGGCCGGACTTGAATACGTGCAGGGGTTTGGTCGCGTTCATGCCGTTCATGGTGAACGGCGTCAGCGGGTGGGACGTTTAATCGGCTTTAAAGTTTTTGGCGAGATACGAATGAGTCAACGCGGAGCTTGAGGTAGGGTGGTTACTGAAAAGGAACCCAGCCCAAATGTAAATAACCCTTCTGGCTTTCCTGGCAACTGTGCATGAATGATGCGAAGCACCGCTTCGACATCCTCACGGCAGCGCAGTGCAAACTTGTCATCTTTGATACGTAACTCCCAATCATCCCGCAAATCATGAAAGGCTTCCTGATAAGCGTTTTTGGTTTTCCTGGTCACTCTTTTGAGGTTCTTGGATCGGCCATGCGCAATCGTATTTCTGAATTCGAATAGATTACGCAGCGTTTGCCAAGGACGTCCGCTCTTTGCATTTGGAACATCAATTTCAAGCCGGTCAATGATCAGGTCAAATTTGGCAAGGGGTGGAAGTCGATCCAGGTGGTCCCAATGAGCGAACAGTCTCGGTCCTATATGATTTTGGTAGGCCTCAAAGGCAAAGGCTGTCAACAATATTGATGAGAGAAATTGCCACGAAGAGCCCTCAGGGCTCTGCCGCGCTTTTTCCAATACGCAATCGCTTGCATGCCAAAGCTCTGCATACATGATCATCTGTCGTTCTTTTTTTGTCTCGACAAAGACCTGGTCTGTCTTGCTCATGATGGCTCACCTCCTTAGTTGTGAAGCACTATCGTGGTCGGCCTCACTTGTAGGAAACCGTGGGCCTCATCTCCAATCAGTAAAGCCTTTATAAAGCTTTACACCTTCACTGCGCCAGCTGTGGGCCATCATCGGGCGCAGGAAAATAAAAAACCGCCCCTGCGGCTTTTACACCGCAGAGGCGGTTTGACTTAATCTGGCGCCATCGCCAGCAGTCCGAGCCACAGCAACGCAGCCAACACCCAGAGCCAGCGCCACTTGGTCAACGCAGCCAATGCCACCACACCGCCAGTTACTGCTACTACGCACTTCATGTGCATCTCCTATTTGCGAGTCAGGGCGGAATGCCCCATGACCTCGTATAGGGCGATGCACAACAGCTTCGTGTAAGAACTATCACATGCCAGTACCTGCGGCCCGCTGCAGGTGGCGCATCACCGCGCCGATGACAGCCTCGCCAGCCTCCGGCTGCAGCTCTCCGTCCTCATTCATCGGCAGGTAGGGCCGCGGCTCCAGCTCCACCGCCTGGTTGCGGCCAGCGTGGCCGCCCAGCTGGTGAATGCGGGCGTAGTCCAGGTTGCTGCCGATCTGCGACGAGTAGGCGTCGTAGGCAGTCACCACCGAGGCCGCCAGTTGGCCACGGTGCTGCAGCGTGACGCCGCCATCGTTGGTGGCGCGCTGGCTGGGCGTCCAGCTCGGCCGGCCCTCCGCTTCGAAGTTTTCCTCGGTGATGAACGCCAACGAGGCGGCGATGGCGCGCATGGCCGGCGTCATGTCGGCCACCGATGACTCCAGCCGGCGCAGCGCGCGTTGCACCTGGTCGTCCTGGATGACGATGCTGACAAAGTCGCTCATGACCTCAGTTCCCTTCCGGCCAGCTTGGCCAGGTCTCCGGTATAGCGCGACAGGTCCGGCGTCCAGGCCGCTGCGCCGGGGTTGTAGCTCCAGCCCACATCGGGTGAGATGCTGACTTCGCGCCGGGTAAGCGGGTCTATGGTGCGGAAGGTGGCCACCTCTCGCTGTTCGCCGGTTCGCTCGGATACCGTGCGCAGCGCGGTGCCCAGCCGGCCGGCCGAGGACTCAACCTGAATGCCGCGCGCTTCCAGATCGTCGGCCGACAGCGCGATAGTCCGGCAACGGCAGCCCCAGCCGTTCGGCGTGTAATAGGATTGCCAGAACGGGTCGTCGTAGCGAAACACGCGGCCATGCAAAGCGCGATGGCTGGGGCGGGTCTTGCTGTCCCGGATGGCGACATACATCCAGTACGGCCGGTCGGCCACGTTCTCCATCTGGATCTGCCAACGGCCTGCCATGTACGCGGTCTGCAGGTTGGTGCGGTAGATGGTTTCCAGCCGCCTGGGGCTGCCCAGCTGCACCTCGCGCACTTCGCCAGTGTCTTCGTCCAGCACTTCCTGTTTCCCCCACCAGCCCTTGGCCTTGAGGACCGGTGTCAGCTCTTTCTTGAACCAGGCAACCGTTTTGCCTTCGGCCAGCGCCTTCTCCACGGCGTCGCGGATGTCCTGCAGGATGTCCAGCCGCGTCACCTTGGCCACTGTGAACGCCTGGGCCTGGGCGTCCTGCCATAGCTCCTCCCAGTCCCAGGTGATGGCGAATCCTTTGGCTTTGAGGTAACGGATGGCCTGCTCTGGGGGCAATTTCATGCAGTAGGCGAGATCGACCTTAGCCATGCAGCCGTCCCCAGACCTTGGCGGTGAAGATGGCGCGCGCCAGGCGCTCCTGCAGGCCGCTGGCGCCCATGTCCGGGTATAGCTCGGCCAGGCTGCCCAGCAGCTCGTCCGGCTGCGCGCCGGCCTGGATGCGGTCGAACAAGGGCTGCAGCATGGCGGCGGCGTCCGCCTGCAGCTCGTCGGCCGACAGCGCATCCAGCGCCGCGTCCAGCGCGTCCTGGTCCGGCGCTTCTTCGTCGGCTTCGGCAAACTCGGCGCTGGTCTCTGGCTTGGCGGTCTCCACCAGGTCACCGTCCTGCAGGTTGTAGGCGCGCTTGAAATAGGCCGGGGTGAACGTGGCGCCGGCGCGGGTCAGCTTCTCGTCGCGGCCTGCCTGGACTTCGTCCACTTGCTCCTGTTCCCACATCTCGAACCGCGGGCGGTCGCCGCCGTTGAAGTTCAGCTCGCAGACCCAGCGCACCAGCTGGTTCAGCGCCTCCTCGATCACCTCTTTGTCGCCGTCGCGGATGTCGCGGGTCACCTCCAGCCCGGCCTGGGCCGAGGCGCGGTTGGCGCTGGCCTCGGTGGTCTGGTTCTGGCCCAGCAGCGCGATGGAGACCTCGGAGCGGCAGAAATGGAGCAAGCGCTCGTAGACGTCGGCATTGTTGGCACCGTTGGCGGCCTCTTTGATCTCCACGCTGGAGTCGTCCGGGACGACCGCCACGGCGTCCTGGACCATGGCTTCCAGGCTATCCAGCAGCAGGTCGGTTTCCTGTGTCGATGCCGAACGCGGGTGTTTGCCGACCAGCCAGGGCGAACCGTACTTCTCGGTGAACTGCACCCAGAACTTGAGGCCGCCTTTTTTGAAAGTGGTGGGCCAGAAGCACATGGACAAATCGGGGAAGCCGTAGGGGTTGTCGTAACTGGCGTCCTGGCGCGGTACCAGGAACTTGCGCGCGGGCAATTCCTCGCCCTTCAGCGGGGCTTGCTTGGTGCGCAGGCGCAGCTGGTTGCCCTCGTCGTAGATGAACCAGTCGGCCGGCTTGCCTACGATGTCCACCGGCACCAGGTAGCTGCCCACCTTGCCCCACATGATCTCCATCGGCTGGTAGCCGTAGAGCATGGCGTCCAGCATCTCGCCGATGATGCGTGACAGGTTCAGGTCGTTGAAGATAGACGCCACAGACTTGGCTACCCGGCTCTTGGCCTGGTCACGATCCAGCCCCCATTCCAACGCCTTCACCGCCGCCTTGCGGCGCCGGATGCAGCCGCCCACATGCGCGTCGGCGCGCAGCTCGCGGTAGACCTTGATATCCTTGCCCAACGCTTTCAGCACCGGGTCCGGGTTGGGGAGATACATGCCCAGGCCGTAGAAGTCGATGCTCCTGGAGCGGGTGGCGATCTGGCTGGACAGGCTGGAGCTCGATTCGCCGAACTGGACGAACTCGGTGGGGCTGACCCACATGCCCTTTGCTTTCATGCGTACCCCTGTGTGATGCGGGTGGCGGTGCGGCGGCGGCGTGACTTCACCGACACCGGGCCTTTGTTGAGTTCACGGCTGGCGTAGTACGCCAGGGCAAGCGCCACCGCGGCGTCGCCGTGGCGCTTGCCCTGGTCTTCGCCAGTTGTGCGCACATCCGGGATGCGCGGCACGCCCTTGATGACCTGGACGGCGCGCAGGTCAGCCAGGATGTCGGCGTCCCTGGGCAGGTCTACCAGGTCGCCATCTTCCAGCGCCGCCTTCAGCGGCGGCATATGCTCGCGGTACCAGCTCTCGGTCAACATCACTTGCTGGATGCGGCTGGCGCCGTAGCGTTGCATGGCGAACTCAGCCAAGGCGTGACCGTTGCCGCGGGCGTCGAAGGCGCCGCCCATGAAGCGCGGCAGGCGGTCCAGTAGGTAAAAGGCGATCTGCTCTTGCTGGCGGAACGGCACATTGCGCAGCTCCAGGATGAACGGCACCCGGCGCACCAGGTTCTGCTGCTGGATCAGCGGCACATGCACCGACAGGTCGCCGGTGCGGCCGAAGTCTTCGCCGTTGAAGCTGATGGCGTCGACAGGCAGTTGGGTCAGCAAGGGCGCCAAGTTGACCTCCAGCCAGTCGCTGCACTCGGCATGGCGGACATGGTCAGACAGCAGCTCGAAGCCATTCGGGCAGGCATAGCGCAATACCGGCGTATCGGCTGACATGCGGGATTCGATCAGTGCTCTGGACAGCCAGGCGCCGCCGCTGTGCTTGGGGATGCAGCCATATTCTTCGTCGGCCGACTCCCTATTCGGCGCATTGCGGTACAGGTCGTCGCGCCATTTCTTTTCCGCCTCCGGCGACCAGATCTGGCCAGTGACGTAGCAGATGCGCTGGTACAGGCCATCGGCGATGGCGTCATCCAGGGTGATGCGGTGAATGCTGTAGTCCTTGCGCCCCTCGCGCGCTTCCTGAATGTACTGGTTGAACAGGTTTTCGACGCCGTTGTGGGTGCTGATCAGCCGCACCTTGTTGCCCCACATGGTCAGCGCCAGCGCCGCTTTGAGCAGTTCCTCCAGCGAGTCGTGGAAAGCCGCCTCGTCGATCACCACATCGCCCTGCAGGCCGCGCAGATTGGACGGCCGGCTGGACAGCGCCTGGATTTTGAAACCGCTCTTGGGGAAGCGAATCATGTAGGTGAGGATTTCCTCCTGCTTGCCTTCGTCCCAAAAGCTTTGCTCGTAGACATCGGCCTGGGCCAGCTCGTTGAAGGCCTTGGCGAACAGTGCGCAGGCGGCGATGTACTCCAGCGCCATTTCCTTCTTGCTGCCCACGTAAAAGGTATTGCAGCCCTGGCGCCGGCGCGGCCGGGCGGCCTTGACCACGTTGCGGCCGGCCTCCGCCCAGGTAAGGCCGGTGCGGCGGCTCTTCTCCGCGAACATGATCTGGGCTTCGTCCTCGAACCAGCGCTGCTGGTACGGCAGAAACACCGGCTGTTCGGCCGGGATGGCATCGGCCACGTCCTGCGGCACCACCACGCCGGCCAGCTCCATCTCTTCGGCCAGGTCGATCTTGCGCGGCGCGCCCAGCGGCTTGAGCGGTGGCTGGGCCATCATTCTTTCCCCAGCAGGATGCGACGAATACGGGATTCCATCTGCTCGCTCATGCCATCGGCACCGCGAAGTTCTTCCAGCTTTTCTTCCTGTTCGGCCAGCAGCTTGGCGCGGACTTCGCGCTCAATGCGGGCCTGCTCGTCCAGACGGAATTTCTTCTGGTTGACGCTGGCGCGGGCGAGCGTGGCGATGTTCTTGGCGGCCTTGGACAGCAGCGCTATGCGGTCTTCCGGCTTGATGTCTTCCTCGTTGGCCTCTTGCAGATTGACGATGCTTTCGAACATTTCGGTCTGCACCAGGGCGATCACCGCCTCGGAGCGGGCGTCCTGATCGTCGGCCGCGCCTTCTGTCAGCAAGCGGGCGGCCTCGGTGCTGGCCTTGATGGCGGCAAAACGGCGCTCGATCTTCTGGCCATAGCGGTGGATTGCGCTCTTGCTGATGGCGAAGCCCTTGTCGCGCAATGTCCCCTCCAGCAGCTGGTAGCCGCTGAAGTTGCCGTCCATCAAGGCCTTGTCCAGCCAGTCGCGCACGGCCTGCGGTAGTTGCTCGACGCTGTTCCTACGAGCCATCACCAGTACCTCTTGGGGCGAGCGATGCCGGCCGGACACTCCGCGTTGTATTCCACTACGTCCACGCCGGCCCGCTCGATACGCGCTGTCACTCGTCCATCCGGCAGTTCGGTTACCTCGGCCAGTCCGGCGGATTCCAAATACGCCAAGTGAGCGCGAATGTCGGCGGCGCTGGCGCGCAACGGCACCGCTTCCAACACCGATAAGATCAAGCGCTCGGCTACTGGATAGCCGCCGCCGTGATACAACGCATCCAGTGCCACCCAGCGAGCGGTTTCGCGTTCCGTTTGTTCAATGGCTTTGCTCATGCTCGGTTCTCCTTGTTCATCAGTTTGTCCAGCCGGGCCGCCACTGCGTCCAGCTTGGCATGCAGAACGGTTTCGCTGCGGATGTGGTCGTCGCGCCGCACGCATCCGTCTAGGCGTGTGCCCACCGCGTCAATACGCGCCACCAGCACAGTCAGCTCGCGGATAGCATCGTCGCGGCGCTGGTAATGCAAAGGCAGTTCTGCCAGCAGGCGCTGCACCTCTCCATCTAAGCGGGCAATATCGTGGGATTGCTTATCCAGCCGTTTGTCCATGTCCACCACCAAGCGCGTCAACATGGCGCGGATCACACCCAGCAGCGCCCCAGACCAGGCAATTACCAGACCCATGGCCCAGGTAGCCTCTGTCCAGCCGATAGTCATCGTCCGGCCTCCGATAGGGTTTGGCAGTCGATGCAACGAGTGCAGCCTGGCGATGCCTGACGGCGGGCTTCCGGGATGGGCTCGCCGCAGTCGTCGCATTGCGCCAGGCTGGCGCCCAGCGGCCGGCTGGCGGCGGTCTGAGCCGCCAAGGATGCCGCCAGGTGCAACGCCTCCAGCTCCTGGGCGCGGTCAAACTCATCCATGGTCGGCCTCCTGGTGCAGCCGGATGAAGCTTTCCAGACGGGTTTCCAGCTCCTGGCACCAGCGGCCATAGTCGGCCGCGTGGTTCAGTAGGTCTGCGGGCGGTAACCCGCGCTCGGCGGCGCTGGCTTGACCGGCATCACCAGCATTTCCGGCGTCGGCCGCGGGCAGACCTGGATCAAGCTCGGAATAGCCGAGGGCGGCGCGGTAGAGCCGCAGGCTGTCAGGGCCAAGACCAGTCCAAGCCTGGCCATCATTGCGTGTCGCATCGGCGATCCTTTCGCGGAGTTGGGCCTGGCTGCGCGCCAGCTGGCCCTGGGTTTGCAACAGCTGCCAGCCCACCTGGTGCGCCAGGTCGTTCAGGTGCGCTTGCTCGGCATGGGCCGCCGCCAGCACCTGGTTTTGTTTCTCAGACTTCTGCAGCAATTCGGCAGCATGCGCGGCTTCTTGCTTGGCCATCTTGGCCTCATAGATGCGGGTAGCTTGGCCTTGGCCGCTGCCGTAACCGACGAATCCCGCCACACCCAGGGTGACGCCGCACAGTGCCACGCGCAGGACATTGAGCAGCAAGGGGTTGGCGCTAAGCATTGTTGGCCTCCTTGCTGTCACGCTTGGTGGCGATCCAGCTGCGGGCTGCGGAATAGCCTCCCACCACGCCCAGGTAGATCAGCCAGACATCGGCGGTCAGCGTGCCGGCCACCCCTTGGTAAACGAACATGCCGGTAGCTGCGGCGCAGGCCACGTTGGCCCACAGCTTGCTGTGGCTCAGCCGGCCGGTGGCGGGGTTTTGGATCAGATCGGCCAGGCCCATTACTGGTACCCCCGCGGCAATTCGAAATGCGGGAATTCGCGGAACGGCGCAGTGGGCTTGCCATACCAGTTCAGTCCCAGCTCGGTTCCGATCCGGCCCATGATTTGCCAATGGGGGTGTTTCTGGTCCCACTGTGGCTTGCCGCCCACCATGGGCACGGCATCAAACGCACGCGCAGCGGGACGGTTTTGGATGGTGAAGTTGTGAGCGGATTGGCCGGCGCGGGCATTGGTGACAATAGGGCCGGGACTGCCCTTGCGGCCCTGGGCGTAGAGCTGGTCCTGTTCTGCCCCCGAGCGGTACGTGCAGTAAATCAGGACATCCAGTCCGGCATCGGTGCAACGGCGCAAAAACGAATGCGCCAGGGGTTGAAGGTCCGGGTGAAGGTCTTCGAGTCGGCGGCTTGCCATGGTTTCCCTCCTGTCAAAATGAAACATGCCACCCATTTTCGGGTGGCATGTTCGGAGGGGCCTTTAAAGGGGTTTAAGGTTATTTTGCCATTGAGCCTATGACGAGAATTTATTTCTTCGGGCAAGTGTAGGCAACGGTACCAACATTACCGTCAGCCCTCACTCCTAACACTGCCAAGCATCCTTTGTGCGGAGGAGTATCACTGGTAGACGCGATCTGCTCGGTGGCAAGCTTGCCTTTGTTTTTTTCCGCCCTGAGGCATTCAGTTTTGTTTTCCTGGTAGCTTGCCAGCTCCCGTTTTATCCAGCCTGGATTAGCCTCTGTGCCTCTCCTTTGAGCTGCAGCAAGTTGCGCTTGCCACCAAGCTTGCGCATGTACCCCAGCAGCAAAGCAACGGCCAAAAGGTTCGTCAAAGACACTTTTCCCAAATATTTCACCACGAGACTGTAACTGACTAAAGCTTCGGCTTTGAGTGTTGATAGCTTTCAGCTCTCCAGTAGCTAATGTCTTTTGAGCCACTTTCATCGCTGCATCCAATTCCTGAATGTAACGACTAGCATCTGGTGGGCTGGCTGCAGTAGCAAGCAATGGTACGCATAGACCAAGAGCGAAGGTAATTTTATTCATCACGGAGCCTTTATTATGTAGAGCGATAAGGATTTCTGTCTCGGATATGGCTAGAACAGCTGCTGATTAACCTCCTCAGGCACGGGGTCAGCCGCTTGCGTGGGCAGATTCCGATTGATGGAGGAGTGCTTTACACGTTTTGGATGGCTCTTGATGGGTGTTTTGTGCTGAGTAGCTTGCTTTGAAGGTTTGATAGTCTGCCAGCTAGGTTGTCCACCTTGGGGAGAGGCTACACATTGCACGTCATCGGCCTGTGGGTTATCGATGATGCTACCGATGCTATATGTCTTGCCATGGAATTCGCAATTGCGGATAAGCATTTCTGCTGAGCTGGCTCGCTTCGATGCTTGATAACTCCAATAGCCCAAAACGATAGTTGTGGCGATTGCAAGACCAGCCATTATAGAGGCGGTGAAAACCCCCTTGCGTGTACTGGCGAGCTTAACTGCCGCAGCGTCACACGATGGGCATGTTTGGGGGCGACGAATGGTTCCTTGATTTCGTCTTAGCTGATCGGAGAGAGCGTTAAGTGACGCGGTTTGTTGACGATGTTGTTGTTCAAGATTGGAATAGGCTTGCTGGGAATGGCGCAGCCGATCTGTAGTGTCGGCATACTGCTTTCGCAGTTTTTGCTCTGTCGACTGTGCCTCTGTGTACTTGGCCTTCAGTTCACTTAGCTGTATCAGCAGGCCTGCTGGTAACCCTGCAGAATCTTCGCCACGAAAATTAGCTTGCTCAATCCACAGATCAAGAATGGCATGAGCCGCCTTTTCTTGATCTTTGAACAGTTCATTGTGTCCTTCGCCAAGAATGTCCTTGAGTCGCCCCCAAATCTCTGCACTATTTTTCCCGGTCATCTCAATCAACTGACGACCCTTAATCTTGATTGGCCAAACCTCAGCAGGGTTGAGACGCTCACGTTCTTGGCCGCTGTAGATATGGTTGTTGATATTGCCGTTGGCTAACTGCCCGTTAAAATCGCCTTGCACATTCTGGTTTTGGTTTCGTTCGTCCACGGTGTTGCTTTCGTTCGTGCCGCTCAACCTGGCGAATGGAACGAAGCCATCCGCCAGCCTCTTCGAGCTAACTACGCTACCAGCTTTACCAAAAATTGCACCTGTCATTCAGGACAATTCGACTACGTACAGATTTACTTCTCTCCGGTTTTTCCACCTATGTGCATGCCACCAGAGACCGTATTAGTGACATCGCCCTCAACTACTTGACCATGGAAGCTGCCGCCGACTGAAATCTTACTGCCGGACGATGGCCGAACGCCTCCTTTCAAGCCTGCGACGATGGTCGCTTTCACTTCAAGGGGTGCCGCGCGGAACAGTGCTAGTAACTCCTGCTCATCGCTTGAGAGAGCTTGGGCAGAACGCATACCAGTCACGATGTACTGCACATCGGCCCCAACTTTTGTGATTGCGGCTAGATAGCCCGCCTTGGGTTGGGTCACGTCCTTCTCATAGTCAATCTGACTTTTTTTGGTTGTTTCTGCCAACCCAGCAAAAGCGGGCTGCGTGAAGCCTAAACGCTCGCGCTCTTCCCTCAGGCGTTCACCAATAGACACTAAAAGCTCTCCAATCAGATTGACAGGTAACTTTTTAGTTACCATAATCAAGTCACACCGTCCCACCACGAACGGCAACTTAAGCGGCACTCTCCTAAGCGCCGCCGCCCCTTAACCAGGAGCTATCCATGCAACTACGCACCCCCGAAGAGGCCCGAGCCGAGCTTCAGGCCAAAGGGATTTCCATCACCCAGTGGGCCATCGCAAACAAGTTTTCTCCGAACCTGGTGTTCGAAGTTCTGGGCGGCCGGAAGAAGTGTGTGCGCGGCCAAGCACACGAAATCGCGGTCAAGCTTGGCATCAAGGCCGGTGAGATCTGCACCGACCCGGCCAATGCTTTGGCTCAGTCCCGTCGCCGTGTTGCCGCATGAGGCCCGTCATGTCCAAGTCACTACTGACTGATTCGAGCAAGCCCAGTGCTATCCCGGTCGTCGCCGACGCGCTGTTTCTGCCGGACTCTCTATCGGCACTGCGTGCGCAATCCGCATTGCACCAGCGGCTGCAGTTGACTGCAGCCCAGCGCGCTGAGGCAGAGAGCCTGTCTCCGTGCCTGGGGATCAGCCTGCAACAGGTTTACCGCAGGCTGCGCTCCGGCGAACTGTCCTTAACCTCCAAGTAACGGCCGCTGATCATGTCTGCCCACGCACCCACTTCGCCCATTACCGCCGCAATCTCATTGTGGTCGACAAAGCTGGCCTTCGGCGCGGAGACGAACTTTTCCAGCTTATCGACCAACGCGCGCGGGTCTAGTTGGCCCGACCGGATGGCGGCATCCAGCAGCGCCTCAATCATCAGGTTCTGCGCGGTGATCTGCGCCTGCAGCCTGGCCTCTAGGTCCTTCATCATGGCTTGCTCCCTTGTGTGGATTATCCGCTGTTCATGCTATGCGGTGCAAACCCGTTGCACCAGCTGCAAAACGGCATTTTGTTTGGAGCAACTGTCCTGGAGGACATTCCAATGAGTCGCCGCAACTGGAAGCGCCTGCAGCCCAGCTCGCTGCGCCACGCGCTGGAACTGTGCAAAGACTTTGCGAGGGAACGGCACAACCTGTCGGTGGAGCGGATCGCCGAGCAGATGGGCCTGGCCGACCACTGGACCCTCTACAAGTGGATTCAAAACGGCCGCATGCCGATCTGCCTGGTACGCGCCTACGAGGCGGTATGCGGCATCAACTATGCCACGCGCTGGCTGGCTGCCAGCGGCGGCTTCCTGCTGATCGACATGCCCACCGGCCGCAATGCCTCAGCCGAGGACATCCAGGTGCTACAGCAGATTTTGAACGACGCAATCGGCCAGTTGTTGAAGTTCTCCCAAGGCAAGGGCCAAGAGGCTGACACCCTGGCAGCGATACAGCAAGGCCTTGAGGGCCTGGCCTGGCACCACCGCAATGTCGAGCGGCACATGCAGCCGGAACTGGAGCTGAACCCATGAGCGTGCAAACCAACAAGAGCTCCGAGAAGGTGCTGGACGTGCTGACGGTGATGCTGGGCCACTTCGCCCACGGACTGACGCCGGGCGAACTGGCCAAGGCCACCGACCTGTCGCCGTCCAGCATCACCCGCTACGTGGCCACGCTGGAAGAAGCCGGCTTTGCCGAGCGCATCCCGGAAACCGGCCGCATCCGCCCCTCGGTCAAGCTGGCCCAACACGCGGTGGCGATCCTGCGCAGCCTGGAGGCCGCTCGCAGCCGCCTGGACGAATTGACCACCCGCATCACGATTGAACGATAAGAGGAGTTCCGAACATGGCACGTGCCAAATCTACCGAAGCACCCAACATCGCCCCAGCCGTTGAGCTGCGCCAGGACGCAGTAGATGCCGCGAATGTGATGGCGATTGCTCAGGCCAACTATGGCGAAGAACGCGACCTCGTAAATCAGTTGCTTGGTCAGGCTCAGATGGCCGAAGCGTTTGGCAAATTTTCCCAAACGGTTTGGAGTTCCAAGCTTGCATACGTCAAGGAAAACAAGCTGTATCGGGCATTAGCAGGAAAGAAAAATCCAAACGGTTTGGAGTTGCAGGGCACGTGGCAAGAGTTTTGCGGTTTGCTTGGTGTCTCGGATGAGAAGGCGAACCAGGACATCGCCAACCTCCGCGCCTTCGGCGAAGAAGCCCTGGAAAGCATGTCCCGCATGGGCATCGGCTACCGCGAGCTGCGCCAGTTCCGCAAGCTGCCGGAGGACCAAAAGACCGCGCTGATCGAAGTGGCCAAGGCCGGCGACAAAGAGAGCTTTGTCGAACTGGCCGAGGAGATCATCGCCAAGCACGCCAAGGAGAAAGAGGCGCTGGCCGCGCGCGTGGAGGAAGCCGAGGCGAATCTGGAAGCGCGGTCGCGGGTACTGCAGGACAAGACCAGCAAGATCGACCAGCTGACCGAGGAAGTGGCCAAACTTTCCAACCCGTTGAAGACGCCTCCCTGGGACAAGCGCGTGGCGCCGTTCCAGCAGGAAATCACCCAGCGGCAGTCGGTGCTGGAAGCCGCCATCGCCAAGCATCTGGAAGCGGTGCAGGCGCTGGACGCCTGGCTGACTGCGGAAATCACCCAGGCCCCCGACTATGACCCGGAAATGCCGGCGCCGCTGCCGCCAGCAGTACGCGCGGTGCTGCTGCACCTGGACGACTCCGTCACCCGCACCGCCATGCTGGCGGCAGAGTTGCGCGACGAGTTGAGCCGGCGCTTCGCCGCGGACATTGACGACGCCAGGCGGAACGTCCTGACCGAAGGCAGCGAGGCGTAAGGGAGGCGGCTATGTCCATGACACCGGAAGTGCGCGAGGTTTTGCGCGGTCTGGCAGGCAAGCTGGATGCGGCGCGGTACGGCGAACAGACCGCGCTGGTGCAAGAGGCGGCTGTGTTCCTGGGCTGGTCCCCGCAGACGGTTTACCGCCAGCTGAAACAGGCGGTGGGCTGGAAGTCCGGCCGCAAGCCGCGCTCGGACAAAGGCAGCACCATGGTGGCCGAGGAGGCGCTGGTCACGCTGGGCGCGGTACAGCGCGAGGCGATCCGCGACAACGGCAAGCAGACGCTGTTCACGACTACCGCGCGCGGCATGCTGGAGCAAAACGGCATTGAACTGAAGGTGAGCAACAGCCAGCTGAACCGACTGATCCGCGACCGCAAGCTGAACGTGGCCGCCCAGCGCTGCGCGGACCCGGTGCAGGCGCTGCGGGCGCCGCATCCCAACCACACCCACGAAATCGACCCGTCGCTGTGCCTGGTGTACTACCTGAAGGGCCGGCAGCACATCATGCGCGACCGGGACTTCTACAAGAACAAGCTGGAGAACTTCGCCAAGGTGAAGTTCAAGGTGTGGCGCTACGTGCTGTACGACAAGGCCAGTGGCGTGATCGTGCCCTGGTACTGCGAGTCGGCCGGCGAGAACCAGCACAAGCTGTTCGAATTCCTGATGTTCGCCTGGGGCGAACAACCGGGCCGGCTGTTCCAGGGCCTGCCGCGTTTCCTGCTATGGGACAAGGGCAGCGCCAACACTTCGGCTGCCATCAAGAACCTGTGCCGCGCCCTGGGCGTGGAAACGCTGGAGCACCAGGCCGGCCAGGCCCGCGTCAAGGGCGGGGTGGAAGGCGCCAACAACATCGTCGAGACCCAGTTCGAGAGCCGGCTGCGCTTTGAGCCGGTGGAAAGCATCGAACAGCTGAACCACGCCGCCATAGCCTGGAGCCGGGCCTGGAATGCCAACCTGATTCCCGGCCAGGATACCCGGCTGCGCCGTACCGGCCTGGCCGAGCCGGTTGCGCGCATAGACCTGTGGCAGCTGATTCAGCCGCAGCAGCTGCTGTTGCTACCCCCGGTGGAAGTGTGCAAGGCGTTCATGACAGCCAAGGAAGAGATTCGCAAGGTTCGTCCAGACCTGACCGTTTCGTTCAAACATCCGCAAGCCGAACGCACCGCCGCCTACAGCCTGCGTGGGTTGGATGGGGTCAACGTAGGGGACGAAGTGCGCGTCAACGCCATGGTGTTCGGCGACTGCGCCATCCAGGTGGCGGTGTCGGTCTACAACGGCGCCGACCGCGTCTACCAGGTGGAGCCGGAGCGCGCCTACGACGCCTATGGCCAGCTGCTGTCTGCCCCGGTGATTGGCGAGGCGTACAAGTCCATGCCGCAGACCGCGATAGAACATGCTGCCAGCGCCATGGATGGGCAAGCCTACCCCGGCATGAACGCGGAGGAGATCAAGGCCGCGCGAGCCAAGAAGGCGACACCGTTCGACGGCGCGCTGAACACCCACAGCTACCTGCAGGACGTCGAGCTGCCGGCCTACCTGCCGCGCCGCGGCACGGAACACGCGCTGGCCGCGCCGGCTATCGAATACCCACCGCTGACCCTGATAGAGGCCGCCAAGCAACTGAAGCAACGTGTCACCGCGGCTGGCGGCGAATGGACGCAAAACCGTTTCCAATGGCTGGCCCAGCGCTACCCGGCCGGCGTACCCGAAGACCAGCTCGCCGCCCTGGTGGCCGAGCTGACCAGCCCGGCAGCGGGCACCAAGTCGCCGCTTCGCGTAGTGAAGTCGGCATAAAGGAGCAAGTCATGTTGAAGCTGAAGAGCGTGCTGCAAAAGGTCGGCCGGAAGCAGGCTGACCTGGCTGAGCACTTGAATGTTTCCCAGGCCACCGTGGCCCAGATCGTCAATCACGGCGAATGGCCCAAGAGCCTGGATGAAACCGACCTGCAGGAGAGCATCCGCCGCTATCTGCAGGCGCATGGCGCCAGCGATGGGGACATCGACGGCGCATTTGAAGAGGTGAGCGAGCCGCGCGGGAACGCGGCCCGCTCGGTCTCCCAGACGAAAACCGACCAGGAATCCAACCAGGAGGAAACCATGTTACTACGCAAACAGACCTTGTTGCCCGCCACCCGCAAACATTTCAGCTTGTTCCGCGATCCATTTGCAGATGACGCCATTCAGTCCAACGAGGACATGTTCATCAGCCCGGACATCCGCTACGTGCGAGAAGCCATGTTGCAGACGGCCAAGCATGGCGGTCTGCTGGCGGTGGTGGCGGAGTCCGGCGCCGGTAAGACCACGCTGCTGCGCGACCTGGAAGACCGCATTCAGCGCGAGACCCAGCCGATCCAGATCATCAAGCCCTACGTGTTGGCGATGGAGGACAACGACAAGCAGGGCAAAACACTCAAGTCAACCCATATTGCTGAGGCCATCATGGCCGCCGTGGCCCCGCTGGAGAAGCCGAAGAGCAGCCCCGAGGCTCGCTTCGCCCAACTGCACAAGGCGCTGCGCGAAAGCCATGCCGCAGGGTACCGCCACTGCCTGGTGATTGATGAGGCGCACTCCCTGCCCATCGCCACCCTCAAGCATCTGAAACGCTTCTTCGAACTGGAGCTGGGCTTCAAGAAGCTGCTGTCCATCATCTTGATTGGCCAGCCGGAGCTGAAGCTGAAGCTGTCCGAACGCGATGCGGGAGTGCGCGAGGTGGTGCAGCGCTGCGAAATGGTGGAGCTGGCACCGCTGGAAGGCGCACGCCTGGAGGAGTACCTGAAGTTCAAGCTGGAGCGGCTGAACAAGCCGGTAGCGGAGGTGATTGACGAAGGCGGCATCCACGCGCTGCGCGCCAGGCTGACCATCAACACCAAGCGCCTGGACCGGCCGGAATCCGTATCCCTGCTGTACCCGTTGGCTATCGGGAATCTGCTGACCGCATGCATGAACCTGGCCGCCGAGATTGGCGCCCCGCTGGTGACGGCTGACGTAGTGCGGGAGGTGTGACATGCAAACCAACCCGATTCAGGCCAAGCGGCCACCGTTCAATGCCCAAATGATGACGGGTGCAATGAAGGTGGTCCACGCGATAGAAGCGCTGACCCAGAACAACTTCACCGTGGTGTCGGTGGAGCTGAACACCCCGACCCGGCCGACCATCACCATCCAAACCTGCGGCAACTGCCGCCGGATGATCGAAAAGGGCGAGGCCGTGTACTTCAGCTTTGGCCGGGACACCTACTTTGGCCCGTACCGCCAGGGGCAGTTTGAGCTGGGCGGATGCCGGATTGTGTGGACGGAGATGGGGAACTGACCCCGTTACTCAAAATTCAAGGAGCCAGTCATGAACCTGAATCACGAAGTGGCCTCATTGCAACGCATTGCCCAATACACCTCAGAAAACATCACCCGCGCCTCGGCAGCCGGCCGCAGCTTCATCGAAATCACTCGCTCCAGCCCGGCCGCCCTGGAGCTGGTGGCGGACATCTATTCGGTGCAGTTCGAGCGCGAGGAGCGGATCGATACCAGCGTGCCGTTTGATACCGCGGCGTGGGAACAGGAAATGCTGGTGGTGTCCGCCCCGGCCAATCGCCCGGCGTGGCGCCAGTTGTACCGGATGGCGCGGCAGATGATCAACGGCAAGCGCCAGCTGCTGCAGGCCCAGGCGGCATGCTGAAGCAAGCCGTGCCCGAGCTGGACGCTGCCACCAAGCAGCGTCTGGCCGACGAGGTGGAACGGCTGGTGGCGATGGGCACTGGCCGCAAGGAGGCCAGGCGGATCGTCTGGCTGGACTATCAGGACGAGCTGCAGCAGTACCAGGTAGCTCCCGCGGCGGAAGTATCGCCCCCGGCCGAGACGGAGACAGAGGCGCCGGCCGCGTCCGCCGGAGAAATACCCGGCCCGGAACCGCCGCCGACATTGTCGCCCAGGCGATTTTGGCGGGCTGCAGATGAGGTGCCGCTGACGCCGGAGTGGCTGGAAAGAAACCGGGCCGAGTTGGCCAAGGTGAAACGATTGGTAGGACTGAGGAGTGAGGAATGAACGCTATCCCCGAAGGGTACAAGCAAGACGGAAAAGGCCGGCTGGTGCCGATCAACATCATCAAGCCGATAGACATCGCCCGCGACGAGTTTGTCGCCGAGGCACTGCAGAAAGCTGTGGCCATGCAAGACCAACTGGCCCAATTCAAGGCCGGCTTGTTCGCCGACATCGACGCATTCGTGGCGCTATCGGCCGAGCGTTACAAGGCTGATGTGGGCGGCGAAAAGGGTAACGTCACCTTGACCAGCTTTGACGGCAATACCCGCGTACTGAGGGCCATTGCTGACACGCTGACCTTCGACGAAGGGTTGCTGGCTGCAAAGGCGTTGATCGATGAGTGCGTCCAAGAGTGGACTGAGGATGCGCGACCGGAGGTGAAGGCGCTCATCTCTGACGCATTTCAGGTCGACAAGGCCGGCAACATCTCGACCGGCCGAGTGCTGGGCTTGCGCCGGCTCGATATCCAGGACGAGAAGTGGCAACGCGCGATGCGCGCGCTGTCGGAATCGGTGCGGGTGCAGTGTTCCAAGGCCTATGTCCGAATCGAACGGCGTAGCGAAGGCACTGGCAAGTTCGAAGCCGTTCGGCTGGATTTGGCGGGGGTGTGAGATGGGCAAGCTGACCAACCTGTTTGAGTGGGACCAAACCACGCTGCTAGAGGTATTTGAAGAGGCTGAGGCTACGGTCAACAACCAGTTCGACATCGTGGAAATGGAGCTGGCCGATGGTCGCTCAGTTGTGATGGCCATGATCGCAGGAACGCACGTACAGCCAATCGCTCAGCTGTTGCGGGAGGCCAAAGAGACCGCAATCGATGTGCGAGCGGATTAAACACTACGCCGCTTTGACAATTTCTTTCACCAGCAAGGAGCAAACCATGACCAAGCAAGACCTGATCAAACACCTGGCCGCCCACGCGGATGTCACCAACAAGCAAGCCGAATCCGTTCTCAACGCGCTGACCACTGCGGTGCTCGACACCGTGCGGGCGGGGGGCGAGCTGGCGATCTCCGACCTCGGCAAGTTTGGCACCACCCAGCGCGCAGCCAAGACCGGCCGCAATCCGAAAACCGGCGAGACCATCCAGATCGCAGCCAAGCGCGCGCCCAAGTTCTCCCCAGCCAAGGCGCTGAAGGACGCCGCCGCGTAAAGCGAAACCGCGCACATTGAAATATGTGCGCGGTCTGCCCGGCGTGGTTGCCGGGTACTGATGAGCAGCCAACGATGAACGCAAAGACTCAAGACCGACAGCGACTGATCCGCCTGATCCACGTAGCCAAGCGCGAGCTGGCTCTGGATGACGACAGCTACCGCGCTATTCTGCAGCGGATTGGAAGACAGGCATCCGCGGCTGACCTGACCGTTCCAGAGCTGAACCAGGTGTTGGAATACCTGAAGCGCAGCGGATTCAAGGTGCGTTCCAAAGGACAGCCCACCACTCAATCGCGCCCGCTGGCCCAGGACGAGCAGCACAAGAAGATACGCGCGCTCTGGCTGTTTCTGCATCAGATTGGTGTGGTCAAGAACCCGGCCGAGAGCGCCCTGGCTTCGTATGTGAAGCGGATTACTGGCCGGGACGCCATGCAATGGCTGGCCGGCGACCAACTGGAGCAGGTGATCGAATCGCTGAAGAAGTGGGCGATGCGTTCACTGCCCGATCTGGTGCAGAAGCTGGCGACCGAAGTGAAGCAGCTGCCACTGACCGCCGCGCAGTGCAGTGAACTGAATCAGCTGATGAATACGGCCATGGCGCGTAAAACGTTCGACCCGATGTTGAGCGCCTGGGAAAGCCTGACCGCCATCCTCAAGGCGAAGGAGGAAGCATGAAGCCCATCCATACCCGCAGCAAAGGCCCTGAGCTGCTGTCCGACCTGGCCGACCACATCGCCGAGGCTCTGCAGGAGCTGGCCAGCATTGAACGCGAGATCGGTGAGCAGCTGGGCAGCGAGATCGCCAACCGGATGGCCGCGCACTGGGGAGGCCAGAACATCTATTTCCCGATGGGACTGTCGGTCAGGTTGTCGAAACGGGACCGGAAGATATTCGAGGAATTCACCGGAGACAACCACGGCGACTTGGCGCGCAAGTACGGTGTCAGCCTGCAGTGGATTTACAAGATAGTGAAGGCTGTCCGGCGTGAGGAAATGGAGAGTCGCCAGGGCGATATGTTCAGCTGAAAGTGGTGGGCCAACCGGCTCACCACCCTTTGCAATACGTGAAATAGATTTTCAGACCGCCGTCCATCCTCTTCCCGTATCATCCCAGCTGTTCCCGATTATCACGTTACTACTTGGTGGGTTTATCTCTCACCCCCTCATGTTTGGGCGCTGGGCTTGTTTTTATTTGCCGGCGTGTGCTGGCTGCCGGTTGTATGGCTGCAGATCCGGATGGCGGGCATGGCCCGCGACGCGGCGGAGGCCGGGCAGGCGCTGCCGGCGCGCTACTGGCGTTTCGCGCGGATTTGGGAGTGCCTGGGCTATCCGGCCTTCTGCGCGATGCTGGCGGTGTATTTTCTGATGGTGTTGAAGCCGGACTGGTCGTGAGCGTGCGGCAAGAGACCGGGAGCGAGGCTTTTCTGCGCTGCTGGAAGAGGGCGGCCACGGTCTCTTGATGGCTAGTGGAGAAGCTTCATCAGCAGTGTGGCCAGAACGATCATTGACGCCCCGCCGATACGGGTCGAGATTTGCGCGAAGGGCATCATTTCCATCCGGTTGGCGGCCGACAGGATCGCCACGTCGCCGGTGCCGCCCAGGCCGCTATGGCAGGCGGCGACAATGGCCGATTCCACCGGATACATCTTCAGCAACAGGCCGATGCCGAAGCCGCTGGCCACCATGGCCAGCACGATCGCCGCGCAGAGCAGAACATACCCGGGGGTGACGGAAGCCACCATCTGGTTCCATGGCACGAATAGGGTGCCCAGCCCAACCAGGATGGCGTATGTCAGATTGCTCGTCATGAATTGGTACATCTGGTAGGCGCCCAGCTCCATCTGCGCCGGCATCACCTTGCTCACCTTGACCAGGGCGGCGGTGATAATCATCAGGATCGGCCCCGGGATGCCGGTAATCGGGGCAAATAAAGACCCCAGGGTGAAAAAAGAACAGGTGAGCAGCAAGCCGCTTCCCATCAAGCTCAAATTGATCGGCGCTTCATGTTGCGCGGCCAGCCATTCCCGATCCTCCCCGGTTTTGACCAGCATGCCATTGCCGCTGAATCGCGGGCGCTTCTTGCCATAAAAATTGAGCAGGCCGGCCAGCAGGATGGCGACGACATTGCCGATCAGCGCCGCGGGAATCAGTGTGGCGACAATTTGAGCCTGCGGGATTCGGGTCATTTCGGAATAGCCGATGGAGAGCGGCAGAATGCCCTCGCCGATGCCACCGCCCAAAATGGGAATGATGATGTAGAAGAAGGTGTGCCCAGGGGTGTAGCCGGACAATAGGCCGACAAGCATGCCGGCGGCGACGGCGCCCAGCGTTCCCACCAGCAGCGGGATGAACATCCGCAAAAAGCCCTGCACCAAAACCTTGTGGTTCATGCCGAGAATGCTGCCGACCACCAGACAGGCAATGTAGAGGTATTGCAGATTGGCGGTCTTCATCGCCATGGCCAGCGCTTTCAGCATGTCGGGGTCGAATAGCTTGTATCCCAGCAATGCCGAGGGGACAAACAGGCAGAGAATGGCCGAGCCGCCGATATGCTTGAGCACGGGAATCCTCTTGCCTAGCTCGCCCAGCAGAAAGCCGGACAGCATCATGACGGCCAGGCCGCCGATCAGGTCGTTCGGCAGGCGATGCGCGATGGCGGCGGCGACTGCAATGGCGGCGAGCGACAAATAGAGCGGCAAGGGCAGCGGTCCGACGCGCATGGCCATCAATTTGCTCCATGGCCCATTGCCTGCCGGCGGCTTGCTAACGGTTTCCTCTATATGCATTTTTGTCTCCTCTGATAGGGCGTGACGGCGCCGCCGGGCTGGTGGCCCGGCAGGGCGCCCGCTTACGCCAAACGGTTTTTTGTCATGGATGCGATGTCTTTCAGCCAGGGCCGCTGCTGCCAATGTCTGGCGGCGAAAGCATGGATTTGGTCTTGCATGGCCAAGGTCGCGCCTATCATGTCCAGGCCTTCGAGGAACATCCGGCGATGGCGTTCGGACAGCGAGAAAGACGCCGTCAGACTTTTGCTTCGCACCGTCATGGATGCGACATCGATCGTGATCCAGCTGTTTTCCGGCGCGGAGACGTCGGCGAGAATGGTCCCGACATCGGCCTCGGCCAGCGCCACCAGCATCAGGCTGTTGTTCATCGCGTTCGAATAGAAAATCTCGCCGAAGCTTGGCGCGATCACCGCTTGGATGCCGTATTGCATCAGGCCCCAGACCGCATGCTCGCGGCTGGAGCCGCAACCGAAGTTGGGACCGGCGACCAGTATCCTGGCCGCGGCGTATTCCGGCCGATTGAGAACGAATTCCGGGCGGGGCTTTCCATCCGGGCCGAAGCGCATGTCGTATAGCAGGCCTTCGGCCAAGCCCGCCTTGTCGATGCGGCGCAGGAATTGCTTCGGCATGATCTGGTCGGTGTCCAGATTGCTGACCGGCAGCGGCGCGGCCATGCCTTCGATTCGGGTATGAATGGTCATGCGCGGACTCCCAGTTTGCGAACGTCGGTGATGCAGCCGGCGACGGCGGCAGCGGCGGCCATGGCGGGGCTCATCAGGTGGGTGATCGCATCCCGGCCTTGGCGGCCTTCGAAATTGCGGTTGGTGGTGGAGGCGCATCGCTCGCCGGGGTTGAGCACGTCGTCATTCATGGCCAGGCATAGGGAACAGCCAGGTTGACGCCATTCAAAGCCGGCTTCGATGAAGAGCTGAGCCAGGCCTTCCTGTTCGGCCTGGCGGCGCACCTCGCCTGAGCCCGGCACGATCATGGCGCGCACCGAAGGCGCCACGCTTCGTCCGCGCACGATGTCCGCGACGGCGCGCAAGTCCTCGATGCGGGCATTGGTGCAAGAGCCGATGAAGACGCGCTGGATGGGCAAGCCTTCCAATTGGGCGCCTTCGGCCAGGCCGGTGTAGCGCAGCGCCCGCTGCATGGTGAGCCGCTCAGGCCCCTCCGGCGCTGACGCGGCGACGGGGATGCGGCCGCTGATCGGAATGGATTGGTCGGGGCTGGTGCCCCATGTCACATAGGGCTCGACGTCGCCGGCCTGGAATTCAAGCTTCAGGTCGAATGGGGCGCCGTCGTCGCTGCGCAGGGCGCGCCAGTCCGCCTTCGCGGCGTCCAGCGTCGCGCCGGCCAAGTCCGGACAATGACGGGCGACGTATTCCAGCGTCAGCGCATCCGGCGCGATGAGCGCGCCGCGGGCGCCGGCCTCGACCGCCATATTGCACAAGGTCATCCGCGCTTCTATCGTCAACGCTTCAATGGCTTCGCCGCAGAACTCAACCGCGTAGCCGCGCGCGCCGTGCGCGCCGATCCGGTTGATGATCAGCAGGATCAGGTCCTTGGCGGTGGTGCCGAGCGGCAAGCGGCCGGCTACATGGATGCGCATGGTTGGCGCCAGGCGATACACCAGGGTCTGGGTCGCCAATACGTGTTCGACTTCGGAGGTGCCGATGCCGAAGCCCAAGGCCCCCAGCGCGCCATAGGTCGTGGTGTGGCTGTCGCCGCAGAGGACGACCATGCCGGGACGAATCATGCCCAGTTCCGGCGCGATGACATGTTCGATGCCTTGAAAACGGTTGTTGGCGTCGAAAAGCGGGATGCCGTGGCGCTCGCAATTCTTCTTCAGGTTCGAGGCCTGCAATGCCGAATTCGGCTCCTCGATGATGCGGATCGCCACGGGGTGGGTCGGGATGATGTGGTCGACCACGGATACGTTCTGGCCGGGCTGCAAGACTGTGCGGCCGGCTTCCGCCAGCCCGGCGAAGGCTTGCGGGCTGGTGTACTCGTTCATGATGTGCAGATCGGCGTACAGCAGCACGTTCTGCGAATCCAGACGCGCCACCGTGTGGGTCTCGACCAGTTTCTGGTACAGCGTTTGGGGTGGGGTTTGCAATGCGGTCACTCTTGTCTCCCGATGAGCCTGAAAGCGCGGAGGCTTCCTTGGGAGGCAAATTATTGGATTGCAGATTTTTGTACAATAATGGAAATATCAAACTGTTTTTAACTTGAATGCAAAAATGAGCTCGGTATCCGATGTGGCTTTTTTCATGGAAGTGGTCAAGGCGGGCACGCTGTCCGGCGCGGCGCAGGAGC
This sequence comes from Chromobacterium violaceum ATCC 12472, assembly GCF_000007705.1. Taxonomy (NCBI): domain Bacteria; kingdom Pseudomonadati; phylum Pseudomonadota; class Betaproteobacteria; order Neisseriales; family Chromobacteriaceae; genus Chromobacterium; species Chromobacterium violaceum. Next base: position 2,343,242 of record NC_005085.1, read on the forward strand.
TTGGCGTATCGACAGCCGCCGTCAGCCGGCGCCTGGCCAATCTCGAGGTGCGGCTCGGCATCCGGCTGTTGAACCGCACGACGAGACGGGCGGCCGTTACGTATGAAGGCGAGCTGTATCTGGCGGAGGGGAAAAAGATTCTTGGGGAGCTGGAGGAATTGGAGCAAAGGCTGGCCAGCGCGCACTCCGTCCCGAAGGGGCTGTTGCGGGTCAATGCGACCTTCGGCTTCGGCCGCCAGTTCATCGCCCCGGCGATAGCGGATTTTGTCGAGCTTCATCCCGATGTCGACGTTCAGCTGTCCCTGTCCGACCGCCCGGTCAATCTGATCGAGGACGGATTCGATGTCTGCATCCGCTTCGGCGACCTGCCCGATGCGCGTCTCACATCCAGGAAGATCGCCTGCAATCGCCGCCTGTTATGCGCGTCGCCGGGCTATCTGGAGCGTTTCGGCATCCCGGCGTCTCCGATGGATCTGCAGCGCCACCGTTGCATCGTGATCCGGGAAAGCGATGAAACCTATGGCGCGTGGCATCTTTACTCGGGAGCCGCGCAAGCCAATGTGAAGGTTCGAGGGACGGTGTCGACCAACGATGGAGAAGTGGCTGTCGACTGGGCGTTGCGGGGCTTGGGGATATTGCTGCGCTCGGAGTGGAATGTCGCGCCCTATCTGCGCTCGGGCCGATTGCGCGAAGTGCTCGGCGACTGGCGGTTTCCGCCCGCCGACATTCACGCGGTCTATCCGATGAAGAGCAACCTGTCGGCGAAAGTGCGGGCGTTCGTCAGCCATCTGGACAAGCATTTTGAGCCATACCGGCCCAGAGCGGAGGGCAAGAGTCGCTGGTAGCGCTCGGCAAAGCCGCATTGACCTGGGTGATTTGGCTCTTATCGATGAGGCCGGAAAGATAGGAATAGATGATAAAAATAGCCGCCAACGTTGTTGGCGGCTTTGCTGTCTGTTTAGATGCCGGCGCTGACGATGTCTTCGCGGGTCAGCAGGAAGACGAAGCCGTCGCCGCTCTGCGTCTCCATCCACATGAAGGGCAGGGTGGGGAAGCATTCTTCCAGCATGTCGCGGTTGTGGCCGATCTCCACCAGCAGCACGCCGCGCTCGTTGAGGAATTCCGGCGCGCGGCGCAGGATCTCGCGGGTGGCGTCCAGGCCGTCCTCGCCGGAGCCGAGCGCGATTTCCGGCTCGTGCAGGTACTCTTCCGGCAGTTCTTCCACCGATTCGGCGTCGACATAGGGCGGGTTGGAGATGATCAGGTCGTACTTTTCCTCCAGTCCCTCGAACATGTCGGTGTGGATCAGGTTGATGCGGTCCTGCAGGCCGTAATGCTCGACATTGACCGCCGCCACCTCCAGCGCGTCCAGCGAGATGTCGACGGCGTCGACCTCGGCGTCCGGGTAGTGGCTGGCCAGCTGGATGGCCAGGCAGCCGGAGCCGGTGCACAGGTCCAGCGCGCGATGCACCAGTTCCGGATGTTCGATCCACGGCGCCAGCGGTTCGCCCAGCAGCTCGTAGATGAAGGAACGCGGCACCAGCACGCGTTCGTCGACGTAGAAGTTGAACTCGCCCTGCCAGGCTTCGTTGGTCAGGTAGGCGACCGGGACCTTGTCCTCGGCGCGGCGGCGGATCAGCTCCACCACGCGCTCCACTTCTTCCGGCAGCAGCCTGGCGTCCAGGTACGGATCCAGCGTGTCGATCGGCAGTTGCAGCGCGGACAGAATCAAGTAGGCGGCTTCGTCGTGCGCGTTGTGGGTGCCGTGGCCGTAGGTCAGTTCGGCCTCGTTGAAGCGCGATACGGCGAAGCGCAGCAGGTCGCGCGCGGTGGTGAAGTGGCTGGCGGCCAGTTGGTACATGGATTTCCTTTCAATTCAATGCAACGGGGACATGGATGCACCATGTCCCCTGACAGCTATCTGCAAACGAACGCCGGTCGCGGCAAGCTTAGAACGGCAGCTTGGCGTCGGTGGCGGTGGCCAGCACGCGGCGGAAATCGCCCTTGATGCGTTCCAGCGCCTCCTCGGTGTCGGCCTCGAAGCGCAGCACGATCACCGGCGTGGTATTGGATGCGCGGGCCAGGCCGAAGCCGTCCTTGTACTCGACGCGCAGGCCGTCCAGCGTGTTCACTTCCTCGGCGCCGTCAAAGCTGGCGGACTCCTGCAGCCTGGAGATCAGCGCGTGGTTCTCGCCCTCCTTGGCCATCTTCAGGTTCAGTTCTGGCGTGGAGACGGCGTTGGGCAGCGCGTTCAAGAGCTCGCTGGGATCCTCGACGCGGGACAGCACTTCCAGCAGGCGGGCGCCAGTGTAGATGCCGTCGTCGAAGCCGTACCAGCGTTCCTTGAAGAACACGTGGCCGCTCATCTCGCCGGCCAGCAGCGCGCCGGTTTCCTTGATCTTGGCCTTGATGAAGCTGTGGCCGGTGCGCGCCATTACCGGCACGCCGCCGTTCTTCTTGATCCAGGGCTTGAGCAGCCGGGTGGATTTGACGTCGAAGATCACCTTGGCCTTGGGATTGCGGTCCAGCACGTCGGCGGCGTACAGCATCAGCTGGCGATCCGGCCAGATGATGTTGCCGTCCTTGGTCACCACGCCCAGGCGGTCGCCGTCGCCGTCGAAGGCCAGGCCGATCTCGGCGTCGGTTTTCTGCAGCGCCTCGATCAGGTCTTTCAGGTTTTCCGGCTTGGCCGGGTCCGGGTGGTGGTTGGGGAAATTGCCGTCCACGTCGCAGAACAGCTCGCGCACCTTGCAGCCCAGGCGGCGGTACAGCAGCGGGCCGAAGGCGCCGGCCACGCCGTTGCCGCTGTCCACCACGATGTTCAGCGGACGCTCAAGCTTGATGTCGGAGGTGATGCGCTCCAGGTAGGCTTCCGCGATGTCTTCGGTGCGATAGCCGCCTTCGCCCTCGGCGAGCCGGCCATCGACGATGCGCTGGTAAAGCGCCTGGATGTCGTCGCCGGCCAGCGTGTCGCCGGCCAGCATCATCTTGAAGCCGTTGTAGTCGGGCGGATTGTGGCTGCCGGTCACCATCACGCCGGACAGGGTGCCCAGCTGATGGGCGGCGAAGTACAGCATGGGCGTGGCGACGCGGCCGACGTCGATCACGTCGACGCCGGCGGCGCGGATGCCTTCAGCCAGCGCCTCGCTCAATTCGGGGCCGGACAGGCGGCCGTCGCGGCCGATCACGATGGCCTTGACCTTGCGGTCAATGGCTTCCGAAGCCACGGCTTGGCCGATTTGCCGAGCGACGGCGGCGGTCAGGGTCTTGCCGACGATGCCGCGGATGTCATACGCCTTGAAGATGTCTTTGGATATTTTGTTCATGATGGTTCTGACGCGATATGAGATTGGGGGGCGGAGGTGCGCCGCCCCGCAGGGAATTCAGCCGCCGAGCTTTCGGCTCAAGGCGATCAGCTGCTGCAGTTTCTGTTTGGCCTTGCCGCTGTCCAAGGCCTCGCGCGCCATGGTAACACCGTCAGCCAGGCTTGGGGCGATATCGGCGGTGTAAATCGCCGCGCCGGCATTGAGCAGCACGATGTCGCGGGCGGGGCCGGGCTGGCCATCCAGCACCGCCAGCAGCCGGTCGCGGGACTGCGCGGCGGTGTCGGCGCGCAAGTCCTTCAGCTCGCAGAGCGGGAAGCCGAATTCGCCCGGCTCCAATTCGTATTCCAGTATCTCGCCATTCTTGAGTTCCGCCACCATGCTGGGGCCGGATAGTGTCAATTCGTCCAGGCCGTCGCAGCCGTGGACGATCATCACATGCCGGCTGCCCAGCATCTTGAGCACGCGGGATTGTATGCCTACCAGATCGGGGTGGAACACGCCCATCAACTGGTGGTCGGCAGCCGCCGGATTGGTCAGCGGACCCAGGATATTGAAGATGGTGCGGGCGCCCAGTTCCTTGCGGATCGGCGCCACGTGCTTCATCGCGCTGTGATGGTTGGGCGCGAACATGAAGCCCAGGCCGATCTCGTCCAGGCATTGCCCGACCTGTTCCGGCGTCAGTTGCAGATTGACCCCCAGCAGTTCCAGCACGTCGGCGCTGCCGGAGCTGGACGATACCGAGCGGCCGCCGTGCTTGGCCACGCGGGCGCCGGCCGCCGCGGCGACGAAGGCCGAGGTGGTGGAGATGTTGAAGGTGTGGGATTTGTCGCCGCCGGTGCCGCAAGTGTCCACCAGGTGGCGGCGGTCGGACACCGGCACGTGGGTGGCGAACTCTCGCATCACGGTGGCGGCGGCGGCGATTTCCGACACCGACTCCACCTTGACCCGGAGCCCGATCAGGATGGCCGCCGTCTGCGCCGGCGACAGTTCGCCGCGCATGATCTGGCGCATCAGCGCCAGCATTTCGTCATAAAACAGCTCGTTGCCGTCGATCAGGCGATTCAGCGCCGCTTGCGGGGTGATCATGAGGGTTTCCTATCAGCTGTGGCCGGCCAGGTCGGCCAGCCTTTGCGTGTCGAGGTCGATTTCGCAGGCCAGGCGGGCGCGGCCGGCGCCGTTGCCGCTGGCGTAGCTGGCCTCGACCCAGTCGCAATGCTGGCGGCGATAGTCCCGGTACGCCTGGCGGGAGCGGCGCAGCTCGCGCGCGGCGTGGAAACGGCCGTCGGTGGCGCCGTCCAGCTTGCGCATCGCATCCAGCGCTTTGTCTTCCTGGGCGGCCAGCTGGCGCCCCGCCTCTGCGTGCCGTTGCTGCAGGCAGGCGGCGATGGCGGGGGTGTCGGCCTGGCTTCGCGTGCAGTCTTCCAGCGCGCCGGACCAGGCGGGAGCGGCCAGCAGGACGCCGATCAGCAGCGGCCTCAGTCGCATCAGGCGAATTCCTTCAGGAAGTTGTCCAGCATGCGGTGGCCGTGCTCGGTGAGAATGGATTCCGGGTGGAACTGCACGCCCTCGATCGGCAGCGTCTTGTGGCGCACGCCCATGATTTCGCCGTCGTCGGTCCAGGCGGTGACTTCCAGGCAGTCCGGCAGCGTTTCGCGCTCGATCACCAGCGAATGGTAGCGGGTGCAGGTGACCGGATTGGGCAGGCCGCGGAACATGCCTTTGTCCAGGTGGCTGACCGGCGACACCTTGCCGTGCATCAGCTGCTTGGCGTGGACGACCTTGCCGCCGAAGGCTTGGCCTATGCCCTGGTGGCCCAGGCATACGCCCATGATGGGCAGCTTGCCGGCAAAGTGCAGGATGGCCGGAACCGACACGCCCGCCTCGTTGGGCGTGCAGGGGCCGGGGGAGACCACCAGGTATTGCGGCTTCAGTTCTTCGATCTGCTGCAGCGTGATTTCATCGTTGCGGAACACCTTCACGTCCTGGCCCAGCTCGCCGAAATACTGCACCAGGTTGTAGGTGAAGGAATCGTAGTTATCTATAACGAGGAGCATTTTTCACCTAAATCAAATATCTTGCGGAATCTATTTGGTCTATCGCGCTGGCGATGGGTTCCAAGCGCCAGGGTCACGGCAAGCTGGTCATTTAAGTCGGATTGACTGCGCATCGAAATGGCGCGCCATCGCATGGCCAACGATTGCTTTAGTTCGGGTTGAGGATGCCAACACTATACCCCATAGTCCCCGGTCGCCGTCACCCCTGGGCATGGTTTTCATACGCCGCTTCGCGCTGCGTTTCGGCTGGCGCCGGCAGGATGCCGGTGGCGGTGAGAACGCCTGGCTATCCGATACCGTTGGTCGGCGTGACGCATGGCGAGGCTCTGGCAAAACCGCGACGGCCTCATCGCCAGCACCTGGCGCTGCTGTCCGAGCGGGAGGACGATTGACGGCATGCTTAGCCGCGCAATTGGCCGCCATAGCGCTCCATCCATCCCGCCAGCTGCTGCAGCGGCTGCTGCAGCGTGCTGCCCAGCGCGGTGATCCGGTACTCGACGCGGGGCGGCACTTCGGCGTACACCGTGCGCTGCACCAGGCCGCGCTGCTCGAAGGCGCGCAGCTGGCGGGTCAACTCCTTCTGGGTGATGACGCCGACCGCGCGCTGCAGCTCGCCGAAGCGCACCGGGCGGTCCAGCACGATCAGGCGGTAGAGGATGGGGATCGCCCATTTGCCTGCGATCAGATCGACGAACCGCAGCATAGGGCAGTGGCTTGCGGCCATGGTTTCCTGCTGGTTTTCCACAGTCATGATCGTTCATTAGTATCAATTTGGTACCTACTATACATTACATACCACTGGCCATAAAGTAGCCGCTTCGATAGTCAATCCAAGGAGAACGACATGCGGCGGCTTGAAGGCAAACAGGCTTTGATCACCGGCGGCACCAGCGGCATAGGGCTGGAAACCGCCAAGCAGTTCCTGGCCGAGGGCGCAAAAGTGGCAATCACTGGGCGCAGCGAGGCGGGCCTCGCGCAGGCGAACGAGGTTTTGGGCGGCCGCGCGTTGCTGCTGAAGAGCGACGCAGGCAGCCTGGACGACCAGCGCGCGCTGCCGGCGCAGCTGCGCAGCCACGGTTGGAGCCGGCTGGACGCGGCATACCTGAATGCCGGCGATGTCACCCATCTGCCGCTGGCGGATTGGAGCGAGGCGGACTTCGACCGGGTGATGGCTGTCAATCTGAAAGGCCCGTTCTTCCTGCTGCAGGCCTTGTCGCCGCTGCTGGCCAACCCCAGTTCCGTGATTCTGTGCGGCTCGGTCGGCGCCAGGATAGGCGTTCCGTCCAGCAGCGCCTACGCGGCCAGCAAGGCCGGCCTGCTGTCGCTGGCGCGCACGCTGTCGGCCGAGTGGCTGGATCGCGGCATCCGCGTCAACGGCCTGTCGCCGGGACCGACGCACACCCCGGCTTTCGGCAAGCTGGGCATGCCGGAAGACGAATTGCCGGCGCTGCGGGACCGGATTCGCAAGCTGGTGCCGCTGGGCAGGCTGGGACGGCCGGAGGAGTTGGCGAAGGCGGCGGTGTTCCTGGCTTCGGACGAGTCCAGCTACATGCTGGGCAGCGAGCTATTGGTCGATGGCGGCGTCGGCAACGTGTGAATTGTTTATGACGTTTGTGTTTCGCGGCGCTAGAATGGTCCGCATTGAAATGGAAGCGTCATCCGATGAATGATCCGAAATCCGCCGTTCTGCGCGCCGAGGCCGCAAGCGAAGACGCGCGGCTGCGCCGCCGCTCGCTGCTGGCCGCCGGCGGCGCCCACGCAGTTCATGACGGCCTGACCGACCTGGTCTACGTGTTGCTGCCCATCTGGCAGGCGCAGTTCGGCATCGGCTACGCGATGGTAGGTTTGCTGCGCGGCGCCTATTCCGGGGCGATGGCCGGTTTCCAGCTGCTGGCCAGCCGGCTGGCGAAGCGCTGGGGGCGCAAGCGCATGCTGGTGGGCGGCACCGCGCTGGCCGGCGCGGCCTATCTGCTGGCCGGGCAGGCTGGCGGCCTGGCGGTTCTGTTGCTGGCGCTGACGCTGGGAGGCCTGGGCGCCAGCGTCCAGCATCCGCTGGCGTCCTCGCTGGTGGCGGACAGCCACGAGGCGGGGGGAGGCTCGCGGCAGGCGCTAGCGCAATACAATTTCGCCGGCGACATCGGCAAGACCTTGATCCCAGCATTGACCGGCCTGCTGCTGACGGTGGCGAGCTGGCGGCTCAGCGTCAGCCTGATGGGGCTGCTTGGCTTGCTTGCCGCGGCGCTGTTGTGGCGATGGGCGCCGGCGCGCTTGCCGGCCGCCTCGGGGACATCGGCGGCGCGCGCGGCGGGGCGAGGTTCAAGGGGCGGTTTGCGCGCCTTGCTGGCCACCGGCGCGATAGACAGCGCGGCGAGGATGGGCTTTCTGACGTTTTTGCCCTTCCTGTTGAAGAGCAAGGGCGCGGGCGCGGCGGGCATCGGCCTGGCCCTGTCGCTGTTATTCGTCGGCGGCGCGTTCGGCAAGCTGTTCTGCGGCTACTTGGGCGCGCGCATCGGCATGGTGAGGACGGTGTGGCTGACCGAAGGTCTGACGGCCTTGCTGATCGCGGCGGGCCTGGCGCTGCCTTTGCTTGGCATGATGGCGATGTTGCCGCTGCTGGGTCTGGCGCTGAACGGCACTTCGTCGGTGCTGTACGGCACGGTGCCGGAACTGGCCGACGCCAGCGGCCGCGAGCACGCGTTCGCCTTGTTCTACACCGGCACGATAGGCGGCGGCGCGCTGTCGCCGGTGCTGTTCGGCCGTCTGGGCGACGTGGCCGGCGTGCCTGTCGCGATGCTGGCGCTGGCCGCCTTCCTGTTATTGACCCTGCCTTTGTCCTGGCAGGTGGGCAGGGATCTGGCGGCATGAAACGCCGGCAGCGGCCGGCGTTTCATGTGACGGAGGCTCAGGCGTCCAGGCCGTCCCGCACCATCTGCGCGGCGCGCAGCACCGCGCGCGCCTTGTTCTGCGTTTCCTGCCATTCCGATTGCGGCACCGAGTCGGCGACGACGCCGGCGCCGGACTGCACGTAGAGCATGCCGTTCTTCAGCACCGCGGTGCGGATGGCGATGGCGAGGTCCATGTCGCCGTTGAAGCCGAGGTAACCCACCGCGCCGCCGTAGACGCCGCGCTTGGTCGGCTCGAACTCGTCGATGATCTGCATCGCCCGCACCTTGGGCGCGCCGGACAGCGTGCCGGCGGGGAAGGTGGCCTTGATCACGTCGATATTGCTGATCTTGCGGTCCACCTGGCCTTCCACGTTGGACACGATGTGCATCACGTGCGAGTAGCGCTCGATCGCCATGTTGTCGGTGATCTTCACCGTGCCGATGTCGGCGACGCGGCCGACGTCGTTGCGGCCCAGGTCCATCAGCATCACGTGTTCGGCGATTTCCTTGGGGTCGGCCAGCAGCTCGGCCGCCAGCGCCTCATCCTGCTCGCGGGTGTGGCCGCGCGGGCGGGTGCCGGCGATCGGACGCACGGTCACGGTTTCGCCTTCGCGCCGCACCAGGATTTCCGGCGAAGCGCCCACCACGTGGAAGTCGTCGAAGTGGTAGAAGAACATGTACGGCGACGGGTTGAGGTTGCGCAGCGCGCGGTACAGCGCGATCGGCGAGCCGTGGTAAGGCTGCTGCATGCGCTGGGCCAGCACCACCTGCATGATGTCGCCGTCGTGGATGTAGCGCTGACAGGACGCCACCGCCTGCTTGAACGCCTCCTCGCCGTATTCCGACACCGCCTCGCCCTCGTGCGGCTGGGGCAGCGACAGCGGGATGGCCAGCGGCTCGCGCAGCTTGGCGCGAAGCTGGGCCAGCCGCGCTTTCGCTTTCTGCAGCGCGTTGGGCACCTCGGGGTCGGCGTAGACCACCAGGTAGAGCTTGCCGGACAGGTTGTCGACCACGGCGATCTCTTCCGACAGCATCAGCAGGATGTCCGGTGTGCCCACCGGGTCGGGTTTCTGAACGTCGGCGAGGCGGCGTTCAATGTAGCGTATGGTGTCGTAGCCGAAATAGCCGACCAGGCCGCCGGAGTAGCGCGGCAGGCCGGGCAGCTCGGGGATACGGAAACGGTGCTGGAACGCCTCGATGAAGGCCAGCGGGTCGCCGTCGTGGCGTTCTATCACCTTGTCGCCGCATTCCACCTGCACCCGCTGGCCGTTGACGCGCAGCCGGGTGTCGGCCGGCAGGCCGATGATGGAGTAGCGGCCGTGGCGCTCGCCGCCCACCACCGATTCCAGCAGGTAGCTGTACGGCTGGTTGGCCAGCTTCAGATAGATGGACAGCGGGCTGTCCAGATCGGCCAGCAGTTCCTGGGTGACGGGGATGCGGTTGTAGCCGGCGGCGGCCAGTTGGTCAAACTCTTGCGCTTGCATGTGGTTCTTCCTGTGTCTTGTCAGTGTGGGCGGAGTCGTGCGGGGCGGGGACCGGGCGACGCCATCGCCAGCTGGCGGGGCAGGGAAGAAAGGCCATGGGCGTTCGAGTTCCTTCAGGGTTGCAGGGCTTTAGCCATTCTTCATCAAATCGTAGAGCTCGGCAATACTGTTTACCGTCAGGTCCGCGCCCAGCGTGGACGCGTCGGCGTAGCCGTAGCCGACGGCGATGGCCGCGCAGCCGGCGGCGCGGGCGGCGGCCACGTCATTGGCGGAGTCGCCCACCATCGCCAGTTCCTGCGGCTGGATGCCCAGCACCTGGCAGCAATGCAGCAGCGGCAGAGCCGACGGCTTCTTCTCCGGCAGCGTGTCGCCGCCGACGATCAGGCTGAAATGGTCGCGCAGGCCCAGCTGCTCGGCCAGCGGCACGGCCAGGCGTTCGGATTTGTTGGTGATCATGACCAGCGGCAGCTGAAGCGCGCGCAACAGGCCCAGGCCGTCGCGCACGCCGGGGTAGACGGTGGTGTGGTCGGCCAGATGTTCACGGTAGCGCTGGACGAAGAAGCGATAGCCGCGCTCCCACAGCGGGCCGTCGGCCTCGGCGTGGCGCTCGTCGGTGATGGCGCGGTGGACCAGGCTGGCGATGCCGTCGCCGACGTGGCTCTTGATCCGTTCGGGATCCAGCGGCGGCAGGCCCAGATGCTCGCGCATCGCGTTGGCGGCATTGGCCAGATCGGGAATGGAGTCGACCAGAGTGCCGTCCAGGTCGAAGGCGACGGCTTTGATGTGCTTGAGATTCATGTGTCTGCTTTGTTGCCGCGGCGCGCGGGCCGCGGCGGAATGGGGATGAGGGTGTTCAGAGTTCGCGGATGTCGACGACGGGCTGCCGGCCGAAAGCCGGCGACACCAGGTAGTCGACGATCTTGCGCGCGGCGTCGGCCGGGCTGCTCAGCGCGCCGTCTGCCTTCAGCGCGTCGAAGCGGGCCTTCTGCGGGAACTGGCCTTCGTCGCTGGCGCGGATGCAGCCCTGCATGTCGGTGTCCACCACGCCCGGATACAGCGCGACGATCTGCGCCGGATTGGCGTGGCTTTCCTGTTCGACAGCCGCGCTGCGGCTGAAATGGTCCAGCGCGGCCTTGGTGGCGCAATACACGCTCCAGCCCGGGTAGGCCTTGGCGGCGGCGCCGGACGAGATGTTCAGGACGCGGCGGCGCGCCGGCAGGTGGTTGGTGGCGGACAGCAGCGCGTCGGTGGCCAGCAGCGGCGCGGTGACGTTGACGGCGACGGCCTTGACCACTTCGTCGGCCGGATAATGGCCGGCCTGGGCGATGGGGGTCACCACGCCGGCGTTGTTGATCAGCGTGACGGTCGCGCATGCCGGCAGCGGCAGCTGCTGCAGCGCGGCGTGGACCGAGGCGGCGGCTTGCGCGGCGTCGGACAGGTCGGCGTTGACGGCCTGCAGCCGCTCAGGATGGCGGGCGGCCAGGCCTGCCAGCGCCGAGCCGGCGTTGCGGGCGATGCCGACGACGGAGTAACCGTCGTTCAGCAGCGTCTCGCAGATGGCGTAGCCCAGGCCGCGCGAAGCGCCGGTGACGATGAATGCATACATGGTCTTACCCCTTGATGCGTGAAATGGCGGCGCAGCGTTCTTATGCTTGGACGCGGGCCAGTTCGGCGCGCATCGCGTCGATGACCGCCTTGTAGTCTTTCTGGCCGTAGATGGCGGAGCCGGCCACGAAGGTGTCGGCGCCGGCTGCGGCCACCTGGGCGATATTGTCCACCTTCACGCCGCCGTCCACTTCCAGCCAGATCTCGCCGCCATGCTTGGCGGTGTATTCGTCGATGCGCCGACGCGCCAGCTTGATCTTTTCCAGCGCGTGCGGAATGAATGATTGTCCGCCGAAACCAGGGTTCACCGACATGATCAGGATCATGTCCAGCTTGTCCATCACGTGGTCCAGGTAGGACAGCGGCGTGGCCGGGTTGAACACCAGGCCGGCCTTGCAGCCGGCGTCCTTGATCAGGCCCAGCGTGCGGTCGATGTGCTCCGATCCTTCCGGGTGGAAGGTGATGATGTCGGCGCCGGCCTTGGCGAAGGCGGCTGCCAGCGCGTCCACCGGCTTGACCATCAGGTGGACATCGATCGGCGCGCTGCTGTGCGGGCGGATGGCCTCGCAGAACATCGGGCCCATGGTCAGATTGGGGACGTAGTGGTTGTCCATCACATCGAAGTGGATGATGTCGGCGCCGGCGGCGACGACATCTTTGACTTCCTGGCCCAGGCGGGCGAAATCGGCGGACAGAATGCTGGGGGCGATACGGAAAGTGCGCATGGCGATTGCTCTGACATCGATAAACGAGGAATGCCCGGCATTCTACCGCGCCAAAAGCGGTTTGGCCGGATAAAATGAAAACCAAGATCAATCAGGAGAAGCCGCAATGGCCGATAAACTCTACCAGATGGAGGTGCAGGCGGAGCCACAATACGTGGCCGAACAGTCCAGCGTCGCCAACGACGTCTACGTGTTCGCCTACCGCGTCCGCATCACCAATACCGGCAGCGAGCCGGCGCAGCTGATCAGCCGCCACTGGATCATCACCGACGCCAATCAGCAGGTGCAGGAGGTGCGCGGCATGGGCGTGGTGGGCGAGCAGCCGCATCTCGACCCGGGCCAGGTGTTCGAGTACTCCAGCGCGGCCCACATCACCACGCCGTACGGCAGCATGAAGGGCGCCTACCAGATGATGGCGGACGACGGTCGGCGCTTCGAGGCGTCCATTCCCGAGATGACGCTGGTGGCGCCCCGGGTGCTGCACTAATCGCTGTTACAGGAAGGGTCCTTGTCGTCGCGCGGCCAGGTCCACCAGACGATGAAGGTGGCGAGCCCGCCGGCTCCCAGCGCTTCCAGCAATAGAATCCACATGATGCCTGCCCCTTTTTGAAATGAAACCGCATTTCACTTTGGGACAGGTCCCAGCCACAGGCAAACCTTTTTATGCGCATCACCCATAGCGGCCCGGCGCCGTCCGGCCGCCACGACTGGCAAACCATCAAGACGCTGTTGCCCTATTTGTGGGCGTTCAAGTGGCGGGTCACCCTGGCCCTGGCCTGCATGGTGCTGGCCAAGGTGGCGGCGGTGACGGTGCCCTTGTACCTGAAGGACATCGTCGACCAGCTGTCGGTGCCGGCCACGCTGCTGGCCATCCCGGTGCTGGCCCTGACCGGCTACGGCGTCGCGCGGCTGCTGTCCGGCGTGCTGGGCGAGCTGCGCGACGCGGTGTTCGCCCGCGTGATCCAGGGGGCGGTGCGAAGCGTGGCGCGCAATGTGTTCCGCCATCTGTTCAAGCTGTCGCTGCGCTTCCACCTGGAGCGCCACACCGGCGGCATGAGCCGCGACATCGAGCGCGGCACCAAGGGCATAGGCTTTCTGTTGAACTTCACCGTGTTCAACATCCTGCCCACGCTGCTGGAAATCGGCATGGTGACGGCCATTCTGCTGCACCGCTATTCATGGGAGTTCGCGGTGGTGACGGTGGGCACCATCGCCCTCTACATCGTGTTCACGCTGCTGGTGACCGAGTGGCGCACCGTCTACCGCCGCACCATGAACGATCTGGATTCCAAGGCCAACTCCAAGGCGATAGACGCCTTGCTGAACTACGAGACGGTCAAGTACTTCAACAACGAGGAATACGAGTCCAGGCGCTACGACCGCAATCTGGAAGCGTGGGAGGCGTCGGCGATCAAGAACCAGGTGTCCTTGTCGCTGCTGAACGCCGGCCAGGCGGCCATCATCGCCATCGGCGTCACCCTGGTGATGGTGCTGGCGGCGCGCGACGTGGTGGAGCACCGGATGACGGTGGGCGACGTGGTGCTGGTGGCCACCTTCATCACCCAGCTGTACGCGCCGTTGAACTTCCTGGGCTTCGTCTACCGCGAGATCAAGCACTCGCTCGCCGACATCGAGCGCATGTTCAAGCTGCTGGGCGTCAACCTGGAGGTGGCGGACGCGCCTGGCGCGAAGTCGCTGGATACCCGCGCCGCAACGGTGCGTTTCGACCATGTCGGCTTCGCCTACGAGTCCAAGCGGCAGATTCTGCACGATGTCGACTTCACGATTCCTGCGGGGCAGACGCTGGCGGTGGTCGGCGCCAGCGGCGCCGGCAAATCCACGCTGTCGCGGCTGATGTTCCGCTTCTACGACGCGACGTCGGGCGCGGTGAGGATCAATGGCGAGGATATCCGCTCGCTGACTCAGGATTCGCTGCGCGCCCATATCGGCATCGTGCCGCAGGACACGGTGCTGTTCAACGACACCGTCTACTACAACATCGCCTACGGCAAGCCCGGCGCGACGCGCGAGGAGGTGATGGACGCCGCACGCTCGGCGCATATCCACGATTTCGTCAGCAGCCTGCCGGACGGTTACGACACCATGGTCGGCGAGCGCGGCCTGAAGCTGTCCGGCGGCGAGAAGCAGCGCGTGGCCATCGCCCGCACCATTCTGAAAAACCCGCCGATCCTGATCTTCGACGAGGCCACCAGCGCGCTGGATTCGCGCACCGAGAAGGCCATCCAGCGCGAACTGACGGCGATTTCCGCCAACCGCACCACGCTGATCATCGCCCACCGCTTGTCCACCATCGTCGACGCCGACCGCATCCTGGTGCTGGATGCCGGCCGGGTGGTGGAACAGGGCAGCCACCGGGAGCTGCTGGCGCAGAACGGACGCTATGCCGAAATGTGGCGGCTGCAGCAGGAGAGCGAGGCGGTGGCGGAAGAATAAGCCCCGCGCGTGAATTCAAAACCGCCCGGCCGACGCGAATCGGCCGGGCGGTTTTTTTGCATGCGGGGCTGGGCCTATCCATGCGGAAAAACCGGCATCGGCATCGATCTCTCCGGCCTGCGCCGGGTGATCTGCCCATGAAAGCTGTCCGATAACCGCGGCCTCCATGCCGTTTGACCGATTCTTGCTCCGTCGGAAAAGGCCGAGAAACGGCGGGGTGGAGAGCGCGAAGGGATGGGGCATGCTTCGCTGGCTTTGGGCTCCGCATGTGCCGGTCAAGGCCAGTGGCTGCGTCGTCAACGCCATCAAGGAAAAATAATGAGCAGTCGAGTGGTTGGATTCAATGGGGAACGCCTCGATCCCGTCCGTGGCGCTATTCATCTGGGCAACGGCCATCGGGCTTACGAGCCGGTTTTGAAGCGATTTGACCAGCCCGACAGCTTCAGTCCCTTTGGCAGGGGAGGAATCAACCCGTATGCCTACTGCGCCGGGGATCCCGTCAACCGGGCCGATCCATCCGGGCATATGAGCTGGCAGGCCATCGCGGGCATCGCCAGCGGCGTTGTCGGCTTGGCTCTGGTTCCCTTCACCTTGGGCCAGTCGTTGACCGCGGCGGCCTGCGTGCTGGCCGGGTTGGAGACCGCCTCGGGTTTGGCGGCGATATTGTCAGGGGCGCTGGAAAACACGGATCCGAAGATATCGTCGGCGCTGGGGTGGGCTGCTCTGGCCGCAGGGGCGGCGTCCATCGGCGGCGGCCTGGCCAGGGCGGCGCTGTCTCGGGTGCCCGCCGGCATGGCGAGAACATGGTTGAATGGCTCCGGGCGATTGCCACGGACGGGCGCGCGCGCGTTGGACGATGGTTATGTCGCGCTGGGGAAGGGCATCAAGAATCTGCATGCAATCGGTTCGCACGGCATCCCCGGCGTGGCCAACGATACAGAGTTCGCCTATCTGTTCGAAGATGTCTACAAAGGCGCTGCCCGGTTGAATGTCATCGCGCACGGGCGGATGGAGGAGAGCGGCTTGTCGATTCCGCTGATCAATCAAGCGACGGGTAGATATGACATCCTCGGTCCGGAGGAGCTGGCGTTTCTGATCAAGCAAAAGGCGGGAGTCGATTATGACAATTACCAGTATGCGAGGCTGGTCGTTTGTCGTTCGGCGGATGTCATCGGGGGCAGCATTTTTGCTCAGAATTTCGCAGACTATACCGGGTTGACGGTCAAAGCCTATTCCGGGCAGGTCAGGATTGCGCGTGACGCCTTGATCGCGATCGCGGGGTCGGCGGGGCGGCATAACTTTTTCGGCCAGGCGGCGCTCGACTCCGCGGCGCTCAATGAGCGGTTCTTGCGGTTGAGGCCCTGGTTTGGCGGAGACAAGGAATTTTTCAGGCTGCATCCGGACAGGGTGTCCAGCGTATTTTCTCCGTCGTGGGCCGAAGCGCTCAACCGTCTCGCCTGACTGATCCGCAGCCGGGCGCCTGATGATCCTTATGCCGGACTCTTGGCGTTCTGCAGCACGGTGCGGTAGCCGTCATGGTCGGCGAAGGTGGCGCCGTGCGCGTCCCAGTACGGGTTGGCTGACGGCACCTGCGCGAAGCCGGCGGCGCGCATGCAGGCGCAGGCGGCTTCCCATTCGGCGTGGTCGGACAGATACAGCACCAGCAGGTCTTCCACTGTGGGGTTGGGCGGTACGGGATGGTGATGGCTGACGACGAATTCCAGGTGGTAGCCGGCGCCGGGCAGGCCGAGCATCACGCCGTCGAAGCCGTCGTGGTCCTTGAAGCTGCCCAGCAACCTCAGGTTCAGGCCCTCGCAATACATGGCCTTGCTGAGGTTCAGGTTGCTGACCGGGCGCGCGACCCGGAGATGCGGTGTTTGCTTGTACATGGCGATGGAGGCGGGCGGGTTGGGACGCTTTCATCATGCCACGCGGAAGAGTGGTCAGCCAGCCTTGCCCGCCTTGATCCGTTTCATCTCCTCGATGACCAGCGCGCCCTGGCGCAATGCCTCGCGCAGCGCGTCCGGCTGAGGCAGTTCGGCGAATTCCAGAGTCGGATCCAGCGCGGCCAACGCGCGGCGCGCGCTGGCGCAAACGTCGGCGGCGGCGGCGAAGTCGGCCGCGCCCATCACCTTGCCGTTGCGGATGCGGCGATAGTACGCTCGGACCGAGTTCAGGCATTGTGCGGCGGTTTCCTGGCCATCCAGCCGGCCCTCTCGGGCCAGCGTTTCCAGCAGGTCCACCAGGCGGCGGCAAGCCTGTTCGGCCTGGGCGTGGCGCTGCTCCTGCGCGCGGCGTTGTTGTTGGCCCGGCTTCGGGGCGGCGGTTTTCTTGTTGCGCTCGGCCATTGTCGTGTCCTTGGTCTGCTGAGCGCGCATTCTAGCGGCGGGCGTGGCCCGCGGCTAGAGCCTGCCAACGCATGCTCAATGCAGCTCGAAGCGGGCCAGGTGCTCGAAACCGGACGGCAGCGACACTTCGACGAAATCCTGAAGGCAGAACACGGTGAGCTTGCCGCCGTAGACGGCGCCGGTGTCCAGGTGCATCACATTGTCGTACAGGATGGCGCGGGGTTGCGGCGTGTGTCCGGCCAGCACCAGCTCCACGCCGGCCGCGGCGCCGCCGCCGCCGTTTTGCACGCGGTCGCGCGCCCACAGCAGCACATCGCTGTCTTGCGCGGCGGGCTGGCCGGCTTCCAGCCTCGCGGCCATCGCGGTCCAGTCGTTGCCGGGGCAGTCGGCGTGGAGCACGCCTATCTTGCCGCCCTCGGTGTCCACCTCCAGCGCCAGCGGCAAGCCGGACAGGGCGGCCACGCAGGCGTCGCGCTCGGCGGGAGACAATTCCGTCAGCCAGCGGCCGCCGTTGCGCAGATGACGCTCCAGGTCGCGCAGGGGATCCCGCATCGCGTCCAGCGCCATTTGCTCGTGATTGCCTCGCACGGCGTGAAACCACGGCTGGGCCAGCCATTCGCCGACCATCGCGCTGTCCGGCCCCCTATCCACCAGGTCGCCGACGGATAGCAGGCGGTCGCGGGCGGGATCGAAGGCGATGATCTTGAGCAGCCGGGCCAGTTGGGCGAAGCAGCCGTGAACGTCGCCGACCACCCAGTCCCGGCCTTGCGTGTTGCGCGGCAGTTTCCTGATCATCATGGCGGCGCTCCCGGCGGTTTTGTCTCAGCGGGCCATCCAGTCCCGGCAGAACTCGTCGCGGAAATGGAACAGCCATTCCAGCTTGCGCTCGGCCATGGCGCGCCCGGCTTCCGTCTGCATCATGCCAGGCAGCTTGGCCAGCTTGACGTCGATGTGGTCGATCGCCCAGGCCTGGTCGTCCCGTCCGCGGTGCTCGGCCAGCGGATCCAGCGGGTGGGCCAGCGCGCGCCCCATGCGGCCGGACACGTAGAACATCCGCGCCAGCCCCACCGGACCCAGGGCATCCATGCGGTCGGCGTCTTGAACGATCCGGGCTTCCAGCGTGCGCGGCGGGATGGCGGCGGAGTAGCTGTGCGCCTCGATGGCGTGGGCCAGGTTGTCCAGCTGGGCCTCGGTGAGGCCGCTGTCCGCCAGCAACTGGCGGGCGCGCTCGGCGGACCAGTGCGAGGCGAGTTGCCGCTGCGGATGGTTCTTGGGCAGATTGACGAGGTCGTGCAGATAGCTGCCGGCCATGACGACGATGGAGTCGGCGTCGGGATAGTGCGCCAACAGCGTGCGGGCCACCGCCCAGACGCGGTGGAGATGGCTGAGGTCGTGCGCGCCGTCATCGTCGGGCGGCTGGCTTTCCAGCAAGGCGATCAGGCGTTGCTGCCATTCGGTTTGTTGTTGCGGGGTCATGCGGGCAGGTCCTGATGGTTGCGCCGCGCCGGCGCGGGCCGGCGGGTCCGGTTTTTCGCGCCGCCTTTTTGTTGGCGACGAAAATATCGGATGAGGAATCATCCGTATTGTCATTTTAACACCGGGCGGCGGGAATGCCGGCTAACGTGGCGCGGACAGCGTCATTTCCCACTGGGACAGGCGATAGACGGCCTGGTGGCGCAACAAGAGGGAGAGCAGGGGCAGGTCGCGGCTGTCGACGTTGTTGAAGCCCAGGCGGCCGCATACGCTCAGGCTTTGCGCGGCTTGCAGCAGCTGGCTGGCGATGCCCTGGCGGCGGCAGGGCGGGCTGACCTGCAGTTCGGCGACCTCGCCGTCCGGCGACATCAGCAGCGAGCCCAGGGTCTGTCCGTCCCGGTCCACGCTCAGCCAGCGCAACGGCGGATCGGCGCGCAGCAGCGATTCGCGGCGGTTGGGCACGGCCGGCGGATAGGCGAGGGCGTCGGGGGCGGGCCATCGAGCCGGATCGTGGGCGGTATGGATGGTCACCGGCCATCGGCAGGCGGCCTGGACTGGCGCTTGCAGTTGGTAGCAGTCCAGCTTGCGTAGCGGCTCAAAACCCAGCGAAGCGTAAGCGTCGCGCGCCCGCTGATTGCCGTCTATCACCTCCAGG
This sequence comes from Chromobacterium violaceum ATCC 12472, assembly GCF_000007705.1. Classification (NCBI taxonomy): domain Bacteria; kingdom Pseudomonadati; phylum Pseudomonadota; class Betaproteobacteria; order Neisseriales; family Chromobacteriaceae; genus Chromobacterium; species Chromobacterium violaceum. The sequence goes on from NC_005085.1 coordinate 2,362,251, forward strand.
CGCTGGCGGCGTATGCCATGGGCGGCCAGCAGCCTGCCGACCAGCCCCGCCATATCGGTCAGCGCGCGGCGTCGCCTCGCGGCGGGGGAGACGCCGGCGGCGATGCAATAGCCTTCGCGTTCGCCGTCGATTTCCGGCGCCGCGCACAGCCAGAAGCCGGCCAGGCGCCCGTCCAGCCAGGCGCCGGCGCTCAGCTCGGGAATCCAGCCGCGGCGGCGCAACATGGCGGCCAGCTGCGGCAGGCTGGGTTGGGCGGGCACCAGGTAGTCGCTGAAGGCATCGAGAAAGCAGGGATGGATATCGTCAGGCGCCAGGCCCGCCAGCGATGCGATTTTCACGGCGCGACGGCCTCCGGCGCGGCGGAAACGATGGACAGCGCGCGCCTGGCAAAGTCCTCTTCCTCGCCAACCGGCGCGACGTAGGACAGTATCTCGCGGGTTTTCGCCTCGCCGGCCAGGCGCAGCAGCACCCAGGCAGCCAGGTATTGGGAGGACAGGCAGCCGCCGGCGGTGGCGACGTTGCCGGCGGCGCGGAAGGCCGCGGGCTGCACGCGCACGCCAAGCTGCTCCAGCAGCGGCCGGGTCATGCCGTCGGTGCAGGCGACGCCGTCGGCGAGCAGGCCCAGCCGGTGCAGCACCAGCGCGCCCGAGCATTGGGAGCCGATCAACTGGCGGGTGGGGTCCAGCTTCAACTGGCCCATGATCGAATCGTCCGCCACCCAGTCGCGGGTGCGCCAGCCGCTGCCTACCAGCACCGCGTCGGCGCGATTGGCGTAAGACAGGTCTTCCTGGCGCTCCACGCGGGTGCCGCTGCGGGATTGGACGATGGGAGCCGGCGAGCAGATGCGCACGTTCCAGCCGTGCGGACTCATCCGGCCCAGAATGCCGGCGGCGATCAACGAATCGAGTTCGTTGAAGCAGTCCAGCGTGACGATGGCGATATCCATGGCGGGTCCATATGGTCGAGGCATCCGCCTATGTTGTTCGCATCGAGGGGGCAGGTCAACCGGCAGGGGAAAGCAAGAGCCCCGCCGAGTGGCGGGGCAGCCGGGTCAGTCTTCCAGCCAGATCATCGAGGCCATGCGGCCGGTGACGCCGTCGCGGCGGTAGGAGAAGAAGCGGTCGCGGTCTATCACGGTACAGAAATCGCCGCCGTAGACGCGGGAGACGCCTAGTTTCCGCAGCCGCAGGCGGGCGAGCGCGTAGATGTCGGCCAGGTACTTGCCGTTGCCGATGTCGACGAAAGCCGAGTCCGCCTCGGCGTCCTTCGCGATGAAGGCCTGGCGCACCTCGGCGCCCACTTCGAACGCGTCCGGACCGATGGCCGGGCCCAGCCAGGCCATCAGGTCCGATGGCGGCAGCGCCATCGCGGCCACGGTCGCCTCGATCACGCCGTCGCACAGCCCGCGCCAGCCGGCGTGGGCGGCGGCGACAGTCTGGCCCCGCTCGTCGCAAAGCAATACCGGCAGGCAGTCCGCGGTCATCGCCGCGCAGACGACGCCCGGCTCGCGGGCGAAGCTGGCGTCGGCGTCGGGCGCGTTTGCGCCGATGGCGGACGCGTCAGCCACCGCGACGCCATGCACCTGGTTGAGCCAGGCGGGTTCGGCCGGCAGCGCGTCGCGCAACCGCGCGCGGTTGGCCGCCACGGCTTGCGGATCGTCGCCGACGTGCGCGCCCAGGTTCAGGCTGGCGTAGGGCGGCTGGCTGACGCCGCCGTTGCGCGTGGTGACCAGGGTGCGGACACGGGCGGGGGCGGGCCAGTCCGCCGAGATCCAGTCCTTATCGGGCATAGATCACCTCGACGTCGCCATCGTCGTCGTCGTCCCAGTCTTCGTCGTCCTCGCCGTCGCCGTGGGCGAAGGCCTCGTCGTCGGCGACCGCGCCGTCGCCGCGCAGCAGGTCCAGCAGCGCGCGGAAGTCGTCGGGCAGCGGCGCCTTCCAGCTGCGCTCCTCGCCGGTGGCCGGGTGGACCAGGGCCAGCGCGAAGGCATGCAGCGCCTGCCGGCCCAGCGCCTTGACGCCGGCCGCGATCTCCTCGTCCATCTTGTGGCGCGGGTTGCCGTACACCGGGTCGCCGGCCAGCGGGTGGCCGGCTTCGCGCATGTGGACGCGGATCTGGTGGGTGCGGCCGGTTTCCAGCTTGCACTCGACGTGGGAATGGCTGGCGAAACGCTCCAGCACGCGGATGTGGGTGATCGCCGGCTTGCCGCCGAATTTCAGCACTGCCATTTTCAGGCGGTTGTTCGCGTCGCGGCCGATGTTGGCGTCGATGGTGCCGTCGAAGGGCACCACGCCGTCGGCGATGGCGCGATAGACGCGCTTGACGGTGCGGGCCTGCAGCTGGCGCACCAGCTCGGTCTGCGCCGGCAGCGTCTTGGCCACCACCATCAGGCCGGAAGTGTCCTTGTCCAGGCGGTGGACGATGCCGGCGCGCGGCACGCTGGCCAACGCCGGGCAGTGGTGCAGCAGACCGTTGAGCAGCGTGCCGCTCCAGTTGCCGGCGGCGGGGTGCACGACCAGGCCCGCCGGCTTGTTGATCACCAGGATGTGCTCATCCTCGAACACGATGGGCAGATCCATCGGTTCCGGCTGGAAAGCCATTTCCTCATTGGTGAGCTGCAGCGTCACTTCCAGCTTCTCGCCGCCCAGCATCTTGGTCTTGGGGGCGACCACCTGGCCGTCCACCTTCACCAGGCCGTCTTTGACCCATTGCGTCAGCCGGCTGCGGGAGTAGTCGGGAAGCAACTTGGCCAGCGCGGCGTCCAGCCGTTCGCCGCACAGCGAGAGCGGAATTTCGAGATGTTGCGTAGTGGATACCTCGTTTTCCGAGATGTCGCTATAATCGTCCGGGTCAATGTAAGGATCAGTCATGAAAAGATACGTTGTTGCGGCTATGTTGGTGATGGTGGGTCTTGCCGGGTGTGCGACCACGGAAACCTACGACGAGACGCGCGGCTGGACCGTGGAGAAGCTGTATTCGGAAGCTCACGACGAGTTGAACAGCGGCAATTATACCCGCGCAGTCAAGCTGTATGAAACGCTGGAAGCGCGTTTCCCCTACGGCCGCTACGCGCAGCAGGCGCAGATGGATCTGGCCTACACCCATTACAAGGATGGCGAACCCGAACTGGCCATCGCCTCCGCCGACCGTTTCATCAAGCTGCATCCCACGCATCCGAACCTCGACTACATCTATTATCTGAAGGGTTTGGTGTATTACAACGACGATTCTGGCTTGCTGGCCAAATGGGCCGGCCAGGACATGAGCGAGCGCGATCCGCGCGCCGCGCGCGAGGCGTTCGCCGCCTTCCGCGAGCTGACCACCCGCTTCCCCAGCAGCAGCTACGCGCCGGACGCCAAGGCCAAGATGATCCGCCTGGTGGACGCCCTGGGCGGCAACGAAATGCACGTGGCGCGCTACTACATGAAGCGCGGCGCCTATCTGGCCGCCGCCAATCGCGCGCAGGGCGTGGTCAAGGATTACGCCAACACCAAGTATCCGGAAGAGGCGCTGGCCATCATGGTGGCCGCCTACGACAAGCTGCAGTTGCCGCAGCTGCGCGACGACGCGCGCCGCGTGCTGGCGCTCAATTACCCGCAGAGCCAGTACCTGGGCAAGTCGTGGACGGTGGAGGAGATGCCGTGGTGGAAGCTGTGGAAATAAGCTTTCCGGCAAGCTGAAACCAAGCAGCCCGTCGAGTCATCGGCGGGCTGTTTTGTTGTTTTTTGGGTCAAAGGCCGGCGATGCGTTCCCGGCAGGCTTGCGCTTCGGTCTTGATCCTGGCGAACAGCTCGGCCACGCTGGGCGCATCGTTTATCAGCCCCTGGGCCTGGCCGATCAGTTGCACGCCTTTTTCGTGGTCGCCTTCCTGAATGGCCAGGCGGATCGATTCCGTCGCCGCGCCGAACAGCGCCAGCTGGCGCAGCGCCTGAGGCTGGCTGAGCATGCCGCCTATCGCCACCTTCATCACCGGCATGCCCATCCGCCGCGCCATCCGGCTGGCCCGGAATGCGGCGGGAATGAGTCCCAGCGGCTTGCGGCAGGCGCGGCGGGCGGCGGGCGTATCCATCATCCGGCACCACAGGCCGTCGAAATTCTTGGAATACAGCGTGTCAGCGACGCCGCGTTCGCGGATCATGTCCTTGGTTTGGGCGTGCACCGGGCTTTCCCGCGTCATCGCCAGCCGGGATCCCATCGCGACCGCGTCGGCGCCCAGGGCGAGCGCCGCGATCAGGCCGGCGCCGTCGGCGAAGCCGCCCGCCGCGACGATGGGCAGCGAGCTCGCGCGGCGGATGGCCGGAATCAGCACCAGGGTCGTGACGCTGCCGCCGTGGGCGGCGGCTTCGTGGCCGGTGACCAGCAGCGCGTCGGCGCCGCACTTCTCGGCGGATATCGCGTGCTTTTCCGTCACGACGGTGGCCAGCACCTTGCCGCCGTAGCGATGCGCGGCTTCGGCGATCCAGTCTCCCTTGCCCAGCGAATAGTTGATCACCGGCACTTGTTCTTCGAGCGCGACTTTGGCGTTGTCGGCGGCGCCGGGCATCATCAGCGTGCAGCCGATGCCGAAGGGCTTGTCGGTGAGTTCGCGTATGCGGCGGATCGCGGCGCGCGTCTGGTCGGCGTTCAGCGGGCCGGTGGCAAGTATGCCGAGGCCGCCGGCGTTGCTGACGGCGGCTACCAGTTCCGGCGTGGCGATGTAGCTCATGCCGGGGCAGAGCAGGGGGAGCTGGATGCCGAACAGGCGGGTGATGGCGGTTTGCATGGCGATGAGGGGTGGCTGGTTTAGAATGACGGTTTATTGTTGATGTGTTTGTCCTAAATTTCAAACGAATGTTTTAATTCATGGCGCTGATCATTGTTTTGATGGGGTGGCTGTACGCGGTGTTGATGCTGGCGGCGGGGCAGCGCAGCGTGGCCGCTGGGGCGGCGGTGTTTTTCTTTCTTGGCGTGCTGCCCGTCTGGTTTGTCGCATGGGTGGTACGCAACCGGCTGCGCAGACGGCGCCAGGCGCTGGAAGACGAGGGGAAAGCTTGAGTCAGAGCGCTCTACGGTGCTAGAATCTCGTGTTCCCTGCCGCTGTGGCGGGGAATTTAAATCCAAACTACGCACATCCGCGCCAAAGGGTGCCTGAATCGTCAGGTTGTCTGCGCGGATGGAGGCTTAACCCTTTTAGGAGTTTTTGCATGTCCACCAACGTTACCATGCGTCAAATGCTGGAGGCTGGCGTTCACTTCGGCCACCAAACCCGCTTCTGGAACCCGAAGATGGCCAAGTACATCTTCGGCAGCCGCAACAAGATCCACATCATCAACCTGGAAAAGACCCTGCCGCTGTTCGTAGAGGCCCAGGAGTATGTGCGTCGTCTGGCTGCCAACAAGGGCACCGTGATGTTCGTGGGTACCAAGCGTCAGGCGCGTGAGATCGTACGTGAAGAAGCCGCTCGCTGCGGCATGCCGTTTGTCGACCACCGCTGGCTGGGCGGCATGCTGACCAACTACAAGACCGTGAAGCAGTCCATCAAGCGTCTTGAAGAGAAGCGTGCCATCCTGGAAGGCGCCGGCGAAACCGGTTACAACAAGAAGGAACTGCTGGACCTGCAACGCGAAGTTGAAAAGCTGGAGCGTTCGCTGGGCGGTATCAAGGATATGAAGGGCCTGCCGGACGCCATCTTCGTGATCGATACAGGCTACCAGAAGGGCACCATTGTTGAAGCCAAGAAGCTGGGCATCCCGGTGATCGGCGTTGTTGATACCAACAACTCCCCGGACGGCATCGATTACGTGGTTCCGGGCAACGACGACTCCTCCCGCGCCATCCGCCTGTACGCTCGCGGCATCGCCGACGCTGTGCTGGAAGGTCGCGCGCACTCTCTGCAAGAGATCGTCGCAGCTGCTGAAACGGCCCAGGCCGAGTAAGCGGAAAAGGGGCGAAAGCCCCTTTTTTTGGACCCGAACATTCACGTAATCTAAATCATTAGGAGTTAGCAAGATGGCGGAAATCACCGCAAAAATGGTTTCGGATCTGCGCGTGGCCACCGGCCTCGGCATGATGGAGTGCAAGAAGGCTCTGGTTGAAGCTGAAGGCGACTTCGCCAAGGCTGAAGAGATCCTGCGCATCAAGTCCGGCAGCAAGGCCTCCAAGATGGCCGGCCGCCTGGCTGCCGAAGGCATCATCGGTTCCTACGTCGAAGGCGGCGTGGGCGCGCTGGTGGAAGTGAACTGCGAAACCGACTTCGTGGCCAAGGATCCGACCTTCATCGCCCTGGCTAACGCTGCCGCCAAGGCCGTGGCCATCGCCAATCCGGCCGATGTGGAAGCCCTGGCCGCCGTTGAAGTCGACGGCCAACAAGTGGAAGAAATCCGCAAGGCTGCCATCGCCAAGCTGGGCGAGAACATGACCATCCGCCGCTTCGTTCGCTACCAGACCGAAGGCGCGATCTCCACCTACCTGCACGGCGCCAAGATCGGCGTGATCGTCGATTTCACCGGTCCGGAGCAAGTGGGCAAGGACGTCGCCATGCACGTCGCCGCCTCCAAGCCGATCTGCGTGTCCAAGGACCAGGTTTCCGCCGAGACCCTGGACCAGGAACGCAAGATCTACAGCGCCCAGGCTGCCGAATCCGGCAAGCCGGCCGACATCGTCGCCAAGATGGTTGAAGGCCGCATCAACAAGTTCCTGGCCGAGGTGACCCTGCTGGGTCAGCCCTTCGTCAAGAACCCGGATGTGACCGTCGAGAAGCTGCTGGCTGAGCAGAAGGCTTCCGTCAAGGCGTTCGCCATGTTCGTCGTAGGCGAAGGCATCGAGAAGAAAGTAGTAGACTACGCAGCTGAAGTGGCTGCGGCTGCCAAGCTGTAAGCTCAGGCTTACCGCTTTATTGACGGCACCCTGCTTGCAGGGTGCCGTTTTGCAAACTGAACACACCACAAACCGCCAATCCGAGGACATCATGAGCCAAGTTCCCGCCTATAAACGCATCCTGTTGAAACTTTCCGGCGAAGCCCTGATGGGGGATGACAGCTATGGCATCAACCGCACGACCATCGAACAGATCGTCGGCCAGATCAAGGAGGTGGTGGAGCTGGGCGTTGAAGTGGGTGTCGTGATCGGCGGCGGCAACATCTTCCGCGGCGTGGCGCCGGCGGCGGCGGGCATGGATCGCGCCACGGCCGATTACATGGGCATGATGGCCACCGTGATGAACGCGCTGGCGCTGAAGGACGCGATGACCAAGGCGGGCCTGATCGCCCGCGTGCAGTCCGCGCTGACCATGCAGCAGATCGCCGAGCCCTATGTCCGCGGCAAGGCGATGCAGTACCTGGAAGAGGGCAAGGTGGTGATCTTCGCCGCAGGTACCGGCAACCCCTTCTTCACCACCGATACCGCCGCGGCGCTGCGCGGCATGGAAATGAACGTCGACATCATGCTGAAGGCCACCAAGGTGGATGGCGTGTATACCGACGATCCGAAAAAGAATCCCGACGCGGTTCGTTACCAGAGCGTCACTTTCGACGAGGCGATCTCGCGCAATCTGAAAGTGATGGATGCCACCGCCTTCGCGCTGTGCCGCGACCAGCACCTGAACATCAAGGTGTTCAGCATCTTCAAGAACGGCGCGCTGCGCCGCGTCGTGCTTGGCGAAGACGAAGGCACGCTGGTACACTGCTGAGTTTGAAAATTGCTGAGGGCGAAAACGGCAATGGCCGTTTTCGCCTTGTCATTTTAAGTGTTCCGGGAGTGCGACATGATTAACGAGATCAAAAAATCGGCCGAACAAAAAATGCAGAAAACGCTGGAAGCGTTCAAGAACGACCTGGCCAAGGTTCGTACCGGACGCGCCCATACCGGCATTCTGGATCATGTCATGGTTGACTATTACGGCAGCGACGTGCCGGTCAATCAAGTGGCCAACGTCACCCTGATCGACGCCCGCACCATCGGTGTGCAGCCGTGGGAAAAACCGATGCTGGCCAAGATCGAAAAAGCCATCCGCGATTCCGACCTGGGCCTGAACCCGGCCTCGATGGGCGAGATCATCCGCGTGCCGATGCCGATGCTGACCGAAGAGCGGCGCAAGGACCTGATCAAGGTGGTGCGCGGCGAGGCCGAAGGCGCCCGCGTGGCCGTGCGCAACATCCGCCGCGACTCCAACACCGAGTTCAAGAATCTGCTGAAGGACAAGGCCATCACCGAGGACGACGAGCGCCGCGGCCAGGACGAAATCCAGAAGCTGACCGACAAGTACACCGCCGAAATCGACAAGATGCTGGCCACCAAAGAAGCCGACCTGTTGGCGGTATAAGGGGCGATCTTGTTTTCCGGTTCTTCGAATGCAGTGCCGGAGGGGCGCGAGCCGCCCCGGCATATCGCCATCATCATGGATGGCAACGGCCGCTGGGCCAAGAAACGCTTCCTGCCGCGCGTAGCCGGCCACAAGCGCGGACTGGACGCGGTGCGCGAGGTGGTGAAGGCCTGCAAGGAAATGGGCGTCGGCTATCTGACGCTGTTCGCCTTCTCCACCGAAAACTGGCGGCGTCCGCAGGAGGAAGTGTCCTTTCTGATGGACCTGTTCCTGCGCGCGCTCGAGCATGAGGTGGCCAAGCTTCACAACAACAATATCCGCCTGAAGGTGCTGGGTTCGCGCGAGCGTTTCAGCGCGGAGTTGTCCGAGCGCATAGACCGCGCCGAGGCCAAGACCGCCGGCAACGACGGGCTGGTGCTGACCATCGCCGCCGACTACGGCGGCCGCTGGGATATCGTGCACGCGGTGAATCGGCTGATCGCCGAAGGCCGGTCCGAGATCACCGAGGAGATGGTCACCGATCGCCTGGGCATGGCATGGGCGCCGGAGCCGGACCTGTTCATCCGCACCGGCGGCGAGCAGCGCATCAGCAATTTCCTGCTGTGGCAGCTGGCGTATTCCGAGCTGTATTTCACCGACCTGCTGTGGCCCGATTTCGACCGAGCGGCGCTGCAGGAGGCGATCCACTCCTACTGGCAGCGTGAGCGCCGCTTTGGCCGCACCAGCGAGCAATTGCCCGAACACCTGCGTCGAGACAAGCTCTGATCTCATGCTGATAACGCGAATTCTGACCGCGCTCGTATTGCTGCCGCTGATGCTGGCGGCGCTTTTCCTGTTTCCCGCCGCGGCCTGGGCGGGGTTTTCCTGGTTGATCGTCGTGCTGGCCCTGTGGGAGTACACTCGCATGGTCGGGATGTCGCTGCCGCGTCAGGCATGCTACCTTGCGCTGTCCTCGCTGTTCGCCGCCGCGGCCTGGTTCGGCCACTGGCGGATGCAGGGCGCCGAGCATGGCGCCGTGCTGGCGCTGTGGCTGCTGCTGGTGCCGGCCTGGCTGGCCAAGCGCTGGAAAATGCCGTCCGGCCTGACTGCCTGGCTGCTGGGCTGGGCGCTGATGCTGCCGGCTTGGTTCGCCTTTCTTGAGTGGCGCCCGAACGCCTCCGCGCGCGACGCGCTGGCGCTGTTGGCCGTGATGGGCCTGGTGTGGGTGGCCGACGTGGCGGCCTATTTCTCCGGCAAGGCCTTCGGGCGGCGCAAGCTGGCGCCGGCCATCAGTCCCGGCAAGAGCTGGGAGGGCGTGTACGGCGCCGTCGTCTGCGTGGCGGTCTATGTCGCGCTGGTCGATCATTTCGGCTGGCTGGACATCAAGCTGCCGTTGTGGGGCCTGTTGCTGCTGGCGCTGCCGTTGACCGCGGTCAGCGTGTGCGGCGACCTGCTGGAGTCCTGGTTCAAGCGCTCCGCCGGCATCAAGGACAGCAGCCGTCTGCTGCCGGGCCATGGCGGCGTGTATGACCGAATCGACAGCCTGATCGCCGTATTGGCGGTCAGCAACGCCCTGCGCGCGCTGGGCGGCATGTAATTCTGGAAACATAGCAATGACCAAACCTCAGGGTATTGCCGTACTGGGGGCTACTGGCAGCGTGGGCTGCAACACGCTGGATGTGGTCGCCCGCCATCCGGAGCGCTACCGCGTCGTGGCGTTGACCGCCCATCGCCAGCTCGACAAGCTGTTCGAGCAGGCCCGCCGTTTTTGTCCCGATTACCTGGTGGTGGCCGATGCCGACGCGGCGGCGCGATTGCGCGCCCGCCTGGCGGAGGCGGGCCTTCGGTCCGAGGTGCTGCACGGCGCGGACGCGTTGGTCCAGGTGGCCGCGTTGCCCGAGGTGGACGCGGTCATGGCCTCCATCGTCGGCGCGGCCGGACTGCCGTCGGCGCTGGCCGCGGCTCGAGCCGGCAAGCGCATCCTGCTGGCCAACAAAGAGTCGCTGGTGGTGGCGGGCCGCCTGTTCATGGACGCGGTGCGCGCCAGCGGTTCTGCGCTGTTGCCGGTGGACAGCGAGCACAGCGCCATTTTCCAGTCGCTGCCTGCCGATTACGCAGGCAATCCGGACGGCGCCGGCGTTCGCAAGATCATTCTCACCGCCTCGGGCGGGCCGTTCCGCAATCGCCCCGCCGCGGATCTCGCCCATGTCACGCCGGATGAGGCCTGCCGCCACCCGAACTGGAGCATGGGACGCAAAATCTCGGTCGATTCCGCCACCTTGATGAACAAGGGCCTGGAGGTGATCGAGGCGCGCTGGCTGTTCAATGTGCCGCCAAGCCGCATCGAGGTGGCAGTGCATCCGCAAAGCGTGATCCATTCGATGGTCCAGTACCGCGATGGCTCGGTGATGGCGCAACTCGGTTCGCCGGACATGCGCACCCCCATCGCCTGCGCGCTGGCCTGGCCGGAGCGCATAGACGCCGGCGTCGAGCCCATGGATTTCTTCTCCTTGTCCGATCTCACGTTTGAAAAGCCCGATCTCGAACGCTTCCCTTGTCTGCAGCTGGCCTTCGACGCGCTGGAGATGGGCGGCGACGCCCCGGCGGTGCTCAACGCCGCCAACGAGGTGGCGGTCGCGGCCTTCCTGGCTGGGCGCTTGCGCTTCGTCGACATTCCGCGCGTGGTGGCCGCCTCGCTGAGCGGCGTATCCTGCGCCGCCAGCGACAGCCTTGAGGGTTTGCTGGCTCGGGACGAAGAGGCGCGGCGCTTCGCCGAGGGCGGGGTGGCTGCATGCTGACGCTGCTGGCGTTCCTGGTGGCCATCGGCCTGCTGGTGACCTTTCACGAATTGGGCCACTACTGGGTGGCCAAGCTGTGCGGCGTGAAAGTGCAGCGCTTCTCCATCGGTTTCGGTTCGCCCTTGCTGCGTTTCAGGCCGCGGGAAACCGAGTGGGTGGTGTGTCCGATTCCGCTCGGCGGCTATGTGAAAATGCTGGACGAACGCGAGGGCTTCGTCGATCCGGCGGAGCGTCCCAGGGCTTTCAACAACCAGCACGTGCTCAAGCGCATGGCCATCGTTTCCGCCGGACCGCTGGCCAATCTGCTGCTGGCGGCGCTGCTGTACTGGGCGGTGATCGCCCAGGGCGTGCCCCAGCTGCGTCCGCTGGTCGGGACCGTGGTCGAGCAGACGCCGGCCGCCGCCGCCGGTTTCAAGGAAGGAGACCTCATCCTCGCCGTGGCGGGGCAAAAGGTTTCCAGCTGGCAAGAGGTGCGGCTCAATATCGTGGAGGCGGCGATGTCGTCCCCCGCAGTGCCGGTCGAGGTCCAGGAGGCTTCCGGCGCCAGAAAGCGGCGCGACATCGACGCGCGCCGTTTCGGCGACAAGGCCGAGCAGGCGCTGCAGCAGGGCGATCCCGGTTTGTCGCCGGCGCGTTTCCTGTTGCAGGTCGGCGCGCTGGAGGAAAAGGGGCCCGCGGCGAAAGCCGGCTTCAAGGTCGGCGACAAGCTGCAGGCGGTGAACGGCGTCATGCTCAGGAACTGGGAGGAGTGGGTTCACTTGGTCCGGAATAGCCCGGGCAAGGAGCTGACGGTGCGCGTCGAGCGCGGCGGCAAGCCGCTGGACATCAAGCTGCGGCCGCAGGCCGTCACCCAGGAGGACGAAGTGGTCGGCCGCATCGGCGTGGGGCCGTTGCCTGACCGGTCCTGGAGCGACAGGCTCGCCTTCACCCAGCATTACGACGCCGCCGGCGCTTTCGCCGCCGGCTGGGCCAAGACCGGCGAAACGGCTTGGATGAGCGTCAAGTTTCTCGGCAACATGCTGATAGGGCGCGCTTCGCTGAACAACCTGTCTGGCCCGTTGACGATCGCCAACGTGGCCGGCCAGACCGCTCGGGAGGGGCTGGCCGCCTATCTGGAATTCCTGGCCCTGATCAGTGTCAGCATAGGGGTGCTCAATCTGCTGCCCATACCGGTTCTGGATGGGGGCCACTTAATGTATTATGTCGCGGAGCTGGTCAGAGGTAAGCCCGTCAGCGAGCGGGCGCAATTGCTCGGACAAAAAATTGGTTTCATATTGCTGGCGTCTTTGATGGCTTTTGCCATGCTGAACGATTTCAGCCGCCTATTTGGGGGTTAAAACAAACCTATGAAATTGAAGCGACTCGCAGTAGCCGCAATGGGCCTGACCATGGCCACCGTTGCCATGGCTGCAGATCCGTTTGTGATCAAGGATATCCGCGTTGAAGGCCTGCAGCGTACCGAGCCGGGCACGGTCTTCAACTATCTGCCGGTCAAGGTGGGCGACACCTTCACCGACGCGAAGGCCAAGGAAGCGATCAAGGCGCTGTTCGGCACTGGATTCTTCAACGACGTGCGCGTGGAAAGCCGCGGCGACACGCTGATCGTCACCGTGGCCGAACGCCCGGTGATCACCCAGCTGAACATCAACGGCGCCAAGGAATTCAGCAAGGACCAGTTGAAGAAGGCGCTGAAGGACAATGGCTTCGCGGAATCGCTGATCTTCGACCAGGCGCTGCTGGACGGCGCGGTGCAGGAGCTGAAGCGTCAGTATTACAGCCGCGGCAAGTACTCGGTGGAAATCACGCCCACCGTCACCAAGCTGGAACGAAACCGGGTGGCGGTGACGCTGGACATCAATGAAGGCGTGACCGCCCGCATCAGGGAAATCCGCATCGTCGGCGCCAATGCTTTCGCCCAGTCCAAGCTGCTGGACGAGTTCAGCCTGACCACCGGCGGCTGGCTGTCCTGGATCACCAAGGACGACCAGTATTCCAAGCAGAAGCTGACCGGCGACCTCGAGAAGCTGAAGGCCTTCTACCAGAATCAGGGTTATATGGAATTCGGCATCGACTCCTCCCAGGTGTCGATCGGCGCGGACAAGAAGGACATGTACCTGGTCATCAACGTGCACGAGGGCAAGAAGTACACCGTGTCCGACGTGCGCCTGGCCGGCGACCTGAAGGTGCCGGAAGCCGAACTGATGAAGCTGATGCAGGTCAAGCGCGGCGACACTTTCAACAATGAGAAGGTCACCGAGTCGGTGAAGGCCCTGAGCGACCGCTTGGGCAACGAGGGCTACGCCTTCGCCAATGTCAACGTGCTGCCGGACATCGACCGCGAAAAGCAGACCGCCGCCTTCACCTTCTTTGTCGATCCGGGCCGCAAGACCTATGTCCGCCGCGTCAATGTGGCCGGCAACAGCAAGACCCGCGACGAAGTGATCCGCCGCGAGCTGCGCCAGCTGGAAGGCGCGCCCTACAACGCCGCCAACGTCAAGCGCAGCAAGGAGCGCCTGGAGCTGCTGGGCTATTTCGAGGACGTCAACGTCGAAACCCCGGCGGTGGCCGACGCGCCGGACCAGGTAGACATGAACATCGGCCTGAAGGAGCGGTCCACCGGCAGCATTTCCGGCAGCCTGGGCTATGTGCAGGGCGAGGGCCTGGTGCTGGGCGCCAACATCTCCCAGAGCAACATCTTCGGCTCGGGCAAGTACATGTCCTTGGGCATGTCCACCGGCAAGGTCAACAAGAACTACTCGCTGTCGTTCACCGACCCGTATTTCACCCCGGACGGCGTCAGCCTGGGCTACGACCTGTACAACCGCGTCTACAACCCGGACGCCACCTCGATTTCCGCGTACAAAACCAGCACCACCGGCGCAGACATGCGTTTCGGCGTGCCGATCACCGAGTACGACCGCATCAATTTCACGATCGGCGCGGAAAAGACCGACATCACCACGTACAGCAACAGCCCGCAGCAGTACATCGACTTCGTCAAGCAGTACGGCAACAGCAACTACACGGTGCTGGGCACCGTGGGCTGGGGCCGGGACACCCGGGACAGCGCGCTGTGGCCGACCCGCGGCGCCAGCATCCGCGTCAACGCCGACTTCGGCCTGCCGGGCGGCTCGCTGCAGTATTACAGCCTGACTCATCAGCAGACTTGGTTCTTCCCGCTGTCCAAGGACTTCACGCTGATGCTGAACGGCGAATTGGGCTATGCTGACGGCTATGGCAAAACCAAGCAGCTGCCGTTCTTCAAGAACTTCTACATGGGCGGCCTGGGTTCGGTCCGCGGCTACGACAGCAGCAGCATCGGCCCGTACGACTCGGTGGCGAATTCCTACCTGGGCGGCAACCGCAAGGCGGTCGCGAACGTGGAAATCCTGTTCCCCTTCCCGGGGATGAAGGACAACAAGTCGCTGCGCACCAGCCTGTTCTTCGACGCGGGCACCTTGTGGAACACCAACCTGACGGCTGCGGAAAAAGCGCAGGGCATCACCAGCTCGCCGAGCGACGGCTTCCGCTATTCCGCGGGCTTGGCGCTGACCTGGCTGTCTCCGATGGGGCCGATGAAGTTCAGTATCGCCAACCCGCTGAAGAAAGAGCAGGGCGACAAGATCCAGCGCTTCCAGTTCCAGTTGGGCACGGCGTTCTAACCGTTACAGGATGAGATCATGAAAGCATTGAAATGGTGGCTGGCGGTGCTGAGCGTGGCGGCGCTGCCGGTTCATGCCGCCGACTTCAAGCTGGGCTTCGTCAACATCGAGCGCATCTATCGCGAAGCGGGCGTGTCCGTGGCCATCTACAAGAAGCTGGACAAGGAGTTTTCCAGCCGCCGCGAGGAGCTGAAGAAGATGGAGACCCGGGCCAAGGATCTGGAGTCCATGCTGGCCAAGAACAGCCTGTCGCCGGATGACCGCAAGCGTTACGAGCGGGAGTACGCGGGGCTGGACCGCGATTACCGCGCCAAGTCCCGCGAACTGGCCGAGGATTACAATCAGCGCCGCAACGAGGAGTTCGCCGGCGTGACCGAGCGGGCCAACCGCGCGGTCAAGGATATCGCCCAGCGCGAAAACTACGATTTGATCCTGCAGGAAGCGGTGTACATCAACCCCAAGTTCGATCTGACGCCGCAAGTGCTGAAAGAGCTGGACAAGTAATCGTCTCAACCGTCACCGGAGTAAGCCGACCCCGAGTCGGCTTTGTTTTTGATGTCCTACACACTCGAACACATCGTAAAGCAACTGGGCGGAGCGCTGCGCGGCCCGAACCGGGAAGTGTCCCGGCTGGCCCCGCTTGAGCTGGCCGGCGCCGGCGAGATCGCCTTCGTCGCCAGCGCCAAGTTCCGTCGCCAGATGCTGGAAAGCGCGGCGGACGCGCTGATCGTCACCGAGGCGCTGGCCGCCGAGCTGCCGGACCGCTCGCTGATCGTGGCCGCCGATCCCTATCTGTATTTCGCGCGGCTGGCGACGCTGTTCCATCCGCCCAAGGCGCCGCGCGCCGGCATCCATCCGCGCGCGGTGGTGGGCGTGGGCTGCCGGATAGGCGAGAGCAGCGAGATCGCGGCCAACGCGACCATCGGCGACAACGTCGTCATCGGCGAGCGCTGCCGCCTGATGCCAGGCGTGGTGGTCGGCGACGGCTGCGAGATCGGCGACGACGTCACGCTTTACCCCAATGTCACCATCTATCATGACTGCGTGATCGGCAACCGCGTCGGCGTGCACTCGGGCAGCGTGATCGGCGGCGACGGCTTCGGCCTGGCCTGGGACAAGGACCACTGGTTCAAGATCCCGCAAACGGGCAGGGTGGTGCTGGAGGACGACGTCGAGATCGGCGCCAACACCACAGTGGACCGCGGCGCGCTGGTGGATACGGTGATCCGCAAGGGCGCCAAGATAGATAACCTGGTGCAGATTGCCCACAATGTTGAAATCGGCGAGCATACCGCCATCGCCGGCTGCGTCGGCATCGCCGGCAGCACCAAGATCGGCGCGCGCTGCACCGTCGGCGGCGCGGCGATGTTCGTCGGCCACATCGAAGTGGCGGACCGCACTCATATCGGCGGCGGCACCCTGGTGTCGAAGTCGATCAAGGAGGCCGGCAACTACGCGTCCTCCTACCCGTTGCAAAGCATGAAGGATTGGCTGTCCAACGCCGTCCACGTGCGTCATCTGGACGATTTCGCCAAGCGCGTGAAGCAGCTTGAGCGGGAACTGGAAACACTGAAAAAATCGAAGGAAGAACCTCATGAGTGAACACGCTGTCTCGATCGATGTCCGCGAGATCATGCGCTGCCTGCCGCATCGTTACCCGTTCCTGCTGGTTGACCGCGTCACCGAAATGGAGCCCAACGTGCGCATCAAGGCGCTGAAGAACGTCACCATCAACGAGCCGTTCTTCGTCGGCCACTTCGAACAATATCCGGTGATGCCGGGCGTGCTGATCATCGAGGCGCTGGCCCAGGCCGCCGGCATCCTGGCGATCAAGAGCCAGGGCGAACGCTTGGAGAACGAGCTGTACTTCTTCGTCGGCATCGACAACGCCCGCTTCAAGCGCCAGGTGGTGCCGGGCGACCAACTGGTGTTCGAAGTGACGCAGATGACCGTCAAGCGCGGCATCGGCAAGTACGCCGCGCGCGCGCTGGTGGACGGCCAGGTGGCTTGCGAAGCCGAGATCATGTGCGCGCGCCGCGAGGTGTGAACATGGCCATTCATCCGACCGCAATCGTAGATCCCAAGGCGCAGATCGCCGACGACGTCGAAATCGGCGCCTATTCCATCATCGGCCCCAACGTCAGCATCGGCGCCGGCAGCTGGATAGGCCCGCACGTGGTGATCGAAGGCCATACCGCCATCGGCAAGAACAATCGCGTGTTCCAGTTCTGTTCGCTGGGCGCCATCCCGCAGGACTTGAAATACGCCGGCGAGCCGACCCGGCTGGAGATAGGCGACAACAACACCATCCGCGAGTTCTGCACCTTCAATACCGGCACGGTGCAGGATGGCGGCGTCACCCGCGTCGGCAGCGACAACTGGATCATGGCCTATGTGCACATCGCGCACGACTGCCAGGTGGGCAACCACATCATCCTGGCCAATAACGCCACCCTGGCCGGCCATGTCCACCTCGGTGACTGGGTGTTCCTGGGCGGCTTCACCAGCGTGCACCAGTTCGTCATCGTCGGCGAGCACGCGATGACCGCCTTCGCCAGCGCGGTGGCGCAGGACATTCCGGCGTATGTGACGGCGCACGGCAACCGCGCGGTGCCGTCCGGCATCAATGCGGAAGGCATGAAGCGCCGCGGTTTCACGCCCGAGCAGATCCGCCGCGTCCGCAACGCCTACAAGACCTTGTATCGCCAGGGCTTGAGCTACGACGAGGCCAAGGCCGCCATTCTGGCCGAAGCGGGCGAAGGCCATGCCGAGCTGGAGCCGTTCGTGCGCTTCTTCGGACAATCGGCGCGAGGCATCATCCGCTGAGCTTATGAGCGACCAACTGTTCAAGCGCAAGGGGGCCTTGAAGGTTGCCATGGTGGCCGGGGAGGCTTCCGGCGACCTGCTGGCCGCCCACCTGATGGATGCGCTGCGCGCGCACCGCAGCGACATCGAATTCGCCGGCATCGGCGGCCCGCGCATGGAAGCCCGCGGCTTCCACAGCATGGTGCCGCAGGAGAAGCTGGCGGTGCGCGGCTACTCCGAAGTCCTGAAAAGCCTGCCGGAGCTGCTGAAGATACGCCGCCGGCTGCGCGAGCAGCTGCTGGAGGAAAGGCCGGATGTTTTCATCGGCGTGGATGCCCCCGATTTCAACCTGGGCCTGGAGGCCGGCTTGAAGAAGGGCGGTATTCCCACCGTGCATTACGTCAGCCCTTCGGTATGGGCGTGGCGTCCTGAGCGCGTCCAGAAGATAGGCCGCGCGGTCAACCACGTGCTGTGCCTGTTCCCGATGGAACCGCCGCTGTACCGCCAGGCCGGCGTGCCGGTGACTTATGTCGGCCATCCGCTGGCCAGCGAGATTCCGCTGGAGCCGGACCGGGAGGCGATGCGCGACCAACTGGGGCTGCCGCAAGGCGTGCCGGTGTTCACCCTGATGCCGGGCAGCCGCCAGAGCGAGCTGGAATACATGGTGCCCATCTACCTGGACACGGCCCGCCTGCTGTTGCGCCAGTATCCGGAGGCCCAATTCCTGGTGCCGTTGGCCACCCGCGCCACCATGGACCAGTTCGAGCAGATGCTGTACCGCTTCAAGGCGCGCGACCTTCCCATACGCAAGCTGTTCGGCCACGCGCAGATGGCGATGATCGCCAGCGACGTGGTGCTGGTCACCAGCGGCACGGCGACGCTGGAGGTGGCGCTGACCAAGCGGCCGATGGTGATCAGCTACAAGCTGTCCGCCCTGACTTACCGGCTGGTCAAGCGCAAGATCAAGCTGCCCTACGTCGGTCTGCCCAATATCTTGTGCGGCCGCTTCGTGGTGCCGGAACTGCTGCAGAAGCAGGCCACGCCGCAGAAGCTGGCCGAGGAGATGCAGCGGCTGTACACCGACTCCGCGGCCAGGGCCGACATGGAAAAGGCGTTCACCGAACTGCACCTGGCCTTGAAGCAGGATACGGCCACCCGCGCCGCGCGCGCGGTGCTGGAGGTGGCGCGATGCCATTGAAGCTGCGGGTGGCGGGCGTGGACGAGGCGGGCCGCGGTCCGCTGGCCGGCGCCGTGTTCGCCGCCGCCGTCATCCTGGATCCGGCCAAACCGATCGCCGGGCTTGCCGACTCCAAGGTGTTGAGCGAGGCGCAACGCGACGAGCTTGCCGTCTTGATCAAGCGGGACGCGCTGGCCTGGTGCGTCGCCAGCGCCAGCGTCGAAGAAATCGACAAGCTCAACATCCTGCACGCCACCATGCTGGCCATGACGCGAGCGGTGGAGGGGTTGCCGGTGAGGCCGGATCTCGCCCAGATAGACGGCAACCGCGTGCCCAAGCATCTGCCGGTGCCGGGCGAGGCCATCGTCAAGGGCGACGCCAAGGTGGCGGCCATCTCCGCCGCCTCCATCCTGGCCAAGACCGCGCGCGACGCCGAGCTGGTGGCGCTGGATGCGCTCCATCCCCAATACGGTTTCGCCCGCCACAAAGGCTATCCCACCGCCGAGCACCTGGCCGCCATCGAGGCGCATGGCGTGCTGCCTGCGCACCGCAAGACCTTCGGGCCGGTCAAGGCCTGGCTGGCCAGCCACCAGGGCGCCTTGTTCTAGCATGGCGGAGCAGGACGGCAAACGCTGTTTCCCGCCGGTGGCGGATGGCGATACCCGGTTGCTGATCCTGGGCTCGCTGCCCGGCGATGCCTCGCTGGCGGCCAGCCAGTACTACGCCCATCCGCGCAACCAGTTCTGGCGGCTGCTGGGCGACGTGCTGGGGCGCGACCTGGCCGCGCTGCCGTACGATGCCCGCCTGGCCGTCTTGCGCGCTGCCGGCGTGGGTTTGTGGGACGTGGTGGCCCAGGCTCGCCGCAAGGGCAGCCTGGATGCCGATCTGCGCGACATCCGGCACAATGACCTGGCCGATTTCGCCGCCAGCCTGCCGTCGTTGCGAGCGGTGGCTTTCAACGGCGCCGCCGCGGCCAAGGCGGAGGCGCAACTGGCGGGGCTGGGGCTGGCCGTTGCGCGTTTGCCCTCGTCCAGCCCGGCGCATACGCAGGCCTACGAGGCAAAACTTGCAGTCTGGCGCCAATTGGAACGATATTTAGACTTGTCAGCTTAATCTTGCAGCACCCAGCCGGAGGGTCGCCGATGAGCCGTTACTGCATCTGGTTTGTCACCACGGACGACAGCGTGATGCGTCGCGCCGAAGTCGCCATCAATGGCGTGATCCACAGCCATCAGGTGCTGGAAGAGATAGAGGCGCAACTGGCCGGGGAGTGCGGACTCAGCCAGGTGATGATCGTGGACTGGAAACGGTTCGAAACGCCGGAACAGGATGGCGGCCGGCTGGTGAGGGTGGCCTGAGGCGCGGGGCAACGATTCCCGAGCTTCTTCCGTCTTTTTCTGCGCTCTGTCGGCTCCGACAGCCATTGCGCGGCAAGGCTGGCGCTAACCCACCTGACAATGCAGATACCCCTGCGCGATGCAGGCCTGCCGGGTGGCCTGGAACTGGGCGATCACCAGTGCGATTTGCGGCGCAGGCGTGCAATTGGACTGCACCGATTGCTGCTCCAGCTCCAGGCAGCGCTGCGCCAGGCTGGCGAACCCCAGCGTCACCGCGCCGCCCTTCAGGCCGTGCGCGAGGTGGAACAGGCTCTCCCGATCCGGCTGCTGCTGATTGAGCTGCAGTTGCCGGATGGATTCCTGGTGGCTGGAGAAGTATTGCTCCACCAATTGCCGGTATTGCTCCTCAGACAGCAGTTCGATGAAGTCCGCGATGGTGCGGGCATCCAGGGCCGGCTCCTCCCTTGTCTGGGGCGCGGCGCCGGGTTCGGGGGGGAATAGCTTCTGGAGCACCGCCAGCAACTGGTCGCGTCCCAGCGGTTTCGTCAGGAAGTCGTCCAGGCCCTGCGCCAGCATCTGCTGGCGCGTCTCCGGGAACGCGTCCGCCGTCAGCGCGACGATGGGCATTCCTGGCGTTTGCGCCTCTTTCCGAAGCCTGCGCGCGGTCTCCGCGCCGTCCATTCCCGGCATGTGCAGGTCCATCAAGGTCAGGTCGAAGGGCTGGCTGGCGGCCAGGCGCAAGGCTTCCGGACCATCCGAGGCCAGCGTAGGCTGCTGGTTCAGCCTTTCCAGCAGCGCTTGCAGATACTTGCGGTTCACCGCGTTGTCGTCCACTACCAGGATGCGCAGCGGCCTGCCCAGCACATCGTGGCTGAAGGACGCCTCCGCGGTTTCGGGAGGCAGGTCGGGCGCGGCGATCACCCGGAGCGGCAGCGTCAGCTGGAAGCAACTGCCCTGGCCCGGAACGCTGCTCACCGATATGCCGCCCCCCATCAGCTGGGCCAGGCTTTGGGAGATTTCCAGACCGAGTCCGCTGCCGCCGAACTGGCGGGCGGTGGAGCCGTCGCCTTGGGAAAAACGCTTGAACAGCTTGGAGAGGGTAGCCTGGTCCATGCCTATGCCGGTATCGGTGACCACCAGCAGCAGCTGAGCCGTGCCGGGCTGCTCTCCCGCCGTCGCCGACGCGTGCACGGTGACGCCGCCCCGCTCGGTGAACTTGATGGCGTTGCTCAGCAGGTTGAGCACTATCTGGCGCAAACGGGTGGGGTCCAGCTCCACCCATTGCGGTATTTCCGAAGCCATTTCCAGGTTCAGCATCAGTCCCTTGGCTTGAGCCTGGGCGTTCATCAAATTGGTCACCTGGCGCAGCAAATAGGCCAGATTGCAGGTGACCGGTGCCAGTTCAAGCTTGCCGGACTCCAGCTTGCTGGCGTCCAGCACGTCGTTGAGCAGCAAGAGCAGATGGCGAGCCGACTCTTCCGCGGTACGGATGTAGTTGGCCTGGCTGGCGCTGGGATGGCTGTCGGCCAGCAGCGCCAGCATGCCGAGGACGCCGTTGAGCGGCGTGCGGATTTCGTGGCTCATGTTGGCGAGGAAGGCGCTCTTGGCCAGGCTGCCCGCCTCGGCCTGGCTGCGGGCTTCTTCCAGATTGTCGGTCAGCGTTTCCAGGGTCTGCCGGCGTTTTTCCAGCTGGCGCAGCTGGCGAATCACGGTGAAGCCGAAGCCGAAGATCAGCAGCCATTCGAATGTCATCAGCCAGTTGCTGACCGCGATGTACTGCTGCATGGTGCGGTTGCGGTTGTCCACTTGCAGGGCCGCGGCCTGGTTGGCCTGCAGCGACAGATCGTGCAGCCCGTCCGACAGCGAGGCGGACAGCCTTTCCAGCCTGGCCTGGCGCGCGTGGTCGTTCGCCGCGTTGGCGGCGCTGAAATAGGCGTCTCCCTGCCGGATGAAGGCGTCGAGCCGGGCTTGCATCAGCAGGAACTGGGGCTGGTCTTGCAGCAGCCTGCGATATTGGCCGCCGCGGATGATGCCGACGCGGCTGACGAAGATGTCGTAGCGCTGCTGCAGGTCCTCGGGCGACATCTGATCGTGCTGCGCGGCGTGGAGCGCGGTTTGCAGGTGCAGGTTTTCCGCTTCCAGCTGGAAATAGGCCCAAATGATGTTGTCGTCCTGATACAGCACCGCGTTGGTCAGAATCTGGGACTGGCGATGCTGGATGTAGGCGACGCCGGCGAACACGCAGGATAGCGCGATGCCTATGGCCAGCAACAGGCGCCAGGAAGTGGATTGCCATTTGCCCTGAGTCATGGCGTTACTCGACCTGCAGCGACTTCAATTGCCAGGCGGAACGGTTGTAATAGACCTCCGAACGCAGCACGGCCTGGCTGTCGTAGGGGTAGACGATGAACAGCGGCCCTTTGTCGCGCACCGGCATCGGCTTGCCGTTGAGCAGGCGGGCCAGCACCACCTGGTAGCGGGAGGCGTCGTCGAGCGGGATGTCGGTCTTGTAATCGTTCAGCGCGACGGCCCGCAGCATGTGCCCCTTCGCGCCCACCAGGTTGAGCACGTCCTGCAGGTAGGGGCCGGTGAAGCGGCTGACGCCGGGCAGCCAGGGGGTGCGCGTGGCGATCGTGTGCTGCGGCAGCTTGGCGAGCATGTCCATGTCGAACACCGCGTCGTTGTCGCGGTTCTTGTTGCTGATCTGGCCGCTGACGGTCAGGACGACCTTGCCGGCGGGCCTGGGCAGCTGGGGGCTTTCGGCGTGGCACAGGGAGACGGCCAGGAACAGCAAGATCGCAATGGCGCGGCTGAGGGCGGGCATGGCTAGGCTCCTTTGCATTCGGGCTTTCAACCGGTATCTGAAAGATCGGGCGCGGCGCGCAGGAATACGCCGCGGTGTTTCAGCAGCCAACGGCGGAAGCTTTCCGCATCCACCGGCGGCGAAATGAACGACCCCTGGACGATTTCCACGTCCAGTTGCTGGCATAGCCGCCATTCCGACTCCGTCGCCACGCCTTCCGCCACCACGACCAGCCCCAGTTGCCGGCCGAGCTCGGCGCTGGCGCGCACGATGGATAGATTGGTGGGGTTGCGGGCGGCGTCGATGACGAAGCTCTTGTCTATCTTCAACTCGGTAAAGGGAATGCGCGACAGCCTATCCATGCTGGCGAAGCCCGTCCCGAAGTCGTCTATCGCCAGCCGCGCGCCTTTCAGCCGCAAGCGGGTCAGCAGCTCCAGCGCGCGGGTCGGGTTGGCCATCAGGCCGGTTTCGGTCACTTCGACGGTCAGGCGGCTGAAGGGAAAGCCGCAGTCGTTGAGTATCCGTTCGAACTGGGAGACCAGGGCGATCTCGTTCAGCGACGCCACCGACAGATTGAGCGACATCTCCATCGGCGTCTCGCTGGGCAGCCTGTCCATCGAGGCGGCCGCCTGCTTCAGCAATTGCAGGGTCAGCTCGGTGATCAGGCTGGAGTGTTCCGCCAGCTGGATGAATTGCTGGGGGCCGATCAGCCCGAGGCGGGGATGCTGCCAGCGCGCAAGCACTTCCGCCGACCGGATTCGTCCGTCGGCCAGCAAGACCTGGGGTTGAAGAAAAGGACGGATCTCGCCCTTGCCGATGGCGGCGCGCAATTCGTCCTCGGTGGGCGGCGCCACGGCGTGGGTCGGATGGCGAGAGGCGGGCGGAGCCTGGTTGATCAGGCGTTGCAGCGCCTGGTGGTTGATGGGCTTGGGCAGCACGCCGGCCAGCCACAGATCGTACATGCGGGCGAGTTCCGCCACCGATTCCAGCACGCGCTCGTCGAATCCGCTGGAAATCAGCAGCTTGCCCTGAAAAGCGCGCTCGCCGAGGTGGCGGACGAATTCGATGCCGTCCATGCGCGGCATGTCCAGGTCGCAGAAGATCACGTCGAAACGGCGGTCGCCGGCATCGAGCTGGATCAACGCATCGAGGCCGTCGCTGGCGACGACCACGTTTGCGTAGCCGAGGCGTTGCAACACCATCACGAGGAATTGCTGCGATACGGCATCGTCGTCTACGACCAGTATCTGGTGCATCGCCTCTCCCATGACGCCAGCTGGTCATATGGTGTGGATGCTGCAATTATAGTGTCGGACTTCCGGGTGGAAACGGGGCCGCCCGGGCAGGTGCTCAGCTGTCCTGGCCGATGTCCAACTGGCGGATCTTGCCGTTGACATCGAGCTGGAATTTGAAATAAGTGTTGAAATCGCCCCAGCGGTCGCTGTGGAAGCCGCCATATACGTCCAGGCCGTGGTTTTCCACTCTGTCGATGCTGGTGAAGCGCTCATGTCCCATCGCGTGCTCGCTGAACTTGTGGAAATTGGCAGGCAGCCCATCGTCGGTCAGCGTGGCGTCGGCGCTGAACTGCGCCATCCATCCGGCATGGTCGCCGTGCTGCAATGCCTCTATCGCCAGCCGGACGGCCGGTTGGGTGAGAATGTCCAGATCCATTAGGATTCTCCTTGATGCAAAACTTTCCCGCTCGGCTCGATTTTCCCGGCAAATGCCGCGCGCGTGGCGATATGGCCTTGTTGTCGTCGCGGCGGAAGCATCGAGTCAGGAGCAGTCCCGATAACCTGCAGCTTGAATGCTTTGCCGCGCTATCTGGAATGTCGCGGCAGCTAAGGTTCCGTCAGTCTGGTGGTGGACGGCAGGCGTGGCAGGCAAAGCCATGCCGGTGGCCATGGCCACAGTACGCTATAGCCAAATAGCCAGGGGATTTCAATCGCAGGCTTGACCCTGGTCGTGCCGGCAGCCCGGTTTGCCGCTACAATGGCGCCTCGTTGAATAGACACCAACCTGTTACTGGATTTTTTATGTTGCGTATTTCCGAACTGAAACTGCCGCTGGACCATACGCAGGAGGAATTGGCCGACGCCGTCGCCGGTTTCCTGAAGGCGCCGGCGGACGAAGTTCGCGGTTTCACCGTGTTCAAGCGCAGCTACGACGCGCGCAAAGGCGTGATGAGCCTGGTCTACATCATCGATGTCGACGTAGCCAATGAAGACAAGCTGTTTGCCCGTTTCAAGGGCGACCGCCGGGTCATGCCCACCCCGGACACCCATTATTACTATGTCGCCCAGGCACCGGAAAGCCTCAAGTCCCGGCCCGTCGTCGTCGGCTTCGGCCCCTGCGGCATCTTCGCCGCGCTGATCCTGGCGCAGATGGGCTTCAAGCCCATCGTGCTGGAGCGCGGCAAGGAAGTGCGCCAGCGCACCAAGGATACCTGGGGCCTGTGGCGCAAAAGCGAGCTCAATACCGAATCCAACGTGCAATATGGCGAGGGCGGCGCCGGCACCTTCTCCGACGGCAAGCTGTACAGCCAGATCAAGGATCCGCGCCATCTGGGGCGCAAGGTGCTGACCGAATTCGTCAAGGCCGGCGCGCCGGAGGAGATCCTCTATCTGGCCCGGCCGCACATCGGCACCTTCCGGCTGGTTTCGATGGTCGAGAACATGCGCGCCGAGATCATCGCCCTGGGCGGCGAAATCCGTTTCGAGCAGCGCGTGGACGACCTGATCCTGGACGGCGACCGCGTGCGCGGCGTCAAGCTGGCCGACGGCGGCGAGGTGTTGAGCGACCACGTGGTGCTGGCGCTGGGCCACAGCGCGCGCGACACTTTCCAGATGCTGGAGAAGCGCGGCGTGTACATGGAGGCCAAGCCGTTCTCGGTCGGCGTGCGCATCGAACACCCGCAATCGCTGATCGACGCGGCGCGCTGGGGCAAGTACGCCGGCCACCCGATCCTGGGCGCGGCCGACTACAAGCTGGTGCATCACGCCGGCAACGGCCGCGCGGTGTACAGCTTCTGCATGTGCCCGGGCGGCACCGTGGTGGCGGCCACCTCGGAAGAGAAGCGCGTGGTCACCAACGGCATGAGCCAGTATTCGCGCAACGAGCGCAACGCCAATTCCGGTTTCGTGGTCAGCATTTCGCCCGAGGTGGATTATCCGGGCGGCCCGCTGGCCGGGCTGGACTTCCAGCGCGAGCTGGAAAGCAAGGCCTATGAGCTGGGCGGCGGCGATTACTTCGCTCCGGCGCAGTTGCTGGGCGATTTCATGGCCGGCAAGGCGTCCACCCAGCTGGGTAGCGTGGAGCCGTCGTACAAGCCGGGCGTGACCATGACCGACCTCGCGCGCATCCTGCCGGACTTCTGCGTGGAGGCGATGCGCGAGGCGATCCCGCATTTCGCCCGCCAGATCCGCGGCTACGATCTTCACGACGCGGTGCTGACCGGCCTGGAAACCCGAACCAGCTCGCCGCTGCGCATCACCCGCGGCGAGGACTTCCAGAGCCTGAACATCAAGGGCCTGTTTCCGGCGGGCGAGGGCGCGGGCTACGCCGGCGGCATCTTGTCGGCCGGCGTCGACGGCATCAAGGTGGCGGAAGCGGTGGCGAAGGCCATGCTGGGCCAGTAAGGCTTCCATCGTCCATAAGCCGCCGCGGACCACGAGCCGCGGCGGTTTTTTATTTGCCAATGTTTTCGGCGAGCGGACTTTGGCCCGCTCCGCGCGGCTTGGCTGGCGCGCGCCGGGCCGGACACAAAAACTTAACGGCGCCATTGACACCGGCATTGTTCTGACCTAGATCAAATCATGCCGTCACAATGACAATATCGCCGGTCCCGCCATCCTGCGGATGGCCGGCAACCGCGCCCGCAGCCCGCCTGCTTCGCGCCTTCTGCAATGGTATTCGTGGCCTGACTGATTGATCCTTCCCAGGAGCAAGTCAATGGTGCGAATCGCTACTCCCATCAGTGAAATCAAGGAACATTACGAAGTCGTGGTGATCGGCTCCGGCTACGGCGGCGGCATCGCCGCGTCGCGGATGGCCAGAGCCGGACGCTCGGTCTGCCTGCTGGAGCGGGGTCGGGAGATCATCCCCGGCGAGTATCCCGACACGCTGGCGGAGGCGACCGAGGAATTCCAGGTCCATCATCCGGACGGACACCTCGGCTCGCGCACCGGCCTTTACGATTTGCATGTCAACGCGCAGCAGAACGTCATCGTCGGCTGCGGCCTGGGCGGCACCTCGCTGATCAACGCCAACGTCTCGCTGCAGCCGGAACCGCAGGTATTCGAGGATCCGCGCTGGCCGCAGGGCGTGCGCGATCATGTGGACACGTTGCTGAAGGAGGGGTACGCGCGGGCGCAGCAAATGCTGAAGCCCACGCCTTATCCGGAAGCCGCGCCGACGCTGCCCAAGCTGCAGGCCAACCAAAAGTCGGGCGAGCGCATCAAGGCCAAGCATACCTTCTACCGCCCGCCTATCAACGTCACCTTCGAGAAACTGCCTAACGATCTCAACCACGTCGGCGTCGAGCAGAAACCGTGCAATTACTGCGGCGACTGCGTGTCCGGCTGCAACAACCGCGCCAAGAACACCACGCTGATGAACTATCTGCCGGATGCCTGCAACCACGGCGCGGAGATTTTCTGCCAGGCGTCGGTGCGCTATCTGGAGCGGGACGGCGACGGCTGGATCGTCCATTACCAGTACGTGGGCACCGGGCGCGAGAAGTTCGACGCGCCTACGCTGTTCGTCAAGGCGGACATCGTCATCCTGTCCGCGGGCACGCTCGGCTCCACCGAGATCCTGCTGCGCTCCCGCGCCGAAGGCCTGGCCCTGTCCGACCAGCTGGGCATGCACATGAGCGGCAACGGCGACATCCTGGGTTTCGGCTACAACAACGGCGACAAGATCAACGGCATCGGTTTCGGCACGCACTCGGCCAAGGAGATCGGCCCGGTCGGTCCCTGTATCACCTCCATCATCGACATGCGCGACGAGAGCGGCTGGCGGCGGCGCATGGTGATAGAGGAGGGCTCCATCCCCGGCGCCATCGGCGGCGTGATGGTGCCGGCGATGGCCGCGGCCTCGGCCGAGCTGGGCCAGCCGTCGGAAACCGGCGCGCTGGCCAAGATCAAGTATGCGGCGCGCGAGGTGGAGAGCGCGCTGCGCGGCCCATATCACGGCGCGATGAACCGCTTGCAGACTTATCTGATCATGAGCCACGACGACGGCGCCGGACGGATGGCGCTGGACGATCACGACCAGCTGCGGGTGGACTGGCCCGATGTGGGCGAGCAGCCCAACTTCAAGATCGGCAACGACAGGCTGCAGGAGGCCACCCACGCGCTGGGCGGCATCTACGTGCGCAATCCGATCTGGACCGACCTGTTCAAGCACAGCCTGATCACCGTCCACCCGCTGGGCGGCTGCGTGATGGGAGAAGACGCGGAGCAGGGCGTGGTCAACCACAAGGGCCAGGCATTCAGCGGGGCGAGCGGCAGCGCCGTCTATCCCGGGCTGTACGTGACCGACGGCTCGGTGATTCCCACCTCGCTGGCGGTGAACCCGCTGTTCACCATCTCCGCGGTCAGCGAAAGGGCGATGGCGCTGCTGGCCGCCGACCGCGGCTGGACGATAGACTACTCGCTTCCGTCCGCGCCTCGCCGCGGGCAGCCGCAGTCGAACAAGCCGGGCATCGAATTCACCGAGACGATGAAAGGCTTCTTTTCCACCGCTCACCGCCAACCGGCGAGCACGGACCTGGCCGCGTACGAGGCGGCGTATCAGGCCGGCAAGGACGCCGGCTCGGCGATGGGCTTCACCGTCACCGTGGCCTCGGACGATCTGGACAGGCTGATCGCCGATCCCAGCCATCCAGCCACCATTGTCGGCACGCTGAATGCGCCGGCGCTGTCGCCGTTGCCGCTGACGGTGACCCACGGCGTGTTCAATCTGTTCGAGGCGTATCCGCAACAGGTGGGCGAGCGCCACATGAACTACAAGATGCGGCTGACGGCGGAGGATGGCGTCGAGTATTTCTTCAGCGCGTTCAAGTCGGTGCCCAGCGACCACGGTCCGCTCCAGGCCTGGGCCGATACCAGCACGCTGTACGTGACGGTGTACCGGGGCGTGGACGATGGAGGCGAGGTGGTCGGCAGCGGCGTGCTGCACATCGAGCCGGCCGACTTCGCGCGGCAGATGACCACGATGAAGGTGCTCAACGTCTCCAGCGAGGCGGAGCGGCTGAAGCAGCTTGCCCGCTTCGGCGAGTATTTCGCCGGCGTGCTGTGGGAGAGCTACGGCGGGGTGCTGGCGCCCAATGTCTACTTCAATCCGGACGCGCCGCCGCGCAAGAAGCGCCCGCTCAACGTCTGCGCGCCCGAGGTGGTGTTCTTTCCGACCGAGGACGGCGTCAACCTGCGGCTCACCCGCTACAACGGCGGCGGCAAGGGCCCGGTGATGCTGGTGCACGGCCTGGGCGTGGGATCGAACATCTTCTCCACCGACACCATCTCCACCAATCTGCTGGAGTACCTGTACCAGCACGGCTACGACGTATGGCTGCTGGACTTCCGCGTCAGCATCCTGCTGCCGGCGAGCCAGCAGCAGTGGGACGGCGACCAGGTGGCGCGCTACGACTATCCGGCGGCGATCCGTAGGATACGCGAGGCCACCGGCGCGGCCGACGTGCAGTGCGTGGTGCACTGCTACGGCGCCACCACCTTCTTCATGTCCATGCTGGCCGGCCTGGAGGGCGTGAGATCGGTGGTGTGCTCGCAGATCGCCGCCGACATCGTGGTGCCGACCGCCACCCAGGTGAAGACCGGCCTGCACCTGCCGACGGTGCTGGACAAGCTGGGCGTGTCGTCGTTGACCGCCTACACCGCGTCGGACTCCAACTGGTTCGAGAAATTGTACGACACCGCGTTGAAGGGTTACGCGCTGGCGGAGGCGCAGGGCTATTGCAACAACCCGGTCTGCCACCGCATCACCTTCATGTACGCATCGCTGTACCGCCATGAAACCCTGAACGAGACGCTGCACGACAATCTGCACGAACTGTTCGGCGTGGCGAACATGCGCACCATGGAGCATCTGGCGCGGATGTGCCGCGAGGGGCGGCTGGTGTCCTTCGACGGCGACGACATCTACATGCCGCACTTCGACCGGTTGCAAATGCCCATTCTGTTCATCAGCGGCGAACAGAACGAGTGCTACCTGCCGGAGAGCACGGAGCGCACGTTCGACAAGCTGGCGCAGCGCTTCGGTCCTGAGCGTTACAGCCGGCTGGTGGTGCCGGGCTACGGCCACATCGACTGCATGTTCGGCAAGAACGCGGCGGCCGATGTCTATCCGGCCATCGTCGCGCATCTGGACAAGACCGCAGGCGGCTGAGGCGGAAGCGCCGGGGCCGCTGTCCGGTCCCGGCCGCGCCTGGCCATTCGACGCCGTCTTCACAAGGACATCTTCATGGACAAGACTCGTTGCGCGGAGTGTGGCGTGCGCTGGTTCCAGCGTTTCATCTGGATCGGCATCGCCATGAACATGGTATTCGCGATACCGGCGCTGTTCTGGCCGGACTTCCTGAACAGCAGCTTCGGCCTGCCAAGCCAGGCGGTGTATCCGTGGCTGCAGAACGCCGGCATGCTGCTGGTCGGCGTCAGCCTGTTTTACGCGCCGGCCGGCGTCAGCGCCGTCCGCTACCCGGTGTATTCCTGGCTGTGCGTGCTGTCCCGGCTGATCGCGGTGGTGTTCTGGATCTACCTGATCCAGACCTCGGGCTATCCGGACGCCTTCAAGCCGCTGCTGTATTCCGACGCCGCGATGTTCGTCATCCTGGGCGCCTTGTTGTACATCGGCCTGCCGGACCAGCGCCCATGGCCGCTGATCCGCGCCGGCCTGTGCGGCTTGTGGCGCTGCGTGGCCAAGTGTTTTTCCGGCGCCCGCCGCAAGATCGCCATCGCCGTGGTGCTGGTGTTGGCCTTCGTCGGCTACGAGGCTTGGGCCAATCTGCTGCGCGAGGTGCCGCAGCCGCCCATCCAGTCCGATGTCGACCACTTCAAGTACGCGGCGATAGGCCTGGGGCCGGACGCGCGCATTCCCTTGTATGTGTTCTCGGTGCTGCCGCAGGTGTGCGCTGCCCGCATGCCCAGGCTCGGCACCGGCTGGCAGGCGTTCGGTTTCATTTACGAAGGCGGGCATGATCTGCCCATAGGCCTGGCCAAGCGGCAGATAGGCTACCCGTCGGTGGAGCCCAATTGCGCGCTGTGCCATACCGGCATGTACCGCAAGAGCGCCGACGACGTGCCGGTGCCGGTGCCCACCGCGCCGGCGGCGCTGCTCAACCTGGAGTCGTTCCAGTGGTTCCTGTACGACTGCGCCGGCGATCCGGACTTCAACGCCAAGGTGATGAACGCCATCGAGCAGCATTACGACCTGGGTCCGATAGAAAAGCTGTTCTACCGCTTCCTGATCGTGCCGGCCACGCGCCAGGCCTTCCTGAAGCAGAAGCAACAGTATGCGTGGCAGAAGCTGCGGCCGGTTCAGGGACCGGGCCGCACCGATACCTTCAACCCCACCAAGATGGCGGTGTTCGGCTTCCCCGACGACTCCACCATCGGCACCGTCGACCTGCCGCAGATCTGGAACCAGAAGCCGCGCGAGTCGCTGTACCTGCACTGGGACGGCAACAACAACGACATCAAGGAGCGCAATTACGCGGCGGCGATGGCAGTGGGCGCGACGCCGCAGTCGGTGCTGCCGGCCGAATTCAAGCGCGTGACCGACTGGCTGCTCGCGCATCCTTCGCCCAAGTGGCCGTTCGGCGGCCTGGATCAGGTGCGCGCGCACCGCGGCCAGGCGCTGTGGGAGAAGAATTGCGCCGGCTGCCATGACTTCGGCAAGGCCGATACCGGGCAGGTGACGGTGGGGCTGGACGAGCTGGGCACCGACCCCTACCGCGTCAACTCCTTCACCGTCGGCCTGGTGGACAAGTTCCACGAGTTCAAGAAGCCGCCGTTCGACTTCGGCGCGTACCGCAAGACGCAAAGCTACAGCAATACGCCGACCGACGGCATCTGGCTGCGCGCGCCTTACCTGCACAACGGCTCGGTGCCGACGCTGTGGGACCTGCTGCAGAAGCCGGACAAGCGGCCCAAGGCGTTCTATCGCGGCTCCAGCGTATTCGACACCCGCAACGTCGGCTTCATTACAGCCGGACCGGAGGTCAAGGGCGGCGGTTATTTCAAGTTCGACACCCGTCTGCCGGGCAACCACAACACCGGCCACGAGTACGGAACCGATCTGTCCGACAGCGAGAAGTGGGATCTGATCGAGTACATGAAAACCTTGTGAGCGGTAAGCACCGGATAGCGAGCGGAGGCGGAAATGGGCATGTTCGACGATTGGCGCAAGCGGGTAGAGGATGATCTCGTCGGCGCGCAGCAAGCGCTGGAGCAGAAGCAGCAGTTGTTGGAGCGGCTGAAGCAGGTGCACCAGCAGGCGCTGGACCTGATAGACAGCGGCTCCACCGTGCCGATAGACATTCCCTGGGAGTTCGCCCATGGCTTGTCCATCCTGGAAGGCGTGGTGGATGGCAGGCATCTGCCGTCCACCGAGGCGGAGCTGCCCACGCGGGTGATGGATGACGGCACCTTGCTGGGCTGTCGAAAATGGGAACTGCTGGACCCGCAGTGGGGCGAGGCGCTGGTGGAGTGGTTCGAGCATCTGCTGAATCGGGCGCCCTGGGCGGCCAGCCCCAACCATGTGGCCATGCCCGACAAAGTCAGCCTCAATATCGCCGGCGACTGGGGAAGCGGCGACTACATCGCCGCCAAGGTGGCGAAGGCGATGGAAGCGAAGCCCGCCGACTATACGGTGCATCTGGGCGATGTTTACTATGCGGGCTCCGCCCCGGACGAGCTGCGCGACTTCGCCGCCTGGCCGGCTGGAGCGCACGGCCAGTTCACGTTGAACTCCAATCACGAGATGTACAACGGCGCCTTCGGCTATTTCAAGGAGCTGGGTTTGCGCTTTCCCCTGCAGCAGGGCACCAGCTACTTCAGCCTGTACAACCACAATTGGCTGATTCTGGGGTTGGATACCGCTTACTGGTCGGAGAAGTTCAATCTCTACATGGACGGCGCGCTGGGCGACGCGCAGACCGCGTGGCTGAAAACGGTGACAGCCGGCTGGCAGGGCAAGATTATGCTGCTGTCCCACCACCAGGGCTACGCCATGGACGGCTCGGCCACGACGCCGTTGTACCAGGAGGTGGTGGCCGCGCTGGGGCGGGAACCGGACTACTGGTATTGGGGGCATTTGCACAACGTCATCTGCTACCGGCAGCAGGGCAAGCTGCTGGCCCGCTGCGTCGGCCATGGCGCGATTCCGTACGGACCCGCCAAAGTGTTGGACGGCAAGCCGCAGGTGGCATGGGCGGAAACGCGGTCCGCAGACGACAGCCAGTACCCGGAGCGGGTATTGAACGGCTTTGTCAGGCTGGAGCTGAACGGCGAGGCGTTGACGGAGATTTTCTACGACGAGAATGGCTACCAGAGGTGGCCCGAGCCTTAGCCGGCGAGCGGGTCAGCCGGGCTCGCTGACGGCGCGGCTGCCCTCTATCTCCAGCACCACGGTATGCGCCAGCGTTTTCAGATGCCTTTTCTCCTCTCCGGCCAGGCGCTTGGGCTTGGGGTCGATCAGGCACAGCGTGCCGATGGTGTGGCCGGACGACAGCTTCAACGGCGCGCCGGCGTAGAAACGGATATTGGGATCGCCAAGCACCATCGGATTGTCACTGAAGCGGTTGTCGTTGCTGGCGTCCGGTATTTCCAAGATGTCGTCGCCGAGAATGGCATGTGCGCAGAAGCTGATGTCGCGCGGCGTTTCGCTCGCGTCCAGCCCGCAGCGGGATTTGAACCACAGGCGGTCGCTGTCCACCAGGCTGATCAGCGCGATCTTGACTGCGAAGCGGGAGCGGCAGTAGGCGGTGATCGCGTCGTAGCGTTCTTCCGGATCGGTATCCAGGATCAGCAACTCTTGCAGCACCCGGACGCGTTCTGCCTCGTTGGTGGGAATGCCGGGGGATTGCATGATGACCTCGCGGTGTGGGGGGTGATGTGAGTATAGGCGGCGATGCGGGCAGTAATGCCATTGCGCGATGCCATTGCAATGTTAATAGCATAAATAATACTAAGCGAGATTAGAACTTGCCGGCATTTCATGCGTCTGTGATTTTGTTAGGGCATTTGCTCTAGCATTGCGATTTTTCCAACGACAAAGGAGATGCAGATGAACGATCCAATCCAAAGCGCGGATATCGAGCTGGATGCCTGGTTCCAGGAAGAAACCTTCGCCGAAGCGGTGGAAATGATGCAGGACAAGGCCGTCGTGCCGTTCGGCACCGCATTGTGGCCGGTCTGATAGGCATCAGCCGAATCCGTGTCTGACGACGGGGCCCTGGCGGCCCCGTTTTTTAGAGCCGCCGACAAAAAACGGATCCTGGACTGCGCCTCCCTGCGTCGAACGATTGGCACGGCCCGCGGCGCTTTGGACCAGAGGCTCCGCGAGTTTTTGTCAGCGGACCTTGGGAGAAAGCTGAATGCGCATCACCACCGAAGAGCGGGCGCGAAGCGTCCGCAATATGTACGCCTGCCTGGCGCTGCATCCGGCGGCCAGGGACAAGGCGGCCTCGGGAGAGCCCATCCGCCTGTTGCTGGGATTCGACGCGTTTCACGGCGAGGTCGCCGCGGACATCGCCGAGGGTGCCGGGGAGAGCATGGCCGCGGACATCCGCCTGGCAGAGTTGGAGTGCGAGAGCGCGGACGCGCTGACCGCCGCCATCGAACAATGCGATGTCTTCATTTTCCTGTACCGCTCGTCCACGTTGCCGTCTGTCGATCCGCGCGGCCCGGCCTTCCTGCTGCCGATCAAGCACGCGATGCAGTCCCATTGGAAGAAATCCATCTTGTTCAAGGACTACGGGGCCTATTTCTACGAGGCGTTCTCCGAGCCGCGGGCGCGGATGGCGGAGCGCAATCGCCGCCTGATCGCGCTGGCGGAGCAAGCCGGATACGTGGCGTTCGAGCAGGAGGGCGGCGGATGGCTCCGCGGCTCGATCCGGCCCGATCAATCCTGGACCTCGATAGACGGCGACGGCAATGTCGACCTCGTTCCTGGAGAGATCGCCACCTCCCTTCCCGATCTGAAGGGCGAGGTGCGTTTCAGCGGCGCCTTTCTCAGCACGATACCGTTCGCCGCCAAGTACGGCGTGGTCCGCGATTTCGCGACGCTGCGCATCCGCGATGGCCGGGTGGCGGACTTCAGTTGCGGCGACGCGCGCTTCTCGGCGGATTTCGACAAGTATCTGAGCGCCAACCCCGGCAACGCCGCTGTGGCGGAGTTCGGCATCGGCACCAACTGCGGGGTGAAGGGACTGTACGGACTCAACGCCGGCTTCGAGGAGCGCCACCCAGGACTGCATCTGGGCCTGGGCGGCGGCGAGCTGGGCAGCCATCACTTGGACCTGATCTTTTCCGGCGGCCGGCTGCGCTTCGGCGACAAGGTCTTCTTCGACGGCGGCTTTTCGATTTAGCTGAATACCGCGGTGAAGTCGTCGGGGATGTTCAGCCGGTATTCCCCATCCACCAGGACGAAATAGCAGTTCAGCTGGTTCGCGGCCTGGTTGGCGTCGGTGTCCAGCACGTCGCCGGGGACTTGTATGGTGTCGAAGACGATCACGCCGGAATTGACGGTCTGGCCCGCCGGCACATCGAAGGCGTTTCCGGGCGCGTCGGGCACGACGCGGATGGTGACGGCGGTGTTGTTGGTAAGAGGGCAGTTGTTCAGCGCGAGCGACATGGCGGTCTCCAGAGCGGGGCCGTCGCGGAATGCGCCGGCTCGCTCCATGGACGCTGGCTGAGGCCGGATGCGAAGCCTCGCGCGGCGCTTGCTCAGCCCGGGTCCAGCCGGCACGCCTTGCCGGTGCCGGCGAAGCCGCCGTACAGCTTCATCTGGTCCGGCGTTTTGCGGGAAATGTAAAAACTGTCCGGCAGCGATTTTCCCGCCAGCGGCTTGGGCCAGGTCAGCAGGCCTTTCTCGTCCATATATCCCTTGAAGCGCTCACCGCCGCGGAATACTTCCACCGTCTGGGTGCGGCGGTCGAAGCTGAACCGAATCTGGTCTTCGCAGTGGTAGCTGGCCTGGATGCGTTGCGGCGGCTGGCAGCCGCCGAGCGCGGCCAGCAGCAGGCAGGCCGCGGACAGGCGGAAGGGGGTGGACATGGCTTGAAGCTTTCTGCTGGTGGAACCGGGGGCACACTATACCACGCGCGGGCCAGCCGCCCGGCCCAGGTGCCGCGGCGTTATCGTTTGCGCCGTCGAATTTTCCCTGTCGAAACGACGATATTGATTTAGGGTATTTACTTTATTTTTACAGTAAACCATCTGGAAACATCGAGGCTTTGACCATTATCTTGCGGGTTCCAGTCGGACAATCGGCAGCAGGAATATAAAAACACGCCGATTGCATACCTTCGCTTACAAAGGAGAACCCATGGAGGAGTTGGTCAACGCCATCAACGGCGTGGTCTGGAGTCCGGCGCTGATTTACCTGTGCCTGGGCGTGGGCCTGTATTTTTCGCTGCGCACCCGTTTTCTGCAACTGAGGCATTTCCAGGAAATGCTGCGCCTGATGTTCAACCGCCAGAGCAGCAGTGCCGGCGTGTCGTCGTTCCAGGCGCTGGCGATGACGCTGGCGGGGAGGGTGGGCACCGGCAATATCGCCGGCGTGGCCACCGCCATCACCTTCGGCGGGCCGGGCGCGATGTTCTGGATGTGGCTGGTGGCCTTTCTCGGCGCCAGCTCCGCTTTTGTCGAATCGACGCTGGGCCAGGTGTACAAGGAGAAGATAGACGGCCAGCGACGTCCCCCCGGTATTGAGTAGCACGTGACTTTAGAGTCCAATCAACCACACACGGAGATTGGATATGAAGAAACGATTCACCGAAGAACAGATCATCGGCTTCCTGCGCGAAGCCGACGCGGGAATGCCCATTGCCGAACTGTGCCGCAAGCACGCCTTCTCGGAAGCCAGCTATTACCTCTGGCGCAACAAATTCGGCGGAATGAATGTCTCGGAGGCCAAGCGTCTCAAGGAGCTGGAGACAGAGAATGCGCGCCTGAAAAAACTCTTGGCCGAGACCATGCTCGAGAACGAGATTGCCAAAGAAGCCCTGAGAAAAAAGTGGTGAGCGCACCGTCACGGCGGGAGCTGGTGCGCCATCTGGTGGGCAAAGGGCTCAGCGAGCGCAAATCGCTGCGCCTGGCCGGCATGAGTCCCAGTTCATTCCGCTATCAGCCCGCCACCGATCGCAATGCCGTCTTGAAAGCGAAGATCATCGCGCTTGCGCAACGGCACCGACGCTACGGCGCCGGCATGATCTATTTGAAACTGCGGCAGAGCGGCATGGTGGTCAATCACAAGCGGGTGGATCGGCTCTATGCTGAGGCCGGTCTGCAAATTCGCCGGCGCAAGCGCAAGAAAATCCCTGTGGCCGACCGTCACCCACTGGCCCGTCCTTTGGCCGCCAATCAGGTCTGGTCGATGGACTTTGTGTTCGACCGAACGGCAGAGGGGCGGGTCATCAAAAATCTGACGGTAGTCGATGATGCCACGCATGAGGCAGTCGCCATTGTTCCGGAACGTGCGATGGGAGGTCTGCATCTGACCCGCGTCCTCGACCAGCTGGCGCAGACACGTGGCTTGCCCAAAGCCATCCGGACCGATAACGGCAAGGAATTCTGCAGCCGAGCGATGTTGACCTGGGCACACGCTCGTGGGGTGCAGCTCTTTCTGATCGAGCCAGGCAAGCCGAATC